>NZ_LR732373.1:0-1287 GCF_902506395.1 Micrococcus sp. 116
ATCGCCACCGGTGTCACCACGGTCGAGGCATCCCTGACTGTGGGCGTGTCCTGGCCCGTCGGGGCGCGCTGGTTCCGTCACGCTGGCGGGATGACCCCGCTGTCCTTAGCCGAGCCCACCGGCCGGTATCTGTCCTTCGCTGAGCGTGAGGAGCTCGCGATCCTCCATGCCCAGGGCCAGGGGGTCCGTCAGATCGCACGCACGCTGGGACGTGATCCCGGCACGATCAGCCGTGAGCTGCGCCGTAACTGCGCCACTCGTTCCGGGAAGCAGGAGTACCGGGCCACGGTGGCGCAGTGGAAGGCCCAGGAAGCTGCCAGGCGGCCCAAGCCGGCGAAGCTGGCCACGAACCAGCGACTGCACGACTACGTCCAGGCACGCCTGAACGGGGTGGTCCTGGGCCCCGATGGCGTGGCCGTGCCGGGACCGGTCGGGCCCGGTTTCAAGGGGCGGAAGATGAAACCGCGCCGGGCGGACCGGCGGTGGTCCACGGCGTGGAGCCCTGAGCAGATCAGCCACCGGCTGCGCCTGGAGTTCCCGGATGATGTGTCCATGCGGATCTCTCATGAAGCGATCTATCAGTCCCTGTTCATCCAGGGGCGTGGGGCGCTCAAGCGTGAACTCGTCGCGTGCCTGCGTACCGGGCGGGCTCTGCGCGAGCCGCGGGCACGTACCCGGAACAAGCCCCAGGGCCACGTCACCGAGGACGTGGTGTTCAGCAAGCGCCCACCCGAGGCCGCTGATCGTGCTGTGCCCGGGCACTGGGAAGGGGACCTGATCATCGGGACCGAGCGTTCAGCGATCGGGACTCTGGCCGAGCGCAAGAGCCGGGCCACGATCCTGGTCCACTTGCCCCGCCTGGAGGGATGGGGTGAGCGGCCGCCGGTGAAGAACGGGCCGTCGCTGGGTGGGTACGGGGCTGAGGCGATGACCGCGGCCCTGATCAAGGCGATGGCGACGGTGCCGGAGCAGCTGCGTCAGAGCTTGACGTGGGATCGGGGCAAGGAGCTGGCCGGGCATGTCCAGTTCACGATGGCCACGGGCACGAAGGTGTTCTTCGCTGACCCCCACTCGCCGTGGCAGCGGCCGACGAACGAGAACACGAACGGGGTGCTGCGGCAGTACTTCCCCAAGGGCACGGACCTGTCGAGATGGTCGGCCGAGGACCTCGCAGCAGTCGCGTACACGCTGAACAACAGGCCCAGGAAGGTCCTGGACTGGAAGACTCCCGCGGAGGTCTTCGCCGAGCAGCTACGCTCGCTCTCAACGCACGGTGTTGCAACGACC
>NZ_LR732372.1:0-4033 GCF_902506395.1 Micrococcus sp. 116
TACGCTCACCTGAAGCAGTGGCGGGGTCTGGCGACCCGGTATGACAAGTACGCGATCATCTACAGGGCCGCTGTGGTCCTGAATGCTGTGCTCGCATGGTCCAAACGATTGTCAGACATGCCCTAGGGGGAGTTGGGTGCCAGCTGCGGGTCGGTTTCCAGCGGAGCGGGCCCCGCGTGGGAGCTGTCTGGCGAGGGTTGTGGCGAGGATTCAGTCCGCCCCACACGACCGTTTGCGCCCTTAGTCCGAACACGGAGAGTGGCTGGGCAGATGCGTCACGGGAGTTTTCGCCGAGGGGCCTCTCGGCGTGCGTCTGATGCGACACTGGCCGCATGAATATCGCTTGGACCAGACGGCCTAGGACGCGAGTCGTCTGCATGGGCGTGGTGCTGGCGGTACTGCTGACCGGGTGTGGAGCCTCCCACGGGGATGGATCGACACCCACGTCGTCGTCCGCTCCACCAGGGACGCCGACCCCTGGTGGAGGATCGTCAAGTGGAGATCAAGACACCCTGGCGTACGCAGATCGGGCCCTCGACGTCCTTGATACCGGGCTGTACGCCTCCGGCGAGCGGTGGGAGCAGGCCCGAGCCCAGGTGCAGGAGACCGCCAAGACGGCGCGCTCACCTCGAGACCTCGACAGTGTCCTGCGCTATGCCACGGGGGTGGCTGGAGGAAAGCATTCGAGCTTCACTCCCGGCCCGGACCCAGCCGAGAGGGGTGAAAGGTCGACCTCCAGCGCTTCTGAGACACCGCGCATGAATGTCACGTTGCCGACCGTCACCACGACGGATGGCATCAGTACCCTCAGCCTGCCAGCACTGCCCGTGGCCAGTGACGACCCCCAGGCGTCCGAGTACGCGATGGTCCTGGCGGACGGAATCGACGCCGCAGCGACCGCGACCTGCGGGTGGGTGGTGGACGTGCAGGGAAACCTGGGTGGGAACATGTGGCCGATGCTCTCGGGGGTCTCCGCGTTGTTGCCGGAGGGGCCGGTGATGTTCTTCCGGGATAGGGCTGGCGAGGACACGGCAGTGACCGTGCAGGAGGACGGGGCAGGCACAGAGGGCATGACGTTCGTCAGCGTGGGGCCCCGGACACAACGCGATGGCGCTCCGATTGCGGTGCTTCAAGACCGGTCCACCTCGTCCTCGGGGGAGGCGGTGCTGGCCGCCTTCCGAGGGTTGCCCAATGCAAGGTCGTTCGGGCAGTCATCGTCAGGGTATGGGTCCGGGAATGCGACGCACGTGCTGTCCGATGGCAGCCGTCTCACCTTGACGGCCGCGGAGTTTGTGGACCGTGGAGGCGAGGTTCTGGGCGATCGCCCGGTGGACCCGGACCTGCCGATCCGTAGGGACGGGGGCGGCGGCACGGACGCGGCTCAGGCGGCGGCGAGGATCTGGCTGCAGGAACGCGGCTGCCCCTGAGCGCCCTGGCCCGCTCGCATCCCGCGGCGCGTGGTCCAGCCGTCGCGAAAGGGAGTGTGCGTGCGCTGGCAGGTCGCTCCAATGGCAAGCGTTGTGGCGCGAATCGGCTCCGCCGTAAACGACCGTGTGTGGGCGGGGTGGCCTGTGGATGTGATGGCTTGGTGGCGGGTTTCTGTGATCGCTCAGTGGCGGTGCAGGCGCGGTCAGGTGTCGGTCGTGGTGCGGCGCAGCTCGCGGTAGATGGTGGTGCGGGAGACGTTGAACAGCTCGGCCAGCTCGGCTTGGGTGTGCTCGCCGGCGGCGTGCAACGTCAGCAGGTGCTTGCGCTGAGAGGGCGAGAGCTTGGGCTTCTTGCCTTTGAGTTTGCCCTTGGATCTGGCGATGGCCATGTCTTCGCGGGTGCGCAGGCGGATGAGGTCCGCCTCAAACTCGGCCACCATGCCGAGCACGTTGAACAGCAACCGGCCGACGGCGTCGTTGGGGTCGTAGACGCTGCCTCCGAGGCTGAGCGCCACTCCCTTGGTGGTGAGCTCGTCGGCGATGTCCCTCGCGTCCGGGAGTGAGCGGGCCAGCCGGTCGAGCTTGGTCACCACCAGGGTGTCGCCGTCCCGGGTCGCGGCCAGCGCTTCGCGCAGCCCGGGCCGGGCGCGGGTCGTTCCCGTCAGGCCGTGGTCGAAGTAGATGTCCTTGTTCTCGACTCCGAGGCGCTCGAGTGCTTCCCGTTGGGCGGAGAGGTCTTGCTCGAGAGTCGAGACGCGCGCGTAGCCGACACGCATGTCCCCATTGTTGCAGTTACCCTCCCCTCACCGCCCACGTCACCGTACGGGTCTTGCGTACATGACGATCCCTCACAAGACGTCGTCGTGTGAACCGCATCGATAAGTGGCGGTGTTCTGACGGAGCTAAATGGCGGCATCGAGGTCTTGCGTCCCGATCGGAGTCGTCGGGCCGGCCGAGCTCGAGGTGATCGACGTGTTGATCGCTCTCGGGCGACTGTCCCACTTCCTTGGTAGTGGGACGGCCCGCGTGGGGATCCTTGCCCGATGTGCACGATCGGCGATTCCTGTACCAGAACTTGGACCAAAAGTGCTGAACCATTTAGGTCGTACGGAACCGACTTCCGGTACGCTGGGCGCATGGAATTGGGCTACGCGCGGGTCTCGACGGCCAAACAGGACCTCGACCGGCAGATCGATGCCCTCCGGCAGGTCGGGATCGCCGCCGAGCGGATCTATGTGGACAAGAAGTCCGGGGCCACCACGGAGCGTCCCGGGCTGACCGCGGCGCTGGCCTACGCCCGGGAGGGTGATGTGATCGTGGTGCACACCCTGGACCGGCTCGGGCGCACGGTGCGCGACACCTTGAACCTGATCCATGACCTCGCCGAGCGGGGGGTGGGGGTGCGCAACCTGGCGGACCCGATCAAGGTGGACTCCACCAATCCGAGTGATCCGATGGCGCAGTTGGCGGTGGTGCTGCTGGCGTTGTTCGGGCAGATGGAGCGCACCTACACCCTCGAGCGGGCTGCTCATGCCCGGTCGGTGGCCGCGGCGAAGGGCCGGCGGATCGGGCGGCCTACGGTGGTGGATCCGGACAAGCTGGCCTACGCGGCGCATCTGCGCGAGAGCGGGCACACGATGGCGGAGATCGTGGCCAAGACCGGGATCACGCGCACCAGTCTCTACCGTCACCTCCCGCCGCGGTCCCCGGAGCCGGTGACGGCCGGACCGGTCACCGCCGCCGAGCCCGAGCCCGGTCCGGCGGACTGACCCAGGTGGGGTGATGGTGGTGGTGCAGCTGGGTCCGCAGGAGAGAGCGGCATTGTTGCGCCAGCACCTCGACGAGGGGGTGCCGCTGACCCGGCTCGCCGCCCACGCCCAGGTCTCGGTCCGCACCCTGCAGCGCTGGGCCGCCGAATACCGGGCGGACTCCTCCGCGGCCGGCTTGCAGCGCAAGGCCCGCAGCGACCGCGGCCAACGCCGGCTGCCTGCGGAGCTGATCGCGGTGATCGAGGCCCTGGCGCTGCGCCGCCCGGCGCCGACGACCAGGTTCATCCACCGCCGGGTGTGCGATCTGGCCCCGGAGCGCGGCTGGGCACCCCCGAGCTACTCGAGCGTGCGCAGCGTGATCGCCGCGATCGACCCCGGGCTGCGCACCCTGGCCCTGGAGGGAGACACCGCCTACCGGGACCGATACGAGCTGGTGCACCGCCGGTCGGCGGTGAGGCCCAATGAGCAGCGGCAGGCCGACCACACCCTGCTCGACGTGGCGATCCTCGACAACCGGGGGCGCCCGGTGCGGCCGTGGCTGAGCGTGATCCTCGACGACTACTCCCGCGCGGTCGCCGGCTACACCGTCTTCACCGGCGCCCCGAATGCCGAGCAGACCGCCCTGGCCCTGCACCAGGCCGTGCGAGCCAAGCCCGACCCGCGGTGGCCGGTCCAGGGGTTGCCCGAGGTGCTCTACAGCGACCACGGGGCTGTGGAGTTGATCTTTGTGTGGCGGCATCTTGTGGTCGCTGTCTGGCGCTTGACGCCGTCATGACTGGTCGCCCAGACGCGCGTGGAGGTTGCTACCTCGATTTGCGGGTGGCGTACCAGGCGCCG
>NZ_LR732375.1:0-1594 GCF_902506395.1 Micrococcus sp. 116
CCCCAGTACCCCCAGTACCCCCGGTACTGGGGACGCGAGAGGGCGGCGCGGCCCCCGCTTCACTGGAGCGGGGGCCGCCAGACCCGGGCGGGGATCAGACGCCCGCGGGCACCGGCTCGGATCCCTCCATGGCCGCCTGCGGCTCCGCGGTGACCATCTCCGGCACCGGCAGGGTCACCGCGTCGAACAGACGCGCCAGCCCGCCGCCGTTCTTCATCTCCGCGTCGCGGGTACGGGGAGCATCCATGCGGACCGGCATGAGCACCCCGTGGGCCCAGTCGCCCATCATCCATGCGACGGGCTTGGCCGGGTTCGAGCGGTCCAGGGAGAACTGGACCGCCGTGTTCCGCTCGCTGTAGCGCTTCATCACGGTGGTGACGCTGTGCAGGAAGGCCGGGTTGACGGCCATGAACGGATCGGCCGTCAGATCGACGTTCTCGCCCTGGTGCAGGCGGAACAGGCTGTCGATCCGGGGGTACTCCCGCCCATCCTCCCCTGCCAGGTTCTCGAGGGTGATCGTCTGCGCCTCGCACGTGACGGTCAGGTGCGCCGCGTCGGCCTCCACGGTCACGTAGCCGTTCTTCGCCGCCTTGAGCACCGGCAGCAGCATCTTGATCCCGTCGCGGTGCAGGTGCACCTCGGGGGCGCCGGTGGCGGGGGCATCGGTCACGTAGGGGGCCAGCGTGCGCACGAGCTGGTAGCGGTCGGTGCTGACGGCGATCAGGCCCTGGTCGGTGAACCGGATCGGGACGCGGCAGAGGACCGGCGTCATCTCATCGGCGGAGCGGGCCGGCATGGCGGCCACGTCGAGCGCACGGAGCAGGTTCTTGGCGGTGAACATGAACATGGTGTCCTCCTATGGACATCGGGGGCGGGGGCCCCGGTGGGCTCCCCTGCTGACATGTCTTACTCTACATGCACTCCCGAGGGGGTGCAATACGGGAGACAAAAGAACCTGAACCCCACACCCGATGTCGCTAGAGGCGGTGGTGAATGATGGTGCGCATGCTCCCGATCCTCGCCACAGACGCCGCCTCAGATGCGGCTCGCGCCACCCAGACCGCGGCCCAGCAGGCCGCCTACTTCACGACGCTGACCACCCTCGCGGCGGTCTCCGCCACGTTGCTTGTGGCCGCCATCCTGGCCATCACGCTGCGCTCAACGGTCCGTGCCGCGAACGGGGCGGAGTCCCCACCCCGGGCAGAGGGATTCTTCTGGGCCGCCGCGCTCGCAGGGTTCCCCATCGTGTCCCTGGGGGCCAGCCTGACGCACATTCTGTGCCACGCCCGCGCCCCCGAGGGTCTCACCCCCTCTGATTTAGACGGCAGGGTCTGGTGGACGCTTCTTTTCGTAGGCATCTCCGTCCTGATCCTCACGTGCGCCTACACCCTTGCAGACACCGATCTAAGCACCTCGAATCCCCGCCTCAACCCAGTACAGAGCACAGCCAAGGCTGCCGAGGCCGCCCAGCAGGCCGCGACCGCAGCCGCTAAGGCGGCGACCGCAGCCGCTAAGGCGGCGCAGCAGTGCGCCGCAGCTGTAGACACCGCACGGCCAGCGGCCGGCGGCCAGCGACGGCCGTGGGGCCGGTCTC
>NZ_LR732374.1:0-3726 GCF_902506395.1 Micrococcus sp. 116
GCGGTCGGGGTGGGGTTGCACCCACGAGAGTGGACATGTATAGTTAGTCATGTCAGCAGGGGTTCACCGGAGCCTCAGCCCCCACCGTCCCGAGGAGGACACCATGACCACGACCACCGCGGCGAACGGGGCGCGACTGGGCGGTGCCGTGGACGGTGAAGGCTGCCCCGGTCGTGTGCAGGCGCTTGAAGCGGCGGGCCGCGAGCGCGAGCGCGTTCAGGTTGTGGGCGATGTCCTCGCGGGGATCGGAGGTGCGGGTGTGCAGGTGGAGCATCACGCCCAGGGGCTGGTCGGAGCGTCCGAGGCTCCAGGGGCGGTCGTGCTCGGGGCGCAGGGAGGCGGGGAAAGCGCTGTAGGTGCTGAGGCTGTAGGGCTGCAGGTGCAGGCCGTAGTGGATGCCCTCGGGGTCGGTGTCGAACGCGATCAGCAGGTGCTCGGGATGGGCCTGGGTGGTGATCACGTCGTTCAGGGCCTGCAGGGTGGCCGCGGCGGTGTCCTTGTGGGTCCGGCCGGCGGTGACGTGGCGCAGCTGCGTCGTCGGGGCGGTGGCCTGGGTCATGGTGTCCTCCTTGGACGGTGGGGGCTGGGATTCCTACTGAACCCCTGCTGACATGAATAAGACTACATGAACACCGGAGGGGGTGCAATCCGGTAGATACCGGGGCGCGTCGGCCCTGCCCGTGCCGGGGCGCGGGCAGGGCTGGAGTTCAGGACAGCACGCGCTCGCGCAGGCTCGGCTCCAGATCGTCGGGGTGCAGGTCGAGCTCACTGTCCCCGATGATGCTGAGCAGCTGATCCTCAGGGATCAGGGCGCCCAGGTCCTCGCACAGGCCCTCAGTGGTGCGGAAGTTGTCCTCCGTAGACCACTCGGCCTTGGCGCGCAGGTAGCCGGCCCGCGGCGCCAGGGATACTGGTCCAGCAGTCAGGGCTCCCCATGCGATGGATCCCGATCATGCGACTAGGCGAGAGGGTGCAGAGATGGGATACGCAGCGCGCCGCAAGCGCGAACGGCGGGCTCTCCGCCGGGAGGCTAGGAACCTTGGCACGGGACTGGAGCTTCTCGTCGCGCCTTCGCCGACGAGCGGCCCGGGTGCAAAGTTTCTCGACCGAGATCTCAGCTTGATCAGAGCGGGTCTGCTGTACGCCGACAGGGTCGAACTGCTGTCGCCTTCTGCCCTGATGTTGAGTGGCGTCGCCTCCATCTCCGACCCGACCGCCTTGATTGCGCTCATGAGCCAGTTCGACGCGCCTACCTTGGCCCGCCTAGGTCTCAAGGATGATCCAGCGAACTTCCAAGCGGTCTTGCTCCAGTTGCAGGCAACCATGGCGCTCTCTAGGGAACAGAAACGCAGGCTTACAAGGGCCCAGCGTTCCGCGCTGGATGAAGTGCACGCGCGTCTCGAGCAAGCCGTGAGCCGGCCGGCGACGGCGGCGAAGCTGGAGTCAATGCTTGAAGAGGCTGGCGCGCCGGAGCTAGTCGAGGCCCTAGAGGCTGGGGTTTTGCGCGTGAGGACGGATATCGGGGCCGCAGACCCGGAGGCGATGTTCGCAAGCTACCTCGAGGCTTTGCGCGCGGCGCTGGTGTCTCCCACGACAAATCTCCTCGTCGACGACCAGGTGGCCTCCGTGGCCCGGGCGCTGATTGAGAGCGGCCAGGTCTCGCCGAACCAGCTCGCCGTGGCGCGAGCCTCGCGCGCCCGTTCGGGTGCGGGACTGATCAGTCACCTGCCAGCATTCCTGGGCGCGGATGTCACCTCGGTGCTGTCAGCCCGCGCAGAGCTCGAGGCGCCACTGGGCCGATACCGGTCTGCGGTGAGCGAACTGACAGAACGCATGAAGCTGGGTCCTTTCGACGAGGGGCATGGGGACGAAATTGCCGACTTCTGGCGCGACGAAGTCCGTCCGACCGTTGACTCCCTCCGCGCAGACCTGAGCGTCTCCAGGCTCGCTCGGGATGCAGCGCTGAACGTCGTCTCAGACACCAAGGCCCTAGTCAGCGGCGGAGCGGTCTTCTTCGGTCTCGACTGGGGTGCTGAGGTGCCCACTATGGCTGCCGCGGCGGCCGGCACTGTCGCAACCACGGTGAAGGTCGCAGCTGACGCCTACAAGGGGCGTCAGCAACGCCGTGAGGATGCTAAGAGCCACGGGATGTTCTATCTGCTCGAACTCGACCGCCGACTCCAGCATCGGGAGTAGCGATGCTCTCCGAGCAGGACTCTTTGCGCCCCGCCGACCGCTCGATGCCCGCGCGTCTACGAATCAAGGCCCCATCGCATGGGCGATGGGGCCCAACGCGCGCGATTGCTGGGCGATCGCCTGCGACCGCAGGCACCGGCACCCGTCGTCCTTAGCTAGGGCGTGTTGCTAAAGGGTTTCAAGCTTTGGGTGCGCCAGTCTTGAGGGGTGTCGCGTGATGTCATCTCGGACGAGGTCTGGGCCGTGATCGGCCCGCTGTTCCCTGCCCCGAAGTCCACGGGTCGGCCCCCGGTGGATCGGCGCGCGGTGGTCGAGGCCACCGCGTGGCGCTTCCGCACCGGAGCTCCGTGGCGGGATCTGCCCGAGCGGTTCGGGAACTGGAACACGATCTACAAGAACTTCAACCGGTGGGCCGCCCAGGGCGTGTGGGAGCGCGTGCTCGAGCGCACTCAGTCGATGGCACAGCAGGCTGGCGAGCTGGATTGGGTGGCCTCGATCGATTCCACGATCGTGCGCGTCCATCCGCACGGGGCGACCCTGCCCCGCCCCACAGGGGGCCCTGACGAACTACAAGAAATCCGGGGACGAGCCGGCTGATCATGCCATCGGACGCTCCCGCGGCGGTCTGACGACGAAGTCCCATCTGGGCTGTGATGGCAAGGGCAGGGTGCTGGCGTTCGTGGTGACCGGCGGGCAGGTGGCGGACACCTCGATGTTGGCCACCCGCTGGAGCTGATCAGCGTGGCCGGCGCCCGTGGGCGGCCCAGGGCGCGGCCTGACCGCCTGATCGCGAACACGGGCTACCCCTCGAAGGCGAAGCGGGCTTGGCTGCGCCGGCATGGCATCGCGGCCACGATCCCCGAGCGGGCCGATCAGATCACGCACCGGCGCAGACGCCCGGGCCGGCCGATCGACTTCGGTGGAGACCAGCGCCAGCGCTATCGGGGCCGCAATGTCGTGGAGCGGTGCTTCAACCGGCTCAAGCAGTGGCGAGGAATCGCGATGCGCTCGGACAAGTACGCCCGGAGCTATCACGCCGGGCTCTGCCTCGCCGCGACACTGCATTGGCTGACTACTACCCTTTAGCAACACGCCCTAGGGCCTAGGGCGTGTCTCCGGGTGGGGAGGGATTGCAGCCTAGCTACGCGTTTGTGCGATCTTCACTGCACCTCGACAGCTGGTCGAGTAGGGGCGACATGTCGGGCTGCTGGTCAATCCGGGCCCGCAGCTGCGGGGCCTGTCCGGCGGTGGGGGCCGGGGCCTGCGGGGCCCGGCCCGCGAGCGTTCGGGGTGCCCGCGGACCAGGGTGGATGGGTCAGTCCTTGGTGTCCAGGCTGTTCCAGGCCTGGCGCAGCAGCTCGGCAAGCTCGGGGCACCCCTGGCGGATCTTGGCCGCGGCGTCGTCGGCCTCGGTGGTGGCCACTGCGTGGATCATCTGGCCGGTGATCGGGGCGATGCTCATGGGGTCCTCCTGGAGTGATGGGGCTGGGGTTCCACTGAACCCCCGCTGACATGAATAAGACTATATGA
>NZ_LR732377.1:0-6802 GCF_902506395.1 Micrococcus sp. 116
GTTCGGCTGCGTCCGCACCCTGCGGCAGCCGCGGTGCGGGCTCCGATCTGTTCGAGCTCGTCCATGGCTTCTTCTGCTTCCTGCAGGGCCGCGAGGAGGTGTGCGTCTTCCAGGGGGGCCGGGGGGTGGTGGTCGGTCACGGTCTGCTCCGGGTCGCAGTTGAGGCTCTCTGTGGAGGCAGGCCCTCTGGAGGGGGCCGGCGTTTCGTCGCCGCCGGCATCGGGCGGCCAATCCCTCTCGCGCACCACGTTGCACATGATAATAACGACATGTAGCATTCTCCATGAGAGGGGGTGGTAAGCAGTCATCCCCCCAGATGCTCAGCTCGCCCGCGGCGAGCCCCAGAGGAAGGAAGAAACCTCATGTCCACGACGTTCTACTACACCGCTTCGCAGATGATGAGACAAGCGGGTCGCAAGTCCCCCAACGCTGCACACCAGATGGTGGACTACATGCCCGTGCCCGACGCGGTGCTCGTGGCGCCGCGGCCCACCAAGGCCTGGACCCTCACCACGTGGCGGACCTTCGCCCGCACTCGTAGCCAGCCGCTGCAGGATGATCTGCTCACCACCATCGAGCGTCTCCACCGTGAGGAGCTCGACCTGCGCGAGCAGCTGGCCGCCTACGAGCCCAAGCGCGCCGCGCGCGCAGCGGAGGCTCAGTGATGTACGGGCTCGAGCTGCTGGCGCGCCGAGAGGGTCTGGGGCTGTCGAAGCCGGCGATGGCTGAGGCACTCAACATCCGCGAGCAGAACCTGGACCGCTGGGAGTTCGGTAAGAACCCGCCGCGCTCCTGGGAGTGGATCGAACGTGCTCTGACGGCGATGGAGGATTACCAGGACCGCCTGGTGGACGATCTCGTGGCAGCTGTCCTGGAACAGCATGAACAGGGCGCTGAGCTGATGATCATGTCCTACTCCACTCGGCTGTCCTTCCGCGGGTGGAACCCGCGCGCCGCGGATGTGACCTGGGGTGAGGAAGAGCTACGCGGGGTACCGGTCGAGATGCACCGAGCAGCGGCGGCCAAGGCGGCCCGTCGTCTGCGTCGTGAGCATCAGCTGCATGTGCCGATCGAGCCTGTGCCGGCGCCGCGAGACGGGGCACCCACGGATGGGGACCGATGACAGAGCAGGGAGGTGATGAAGCCATGAGCGCAGCCGATCGGAACGATCATGTGCCGACGCTCGAGCAGGTCGCGGAGAGGTGCGAGCATGCACGTGACTTCACGGCGCGGCGGGATCAGGCAAAGTCCGCGCGCAACCTCGCCGTGCGCAACGCGCGCACCCAAGGAGCCCGGAAGAAGGCCCTTGAGGAGGCCGCGGGGTTGAGCCAGCGGTCGGTGGCGTATCTGACCCAGGACGTGAAGCCAGCCCCGGAACTCGGGGTGAGCCCGGACCTGCAGCAGGTCGTGGACGCCGCCCGTGCGCTGGAGGAAGCCGAAGGGCATCTGGCTCAGGCGCTGGACGAGCGCGATCTGCTGATCCGACGTGCCCGCAAGGCCAAGCACTACACGCTGGAGGAGCTGCAGAAGGCCACTGGGCTGGCCAGGGCCACCCTCTACAAGGTCTAGCGCTCGAAGCGTCACGGCCCCCACCTCTGACAGAGGTGGGGGCCGTCTTGCTTGCAGGGCGGCAGGTGATCAGTGGAAATCGTAGGGGTCACGCCACGCTGACTCTTCGCGCGTGATGCGCTGGACCCACCCAGCCGGCACCCACGCCGAGTGGGGAAGTCGGTCGAGATCGTTCTGCCACAGGACCAGGACATGCGTGGGGGACCACCGCCGGACCTTGGCATCCTGCAAGCGGCCGTCGGGGAAGGTGATGCGCACGTAGGGCTCGCGGCGGTAAGGGGCGGAAGTGACCTGATGGGGGTCGGTGAACGCCGGCGGCTCGTAGACCCGGGGTGGCTCCACAGCGATCTGCCTCGGGCGCACCTTGGTCATCGCAGCCCCTCGGAGGAGTGGAACGGCTCAACATGGGTGGTCGAGAGGCGGAGGTGGGCACCGGTGCACGGTGGATGTGGCATGTGATGGTCCTCTGTGGAGTCGCAGGATCTGCGCCGAGCACCCTACGGCTGGCCCCGGACGCCCCAAGGCCCCACGGGCAGGCCTCGCCCCCTGGACGAGATCCAGGGGGCGAGGCCTGCGGGGGGCTCAGCGGTGTCCGCGGCGGCTGGGCGCTAAGGCATGGGCGGCGACGTGAGAGCGCACCAGTTCCTGCATCCACCTCACCTGCGCGCTCAGGCTGCGGTGCTCGTGGATCGAGGCCACCTCGCCGGCCGCACGCAGCAGTCCTGCCGCTCGCGTGCCGCGGCCCTGCAGCCAGGCGCTGTAGGCCAGTGCGGTGAGAGGGCCGATGCCCGCGTAGGCGGGGCCGCGCGTGATCAGCTCGCGCAGTAGGGCGTCGCTGGAGTTCGCGGTGCGCAGGTCCACGCCGTGGGGCATGCCGGCGAGGATGTCCGCGCGGGTGGTGCGTGGACCCTGCGCCGCGGGGAAGAGGGTGGCCAAGGCCAGCGAGTGGCTGAGCACCCCGGGGGTGTTCAGCGCCAGCAACAGGTGTGCGGTGGTGGGGTCGTCGGGGTTGGTGCTCAGCGAGGAGGGCCAGAGCTGCTGCAGCTCAGCGCATGCCGTCTGTACGAGCACCTTGAGCTGTTCGACCGGGATGGCACGCCGGTGCTCCAGGATCGGAGCGGTGGCCTCTGCCAGTGTGCTCGCCTGCGAGGGGCTCGGCGTGGCCGGGGCGGAGGCTGGGGCTCCTTGGTGCACGGCGGTGTGCAGGCCGGTGTTGGAGGTGCCCGGGTAGTAGGCCCCTACGTCGTGGCCGTCCATCTCGTGCCAGGTGAAGCCCTGCAGGCAGATCGCCGTGAGCACTTCCACTGAGCGGCGCAGCAGACGCAGCAGACGCCGCGCCCGCAGCGGCTCGCCCTCCTGGCCCGTGAACAGCACCACGACGCGCGTGATGCCGGCCTGGCGCAGCGTGCTGAGCATGGTGGCGGCGAGGTCTTCGACCGGCGTACCCAGCCCTGTGGGGAGCGCGCGAGCGCAGGCACCAGGGACTCCCTGGGCATTGAAGGCCACGCAGATCACCGCGTCCTCCTCCAGCGGGTAGGAGTGCCGTGCGTAGTCGAGCACGTCGGTGACGGCAGAGGAAGTGATGGTGTGCATGTGGATGCTGTCCCTTCGGTGGGGGCTGGGGCTCCAACCGAGCCCCATAAGACATGAAGGACATTACATCCCCAATGGCGCATGTGCAAGAGGGTAGACGGCGGTTTGGAGGACATCCCACATGCGTGGGCTTGTCAGGTTAGAAGTCGATAGGGGACAGATCTATGGTGGGGGTGTGTGTCGGGATGATCGGCGGTGTGAGAGGGCTCGACGGCTGCGGTCTCTGAGGAGTCAGAATCTGCAGCCGGGGACGGCGGGCGCGCCGGCGCTGTTCTGGGCGGCGGAGGATCCCGCGGAGTTGTGGGAACGACATGATGGCCCGGTGGCCTGCGCTGCTCTGGGGGTGGTGCAGCGGGCGGTGGCTGCGGATGAGCGTGTCTACGGCCAGGTGTCTGGGGTCGTGGCCGCCGGCGGTGCGCGGCTCCATGGTGGCGAGTTCCGGTTGAAGGCTCCGAGCTCGTTGGCGCGCAAGGTGGAGGCCAAGCAGTTGAAGGCGGAGGAGCAGGGGCGGCGCTTGAGCGCGGAGAGAGCCGTGGATTCGATCACGGACGTGTGCCGGTACACCGCGGTTGCAGCCGAGCACGACAGCATCTCAGAGGTGGCCCGGGGTGTTGTGGAGGGGCTGACCGCGAAGGGGTGGACGGTGGTGGAGGCTGAGCACTCCTACGTGGAGGGCAACCCCTACAAGGGGGTGCACGTGCTCATGCGGGAGCCGGAGGGGCTGGTCGTGGAGGTCCAAGTGCATTCTGAGCGATCGCAGGCGATCAAGGATGAGTCCCACCTGCTCTACGAGCGATCCCGGGCCGCGGAGACTCCGATGGGAGAGCGGCGCAGGCTTCAGGGGGAGTCGCAGCAGCTCTGGTCGGATCTGCCGACGCCGGCCGGCCTGGATGAGATGGGCTCACTGGGGGGTGTGACCGTCAGGAAAAAGACATATAGTTAGTTGTGAGGAGAGAGAAAGGAGGGTAAGCGATGGTCAAGTTCTACCGGGTGAGGCACGCTGATCAAGCGCCGGGGACCGTGGTGATCGTGGCTGAGGATGAGCAGGCCCAGATGCTGCTGCGTTGGGTTCCGAACACCGGGCTGTGGCACCGGGCCGCCGACCTGGAGCCCGACTTTCTCTTCGGCGACGACGGAGGCGTCTACGACCCGATCTCTGCCGAGCAGGCCGCCGGCTTGCTGGACAAGGTGAAGCGGTACGACACCCGGCGCCTGCCCGCTCGGCGCCTGCTGGCCCGCATGAAGGCACAGCCGGCCATGGAGCAGCGCACCAGCGCTGAGCTGGGTCTGAGCGGGGCGCTCACGGGCAAGCGCCCCCTGAGTGCCCCTGGACTGCCGGCCTTGCTGGAGAAGAGCCGGCAGTCCGGCCGCTGGCGCACCGTGAACATCTACCCAGCCGGATCCAGCGATTCCAGTGCGCCCCGGCAACTGGCCTCGGTCTTGAACCGTGGCTCCCTGCCTGATCTGCCGGCCGGCCTGCGCGTAGAGGCGAAGCACGCTGTCGAAGGAGACCACGTGGCGGTCAAGGCCCGCCTACGACGAGAGGGGAAGAGCCCATGAGCAACCCGAGCATGATTCACGACGCCCGCCAGCTGGCCACGCGCGCTCACCGAGGCCAGACGGACAAAGCCGGTGCCGCGTACATCGACCACCCCCGTCGTGTGGCCGACGGCGCGCTCGCTCATGCCGACCCCGCCTGGCAGGCCGAGACCGTGGCCGCTGCCTGGCTTCACGACGTGCTGGAGGACACCCCGGTCACCCGGGACGAACTTGCCAGGCGCTTCCCCGCGGAGGTGGTGGAAGCCGTGGAAGCACTCACGCGCCACGACGGCGAGCCCGCCGATGACTACTACGCGCGCGTGCGTGCCAACCCCATTGCCCGGGCCGTCAAGCACGCCGACCTGGACGACAACACCGATCCCCAGCGCATGCGCCTGCTGGACCTGCCCACTCAGCAGCGGCTCCGCCAGAAGTACGCCCATGCCCGTGAAGCCCTCGAGATCAACTGACAACCGTCACGGAAAACGCCGACCGGGGACACTCTGTGTTTCCCCGGTCGGCGGGTGCCGTCCGCGAAGCGTCGTTTCCGCGACCGTCGCCAGGGCAGCTCAGGCGCCCAGGGCTGCCTGGGCCTGGGTGGCCAGGGCGATGATTCCGGCGCCGGCACCGGTGCCGAGCCACTCGGCGGTCTTGTCCGAGAGATAGCCGAGCATGGATCGGGCGGACGCGGTGTGAGCAGGGGCGATGTCTTCGACGGCGCCAGCCATGTCGAGCAGCTCGTCGGCCCGGTCCTCCAGATGCGGGCGCTGAGTTTCGATCGCCTGGCGTAGGTGGTTGAGGATCTCCGTCAGGTCGGCTCCGTGGTGAATGGTCTGGGTGCCGGTGGCGGTGCTGGAAGCGCCCATGGCGGCCGCGGCGATCTGGCCGTGGTTGATGAACTGGTAGGTGGTGGCGGAGGCGTTGGAGGCCGACGGGGTGGTGCCGTCGAGGTGCACGGGGAAGGGGGCGCGCTGGGAGGTCACGAGGCGTCGGCCGTCGGGGGAGAGGCGCACGTGTGCGTGCAGGCGGTCGGCGGTCCGGCGGCTGTCGATCAGGCCCATCTGCGCCAGTTCCGTTGCCACTGCGGAGAGTTCAGCGCTCTCCAGGGGAATCTCCCCCACGCTCTGCCCGGTCAGGCCCCCCAGCACCTCGGGCCCGGCCCCTGGTGCAGTCAGGGCCTCGAGGATGCGCCAGCCGATCTCCTGCTCGCGGTACTGGGCGTCCACCAGCTGCGCGGCACCCTGGCCGGAGGGCTGGATGATGATCGGGGAGGGCCCGGCCAGCGCGGGCTCGTCGGCTGGGACGACTCCCCACTGTTCCAGCTCGCCGTAGACCATGCCCAGCATCTGGGGCGGGCAGACCTCGGCGGGGATGGCGACGGAGCCCGGGTGTGTGAGGCAGAAATGCAGGACGCGAGAGGTGTGGATCAGTGGATGCACAGGGCAGGCCTCCATGTAGGGTTCGGCGCCGACGCGGACGGGCGCGGCGTGGTCTGCTGAGCCTAGAGGGGTGCCCCGACACCAACACCGCCCGCGAGCGCTTCACGCGCTCGCGGGCGGTGTTGTCAGCGGGGGTCGGTGTGGCCCAGGGCCCAGTCCCCGAGGTGCCAGCTGAGCCCGTGGGGGGTCTCGGCCTCCACGTAGACCTCCAGGGTGTCCTCGGGGTCGGGGTGGCCGTGGCCGTCCAGGGCGGCGGCGAGGCTGCGGTGCAGCTCGGTCAGGTGGGCGGGAATCTCCGCGTTGAGGGCGAGGGCGGGCTGGTCGGTGTAGGCCCAGGGGGTGAGGGCGCCGGCGCGGTTGCTGGCGGCGGTGAGGTTTAGCCAGCCGTTCTTGATCAGGCTCACCCCCACGGGGTCGGCGCGCAGCTCGATGCGGTCCGTCGGGTCGCACTGGGCCAGGTGCCGGCGGAAGCCGGCCACGGAGTGCAGACCCATCACCAGCGTGGGCAGCGGGGCTCCGTTCGGGTCGGTGTCGTCGGCGGGGTCGGCGTAGGCGCGAGAGAAGCTGGCCGGGGTTCCAGAGGTGATCGTCAGGGAGCCGTCGGGCTGGGAGGCGATGGCCACGCCGCCGCCGTAGGGGTCGGTCGTGGTGGCGGCCAGGCG
>NZ_LR732376.1:0-7015 GCF_902506395.1 Micrococcus sp. 116
GCCGTGAGGGGGATGGGAGTGAAGGCGGCGAGGGCGGTGATCGGGTCGGCACCGAGGCCGCGGGCGTAGTCCCGGACTGCGTAGAGGGGGATGGTGCCGTTGCGCTTGGCCTTGATCAGGCGGTGGGGGCCGTAGCCAGCGGCGGCGGCCATGTCCTTGTACTGGACGTGGGCGCCGGTCTCAGGGCCGTGCGCATGGGTCCACTGCGCGCGGGCCCAGGTCTCGTAATCGTCCCAGGGGATCTGGTGTGCAGCGCTGACTGCCATGCGCGGATCAGCTCCCCTCGTGCTCGTCCCCTCCGCGTGCCGTCAAGTCTATGGGGGCGACTCAGAGAGAAATCGGAGGTGCGCTCTGATCTTTCTAGACCTAGAGTGTTTCCATGCGTAACAACTGGAGGCGCCCTCGCGGCATGGAGACGGTGCAGATCAACGCCTACGTCTCCCCGGACGTGAAGGCTCGCTTGGATGCGATTGCTGCGGCTGCTGATGTGCCGCAGTGGGTCGTGATCGAGGCGGCGTTGCGCTCGGGCACCCCTGGCCCTAACGGCATCCCGCTGGAGTGGGATCTGGTGGGGCCGAACGGGGAGACCCTCCCTATCGAACTCAAGAAGTCCGCATAAATGCCGAAGCGGCAGCCCCTGGCCGGGGGCTGCCGCTTCGGATGAATCAAACCTGGATCCCGCCCACAGTTTGGCGACAGAAGCGGGATCCCAACCCAGAGACGAGACAGTGCATGTTCCGGTTCCAGGTCACCCCCCCAAGGGGGCTTCGTGTCTAGAGTACCAACCTCTACCCCGGGTGGTACATGCAGCCCACCCCCTTTCGCGTCCTCGTGGGCGTTGACCGGGATGCTCAGCCCGCGCCCGACGGCGCGTGTGGCTGTGCACGACATCGACGGCCAGCTGCTGAACGAGTACGCCGGATCTCGGCAGTTGAGCCTGGGGGCTCCCGCCACCCCGTGGGCGATGTACCTGGCCGGCCCCGACCGTCGGTACCGATTCCTGGCCTTCGACTTGGATGCCAAAGGCGGGCGCACCGCAGCCGACGCCGACCACGACGCCCGCGCCCTGGCGACCACCCTGCACGAGGCCGGATTGCCCCCGGTGATCTGCGAGTCCGGCCCCTCCGGCGGCCGCCACATCTGGGTCGGTCTGGCCGACTCCGTGGACCCCGAGACAGTGGCCACTCTGGCCCGCCTGCTCAAGCACGTTCACCCCACCCTCGACATCGCGCCCCTGACCAACGCGGCCACAGGCTGCATGCGCCCTCCGGGAGCCCCGCACCGCCATGGCGGTGTTTCCACGGTGCTCTCCGGTTTGCTCGACACCCTCACCCATCCCACCGCGAGCGCGGTGCAGGTGCGGGCGTTGGTGGAGCGATTGGCCGGTGAACTCACGCGCCAGGATGCCGCACAGGCTCCAGCTGGCCCGTTGCCGGTAGACGAGCAGGGCCGGTTGTTCTTGCCCGGGCCGCGGCGGGCGTTGCCGGCTGGGTCAGCTCAGGCCTTGCAGGAGGACTGCACCGCGGGGGATGCCTCCTCGGTCTTGTGGCGGGTGCTGATCGGTGCCGCTTCGGCTCACTGGCGGTTCGCTGAGATCGCGGCTCTGGTGGCCACGGCGCCGGGGTTGGAGCATGCGCGCACGCGCCGCGAGCGCGATGGGAAGCGCTCTGCCCGCGGAGCGGTGGAGGCGACGGCGTTGCTGCGTCGGCAGTGGGACAAGGCCGCACGCTGGGCTGCTGCGCATGATCGGCGGATCGGTGACGACCCGACGTTCGATCTGCGAGCGGATCGTTTGGCTGCGCTGGTGCGTCAGGTCCAGGAGCGTGCAGATGCCTCTGTGGGGCGTTGGACACGCGGGAGCGGGCCCACGGACCGGCGGGTGCTGGATCTGGTGTGCCTGCTGGTGCTGGAAGGCATGAGCGTGGACGTGGAGGCCGACGTGCGCCGTCTGGGCCTGCGTTCAGGGATCAGTAAGGACACATCATCGAAGGCCCTCTGGCGACTTGCCGCTGACGGCTGGGTGGGACGCACCCGGGCCAGTGAGGGATGTCGAGCGGCCCACTGGTCGATCGACCCCCAGGGCGTTCTCCACAGGGAGTTCGAGAAGTCTCTGACACAAGCGGACCCGCGCCCCCTCGGGGCCGGGGCCGCAGAGAGACTCGCCCTGATCTCCCTGCTCACCGCTCGCCTCGAGGCTGCCTGCCACGATGCCTTCATCCCGGGGGCCGGGATGGGCGCCCTGGCAGGGAACACCTATGCCCGTCTGACGGATGCTCCGAAGAGCACCTCTGTGCTGGCTGCTGAGCTCGGGACGACTGCTGGCCACGCGCGTGCGCTCCTGGACGGTCTCCACGGTTGGGGGCTGGCCGATCTGTCCGTTGGAGGTTGGAGCAGACCCGCCCAGGATCGCCGTGACGTGGTGGCACGGCAGCTCGGTGTCCGGGGTCGTCTGGCGGCTCGGGCCCGGCTGTACCGGCTGGAGCGGGCTGTGTGGGCCTGGTGGCTGGCGGAGCGGGCGTGGATGGATGCCCCTCGCCCGGCCGCAGGAGCCGCTGTCCATGGCGCTCAGCGGCCGGGCCCGGTCCGGGGACTCAACACCCGAGGGCGCTACCCCCGCTACGCCGACTCGGGCCGCGCCGACCATCACCAGGCGCGCGTGTTGCTGGCCGCGGGGACCACCGCGCTCGGCACTCCCCTGCTCGCCGCGGCGTGAGCGCGCCGTCACCTGGCGCGAGCGTGCGGGAGGGGGCGCCCAGCTTCCGCTGAACGCCCCCTCCCGTGGTCTCGGACTGCCGGCCGGTCAGTGGCGGATGTGCATGCGCAGCTCCGCGGTGCCTTCCCCGTGCCCCTGGAGCGGTCCCACGGGCAGGAACTTCGGCTGGTAGTCCACCGTCGCGGACACCCGCACCTGCCGGGGATCGACTGAGACGGTTCCCTGGGCGCCAGAGCGGTTCAGGAACTCCTGGGCTGCCTGAGAGGCCTTGGCCGTGTTCAGCTTCGAGGCCTTGCCGGAGGAACCCAGCTCACCGGCTGCGCCGGCGTTGGCGCCGGCACGAGCAGCCTGCTGGGCGATCGTGACGGCCTGTTCAGAGGCTTGCACCTTCCCGGCCCAGTCGTGGGTGAGGCCGAACCCGGCCAGCAACACGACCGGCGCCAGCAGCACCAGTCCGATCGAGGACTCCCCGACCTCCCCGCGCAGCCGGCCCCACAGGGCATCCCAGACACGCTTGAGTGTGTTCATCGTCATCTCCCCCATCCTGATCTCAGGCCCTCTCCCGGAACGTGTCCACTGGGGAGGTGGCCTCACGGTCGATCGTTACCGCCCCGGGCAGCCCGGGCATCAGCAAGTCCGCCAGAGGCACTTGGCACTGCACCCGCACCGAGGCCTCCCCATCCACCCCGGGCGCGTTCAACAGCGCGGCGGCGTCCACGCTCACGGTCGGATCGCACTTCACGCCGCGCTGGCTCAGCGCGCGGGACACCGTGGACTGCGCCGCGGCGGTCCCCGTACCCGGATCCCTCGCCAGCGTGACCTCACGCACCGCCGCACCCACTGCGGACTCCACCGCGGTCTGAGCCTCGGCCACCCGTCCAGCAGCGATGATCGCCAGCAGGATCATCCCGATTACCGGCATGACCATGATCAGCGACACCGGGGTCTCGCCGTGCTCGGCTCGCCACCGGCGAGCCCAGGGGTTGCGGGTCGGCATCACTGCACCACCCTCTCCGTCGGCCCGGACACGACCTTCTGCACGGCTGGCACCGACCAGTCCCCGATCAGGGTCTGCGAGGTGCCCTGCACGGTCACGGTCATCTGTGTCCCGCCGCCGGCGATCTGCACGGACGCCCCCTCCAGGGTCTGCCCATGCTGGGCGATCACCTGCTGGGCGGCGGCGTATCCGTCGGAGGCGCTACCCTCGGCCACCCGCGCGGCGTGGAAGCCGGCATCGGCCGCGGCCTGGGCCACCATCGTGGCCTGGTAGTACATGCCCACCTGCACCAGGAAGAGCATGACGGCCAGGAACAGGGGGAAGAGCCCGACGAACGACACCGCGGTGTCGCCGTGCTCCTCACGCAGGCGCTGCCACATGTTGCTCTCCCCCTGTTCCTGTTCCGGCGTTGCATGGGCCGGGTTCAGCCCAGCTGGCTGGTCTGGTTCTGCACGTAGGTGGTGATCGCGGCGACCACGATGCCGACGATGGCAATGCCGGCCAGGACGATCAGGATCCACTGCACGGCGTCGCCGCGCTCGTCTCCGACCTTGCCCTCCAGCATCACCTTGACCATCTCGAACTGCATGCTCAGCTGATCCATCATCTGCTTCATCGGTTTCTCCATTCCCATCGGTGGCCACGACGATCGGACGACCCCCGTGGTATAACCCCTCCGCCCCGACTGAGCAGGAAGGGAGTCTGTGTCACCCCAAGAGCGTCAACATCATCGGGGTCAGGATGATCATCACGAACAACACGGCCACGCCGGTGACGAGGTTCATCATCTTGTCCGAGGCCCGCGCCTCACGGGCGGCATCTTCATTGAGCATGCGGATTCGCAAGCCCTTACCCAGCGCCCGCAACGGCTCGTAGACCGCCGCACCCTTGTCCCCGGACAGGGCCATGATCCGGGCTGCGTCCCCGAGCTCGGGCACCTTCAACTGGACCGAGAGCGCCTCCAATGCAGTCCACGGCTGGACCTTGTTGTAGCGGGCCCGCAGCAGCTCCTGACGGATCCGACGGAACGCCCACGCATCTGAGACCGAAGCGGCGTTCTCCAGAGCGACCGCCGCCGGGGCGTCCCGCCGGCGCTCAGCCGCCAGCAGCTCCACGAACACCGCCACCGACCGGCCGAACTCCTCGCGGGCAGCCTTGGCGCGGGTAGTCACGTCGGTGTCCGGCAGGAGCCACGCCACCGCGCCCAGACCCAGCGCGAAGACCAGACCGATCCACAGCGGCAGGGAGAAGAACAGCTGCGCGACCACCGACATCGCCAGCAGGCTGACGACCATCAGCAGCGTCGCAAAGATCTTCTTCCACGTGTGCTCCACCCGGGTGATGCCCACGATGTCCAGGTCAGCCGAAGACAGGCTCATGGTCGCCCGCTCCGGCAGCGTGCGCAGTGCCCACGCCGAGATCCGGTGCTGGAGAGACTGGCCGCGCGCTGCCACGGGATCCATGACCCCGGGCCGGCCAGCCTCAATGGCCCGTAGCTGGGGTCGGGCCGGCAGTGCCGGCAGCAGCAGCATCGCCACCGCGACCCCGAAGCACATTCCAGCAAGCACCAGCATCAGCCCTGCACCGCCTTGCCCAACATGCGTGCCTGCGGCTTGGGCGCCACAGCCTGACGGATCATCCAGAGCATCCCCAGCGTCGCCGCCGCCAGGGCCGCGTACAGCAGCTGCCCCACCGGCTCCCGGTAGGTCGCCATCGGCCCGCCCAGCAGCGGGATGATGCACAGCAGGCCCAGGGTGGCGACCGAGACGATCCGGGACTGACGAGTGGGAGCAGCACGGTCGGAGGCGACCTTGCGGCGGATCTTGACCTCCTCGGACACCCCCTCGGAGAGGTCATCAAGCGAGCGGGCCAGACCGGCGCCGCGCTGCTTCACCGCGAGCTTGAGGTGCAGCACGATCATGTCCCCGGTCGGATCGGACCACTCGTCCGCCAGAACATCCAGGGCTTGGGAAGTGGACCAGCCAGCCTGGATGCGGGCGGCCAGGTGCTCGATCTGCGGGCGGATCAGCGGCCCGGCGTTCGACAGAGACCCCAGCAGTGCCGTCTCCAGCGCCGCGCCGGTGACGATCAACCCCGACAGCGAGCGCGTCCAGGCCTCCATCTGTTGCAGCTGCTCGGTGTGCTTGGCATGGCCGTGGGCCGAGAGGACCAGACGGCCGACGATCACCGCAGCCGGCAGCAGCAGCAGGTACAGCAGGGCACCGGTGAACAGGCCGATGATCAGCCCCACCGCCGCGGCGGCGCCGACGATCATCCAAGTGGTCCGGTCCAGGCGGGCGGCCAGGCGCTTGAGGCGGACCTGCAGCGGGGAGTCCGGGCGGGCCTCCTGGACGGGGGCCGGCATGAACCACTGAACGACGGCCACGGCCAGGCCCCCGACGAGCAGGGCCGCGCCCAGGGCGGAGAGCATCGCGTTCACAGTCGGCCTCCCAGTCGGGTCATCTCGAAGCCGGCGGCCTCCAGGTCGGCGCGGAAGCGCTCGTCGCCGGGAGGGCCGACCGGGCGGGCGTACTCGTCGGTGAGGGAGTCCAGCCGGAACAGCGGCTTGGTGGAGACCTTGCGGTCCCCCTCGCCCGGGGTGACCTCGGAGATCCAGGTCAGCTTGCGCTTGGAGGTGCCGTCGGGCATGCGCAGCTTCTCCATCTGCACCACCACGTCCAGGTGGTGGCCCAGCTGGCGGGCCATGTAGGCCTCACCGAACCGGGCCATGCCCAGGCCGGCCAGACGGTCGATCGCATCGTCCGGGTCGAAGGCGTGCGTCGTGCAGAAAGTTCCGGCGCCGGTCTGCATGGCTTGGATCATCGCGGTGATCTCCGGGCCGCGGACCTCACCGACGAGGATGCGCTGGGAGTTCAGGCGCAGGGCCTTCTCCATGGCCTTCTCCAGGGTGTACTCGCCCACCTGCGTGCCGTCGGCCGCGCGTTCGCCCGAGCCGGGCCGGTACTGCAACGCATAGGGCATCACGGCTCGACCCTCGAGCTCGTGCAGGTGCAGCTCGCGCTCCTTCTCAATCGTCACGATCTGCTCGTGCGGGTCGATCTTGCCCGCGAGCGCACGCATCAGCGTGGTCTTGCCGGCGCCGCCGAAGCCGGCGATCACGATGGTCTTGCCGGCGCGCACGCAGGCGGTCAGGAATTCGGCGGCGTCCTTGGAGAGGTTGCCCATCTCGACCATCTCCTCCAGGGAGATGTTCACGTAGCGGTGGATGCGGAATACCGCGGAGGGGCGGGGAACGATCGGCGGGGCCAGGGCGGCCAGGCGGACGGAGCCGAGCAGGTCCATGT
>NZ_LR732378.1:0-2653 GCF_902506395.1 Micrococcus sp. 116
GACGGGATGGGTGCGGGAGCCTCGATTGGCGCCGAGGCAGGCGGCAGGGGAATGACCTCCGCAGTCCCCACGAGGCCTGGAGGTGTCGGCGGGGTGGTCGTGCGGCCGAGGAATAGCGGAGTCAGGACCCGGATGACGAAGGAGACGGCCAGCATGATGGCGATGATCCAGATGGCGCTGGTGTACGCAGGGTCAGGTACCGGATTCTGGGTGAGCTGGTCGAGCGCCATCAGGACGCCGGCGACGGGCAGCATGGTGCCCGTGGTGGCCAGGAGGAAGATCCAAGTGGGCGCCTCGCGCCCCTCCCGCAAGGTCTCCCCTATGTGATCCCAGAGGGGGAAGGCTGTGAGGGCATAGAGCCCCACGGCGGTGACGACAGCCACCCAGAAGTTGGCGGGGTCGTAGGGGGCTTCGGTGGTGGCCATGAGGGTGCAGGTCATGCGGCCATCCTTGCGGAGAGGATGACCCGCGAGCGCCCCGCGCGGGCGGGGCGCTCGCGGGTGGGGGTCACTGCTGGTAGCGGCAGGTCTCGCAGATGTGGGGGGTGTCCTTGCCGTCGATGGTGGCGAAGTGGGCGGTGAGGGCCTTGATCTCGGTCTGGGTGAGGCGCTGCCAGAGGTCGTGGTGGGTGCGGATCTCGCGGGCGTTGGGGGTGTCCTCGAGGATCGCGGTCAGGGACATGGGGGCGTGCTTGCGGCAGGTGATCATGCCGTTGAGGTTCGTCCAGGCGGGGGCGGTGGTGGTGTTGCTCATGGTGTCCTCCTTGGGACGGTGGGGGCTGAGGTTCCGGTGAACCCCTGCTGACATGAAAAAGCATACATACCAGGGTGTGAGTGTGCAACCCGGTGGAAACACCGCGAGCGCCGGCCATGGATCATGGCCGGCGCTCGCGGGAAGAAAGGTCAGGGGGTCAGGGTCACTCGCTGGTCGAGGATCCGGCGCACCGCCTGCTCCTGGCGGCGCATCTCCTCACGCTGCGGGCGGGTGGCGAGCTCCTGGGCGGCGGCGTGGATCGTGTCCACCGCAGCCTGTGTGGCACCCTCCTGGGCGGCCAGCCACACCAGCGTCAGCGCGGGGACGCCTTCGACCGCCGGAAGGGCCTGCAGTTCCTCCAGACGCCGCGCGTCGTGCCGCCTCGAACGGGCGGGATCGGAGGTCGGCATCGGCCGGCCCCACAGCTGCTCGGGCAACGGCATGGCCAGTCCGCTGGCGCGCAGCCGGCGCTCGTCCGCACGGATTCGGCGGGTCTCGACACCGACCACGATCGCGCCGGCGGCCAGCAGTGTGGCGATCAGGCCGAAGTGGGGCGCGCCCATGGCGAAGGCGGCCCAGAGCGTCAGGGCGGCGAGTACACCCAGGATCACCTGCACGCGGAACGGGTCGAAGTCTGGGAGGTCGTCCCGGCTGGTGTGGGGCCCCACCTTCACCGTGGCCATCAGGTCACGTCCGTCGGGAGTGTCCGGGATCAGCCAGATCCCGCAACGGGTGGGGTGGGCAGCCACGGCGGGGGCAAGCGGTGAGGCGCTCATGGGTCTCCTTGATCAGCAGGTCAGCCACGGGAAGGGGCTGAGGCCTCTCCCACTGAAGGCAGGCCGGAACCAGGGGTCGGGTGTTTCAGCTCGCCGGCCAGGCGCTGGCCGACGGCGCCTCTCGGGGGCGTCTCAGACCCTCGGTGCGGCGCGAGGCCGGGTGCAGGGCGGTCTGTGCCGGGGCTCGCGGAGCTCACCGCGCGGGGCGGGAGTCCTCGGGTGCCGGGTAGACCGAGGCGACGGCCGCGGACACGAGCTCACCCATCGGCTTGCCGGTCGTGTAGGAGGCCCAGCGCAGCCGCTCATGGACCGAGACCGGCAGGGTGAACGAGGTTCGCTGCATCGGCTCACGCTCGCGCGCGGGCGCAGCGGGGAAGAGCCGGCCCAGCAGTTCGGCGGCCGCCGCGTCCCACGACTCCGACGCTGCCGGAACGGTCCCGACGGCGGCGGCGTACTCCACTCGCTCGGGGATCGCGGTGGACAGCGCCGGCACGGATGCCTCCGCGAGCGCGGCCCGCGTGTCCCGGTAGGTGATCGTGGCGGGGTTCGCGCGGTTCAGCAGGACCAGGGCCGGCAGGTGAGGGTGCAGAGCCTGGAGCGTGTCGAGGGTAGACCAGAGGCTGCTCACGTCGATGCGGGCGGGCTGGACGGGAACCAGGGCGACGGCGGCAGCGTCCAGAAGCGGCCGGATGCGCTCGAAGGTGGTCCCGTTGCCGTCGGTGTCCACCAGGACGACCTCAGCGGCAGTTGCCGGCATCGTGCGCGTGGCCGGCGCCAGTAGCTCGAACGGCAGGGAGTCACCGGCGGGCAGGTCTGCGCGGGCGTCCTCGATCCACTCGGTGCAGGCGCCGTCGGCGGTGGTGTCCAGGACCGCCACCCGGTGGCCCTGCCGGGCCAGCGCGGCCGCGAGCAGGACCACGGTGGTGGTGCGGCCCGTGCCCCCCTTGGACCCCAGGACGGGGACGATGCGAGGGGTCGGCAGGGGAGGGGTGGGGGTGCTCATGGGTGGGGCCTTCCGTCAGTCGGGAGAGTCGGTGGTGCCACGGGTGAGGGGTGGCCGGGCCGTGCGCCCGTGTAGCCGTACAGCAGGGGCTGAGACGGGGCGGGATCGGCCCGCCCTGGGG
>NZ_LR732388.1:0-1485 GCF_902506395.1 Micrococcus sp. 116
GTCCCGGGGGCGGGCGGGTGGCCCGCCCCCGGGGGCCGGTCACGGTTCCTGGTAGCCGGACCGCTTGAGTGCGGCCATTTGGTTCTTCCAGGCCCGGTGGTCGGAGAGCGTTTCGTGGATGGTCACCATCGGTTTGGTGGTGTCCGGCGGGTAGACCATCCAGCCCTTCGATCGGCGTTCCACTCGCCAGCCCTGGGCTTCGAGTGATTTCAGGAGCTTCTTGAGTTCCTTGTTCGCCATGCGGCTCCAATCTCTGTTCGGTTATCGGTGCCGCCGGTTCCCGCCCGGGCCCCTTTGGCATGACCAACATTACATGTCGCTTTGCGGGGACGCAACTCCCCTGGGGGATTTTTTTTCGCCACCGCAACTACGGCGGGAGAGGGCCGCCATGCGGCCCCCTCCCGCGTGCCTCACTCGGCGGGGATCAGCAGCTCCTGGCAGGTCGGGCACATGCCGGAGATGATGCGCTCGCGCTCCACGATGGAGCGATAGGGCAGGACATCCTGGATCAGCTCGCCGTCGATCAGGCGATCGCCCTCCTCCTCGGTGACGGTCACGTAGTCCACGGCGCCGCAGTTCGGGCAGGTGCACTCGATGTCGGCGGCGTCCGGGGCGGTGAGGTTGTAAATCCGGTCCTCGATGTTGCGCGGCATGGCCGCTCCCTTCTCTGGGGGTCCGGGGCCCCTGCTGGGCCCCGCTGACATGTACGACTATACATGTCTAGCAGGGGGCGTGCAACCCGGTAGACGTGATTGGTCTTCCTGGGCGCGGTCGGCCCGCTGGCCCGGCCACGGTGGCCGGGCCAGCGGGGACGATCAGGCGTTCGCCAGGGCGGCGGGGATGGAGTTCTCCTCCACCGCCCACACATGCGAACCGGAGGCCGCGGTGGCCTGGTCGATGTAGTGCAGACGCAGGGCCTGGCAGACCTCGTAGACCTCGCTGGCCGCCCAGTCCCGCACCTCGCAGGCCTGGTACTCGTAGCAGTCCAAGGCCTGGAGGACTTCCAGCGGGCTCCAGTCCAGATGCCGGGGCTGGGAGTAGCGGTAGGGCTCAGCCGTCTCGCTGTCGCCGTAGCGGGCACGCAGGGAGTCGAGGTTGCCCTGCCAGAGCATCTGCCCCAGCTCCTTGCGGCCGGCGGTGGTGGCGGCGTAGAAGTGGCGGCCCGCCTCGGTAGTGGTGTGACGGAAAGCGTTGCCGGTGCTGCCGTGGCGGTCCTGACCGGCGGCCCAGACCAGGGCGTTGATGTGCTCGTTGCTGACCATGAATGCGCTCATTGCGGCGCTCCCTTCTGTGGGGGCCGGGGCGCCTCGTGCACCCCGGCTTACATGAAGGACTATACATGTTGATCCGCTCGCATGCAACCCGGTGAACATCTTGCCTCCGCCCATTAAGTCATGTAGTCTTATTCATGCCGAGCGGGGCGGATTCGCCGCCCGCCGGCCCTACCGCAGGAGGTATGCGATGACCGAGCAGACCACCCCCGCC
>NZ_LR732387.1:0-5739 GCF_902506395.1 Micrococcus sp. 116
GTCCTGAAGATCAACCAACTCGACACCATCACCGACGACGTCATCGAAGCTGCCGCCAGCACCTTGGTCACCGGCTAGCGCCACCTACTGACTCACAGAAGCACGCCACTTACTGATCAAGTCCACACACGGGGCCGACTTCACCAGCACCCGGCTGGACCGGGTCTGCCTGGACACCCACATCCGGCTCATCCACTCCCGCGTCGGGGTCCCGCAGGGGAGGGGCAAGATCGAACGCTTCTACGGCACGATCACCACCGAGGTGCTCCCGCACCTGCCCGGGCACATCCCGCACGGCACCGGCGGCACCCCCACCTCACCACCTGCCCTGAGCCTGGAGCAGCTCGACGCAGTGGTCCAGCGCTACCTGATCGAGGACTACCACGCCCGGGTGCACTCCGAGACCGGACAGGCCCCCGCCGCCCGCTGGATCGGGGCCGGGTGGATCCCGCGCACCCCGGCCCGGGGCGAGGATCTCGACCTGCTGCTGCTCACCGCTGCGACCACCCGCATCGTCCAGCGCGACGGCATCCGCTTTCAAGGCACCCGCTACATCTGCCCGGTGCTGGCCGCCTACGTCAGTGAGACCGTGACCATCCGCTACGACCCCCGCGACGCCGGCGAGGTGCGCGTCTACCACCAGGACACCTACCTGTGCCGGGCGATCGCCCCCGAACTGGCCGCTGAGACCATCACCCTCCAACAGCTGCAGCAGGCCCGGGGCGCCCGACGCGCCGCGCTCAAGCAGCAGCTGCGCGCCCGGCGCAGCCTCGCCGACGCCCTGCCCGCCGACGACCGCTGGGCACCACCACCCGCCCCGGCGCCGGGCCCGACGGCAGACCCGCCGGCGGAGCCGGCGCCCCGACACCGGTTGCGGACCTATGCCACCGACTGAGCCCGACTCCTCCCGGAGCCTGCTGGGCAAGGACGACGACGGCCGGCGCTTCCTCTCCGGCACGTTCGGGGAAATCGCAGCCTTGGGCCCACCCCCGGACCCCGCATCACCCCTGCTCCTTCCCACCCGGGAGCACCGCCGTTTCACCGAGTTCGCCGACACCGTCCGCGCCCACCGCTACATCGGCCTGTGCTGGGGCCCACCCGGGGTCGGCAAGACCCTCTCGGCCCGCCACTACGCCGGGGCCCCGCAATGGGAGCAGTGGCAAAGAGACCTGGGCGAGGACCGCGAGCCCGGCCCCATCCCTGAGCAGGTCCTGCAGGCCCGCACCGCGCTGTGGACCCCGACCGTCACCGCCAGCCCCCGACAGGTCGACCAAGCCCTCCCGCGGGCCTGCCAACAGATCTCCTACGCCATCGACTACCACCACCACGGCCGCGTCGACCCGTTCGTGCACCCCGACTCGCGTTCCTCCGGGCTCACCGAGCTGCTCATCATCGACGAGGCCGACCGGCTCAAGACCACCGGCCTGGAACAGGTCCGCGACTACTACGACCGCCACACCCTCGGGGTGATCCTCATCGGAATGCCCGGCATCGACAAACGCCTGGCCCGTTACCCCCAGCTCTACAGCCGTGTGGGCTTCGCCCACGAATACCGCCCCCTCACCCCCGAAGAGCTCACCGCCGTCCTGAACCGCCGCTGGCACACCGACGGACTCGCCGGCGAGGACGACGAGTTCACCCAGGCGGTCGCGATCGCCACCATCGCCCGGATCACCGGCGGCAACTTCCGTCTCGTCGACCGCCTCCTCACCCAGATCCAACGCATCCTCACGATCAACCAGTTGGCCACCGTCACCCCCGAAGTGGTCGAAGCCGCCCGCGAGTCACTCCTGATCGGTCACTGAGCACACGGGCCGGCCACCAGCTCCTGAGATCCACCGGCCAGGCAATCGCCTCTGGCAGCGACTCCTCGAAAGGGCCCCCGGGTCTGGGGCACATACGGTCGTGCACATGACATTGCCGCGGTGACGTCTTGACCTTCCTCTTCAGGGGAAGGTGCAGGCTGGGCACAGCACAGCACCGCACACAGACGGCCCGTCGGGGCCTTCATCACGGACTTACGGAGGCCGGTCATGCCTGAGACGGGAACGCACGAAGTGGACCTGGCGATCATCGGTTCCGGCGGTGGTGCGTTCGCCGCCGCGATCCGGGCCACCAATCTCGGCAAATCAGTGGTGATGATCGAGCGTGCCACGGTCGGGGGCACCTGCGTGAACACCGGGTGCGTGCCGTCGAAGGCGCTGCTGGCCGCCGCCGAGGCCCGCCACGTGGCGCTGGACGCCACAGGACGGTTCCCCGGTCTGAGCACGTCGGCCGCCGGGGTGGACATGCCCGGGCTAATCGTCGGCAAGGACGCGCTGGTGGAGGGAATGCGCTCGGACAAGTACCTGGATCTGATCGCCGACTACGGCTGGGAACTGGCCACCGGCGAAGCGGTGTTCACCGGCACCGCCGAGGATCCGGCGCTGGAGGTCACCGGAGCCGACGGTTCCTGCCGCCGGGTGCGGGCGGCCCACTATCTGGTGGCCACCGGCTCCACCCCGATCGTCCCGGAGATCGAGGGTCTGGATCAGGTGGAGTATCTGACGTCGACCACGGCCATGGAGTTGGACGAGGTGCCGGAATCGCTGCTGATCATCGGTGGCGGGTACGTGGGCCTGGAGCAGGCTCAACTCTTCGCCCGCCTGGGCTCGATGGTCACCATGGTCGTGCGGTCCCGGCTGGCCTCCCATGAGGAACCCGAGGTCTCCCGGACCCTGAGGGGCGTGTTCGCCGAGGAGGGCATCCGGGTGATCCCCCGGGCCACCGTCTCCTCCGTGACGCCCGACCGGGACACCGGGGAGGTGGTGGCCACCGTCACGGGCCCGGGCGGGCAGGACACCCTGCGGGCGGGCCGGCTCATGGTCGCGGTCGGGCGCCGTCCGGTCACCGAGAACCTGGGCCTCGGCTCGGTCGGGGTGGACACCGGGGCGCGCGGGGAGATCCTCGTCGACGCCCGGATGGCGACCTCGAATCCGAAGGTGTGGGCGGCCGGGGATGTGACCGGGCACCCCCAGTACGTCTACGTGGCCTCGGCCCACGGGGTCACCGCGGTGGAGAACGCCTTCCACCACACCGGCCAGCAGATCGACTACACCCACCTGCCGCGGGTCACTTTCACCTCCCCGGCCATCGCGGCGGTGGGCATGACCGACCAGCAGGCCCGGGAAGCCGGCCTCCGGTGTGAATGCCGGGTGCTGCCCCTGGAGTACGTGCCCAGGGCGCTGGTCAACCGTGACACCCGCGGGTTCGTGAAGATCGTCGCCGAGGCCGAGACTGGGCGGATCGTGGGTATCACCGCGGTGGCCAAGGACGCCGGGGAGCTTGCCGCGGCCGGGGTCTACATCTTGTCCGCGGGCATGACGGTGGATCAGGTCTCCACCCTGTGGTGCCCGTACCTGACGATGGCCGAAGGCCTCAAGATCGCCGCCCAGTCCTTCCGCACCGACGTCTCCAAACTCTCCTGCTGCGCCGCGTGAGGATCGGTCGGCCTCGAGCATCGAGCACAGCCGGGAGCTGACGACTCAGCAGGCACTGTAACGGAAGGGGAAGTCATGGCCCAGAGGTTGATCGTCATCGGTGGGGACGCCGCGGGGATGAGCGCGGCCTCCGCCGCCCGCCGCCAGCTGCCCCAGGACCAGTTGGAGATCGTGGCCTTCGAGCGGGGCCACTACACCTCGTATTCGGCCTGCGGGATCCCGTACTTCATCGGCAAGGACGTCGCCGACACCACGGAGCTGATCGCCCGTACCCCGCAACAGTTCCGCGACCACCACGCCATCGACGCCCGCACCGGTCACGAGGTCCTGGAGATCGACCTGCACCGCCGCGCCGTGCTCGTGCGCGACCTGACCGCCGGCCGGGAGGCCTGGGAGGGTTTCGATCAGCTCATGGTCGCCACCGGGGCCACCCCGGCCCGCCCGCCACTGCCCGGGATCGATGCGGCCGGTATCCACGGGGTGCAGACCCTCGACGACGGCCTGGCCCTGCGGGCGGTGCTGGAGCGGGACCGGCCGGGCCGGGCGGTGGTCGTCGGGGCCGGCTACATCGGCCTGGAACTGGCCGAGGCCCTGTCCGCCTGGGGCGTGGACATCACCGTGATCGGACGCCCCCCGGCCCCACTGCCGGGCCTGGACCCGGACATGGGCGCGCTCATCGCCACCGCGATGGAAGGGTACGGGATGGAGGTGCGGATGGAGGAGACCGTCACCGGCTTCGAGACCCACACCGGGAAGGTCACCGCCGTGGTCACCGATCAGGCCACCATCCCCACCGAGCTGGTGATCCTCGGCCTGGGGGTGACCCCGAACACCACCCTGGCCGCCGACGCCGGGATCCCCCTGGGCGAGACGGGGGCGATCGCCGTGGACCGCCGGCTGCGCACCGGCATCGAGGGGGTGTGGGCCGGCGGGGACTGCGTGGAGAAGTTCCACCGCGTCTCCCGCCGCCACGTGGCCCTGCCGCTGGGTACCCACGCGAACAAGGAGGGCCGCACCGCCGGGATCAACCTCGGCGGCGGCTACGCCACCTTCCCCGGGGTGCTCGGCACCGCCGTGACCAAGATCTGCGACATCGAAGTCGGACGCACCGGCCTCGGCGAGGTCGAAGCGCAGGCGGCCGGCTTCGACCCCGTCACCGCCGTGGTCGACTCCACCACCCGGGCCGGCTACTACCCCGGGGCCAAACCCATCCGCACCAAACTCATCGCCGAACGCGGCACCGGACGGCTGCTCGGCGCCCAGATCGTCGGGGAAGAAGGCGCGGCCAAGCGCATCGACGTGCTCTCCGTGGCGCTGTGGCACGAGACCCCGGTGGAAGAGCTGCTCAACATCGACCTCTCCTACGCCCCGCCGTTCTCCCCGGTGTGGGACCCGGTGCTCATCGCCGCGCGCAAGACCTGGCAGGCCGTCGAGACCGACCGCGCCCGCACCGAACCCGGATGACCACCGGCCCCTCCAGGGGCAGGCAGTGCCCTGCCCCCGGAGCCTTCCTCTACCGTGGAAGGCCACAGACCAGTCCAGGATCGAGGTGCGCACCGTGCGGATCGGTGAAGCGGCCGCAGCCGCCGGCATGACCACCAAAGCCCTACGGTTCTACGAACAGCACGGGCTGCTGCCCCCGGTGCACCGCGGCCCCAACGGGTACCGCGACTACCCACCCGAGGCCCTCGCCCGCCTGCAGTTCATCCGCCGAAGCAAGGCCGCCGGACTCAGCCTGGCCGAGATCCGGAACATCCTGCAGATCCGCGACGCCGGGCAGGCCCCCTGCGCCCACGTAGCCGCACAGCTCGCCCAGCAACTCACCGACCTCGACCAGCACATCGCTGAGCTCACCGCCCTGCGGGCCTCCGCGGCCGAGCACTACCAGGCCGCCTCCCAAGGCGACCCCACCCAGTGCGATCCCGCCCAAATCTGCAGCTACCTCTGAGCCCACAGCCGCACCACGGCCGCCAAATACCTCTGTCAGAACACCGCCATTCACCGTCGACAGTCACAACGTCGTCGAGGACTGAGCTCGCTCGACGTACGGTGAAGGATCCCCTTACGGGCATGCGGTCTGGGCTGACGCCTGTGATCGAGTGTTCAGTTTGCGCTGTATAGTTCAGTCCATGCTGACTATTGCTTCGCGTCTCGACGTGTTGAACCGCCTGGGTCGTGCACTGGCCGACCCCACTCGATCCCGGATCATCTTGACCCTGCTCGACCATCCCGCTTACCCGGCGGAACTGGCCCGAGATCT
>NZ_LR732386.1:0-3979 GCF_902506395.1 Micrococcus sp. 116
ACTCCCACCACCACCGGAGGAATCCCCCATGACCACCATCACCGATCAGGACTGGTACATCGACGCCACCTGCACCCTGAGCGCGCCCCTCGACGGCGACGACGCCCTGACGATCACCGAACAGCTCGCCCACGTCTACGCCGTCGCCGCGCTCGCGGACAACGGCGCCCGCCTGGAGCTGTCCATGACCGTGCAGGCCCCCAACGCCGTCTCCGCGGCCACACGCGCCCGCGCGGTCGTCTACGGCCTCGAGCTGGCCCAGGTGGACGCCATCACCGCGCTGGAGATCCGCACCGAAGCCGAACGCGACCGCCAGCTGGCCCACTCGGTGATCCCCGAACTCGTGGGCACCACCGAGATCGGCAAGCTCGCCGGTGTCACCCGCCAGCAGGTCTTCAACCTCGCCCGCCAGGCCGACTTCCCCGCCCCCGTCCAGAAGATCGGCGGGCAGGAGCTGCGCCGCCGCGACGCCGTCGAACAGTGGCTGCGCCAGCGCGGAAGGCTCCAGCCGGCCTCCTGACCGCCACCAGCCCCGCATGGGAGACTGAGGACACCCCGCCCGGGTCCGAGCGGCCCCCGATCCCATGGATCGGGGGCCGCTCTGTCATCCCACCCTCAGACACACCACCTAGTCAGGAGACATGAACATCCGACGATGGATCACTGCCGCGCTCGCGGGCGCGGTCGGCCTCGGGCTGACCGGCGCGATCGGCGCCGGCCACCTCCAGAGACTGCCGACCCTGGACCGTATGCCCGGCGCCGAGATCGTGGATGAGCTCACGAGCTGGCAGCGCTTCGCCCAGCTCTGGCTCGCGATCGTGAGCTGGATCGAGCGGACCTATCACCGGCCTCGTAGGCAGGCCCGTCTCGGGAGGCTCACCCCCGTCGAGTTCAAGATGGTTCAACCAGTCCAGGCGGCTGCCCCCGCCTGACAACTCGTGTCAACCAAACTCACGGCAGACCCAACACGCCAAAAAAGGCAGTCATGCCGGATGGCAACGTGATTCCTGCGCCGTTTCCTCACCCGAGGAGTATTTTCTCTGCCATCTCCCGTATGCGGGCCAGTCGTTTGCTGACGGGGCTGTGGTTGGCGTAACCCATGATCTCGGCGATCTCGGTGAGCTGGGTGTACCCGCTGCTGAGCAGGATCACAATGTGGCGGTCCTTAGGGTCCAGGAGTGCCAGGAAGTCGTTGCACACCATGTTGCCTATGACATCCGTTTCCGGGCCCTGGACTGGGCTCTCCTTAGGGACCTCTACGAAGGTGACCTTCGCCTTGGCTCTTTTATGGTGGAGCTTGCGTTCGAAGTCTTCACGGGCGTAGGTCCAGTAGTCGGAGAAGTCGTCTTCGATGCGATGGGACTTCACTGCATCGAGGATGGCGCGCAAGTTGCCGGTACGGTCGGCGGCCTCGACAACTTCTGCTCGGGCTTGCGCGGCGTCCTCCTCGCCGGTCCATATCTCGGACCCTATGCGAGGACGGGTGATGCGGACACCTTCGAGGATGGAGCCGTTCTCGAGCACGGCTGGTTGATCGACGGCAGTCTCACCAAGCGGGCCCTGGGGAAGATCCTTGAGCCGCTCCTGGATGACCTGGGTAACTGGCGGGATCCAGAAGTCGAGGTTGTGGGAGAGCAGGTGGACGGGGTCGTTCTTGGTGAAGCCGAGCATCCTGGAGCTAGGCATCAGGTGTGACCAGATGGCTCCGGCCCACGCTTTGGCAAGCCGCTCAGGGGTATCAGCGGGCAGGAGGCGCTCGATACCAGGGCGGCCCATCAGGTCGGGCCAAAGTCCTCGCGCGAGAACAGGTAGCCCGTACTTCTCGAGAGTCGTCTTGGGCAGCAGGTGATAGAGGGGTGCGAACTCGTAGTAGCGGGTGTGGGTACGGGGAACGAAGATGACGTTGCGGTCTCCCTGTTCGGCGATCTGGGCCAGCCAGTAGGGCAGGTCGTCGTGATCGAACATCCGACGGCGGAACTGGGCGGCTTCCCACAGCATGTTCCACTGCGCCATGGCGAGTTGATCTCGCATCCCGTGCTGGATGACGGTGACGTACTCGGGCAGGTCCGGGTCTTGAGCCTGCAGCGTGCGAGAGTACGCGAAGCCGGCGGAGAGGTTGGTCAACGCCGGGTACCACTCGGGAGTGGAAAGCTCCTCATTCTGCAGGTAGCGCTCGCTGACTTCGTCCTTGCCGGCCAGGTTGGGATCGCGGGGGGTGTCACGCTCATTCATCGTTGTCATACCTCGGTTACGACGGATGCGGCGCCATTCGTTCCGTGGACTGTGGAGTCGTTCGTGTGAGGCCGGGCAATGGGAACTTGTACTGCCGGGTTGGTCTCAGATGACGCGGCTGATGATGACGATAGCCGCGGTGATCGCGGCGATGATCAGGATCAGGCGGGTGGTCTGGGACCAGCCCTCCAGGGCGGCTTGCACGGTTCGGCTGATTTCGACGATCGCATCCACTGTGCATCTCCGTTCCTCGTTGGGTGGGTTCATCAACAGTGACGACGCGACGGGGCCGGATCGTTCCGTACGATCACGCAGAAGCCCCGAGACGCCGCGCCTTAGCTTGCGGATGTCCGTGGGGAAGTCCCCGGGCGCTCGCGGGCAGCGTCGATCAGGGGGCTAACTCGTCGGTGTCCGCCGGAGTGACGGTCTGGTACTGGACGGACGCGCCGTCCGCGGGGCCGTAGCCGATCAGGATGGCCCGCTCGTGGCCGCTGTCCTGGAGGGACTCGGTCAGGAGCGCACCCAGCACCTCGGCGGGGGCGAGATCGTCCACGCGCGTGACCGCGCCCAGGCGCGTGCTGATCATGCCGACGGCCACGATCGAGTCCGTGGGGATCTTGCGCAAAGCGCGGGCCGCGTAGTCGGCGACACCGAAGGGGAAGAGGTGCTGAGGGTCTTCATGATGTCCTCCTTGGACGGGGGTGCGGAGCCCCTCGTGGGCCCTGCTGGGTCAGCGGCAACCGCCGCTGATGTGTCTAACCACAGGCTATGAAGGGCGAGGATGCAAGAGCCCCCTGGAGGAAGATCCTCCAGGGGGCTCTTGCATTGTCTCCTAATCAAAGGAGTAAAGCGATCCAAATCAGTATTTCCACAAGGGAAGGTCCGAGCTCGTATATGAGGGAAGCAATGGCATCCCAGGGGACTGCATGGAGCCACTCAGCGACTTTCGTAGCTGCTGCGACGGTGTCGGTTATGAAGATAAGAACCCCCAGTGCGCTAATGATAGCGGCTAACGGATGGTTCTTGATGCGTCTGAGCCACCTCTTCCAGGGGGGTGGGCGGTGCGTGCCTAACGGTCTCTCACGGGAGCCTCTTCTTGTTTCGTAGCGGTTGTGATGTGCACGTGTCAGGCCGCTGCAGCGGCCACGTACTCTGCCATGAATCATTATTCATTACCTCTCTATGTGATGCCCAGCGGCCTGTTTCGCGGGGATGCGCCGGGGATTGCCCGACCTCTCAAGTATACCAAAGGAGGGACAGAAAAGCAAATCAGAAGGGGTTCATACAATACACACCATGAAGGCCGATTGAATCCGGTAAAAGGCGGCCAAATAATGCCGCTCTGCTGTCGTCGGGGCCGCCCGCCCGCACGCGCCCCATGGCGCGCTGCCCGCCCTGCCGCTGCGCCGGGGGCCGCGCGTGGGCTGCGTGGCCATCTGCGGGCCGTTCTCGGAGCCGGTGGGCACCGTGCCGGTTCGGCGGTGCGCGCGTGAGGGGCTGTAGGGCGTTCTGGCGGAGGGTGGGCTTGTGCGGCCCGTTCGGGCTCGGGGGAGTGTTAGCGCCCGCGCCCACCCCGTCGTGGCCTGGGGTAGAGCCGACTTGAGGCCCGCGCGTCAGCGCCGGGCCGGCTGCTCAGGTGAGGGATGCACCCAACGGGTGGGGCAGCGCGCGCGGAGCGCGCGGGCGAGCGGAGCGAGCCGGCCCCGCGCCAGCGGGGCGGGGTGCGCGTCAGCGCACACCCTGGGAT
>NZ_LR732385.1:0-5573 GCF_902506395.1 Micrococcus sp. 116
CCCCCTGCCCCCGTCCCCCCGGCTCAAGGAACTCACCGCCAAGCTGGACCAGGCGCGAAAGAGCTGAACCATGCACAAGAAGAAGACGACGCGGATCCTTCTGGCCGCGCTCGCGGTCTTGATCGTGGCGGCCCTGCTGGTGGGGTTGTTCGTGACGATGGCGGGCATGACGCTGTTCTCCAGTGCGGCGGAGCAGAAGCGCCGCCAGGACGCCATGAACTCCGGCTCCATGTGCGCGGCGCCGATGATCAGCGCCGACGGGAAGTTCGCCAACCCCATGGTGGGCCCGATCACCAGCCCCTTCGGCCCACGTCCCAACCCGTTCGGCCCCGGCGTGCTGCCGCCGGGGTTCACCTCGGAAGAGCAACTGACCTTCCACTACGGCGCCGACATCGGCCGGGTGAGCACCGGCACCCCGTTCTACGCCGCGGCCAGCGGTGTGGTTGAAGGCGCGGAGATCGGTGGCAGTGACGGAGGCAACGCCATCCGCATCCGTGGCGATGACGGCAACATGTGGGTCTACCTCCATGCCGCCGACGGCACCACCGTCGTCAAGCAGGGCCAGCGAGTGGAGGCCGGAGACCAGCTGGCCGGAGCCGGGGAGACCGGCGCCGCCAAGGGCGTCCACCTGCATCTGGCGGTGAAGCAGGGCCCGGAGGAGAAGCCGATCGACCCGGTCGCCTACCTGGCCGCGCAGGGAGTCACCCTGGGCCAGGGGGGACCGACGCCGGTGGAGTCGGCCAAGAAGGTCGGCGCCAGCTCCCCCCCTGCCTCCGAGAAGTCCGTCTCTGCAGACGCCCCTCTCATGCCTGGCGGGGGCACCTTGCGCGTGCCCCTGCCCAGCGGGCAGACCCTGCCGTTGCTGCCCGAGCAACAGCGCAACGCCTCGGTGATCATCGGTGTGGGGCGCGAGATGCAGCTGTCCGACCAGGCGATCATCATCGCGTTGATGACGGCCTTCCAGGAGTCGAGTCTGCTGAATCTGGCCTCTCCTGCCGTGCCTGAATCCCTGAACTACCCGCACGACCGGCTCGGTGTGAACAAGGCCTCGGTGGGCCTGTTCCAGCAGCAGCACACCATGGGATGGGGCACCGTCCAGGACCTGATGAACCCGGAGCTCTCCACCCGCACCTTCTTCGAGGGGCACGACAACCCCGGCGCCACTCCCGCCCTGGGGCTGCTGGATCTTCCTGGCTGGGAGAGCATGTCCCCCGGCGTAGCAGCTCAGACCGTGCAGATCTCATCCTTCCCGGACGAGTACCACAAGTGGGAGAACCCGGCGAGGTTCTTGCTGGAGAACATCGCCGGCGCCGACGTAGTCCAGTGCCACTCCGGGCCGGTCAAAGAAGGTGAAGAGACCGACCCCGAGGCCCCGAGTGACCAGAAGGAAAGCTCGGGGGAGGGCAGCGACACGGTGACCGTTCCCGAGGGCACTACCCGGGAGTCCATCGTGACGGCCGCCCGCAGCGGCGTCGGCGGCGAGTACAAGTGGGGCTCGGCGGAGTTCAAGTCCTGGGATGCCTCCGGCCTGGTGGCCTGGGTGTACCAGGACCAGGGAGTTCAGGTGCCCCGGACTGCACCCTGGACAGTCGGCACACGGACCGAGTCCCCACAACCGGGTGATCTGGTCGCCCAGGACTGGAACCCCGATCGCAACCGCTGGGAGCACGTGGGCGTCTACGTCGGGCAGGGCCGGATGGTCTCTGCTGTCAACGAGTCCACCGGCACCCGCGAGCACCCGGTCACGCAGACCGGATCCGACCCCGTGTACTTCGACATCCTGGGAGGGCAGTGAGCCATGGAACAGCACATGGGAAAGCAGAAGTCGTGGTGGCCCTACGCGCTGGGGGCGGTGCTGGCCGCAGCAGTGGCCACGGCGCTGCTGTTCGGCTCCACAGGGCAAGAACCTGAGACGAGAACTGTGCCGCCGGCCTCCGCCCCGGCGTCCGTGCCTGCCATGAGCTCTCCAAGCTCGGCTCCGGCGGCTTCCACGCAGAGCACCCCTCGGACGGACGGCAGCCCGGCGGCCGCGGGGTCAGCATCGGTCAGCTCGGCCACCTCGACCAGCTCGGCGCGGGCCGAGCAGTCCCGAATCGAGCAGCAGGCAGTTCAGGAAGCCGCGGCCGGGCTCTCCGCGCAGGAGAGAGAACAGGCGGAGGAGACCGCTAGCGCGTTCATCTCTGACGCCTATGCCCGGTCGTGGAAGAGCTCCCGGGACCAGTGGGCGCAGCAGCTGGCAGCGTCTGCGGATGCTGCGGTGGTCGAAGACCTCAACACCGATCAGCACTGGGAGTCGCAGTCGTGGGCGGCCTTCGTGGAGGCAGAGGCGACCACGAAGGTGCGCGTGGGCAGCGTGCAGGTACAGAACGTAGGTCCGCGGGGGGTGGAGGTAGCAGTGGACTACACCGTTGAGACGGACTCGAGTGACCCATGGGTGGCATCGCTGCCGCTGGAGCAGACCGAGACCGTGGTGGTGGACTTGCGCCGGTCGCCGGCGAAGGTGGTCGATCGGTTCAGTATGGTCACCGCTGGGGGTCTCTAACCGCTTGAGGCTGGGAAGTGGAACGGGCCTGCACCATCGTGGTGCAGGCCCGTTCAGCAGTTATGCGGAGGTGTCGATCAGCCCTTGGGCAGACCCAGACGTAGAACGGCGGCGACCAGGGCACTGCGGCTGGGCGCATGGAAGTAGGCGACCTGCCCGTCGAGCCACTCGCGCTGTTCGGTGGTCATGCGCAGCTGCAGCTGATCCCCGCCGCCGCGACGGCCCCAGGTCTCACTCGGAGGCATCCCCGTTCGAGGTCCGCTCGTGGCGGGTTGGTCTTGGTGCAACCACGAGTGCAGCTCCATTGGGTCCACGCGGTCGAACGTCGCAGCCAGGATCGCCGTGTACGGCAACCCGGTGCGCTCTTTCTCCGCCTGGAGACAGACCTTGACTGCCGCAGGCACGTACACACTCACGTTCCACTTCCCGGCTCGCTTCGCAGCGGGGATGGAATCAACCTGTTCGGGGTGGCTCATCGTGCTCTCCTCGTGGTCCCGGGTGCCGCACGCGCCTGCCGCAGCCCGGCGCGTTCACACTAACGCACGCTGCTTGCAGCGCAGGTAGCGGGATGCTTGCTAGATACGATGACGGGGGTGGGGAAACGGTGGTGATCGTGGGCCCTGCCCGTGAAACGTCGGGGGGGTCGATTCGGCCTACCTGGGTAGAAGACCGATCAAGGAGACGACCTGTGGCACTGATCACGCGAGGGAAGCAGGCCCCCGAAGCGGCGCCGGCCGAGCAGACCGCCGCCGGGCCCGGACGCATGCCCGTGGCCGCTCCGAAACGGCGCACCGGCGCGCTGGCGCTGTCCGTGGCCCTGGCTGTGATCGGCGGCCTGCTGATGTGGATGTTCCAGCAGTCCTCCGCTGCCACCGCATACCTGACGGTGAACAAGCCGGTGGACCGCGGCACGGTGATCGAGCAGAGCATGCTCTCCACCGTCGAGGTCGTGGGTGAGCCGGCCAACCTGATCCCGGCGCAGAACAGCCGGCAGGTGATCGGCAAGGTCGCCACCGCCGACCTGGCACCGGGCACCACGGTGACCGGGCAGAACACTGCCGACTCTCTCGGCGTGGAGACCGGACGCACCGTGGTGGGTCTGGCGCTGTCCTCGGGTCGGCTTCCCGGCCGTGAGCTCAAGGCCGGCGATCAGGTGCAGGTGGTCTACACCCCCAACGCGGAGGCCGCCGGCGCCGCGCTGTCCCAGGCCCCGATCCCCGCCGTGGTGGAGGGCACCGGACACGATGACGCCTCGGGGGCGCGCATCGTGGACCTGAACGTCTCCGAGGCTGACGCGGCCGCTGTGGCCGCCTGGGGAGCCAAGGATGCCGCCTCGGTCATCCTGGGCGCCTCCGCCGCCCCGGCCCCGCAGCAGCAGGCTGAGTCGGTCCCGGCCGAGTCCGCCTCCGCGCCGGCGTCGGCCTCGCCCAGCGCCTCCGAGGACGCGAAGGAGGAGGGGGACCAGTGAGCACGCTCGCCGTCGCCTCCGCTGGCACCAGCCCCGGGGTCACGACCATCGCCCTGGCCCTGACCCTGGCCTGGGCCCGCCCGGTCATGCTGGTCGAGGCCGACGTGTCCAAGCCCTCGGCCGTGGTCGCTGGCCTGCTCCAGGGTGCACTGCCGGCCGACGCCGGACTGATGGGCGTGGCTCAGACCGCCGGGATCGAGGCGGTCACCGAGCAGGACATCTGGGACTTCTCCGTGCCCCTGCCGCAGCAGTCCGACGAGGCGCTGGGACGGTGGCTGCTGCCGGCGCTCTCCGAGCCCGCCGCCGCTCGCCAGATGCGCTCGTTCTGGACCGATCTGCTGCGCGTGCTGCGCGGCCTGGATGCCCACCCCATGGACGCGATCGTAGATCTGGGACGCATCGAGGAACGGCACGGCCGGCACGACCTGATCCTGGACACCGACCACCTGGCGCTGGTGGTCCGCTCGGACCTGGCCTCTGTGGCGGCCCTGGGCGCATACCTGCCGGAGATCGAGGCCGACCGCGCCTCCCGCGGTGCCTCCGAGACGATCTCGGTGATCGTGGTCGAGGACCTCGCCCAGAAGATCTCCTCCTCCCAGATCTCCAAGTACCTGGGGGTGCCCGTGGCCGGGCGTATCCCCCACGCCGCCCAGGCCGCGGCAGCCCTCTCCGGCGGGGCCCGGGTCACCACCCGCACCCGCCGCCCCCTGGAGGCCGCGGCCCGCGCCGCCACGGCCACGCTGGTGCAGAGCATCAACAACCGCCGCGCGCTGATGGAAGGACCGGTCGCATGAGCAAGCACAGTGATGAGACGCCGACGCAGATCGACCTCGAGGACGCCCCGTTCCTGCAGCCGGTTACGCGCAAGCCCCGCACCGCGGACACCCGCATTCCGCGCAGCGCCAGCTCCCACCTCACCCGCCCGCTCGGCGCCAAGACCGCCAGCACCGCGCCCACCGAGGACACCACCCCCGCAGTACCACAGGTACTGGAAGTACCTGCGGTACCGGAGATGCCAGAAGTACCCGTCGAGCCTGTGGACCCGGTGCTGCGCGCGGCCCGTCGCACTCCCGCCGAGACCGCCCGGGCCCACACCGACCAGGCCAGCTGGTGGAAGATCATCGAGTCGCTGCGCTCGCGCGCCACCGACCGCCAGGCCAACGAGCTGAGCCAGCGCCCGGGCATCTCCGAGGAGGAGCGCGAGGCCGTGGGTCGCACCGCGATCTCCGAGGTGCTCGAGGAGTACATGCGCGAGCAGATGGCCACCCTGGGCCGCGACGGCCGATGGAGCCCGGAGCAGCAGGCCAACGCACATAAGGCCGTGTTCGACCAGATGTTCCGCCTCGGCCGATTCCAGGCCCTGGTGGACGAGCCCGACGTGGAGAACATCCACATCAACGGATGCGACGACGTGTGGGTGGAGCGCGCTGGCGGCCGCTGGGAGCAGCGCCCGCCGGTGGCCGACTCCGACGAGCAGCTGATGGCCGACCTGCAGTTCCTCGCCTCCCGTGCCGGAGAGGAAGCCCGCCCCTTCACTCCCGCCCACCCCGACCTGGACATGGA
>NZ_LR732371.1:0-2798 GCF_902506395.1 Micrococcus sp. 116
GATCCGCTCCACCCAGCCGTTGCAGCTGCACCCCGGCGCTGACCCCCGGCCCCCGTGCGAGCTGGTGGTGACCCCCGACCAGATCGGCCCCGAGCACCTCGACCAGCTGCATCTGGTGTGGGGCACCCTGGCCACCGCCCAGCACCTGGGAGACAGCGGGGCGTTCCTGCGCACCACGGACGACCAGGGGGAGCCCACCCTGCGCCTGCGCCTGACCAAGGCCCTGGCCGACGCCGTGTGGGCGCACATGGGATGGACGGCCTCCATCCCCGCTGCCGCCGGGGTGACGTTCCTGGCCGGATCCGTGCTCCACCGCGGCTCCGGGGGCGTCCCCTTCCTCAGCCTCGACTCGACCACCCAGCTCGCCCTGACCCCCGGACACTGAACCACCCGGCCCGCGAGCGCGTCTGCGTGGCGCGCTCGCGGGCCGGTTCATCGGAGGTAGGGGGGCGGGGGGTGTCCGCGGCTCTCGTAGTAGTGGACGGCCGGGGCGTTCCCGTACTTCTCTTCCAGGTCATTCATCTCCGCGCGCCACCGGCCCAGGCTGTTGGCGAGCTTGCGGGCATGCTCGGGGGTTGGGGTCTCCAGCTCGCGCAGTCGCCGCACGAGCTCCACCGGCCGCGACTCCAGCCACTTCCATTCCCTGTCGAACCGCAGGCCGTCCTCCGGCTGCTCCTCATCCGGCACATCCTCCTCCATGCGGATGATGAGCAACTCACCCCGCATGTGCCCGGCGTAGTCCAGCAGCTCCCTCCAGTGCTCCTCCCACTGGCTGGCCACATTGCGCAGCTGCTCGTCCAGCTCCTCCGAGTCAGTCAGCAACAGCACTCGGACGCGAGCCTGCTCAAAGACGGGAAACCACTGAGCACGCGCAGCGTGCCACCGTTCATCACTCCAGGAGTGCTCCAGACCGTAGAGCCCGGTCACCGCCAAGATCAGATCCGCCACGGCAGCCTCCAACCGCTCCTGGCGGGCGTTCTGCGCCGCTCCGCGATTGGTGAGGTGCACGACCCAAAGGGCCGAGAGGACGGCCACCACTCCGCTGATGACGGCCCCGGCCACATTGGCTCCGACCCCTTGCCACACCACGTCCGCATTCATGCCGCCAGCGTAGGGGCGGGTGCAGTGCCGTGAGGGCGGGGGCGCCGTGCCAATGGGGGCGGAGGCGAATCCGGCCGGGTCTACCGGGTTGCACACCTCCCACTAATCATGTAGTGTCTTACATGTTCGCGGGGCTCGAGAGGGGCCCAGCACCCCAACCGAAGGGACAGACCATGGACGAGACGATCCTGGACAGCACCACCGCCGAGGCGGGCATGAAGGTCACCGCCTTCCTGGCCAACCTGAGCGGCACCGCCCGCAGCATCCACTCCGGCACCGTGACCGCCGTGGACCCGGAGCAGAAGACCTACACCGCCCAGCTGCGGACCCTGCGCGGGCCCCTGGTGGCCGTGTTCACCGACGAGATGGACCACGCCGAGACGAACTCCTACTGCCTGCAGGACGCCTGAGACCCCGGCGCCACGCCCCACATCAAGGGCGGGGCGCCGGCCCCTGGGGTCCGCGCTCGCGGCCCCTCCCAGACCCCCTCGACGCGGACGGCATGAGGCCGACTGCACCCCCGAATGAAGGAGACCGCCATGGAGATGCTCGTCAACCCCCGGGAACTGGCCCGCGCTCTGGACGTGGCCGCGGTGCCCGCTCGGCTGGGCCCGCATGATGACGCCCGCCGTGCCACCGAACGGATCCTGGTGCAGGCCACCCACGCCGGCGCCCTGTTCACGGGGGCCAGCCGGTCCCTGGTGTCCCGGACCCTGGCCCCGTCCTACGCCACCGAGTGCTACGCCCGCGAGCGGCCCCCGTTCACCACGGAGATCGACGCGACCAACCTGCAGTACGTGCTCTCCCAGCTCAAGGCCTGCCCCCACCACCGTCTCCGCCTGCAGTGGGTGCCCGAAGGGCTGGCCCTGCACACGGATCCCACCGAGCCTCCGATGCTGCTGCGCGAACGCGCCGGGGCCGACACGCGCCGCGTGGCCGACGTGGGCCCGATGCTGGAGACCCTGCCCGAGCACGACGGGCCGACCCCCGGCCACGACGGACCGGTGCGCGTGAAGCCGGCAGTCCTCCAGCGCCTCACAGCCGCCCTGGGCCGGCACTCCATGGACCCCGGCCTGCTGGCCAGCCTGAGCCTCTCCCCCCACCCGGACGAGCCCCAGGCCCAGGTGTCCTGGAGCTGCCAGGAATGGGCGTTCGGGGCGATCCTGCCCGCCGGCATGGGCGGTGACCTGAACATCCGCGACACCCTGGCCGGCAACACCGTGCGCACCGCGCGCCCCTACCCCATGCGCAGTCACCCCCGGGCCGACTGACCCCCGACCGCCCGCGAGCGCCGCCCACGATCCATGGTCGGCGCTCGCGGCGTTTCCACCGGGTTGCACACTCGCACCGAAGCATGTATATTTAGTCATGTCAGCGGGGGTTCACCGGAGCCCCAGCCCCACCGTCCAAGGAGGACACCATGACCCAGGCCCACGAGACCGCCGCCGAGCGCATCGCCACCACGCTGCTGGAGGACGAGCCGGCCCGGGCCCACCTGATGCTCACCAGCCTGATCACCACCGCCGCCTACCTCACCGCCAAGGCCGAGTGGTCCATGGAGGACAACTTCAACACCACCGAGGCGATCTGCTCGGACTTCGGCACCCTGATCCCCGATGACCAGCTGATCGGCATCGTCGGAGAATCCGAGTTCCACCTGCCCCCCGAGGACGTGGAACCGCACCTGCACCCCTACC
>NZ_LR732370.1:0-30453 GCF_902506395.1 Micrococcus sp. 116
CGCCCGGGACCTGCTGCGCGCCAACGTCCCGCCCGCGGCGGGGGCGGCGGGCGGGGCGTTGGCGCGCAGCAGGTCCCGGGCGAGCAGCACGAGTCCGGCGACGTCCTCGACCTCGCCGATCGGCCGGTGCGGGTCGATGCCGGCCAGCAGGAGGGTCTCGCAGCGGTAGATGTTGCCGATCCCGGAGACGAGCCGCTGGTCGAGCAGGGCCAGGCCGACCGGCCGCTCGGGCCGGGCCGTGAGCCGCCGCATGCCCTCGGCGAGCAGCGCGGCGCCGTCGTCGGGCGTGTCCCAGGCCGGGTCCAGCAGGTCGGGGCCGAGGTGGCCGAGGACGGCGGCCTCGTCGGCGGTGGGCACGAGGGTGAGCAGGCCCAGCTGGGCGCCGAGCACGCGGTGCTCCGCCGTCTCCAGCACCGCCCGCACCTGCCAGGCGGGGGCACCCCACCGCGCGTCGAGGGCGGAGACGAGCCAGCGCCCCTCCATCTTCAGGTGCGAGATCAGGGTGAGCGGCCGGGCCCCGGGGCGGGCCGCGGGCGGGGTCAGCCGCATCAGCAGGTACTTGGCGCGCGGCAGGACCTCGGCCACCGTCCAGCCGGTCAGGTCCGCGGTGGCGTGGCGGGGCACGCGCAGATCCGCGTGCGTCAGGGGCCGGCCCTCGAGCACGGGGCGGAGCCGATGCGCGACGCGGACGAGGGAGTCGCCTTCAGGCACGGGCCGTCACCGGCTCAGGCCGCGTTGAGCTGCCAGGTCACGCCGAAGCGGTCCCCGACCCACGCGAAGCGGCGGGAGAAGCCGTAGTCGTCGGGCGGCATGCAGTCACGGCCACCGCCGGCGAGGAGCGCGTCGTGGACCGCGTCCACCGCGGTGGCGTCCGGCAGCTCGACGAACAGGCTGATGGCCGGGGTGAATGTGAACCCGTGCGGGGTGAAGGAGTCGAAGAAGCGCAGCCGCTGGCCGGCGATCTCGAGCTCGCCGTGCAGGACCTTGCCCGCCCATTCGGCGCCGCGCGGGGAGGAGTCGTCGAAGAGGTCCCGGCGGACCTCGGTGACCGGCAGGTGCTCCACGAACGCGGTGAGGTAGGCGTCCATGGCCGCACCGGCGTCACCCTCGAACAGGAGGAACGGGGTGACGGAGGGGTCTGAGGGATGCGGCAGGGAGTCCTCGAGGGCCTCGGGGGCGGGGGACGTGCCCGTGGGGGCGGTGCCCACGTCCTCGGGCGGGGCGGCGTCGATGCTCATGGGCCGAACCTACCCCCGGGCCCCGCCTCCGCGACAGGGCCACCCCGGGCAACGCGGGTTGGGTTGTCGCGGGTGTTCGACGGCGGGACCCGTGACAACTCAACCCGCGTTGCGGACGGACAGACGGACACGAGTTCTCAGTTCCGGAACCGGATGCCCGATGGGCTCGAGTAGAACCCCGCGGCCAGCAGCGCCTCGGCCAGCGGCGTGCCGAGCACGGGCCCGCCGTTGACCTTCTCCAGGCTCAGCCGCTCGGTGCGGCCGGTGCGCAGCGCCCACACGAGCGCCTCCGCCGCGGCCCGCAGCTCGCCCGGATCCTCCGTGAACGCGAGCAGCGTGCGCCCGCCGCGCTCCATGTAGAGGGCCAGCCGCCCCGCGATCAGCACGACGACGGCGCCCGCCTTCCGGCCCGGGCGGTGGCCCGTGGGCACGACGCCGTCCGGCCCGGCCGGCACGGACGGCCAGTCCAGCGCGGCGCCGTAGGGGTTCGCCGGATCCGTCGCGGCCAGGGCGAGGGCGAGCGGGGCGGCGTCGACGGCGGCGTCCTCCTCGTCCCGCTGGAACCCGCGCAGCCGATCCACCACCGCGCCGGTGGAGAACTGCGCGCCGCCCAGCCCGTCGACGAAGTGGCCGCGGCGCACCTGGCCCGCGTCCTCCATTCGGGTGAGCAGCCGGTACTGCCCCGCGAACCCGCCGGGGACCTCCTCGGCCACCACGGAGCCGCGCGTGATCACGCCGTACCGGTCCAGCAGCAGCTCGGCGGTGGCGTGGGCGCGGATCGTGGGGTCCTGCTCGGCGGCGGGCAGCAGGGACCAGCGGCCGGCCGAGCGGGCCTGCTCGGCGGCCGAGAGCCCGACGGTCCCCGCCGTGAGACCGGCCGAGCCCCGGGCGCCGCCCTCGGGCGAGGCGAGCCCCGCGTACCGGCCACGCCCGCGCACCCCGGCCAGCCGTCCGCCGAGCCCGCGCCCGGCCGCCGCCCCCGCGGCCCCGCCCGTCCGCGCGGTGCGGGCCCGCGGCGTCTGCCGCCCGGTGCGGTGCGCGGTCTTGCCGAGCGAGAGCAGGCCGCGGACGGGGGCGAACGTGTCGTTGCCGACCCGGCCGTCCCACACCAGGCCCCACAGCGCGCCCAGCACCGCGGGGCCGCGGGCCAGGTCGGCCGGGTCGCGGTGCGGGTCGGGCCCGCCCGCCCCGCCTGCGCCACCCGCGTCGCCGTCGTCGCCCGCCGCCTGCGCCGCCCGCACCCGCTCCACGAGCTGCGGGAAGAACCAGGCCCCACCGCCGGCGAGCACCTCCAGCACGGCCGCGCGCAGGGCGGCGTCGGCCGGCGTCGCCTCGGCGGGCTCGGGCAGGCGCAGCGTGAGGTCCACGGCGTCGGCGGGGTGCAGGGCCACCCAGCCGTCGTTGCCGGCGGCCTCCCCGACGCCCGACCACACGTACTCGCCCGTGGCCAGCAGCTCGTCGAGCAGGGCGGGGGCGTAGTCCCGCACACGGGCGGGCAGCACGAGGGACTCCCACGCGCTCGCGGGCAGGGGCGTGCCGGCCAGCTGGTCCAGGACGGTGGCCACCCCGTCCACGCCCTCGAGCGTGGCCGGCGGCCGCCAGGCCCCGTCGCGCCCCGTCCGCGGCCGCAGGTGCTGCCAGTCGGCGAGGAACCGGGCGTACGCGGCCTGGTCCACCGGCTCGACCTCGGCGCGCAGCGCGGCGAGGGAGCGCATGCGGATCCGCCGCAGCACCTCGGCGTCGCACCACTCGGCGTCCAGGCCGGCGGCCCCGGGGGTGCCCTCCGGCCGGAACGCGCCCGTGCTCACGCGGCGCTCGGTGGCCAGACGCTGCAGCACCGAGAGCACGACGGCGCCGCCCAGTCCCAGCGCGGCCCCCGCCTCGGCGGCGGTGAAGGGGCCGTGGGTGCGGGCGTAGCGGCCCACGAGGTCCCCGAGCGGGTCGTCGACCGGGTCGAGGAATGCGGTGGGCACTCCGTGCGGGATCGGCGTGCCGAGCGCGTCCCGCAGGCGGGCGGCGTCCTCGACGGCGGCGAACCGCTCGACCCCGTCCTGGCGCAGGCGGAACGCGCGGCCGGCGCGCTCGAGCTCCGCCAGCATGCCGGCGACGGCGGCCTCGTCCGCGGCCTCCTCCGTCTCCCCTTCGGCCCGGGTGCGCCGCGCGGCCTCCGCCGCGGACAGCGGGCCCAGCAGGCGCAGCAGGTCCGCCACGCCCTCGACCCCGCGGGCGCGCCGGTCGGGCGCGAGCCGCTGCAGCTGGGCCTCGACCTCCGCGATGACCCCGGCGTCCAGCAGCTCGCGCAGCTCCTCCGTGCCCAGCAGCTCGGACAGCAGTGCCGGGTCGAGGGAGAGCGCGGCGGCGCGGCGCTCGGCCAGCGGGGAGTCGCCCTCGTAGATGAACTGGGCGATGTAGCCGAACAGGATGGACTGGCTGAACGGCGAGGGCGCCGTCGTCGTGACCTCCACGAGCCGGACGGCCCGCGAGGACACCCGCCCCGCGAGCTCCTTGAGCGCCGGGAGGTCGTAGACGTCCTGGAGCACCTCGCGCACGGTCTCCAGGATCACGGGGAACCGCGGGTGCTTCCGCGCCACGTCCAGCAGCTGCGCGGACCGCTGCCGCTGCTGCCACAGGGGGGTCCGCCGCCCGGGGTCACGGCGCGGCAGCAGCAGGGACCGGGCCGCGTTCTCCCGGAACCGGGCCGCGAACAGCGCGGACCCGCCGACTTCCGCCGTGACGATCTCGTCCAGCTCCTCGGCCGTGAACTCGAACAGTTCCGCGCCCGGCGGCTCCGCGTCCATCAGCGGGATGCGCAGCACGATCCCGTCGTCGGCCGCCATCGCCGCGCCCGAGCCGGTCTCCAGCCCGTACCGCTGCGCCAGCCGCGCCCCCACCGCGAGCGCCCACGGGGCGTGCACCGCCATGCCGTAGGGGGAGTGCAGCACCACGCGCCAGTCGCCGAGCTCGTCCGTGAACCGCTCCACCACGAGCGTCTGCTCGGTGGGCAGCACCCCGGTGGCCTCGCGCTGGTCCTTCAGGTAGGCCAGCAGGTTGTCCTGCGCCCACGGGTCCAGGCCCGCGGCGGCCAGGCGGGTGCGGCCGGCCTCGGGGTCCGCGTCCAGCTCGCGGCGGAAGCGCCCGACGGCGTCGCCCAGCTCCGCCGGCCGGCCCGCGGCGTCGCCCCGCCAGAACGGGAGCTTGCCGGGCTGCCCGTAGGCGGGCAGCACCAGGACGCGGTCCGCGGTGATGTCCACGATGCGCCAGCTCGTGGCGCCCAGCAGGATGACGTCCCCCACGCGGGACTCGTAGACCATCTCCTCGTCGAGCTCGCCGACCCGGCGCCCGCCGGAGCGGGCCGAGCCCGCGGACGCGGAGCCCGCCGACTCGGCCGTGTCCCCGGCCGCCGCGCCGCCGGGGGTGCCGTCCGCGCCGCCGTCGGAGGCCAGGAACACCCCGAACAGGCCGCGGTCCGGGATGGTGCCGCCCGAGGTGACCGCGAGGCGCTGGGCGCCGGGGCGGGCGGCGAGCGTGCCGTTCTCCCGGTCCCACAGGATGCGCGGGCGCAGCTCGGCGAACTCGTCCGAGGGGTAGCGGCCGGCCAGCAGGTCGAGCACGGACTCGTAGGCGGAGAACGGCAGCGTGGCGAACGGCGCGGACCGGCGCACGAGGTCGAACCACTCCTGCGCGTCCAGGTCCGCGACGGCGACGGCGGCCACGGTCTGCTGGGCGAGGATGTCCAGCGGGTTGGCGGGGATCCGCAGCGACTCGATGCGCCCGGCCGTCATGCGCTCGGCCACGACGGCGGTGTCCACGAGGTCGCCCCGGTGCTTGGGGAAGAACACGCCGCGGGAGACCTCACCCACCTGGTGGCCGGCGCGGCCCACGCGTTGCAGACCGGAGGCTACCGAGGGCGGCGACTCGACCTGGATCACCTGGTCCACCGCGCCCATGTCGATGCCCAGCTCGAGCGAGCTCGTGGCCACGACGCAGCGGATCTGGCCGGTCTTCAGCGCCTCCTCGACGATGGCGCGCTGCTCCTTGGACACGGAGCCGTGGTGGGCGCGGGCGAAGTCGGAGACGGTGCCCGATCCGGTGCCGGTCTGCCCGGCCACCTGGGCGGGGCCGTGGAAGCCGGTCGGGTCCGGTGTGCGGAAGCCGGGGACGGCGTCCGGGTGCTCGGCCGCGGCGGCCGCCTCGGCGCGGGCCTCCCAGATCTCGTTGAGCCGACCGGTGAGGCGCTCGGCCAGGCGCCGGGAGTTGGCGAACACGAGCGTGGAACGCCGCTCGGCCACCAGGTCCACGATCCGCTCCTCGACGTGCGGCCAGATGGACCCGCCCGTCACCGCGCCCTCGTCGCCGAGCCCGCCCGTCGAGGAGCCGGGCCCCAGGTCGTGGGCTGCGGCGGGGGAGGAGAGGTCCGTCAGGTCCGGCACCGGCACCGTGACCGTCAGGTCCCAGCGCTTGGCCGAGGCGGGCCGCACCACCGTCACCGGCTGCGTGCCGCCGAGGAACCGGGCCACCTCGGCGGCCGGCTCGACCGTGGCGGACAGGCCGATCCGCTGCACCGGCGTGTCCAGCAGGGCGTCCAGGCGCTCGAGGGAGACGGCCAGGTGGGCGCCGCGCTTGGTCCCGGCCACGGCGTGCACCTCGTCCACGATCACCGTGCGGACCCCGGCCAGCGCCGCTCGGGCCTGCGAGGTGAGCATGAGGTACAGCGACTCGGGCGTGGTGATGAGGATGTCCGGCGGATCCTGCTGCAGGCGCCGTCGCTCGGCCGCCGGGGTGTCTCCGGAGCGCACACCCACCCGGACGCGCGGCACGGGCCTGCCCTGGTGTGCGGCGGTCTGTGTGATGCCCACCAGCGGGGCCCGCAGGTTCCGCTCCACGTCCACGCCGAGCGCCTTCAGCGGCGAGACGTAGAGGACGCGGGTGGCCGCCGTCCCCTCGGCGGCGGGCTCGCGCACGAACGAGTCGAGCGCCCAGAGGAAGGAGGAGAGGGTCTTGCCTGAGCCGGTCGGCGCGATCACCAGTGCGTGCCGCCCGGAGGAGATCGCGTCCCACGCGCCGAGCTGGGCCGGCGTCGGGGCCTCGAACGCGCCCGTGAACCAGGCGCGCGTGGGCTCGGTGAACCGGCCCAGGACGACGTCGGCCGCGGGCGTGGCCGTGCCCGCTGCGGTCTCCGCGGGCCCGCTCATGCGTGGTGGTACGGTCGGCCGGCGGAGATCTCCTGGGCTCGGTAGACCTGCTCCGCCAGGATCAGCCGCACGAGCTGGTGCGGGAAGACGAGCGGGGACAGGGACCAGACGCGGTCCGCGCGGGCGTGGACCCGGGCGTCCACCCCGTACGCGCCTCCGATCACCATCGTCACCGGGGCGCCGACGTCGAACCGGCTCTGCAGGTGCCGCGCCAGACCCGGCGAGTCGAACGCCGTCCCCCGCTCGTCCAGCAGGATCAGGTGCTCGTCCGCGCCGACCGCGCCCAGGATCCGGTCCGACTCCTCCGTGCGCGCCGCCTCCTCCTGCCGCGCGGAGTGCGGCAGCAGACGCCACGAGAGGTCGTAGGGCTTCTTGAGGCGCCGCTCGTAGCGGTCGATCCCGTCGACGACCCACGCCTCATGCTTCTTGCCGATGGCCAGCACCCGAACAGACATGGCCCCATGATCGCACCGGCCGCGGACACGGTACGGGGGTCGGCCCCCGCCGCTCGGTTACGCTCGCCGGGGCGGGGTGCCTGGCTCCGCACCGGAAGGGGGCCCATGACGTCGACCGCACGGTCCCCGCGGGTGTCCCGCCGCGCCGCGCTCGGCCTCGGGGTCGGCGCCCTCGCGGTGGGCGGGGTGGCCGTCGTCACCGACCTGGCCGGCGCGCCCGCCGGGCCGCTGGGCGCCAACGCGACGGCCCTGTACGGCATGCGCAGCTCCACCGGGCACACGTACGCGGCCCTGCCCGGGCGCGCCGGACGCATCGACGTGTACCGGCCGCCGGGCCAGGGCCCGTTCCCGGTCCTCGTGTGGAACGCGGGCTCCGGCTGGCGCAGCGATCGCGGCTACAGCGACGGTGTCGACGTCGCCCGCGGCCTGGTCCCGCACGGCTACGCCGTCGCCGCGTTCTCGGTGCGCAGCTCCAAGCAGGGCACGTTCCCCGCCCAGGTGGAGGACGCGACGGCGGCGGTCCGCTGGGTGCGGCGCAACGCCCCGGGCCTGCAGCTGGACGCGGGGCGGGTGGCCGTGGCCGGCTCGTCGTCGGGCGGCTGGAACGCCCTCATGGCCGGCCTCACGGGCGGACAGGACCTGGACCGGGAGCAGGTGCCGCCGCCCGGCCGGGAGGTGCCCGACGGCGGCCACGCGGTCCCGGAGGAGGACCGCGTCCAGGCGATCGTGGACTTCTTCGGGCCCACGGACTTCCTGACGATGAACCGCCAGATGCTCCCGGGCGCGTGCGCGGACTACAACCGCGCGAACCGGCTGGAGCACTGTCGCCTCGACGACCGCAGCACCAAGTCGGACATGCTGGGGGTGCCGGTCCTGGCCTCGGGCGGCCTGACCCGGCTGGCCTCCCCGATCGCGCACGTGCGCTCGGACTCGCCGCCCCTGCTGGTCGTCCACGGGCGCAAGGACGTCACGGTGCCGTGGGGGCAGAGCCTCGAGCTGTACCGGGCCGCCGAGGCCGCCGGACTGCGCACCGCGTTCTACTCGGTGGCCGAGGGTGGCCACGACCTGGGCATGATGACCGCGAAGACCCGCAGCGCGGAGGTGCTCCGCAGCGGTGTGCCGGCCAGCGCCGTGCACGCCACCATCTCGTGGTCCGCGGTGGCCTCGTTCCTGGACGCCGTCCTGCCGCGCTGAGGCGGCGGCCGGACCTGCCCCGGCATGGCGAAAGCCCGGGAGCACGAGGCTCCCGGGCTTCACATCTGGCGGTGACGGTGGGATTTGAACCCACGGTACGGGGTTACCGTACACAGCATTTCGAGTGCTGCACCTTCGGCCGCTCGGACACGTCACCAGACCAGGACACCCTACCCGAGCCGTGGCGGCGCGCCCAAACCGGCCGCCCGCCGTCGTCGGGCGCGTTCAGTCGCGCTGTGCCGCGAAGAACCCCCGCAGCAGCGCCGCGCTCTCCTCGGCGCGGACGCCGGCGCGGACCTGCACCCGGTGGTTGAAGCGGGGGTCGCGGACCACATCCAGCACCGAGCCGCACGCGCCCGCCTTCGGGTCCCACGCCCCGAACACGACGCGCGGGATGCGGGCCAGCAGCAGCGCGCCGGCGCACATGGGGCAGGGCTCGAGGGTCACCACGAGGGTGCAGTCCGTCAGGCGCCAGCCGTCGCCCGCCCCGGCGGCGGCCCGCAGCTCCGCCCCGCGGCGCAGCGCGAGGACCTCGGCGTGGGCGGTGGGGTCGTGGTGCTGCTCGCGCTCGTTCCCGACGACGGCCAGGACGGTCCCGTCGCCGGCCACGAGCGCGGCGCCGATCGGCACGTCGCCGGCCGCCCCGGCCGCGCGGGCGGCCCGGAGGGCCAGGCCCATCCACGCGTGCTCCTGCTCGGCCGTGGGCGCGGGGGAGGGGACGGGGGCGGACACGCGGCCAGCCTAGCGGCGGTGTCGGCGCCCCCGCGGGCACGGGGACGGGCGGAGAGGCGCGCGTGGGCGGTACCGTGGGCGCCATGCGCGTCCACATCGTCGACCACCCGCTCGTGGCCCACAAGCTCAGCGTCCTGCGGGACAAGAAGACCCCGTCCATGATCTTCCGGCAGCTCACGGAGGAGCTTGTGATGCTGCTCGCTTACGAGGCGACGCGCGACGTGGCCATGGAGGAGGTGCGGATCGAGACCCCGGTGACCGAGACCACCGGCTTCCGGCTGGCCCGCCCGCGTCCGCTGGTCGTGCCGATCCTGCGCGCGGGGCTCGGGATGCTGGAGGGGATGACCAAGATGGCGCCGTCCGCCGAGGTCGGGTTCCTCGGCATGGCCCGCAATGAGGAGACGCTGGACATCGTCACCTACGCGGAGCGGCTGCCCGCCGACCTGTCCGGGCGTCACGTGTTCGTCCTGGACCCCATGCTGGCCACGGGAGGCACGCTGATCGAGGCCATCCGCTTCCTCTACCAGCGCGGCGCGGCGCGGGTCACGTGCCTCTGCCTGCTCGGAGCGCCCGAGGGCATCGAGCGGTTGGAGGCCTCGCTGGGCGACGTCGAGGTGGACCTGTACCTGGCCGCCGTCGACGAGCGCCTGGACGAGCGGTCCTACATCGTCCCCGGCCTCGGTGACGCCGGCGACCGGCTCTACGGCCTGGCGGAATGACCTGATCGGACCTCCGCGTCCGCCGCGAGACGACCACGGTCCCCGCCCCCACCGGGCGGGGACCGTGGTCGTCTCACGGGAGCGTCTCCGGCGGGGACGTCAAGCGGAGCCGCGAATGTGTCGTCCATTTAGTGGACGTCATGGCCCGCTGTGACCCGTCATCATCGCGTCATATGGAATGCCTGGAAGTCGCCTGCATAAATATTCCGCATACTCGTTCGTCCTGCGGCGCGCCCTGCCCTGTTGAACAATGAAAGAGTCACGCGGGCGAGCCGACCGGTCGCGCGACGCTATTCCGATCCGCGAATAGTGATGTTGAGCACATTCAGGACTCTTTTTCTCAAATAGTGAGACAAAAGTGCGAACGTTACTTGCCAGCCCCCTCGGCGAAGTCACATTCTTGTCATGTGACGCCTCGTCCGCCGCGCCGACCGAGCGGTGGAGGGGCCATGAGCCGAAAGAGGAGTGGTGGCCATGGGTCAGTCCGCCGGATACGTGCACATCTCCGTCCGCAACGCGCAGCGCCGGGCCGACGGCATGTCCCGCCGAGGCCAGGCCCGCGCAGGCCTGCGCCTGGCCGGTGGCACCGACGCCCCCGACTCCCAGACGGCCCCGACGCCGGTCCTCGCGCCGAACGGCATCCCGGGTCCCCAGGCGGTGGCCCGGGAGAACGAGGCCCGCGGGTTCGTCATCTACGTGGGCATGGACGAGCTGGCCGCCTCGGCCGCCGGCACCTCCCTCACGCGGCTGGCCAACGAGCTGCGCCACTACGTGGAGTCCCTCGTCCCCGGGGCGGAGTCGCACGCCGCCGTCGCCCTGGCCCCCGCCGGCGCGGAGGGCCGCGACATCGAGGTCGTGCGCCAGGTGCTCGGCGACCCGACCGTGCAGGGCGGCACCCGTCCCGACCTGGCGCAGGCGCCGGCCCCCGTGTCCACGCGCCAGCCCGGTGTGCTGATCGACCTGTCCCGGCGCGAGGTGCAGCTGGACGGCGAGTCCCTGAACCTCACCTTCAAGGAGTTCGAGCTCCTGAACTACCTCGTGGAGAACGGGGAGCGCACCGTCGGCCGCGAGGAGCTGCTCGACGCCCTGTGGCGCAACGCCGACGAGGTGCCCAACGAGCGCACCATCGACGTGCACATCCGCCGACTGCGCGCCAAGCTCGGCCGCCTCGCGAACACCGTGCGCACCGTGCGCGGCCAGGGCTACCGCTTCTACCGCCACCCCGAGGTGGTCGTGTGGGCGGCGCCGGAGTACAGCATCTGACCCGCGCCCGCCCGTGTCCGACGACGGCCCCCGCTCACCCGAGCGGGGGCCGTCGCCGTAGCCTGGCCGCATGAGCACCGCCGACGCGAAGACCCTGATCGTCCTCCGGCACGCCAAGGCCGGCTGGCCCGACGCGGCCGACGACCATGCCCGCCCGCTCGCCGAGCGAGGCCACGCCCAGGCGCCCGCCGCCGGCGACTGGCTCCGCGAGCACGACCTCGTCCCGGACGCCGTCGTGTGCTCCGATGCGCTGCGCACCCGTCAGACGTGCGTGTGGGTGTGCGAGCGCCTGGGCGAGCTGGCACCCACGCCCTACCTGGACCCGCGGCTCTACGGCGCCGACGCGGCGCGGGCCCTGGCCGTCGTCAACGAGACGGAGGAGACCACGCGACGGCTGCTGGTGGTGGGCCACATGCCGTGGGTGCAGGAGCTGGGCATGCGGCTGATGAGCCTGGACTCGGACCAGGACGCGGCGCTGCGCATGAGCGAGCACTACCCGACGCTCGGGATGCAGGTGTTCCGGGTGGAGAAGCCGTGGGCCGAGCTCGACGGCCGCGACGCCGCCCTGACGCACTTCGTGGTTCCGGGGCGCTGACCTCCGCGGCGGCGCGCGTGGCAGAGGCACGCCGACACGACGAAGGCCCCGCTCCAGCAGGAGCGGGGCCTTCTGATCGTGCGCCCAAAGGGATTCGAACCCCTGACCTTCTGTTCCGTAGACAGACGCTCTATCCAGCTGAGCTATGGGCGCATCATCCGATCCGCCGGAGCGGCTCGAACTCGTAGAACATTACAGGACCTCTCCGGCGGAGTGCAAATCGACGGTCTGCGGCGGCCTGTGTCGGGGGTGTGGCGGGGGCGCGGCCATGATAGCCGGGCTCGGGTACCATGGCAGGACCGTGCGGCCACAACGATGTGGTGCGCGCTTCGGCGGTGCACGCATCGGAGTGGACGGGACGGAACGGCCCCGGACCCCAATGGGAGGACTCTCCACCATGGCTGACAACGCCACCACCTCGTTCGCGGATCGCGCCCTGGCGGACGCGCCCACGGACTACGCCCAGCTGCGCGAGTGGGTCGCTCAGATCGCAGAGCTGACGCAGCCGGACTCCGTCCAGTGGGTCGACGGCTCCGAGGAGGAGCGCGACCGCCTCGCGGACGAGCTCGTGGCGGCGGGCACCCTGACCCGCCTGGCCGAGGACAAGTTCCCCCACTCCTTCGCCGCGTTCTCCGATCCCGCCGACGTCGCCCGCGTGGAGGACCGCACCTTCATCTGCTCCGAGAAGGAAGAGGACGCCGGCTTCACCAACAACTGGATGGACCCGGCGAAGATGCACGGCATCCTCGACGACGCGTTCACCGGCGCCATGCGTGGCCGCACCATGTACGTGATCCCGTTCGTGATGGGCCACCTCGACGCCGAGGACCCGAAGTACGGCGTGGAGATCACCGACTCCGCCTACGTGGTCCTGTCGATGCGCATCATGGCCCGCATCGGCCAGGACGTGCTGGACAAGATGTCCCGCGAGCAGGCCTTCTACGTGCCGGCCGTGCACTCCGTGGGCGCCCCGCTGGAGCCGGGCGATCAGGACGTGCCGTGGCCGTGCAACGAGACCAAGTGGATCGTGCACTTCCCCGAGGAGCGCTCCATCTGGTCCTTCGGCTCCGGCTACGGCGGCAACGCCCTGCTCGGCAAGAAGTGCTACGCGCTGCGCATCGCCTCCGTGATGGCCCGGGACGAGGCCTGGCTCGCCGAGCACATGCTGATCCTCAAGCTGACCAACCCCGAGGGCCGGTCCTACCACATCACCGGCGCCTTCCCGTCGGCCTGCGGCAAGACCAACCTCGCCCTCATCGACCCCACGATCGAGGGCTGGAAGGCCGAGACCCTGGGCGACGACATCACCTGGATCCGCGCCGGCAAGGACGGCGAGTTCCGCGTGATCAACCCGGAGACCGGCTACTTCGGCGTCGCCCCCGGCACCGGCTGGTCCACCAACCCGAACGCCATGCGCGCGATCTCCAAGGGCAACTCCATCTTCACCAACGTCGCCCTCACCGACGACGGCGGCGTGTGGTGGGAGGGCATGACGGACGAGGTCCCCGAGCACCTCACCGACTGGCGCGGCAACGACTGGACGCCCGAGTCCGGCACCCCGGCCGCTCACCCGAACTCCCGGTTCTGCACGCCCATCGAGCAGACGGACATGCTGGCCGACGAGTACCGCGACCCGCGGGGCGTGAAGCTGGACGCCATCCTGTTCGGCGGCCGCCGCAAGACCACCGTGCCGCTGGTCACCGAGGCCTTCGACTGGGAGGACGGCATCCTCAAGGGCGCCACCCTCTCCTCGGAGACCACCGCGGCCGCCGCCGGCGCCGTGGGCGTCGTGCGCCGCGACCCGATGGCCATGCTGCCGTTCCTCGGCTACGACGCCGGCGACTACCTGGCCCATTGGGTCAGGGAGTCCGGCAAGGCCGACCCGGAGAAGCTGCCGCGCATCTACCTGGTCAACTGGTTCCGCCGCAACCGCGACGGCGGCTTCGCCTGGCCCGGCTTCGGCGAGAACTCCCGCGTCCTGAAGTGGGTCGTGGAGCGCCTCGAGGGCAAGGCCGAGGCCGAGGAGACCCCGATCGGCCTCGTGCCGGCCGCGGGCTCGCTCGACCTGTCCGGCCTCGAGGTGTCGGCCGAGGACCTCGAGGACGCCCTCAAGGTCGACGCCGCGGAATGGGCCGAGGAGAACGAGCTCATCGAGGAGTGGCTCGGCCGGTTCGGCGAGTCCCTGCCGCAGGCCATCCGCGACCGCTTCGAGGCGCAGAAGCAGCGCTTCGCGCAGGCCTGAGCCCCGCCGCACGCGGAACGGCCCGCACCCCGTGAGGGGTGCGGGCCGTTCCGCGTTCCGGGGCCGGATCAGGCGGCGAGCCAGAGGTCCGGGCCGAAGATCTCGTAGCGGATGGACGTCGCGGGCACGCCGGCGTCGATCAGCTTCGAGCGGGTGGACTGCATGAACGCGAGCGGGCCGCACAGGATGTAGTGCCCGTCGCGGGGCAGTTCGACGTCGTCGAAGTGCATCACACCCTCGACGGTCGTGACGCCCTCGGGGTCCTGCTCCGGCCGCACCCCGAGGAAGAGGCGGGCGTCGCCGTGCGGCAACGCCGCCAGGGACTCCGTCACCTGTTCGCGCAGGGCCACCGCCTCCCAGGACGCGTCGCCGTGGAAGAAGAGGACCTGGCGGTCCGAGCCCTGCTGGGCGAGCGCGTCCAAGATCGCGGCGGCCGGGGTGATGCCGATGCCGGCGGTCGCCAGGACCAGGGGAGCGGTGGAGTCCTCGTCCTCGAGGGTGATGTCGCCGTAGGGGTTGGACAGCTCGATGACGTCGCCGACCTCCACGTTCTGGATGAGCATGGGCGAGACCTCGCCGCCCTCGTCCAGCTTCACGGTGATGACACGTTCGGTGGTGGACTCGGCCTTCTCGGAGAGGGAGTACTGGCGGCACTGGCGCAGGCCGTCCTCTACCTTCAGGCGCACGGACACGTAGCCGCCGGCCCTGCCGCGGGACTGCGGGGTGTCGTCGGCCGGCTCGAAGCGGAAGGTGACGGCCGCGTTGCCGGTGGGCTCCTTCGCGACGACCCTCCAGTCCGTCCACATCCTGTCGTTGGCCTGCTGGGAGTAGAGGCCCTTCTCGATCTTGATGAGGGCGTCGGCCATGAGCCAGTAGACCTCGGTCCAGGCGTCGGCCACCGCGGGGGTGACGGCGTCGCCGAGCACCTCGCCGATGGCCCAGAAGAGGTTCTCGTAGACGATCGGGTACTGCTCCTCGACGATGCCGAGGGCGGTGTGCTTGTGGGCGATGCGGGACAGGACGGCCTCGGGCAGGGTGCCCGGGTTCTCGAGCAGGTGCACCGCGAACTTCACGATCGAGCCGGCGAGGGCCTGGGCCTGCTCGCCGTTGCGCTGGTTGGCGCGGGAGAAGACGCCGTCGAGGAGCTCGGGGTGGGCCTCGAACATGTGGGCGTAGAACAGGGGCGTGATCTCCGGCATGTGCTCGGCGACGACGGCGGCGGTGGCCTCGATGACGGGGTGGGACTTCTCGGACAGCACGGGGGTCTCCGTCTCTTCGGTGGCGAATCTTGCGCTGGTTTTGCCAGATTACACCCGGCCGTCGCCGTCGGGAACTCGCCCCCCGGCCCGTTCCCTCAGTGCGTCACGGGGATCTCCGGCAGGCCCAGCAGCACGGGTCCGCCGACAGGCCCGGCGCTCACCAGATCCCGGATCCGCACGGTGTCGAGTTCGGCGAGGAAGGCCTCGCGTGCGCGGTGCAGGGCGCCGCGCAGGCGGCAGTCGCCGGCGTAGGGGCACGCCACCCCGGAGTCGCGCCCGGCGCAGTCGATCACCTCGTCGCGGCTGCTCAGCGAGCGCACGAGCTCGCCCACACGCTGGTCCAGACCGGCCGCGGCGATCATGGCCCCGCCGTGCCGACCGCGCAGCACCTCGATGGTCCCGCGGCGACGCAGCTCGGCGACCGCCTTGATCACGTGGTTGTAGGGCACCTGGATCCGGTCCGCGATCTGCTGGCTGGTGAGCCGTTCCCCCTCGGCGGCCGCGAGCGTCATCAGCACACGCAGGCAGACGTCGGTGTAGGCGCTCAGCTTCATCCCGCCATCATCCCACCGGTGCACGGCGCCGCCGCGCCTGCGGTGTCCGGGCCGGTTGGCATACTGACGCCATGGACGCCACCTCGCACCCCGACGCCGGCCCCCGCCTCCCCGAGACCTCCGTGCCGGGGGGCGACGCCGCGCTGCACGAGGAGGCCCTGGCCGTCCTGCGTCGGCTCGTGGACCGGCCGGACGCGCGATTCAAGGACGGGCAGTTCGAGGCGATCGAGGCGCTCGTGGCCCACCGCCGCCGCGCCCTGGTGGTGCAGCGCACCGGCTGGGGCAAGTCCGCCGTGTACTTCGTGGCCTCCCTCCTGCTGCGCGCCCGCGGCGCGGGGCCCACGCTGATCGTCTCCCCGCTGCTCGCGCTCATGCGGGACCAGGTCGCGGCCGCCGCCCGGGCGGGCGTGCGCGCGGTGTCCGTGAGCTCGGCGAACGCCACGGAGTGGGACGAGGTCCGGGCCCGGCTCGCGGCGGACGAGGTGGACGTGCTGCTGATCTCGCCCGAGCGCCTCACGAACCCCCGGTTCCGGGACGAGCAGCTGCCGGACCTCGTGGCGCGCATGGGCCTGCTCGTGGTGGACGAGGCCCACTGCATCTCCGACTGGGGCCACGACTTCCGGCCGGACTACCGCCGCATCCGGGACCTGATCGGGCTGCTTCCCGCCGAGGGGCCGCGCGCGGTGCCCGTGCTGGCCACCACCGCCACGGCCAACGCCCGTGTGGTGGCGGACGTGGTGGAGCAGCTCGGCGTCGCCTCCGAGCAGGACGTGTTCGTGCTCCGCGGCCCCCTGGCCCGCGCCTCGCTGCGCCTGGGCGTGCTGCGCATGCCCAGCCCGGCCGCGCGCCTGGCCTGGCTCCTCGACCACCTCGCGGACCTGCCGGGCTCCGGGATCGTCTACGCCCTCACGGTCTCCGCCGCCGAGGACACGGCGCGCGCCCTGCGCGAGGCGGGGCACGAGGTGGTCGCCTACACGGGCCGCACGGACCCGGAGCGGCGCGCCGAGATCGAGGAGGACCTCAAGGCCAACCGGGTGAAGGCCGTCGTGGCCACCTCGGCGCTCGGCATGGGCTTCGACAAGCCGGACCTGACGTTCGTGGTGCACTTCGGCGCGCCGGGCTCGCCCGTGGCGTACTACCAGCAGGTCGGCCGTGCCGGCCGCGGGACGGACCACGCGGACGTGCTCCTGCTGCCCGGGCCCGAGGACCGTCGCATCTGGGAGTACTTCGCCACCGCCTCCATGCCGGACGAGGAGCAGGCGCGCGCCGTGCTGGGGGCGCTCGCGGACCACGGCGGGGCCCTCTCCGTGGCGGCGCTCGAGCCGGCCGTGCGGATCAAGCGCACCACCCTGGAGCTGCTGCTCAAGGTCCTCGCCGTGGACGGGGCGGTCGAGCGGGTGGGCGGCGGCTGGCGCGCCACCGGGCGGGAGTGGACGTACGACGCCGAGCGGTACGCCCGCGTGGCCGAGGCGCGCCGGGCCGAGGAGCGGCTCATGCTCGACTACCAGACCACGGACCGGTGCCGCATGGAGTTCCTGGCCCGCACCCTGGACGACCCCACCGCCGCGCCGTGCGGCCGCTGTGACGTCTGCGCCGGCCCCTGGTACCCGACGGGATCGGACGGGGCGGCGGGGGAGCGCGCGGAGGCCGCCCTGCGCCGCACCGGCGTGCCGATCGAGCCCCGTCGCATGTGGCCCTCGGGCATGGACCGGCTGGGCGTGCCCGTGAAGGGGCGCATCGCGCCCGAGTCACAGGCCGAGGAGGGTCGCGCGCTCGCCCGCCTGACGGACCTCGGGTGGGGCACCGTCCTGCGGGACCTGCTGGACCGGGAGGACGCCCCGGTGCCGGAGGAGGTCCTGCGGGGCGCCGTCGACGTCCTGGCCGGCTGGGGGTGGCGGACGCGGCCGATCGCCGTCGTCGCGATGCCCTCGCGCACCCGCCCGCAGCTGGTGGGGTCGTTCGCCGAGGGGATCGCCCGGATCGGCCGGCTGCCGTTCCTCGGCTCGCTCGAGCACGCGCGCGGCGGCCCCACGGCCGGGCCGGGCGGCAACAGCGCCTACCGGCTCGGGTCCGTGTACGGCCGGTTCGCCGTCCCCGAGGCGATGGCGCAGATGCTGCGCACCGCCCCGGACGCCGGCCGCCACGGCCCCGTGCTGCTGGTCGACGACCTCGTCGACTCGCGGTGGTCGCTCGCCGAGGCTGCGCGGGTGCTGCGCGAGGCCGGCGCCCAGGGGGTGCTGCCGCTCGTCCTGGCCCAGGCCGGATGAGCCGCCGAGGTCAGCGCTCCGCGCGGACGATCGCCAGCACGGCGTCGCGGAGCGCCTCCATGGTGGCGGCCGTGCGGGCCTCGCCGTTGTAGCGCAGGAACGGCTCCGTGTTGGACGGGCGGAGGTTGAACCACCACGTGCCGTCCTGGGCGGCGACCGTGGTGCCGTCCATGCGGGTCACCGTGGTGGCCACCCCGGCGAAGTCCTCGTGCACGGCCTGGCCCTCGCCGACGCCCTCGCCCACGGCGGGGGCGAACTGCGCCACCACCGCGGCCACGGCGGCGTCCTTGTCCGCGACCTGCGAGTTGATCTCTCCGGAGGCCACGTACGGCTCGTACTCCTCGGCCAGCTCGGACAGCGGCTGCTCCTGGCCGCCCAGGGCCGCCAGCACGTGCATGGCCGCGAGCATGCCGGTGTCCGCGTTGAAGAAGTCGCGGAAGTAGTAGTGCGCGGAGTGTTCGCCGCCGAAGACGGCGGACTCGGCGGCCATGACCGCCTTGATGAAGGAGTGGCCCACGCGGGTCTCCACGGCCCGGCCCCCGTCGGCCGCCACGAGCTCGGGGACGGCGCGGGAGGTGATCAGGTTGTGGATGACCACGGGGGTCTGCTCGCCGTCGGCCTTCGCGCGGGCGATCTCGCGGCGGGCCACCAGGGCGGTGACCGCGGAGGGGGAGACCGGGGCGCCCTGCTCGTCGATCACGAAGCAGCGGTCGGCGTCGCCGTCGAAGGCCAGGCCGATGTCCGCGCCGTGCTCCACGACGGCGGCCTGCAGGTCCCGCAGGTTCTCCGGTTCCAGCGGGTTGGCCGGGTGGTTCGGGAAGGTGCCGTCCAGCTCGAAGTAGAGCGGCTCGATCTCCAGCGGCAGGGCGGCCAGCTCGGCGTCGCCGAGGACGGCCGGGGTGGTCTTGCCCGCCATGCCGTTGCCCGCGTCCACCACGACCTTCAGGCGGCGCACCCCCGTCAGGTCCACGAGCGAGCGCAGGTACGCGGCGTAGCCGGGGAGGATGTCCTCCTCCGTCACGGTGCCGGTGGTCTCGGCCGCGGGGATCTCACCGGCGTCGAGGTAGGCCTGGGCCGCGTCGCGGATCTCGAACAGCCCGGTGTCCGAGGAGACCGGCACGGCGCCGGCCTGGGCCATCTTCATGCCGTTGTACTCGGCCGGGTTGTGCGAGGCGGTGAACACCACGCCCGCGGCCTGCTTCACGCCCGCCGCGTAGTAGAGCATGTCCGTGGAGATCAGCCCCAGGGTGACGACGTCGGCGCCGCGGCGCGTGGCACCCTCGGCGAAGGCCGTCATGAACGCGGGCGAGGAGGGGCGCATGTCCCCGCCGACCAGCACGGTCTGACCGGCCAGGCCCAGCACGTCCACGAAGGCCGCGCCCACCGCGCGGACGCTCTCCGCCGTGATGGACTCGCCCACGATGCCGCGGACGTCGTACGCCTTGAAGGAGTCGTGCAGGTCGAGGGAGGGGGTCGAGGTAGTCACCCGACCGATCGTAGTGGACAGCCTGGATACAGTGAGGGCGTGCCCCCGACCACTCCGCCCCCGAGCGCGGGGCCCCCGGCCGTCCCGCCGTCGGGACCCGCGCCGGCCGCTCCCGGGGAGCCCGCGTACCGCAGGCTGCTGATCGGGCTGTTCCTGGCGGGGGTGGCCACGTTCGCCCAGCTCTACTCCCCGCAGGGCCTGCTGCCGCTGGTCAGCGACGACCTGGGCGTCCCCGCGGACCGTGCCGCCCTGCTCGTCTCCGCCAGCACACTCGGCCTCGCCCTGTCGGTGGTGCCGTGGTCCGTGGCCGGGGACCGGTGGGGCCGCCGACGCGCCATGGTGGTCTCGATGGTCTCCGCCAGTGCGTGCGCGCTCACGGGCGTCCTCGCACCCACGTTCGAGGCCATGCTGGGCCTGCGCCTGCTCGAGGGCATGGCGCACGGGGGTGTCGCGGGACTCGCCGTGGCGCTGCTGGCGGAGGAGGTGGTCCCGCACGCGGTCGCGGCGGCCGCCGGCACCTACATCGCCGGCACCACCCTCGGCGGGCTCTCCGGCCGGCTCCTCGCCCTGCCCGTCGCGGAGGCGTCCTCGTGGCGCGGCGGGATGCTGGCCGTCACCGTGGTCGGGGTGCTGTGCACGGTCGGCTTCCTGGCGATCACGCCGCGTGCCCGACGTTTCACGCCGTCGCCCACCTCCCCGGCGACGCTCGTGCGCATCGTGCGCGGTCACCTGCGCTCGCCGGAGCTCGTCGCCGTCTACCTGCAGGGGGCGCTGCTGATGGGCGGGTTCGTGGCGCTGTACAACTTCGTGGGGTACCGCCTGCTCGACCCGCCGTTCTCCTGGACGCCGACGGCGGCCGGCCTCGTCTTCCTCGCCTATCTCGCGGGCACGTGGTCGTCGCCGCGCGCGGGTCGGCTGGCCGCGCGGGTGGGCCGGCTGCCCGTCCTGGCCGGCGCGACGGCGGCCATGGCGGCGGGCGTCGCCCTCACGTCGGTCCCGCATCCGGCGGTGCTGGTGCCCGCCCTCGTGCTCGTGACGGGCGCGTTCTTCGCCGCCCACGCCGTGGCCTCCGCGTGGTCTGGGACGGCCGCCCCCACGGGCCGCGCCCAGTCGACCTCCCTGTACAACTTCGCGTACTACGCCGGCTCGAGCCTCTTCGGCTGGCTGGGCGGCGTGTTCCACGAATCCCATGGGTGGCCGGGGACGGTGCTGATGGTCCTGGCCCTGGTGCTGACCGCCCTGGTGAGCGCCGTCGTCGTGCTGCGCGGACGCGGGACGGCCCCGGCGCGCTGAGCCGGGGCCGTCGTCGGGGCGGATGTCAGTGGGTCGACCCGCCGATCACCAGCCGAGGGCCTCGGCATCCGTGCCGGTGGCGGACCGGGCCTGGTCGCGCCAGGCGGCGAGGACCTCCGGGTCCTGCAGCTCGAGCCACGCGATCATCTGCTGGTAGGTCACGCAGTAGGTGTCCTCCTCGACGCAGACCTCCCGCATGACCTTCTCCACAGCCGGGTTGAACGCGTTGAGACCCCAGTCGTTGAAGTGGTTGCCGAAGACCAGCGGGGCGCGGTTGCCCGCGAACGCCGAGTCGTACATGTAGCGGTAGGTGCGGTACTGGAAGTCGGTGAGTCGGGAGACGTCCTCCGGGATGTCCTTGCCGCCGTTGCCGGAGATCCAGAAGTTGTAGTCCATCGCCATCACGAACGGGCTGGCCGCGTCCTTCTCGGCGAGCACGGGGGACCAGGTCATCGGCATCTCGAACTCCCAGATCCCGTCCTCCTGGTAGGGCCAGGCGACGCCGGAGGCGGCCGCGGCACGCGACGTGTCGTACTCGAGTCCGTTGTCCTTCCACATCGGGACGAGCTGGTCCCACTCCCCGTCGAGGCAGGGCAGGCGTCCGCCCTTGACGTCGTCGGGGGTGACCTCCAGCGCCGGCAGGGAGCTGCCCGGGTTGTAGGCGCCGGGGTCGGAGAGGATGTCCGTGAACGAGCCGTACTCCTGCTTCCATTCGGCCGTGGACCACTGGTCTGCGCCGTACCTCGTGGGCGCGCCCAGGTGACCCGCGTAGTGGGTGCCGATCTCGTGGCCGGCGGCGTGTGCCGTGTTGATGTTCTCGATGCGCTGCGCCACCTCGGCCTCGTCGCCGCCGAACTCCGTGCCCACGTAGCCGGGCTCGTTGCCGGGCGCCGTGTAGTTCTCCCGGTTGGCGGTCTCGATGAGGTTGATCGCGGACTGGAACACCGTGAACTTCGCGTCGGAGTCCGCCGCCGCGTCCAGGAAGGTCTTCCAGCGCGCGTCCTGACGGCCACCGTCGAAGGAGAAGAGGACGAACTGCGGCGGGCGTTCCTCCGCCGTGAAGGCCCGCATCGGCACGTCCTCATGGGAGCGGGCGGCCAGGGGGAGCGCGGGGTCCGCGGCGGCCGACGGCGAGCCCTCACCGGACGACGCCGCATCCGAGGACCGTCCCTGCGACGACGAGGCCTCCGATCCGTCCGCAGATGCGGGCGACGAGACGGCCGCGTCCGTGGCGCCGGAGGACCCGGCCGCCGTCCCCTCGTCCCCCTGCGGGGCGGCACAGCCGGCCAGCACGAGGGCGAGCGCCACCGACGTCCCCCACCAGCGGCGTCGCCGGGGCGAGGGGGTGTCGACGGTGCGGGCGGACGGGCGGGGGAAGGACATGCGGTCTCCTGGCTCGGTCGAGTGGCGGGCGGAGTGTCTCCTCCATGGCCGCCGTGACCAGACACGGAGGACTCCACGTTCCACCGTAGGGGAGGCCCCCCGGTGGCTCTGGAGCCCTGGCAGAACTGTGACCAGGTTGTGATGTGGCGCCGCGGCTGCCGGCATGGCCCTCGCGGGCCACACCTAGACTGGAGGCATGGAATATCTCGTCCCTGTCCTCGCGGTGGTCGTCATCGGCGCCCTCGCGTTCGCCGCCGCCCGGTGGATGTCGGCTGGTCGAGCGCGTCAGGCGGCGGATCAGCGCACGCCGTCCGGTCGCGGGCTGGACATCGGACCGGAGCGGGCGCGTCTGGCGGCGGGGCTGCTGGACGAGGACGCCCATCGGCGCGTGTACGGGCACATCGCCCAGAGCCGTGTGATGGAGGCCGTGCGCGACTACCGCGCCCACACGGGACGCGGCCTGAAGGACGCCGTCATGGACGTGCAGTCCCTCGCCGTGCATCCGCAGGTCTACTCCGAGCCGGTGCAGGAACCGGACGCCACGTCCGCCGGAGTCGCGGGGCCCGTTCCCGACGACCATGGGGAGCCCCACCGGGACGATGCGGCCCCGGCCGAGACCCCCGGGCCGAAGCGGCCCGGACAGGATTCGAGCGGGCGGGGGGAGCCGGACGCCCAGACGCCCGATCGCGAGACCTCTGACGCCGTGGCCGAGGACGACGCCCGGCAGGACGCCGACCACGACTCAGCAGCGCCGCCCGCAGACGAGTTGACGACCCTGACCGTCCCCGCCGAGTGGACCGCCGCCCCCGCCGAGGAGGAGCTCCCCTTCGAGGTCGAGGTGATGCGGGGGACGGAGTCCGTCCGCCTCTCCTCGCAGGACCTGCCGCCGTGGCTCCGCGATCAGCTCTCCGCCATGGTGCGAGACGGCAACCTCGAGTCCGCCGCCGTCCAGCTGTCCAGCCACTCGGAGCTCTCCGTGCCGGAGGCGTACGAGCTGCTGCGCCGCATGCGGGAGCGCCGCGGGGAGGGCTAGTCACCGGTCGGTCGGCACGTCAGGTCCCCGCGGCAGACGCGAAGAGGGCCGGAATCGCGTGGATTCCGGCCCTCTCTCGCGGAGACGGGGGGATTTGAACCCCCGGCCCAACTTTCGTCGAGCCCTTCATTAGCAGTGAAGTCCATTCGGCCGCTCTGGCACGTCTCCTCCGTCCGGCGCGCCTCGCACGGGGCGACGCGCGGTCAGACCGGTCCAGCTTAGCGCGCCAGGCCAGGGCAGGGCAAAGGAACGCCGTGCTCACGGGCGGATCACCATCGCGCACGAGCGGGGCCCCGGATCCATGGATCCGGGGCCCCGGGTGATCTGTCAGCCGTCCGGCCTGAGGCCGACGCGTCCGTTCAGATCAGATGCGGTCCTTGCGGTCGTTGCGGCCGTCGAGGTCGCGATCGGTGGCGTCGCCGTCGACCTTGACGTCCTCGTGGCGGACCTCCTCGGTCACCGTCTCGGTGTCCTGCACCTGGCGCTTGCCCAGGGAGACCTTCTCGGCGTCCACGGTCTTGTCGACGACCGGGGTCTCCTCGTAGGTGGTCACCTCGACGTCGCCGTCGCGGCCGGCGGTGCGGGCCTCGGCGGAGTCGGGGTCGACGGACTCGCGCTCCACCACGACCTCCTCGCGGGTGACGGGCACCTCGACGGTCTCGGTGGTGGTGTAGGCCTGCTTGCGCAGACGGACGCGGCCGGAGGCGCGGCGCTCGGTGCCGACGTTCAGCTGCTCGTCCTTGACGACGACGGAGTCGGCGTCGGTCACGTCGCGGCGGTCACGGTCGGCCACGTCGCGGCGGTCGCCGTCCACGACGGCCTCGTCGCGGCGGTCGGCCACGCCGGCCACGCCCGCGGTGCCGGCCACGCCGGCGGCGCCGGCGTCGGTGCGCACGTCGTCACGACGCACGTCGCCGTCGTGATCCGCGGCGGAGTACTCCATGGAGTAGTACTCGTAGATGCGCTGCTCCTCCTCGGGGGTCAGCGAGCCGTCCGCGTCCACGTTCGGGGCGTCCTTCACGAAGGACTTCTCGAAGGGCACCGTGATGCCGTCGGCGGTGGTCTGGGCCTGCTGCAGCGGCACGAAGGTCTCGCGGGCGCCGAACAGGCCGGTCTTCACCGTGACGAAGGTGGGCTCGTTGGTGACGTCGTCGAGGTAGACCTGACCGACGGAGCCGATCTTGTCGCCGTCGGTGGCGAAGACGGTGGAGTTCTGCAGCTGGTCGAGAGCGTTGCGGTCCATGAGGAATTCTCCTTTTGAATTGGTGTTTTGTTGCCTTACGCTCATTCACAATTCCCCATGGGCCCGAGTGGCGTCAACCATCGGCCCCCCAGATTCCCAATTCCCAGACTTCTCCCAGAATCTCGACGCGATCCGCATGATTCCGCGGATTCTTCGTCCGGGCCTGCTGTGGATCCTGGGGGATCGGTGGGAGTGTGGCGCATGCGGTCCGCGACCCTTGACGGCCACCGATATTGTGTGGAATACGCGCGCCGCAGGCGTGAAAACGATCCCGAGGAGAGTGGAGGCCCCATGTCCGAGCCCCTGGTGGCCGAGCGCCGCCTCGCAGTGGTGGGAGCCGGCCCCCGCGGCGTCATGCTGCTGGAGCGGATCCTCGCCCGGCTCGAGGGCGCGGCCCCGGAGGCACACCCCCGGCGGCTGCGCATCGACGTCGTGGACCCCTATCCGCCCGGGCCAGGGCGGGTGTGGCGCACGGACCAGTCCGAGCTGTACCTCATGAACACCCCCGCGTTCTTCCCGACCGCGTGCGCCGCCGACAACCCCGGTCTGCGCCCCTCCACCGCCGCCCAGACCTTCGACCAGTGGCGTCGCGTGCACCCGGAGGCCAGCCTCGGCGTGCGCCGCCACCAGTACCCGGCGCGGGCGGTCTACGGGCGCTACCTCCGGCACCTGTACAAGGACGTCGTCGCGGGGCTGCGCGCCCGTACCGAGGTCGTCGAGGTCGTCGAGCACCGCGCCGAGGCCACCGCCCTGCACCCCCGGCCCGACGGCGGTGCCCGCCTGGAGCTGCGGGACGCCGACGGTGCGGTCGCCGCGCTCGACGCGGACGCCGTCGTGCTCTGCCTGGGCCATCAGCCGGCGGAGCTCAGCCCCGGCCAGAACCGGATGGCCGCCGCCGCGCGGGGCCGGGACGAGCTGCACTACCAGGGCCCGCAGATCCCCTCGGACGTGGACTGGGAGACCGTGGAGGCCGGGGCGGACGTCCTCGTGCGGGGCATGGGCCTGAACGCGTTCGACCTGCTGGCCCAGCTCACCCAGGGCCGGGGCGGGGTGTACCGCCGCACCGGCGACGGACCCGGCCGGGCCCTGCGGTACGAGCCGTCGGGGGACGAGCCGCGCCTGCACCTGATGTCCCGCCGCGGCATCCCGTACCTGCCCAAGGCGGAGGTGGACGCCTTCGTGCCCCGCGGCGTCACCCTCAGCTACCTCTCCGACGCCGCCGTGGACGCCCTCGCCGCCCGGCACGGGGCCCTGGACCTCGCCGAGCACCTCTGGCCGCTGCTGCACCGCGACGTGGTCCGGCACTACTACGCCACGCTCGTCCGGGCCCAGCCCGAGATCCTCGGCGGGCCCGTCGAGGCGCGCCGGTTCCTCGGGGAGCTCGTCGGCCAGCTCGAGGAGGCCGGCCGCGGCGCCCCCGTGACCTCCGCGCACGCCGAGGAGCTCCTCCAGCGGTACGCCCCCGGCCGCCGCTTCCTCGACATCCTGGCCTATGGGTCCCCGTTCGAGGACGCCGTGTTCGCCTCCCACGAGGACTATCAGCGGGCCGTCGCGGACCTCATGGAGCAGGCCTGCGTGGAGGCCGCCCTCGGGGAGGAGTCCCCGTTCATGATGGCCGTCGGCGCGCTCCATGCCGGCCGACTGCGGATCAAGGCGTGGATCGCCGAGGGCCGGATCGCCGAGGCCTCCCGCATCCGGGACGTCCAGGGCTGGTTCGAGCCGCTGGTCGAGGGCCTCGCCTCCGGGCCGCCCCTGTGGCGCGTCGAGCAGATGCTCGCGGTGCACCGGGCCGGCCTGCTCACCTGGGCCGGCCCCGCGCCCGTGGTCGAGGCCGAGGAACACGCATTCACCGCCCACAGCCCCCAGGTGGGAGCGCAGGACTCGCTGGGGCCCGCCGTCGTCGAGGGGGCCTGGCTGGTGGAGGCGATGATGCCGCCCAACCGCGTGCAGGCCGCCGCCTCCCCGCTGGTCCGTCAGATGCTGGCGGACGGCGTCGCCGCGGCCGGGACGTGGGAGGACGAGGAGGGTGTGCGCGTGCCCGCCACCGGCTTCGACGTCACGGCCCGCCCGTACCGGCTGCGGGCCGCGGACGGCACGGTCCACGCGGACGTGTTCGTGCTGGGCCTGCAGCTCTCGGGCGTGCAGTGGGGCACCGCGATCGCGGCCGAGGCCGGGGCCGATCCGGCCGGACGTGCCCTCTTCCTCGCCGACGCCGACGCCGCCGCGACGGCCGTGCTCGCCGGCTGAGCCCCCACGACGACGGCGGGGCCGTCCGGGTGGCTCCCGGACGGCCCCGCCGTCGTCATGCCGGGTGCGGCGCCCCGCGTCCCGTCAGGGACGGACCGGCCCGCGGCCCTTGCCGGGGTGCTCCGGGCCGTGGCCCTTGCCCGGGTGGTCGCCGCCGTGACCCGGGGTCGCGCCGACGCAGCGCAGCCACTCGCGCACGGAGTTCGCGGGCTTGCCCGGCACGCCGCGCGGATCGGTCACGCCGTCGCAGGTCTCGCGCGGGGAGGGCTCCGGCTCCGGGGTCGGCTCGGTCACGGGCGCGTCGAGCTGGAGGCCCACCAGGATCGGGTTGTGGTCCGAGGACCGCCACTGGTCCGCGGAGTACAGGTCCTCGGCCACGTAGTTGTGGCGCGAATACTCCAGTGCCACGGATTCGTTCGCGTTGATCATCCAGATGTCCTGGCCGGTGATCGCCGTCGCCGCCGACGGCGAGGCGTAGATCCCGTCCAGGCTGCCGACGGCGCCGCCGAACGCGTACGAGTACTCGCCCGTGAGCGCGCCCTGCGAGAGGTACCCGGCCGCCTCGAGCACGCGGATCGGGTCCTCCTTCTCGTAGGCGTTGAAGTCGCCCATCAGCAGGACGCGGTCGGTGCCGGTCTCGGCCTTCATGCGCTCGGCGAAGGCCACGAGGGCCTCGGCCTGGCCCACGCGGTCCGCGTTGTACGCGCCCTGGCCGTCGCCCGCGTCCACGTTGTCCCCGGTCGCACCCGAGCCGCCCTTGGACTTGAAGTGGTTGGTGATCGCCACGAAGTCGGTGCCGGCCGCCCCCTCGGACGTGCCGTCGGCGGCGCGGAACAGCTGGGCCATCGGCTCGCGGGCGTTGTCGAAGTTCGTCTGGTCGTCCAGGATCACCGACTCGCCCACCGGGGTGACCTCGGCCGGCTGGTAGATGAACGCGGAGCGGATGACGTCCTCGTCCGCGAGCGCGGGACGGGTGGCCGGGGAGGCCACGTAGGCCCAGCGCTGCTCGCCGGCCTGCGCGTTGAGGGCCTCCACGAGGTGGGCCAGCGCGTGGTCCCGGTCGAGGCCGAACTTCTCGGAGTTCTCGATCTCCTCGAGCGCGACCACCGAGGTGCCGAGGCCGTTGATCGCGGCCGCGATCTTCTCCTGCTGGCGGGCGAACGCCTCGGAGGTGTAGGCGCCGCGCGGCAGGCAGCCGTTCGTGGTGACGGGGTTGCCGGCGCGGTCGCGGTAGGCGCTGCAGCCGGCCACGTCCTGACCCAGGGTCGTGAAGTAGTTGAGCACGTTGAAGCTGCCGACGGTGACGTTGCCGCCGACCGCCTCGGGGGCGGCCTCGGCCGGGCGGGTGTCCTCGATCGTCACGGGCTGGACGGCGGCCGCCGTGGCATCGGTGAGGTGGCCCAGCGGCTGGAAGGACCACGCGTCGAAGCGCCAGTCGAGGATGACTCCGGTGGTGAACTCCAGGCCCGCGCCCACGCGCACCGGCTGGTCCGCGTCCAGGTACGGCAGCGGATTCTGGTTGCCCGGCGAGCGCATGAAGTTCGTGGTGGCCCCGTCGTCGAGCACGATCAGCTGCTGCGCGTTGGCGGCCGCGACGGCCTGGGCCTCGGCGCCGGGCCGAGCCACCGACGTCGGGTTGTCCAGCGGCGTGGTGCCGGGGACGATGCCGAGGGAGCCGTACTGGTTGAGGGAGTAGTTGTCCGTGACCGTCCAGTCGCCCTGCGGGGCGAGGACCATGCCCTCGAGCGCCTCACGGTCGGCCTCCTCCAGCGGGAACTCCACCGGCGTGGGGGCCACGGCGCCGGGCTCGGCGACCGGCAGCACGCCGCCGGCGGCGACCTTGATCTGCGTGAGGCCGTAGTGCTCGGCCGCTTCGCCCGTGACCTGGACGTGGTCGCCGAGCGTCACGGAGCCGACCGTGTCCGGCGAGTACACGAACACGCCGTCGGAGGCGCCCGGGGTGGCGTCGGGGGTGTCGCCGCCGGTGCCGGCGGTCTGGATGTAGTAGCCGTCGTAGCCGCCCGTGGAGTACACGGCGGTGACGACGCCGGTGGTGGTCACCTGGCGCCCGGCGTACGGGGTGGCCGTGCCGGTGCCCTGGAGCTGGGCGATGGTGATCCGCTCGGCCGGGGTCGGCTGCGGCTCGGGCTCCGGGGTCGGCTCGCCGCCGGTGGCGGCGGCGTTGGTCGGGGTGACCTGGTCGGTGACGGTGAAGTCGGCGCTGTTGTCGTCCGTGTCCACGCCGTTCGTGCGGGTGAGGGACTTCGGGTCCGAGTTGGCCGAGGGGGCGCCGGCAGCCGCTGTTTCGAAGGTGTTCGTGGCTCCGTAGCCGAGCACGTCCGCGACGCCCGGCACCTGGCCGGTCACCACGGAGCCGACCGGCAGGTCCGTCACGGTGCCCGCCTGGCGCGCGAGCACGATCGTGCCCTTGGTGCCCGCGGGGTTGAACGCCCCGCCGGCCACGAGGTCTGCCTGCGGCAGGGCCGCGCCCGCGGTGCCGTTGGAGCCGCCAGAGACCAGGAAGTGGCCCTTCGCGGGCACCGTGCCGGACAGCGCGACCGTGCCCTGGGTCGCGGCCGTGCCGGCGGCGGAGCGGTACTGCAGGGACCAGCCGTCGAGGTTGATCGGCTGGTCGGTGGGGTTGTAGAGCTCCACGAACTTGTGGGTGTACACGGCGTTCGCGGAGCCGCCGTTGGTGTATGCCTCGTTGATGACGAGGGAGTCGCCGGCCGGGCTGGCCTGGGAGGGCAGGGCCACGGCGGGGGCGAGCAGGGCCAGGGCGGCGGTGGTCACCGCGGTGCGCGCGGCGAAGCGGGGCAGGGGGGTCATGTCGTCCTCGGTCTCGTTCTCGATGGGTCAGCGCGGCAGGCCCGCGGCGGTCAGCCAGGCATGGGCGGAGAAGACGGGGTGCGTGGCGGCGCCGCGCTGCACGCCGCGGCCCTTGCCCGGGTGGTCCTCGCCCTTCACGCGGCCCTTGCCCGGGTGGTCGGCGCCCTTGTCATGGCCCTTGCCATGACCCTTGCCCTCCATCACCACCTCGTCTCTGAAGGCCACCAGCTGTGCCTGCGCACTGTGGGCAGGTGGCTGCACCGACTGGGCATCTCCCGGTTGCCAGACCTCGCGCCCACGGGTGAGGACCTGCGCCAACGACCCCAGAAGATCACCGCGAGAGGGCCGGGGCACATGGTGCACCTGGATGTGAAGAAGATCGGGCGCATCCCTGACGGGGGCGGCTGGCGCACCCACGGACGTGAAAGTGAAGCAGGCCGTGCTTCCAAGCGCGGGCCTGGCCGGCGGGTCGGCTACACCTACCTGCACTCGGCGATCGACGGGTTCACCCGCCTGGCCTACACCGAGGCGTTGGAGGATGAGCGGACGGTGACCACGATCGGGTTCTTCTGCCGGGCGCGGGCGTTCTTCGAGGACCTGCCCAGCCGGCCGCACCGTTCACCTGCCCAGCTCGATCCGGTCTTGGTCGCCCAGATCCACGCCCTGCGGCGGGAGCGCAAGTGGTCCGCACGGCGCATCCATCACCACCTCGTCTCCGAGGGCCACCGGGTGTGTCTTCGTACCGTGGGACGGTGGCTGCACCGACTCGGGATCTCCCGCCTACGGGACCTGACCCCGGCCGGAGAAGACCTGCGCCAACGACCCCAGAAGATCACCGCGAGAGGGCCGGGGCACATGGTGCACCTGGATGTGAAGAAGATCGGGAAGATCCCAGACGGGGGCGGCTGGCGCACCCACGGACGTGAAAGTGAAGCAGGCCGTGCTTCCAAGCGCGGGCCTGGCCGGCGGGTCGGCTACACCTACCTGCACTCGGCGATCGACGGGTACACCCGCCTGGCCTACACCGAGGCGTTGGAGGACGAGCGGGCGGCCACGACCGTGAGCTTCTACTGCCGGGCGCGGGCGTTCTTCGCCGCCCACGGCATCACCGTGGACCGGGTGATCACGGACAACGGGAACAACTATCGGGCTGCGGACTTCACCGCGAAGGTGGTCTCGCTCGGGGGCCGGCATCACCGGATCCGCCCCTACACCCCGCGCCATAACGG
>NZ_LR732370.1:30553-40199 GCF_902506395.1 Micrococcus sp. 116
CCCCGGCACCCCCCGCCGCGGCCTCGTCAGCCGCGCCCCTCCGCCTGGCCGTGGTGGACATGTCCGGCACGTCCATCGTGGAGCACGGGCTCCAGGACACGGCGTTCGCCCGCACGTTGGACCAGCACGGCGTCCCGGCGGGCACGCCGGAGCACGACGACGCCGCTCGGCGGTTCCGCGCGCTCCGGCCCACCTCGCGCACGGCCGTGTTCCCCCGCGTGTTCGCCGACCGGGCGGTGGCCGCGGCGGCGACCCGCACGTTCGAGGCGGCCTTCGACGCGCTGCTGGCCGAGCACGGCGTCCAGGCCGTCCCGGGCGCGGAGGAGGCGCTCATCCGCCTGCGCGCCCTCGGCCTCCACGTGTGCCTCTGCACCGGCTACGCCCGCCACACCCAGAACATGATCCTCGAGTCGCTGGGGTGGATGGGCCTGGCGGATCTGAGCCTCTCCCCGGACGACGCCGGCCGCGGCGTCCCCTACCCGGACATGATCCTCACCGCCCTGCTCGGTCTCGACCTCGACGACGTCCGCAGCGTCCTGGTGGTCGGGGACACCGCGGAGGACATGACGGCCGGGCGCCGCGCGGGGGCCGGACTCGTGGTCGGCGTGCGCACGGGTCGCGACGCGGACGACGTCCTGCTGGCGGCGGGCGCGGACCGGGTGGTGCCGGGCCTGGCCGACGTGCCGGACCTGGTGGTCCGCACCCGCTGAGCCGGCGCCGGTCCACCCGGCGCGGCCGCTCAGCGACGTCGCGGGGTGCGCACCCGGCGGGGCAGCAGGGCCAGCATCATGGCTTCGAGGGCCAGCTGCTCCGGCACGTTGGCGGCGATGCGCTCGCGGGCCGTGGTGACGGCGTCGATCCGGGCGAGCACCTCGGCCGAGTCGCCGGCGGTGCCGCGGGCGTACGCCTCGATCTCGTCCCGACGGTGCTCGTTGATGAGCTCGCCGTCGGCCCCCAGCTGCACGCGCAGCACGTCCCGGAACAGGCCCATGACGTCGATCATGGCCCGGTCCAGCGAGTCTCGGACGGCGCGGCGCCGCCGGCGGGTCTGGTCCTCCTCGAGCCGTTTGACGTGGTGGCGGAGCTTGGGCGGGACGGGCTCGCCGGGCTCGAGGCCCAGGGAGCGGCGCAGTGCCTCGAGCTCCTCGGCGTCCCGGGCTTCGGCGGCGGACTCGGCCTCGGCCTTGGACACCTCGGCCAACGTGGCGGCCAGGGCCATCGCGTCGGAGACGGCGGTGGCCTGGAGCGGCAGGGAGAGGATGCGCTCGCGGCGTTCGAGGGCCTCCGGGTCCCGCGCGAGGCGGCGGGCCATGCCCACGTGCGACTGGGAGATCCGGGCGGTGGTGAGCGCCGTCTCGCGGTCCAGCCCGTCGCGGCGGTGCAGCAGCTCCGCCACCTGCTCCACGGCGGGGATGCTCAGCGTGATCAGCCGGCAGCGGGAGCGGACGGTGGGGAGCACGTCCGCGGGGGACGGGGTGCACAGCATCCAGATCGTGCGGGCCGGCGGCTCCTCGATGGCCTTGAGGAGCACGTTCGTGGCGCGCTCCGTCATGCGGTCCGCGTCCTCCATGAGGAAGATCCGCCAGCGCCCGGTGGCGGGGGTGGACTGGCCGGCCTCCACGAGGGCGCGGACGTCCTCGATCCGATAGCTCACCGCCTCGGTGGCCAGCACGGTCACGTCCGGGTGGGTGCCGCCGAGGACGGTGCGGCACGCGTGGCACTCGCCGCAGCCGCGCGCCGCCGGGTCCGCGACCTCGCACTGCAGGGCCGCGGCGAACGCACGCGCCGCCGTCGACCGGCCGGAGCCGGGCGGGCCCGTGAACATCCAGGCGTGGGTGGGACGGTCCTCGGCCGCGGCGCGGCGCAGCTGGGCCACCGCGGCCTCCTGGCCCGCGAGGTCCGCGAACACGGCGGGGGCGGGGGCCGTCATCGGTCGGCCGCCTGGGCGGTGACGCGGGCCAGCGCGCGGGCGGTGAGCTCCTGCGGCGGCAGCGCGCCGTCGAGCACGAGGTACCGCTCGGGCGCGGCCGCCGCGCGCGCGAGGAAGGCGGCGCGCAGGGCCTCGTGCCGGTCCGCCGTCTCCCGCTCCATGCGGTCGGGGGTGCCCTCGCCCTCCGCCGCGCGCCGGTCACGCCGGTCCGCGGCGGTGGCCGCGTCCACGTCGATCAGCACCGTCAGATCGGGGACGAGGCCGTCCGTGGCCCACTCGTTCAGGGCGGCGATCCGCGCCTCGCCCAGCCCGCGCGCCGCGCCCTGGTAGGCCACGGACGAGTCCACATACCGGTCCGTGACGACGACGGCGCCCCGGGCCAGCGCGGGGCGCAGCGTGCGGACGGCGTGGGCGGACCGGGCCGCGGCGAACAGCAGCGCCTCGGTGCGGGGGTCCACGGGGGCGTGCCCGGGGTCCAGCAGCAGCTCTCGCAGCGTCTCGCCCAGGTCCGAGCCGCCGGGCTCGCGCGTGAGCACCACCTCGTGGCCCGCGGCGCGCAGGGCCTCCGTCAGGGCGCGGGCCTGGGTGGACTTGCCGGATCCGTCCGGTCCCTCGACGGCGACGAACAGGCCGCGATGCTCGGTCTGGGTGCTCACGCCTCGAGCCTAGACGCCGCCCCGGACGGGGAGGGAACCCGGCCGGGCCGACCGCCTAGACTGACCGGCATGAGCGCCCCCATGCACTTCGCCCTGCTCGTCGACCACTGGCTGTTCCGCGTCCTGGCGATCGCCGCGCTCGGGCTCGAGGTCTGGGCGCTGGTGGACGTCGTCCGGCGCCGCCCCGACGACTTCGCCCGCATCGGGGGCCGGGACAGGAGCTTCTGGCTGATCCTCACCGGCGTCGCCGCCGTCGTCGGGCTCCTCGGCGTGCTCGCCGGCGGCGGGATGGGCATGTTCGGCCTCGTGGCCGCGTGCGTGGCGTGCGTCTACCTCGCCGGCCCCCGCCAGGACATGGGCCCGGCCCTGCGCCGCTGAGGGTCCCGCGCCGTCGGCGCCGCCCTCATGACGACGGCGCCACCGCCGCCCAGCGCACGCTCAGCTCCCCGCGCCGCCACTGGTGCGGGCCGCCCAGCACGGGCCAGCCCGCCGCGCGGAGCGTGCCGACCGTCGCCAGCCACCGCTGCCGCGTCCCGTAGGCCGCGAGCGGGGCGTGCGCGGCCCACGCGGCGTCGGCCTCCGCCAGGAGTCGATGGACGGGCTCCCCGGGCACGTGCCGGTGGATGAGGACCTTCGGCAGGCGCGCCGCCACGTCCGAGGGGCGGGCGAAGGACCCCAGCCGGAGGGCCACGGTCAGGCTCGCGGGCCCGTCCCGACGCAGGTCCACCCAGGCCGCCCGCCGGCCGTCCTCGGAGCAGGTGCCCTCCACGAGGACGCCGTCGTCGGCGAGCCCCGCGCACAGCAGGGACCAGATCGCGGGCACGTCCTCCTCCCGGTACTGGCGCAGCACGTTGAACGCGCGCACCACGGTGGGCGGCCGCGGCACGGGCAGCTCGAAGCCGCCGACCGCCCAGGTGACCCCCGGCAGGCCGCCGGCCCGCTCCCGCGCCCGGGCCACCCGAGCGGGGTCGATCTCGAGGCCCACCAGCTCGAGGGCCGGGTTCTGCACGCGCAGCCGCTGGGCCATCTCGACGGCGGTCACCGGCTCCGCGCCGAAGCCCAGGTCCACGGCCAGCGGGCGGGGAGTGCGCCGCAGCAGGGGGCCGTGCACGTCCGTGAGCCAGCGGTCCACCCGGCGCATCCGCTGCGCCGCCGTCGTGCCGCGGGTGATGTGGCCCTGCGGGCCCCGTGCCGGGACTGGGCCGGGCGTCGTGCGCGCGCGCAGCCGCCGGGCCTTCTCCACCATGGGCTCCAGCGTAGGGGAGCGGCGGGACGGGTCCGCCTAGGATGGTGACATGGCGAACACCACGTACACGCTGGTCCTGCTGCGGCACGGTCAGAGCGAATGGAACGAGAAGAACCTGTTCACCGGCTGGGTGGACGTCCCGCTGACCGAGAAGGGGCGCGCCGAGGCCGCCCGCGGCGGTGAGCTGCTGGAGGCGGAGGGCATCCGCCCGGACGTGGTCCACACGTCCCTGCTCAAGCGCGCCATCACCACGGCCAACCTGGCCCTCGAGGCCGCGGACCGCCAGTGGATCCCGGTCAAGCGCAGCTGGCGCCTGAACGAGCGCCACTACGGCGCCCTGCAGGGCAAGGACAAGGCCCAGGTGAAGGAGGAGTTCGGCGAGGAGCAGTTCATGGTCTGGCGCCGGTCCTTCGACACCCCGCCGCCCGCCCTGGACGACGACTCCGAGTTCTCCCAGATCGGCGACGAGCGCTACGCGGACCTGGGCAAGGACGCCCCCCGCACCGAGGCCCTCAAGCAGGTCATCGACCGCCTGCTGCCCTACTGGGAGGAGCAGATCCTGCCCGACCTCAAGGCCGGCAAGACCGTGCTGATCGCCGCGCACGGCAACTCGCTGCGCGCCCTGGTCAAGCACCTGGACGGCATCTCGGACGAGGACATCGCGGGCCTGAACATCCCGACGGGCATCCCGCTGGTCTACGAGCTGGACCAGAACTTCAAGCCGATCACCGCGAACGGCCGCTACCTCGACCCGGAGGCCGCCGCCGCCGGCGCCGCCGCCGTGGCCGCCCAGGGCTCCGCGCACTGACGCGTCCGACGACGACGGGCCGGGACCCCGCCGGGGGCCCGGCCCGTGGCGTCGGGGACGGTCAGGAGCCGGTGGCGTCCGGGCGGTGGGTCGCCCACTCGCCCGTGACGAGGTAGCGCACCTTGGCGGCCACGGACAGGCCGTGGTCCGTGAACCGCTCGAGGTAGCGCGAGGCCAGCGTGACGTCCGTGGTGGTGGCCGGCGTCGCGCTCCAGTCCGGGGCGGCGATCGCGCGGAAGACGGACAGGTGCAGCGCGTTGACGTCCTCGTTGAGGGCGTCGATCCGGTCCCCGTGCGCCAGGTCCTGGGTCTCGAGCAGCAGGACGACCTCCTCGGCCACCTCCACGGCGGCGTCGCACATCGCGGTGATCACGGTCCGGACCTGTTCCGGGATGACGTGCTCGGGGTAGCGCAGCCGGGTCAGCTGGGCCACGTGGCGGGCGAGGTCGCCCATGCGCTCGAGCGAGGAGCTCATCCGCAGCGTGGCGACGACGGTGCGCAGGTCCGTGGCCACGGGCGCCTGCAGCGCCAGGATGCGCACGGCCTGCTCGTCGAGGGACTCCTGCAGCTGGTCGATCCGCGCGTCCTCCGAGATGACCCGTTCGGCGCCGTGCACGTCGGCCGCCTCGAGGGCGGCCTGCGCGTCCATCATGGCGCGGTGCACGAGGCGGGCGATCTCGGTCAGGTCGCGGCCCAGCCGTTCGAGGTCGGCTCGGTAGAGCTCGCGCATGGTCTCCTCTCCCCGGCGACGCCCGTGCGCCGCCGACCCCGACTCCCCGGGGCAACGGTCCACCCTGGCAGGGCAAGATGAACGGCCCATGAACGCCGATCGTCCGGCGTCTGGCGGGGCCGGGGCAGCCCGTCTCCGGGCCGCCAGAGGCTAGTCTGGTGCCGTGGATCCCGTCATCATCGGCCTGCTGTGCGGAGCGGTCGGACTGTTCACCGGAGTGGCCTCCATGCTGGCCTTCCGGGCGTCCGAGCGCTCGCGGACGGTGGACCTGACGGTTGGCGAACCCACCCTGGCGCCGGGCGCCGCCGAGGTCCTCTCCGTGGTCGGCCGCGCGTACGCGGTGGTGGACGACGTCGACGGCGTGGTGCGCGCGAACCCCGCGGCCTACGCCCTGGGCCTGGTGCGGGGGCACTCGCTCGTCCAGGACCAGCTGCGGGAGCTCACGCGGACCGTGCGGGCCGACGGCGTCATCGTCGAGCGCCGCATGGAGCTGCCCCGAGGACCCCTCGGGCAGTCGAGCCTCGTCGTCGAGCTGCGCGTGGCCCCGCTGGACGAGGAGTACATCCTGATCCTCGCCGACGACCGCACGGACGTGACCCGCACCGAGGCCATGCGCCACGACTTCGTCGTCAACGTCTCGCACGAGCTCAAGACGCCGGTGGGCGCCATCTCCCTGCTCTCCGAGGCCATCGGCGACGCCGCGGAGGACGAGGAGGCGGTGCGTCGCTTCGCCGCACGGCTGGGCGTCGAGTCCCGCCGGCTCACGGCCCTCGTGCAGGACATCATCGAGTTCTCCCGGCTGCAGGCCAAGGACGTGGTCCAGGACGGAGGGCCTGTGGACCTCAACGCCGTCGTCGCGGACGCCGTGGACCGCCTGCGCCTGACCGCCGAGGACCGCGGCATCGCGCTGCGCGTGGGCGGCCGCGTGGACGCGGTGGTGCACGGGGACCAGGACCAGCTGATGACCGCGGTGCGCAACCTGGTGGACAACGCGGTGCGCTACTCCCCGGAGGGCACCACGGTGGGCATCGGCCTGAGCTCCGTGGACGGGCTCGCGCAGGTCACCGTCACGGACCAGGGCATCGGCATCAGCCCGGAGGAGCAGGAGCGGGTCTTCGAACGCTTCTACCGCGTGGACGCGGCGCGGTCGCGTCAGACGGGCGGCACGGGCCTGGGGCTGAGCATCGTCAAGCACGTCGTCATCAACCACGGAGGGGAGGTCACCCTCTGGTCCCAGCCGGGCCGCGGGTCGACCTTCACCATCCGCCTGCCCGAGTGGGGGGACGGTGTCGCCGTCGACGGCGCGCCGGGTGCCGCCCACGTCACCGAGCGGCGCGGTCACCGGGTGACCGCCTCGGCCGCACCCCCGACCCGGAAGGAGACGAGCGCATGAGCCGCATTCTGATCGTGGAGGACGAGGAGTCGTTCAGCGACCCCCTGTCCTACCTCCTGGAGAAGGAGGGGTTCGAGGTCACCGTCGCCGCCGACGGCAACGAGGCGCTGAGCGTCTTCGAGCGCGACAGCGCGGACCTGATCCTCCTGGACCTGATGCTCCCGGGGATGTCCGGCACCGAGGTGTGTCGTCAGGTGCGCCAGCGCTCCAACGTCCCCGTGATCATGCTGACCGCGAAGGACTCGGAGATCGACAAGGTCGTCGGCCTCGAGCTCGGGGCGGACGACTACGTGACCAAGCCGTACTCCTCGCGTGAGCTGGTGGCCCGCGTCCGCGCCGTGCTGCGCCGTCAGGGGGAGCAGGAGGAGCCGATGTCGGCGACCATCAGCGCCGGCCCCGTGCGCATGGACGTCGAGCGGCACGTCGTCTCCGTGGACGGCGAGCAGGTGTCCCTGCCGCTCAAGGAGTTCGAGCTGCTGGAGATGCTGTTGCGCAACGCCGGGCGCGTGCTCACCCGCGGCCAGCTGATCGACCGCGTGTGGGGCTCCGACTACGTGGGGGACACCAAGACCCTCGACGTGCACGTGAAGCGCCTGCGCTCCAAGATCGAGCCCGATCCCTCGAGCCCCCGCTACCTCGTCACGGTGCGCGGCCTGGGCTACAAGTTCGAGGCCTGACCGGCGCGCTGCACCCGGGACGACGACGGCCCCGGCTCCACCTCGCGGTGGGGCCGGGGCCGTGGCGTGCCGGGCGCAGGCCCGGCGGAGGTCAGTGCTCCTCGCCGTAGTGGTGGGTCTCCTCGTGGAGGTGCCCGACGAGATCCTCCTCCGAGGGCTCGACTCCCTCGGGGAGCAGGTCACGGTACTGCTCCTGGGTGGCGCTCAGCAGCGGGACGGCCAGGTCGGCGGTGCCGCCGTTGCCGGAGACGGTCACGGGCAGGTTCTCGCCGACCCACACGCCCTCGCGCTCCAGGACGGTTGTGTTCGCCTCGTCCTCGAGCTTGCGGCTCTCGCCGGCGGGGACCTTCAGGGTCGCGGAGCCGCCGCCCTCGGCCTGGAAGGTGTAGGTCTGATCCTGGCCGGAGGTGTTCTCCACGGTGCCGATCAGGCGGGCGGGGCCCGACTCGCCGTCGCCGACGAGGGCGAGGTTGCGGTAGCTCAGGAAGTCCTGCTCCTGGCCGTTGATGCCGTCCGAGGGGGAGTACTGGATGGCGGTGGCGATCGGGCTCACGGCGGAGCAGCCGGTGGCGCCCAGCAGGGCGACCGCGGCCAGCGCACCTGCGGCGAGGTGGCGCCGGGCGGGCCGGGATGCGTTCTTCACAGAGGTCTCCTCAGGTGCGATGACGTGCTCAGGAGCCCCGAGGCAGGGGTCCTGCCAGGTCAGGCTACCGCATCCCGGGACGCCGGCCGGCCCGTGGCGCCGGGTCGTCCACTATCACATCCGGAGGCCGACGATGTGACGGCGCGCGCGGCATGACGAGGCCGCATGATAGAATGAGACGACTGAAAGGGGCACAACAACATGGTTTTTGAGGTCGGAGAGACCGTCGTCTACCCCCATCACGGTGCTGCGCGGATCGAGGAGATCAAGATGCGCACCATCAAGGGGGAGGAGAAGATGTACCTCAAGCTCAAGGTGGCGCAGGGAGACCTGACCATCGAGGTCCCTGCGGAGAACGTCGACCTCGTCGGCGTGCGTGACGTCGTGGATGCGGAGGGGCTCGAGCACGTCATGGAGGTCCTGCGCGCCGAGCACGTGGAGGAGCCCACCAACTGGTCCCGCCGCTACAAGGCGAACCTGGAGAAGCTCGCCAGCGGCGACGTCAACAAGGTGGCCGAGGTCGTCCGTGACCTGTGGCGCCGCGACCAGGACCGCGGCCTGTCCGCCGGCGAGAAGCGCATGCTCGCGAAGGCCCGCCAGGTGCTCGTGTCCGAGCTGGCGCTGGCCAAGAAGGTCACCGAGGAGGAGGCCGAGGGCCGCCTGGACAAGGTGCTCGAGGGCTGACGAGCAGCACACGACAGGGGAGGGGCCCGCGTCCACGACGCGGGCCCCTCCCCTGTCTCGTCCCCGGCCACGGCCGTCGCCGCCATGGGGGTCCCTGGCCACGGACCCCGGCGCGCTCCCTAGGATGAGGCCATGCCCACCGCCCTCGTGATCGCCGCCGCCGGCGCCGGCACCCGCCTCGGCGCCGGGCTGCCCAAGGCCCTCGCCCCCCTCGCGGACGGCCGCACCCTCCTGCACCACTGCCTGGCCTCCGTCGCCGCCGCGCGCGCCGCCGGGCTCGCCCTGGACGCCGTCGTGGTGCTCACCCCGCCGGTGGAGGCCGACGCCGGCCGCGTGGCCGCCGAGGTCGACGCCGGCCCGCACCTGGACGTGCCCGTGCACTGCGTGCCCGGCGGCGCCGAGCGCGCGGACTCGGTCCGCGCCGGACTCGCCGCGGCCGCCCGCGCTCTGGCCGACCTCGCCCCGGCGGGGGCGCCCCGCCGCGTCCTCGTCCACGACGCGGCCCGCGCGCTGACCCCGCCGAGCGTGTTCGGGGCCGTGACGGCGGCGCTCGGGACCGGCGCGGTCGCCGCGGTCCCGGGCCTGCCCCTGACGGACACCGTCAAGCAGGTCACCCCCGGCCGGGGCGGCGTCGACGTCGTCGCGGCCACGCCGGCCCGCGCCGGCCTGCGCGCGATCCAGACGCCGCAGGGCTTCGACCTGGACACCCTGCTGGCGGCCCACGAGGCCGTGCGCACGGACCCCACGCTCGACGCCGCGGCGCTCACCGACGACGCGATGGTCATGGAGGCCGCGGGGCACGAGGTCGTGGTGGTGACCGGCGACCCGGCCGCGTTCAAGGTCACCGCCCCCGCCGACCTCGACCTCGCCCGCCTCGAG
>NZ_LR732370.1:40299-66260 GCF_902506395.1 Micrococcus sp. 116
GCTCCGGCTCGGTGGGGGACGGGGCCGCGGTGACCTCGAGGGCATGGCGCACCACGGTCGTGCTGCCGTCGGCGTAGCGCACGGTCATCACGAGCTCGCCCGTGCCCGCCGCGGCGGGGGCGGTGATCCCGGAGAGCGTGACGGTCTCGGAGCCCGCGGGGACGGCCACGGTGCCCAGGGCGGTCTCGGTGCCGTCGGCCGTGCGGAAGGCGACGTCGACCGCGGTCGCCGCGGGGGCGCCGTCGGAGTCCACCACGAGGTCCCCGAGGGTCAGGCCGACGGCCTGCCCGGCCTCGACCGAGGCGGGGGCGTCGGTGACCGGCACGCCGTTCTTGCCGAAGTCCGGGGCGACGGCGCCGTGGGCCGCGTCCTGGGCGCGGGCGTAGTCCGTGATCGCCTGGGAGTCCAACAGGCCCATGTTCACGAAGTTCTGGCGGCCGGTCGCGAAGGCGGTGTAGCCGTCGGGGGCCTTGGTCGGGTCCCCGAGCGTCGTCCAGGTGTCGTCGGCCAGGAACGACTGGCTGGCCACCGTGTACATGCGGTCCGCCTGGAGCGGCTCGCCGTCGATCCACACGCCGGTCACCTTGTCCCCCTGCGGGCGGGACTCGTCGTAGGTCCAGGTCAGCTCCTCGGACCAGCCGAGGGTGAACTTGCGCACGTCGTTCCGCCAGTTCTCCTCGAGGGCCAGCTTGATGGAGGAGCCCGGGATGTCGAAGTAGGTGATGGTGTTGCCGAACGGCGCCATGTCGAGCAGCTCGCCCAGGGTGAGGCGACCGACGAGGTCGGCCGGCTTGGCCGGGAACGCGCCGCCGTCGGTGAAGCGGTCCGTCAGCAGCTCGGAGCGCAGGCCGCCGGGGTTGGTCACGCCGAGGTCCACCTCGGGGTTCGCCTGCTCGGCGGCGTGCTTGACGGCGTCGCCCACCCAGGTGCCCAGGGTGGTCTCGGCGGCGCGCGTGCCGCCGGCCTTCCAGGAGCCGCCGGCGTCGATGAGCTTCTGGTAGTCGGTGGTGATGGAGGCGGACAGGTCGGCCACGACCTCGCCCTGCAGGTCCTCGAAGACCGCGACGGCCTCCTGCTCGATCGCGTACACCTGGGCGGTGACGGGGGATTCCGCGGCGGCCTCGGCGGGGGCCTGCGTGGACCGGGCCAGCAGGCGCGGGGTGAGCCCGGTGACCTCGCCGTCGGCGCCCACGGTCAGCTCGACGGCGGCCAGGTGGCTGCCGGAGGCGCCCGCCTGGATCACGGGGCGGTGGGCGCCGCCGGCCGTGGTGTCGTACTGGTAGAGCTGGTGGGTGTGGGCGTTGAAGATGACGTCCACGGCGGAGGAGGTCTCGCCGACGATGCGGTCGAACTCGGCCCGGGCCGCCCGCTCGGCGGCCAGCTCGCCCGCCCCGGCGGCGCCGTCGTGGTACGAGGCCACGATCACGTCGGCGGCGTCCTGGGCCTCCAGCTCGTCCGCGACCGCGTTCACGGCGGCGACCTCGTCGAGGACCTCGTTGCCCTTCAGGCCCGCGCCGGTGGTGGTCGCGTACAGCTCGTTGGGGGAGGCGCCGATGACCGCGACGCGCACGCCGTCGACGTCGAAGACGGCGTGCGAGGTGAGGACGGGCTCCTTGCTCGTCGGGTCCACCAGGTTGGCGGAGAGCACCGGGAACTGGGCCCGGGACTCCACACGGCCCTGCAGGTCGTCCAGGCCCTTGTCGAACTCGTGGTTGCCGGCGGTCAGCGAGGCCAGGCCGAGCGCGTTCATCACGTCGATCGTCGGGTTGTCCTGCTGCACGTTGGACACGGACTTCGAGCCACCGATCAGGTCGCCGGCGCTGGTCAGCAGCGTGGAGCCGGCGCCGTGCTCGGCCTCGAACGCGGTGCGGTAGTCCTCCACGGTGTCCGCGAACTGCGTGCCGATGTAGTCCGCGGACAGCGCGCCGTGGAAGTCGTTGAAGGACAGGATCGAGATGGTGGTCTCGTCCGCGGCGGCCGTCTCGACGGCCAGGGCGGGCGCCGCGCTCGCGGGCGCGAGGACGAGGACGGTGCAGGCGGCCGTGGTGACGGCACGGCGGCGGAACAGGCTGGGCGTGGCTCTCCCCGGGATGCGTGATGACAGAGGTGCGCCGCCGGTGGACGGCGGGGTGACGCGCGGAGTCCATCACATCCAGGTGGCTTCCAGGTGAACGAGAGGCGGCGGGCCGTCCGGCCCGCCGCCTCTCGTCGTGTGCACGCGGATGGTGAGGGATTCGAACCCTCGGCACGGGGTCACCGCACACCGGTTTTCAAGACCGGCTCCTTCGGCCGCTCGGACAACCATCCCGGGCCTGACCGCGACGGCGTGGGCCGCCGCGTCGAGGACCCACTCTAGCCCGTGGCCCGGCGGGCGACCGGTGGCGAGTCCGGTCCCCCGCGCGCGAGGATGGACCCTCGACCCCCGACCAGAGGAGGAGACCCCCATGGACGTCCCCGCACAGATGCGCGCCGTGCGATTCACCGGCGCCGGCGACAACGGCGTCGTCCGCGTGGGCCACGAGCCCGTGCCGGACCCCGGCCCGGGCGAGGTGCTGGTGCACGTGGCCGCCGCGGGTCTCAACCGCGCGGACATCGCGCAGCGCGAGGGCCGCTATCCGCCACCGCGCGGCGCCTCCGAGATCCCCGGGCTCGAGGTCTCCGGCACCGTGGCGGCGCTGGGACCCGAGGCCGGGATGCCGGGTGAGGGGCGCTTCGCCGTCGGTGACCGGGTGTGCGCGCTCCTGGCCGGCGGGGGCTTCGCCGAGTACGTCGCCGTGCCGGCGGGCCAGCTCATGGCCGTCCCCGACGGCGTCGGCCTCGTCGAGGCGGCGGCCCTGCCGGAGGTCGCCTGCACGGTGCACTCGGCGCTCGTGGGCCGTGCGGGCGTGCAGGCCGGGGACCGGGTGCTCGTGCACGGCGCCACCGGCGGCATCGGCTCCTTCGCCGTCCAGTTCCTCGCCGCGCTCGGTGCACGGGTGCTGGGCACCGCCGGCGGCCCGGAGAAGGTGGCGCTCGGTCGGCGGCTGGGCGCCGAGCACATGTTCGACCACCGCGCCGCCGAGTCCGGTGCCTTCGCCCCGTGGGTCAAGGAGGTCACGGACGGCCACGGCGCGGACGTCATCCTCGACGTCGTCGGCGCCCCGTACCTGGCGCCCAACGTGTCCGCGCTCGCCCCCGAGGGACGCATCGTGACGCTCGCGGTCCAGGGCGGCGCCGTCCCGGAGGACTTCAACATCATGAAGCTGGTGGTCAAGCGCGGCTGGCTCACGGGGGCGACGCTCCGCTCCCGCTCGGTCGTGGACAAGGCCGGGATCGTGGCCGCGGCCGAACGTGCCGTGTGGCCCCTGGTGGCGGCGGGCCGCATCGACGCGAGCGTCGGGGCGTGCTTCCCGCTCGCCGAGGCCGCCGAGGCGTTCGACTGGTTCGACTCCGCCACCCGCACGGGCAAGGTCGTGCTCGTCACCGACCCCGCCGACGCGCGCCGGCCGTCCGGCGACCGCGCATGAGGGGGCCCTTCGCACGCTTCCGTCAGGAGCGTGCCGACGACCGCGAGCTCGGCACGGGGCTGTGGCGCCGTGCCCACGACCGACTCGGCCGGGCCCTGGACCGCTACTGGCAGGTGCTGGAGGGCCAGCGGGGCACGGACGTGCTGAGCCCCGAGGAGCGCAACGGCGTGGTCCACGCCGGTAACGTCCTCACGGAACGGCTCCCCGCGGTCCGCGCCCTGTGCGTCCGCCTGCACCGGGACCACGAGGGCGACGGCGAGCACATCCCGGCCGAGGCCGCCGACGTCCACCGTGAGCTCTCCCGCGCCGCGCACGAGCTGGCCGCCACCGCCCAGGCCCTCGCCCTGTACCGGCTCGGTCAGGGTTCGGCGGAGTCGGTCGGCCGGCACGCCGAACGCACCCTCGGCCACCTGGACCGGGCGGAGGAGCTGGGAGCCGGGCTCTGACGGCGGCGCGCCCCGGAGGGCCGGCCCGGAGACGAGAGGACCCCGCCGCGTGATCACGCGGCGGGGCCCGGGGGAGCCCCCTGCCGGATTCGAACCGGCGACCTGCTCTTTACGAGGGAGCTGCTCTGGCCAGCTGAGCTAAGGAGGCACGTGACCGTGAACGGCCACGGCTGACGAGCATACCGGTTTCGCGGCCCCGATTCCACCGCGCGGCCGGGTGCGCGGGCCACCGGGTGTGGCCCGCCCCTTCCGCGGGTGTTCACCCCCAGGCCATGCCGCGGCCAGACGAGGACGGTTCCCTGGTGGGCACACACCGTCGACGGGAGACGCATGAGCCTGCCCCACGCCCCTCGCACCCCGGCACCCCCCCTGCCGCGCGTGGGGATCGGCACCGACGTGCACGCGTGGGCACCCGAGGACGCCCCCCGGCCCCTGTGGCTCGGTGGCATCCACTGGCCCGGCGAGCGGGGGGTGGCCGCGACCTCGGACGGGGACGTGGCCGCCCACGCGGCGTGCAACGCCCTGCTCTCCGCCGCCGGCCTCGGCGACCTCGGGGCCGTGTTCGGCGTCGACCGGCCCGAGATGGCGGACGCCTCCGGCGCGGACATGCTCCGCGAGGTGCTGCGCCTGCTGACGGAGGCGGGCCTCGCCGTCGGGAACGTGGCGGTCCAGGTGGTCGCACCCCGGCCCAAGGTGGGCACGCGCCGCGCGGAGATGGAGGCCGCCCTCTCCGCCGCCCTCGGCGGGGCCCCCGTGTCCGTCTCCGCCGCCACCACGGACCGGCTGGGGTTCATCGGGCGCAGGGAGGGGCTGGTCGGGATCGCGACCGCGCTCGTCGTCCCCGCGGCCTGAGCCCGCGTCGGCGCACCGACTAGGTGTAGGAGGGCATGACGTTGTTGACTCGGGTCGGTGCCAGTGAGGCCGGAGGGGCGTCTCCGCAGGAGGTATGAGGCCGATGATAGTTGTAGTGGTTCACCCACACCTGAAGGGCCTCACGCCGAGCTTGCTCTGAGGTATACGGGCGGGCGTAGAGGACCTCATCGACCATCAGCCGGTTGTACCGCTCGACCTTCCCGTTATGGCGCGGGGTGTAGGGGCGGATCCGGTGGTGCCGGCCCCCGAGCGAGACCACCTTGGCGGTGAAGTCCGCGGCCCGGTAGTTGTTCCCGTTGTCCGTGATCACCCTGTCGATCCGGATCCCGTGGGCGGCGAAGAACGCCCGCGCCCGGCAGAAGAACCCGATCGTGGTCACCGTCCGCTCATCCTCCAACGCCTCGGTGTAGGCCAGGCGGGTGAACCCGTCGATCGCCGAGTGCAGGTAGGTGTAGCCGACCCGCCGGCCAGGCCCGCGCTTGGAAGCACGGCCTGCTTCACTTTCACGTCCGTGGGTGCGCCAGCCGCCCCCGTCAGGGATGCGCCCGATCTTCTTCACATCCAGGTGCACCATGTGCCCCGGCCCTCTCGCGGTGATCTTCTGGGGTCGTTGGCGCAGGTCCTCACCCGTGGGCGCGAGGTCTGGCAACCGGGAGATGCCCAGTCGGTGCAGCCACCTGCCCACAGTGCGCAGGCACAGCTGGTGGCCTTCAGAGACGAGGTGGTGATGGATGCGGCGGGCTGACCACTTCTCCCTGCGACGCAGGGTCTGGATCTGGGCCACCACCTCGGGGTCGAGCTGGGCAGGTGAACGGCGCGGACGGCTGGGCCGGTCGAGCAGCCCGGCCTCGCCCTCGGCGCGGTAGCGGGCCACCCAGGTGGCCACCGTGGGCCGGCTCACCCGGAACTCGGCGGCCACGTGGGACTGCGGGATCCCGTCGTGCAGGTGGCGGTGGACCATCCTGAGACGGCCGGTCGGGGTCAGGGGTGCGTTAGCGTGAGTCATGAGCGGGTCTCTTCTGGCAGGTGGGTTGTTGAGGAACTTCCATCCTGCGGGAGAGGCCCGCTCGTCTCATCTCAGCCCGTACCCCGTGGCAAGAACCTCATGACCCACAACAACTAGGCTGGCAGAGCCCCGTCAGGACCCCGCCCCTCCGGAAGGACCGCGCCCCCATGGCCCAGCGCTTCTACGACACCCGCACCGCGCAGATCCGGGACTTCGAGCCCCTCGTGCCCGGCGAGGCGTCGGTGTACTACTGCGGGGCCACGGTGCAGGGCATGCCGCACGTGGGCCACGTGCGCAGCGCGATCGTGTTCGACATCCTCATCCGCTGGCTCGAGGCCACCGGGCTGCGCGTCACCTCGGTGCGGAACGTGACGGACATCGACGACAAGATCCTCGACCGCTCGGCCGCCTCCCACGAGGCCGGCTTCGAGGCCTCGGACCTCTACCCGGCCCGCGAGCCGTGGTGGGCCCTGGCCTACCGGTTCGAGAAGGCGTTCGACGCCGCCTACCTCGCCCTCGGCGTCCGCCGTCCCACCTATGAGCCGCGCGCCACCGGCCACGTGCCCGAGATGTTCGCGCTCATCGAGCGCCTGATGGAGCGCGGCCACGCCTACCCCGCGCAGGACGGCTCGGGCGACGTCTACTTCGACGTCCGGTCCTGGGAGCGCTACGGCGAGCTCACCCGCCAGCGCGTCGAGGACATGCAGGACGCCCCCGACGCCGACCCGCGCGGCAAGCGCGACCCCCGCGACTTCGCCCTGTGGAAGGGCGCCAAGCCCGGCGAGCCCGCCACCGCCGTGTGGGAGTCGCCCTGGGGCGCCGGCCGCCCCGGATGGCACCTGGAGTGCTCGGCCATGTCCACGAAGTACCTCGGCGCCGAGTTCGACATCCACGGCGGCGGCCTGGACCTGCGGTTCCCGCACCACGAGAACGAGCTGGCCCAGTCGGCGGCCGCCGGTGACGGCTTCGCCCGCTTCTGGCTGCACAACGGGCTCGTCACCTACGGCGGCGAGAAGATGTCCAAGTCCGTGGGCAACACGATCTCCCCCGAGGAGATGCTCGGCATGGCCCGCCCGACGGCGGTGCGCTACTTCCTGGGGCAGGCCCACTACCGCTCCCAGCTCGACTACCGGCCCGGCGCCCTCGACGAGGCCGAGGCCGCCGTCGAGCGCATCGAGGGCTTCACGGCCCGCGCCCGCGCCGCCGGCGCCGTCCCGCCCGCCCCCGACGGGGCGCTCGCGGACCGTGTGCCCGCCGCCTTCCGCGCCGCCATGGAGGACGACCTCAACGTGCCCCAGGCGCTCGCGGCCCTGCACGAGGCCGTGCGCGCCGGCAACTCGGCGCTGGCCGGGCAGGACCTCGACGCCGCGGCCGCCCGTCTGGCCGAGGTGGAGGCCATGACCGCGGTGCTGGGCCTGGACGACGTGCCCGAGGGCGACGACGCCGCGGCCGGCCCGGTGTCGGACGCCCTCGACTCGCTCGTCCGGTCGCAGATCGAGGCGCGGGCACAGGCCCGCGCGGACAAGGACTGGGCCACCGCGGACCGCATCCGCGACGCGCTGGCCGCGGCCGGCGTCGTGGTGGAGGACGGCGCCGACGGCGCCACATGGCGCCTGGCGGACTGACACCTAGACTGGAGGGCGATCCGGCGGCGCCCCGCGTGCCGCCGCCCCCGTCCCCGGCACGCAGGAGTCCCGCCATGTCCACCGCCCCCCGCTCCGGCGGATCCCGCAAGCCCAAGGGCAAGAAGGGCCCCATGAAGGGCACCGGCGGCCACGGTCGCAAGGCGCTCGAGGGCCGCGGACCCACGCCCAAGGCCGAGGACCGGGTCTACCACAAGGCACACCGCGCCAAGCAGCTGGCCGAGCGCTCGGCCGCCAAGCGCGGCCCCGTGAAGGACCAGGTCCGCGGCCGCGTGAAGCTCACGGACGAGACGGTCTCCGGTCGCAACCCCGTGCTCGAGGCGCTGCGCGCGGGCATCCCGGCCAAGGCGCTGCACGTGGCCGTGCGCATCGAGATGGACGACCGCGTCAAGGAGGCCCTGCGCCTCTGCCTCGAGCAGGGCGTGCCGGTCCTGGAGAACACCAAGCCGGAGCTGGACCGCCTCTCCGGCGAGGCCGTGCACCAGGGCATCGTGCTGCAGATCCCGCCCTATGAGTACGCGGACGCCACGGCCCTGGCCCTCGACGCGCTCGCGAAGCACGAGAAGGGGCACCTGCGGACCCCGCCGCTGCTGATCGCGCTCGACGGCATCACCGACCCCCGCAACCTCGGCGCCATCATCCGGGCCGGCTCCGCGTTCGACGCGGACGGCGTGATCGTGCCCGAGCGTCGCTCCGTCGGCGTGACCGCCACCGCCTGGCGCACCTCGGCCGGCGCGGCCGCGCGGGTGCCCGTGGCCCAGGCCGGCAACCTGAACACCACCCTCGTCGACCTGCACAGGGCCGGCTACTTCGTGCTGGGCCTCGACGGCGGCGGGGACGTCTCCCTGCCCGGGCTCGCCCTGGCCACGGAGCCGCTCGTGCTCGTGGTGGGGGCCGAGGGCAAGGGTCTGTCCCGCATGGTGCGGGAGCACTGCCAGCAGATCGTGTCCATCCCGATCGACTCGACGATGGAGTCCCTCAACGCCTCGATGGCGGTGGGCATCTCGCTGTACGAGATCTCGGTGCAGCGCGCCGGCGGGCGTTGACCTCGACGGCGCCGCCGCCCGGGATGACGGCCGGGCGGGGACGCGGGTCTCGCACACGGCGCCGACGCGGGCAGAGTGTCCACAGTGACGCCGGTCACATGGCAGGATGTCGTGTGGATGCGCGCACGTCTTGCCCGTGACGCGTGTCACCGCGCACAGTGTCTGCACTGTGTCCGACGGGCCCCCGTCGGCGAGCGCATCCCGCACCGCACCATCAGAACGAGGTCCGTCTCATGAAGCACCCCTCCCTCCCCCTCACCGCCGCCCTCGCCGTCGCCGCCCTCGGGCTCACGGCGTGCGGCGACTCCGGCTCCGGCGGCTCCGGCTCGTCCTCCGCCGCCGGCGACGGCTCCTACACCGTGGGCATCAACCAGCTCGTCTCCCACCCGGCGCTCGACGGCGCGGCCGAGGGCTTCAAGGAGGCGTTCAAGGACGCCGGCCTGGACGTGACGTTCGAGGAGCAGAACGCCCAGGGCGAGCAGGCCACGGTCACCTCCATCGCCTCCACCTTCGCCAACGACGCGGACGTGGACCTCGTGGCCGCGATCGCGACCCCTGCCGCGCAGGGCACCGCCTCGGCCGTGAAGGACAAGCCGGTCGTGTTCATGGCGGTCACCGATCCCCAGGGCGCTGAGCTCGTGGCCTCGGACGAGGCCCCGGGCGGCAACGTCACCGGCGTCTCGGACCGCAACCCGGTCAAGGAGCAGCTGCAGCTGCTCAAGGACGTGAAGCCGGACGCCACGACCGTCGGCATCGTCTACAACTCCGGCGAGGCCAACTCCAAGGTCCAGGTGGACCAGGCCAAGGAGGCCGGCAAGGAGCTGGGCCTCGAGGTCAAGGAGGCCACCATCACCAACTCGTCCGAGGTCCAGCAGGGCGTGCAGTCCCTGTCCGGCGTGGACGGCATCTACGTGCCCACGGACAACGCCGTCGTCTCGGCGCTGGAGACCGTGGTGGGCTACGGCAAGGAGCAGCGCGTCCCCGTCATCTCGGCGGACATCGACTCCGTCGAGCGCGGCGCCCTGGGCACGTACGGCATCGACTACGAGGCGCACGGCAAGCAGGCCGGCGAGATGGCCGTGAAGATCCTCAAGGACGGCGCGAAGCCGGCCGAGCTGCCCGTGGGCTACGCCGACCCGGCCAACCTGCAGCTCGTGCTGAACCCGAAGGCCGCCGAGGCCTACGGCGTCGAGATCCCCGCCGAGCTCACGGACAGGGCCGATCAGCTCGTCGAGGGCTGATCCCGCGCCTGCCCGCCTCCGCGGCGGCCCGGACCTCGTGGTCCGGGCCGCCGCGGAGCACGTCGACGGCCGGCCCACCCCGTCCCGCCGTCGTCCGTCCCCCCTCGCACCGCCCGAAAGGCACCCGCCCCATGCTGACCGCAGTGGAACTGGGTCTGATCTACGCCGTCGTCGCGCTCGGCGTGTACCTGACCTTCCGCATCCTCGACTTCCCCGACCTCACGGTGGACGGCTCGTTCACCACCGGCGCCGCCACGGCCGCCGTGCTCATCACGGGCGGCACGCCGGTGCCCCTGGCCATGCTCGCCGCCTTCGTGGCGGGCGCGCTCGCGGGCCTCGTCACCGGCCTGCTGCACACGAAGGGCCGGATCGACGGCCTGCTCGCCGGCATCCTCACGATGATCGCGCTCTACTCGATCAACCTGCGGATCATGGGCAAGGCCAACATCCCCCTGCTCGGCCAGGACACCCTGTTCACGTGGCTCGGCGACCTGGGACTGGCCCGGAACTGGGGCTCGATCCTCGTGCTCTTCCTCGGTGTGTTCGTGGTGAAGCTGATCCTCGACTGGTTCCTGCACACGGACCTGGGCCTCGCCCTGCAGGCGACCGGTGACAACGAGGAGATGATCCGCTCGTACGGCGTCTCCACGGACCGGATGAAGATCCTCGGCCTGATGATCTCCAACGGCCTCGTGGCCCTCGGCGGCTCCCTGCTGGCCATGTACCAGGGCTTCGCGGACATCTCCATGGGCATCGGCCTCATCCTCGTGGGCCTGGCGTCCGTGATCGTGGGCCAGGCCGTGTTCGGCCAGCGCACGGTCTTCTGGGCGACGCTCGCCGTGATCGTCGGCGCCGTGCTCTACCGCCTGATCATCCAGTTCGCCCTCAACGCGGGCCTGAGCCCGAACGACATGAAGCTGATCTCCGCGGCCCTCGTCGTCGTGGCCCTGCTGCTGCCGCGCTTCGGCTTCGCCAGGCGCCTGAGCCTGCGCACGCGGGGCACGGCCGCGACCCCGGCGCCGGCCGCCGCCGCTCCGGCCACCGCCGGCATGCCCCTGACTGGCGAGCCGGGCGGCGCCACCCCCGCCGCATCCGTCTCCGAGGAGGCCCCCCGTGCTTGAGATCTCACAGGTCTCCAAGACCTTCTTCCCGAACACCGTCAACGAGCGGCGCGCCCTGCGGGGCATCGACCTGCACCTGGCCGAGGGCGACTTCGTCACCGTGATCGGCTCCAACGGCGCCGGCAAGTCCACGATCCTGAACACGATCGCCGGCAAGCTGCTCCCGGACACCGGCACCGTGGCCGTGGGCGGCAAGGACGTCACCCGCATGCCGGACCACCGCCGCGCGGCCTCGATCGGCCGGGTGTTCCAGGACCCGACGGCGGGCACGGCCCCGAATCTCACGATCGAGGAGAACATGGCCCTGGCCTGGCGACGCGGGCACGCCCGCGGGCTCTCGCGGGGCGTCTCCCGCGCCCGGCGCGCGATGTTCCGCGACGAGCTCACGAAGCTCGAACTCGGCCTGGAGAACCGCCTCACCGCCAAGGTCGGGCTGCTCTCCGGTGGCCAGCGTCAGGCGCTCAGCCTGCTCATGGCCACGTTCTCCGGACCGAAGATCCTGCTGCTGGACGAGCACACCGCCGCCCTGGACCCGTCCCGGGCGGAGCTGGTGACCCGCCTGACCCGGCAGGTGGTGGCCGAGCACCGGCTCACCACGCTGATGGTCACGCACAACATGTCCCAGGCCCTCGAGGTCGGCAACCGGCTGATCATGATGCACGACGGCCGGATCATCCTCGAGCTGGACGAGCAGGAGAAGGCCGGGCGCACCCCGGCGGACCTGCTGGCCGAGTTCGGCAAGATCAAGGGCGCCGTCGTGGACGACAAGACCATGCTGTCCTGAGCGTCCCGTCCGGCGCCCCGTCCCCGGCCCGCCCCTCCGCCCCCCACGGCGGGCGGGCGGGCCGGCCGTTCTCACCGGCGCGGCCGCGGGGTAGCGTCGTGGCGTGAGCACCGTGAAGCCCGACACCCAGAGCGCCACCGCAGCCGATGTCCGCCTCCAGACCGTCACGGGGCGTATCCCGGTGACGGACGTGCAGCCCGTGGTGCTGGACGGCCGGTTCCCGGCGAAGGCCGTGGTCGGCGAGGACATCCCCGTCCGCGCGACCGTGTTCCGCGAGGGCCACGACTCCGTGCGCGCCACCGTCCGCCTGTTCGACCCGGCCGGCGCCGAGGTGCAGCGCGTGCAGATGCGTCCGGGCCGGCCCGGCCTGGACGAGGTCGTGGCCACGCTGCGGCCCGCCGAGCCGGGCCTGCACCAGTTCGTGGTCGAGGGCTGGGACGATCCGGTGGGCACGTGGAAGCACGCGGCCACCGTCAAGATCGCCGCCGGCGTCGACGTGGAGCTGATGCTCGCCGAGGGCGCCGCCCTGTTCCGCCGGGCCGCCGAGGACGCGGAGCGCTCGGCCGAGGACCGCGCCGTGTTCGAGGAGGTCGTTCGCGGCCTCGAGGACGAGTCGCTCATCCCGGCCCAGCGCCTGGCCTCCGCCGAGTCGGCGGAGGTGTCCGCCGTCCTCCACGCCCGCCCCGTGCGGGAGCACCTCACGAGCTCCGAGCTCTACCCGCTGGACGTGCAGCGCGAGCTCGCCGGCCGCGGCGCCTGGTACGAGTTCTTCCCCCGCTCCGAGGGCGCCCGCTTCGACGAGGCCTCCGGCACGTGGTCCTCTGGCACCTTCGCGACGGCGGCCGACCGGCTCCCGGCGGTCGCCCGGATGGGCTTCCAGGTGGTCTACCTGCCGCCGATCCACCCGATCGGCACCACGCACCGCAAGGGTCCGAACAACACGCTGACGGCCGGGCCGCAGGACCCGGGCTCGCCGTGGGCGATCGGTGGGCCCGAGGGCGGGCACGACGCCGTGCACCCGGACCTGGGCACCGTCGAGGACTTCGAGGCGTTCGTGGCCGCGGCCGCGGACGAGGGCCTCGAAGTGGCCCTGGACCTGGCCCTGCAGTGCTCCCCGGACCACCCGTGGGTCGCCGCGCACCCGGAGTGGTTCACCACCCGCGTGGACGGCACCATCGCGTATGCGGAGAACCCGCCGAAGAAGTACCAGGACATCTACCCGCTGAACTTCGACAACGACCCGGGCGGCCTCGCCCAGGCGGTGCTGGACGTGGTGCGGGGCTGGGTGGCCCGCGGCGTGCACATCTTCCGCGTGGACAACCCGCACACCAAGCCCCTGTGGTTCTGGGAGTGGCTGATCGCGAAGGTCCGCGCCGAGGAGCCGCGCGTCGTGTTCCTCGCCGAGGCCTTCACCCGTCCCGCGATGATGCACGCCCTGGGCAAGGTCGGGTTCCAGCAGTCCTACGGGTACTTCACCTGGCGGAACACGGCCGAGGAGCTTGCGGAGTACCTCCAGGAGATCTCGCACGAGACGCCGGCGTTCTATCGCCCCAACCTCTTCGTCAACACGCCGGACATCCTCACGGAGTACCTGCAGCACGGCGGCCCGGGCGCGTTCCGGATCCGCGCCGTCGTCGCCGCCACGGCCAGCCCGCTGTGGGGCGTCTACGCCGGGTTCGAGCTGTTCGAGCACGTGGCCCGGCCGGGCGCGGAGGAGTACATCGACAACGAGAAGTACGAGTACCGCCCCCGGGACTGGGAGGGCGCGGAGGCCGCGGGTGCCTCGCTCGCCCCGTACCTCACCCGGCTCAATGAGATCCGCGCGGCGCACCCGGCGCTGGGCGACCTGCAGAACCTGACCCTGCACGCCTCGACGCACCCTGACCTGCTCGTGTTCTCGAAGACGCGCTCGGCCCGGCCCGAGGGTGCGCACCGGGACGCCGAGGCGGTCACCGACGCCGGTCCCGCGGAGGACACCCTGATCGTCGTCGTCACCACGAACCCGCACGACGTCGTCGAGGCGACCCTGGACCTGGACCTCGAGGCGCTGCGTCTGCGCCCCGAGGACCGCGACGCGTCCGGGGCCGTCGAGGTGGAGGACCTGCTCACCGGCCAGCGCTGGCGGTGGGGCCGCACCCCGTACGTCCGCCTGGACCCCCACGTCGAGCCCGCCCATGTCCTGCGGGTCGTCCGGAACGGCTGAGCCGCTCCCGACGCCCGCCGTCCCCAGAACAGGAATCGCCATGACCCCGTCCGCCGTGCGGATCGTGGTGCCGGCCCCGCTCGCCGTGGACCCGGAGGTGCTGGCCGCCGTCGCGCAGGGCCGGCACCACGATCCGCACACCGTGCTGGGCGCCCACCCGCATCCCGACGGCGCGGCGGTCACCTACCGCGTGCTGCGCCCGCTGGCGCGCACGGTCACGGTGGTCCGCGCCGGCGACGGGCAGCGGGTGGAGCTGACGCACGAGCACGACGGCGTGTTCGCGGGCGTGGCCCCGACGCCCCGCGTGGCCGGGGCTGCCGCGGGCGACTACCGCGTCGAGGTGGCGTACGAGACCGAGGACGGCACGACCGGCCCCGTCCAGGAGCAGGACGACGCGTACCGGCACCTGCCCACGCTCGGCGAGCTGGACCTGCACCTGATCGCGGAGGGCCGGCACGAACGGCTGTGGGAGGTGCTGGGCGCCCGCGTGGTCCGCACCTCCGCGGGCGAGGCCGTCGGCACGGCCTTCGCGGTCTGGGCGCCGAACGCGCGGGCCGTGCGCGTGGTGGGCGACCACAACGGCTGGGACGGCCGGACCCATGCCATGCGGTCCCTCGGCTCCTCCGGCGTGTGGGAGCTGCTGGTGCCTGGCGTCGGTCACGGCGACCGCTACAAGTTCGAGATCCTCGGCCGGGACGGGCTCTGGCGGCAGAAGGCGGACCCGATGGCCCGCTGGACGGAGGTCCCGCCGGCCACGGCCTCGCGTGTGCTCGAGTCCGACTACGCCTTCGGGGACCGCACCTGGATGGAGCGCCGCCGTCTCACGGACCCGCACGAGCGCCCGCTGAGCATCTACGAGGTGCACCTGGGCTCGTGGCGGCCCGGGCTGGACTACCGCGAGCTGGCCGAGCAGCTCGTGGAGTACGTGCAGTGGCTCGGGTTCACGCACGTGGAGTTCCTGCCGGTCGCGGAGCATCCGTTCGGCGGGTCCTGGGGCTACCAGGTGACCGGCTACTACGCCCCCACCTCCCGGTTCGGCTCCCCGGACGAGTTCAAGCACCTGGTGGACGCGCTCCACCGGGCGGGGATCGGCGTCATCGTGGACTGGGTGCCGGCGCACTTCCCGAAGGACGAGTGGGCGCTCGCGCGCTTCGACGGGACCGCCCTGTACGAGCACCCGGACCCGCGGCGGGGCGAACATCCCGACTGGGGCACCCTCGTGTTCGACTTCGGCCGCACCGAGGTCCGCAACTTCCTCGTGGCCAACGCGCTCTACTGGCTCGGCGAGTTCCACATCGACGGGCTGCGCGTGGACGCCGTCGCCTCGATGCTCTACCTGGACTACTCGCGCGAGGACGGGCAGTGGGAGCCCAACGTGCACGGCGGCAACCACAACCTCGAGGCCATCGACTTCCTGCGCGAGGTCAACGCGACCGTGTACCGCCTGCACCCCGGCGTCCACATGATCGCGGAGGAGTCCACGGCCTTCTCCGGGGTGAGCGCTCCCGTGGACGCGGGCGGTCTCGGCTTCGGCAAGAAGTGGAACATGGGCTGGATGCACGACACCCTGGCCTACCTGTCCCAGGACCCGGTCAACCGCCGGTGGCACCACGAGCAGTGGACGTTCTCCCTGGTGTACGCCTACTCGGAGAACTACGTGCTGCCGCTGTCCCACGATGAGGTCGTCCACGGCAAGGGCTCCCTGCTGGGCCGCATCCCGGGCGACCGACGGCAGCAGCTGGCGACCCTGCGCGCCTACTACGGGTACATGTGGGCGCACCCCGGCAAGCAGCTGCTGTTCATGGGCGGGGAGTACGCGCAGCCGAGCGAGTGGTCCGAGGGCGAGGGCCTGGACTGGCCCGTCTCGTGGGATGAGGCGCACCGCGGGGTCCAGCTGACGATCCGGGAGCTCAACGCGCTCTACCGCAGCAAGCCGGCGCTGTGGTCGCTGGACCACAGCCCGGAGGGATTTGCGTGGGTGGACGGCGGCGACGCCGACGGCAACACGCTCGTGTTCCTCCGCATGCCCGCGGCGCAGGTGGTGCCGGAGACACGGATCGACGACGACGGCGCCGCGGTCCCGGCCGCTGAACCGGGCGGCGCCCCGCTGCTGTGCATCACCAACCTCTCGGGGTCGCCGCGTCAGGGGCTGCGCGTGGGGGTGCCGTCCGCGGGGGAGTGGACGGTGGTGCTGGACACCGATGCGACCGACTTCCACGGTGACGGCTGGCGGGAGCAGACCGGCCAGTCCGAGGTGATTGCGGCACACGAGGGCCAGTGGCAGGGCCAGCCGGCCCACGTCACGGTGAACGTGCCGGCGCTGACCACCGTGTGGCTCCAGCCGACCCTGGACACGACGGCCACGCCCTGAGGAGTGGTGCACGTCACGGCCGGGGGTGACGGCGCTGGAGCGTCGAACGGGGCGGGCCAGGCCGAAGGAATCCGCGAGAACAGGCGGAAACCGGCCGCCCACCCTTGACCGCACGCCGGGTGCCGCCCCTGATTTTGTGTTCGGTGGGGTTCGTGTGTAGAGTTCCATCTCGTGCTCAAGACGCCGACCGGGTGACCGGGAGGCGGGGTGAAGAACACAGAATCCGCGGATTCATGCCGAGAATGGCAGGTCCAGGGCGGGTGGTGCTCACCGGGTGCGCGGCCGGCAGTGATGCGGGTCGGGATTCCTGAAGAAGATGATCTGGTTTGACAGCCGGGAATCATGTGGTAAGNCGTGGGGGAAACGCCCGGTTCCATTCCGAACCCGGAAGCTAAGGCCCACAGCGCCGATGGTACTGCAGCCGGGAGGTTGTGGGAGAGTAGGTCGCCGCCGGACATTCTTTGAGGGAGGGCCTCGCACTGTTGGTGCGAGGCCCTTCCCGCATTCCCGGGAGGATTCACCGGGCGGCCCCGTGCGATCTGCACGGGGCTTTCTGCGTTCCGGGTGCATTCACCCGCGGCGCTCAGAGCTCCTCGCCGGCCCGCAGTCGTGCCGTGAGCGCGCGGGTGAGTCGGCGGCGCAGCCGGCCGTGCTCCGTGCCCTGCTCCCGAAGGCGCGCGTGCACGGCGTCGGCATGGGCCGGCTTCTCCGAGTCGGGGAGTGCGAGGAAGTCGCGCAGCAGCGGCTCCAAGCGCCCGGTGAGGGCGAGCACGAGCTCCTGGGTCTCCACGGGCCGTGTGCGCTGCAGGCGAGTCCAGGCTGGCGCGTACTCGGCGGCGTGCTCGACCATCTCCCACGCGAGGGCCCAGCTGTCCGGGCGCAGTCGGTGCCGCTCCGCGCGCAACAGCTGTCGCAGGGCGGCCACGGCCTCCTCGAGCTCGGCGGCGGCCGGGGCGCCGTCGTCGTCGGGGGAGGGGCTCGCGGAGGAACGCGGGAACGGCCACCAGCTCATGCCGGCCTCTCTCGGATTCGCGGGGTGCGCAGAGGTCTCACGCGTGAGATTCTGCCCCGCATCTCGGTTTGGCGGCACCCGGTGTGGCTGGTATAGTCGCTCTCTGTTGGATTCAGGTCTGAGACCTCCAACGGGGTGTGGCGCAGCTTGGTAGCGCGCGTCGTTCGGGACGACGAGGCCGCAGGTTCAAATCCTGTCACCCCGACCAGAAAGAGCCCCCGCCGGATCGGCGGGGGCTCTTCTCGTCTCCGGGTGCTCACCGGGTGCGGTGCGTCAGTCCTGGCGGGACTCCAGGAACTGGAGACGCTCGGGGCGCGCCGGGTCCACTTCGCCGGCCACGTCGTCGTGTTCGTCCACCCAGTCCTTCACGTACGGGCAGACGGGGACGACCCGGCGGCCCGCGGCCACGGTGTCCTTCAGCGCCTCGCGCACGAGGGTCGAGGCCAGGCCCCGGCCCTCGTACTCGTGGTCGACCTTGGTGTGCGGGAAGATCCGCTGGGCCGGGCCGTCGGCGGTGTCGTCGTCGATCGCCGTCGTGAAGCCGGCCACCGTGCCCGCGCCGTCGATGACGATCTCGTACCTCTCCCCGTTCTTGCGGACCTGCGGGTGCTCCAGGCTGGGGGTCTGCTCGGTCATGGTCGGTCCTCTCGTTCCTCGGTGGACCCCGCCGCTAGGCCGGCGACGGGGAAGGGGTCAGCCGTCCCGGCGCCGCACGGGGTGATGGGACAGGATCGAGATGCGGTTCGTCAGGTTCATCACGATCGCGACCCACTGCACGGCCGCGTACTGGGCGTCCGTGAGCGCGGCGGCCGTGGAGGCCTGCACGTAGTTCAGCTGCTCCTGCTCGGGGAGGTCCGTGACCGCCTCGGCGAGCTCGAGCGCAGCGCGCTCCTGCTCCGAGTACACGGCCCCGGCCTCACGCCACGCCGGCAGCAGCCCCAGGCGCTGCACGCTCAGACCGGCGTCGGCACCCTGGCGGGTGTGCCGGTCCAGGCAGAACACGCAGCCGTTGAGCTGGGAGACCCGGAGGTTCACGAGCTCCACGAGCTGCCGGTCCAGTCCGGCCTGCTCGGCGGCGCCGCGCGCGGCCGAGGCCAGCGGCCCGACCGCGTGCCATGCCTCGGGCACGGCCTTGTCGAGGAAGAACGCGAGGGGGTCCTGGCGGGGTGCGGGGGTGTCAGCGGCGGTCATGGTCCTTCACTGGCTCGCAGAACGGGGCGGTGGGCCAGGGGCCGGGTGCCGGCCCCGGACGAGCTTCCGGCTCAGATCCGGCCCCGGCCGGCTCAGAATCGGCCGGACGAGCCCGCCCCGGAGAACGAGCCGCCCGAGGATCCGTAGCCGGTCCCGGAGGAGCTGGACTGCGCCTGGCGGTGGTCCTGGACGGACCGCTCGCCGGCCTGGTGGCCCGTGGTGAAGGCCACCACCGTCCAGTAGGCATCCGCCGGTAGCGCGGAGTCCAGGATCGAGCCGCGCGCGGACCGGGCCGGGCCACGGTGCGTGCGCAGCTCGTCGCGCAGCAGCTCACGCTCGGCCTCGTCCTTGCCGAAGGCCGCCACCTTGGCGTCGGCGAGGGCGGAGACCAGCCCGGTCAGGCGACGCCGCAGCGCATCCAGCTCGCCCAGCGCCGTGGCCGGGGTCAGGCGCTCGTCCTGCAGGTCCGCGCCCAGCGCCTCGAGCCGGTGCTGCGCCTCGGCGCGGAAGGACTCCAGCGCCGCGACGGCGGAGCCGACGGGTCCGGCGGAGCCGACGGAGGAGGCCAGCGCGCCGGCGGCGTCCAGGTCGGCCCGCAGCGGGGCGGTCTGCTGGTCCCACGCCGCCGGCCACCCCGGGTGGCGGTTGAGGAAGGTGTTCGCCGCGGCCACGGCGTCGTCGAGGCGGTCGAGCTCACGGGCGCGGTCCCGGACGTCCTCCGCGGCCCGGGCGTGCTCCGTGCGATGCAGGCTGCGCTCCGGCAGGGCCTCGAGGCGGTCCAGCTCCGCCGACGCGTCGAGCGCCTGGCGCCGGAAGCCGCGGAAGCGCTCCATCAGCGCGGCCGCGTGGGGCGAGTCCTCGGGCACCGTGGACGCGTTCACCTCGGTGGCGTCCATCTCCAGGGTGACGGAGGTCAGGTGGGTGCGGGCCTCGGCCAGCAGGTCGGCCGTCCGGCGGCGGCGACGCCGTCGGCTCGCGAGCGCCGCGGCCGCGGCGCCGCCGCCCGCCACACCGACGATCCCCGCGCCGAACCACAGTTCGGGAGCCTGCCACCAGGGGCGCCCGATCAGCTCGGCGGCGGCGTCCGTCACCTCCACGACCGTGTCCGTCCACCGGGCCGCACGGGCCGCCTCGTGTCCGGCCTCGCGCACCTCCCGCAGCCGGTCCGTGCTGAGCATCCGGTCCTCGCCCACGTACACCCCGATCAACCGGTTGTCCGGGTCGAGCGCCACGATCACGAGGCCGTCGGCCCATTTCTGGCCGTCCGCGCTGAGCCAGTCCGGGTGCTCCGCGCGAGCCCGCTCGAGCACCCGCCCGTTGAACGCCTGAGACGCGCGGTCGTCGTCCAGTGCGGACAGGTCCGGGCCGCGCTCGGTGACCACGGCGACGCGGGTCGGCTCCCGGAACTCGATCCCCGCCAGGTCACGGCGCAGCTGGGCGAGGTCGATCACGCCCGCGTCATCCACGAGCTCCACCTGGTCCCAGGCCACGGCGTGGGCCTGCGGCGCGGCGGCGCCCGTGACCCCCGCCGTGACCGGCAGGGCGACGACGGTGGCGGACGCCGCCGGTCCGGTGAGGGCGGCGGCGGACAGGGCGACCGCGGTGAGCGTGCGGCGGGCGGTGCGGTGCGTCGGACGGGTCACGGGGGCCTCCTGGGAGGGTCGGCGGTCCCGCCCAGCCTAGGTACCGCCGGGCGGGTGGCGCGCCTCAGCCGGTGGGCGCGTCGGCGAGCAGCGCGGCGAGCCGGCCGGCATCGTGCGCGGTGCCGAACCCCGCCGCCCCCGGCTCGAGGACCCCGGCCCGGTCGAGGCCCGTGTAGGGGACCGCGTCGAAGCCCATCGCGGTGACGAGGGCGACCACCGTGTCGCGCGCGGCGGCGACCGCGGCCGGCTCGGGCGCCGCGTCAGTCCGCTCGGTGCCCACCGCGAGGGCGCGGCGCGGGGCCGTGGCACGCCCGGCATCCTCCAGGTCGTGGTGCGAGATCTCCGAGAACGCGCGCACGACGGGCACGCACAGCCCCGCGGCGGCCCAGCGCGCGGCGATCCGGACGGAGCCGGGCGCGCCGTCGTCGTCGAGCCACGCCGGGACCGGCTCGTCCCCCCACGTGTTGGTCAGGTCCACCACGGCGCGCGTGGCCGGCCCGGCGAGGGCGAGTGGGTCGACGTCGTCCAGCGCCTCGCGCGGCACGGCCACGACGACGAGCTCCGCCTCCGCCGCCAGGTCCTCGGCCGACACGGCGACGGCCTTGGGCGCGTAGATCGTCAGGTGGCGCTGGACCGCCGCGGGGCGCCGCGTGCCCGCGACCATCACCCGCGGGGCGGCCGTGCCCGGGGAGAGGCGGGGGATGCGCGCGATCGCACGTGCCAGCGCGGTGCCCGCCCGCCCCGCACCGAGGATGCCGACGACGCGGGGCAGGGCGTCCGCCGGCGCCGCCTCAGACGAGCTCATTGCGCTGGCGTCCCAGCCCGGTGATCTCCACCTCGACGACGTCGTCGGGACGCAGCCACGGGCGGCGGCCCTCGGCGTCCCGGCGGGCCAGGGCGACCCCTGCGGGCGTGCCGGTCAGGATCAGGTCACCCGGGTTCAGGGTGATCAGCTGCGAGGCGTAGGAGACCAGCTCGGCGGGGGAGAAGACGACGTCGGCGACCCTGTCCTCCTGACGCAGCTCACCGTTGACGTGCGTGAGGACGCGCGCGTCCGCCGGGAACTCTTCCGGGGTGACCAGCCACGGACCCACGGGCGTCGAGGCCTCCCACACCTTGCCCTGCAGCCACTCGGAGGTGCGGCCCTGGAAGCCGCGCATGGAGATGTCGTTGGCCACCGCGTAGCCCGCGATGTGCTCCGGGGCGTCCTCGACGGCGATGCGTCGGCCCGGCTCCCCGACCACGATGCACAGCTCGCCCTCGTAGTCGACCCGGTGGTCCTCCTCGGGGACCTCGATCGGGTCCAGCGCACCCGTGAGGGACTGCGGGAACTTCGCGAACAGCGTCGGATGCTCGGGGCGATCCAGGCCCGTCTCGTCGATGTGGTTCGTGTAGTTCAGGCCCACGCAGAACACCTTGGTGGGGAAGGGCACGAGCGTGTCGTAGACGAGGCCGGAGGTGTCCAGCAGGAGGGACCGGTCGGCCTGCGCCGCGCGGAGGGCACCCTCCACCATCTCCCGCTGCTCCTCCGGCGTGGCGGTGAGGTACTCGCCGACGTCGCGACAGTCCGGCAGGGCGACGGCGCGCACGGCGACCTCGGGGTCCTCGGGGTGCACGGAGGTGATGACCGCGGCGAACGTGGCGCCGGGGTAGGCGGCGTCGGAGTCGGGCTGGCGGAACGTGGCGAGCTTCATGGACCCATCCCATCACAGGGCGGCGGGTCCGGACCCGGGGCGGGCGGACGTGAGACGGTGAGGCCATGAGCACAGCCTCCACGCATCCGCCGCTCGACCTCGACCCGACCCCGGCCACCCCGATCGTCCTCGGGACCATGGCCTGGGGGTCCGTTCCCCCGCCGCCCCCGGACGCCGATCCGGGGGCGGGGCCGGAGGGGCCCGCGGGCGCAGCGCAGGCCGAGGCGGCCGTGGAGCGTGCCCGCCGCGCCCTGCGCGCCGGGATCGAGGCCGGCGTCGACCTGCTGGACACCGCGGACATCTACGGGGCCGGCCGCTCCGAGGAGACCGTCGGCCGGCTGCTGCACGAGCTGCCCTACGAGGAGCGCTCCGCCCTGAAGGTGCAGACCAAGTGCGGGATCGTCCTGCACGAGACGGACCCGGCCGGGCGGCGTCTGACCCGCTACGACTCCTCGCCCGAGCACGTGCGCGCCTCGCTGGAGGGCTCGCTGTCCCGCCTCGGCGAGCAGCGCGTGGACACCCTGATCATCCACCGGCCCGACGTCCTCACGCCCGTGGCCGACACCGTGCGCGCCTTCCTCGACGCGCGGGAGGCGGGCCTGGTCGGCAAGCTGGGCGTCTCCAACCTCGGCGTGGGCCGCGTCCTCGAGTTCCAGCGCGAGCTCGAGAGCCAGGCGGCGGACGGGACCGGGCTGGCGTGCGTCCAGGTCGAGCTCGGCCTGCACCACCGCACCCTCGTGGAGGCGGTCGTGCTCGCCAACCACCCGGACGCCCCCGCGGACGCCGACGCCGGGCGCCTCGGCCCGGTGTGCGCCGCGGAGGGGATCGAGCTGCAGGCCTGGGGTCCGCTGGGGCAGGGTCGGTTCAGCTCCGGCGACGACGGCGCGGCCGGCGTCGTCGGCGAGGTCGCGGCGGAGCTGGGCGTCAGCCGGGAGGCCGTGGTGCTCGCCTGGCTGCTGCGCCTGCCGTGGGGCGTGCGGCCCGTGATCGGCACCCAGGACCCGGAGCGCGTCGCCGCGTGCGCCGAGGCGGCCTCCGTGGCCGAGGCGATGGACTCCGCGCAGTGGCACCGCCTGTGGACCGCGGCGCGGGGCCGGCCGCTGCCTTGACGAGGCGCGACCGGCCGCGTGCCCTCCCGCCGGAGTGAGGCCTGTGTCACACTGGGACATGGACTTTGCGAACGTCGACCTCGTGACCCCCTGGATCCTCTACTGGCTGGCCTCACTGACCCTCGTGGTCGGCGGCACGCTCGTGGTCGTCGGCCTGTGGCGTGCCCGGCGGCACCGGCGCTTCGCCGCGACCCACGGCCGCAACCCGGAGATCGGACTCCTCGAGGACACCCGCACCCAGCGCGGGGTCGGGGCTGTCGCGCTCGCGGCCGCCGTCGCCCTCGGCGCGACGGGCGCCGTCCTGCACGTCCAGGGTCTGGACGCGTTCCGCGGCAACCTCGAGGCGAAGTACGGCTACACCGCGGTGGACCGCATCCGCCAGTCCGGCCCCGGCTTCGTGGCCGATCTGACCCAGGCCGACGGCACCGTGCTGCGCGACGAGATGGTCCTGCTGGAGTCCTCGGGCGAGCCCGTCGTCGGGGAGGACATCTTCGCCCGTCCGGTCGAGACGCGTTGACCTTCCCGCCCCGGCCCGTCGGGCCTGATGCCGCGTCGGGGGCCTCTGTTAGCGTCGCCGCGTGAGCACCTCGACCGTCCGTTCCGCCCCCGCGTCCACCTACCGGCTCCAGGTCAGCCCGGATCTGCCGCTGGAGTCCGTGGCCGGGCTCGTGCCCTATCTGCGGCGCCTGGGCGTGGACTGGCTCTACCTCTCGCCGCTGCTCGAGGCCGAGCCCGGCTCCGACCACGGGTACGACGTCGTGGACCCCACCCGGCTGGACGCCGCCCGCGGCGGGGCCGAGGGGCTGGACATGGTCGCGCGCGCCGCGCACGAGGCGGGCATGGGCGTGCTCGTGGACATCGTGCCGAACCACGTGGGCGTGGCCACGCCCCAGGCCAATCCGGCGTGGTGGGACGTGCTCACCCACGGTCCCGAGGCGGCGCATGCGGCGTGGTTCGACGTGGACTGGGCGGCCGGCGGCGGGTCCCTGCTCATCCCCGTGCTGGGAGACGGCCCTGACGGGGACGCGGACGCGGAACTGGACCGTCTCGTCGTCGACGCCGAGGGCGGCCGTCTGCGCTACTGGGACAACGTCTACCCCCTCGCCCCCGGATCGCTCGAGGCGGCCGAGGCGGAGACCGGGCTGCGCGCCGCGGAGGTCTTCGCGGCGGCGGACCCGGCGAAGGAGCCGACCGCGGAGCAGGCCCGCCTGGCCCGCGCCGTGCACGACCGCCAGCACTACCGGCTGGTCGGCTGGCGCCGCGGTGACGCCGAGCTGAACTACCGCCGGTTCTTCACCGTCACCACGCTCGCGGGCGTCCGGGTGGAGGAGCCCGAGGTCTTCGACGCCGTCCATGCCGAACCCGCCCGCTGGGTCCGCGAAGGGCTCGTGGACGGGCTGCGCGTGGACCACCCGGACGGCCTGGCGGACCCGGCTGGCTACGCGCGGCGCCTGCGCTCCCACGTGCTCCCGGAGGGCTACCTCGTGGTGGAGAAGATCCTCGAGCCCGGTGAGGCGCTGCCCGCGGACTGGCCCGTGGACGGGACCACCGGCTACGACGCGCTCGGCGAGGTCGAACGCGTCTTCATGCACCCCGAGGCCGCCGGCGATGCGGCCGAGGACGCGCGCCGTCGTCGGGAGTGGGACGAGGCCGTGGTGCGGGCCAAGCACGACGTGGCCACCGGCCCCCTCGCGGCCGAGACCGCCCGGCTGGTCCGGGAGGTCCGCGCCGTGCACGCCCTCGGTGCCCACCCGGACGAGGACGTGGCCGCCGCGTTCGCCGCTGTGCTGGCCCGGCTGCCCGTGTACCGCACCTACCTGCCCGTGGGCCTGGCCGTGCTCGAGGGCGCGCTGGCGGACGCGGCCGCGGCGGAGCCGGGCCTCGCCGACGTGCTCGGCGACCTGCGGCCCGAGCTGACCGACCCGGACTCGCCCGTGGCCCGCCGGTTCCAGCAGACCTCCGGCATGGTGATGGCCAAGGGCGTCGAGGACCGGTCCTTCTACCGGTACACCCGGTGGGCCAATCTGAACGAGGTCGGCGGAGACCCCTCCCACGTCGCCCTGTCCCTGGCCGACTTCCACGCCGCCCAGCAGGCGCGCCAGGCCGCCTGGCCGACGGCCATGACCACCCTGAGCACCCACGACACCAAGCGCGGCGAGGACGTGCGCGCCCGCATCGCCGTGCTCGCCGAGGAGCCCGACCGCTGGGCCGCCGAGCTCGCGGAGCTGAGGCGCCTCCACCCGCTCGGCCACCCCGACGCGGAGCGGCTGCTCTGGGAGTCCATCGTGGGGGTCTGGCCCACGGACGGCACCACGCCGGAGGAGGAGCGGATCCTCGGCTTCTTGCAGAAGGCCTCCCGCGAGGCGGCCCTGGCCACCACCTGGACGGACCAGGACCCCGAGTTCGAGGCCCGGCTCGCCGCACTCGCCGCCGCCGTCACCTCCCCCGAGGGGCCTGCCCGGGGCGTGCTCCAGGCCGTCGCGGACCGCATCGCCGAGCCCGGCCTGGTGGTCCAGCTCGGCCACAAGCTCGTCCAGCTCGCCGCCCCCGGCGTCCCCGACGTCTACCAGGGCACGGAGGTGCCCTTCCCCACCCTCGTGGACCCGGACAACCGCCGCCCCGTGGACTTCGCGGCCCGGGCCGACCTGCTGGACCGCCTCGACGCCGGCCACACGCCCGGCCTCGACGACCCCGCCGCCGCCAAGCTGGCCGTCGTGGCCGGCGTGCTGCGCGCCCGCCGCGACCGGCCCGAGCTGTTCACCGGCCACCGCCCGCTCGACGTCTCCGGCCCCGCCGCCGAACACGCGATCGCGTTCGACCGGGGCGGGGCGCTCGCCGTGGCCACGCGCTGGCCCGTCCGCCTCGCGGCCGCGGGTGGCTGGGGCCAGACCGTCGTGACCGTGCCGGCTGGGCGGTGGGAGGACGCCGTCACCGGCCACCCCGTCCACCCGGACGCGCGCGGCGCCGTGCGCCTCGACGAACTGCTCAGCACCCTGCCCGTCGCGCTGCTCGTCCCGGCGCACGCCCCGTCCGACCGCCGAGAGAGGACCGCCCCGTGACCGAGCCCCGTCC
>NZ_LR732370.1:66360-121362 GCF_902506395.1 Micrococcus sp. 116
CCCCTGATTTTGTGTTCGGTGGGGTTCGTGTGTAGAGTTCCATCTCGTGCTCAAGACGCCGACCGGGTGACCGGGAGGCGGGGTGAAGAACACAGAATCCGCGGATTCATGCCGAGAATGGCAGGTCCAGGGCGGGTGGTGCTCACCGGGTGCGCGGCCGGCAGTGATGCGGGTCGGGATTCCTGAAGAAGATGATCTGGTTTGACAGCCGGGAATCATGTGGTAAGGTTTTCAAGGCCTTCCACGTGGATGGTCCGGTGAGTGTCTGGCCCCGCGGAAGCGGAGTTGACATTGTCGGATCGCGTGGTAAGGTTTTCTAGCCCGGCCATGTGAACGGACGGTGAATGCTTCGGACACGGAGTTGACACGGTCGAAACGGATGGTCTAGGATGGAGAAGTTGCTCCAGAGCGAAACGGCCCGCGGAGCGGGTCGCTGAAGCTGGAAGCGCCTGTTGTTTGAGAACTCAATAGTGTGCCAAGTTTGTTGATGCCAATTGTTTTAACACATATTGGTTGATCATCGCCTGCCACCCCCGTGGTGTGGTGATGGTCTGCTAGGTATTGAATGGATGTCGTGGTGGTTATTTCCGGCTGCCACGGTGTTGTTCTGTAATTTTTTTACGGAGAGTTTGATCCTGGCTCAGGATGAACGCTGGCGGCGTGCTTAACACATGCAAGTCGAACGATGAAGCCCAGCTTGCTGGGTGGATTAGTGGCGAACGGGTGAGTAACACGTGAGTAACCTGCCCTTAACTCTGGGATAAGCCTGGGAAACTGGGTCTAATACCGGATAGGAGCGCCTACCGCATGGTGGGTGTTGGAAAGATTTATCGGTTTTGGATGGACTCGCGGCCTATCAGCTTGTTGGTGAGGTAATGGCTCACCAAGGCGACGACGGGTAGCCGGCCTGAGAGGGTGACCGGCCACACTGGGACTGAGACACGGCCCAGACTCCTACGGGAGGCAGCAGTGGGGAATATTGCACAATGGGCGCAAGCCTGATGCAGCGACGCCGCGTGAGGGATGACGGCCTTCGGGTTGTAAACCTCTTTCAGTAGGGAAGAAGCGAAAGTGACGGTACCTGCAGAAGAAGCACCGGCTAACTACGTGCCAGCAGCCGCGGTAATACGTAGGGTGCGAGCGTTATCCGGAATTATTGGGCGTAAAGAGCTCGTAGGCGGTTTGTCGCGTCTGTCGTGAAAGTCCGGGGCTTAACCCCGGATCTGCGGTGGGTACGGGCAGACTAGAGTGCAGTAGGGGAGACTGGAATTCCTGGTGTAGCGGTGGAATGCGCAGATATCAGGAGGAACACCGATGGCGAAGGCAGGTCTCTGGGCTGTAACTGACGCTGAGGAGCGAAAGCATGGGGAGCGAACAGGATTAGATACCCTGGTAGTCCATGCCGTAAACGTTGGGCACTAGGTGTGGGGACCATTCCACGGTTTCCGCGCCGCAGCTAACGCATTAAGTGCCCCGCCTGGGGAGTACGGCCGCAAGGCTAAAACTCAAAGGAATTGACGGGGGCCCGCACAAGCGGCGGAGCATGCGGATTAATTCGATGCAACGCGAAGAACCTTACCAAGGCTTGACATGTTCTCGATCGCCGTAGAGATACGGTTTCCCCTTTGGGGCGGGTTCACAGGTGGTGCATGGTTGTCGTCAGCTCGTGTCGTGAGATGTTGGGTTAAGTCCCGCAACGAGCGCAACCCTCGTTCCATGTTGCCAGCACGTCGTGGTGGGGACTCATGGGAGACTGCCGGGGTCAACTCGGAGGAAGGTGAGGACGACGTCAAATCATCATGCCCCTTATGTCTTGGGCTTCACGCATGCTACAATGGCCGGTACAATGGGTTGCGATACTGTGAGGTGGAGCTAATCCCAAAAAGCCGGTCTCAGTTCGGATTGGGGTCTGCAACTCGACCCCATGAAGTCGGAGTCGCTAGTAATCGCAGATCAGCAACGCTGCGGTGAATACGTTCCCGGGCCTTGTACACACCGCCCGTCAAGTCACGAAAGTTGGTAACACCCGAAGCCGGTGGCCTAACCCTTGTGGGGGGAGCCGTCGAAGGTGGGACCAGCGATTGGGACTAAGTCGTAACAAGGTAGCCGTACCGGAAGGTGCGGCTGGATCACCTCCTTTCTAAGGAGCATTAGTGCCCGTTGCATCACCGCGTGTGTGATGGCGGGTTGCTCATGGGTGGAACATCAATGAATGGTGCCAGTGGTGGTGCCGGCAGTGCTCGAGTACGTCATGCCTTTGCGGGTGTGGTTGGAATGGGTGGTGTTGGTGGCTGCGAGCTGGTGTTGGCACACTGTTGGGTCCTGGAACAGCAGGCACCCTGGCCTTGGGGTTGGGGTTGTTGTTTCTGGTCTCCGTATCTTGTGAAGCTGGCCTTGTGGGTTGGTGGATGGGGTGTGGGTTGTTGTTTGAGAACTGCATAGTGGACGCGAGCATCTTATTTTTTTGTTGCTGCATCGTTGATCGCACTGTTCCCCCTGGGGTGGTGTGTGAGGTGTGGTGATGCCGAGAATGACATCTTAGTTAGATATTGCTCATTTGAGGACTTTCATTGTGTGTGAAAGTTTCCAAGGGCGCATGGTGGATGCCTTGGCAACAGGAGCCGAAGAAGGACGTGGGAATCTGCGATAAGCCTGGTGGAGTCGATAACCGGACGTTGAGACCAGGATTTCCGAATGGGGAAACCCCGCATGACGTGTCGTGTGACCCCCGGTTGAACACATAGACCGGGTGGAGGGAACGTGGGGAAGTGAAACATCTCAGTACCCACAGGAAGAGAAAACAAAAGTGATTCCGTTAGTAGTGGCGAGCGAACGCGGATGGGGCTAAACCGTATGTGTGTGATACCCGGCAGGGGTTGCATGTGCGGTGTTGTGGGCCCCTCCTTGTCATGTCTGCCGGCATGGCGCAGTGAGGTGCGGGCATATAGACGAACCAGTGTGGATGCTGGACCGTAGAGGGTGAGAGTCCCGTAGTCGAAATGTGTTCCGCCGCTGTTGGAGGGTTGCCCGAGTAGCACGGGGCCCGAGGAATCCCGTGTGAATCTGCCAGGACCACCTGGTAAGCCTGAATACTACCTGTTGACCGATAGCGGATCAGTACCGTGAGGGAATGGTGAAAAGTACCCCGGGAGGGGAGTGAAATAGTACCTGAAACCATGTGCCTACAAACCGTTGGAGCCTCCTTGTGGGGTGACAGCGTGCCTTTTGAAGAATGAGCCTGCGAGTTAGTGATACGTGGCGAGGTTAACCCGTGTGGGGAAGCCGTAGCGAAAGCGAGTCTGAATAGGGCGATTGAGTCGCGTGTCCTAGACCCGAAGCGGAGTGATCTACCCATGGCCAGGTTGAAGCGCGTGTAAGAGCGCGTGGAGGACCGAACCCACTTCAGTTGAAAATGGAGGGGATGAGCTGTGGGTAGGGGTGAAAGGCCAATCAAACTCCGTGATAGCTGGTTCTCCCCGAAATGCATTTAGGTGCAGCGTCACGTGTTTCTTCCCGGAGGTAGAGCTACTGGATGGACGATGGGCCCTACAAGGTTACTGACTTCAGCCAAACTCCGAATGCCGGGAAGTGAGAGCGTGGCAGTGAGACTGTGGGGGATAAGCTTCATAGTCGAGAGGGAAACAGCCCAGACCACCGGTTAAGGCCCCTAAGCGTGTGCTAAGTGGGAAAGGATGTGGAGTTGCTGAGACAACCAGGAGGTTGGCTTAGAAGCAGCCACCCTTGAAAGAGTGCGTAATAGCTCACTGGTCAAGTGATTCCGCGCCGACAATGTAGCGGGGCTCAAGTACACCGCCGAAACCGTGGCATTCAGTTTTGCTGGATGGGTAGGGGAGCGTCGTTCACGAGGTGAAGCCAGCGGGTAACTTCTGGTGGATTGTGGACGAGTGAGAATGCAGGCATGAGTAGCGAAAGACGGGTGAGAAACCCGTCCGCCGGATGACTAAGGGTTCCAGGGTCAAGCTAATCTGCCCTGGGTAAGTCGGGACCTAAGGCGAGGCCGACAGGCGTAGTCGATGGACAACGGGTTGATATTCCCGTACCAGTGAAGAACCGTCCATGCTGAGCCGGTGATACTAACCGCCCGAACCATCCCGAACCCCGTCTTTGACGGGGACGGTGGTGGGGAGCGCGGGACCTGAACCGGGGAGGCAAGCGCATTAACAGGTGTGACGCAGGAAGGTAGCCGGGCCGGGCAATGGAAATGACCTGGTCTAAGGGTGTAGGGCTGCCGGTAGGTAAATCCGCCGGCTGTATGCCTGAGACCTGATGGGCGCCCACATGGTGGGTGATCCGGTGATCCTATGCTGCCTAGAAAAGCATCGGCGCGAGGTTCAAACTGCCCGTACCCTAAACCGACACAGGTGGTCAGGTAGAGAATACTAAGGCGATCGAGAGAATCATGGTTAAGGAACTCGGCAAAATGCCCCCGTAACTTCGGGAGAAGGGGGGCCCCAACCTTGAGCACCACGTGCTGGTGTGAGGGGATCGGGGCCGCAGAGACCAGGGGGAAGCGACTGTTTATCAAAAACACAGGTCCATGCGAAGTCGTAAGACGATGTATATGGACTGACTCCTGCCCGGTGCTGGAAGGTTAAGGGGACCCGTTAGCTTCGGCGAAGCGGAGAACTTAAGCCCCAGTAAACGGCGGTGGTAACTATAACCATCCTAAGGTAGCGAAATTCCTTGTCGGGTAAGTTCCGACCTGCACGAATGGAGTAACGACTTCCCCGCTGTCTCAACCATGAACTCGGCGAAATTGCATTACGAGTAAAGATGCTCGTTACGCGCAGAAGGACGGAAAGACCCCGTGACCTTTACTATAGTTTGGTATTGGTATTCGGTGTGACTTGTGTAGGATAGGTGGGAGACTGTGAAGCGGGCACGCCAGTGTTCGTGGAGTCGCCGTTGAAATACCACTCTGGTCACTCTGGATATCTAACTTCGGCCCGTGATCCGGGTCAGGGACAGTGCCTGATGGGTAGTTTAACTGGGGCGGTTGCCTCCCAAAATGTAACGGAGGCGCCCAAAGGTTCCCTCAGCCTGGTTGGCAATCAGGTGTCGAGTGCAAGTGCACAAGGGAGCTTGACTGTGAGAGTGGCAGCTCGAGCAGGGACGAAAGTCGGGACTAGTGATCCGGCGGCTCGTTGTGGAACGGCCGTCGCTCAACGGATAAAAGGTACCTCGGGGATAACAGGCTGATCTTGCCCAAGAGTCCATATCGACGGCATGGTTTGGCACCTCGATGTCGGCTCGTCGCATCCTGGGGCTGGAGTAGGTCCCAAGGGTTGGGCTGTTCGCCCATTAAAGCGGTACGCGAGCTGGGTTCAGAACGTCGTGAGACAGTTCGGTCCCTATCCTCTGCGCGCGTTGGAAATTTGAGAAGGTCTGTCCTTAGTACGAGAGGACCGGGACGGACGAACCTCTGGTATGTCAGTTGTACCGCCAGGTGCATGGCTGATTAGCTACGTTCGGGATGGATAACCGCTGAAAGCATCTAAGCGGGAAGCCGGCTTCGAGATGAGATTTCCTTGCCCCTTTGAGGGTGTGAGGCCCCCAGCTAGAACACTGGGTTGATAGGCTGGATGTGGAAGCGAGGACTGAAGACTCGTGAAGCTGACCAGTACTAATAGGCCGATGACTTACACACACTCTTATCCTATTGCTTGCTTCAAGGTGATGGGTTGGTGTTCGCGTCCACTGTGCGGTTGTCTGATTGCAACCGGCTGTCTGCTTGTTGGTGGGTGGTTGAGGTGTTTTGAATTGAATAGTGTCACTGTTGTGTGACCCGTAGGTTTCCCTGCTGTTGCCCGTGTTGAGGGTGGTGGTGTGGGGTTAGGGTTACGGCGGTCATAGCGTGGGGGAAACGCCCGGTTCCATTCCGAACCCGGAAGCTAAGGCCCACAGCGCCGATGGTACTGCAGCCGGGAGGTTGTGGGAGAGTAGGTCGCCGCCGGACATTCTTTGAGGGAGGGCCTCGCACTGCTCAGGCGTCTCGTGGGCTCGGAGATGTGTATCAGGGACAGCCTGCACCCGATCGGCTCCGACCCCGTGGACCCCGCCGCGGCCGAGCGGGCCGCCGTCGACGCCGCGCGCGCCATCCCCTACGCCGTCTGGGCGCCGCACGCCGAGAGCGTCGACCTCGTCCTCGTCGACACCGAGCCCGGCGCCCTGCACGACGCCGAGGACCGCTGGCCCGTCGCCGCCGTCGTGGCCATGGCCCCCGCCGCCGGAGGCTGGTGGACGCCCACGGAGGACCCGCTGGCCGCCCTTGGCCTCGACGCCGCCCAGCCGCCGGCCGACCCCGGCTACGGCTACCGCGTGGACGGGGCGGACCCCGTGCCGGACCCCCGCTCCCGCCGCCAGCCCGACACGGTCCACGGGCCCTCCCGCCGCGACGTCGCCGGCCGCGTCTTCGCGTGGCCGGACGAGGGCTGGGCCGGGCCGCCCGGGGTGGAGTCCGATCCGGCCGCGCCCCAGGGCGGCGGCCTGCGCGGCGCCGTCCTCTACGAGCTGCACGTGGGGACCTTCACGGCGGAGGGGACCCTCGACGCCGCCATCGCCCGCCTGCCGCACCTGAGGGACCTCGGGGTCACCCACGTCGAGCTGCTGCCCGTGAACTCCTTCTCCGGCCCTCGGAACTGGGGCTACGACGGGGTGGCGTGGTTCGCCGTCGACGAGTCCTACGGCGGCCCCGCCGCCTACCGCCGCTTCGTGGCCGCCGCCCACGCCGCCGGCCTCGGCGTGGTCCAGGACGTCGTGCACAACCACCTGGGCCCCTCCGGCAACTACCTGCAGGTGTTCGGGCCGTATCTGGGTCAGGGCGGCACCGGCTGGGGCGACGGCCTGAACCTGGACGGCGCCGACTCGGACGAGGTGCGCCGGCTCGTCCTGGACAACGTCCGCTTCTGGCTCGAGGAGATGCGCGTGGACGGGCTGCGCCTCGACGCGGTGCACGCCCTGCGGGACGCCCGCGCCGTGCACCTGCTCGAGGAGATGGCCGCGCTCGCGGACGGGATCGCGGCCCGTGCCGGCCGACCCGTGCCCCTCGTGGCCGAGTCCGACCTCAACGACCCGCGTCTGGTGCTGCCCCGCGAGGCCGGTGGGCTCGGCCTCGCCGCGGCCTGGAACGACGACGTCCACCACGCCCTGCACGTGGCCGCGACGGGGGAGACCCACGGCTACTACGCGGACTTCGCCCCGCTGGAGGCGGTGGCCAAGGTCATGGAGCGCACCTACTTCCACGACGGCACCCGCTCCACCTTCCGCGGCCGCGACCACGGGCGCCCCGTGCCGGACGCCCTCCCCAACCATGCGTGGGTGGCCAGCATCCAGAACCATGACCAGGTGGGCAACCGCGCCGGCGGCGACCGCACCGCGGCCGCCCTGTCCGAGGGCGCGCTCGCGGCCGAGGCCGCCCTGCTGCTGACCGGCCCGCACGTGCCGATGCTCTTCATGGGGGAGGAGTTCGCGGCCTCGACGCCGTGGCCGTTCTTCACCTCGTTCCGCGAGCCCGAGCTCGGGGACGCCGTCCGGCAGGGACGTCGCCGCGAGTTCGCTGCCCACGGCTGGGACCCGGCCGACGTCCCCGACCCGCAGGACTCCGCCACGCGGGACGCGGCGGTGCTGGACTGGGCGGAGGCCGCGGGCGGCGCGGACGGCCACGGCCGCGGGGCGCGCGTGCTCGCCGCCTACCGCACCCTGATCGGCCTGCGCCGCACGCTGCCCCAGCTCACCGACCCTCGCCGCGACCGCGTCCGGGCCGAGGTGGACGCGGCCCGGCGCCACGTGCGCCTCACCCGCGCCGGCGAGGACGCCGACGTCATCCTGCTCGTCGCCCTCGGCGCGGAGCCGCTGCCCGTGCCCGCGGACCTGACGCGGGCCGAGCTCCTCGCCGGCCACGGCGACGACGGCCCCCTCGGCCCCGGCGCGGTGCCGGCGGCGGTCCCGGCCCCCGGCTTCCTGCTCCTGCGCCGCTGAGCCGCGGCCGGCGTCAGTCCGCGTCCGCGGGTGGGACGGCGCGCAGCATGGTGGTCGTGGGGTGCAGCGCCACCGCGTCCTCGTCGCGGCGGGTCCGCAGCACCGTGTCCACGTAGGAGTCCACCGCCTCCTGCAGGGGCACGGCCTGGCCGCGGGCCTCGGAGAGGTACCAGCGGTGCTCGAGGAGCTGGTGCATCACCTCGGCGGGCTCGAGCTTGGCCCGCAGCTCGAGGGGCACCGAGTGGACCACGGGGTCGAACACCTCCACCACCCAGCGGTGCGCCGCGCTCTCGATGTCCATGTACGGGTCCCACTCCCGGCGGGCGGCCTCGATGTCGACGAGCAGCCGCCGGGCCTGGTTCTCCTGGACTTCGAGTCCCGTGAGGCGGGTCAGCCGACGGCGGTGGTAGCCCGCGTGGATCTCGACGGGTCGGGCGATCATCATCCCGGGGGCGTCGGCGGCGCGCAGCGAGTACTCGGCCAGCTCGAAGCCGAGCTCCTGCAGGCGGCGGACGCGGCGGTCCAGGCGCCACGGCTCGGCGCGGGGGAACAGCAGGGGCCCGGTCAGCTCGTCCCACAGCCGGCGGTAGGAGGCCACGAGCAGGTCCGGCGTGGTGACGGGGTCCACCTCCGGGTCCAGCAGCCCGCTGGCCTGCAGGTCCAGCAGCTCGCCGCCCACGTTCACGGCGGCCACGTCCAGGTCGTGCTCGCGCTGCCCGGTGGACAGGCGCTGCCGGAGCTCGCCGGTCTCGGCGTCCACCAGGTGGGCGGCGAACCCGCCCGCGTCGCGCCGGAACAGGACGTTGGACAGGGAGACGTCACCCCAGAAGAACCCCTCGAGGTGCAGCTCCACGAGCAGGGTCGCCAGCGCGTCCATGAGCCGCACGAGGGTGCGGCGCTCGAGGCGCTCCGAGAACACGGCGCGGTACGGCAGGGAGAAGCGCAGGTGCCGGGTGACGAGGGCGGCGGGCAGCGGCGTGCCGTCGTCGTGGGTGCGCCCGGTGACCACGGCCACCGGCACCACCGACGGCGCGGGGCCCCGCTCGAGCCGGCGCAGCAGCCGGTACTCGTGGAACGCGAGCTCCTCCGTGGTCTCCTTCACCGCCACGATGCCCCCGCCCATGCGGGCGAAGCGCACCACGTGACGGGAGATGCCCCGCGGCAGGGCCGCCAGCACCTCACGCGGCCACGTCTCGAGGGGGAGCGCCCAGGGCAGGGCGAGCAGCGACGTCGCCGGGTCCTCGGAGGCGTCCCCCGAGGGGGCCCCCGTGATGGTCAGTCGATCGACGGGGGAGGGGGTCTCGACGGTGTCCATGGTCACGATCCTTCCAGACAGGGCCGCTATGCTCGCCTGGCGCGGCGCGCCCGCTGCCCGCCGGCTCCGGTGCTCGACCCGGACCGACTGCCCCACGAGGAGGACCCTTGGCCCGGAACACGTCAGGCTCGCACACCTCGGCGAAGGACGCCCGTGCGCGTGCCCGCCAGATCCAGGAGGAGCAGCGCAGGAAGGACCGCCGCCGCCGCACCGGCGTCATCTGGGGCTCGGTCCTCGCGGCGGTGCTCGTGATCGGCCTCGTCGTCGCGTTCGTGCTCAACCGCAACGGCGACGACGCCGCGGCCGCCGGCCCCATCCCTGCCGTGACGAACGAGCAGGGCGGCATCGAGTTGACCTCGGCCACGGGCCTGGCGGAGGGCGCGGGAGAACGCGAGGTCGACCCCTCGAGGATCGAGGTGCCGAAGCAGTCCGCGAGCTCCCAGCCCGAGACCCTGCCGGACACCGAGGCCCGGGCGGACGGCGAGCCGACGCGGATCGTGCTCTACGCGGACTTCAACTGCGTGCACTGCGCGGACTTCGAGACCTCCAACGCGGACCAGATCGAGCAGTGGCTCGAACAGGGCGAGGCCACGGTCGAGTACCGGATGGTGGACTACCTGAGCGCCCCGAACAACCAGAACTACTCGGCCCGCGCCGCCAACGCCGCGTACTGCGTGGCGGACCAGAAGCCCGAGGCCTACAACGGCTTCGTGGCCGCCCTGTTCGCCACCTACGACGAGCACCAGGGCAAGGGCCTGGACAACGCGGCGATCACGCAGCTCGCGCAGGAGCACGGCGCGGACATCGCCTCCTGCGTCGAGGACGGCACGTTCCGCTCCGCGGTCGAGCACACCACCCGCCAGGCGCGCGTCGCCGGCGTGGCCGGCACCCCCACCGTGTTCGTGGACGGGAAGAACTGGGCCCTCGACGGCGAGGACAAGACCTTCGCCGATTGGGCGGGCGCCAAGATCGCCGGCTGACCCGGCTGACCCGTCGCCGAGGTCCGCGGGGCGTCCCCACGCAGGGGGCGCCCCGCGCCGTCCGCCCGGGCCTTGTACGCTGAAAGGGCCGGCCGCGGCGCCCCGGGCGCCGGCCGCAGGCCTCCTTAGCTCAGCTGGCCAGAGCAGCTGCCTTGTAAACAGCAGGTCGCCGGTTCGAATCCGGCAGGGGGCTCCACCCCACCGCGGGCCCGACGGCGCCGCGCACCTCCGCCGGGAGGGCGCGGCGCCGTCGTCGTGTCCGGCGCGGGCCGACGCTGGGGCGCCGCTGTGCGCGCCCGTGGCCATCCGCCGGGCTCGGCTGGCGGATCCGCCAGAGATGCCTCGACCATCCGCCAGACTTCGACCCTGGGCCTCGTCGTGACGGAATCGTGACCTTACCGTGATCCCAGTCACCCCGGCCCGAGCCCCTCGGGCACCCGCGTCCGGTGGCCCAGAACTCCGAGGAGATCCCGTGCAGTCCTCCCCACTCCGCAGCACCCGCCGCCGCATCGGCGCCCTCGTGGCCGGCGCCGTCCTCGCCGGCGGGACCCTGACCTCGTCCCCCGCGCTCGCGGCCCCCTCCGGCGACGCCCCCGCCGCACCGGCAGCCACCCCGACCGCCGCCTCGCCCCTGGCGGCGGCGCAGGTCGAGGACCCGAACGCCGACGGCTACGACTCCTTCATCGTCACCTACAAGGAGACCGCCGCCACCGCCCACGCGAAGGGCCGAGCCAACGCCTGGGGCAAGGCCGCGAAGGAGGCCGGCGTCTCCGTGAAGGAGCTGCGTGAGACCGCGCTCGGCTCCCGCGTGATCAAGGCGGACCGCAAGCTGGACCAGGCCGAGTCCGCGAAGTTCATGGCCGACCTGAAGGCCTCCGGGGCGGTCGAGGCCGTGGAGCCGGACGCCATCCTCACCGCCACCGGCCTGAGTCCCGTGGACGCCCTCTACTCGCAGCAGTGGGGCTTCACCGGCACCCACGGCATGCGGGTCCCCGGTGCGTGGGACCGCACGACGGGCTCCGGTGCGACCGTGGCCGTCATCGACACCGGCATCACCTCCCACCCGGACCTCGACCGCAACGTCGTGCCCGGCTACGACTTCATCTCCGACGGCAGGGCGGCGCGCGACGGCGGGGGCCGCGACTCCAACCCGCGCGACGAGGGCGACTGGTACGCCGCTGGCGAGTGCGGCACCGCCGGTGCCTCCGACTCCTCGTGGCACGGCACCCACGTGGCGGGCACCGTCGCGGCCGTGGCCGACTCCCAGGGTGTCGTCGGCGTGGCCCCGAACGCGAAGATCCAGCCCATCCGCGTGCTCGGCAAGTGCGGCGGTTCGCTGTCCGACATCGCCGACGCGGTCGTGTGGGCCGCCGGCGGCACCGTGGCGGGCGTGCCGGCCAACCCGAACCCGGCGGACGTCATCAACATGTCCCTCGGCGGCTCCGGCACGTGCGGCACCACCTACCAGAACGCGATCAACGCGGCCGTCTCCCGCGGCGTGCCCGTCGTCGTGGCGGCGGGCAACGAGAACCAGCCCGCCGCCAACGTGCGCCCGGCCAACTGCCGGAACACCATCGTGGTGGCCGCCTCCACCTCGCAGGGCGCCCGCGCCTCGTTCTCGAACTACGGCTCCGCCGTGGACGTGACCGCCCCGGGCGCGAACATCATCTCGACCGTGAACAACGGCGCCACCACCCCGACGACGGCCGGCCACGCCGCCTACAACGGCACCTCGATGGCCACCCCGCACGTCGCGGGCCTGGCCGCCCTGCTGCTGGCCGAGCGGCCGAGCCTCACCCCGGCCCAGGTCGAGTCCACCCTCACGTCCACGGCCCGGTCCATGCCCGTGTCCTGCTCCGCGGGCTGCGGCGCCGGCCTGGCGGACGCCACCAGGGCGGTCTCCTCCCTCGGCGGCAGCTCCTGACCGGAGCCCGCCCCGGGCGCCGGGACCTCGTTGGTCGCCCAGGGCGGCGTCGAGCCCGGCGCCACGCTGACCGACGCCTTGACGTGCTCGTCGGCTCTCGACGGCCGCTCCGCCGTGCGCGGGGCGGCCGTCGCCCGGGTGGACAGGCGGCGCCGCCTGAGGTATCGTTCTTCGAGTTGTCACCCCCATGGGGCGACGCCCGGATCTTTAGCTCAGTTGGTTAGAGCGTTCGCTTCACACGCGAGAGGTCGCTGGTTCGAGTCCAGTAAGATCCACCGCAGCAGGGCCCTCCTCCGGGAGGGCCCTTTCGCGTCCCCGGGCCGCGGTGCCGACGGCCCCGGCGGGGGAGGTGCCGGCGTGGTTGGATGGACGCGTCGGCGGGGGGCTCGGCCCACCGCCGTGGCGCGTCCAGCGCCCGCACACGGAAGGAGAGGGTGAGCCGCATGGAGCAGGAGGGCACCCAGGAGCCGGCGCGGTTCGACCCCCGCATCGCGGAGCCCCCGGCCGTCCCCACGCTCATCCCCGTGCTGCGCCCGGCCGGCGCCGAGGACGCCGCCGCTGTCGGCGACCTCACGCTCGACCCGGAGGACCCCGGCCTGCTCGACCTCGACCCGGCGGAGTCGGCCCACCCGGCCGCGGTCGCCGTCGAGCCGACGGAGCCGCTGCCGCCCGTGGTCCGCCCCGCCGCCGCCGATCCGGTCTCGACGCCGGCGCCGGAGCCGGAGGAATCGGCCGAGCCGGAGGCGGAGACGCTGCCGGAGCCGGCCGCGGACGCGCCCCTGACCGAGCCGCCGCCGTCCGAGCAGGTGCCCACCTCCGTCCTGGCGCCCGCGGAGGCCGACGGCGCCCTGCCCGCCCCGGATGTGATCCCCGAGCCGGACGTCACCGTCCCGGACCCGGTGGTCCCCGTGGGCCCGCCCGAGAAGCGCGGGCGTCGGCGCGGCCGGCGCTCCCGCGAGGTCTTCGTCGAGAACCTGCCGACGCAGGCGCTCGTGCTGGCCGACCGCCTGCACTCCTCGCCGTACGGGCGCCGCATGCGCTCCACGCTGCAGCAGCGCCGCGCGGAGGCGCAGGCCCTCGAGGCCCGCACCACCCTGGACTTCGCGCTCAAGCTGGGCGAGACGATGTTCAGCTTCGGCGCGGCCTCGCTGGACGTGGAGACCTCGATCATCGTGGCCACGCAGGCCTACGGGATCCTCGAGACCGAGGTGGACCTGACCAACCAGTCCATCTCCCTGAACTACGCGCCCGACTCCTCACGCGGTGAGACCCCGTTCACCCTCCAGCGGGTGGTCCGCTCGTCCTCGGTGAACTTCGAGGGGCTCGTGGCCGTCCACCGGCTCGTCGAGGAGATCGCCGCGGGCGAGGTGGACCGGGCCGAGGCCCAGCGCCGGCTCGTGGAGATCCGGCATCAGCCCAAGCCGTTCCCCGCCGTCTTCGAGGTCCTCTTCTCCGGCGTGTTCGTGGCCTGCTTCGTGCCGTTCATCGGGGGGACCTGGACGAGCGCGGCCCTGGGCATGGTCTCCACCTGGCTGGTCTTCTGGCTCAAGGTCCAGGCGGACAAGGCGCGCTTCCCGGAGATCTTCTCCACGATGTTCGGGGCGATCACGGCCACGGTGATCGCGCTGATGGCCCACGCCCTCGACCTGCCGGTCAACCCGGCGCTGGTGATCGCCGGCGGCATCATGATGCTCCTGCCCACGGCGAGGTTCGTCACCGCGGTGCAGGACGCCATCCACGGCTTCCCGGTGACCGCCGCGGGCCGCTTCCTCTCCGCGCTGCTCGTGTTCGCCGGCGTGATGGCCGGGATCATGATCGCCGTGGGCATCGGGGATCTCCTGGGATTCGAACAGCTGGACCTGGCCGAGGCGGGGACGCTGAGCTATCCGCCGCTGCTGCTGCTGGGCCTCGTGATGGCCGCGGGCATGGCGGACGCGGTGGTGGAGCAGTCGCGGTGGCCCCAGATCCTGGCCTGCGGTCTCGTGTCCGGGGCCGGCTTCGGCGCGTACCTGGCGGCGCAGCAGATCGGGGTCAGCGACCGGCTGGTGCCCGCGGTCGCCGCGGCGGCGGTCGGGTTCCTCGGCCGCCTGGTGGCCCAGCGGCTCGCAGCCCCGGCGCTCGTGATCGTCCTGCCGTCCATGCTGTTCCTGCTTCCCGGACTCACCATGTTCCGGTCCGTCTACGGGTTCACCGTGGAGACCGGGGCCACGCTGCTGGGCGTCGAGGGACTGTTCAACGCCGCGGTCATCGTCGTGGCGATCGCGGCCGGCGTCGCCTTCGGCAACACCCTGGCCAAGCCGATCACCGACCGGATGGGCACGCTGCTGCCCACCGAACTCGTGATGCACCAGCGCCGCTGACCGGCGGCTCGGCTCAGTCGGGCAGGCGCCAGTCCACCGGCGCCGCGCCGGCCGCCTCGAGGAGCCGGTTCACCCGGCTGAAGGGCCGGGAGCCGAAGAACCCGCGGTGGGCGCTCAGGGGAGAGGGATGCGGGGACTCCACGACGCCGGCCCCCGCCGCCGCCAGCAGCGGCGCCATGCGCCGCGCGTCGGCTCCCCACAGCAGCCCCACGAGCGGGGTGCCGCGCGCGCAGAGGGCCCGCACCGCGGCCTCCGTGATCTGCTCCCAGCCGAGGCCGCGGTGGCTGCCGGGTGCGCCGGCCCGCACGCTGAGGGCGCGGTTCAGCAGCAGCACGCCCTGGTCCGTCCACGCGGAGAGGTCGCCGTGGGCGGGCGGGGTGATGCCGAGGTCGTCGTGCAGCTCCCGGTGGATGTTGGCCAGGGAGCGGGGCAGCGGCCGCACGTGGCGGTCCACCGCGAAGCTCAGGCCGATCGGATGGCCCGGCGTCGGGTAGGGGTCCTGGCCCAGCACGAGGACGCGGACGTCCGCGAACGGCTGACGGAACGCCCGCAGGATGTGCTCCGGCGCCGGCAGCACCTGCTCTCCGGCCGCCCGGCGGGCACGCAGGGCCTCGCCGACCTGCTCGAACGCGGCGGCCTGCGGGGCGAGGGCCGCCTCCCAGCCCGGATCCAGGGGCGCGATGAACTCCATGCCCCGAGAGTAGACCGGGTGGGTACAGTGGCCGCCATGTCCCACCCCACGCCCGTCTCGCCCGATCCGGCCCCGGACGAGGGTGCCCGCGCGCGGGCGCGACGGGACGAGCTGACGGACCTGGAGCGTGCGGTCCTGGACCTGGAGGCCGCCACCTGGCGGTACGGCGGGGCCAAGGACCACGCCGTCCGAGAGCGTCTGGGGCTGCCTCCGACCGCCTATTATCAGGTGTTGAACGGATTGCTGGACCGTGAGGCCGCCCTGGCCTACCGACCCCTGCTGGTCACGCGGCTGCTGCGCAAGCGCGGCACCCGCAGCCGGGCCCGGAGGGGACCCGCGGATCCGGCGCCGTCCACGCCCGCTTCCCGCCAGGAGAACTGACCCATGGCCTACCAGCCCGACCGCTTCGACGAGGTCCCCGAGTACACGGACCAGCGCGGCGCGCACCGCGAGTCCTTCGCCGCTGCCGGCGCGACCGCCGCGGGCGGGGGTCGCCGCCTGAGCCCGCTGCTCTGGGTGGCCGGCCTCGTCCTGCTCGCCGGCCTGTTCGTGGGCGTCGTCCTGCCGTGGCTCACCGGCGACCGCTCCGAGCCCGTCGCCGCCGAGAGCTCGACGACGGCCCCGGCGGTCGAGCCGTCGCCGTCGACGTCGACGTCGGCGTCGTCCGAGTCCTCCTCGGCGTCCTCCGCGTCGGCGTCGACTGCATCCGCGACCGAGTCCGCCACCCCGTCCGAGGACACGGCGGAGGCGTCCCGTTCCGCGGCTGCGGCCGCGGCTGAGTCCTCGCGGGTGGCGCAGGAGGCGGCCGCCGCAGAAGCCGCCGAGTCGTCCCGGGCCGCCGAGTCGTCCCGTGCCGCCGCGGAGGCCGCTGAGTCGTCCCGTGCCGCCGCCGAGGCACAGGCGGCGGAGGCCTCGCGTTCCGAGGCCGCCGCGCAGTCCGCAGAGGCGTCCCGGTCGGCGGCGGCCGTCCAGGCGGCGGAGTCCTCGCGCGCCGCCGCGTCCCGTTCGGCCGCCGCGGCGGAGGCCTCGCGCTCGCAGTCCGCGGCCGCGTCGAGCTCCCGTGCGGCCGCGCAGTCTGCGGCCGCGTCGAGCTCTCGTGCGGCCGCGCAGTCCGCGGCCGTGCGCGGCACCCACGTCACCGTGTACAACGCGACCCGCTCCCAGGGCCTCGCCGCCTCCTACGCGCAGCGGCTCACGAGCGCCGGCTACACCTCGGTGGACGCGAAGAACTGGAGCGGCTACGGCATCCAGTCCTCCACCGTCCTGTACAACGGCTCGGCCAACAAGGCCGCCGCCGAGGCGGTCGGCAAGGAGCTCGGCTTCCCGGTCATGCAGACCCCGAACCTGCAGGTGAACGGCGTCGCGGTGGTCGTCACCGGCTGACCCGCCCGCCGTGCGGCCGTGCCGGACGCGCACCCTTCCCGGCCCCCCGGCGGGGCGCCTCCCGAGGCGTTCTGCCGGGGGCCGTCCGCCGTCCGCGGAAGAGCGGGCTCCCGCACCGCGGACCCTTTGCACTCTCCCGGTGCGAGTGCTCATAATGGGGTTAGCACTCCGAAGGCGCGACTGCCAGCCGTACCCCGGTCGGTCCGGCGCCGTGGAGGAGGACCTGTCCACCGATGAGGCCCCCAGGGGCCGTCCGTCGCGGGCATCGGCGCGGGTCAGCCACCAGAAGTAGGAAGCCGACGTCCAGAAAGGACCTGCACATGGCCAAGACCATCGCATTCGACGAAGAGGCCCGCCGCGGCCTGGAGAAGGGCCTGAACACCCTGGCCGACGCCGTGAAGGTGACCCTCGGCCCCCGCGGCCGCAACGTGGTGCTGGAGAAGAAGTGGGGCGCCCCCACCATCACCAACGACGGCGTCTCCATCGCCAAGGAGATCGAGCTCGAGGACCCGTACGAGAAGATCGGCGCGGAGCTCGTCAAGGAGGTCGCCAAGAAGACCGACGACGTCGCCGGCGACGGCACCACCACCGCCACCGTGCTGGCCCAGGCGCTGGTCCGCGAGGGCCTGCGCAACGTGGCCGCGGGCGCCGACCCGCTGTCCCTGAAGCGCGGCATCGAGAAGGCCGTGGAGGCCGTCACCTCCGAGCTGCTCTCCGCCTCCCGCGAGATCGAGACCAAGGACCAGATCGCGGCCACCGCCTCGATCTCCGCCGCGGACAAGCAGATCGGCTCCCTCATCGCCGAGGCCCTGGACAAGGTCGGCAAGGAGGGCGTCATCACCGTCGAGGAGTCCAACACCTTCGGCCTCGAGCTCGAGCTCACCGAGGGCATGCGCTTCGACAAGGGCTACATCTCCGGTTACTTCGTGACCGACGCGGACCGCCAGGAGGCCGTCCTCGAGGATCCCTACATCCTCATCGTCAACTCGAAGATCTCCTCCGTGAAGGACATGGTGGCGATCCTCGAGAAGGTCATGCAGTCGGGCAAGCCGCTGCTGATCATCGCCGAAGACGTCGAGGGCGAGGCCCTGGCCACCCTCGTGGTCAACAAGATCCGCGGCACCTTCAAGTCCGTGGCCGTGAAGGCCCCGGGCTTCGGTGACCGCCGCAAGGCCATGCTCGCCGACATCGCCATCCTCACCGGCGGCCAGGTCATCTCCTCCGAGGTGGGCCTGTCCCTGGAGAACGCGACCCTCGACCTGCTGGGCACCGCCCGCAAGGTGGTCGTCACCAAGGACGAGACCACCATCGTGGAGGGTGGCGGCGACGCCGAGCAGATCGCCGGCCGCGTGGCCCAGATCCGCTCCGAGATCGAGAACACCGACTCGGACTACGATCGCGAGAAGCTGCAGGAGCGCCTCGCCAAGCTGGCCGGCGGCGTGGCCGTCATCAAGGCCGGCGCGGCCACCGAGGTGGAGCTCAAGGAGCGTAAGCACCGCATCGAGGACGCCGTGCGCAACGCCAAGGCCGCCGTGGAGGAGGGCATCGTCGCCGGCGGCGGCGTGGCCCTGATCCAGGCCGGCGCCAAGGCGTTCGGCGGCCTGCAGCTCGAGGGCGACGAGGCCACCGGCGCGAACATCGTGAAGGTCGCCATCGAGGCCCCGCTGAAGCAGATCGCCTTCAACGCCGGCCTGGAGCCCGGCGTCGTGGCGGACAAGGTCAAGACCCTCGACGACGGTCACGGCCTGAACGCCGCCACCGGCGAGTACGAGGACCTGCTGGCCGCCGGCATCAACGACCCGGTGAAGGTGACCCGCTCGGCCCTGCAGAACGCCGCGTCCATCGCGGGCCTGTTCCTGACCACCGAGGCCGTCGTCGCGGACAAGCCCGAGAAGGCCGCCGCCGGCGCCGAGGGCATGGACCCGATGGGCGGCATGGGCGGCATGATGTGATCAGCCGCTGAGCCGGCCCGGCCCGTTCGGGCGCCCAGCCAGCGAGGCCCGTCTCCCCGTCCGGGGAGGCGGGCCTCGCCGCGTCCGGGGCCGGCACCGGGGCGCCCCGCTCAGGCCGACAGCGCGGCTCGTTCCGCCGCCAGGTTGCGGCGGGCGGCGGCCTCCCAGCGCGTTCGGCCGGGCGCGGTCCGATACAGCCGCTCGGCGTCCAGCAGGGCGTCCAGCACCGCGCCGCGACCGCGGGCCCAGTCCGCGTCGGACACGTGCGCGTAGTCCTGCCGGACCGCGGCCACGTAGCGGGCGTAGGCCTCGGGGGAGCGGCCGAGGACCTCGAGGTCCGCGTCCGAGAGCACCGCCCCGGCCGCGTCGTGCGGGGCGGGGTCGTGGGCGGCGGTGAGCAACACGAGGCGCGCCACCTCGTCGACGACGTCGGCCGGCACCGCCAGCCGCGGGTCGGTGAGCACGTCCCGGGCCAGGGCGGCCGAGTCCGCCTCGTCCTGGCCGGCGGGCGCGGCGGGGTCCCCGACGTAGACGGCGTCGTGGAACCACGCGGCCAGGCGGACCGCACGCGGATCCGGCCCGGCCTTCGCCCCCGCCCGCTCGAGCAGGTCCACGGACTCGAGCACCGCGAGCAGGTGGGCCGGGTCGTGGTAGTGCCGATGCGGCTCCGTCCAGCGGGCCAGCAGGTCGCGTCCCGCCGTCGTCACCGCGTCCGGGCTCGCCGCCGTGCCCTCGAACAGCCGCGCCCAGCGCCGGGCGAGGACGACGTCGCGCTTCTCGGCGCGGCTCCGGGCGGGCACGCGCAGCCCCGAGGCGGCGAGGCGGCGCACCAGCTCCCGTCCGGTGACGGGCACCGCCCCGCGGGCCACGAGCTCGGCGCGTCGGTGCGCGGGCACGTCGTAGTGGTCCCGGTCGAAGGCCCGCTCCGAGAGCCCCGCCGCCCGCGCGAACGCGTGGAGCTCCTCGAGGGAGGCGTCGGAGACGAGGTGGGAGAACACGGTGCCGTGGGCGGGCCACGCGGGCGGGTCGATCAGGACGGTCATGCCCCCACTCTAGGAAGCACGGACCGGGGCGCGGCCGGCCGGCCGCACCCCGGACCGTTCCGGGCGCTCAGAACCGGAACATCGCGGCGTTGGCGGTCTCCGCGTCCTGGTACTGGGTGGCGGCGGCGTCCATCGCGCGGCGGATGCCCGCCAGGGACTCCTCCACGCGCTGCTGGGTGGCGCGCCACTCGGTGAGCACACCCTGGAAGTTCGCGGCCGCCTGGCCGCGCCAGGTGTCCTGCAGCTGGCGCAGGTTGGCCTCCATGGTGCTCACCTCCGCCTGGAGGCGGCCGATGGAGCCCTCCACCGCCCCGCTCTTGGCCCGCAGGTCCTCGACGTCGATCTGCACGATGCTCATGTGACTGTCCCCTCTGATGAGTGCTGATGGGCGGCGGGTGCCGCCGGGCACCACGCTAGGGACGCGCGTCGCGCCCGGCCGCCGGGTCGTCCCCGCCTGGGGACGGGGCGTCGGCCTGAGGCGCCTGTGCAGGAGCAGACACCCGGCGGCGGCGCTCGGCCGAGGCGCGACGGAACCGCTCCGCCGCCCGCAGCAGGCGGCTGCGCCGGGCGGCGTCCGCGGCGCTGGCGCCGGCGCCCGACGGCGCGGTCTGGGCGAGAGGGCCGGTGGGTGGGCCGGCCGCGTCGTCGTCGGTGTCCCGTGCGGACGGGCGCTCGTCCTCGACGTCCTCGTCCGCCTCGTCCTCGAACGGCGCCCACGGCAGGTGGACGGAGAAGGTGGCGCCGCCGCCCTCGGTCTCCAGCAGCCGGACGGAGCCGCCGTGCTGGGCCACGATCGCCGCGACGATGGCCAGGCCGAGCCCCGTGCCGCCCGTCTCGCGGTGCCGGGAGGTGTCCGCGCGGTAGAACCGCTCGAAGATGCGGGCGCGGTCCTCCTCGGACACGCCCGGCCCGTGGTCACGGATCTCGATCACGGAGCTGCGGCCCGCGCCGTCCGCCCCGGCCTGGCCGCCGAGGTGGTCGACGGTGCCGACCGCGATCTCGATGGGGGTGCCGGCGGGGGTGTAGCGCAGGGCGTTGGCCATGAGGTTCACCACCACCTGGCGCATCCGGTTCTCGTCGCCGAGGATGGGCGCCGGGGCCGCCCGGTCGCCGTCGGGGCCCACGAGGGTGACCTTGCGGTCCGGGGCGTTCACGGAGGCGTCCATCATGGAGTCCATCGCGAGGATGAGCAGGTCCACCGGGGCGTGCTCGAGGGGGCGCTGCTCGTCGAGGCGGGCCAGGGTGAGCAGGTCCTCCACGAGGCGGGTCATGCGGGTGGCCTCGGACTCGATGCGCTGCATGGCGGCGGCGACGTCCTCCTCCTCGCGCAGCCCGCCGTGCCGGTACAGCTCGGAGAACCCGCGGATGGTGACCAGGGGGGTGCGCAGCTCGTGGGAGGCGTCCTGCACGAATCGGCGCATCTTGTCCTCGGAGATCTCCTTGTCCCGGAACGCGGACTCGATGTGCGCGAGCATCGCGTTGAGAGAGCGGGAGAGCCGGCCCACCTCGGTGTCGGGCGCCGCGCTCTCCACGCGCTGGCTCAGGTCGCCGGCGGCGATCTTGGCGGCGGTGCGCTCCACGCGGTTCAGGGTGCGGAACGCGCGCTGGACCGCCAGGTTGGCCACGATCACGGTGCCCGCCGTCGCGAGCAGGCCGATGGTCACGACGATCGAGGTGACGCGCTCGACGGAGGAGGTCACGCTCTGCAGGGGAAGGGCCACGGCCATGGTGCCGTCGCCGCTGCTGAGCCCGTACAGCTGCACGCGCCAGCCGCTCGAGTCCGGCTGTGTGCCGGGCACCTCGAAGGAGGCGGAGCCGCGCTCAAGGGCCTCGGCCGGGGTGATGTCCGGCAGGGCCGGCTCGTCCGCACCCGGCATCACCGGGGTCTGGACGACCCGCGCGCCCTCGTTGTCCCACACGACGCCGTAGAAGCGCAGGATGGGCAGCTGCGGCATGTAGTACTCGCCGGTCTGGGCGACGTTGGCCAGGTACATCGAGACGGTGTCCCGGTTGGCGGCCATGTCCTCGTCCAGCTGGCGCACCGCCTCCTGGCGGAACAGCGCAGCGGTCGCCAGGGCGGTGACGGCGACCAGGGCCAGCATGAGCGCCGCGATCATCACGACCAGCTTGGTGCGCAGGGACTGCCCCTGCCACGTGCCCCTCAGCCAGGCGCGCGGATGGCGGACGTGGGCCGCCGCGGCGTCGAGCCGCGCACGCACGTCAGCGCTTGTCCGCGGTGCGGAGCATGTAGCCGACGCCGCGCTTGGTGTGGATCATCTTCTCGCGGCCGCCGACGTCGATCTTGCGGCGCAGGTAGGAGATGTAGGACTCGACGATCGAGGCGTCCCCGTTGAAGTCGTACTCCCACACGTGGTCCAGGATCTGGGCCTTCGAGAGCACCCGGTTCGGGTTCATCATGAGGTAGCGCAGCAGCTTGAACTCGGTGGGGGAGAGGTCCACGACCTCGCCGCCGCGGCGGACCTCGTGCGCGTCGTCGTCGAGCTCGAGGTCGTCCACGCGCAGCACCGCCGCGTCGTCGTCGAGGGAGGCAGTGCGGCGCAGCACGGCGCGGATGCGGGCGACCACCTCGTCGAGGGAGAACGGCTTGGTCACGTAGTCGTCGCCGCCGACCGTCAGGCCGGTGATCTTGTCCTCGGTGCCGTCCCGCGCGGTGAGGAACACGACGGGGAAGTGACGGCCGGCGGAGCGCAGGCGGCGGGTCACGGTGAAGCCGTCCATGTCCGGGAGCATCACGTCCAGCACGGCCAGGTCCGGCTGGAACTCCTCGGCGGCGTCCAGGGCCTCCCGGCCGTTGGCCGCGGCCGTGACCTCGAAGCCGGCGTAGCGCAGGGATGTGGAGAGCAGCTCGCGGATGTTGGGCTCGTCGTCCACCACCAGGAGGCGTGCTTCGGGGTTCTGAGGCTGCATGGGACCCAGTCAACCGCTCCGACCTGGGAGCACCCTGAAAGGGCGCTGGATGTCGCGGGGCGTCGTCGGCCCGGCGGCTCAGGGGCGCGAGCGCCGGACGGCACCCAGCACGACGTGCAGCAGCATCAGGCCGAAGCCGACGGGCAGGCCGAACAGCGCGAGCGCGAACAGCGCCGGGGACGCCGGCCACGCCAGGAAGTACGCGACCAGCAGGACCACCAGGGCCAGAGCGGACACCGCCGTCACGGCCACGCCCAGCACCAGGACGACGCCACGACCGCCCCGGTGATCGGCGGGGTCGGCGGCGGGCGCGGAGGCGGGGAGGGTGGAGGTCCGAGGCATGCCTGCCACTCTAGTCGGGCTATCCTGGGAGGTCATTGACGACCACGTCCTCCGCCGTCCCCTCCGGGCGCACGGCCAGGCTGGTCCCACCGATGCCGCGGCGCACCGCCACGCCGGTGCCGGACCCCGCCGACCCGAGACGAGAGCACGGCCGCCCCTGCGGCGCCGGCCCGACGCGGTGGACCCACATGACGAGGAGCAGGTGACGCACATGCCCACCGGACGCATCAAGTTCTACGACTCGACCAAGGGCTTCGGGTTCGCCCAGACGGACGAGGGTGAGGAGGTCCACGTGCCCGCCTCGGCCCTGCCGGCCGGGGTGACCGAGCTGCGCGGAGGCACCCGCGTGGAGTTCGGCGTGGCCGAGGGCCGCCGCGGCAAGCAGGCGCTCTCGCTGCGCGTGCTCGACGCCGCGCCCTCGGTGGTCCGCAACCACCGACCCGGCGCCACCGAGATGGCCGTCCTCATGGAGGACCTCATCACGTGGCTGGACCAGGCCTCCAACGGCCTGCGCCGCGGCCGCTACCCCCAGCGCGCCCAGGCGCAGAAGATGGCGCAGGTGCTGCGCCGTGTCGCCGACGACCTGGAGGCCTGAGCCATGACCACCCACGACGACGCCCCGCGCGTCGACCACCGGAGCCCCGACGCCGAGCCCGCGCCCGCCGAGGAGAGGACGGCCGCGCCGCCCGCGCGTCGCCGGGCCCCGCGCCGCGACGAGCTGCTCGCCGCCGCCGTGGACGCCGCCCGCGCGGGGCTGGCCGGGCTGGCCGCCCCGGACGAGGTGGGGGAGCACGTGGACGTGCTCGTGGACGACGACCGGCTCCTGACGCACCGCTTCGCGTGCCGCATGCCCGGCTACGCGGGCTGGCTCTGGTACGTGACGATCGCCCGGGCCCCACGCGCCAAGCAGGTCACCGTGTGCGAGACCGGCCTCATGGCGGGGGAGGGTGCGCTCGTGGCGCCCCCGTGGGTGCCGTACGCCGAGCGCGTGAACGAGGAGGAGCGCGAGCGGCTCAAGGCCGTGGCCGAGGGCCGTGTGCCCGGCGCCCCGGCGCCTGAGACCGCGCCGGACGACCGCGGCTGAGACGGCGCGCCCCGGCTGACCCGCCGGGGCGGACACGCAACGGGCCCGCGGTGGAGTCCCCCGCGGGCCCGTGTCCCCGTCCGGGGACGGCTCAGGCCAGGCGCTCGACCACGTGGTCGATGCAGCGCAGCAGCGCCGCGACGTCCTCGGGCTCGGTCGCGGCGAAGGTCGCGATCCGCAGCTGGTTCCGGCCGAGCTTGCGATAGGGCTCCACGTCCACCACGCCGTTCGCGCGCAGGGCCTGGGCGACCGCCGCCGCGTCGACGTCGTCGGAGAAGTCGACGGTGCAGACCACGGCGGAGCGGTCCTCGGACCGGGCCACAAAGGGCGTGGCGAACGACGACGCCTCGGCCCACGCGTACACGCGCGAGGAGGAGTCGGCGGTGCGGGCGGTCATCGCGTCCAGCCCGCCCTGACCGTTCATCCAGCGCAGCTGCGCGTCCAGCATGACGAGCGTGGCCAGCGCGGGCGTGTTGTAGGTCTGGTCCTTGAGGGAGTTCTCCACGGCCGTGGCCAGGTCCAGGAACGCCGGGATCCAGCGGCCGGACTCCTTGATCTCCGCGACCCGCGCCAGGGCCCGCGGGGAGAACAGCGCGAGCCACAGACCGCCGTCGGACGCGAAGTTCTTCTGCGGCGCGAAGTAGTACACGTCCGCCTCGGACACGTCCACCGGCAGGCCGCCCGCGGCCGAGGTGGCGTCGACGACGACCAGCGCGTCCTCGTCGATGCCCGCGGGGCGGACGACGGGCGCCATCACGCCGGTGGAGGTCTCGTTGTGCGGCCACGCGTACACGTCGACCCCGGCCACGGCCTCCGGCTCGGGGCGGGTGCCCGGCTCGGAGGTGCGGATGTCCGACGGCGCCAGGAACGGCGCCTGGTCGGTGGCCTTGGCGAACTTCGAGCCGAACTCGCCGAAGCTCAGATGCTGGGCGCGCTCGCGGACCAGGCTGAAGGCGGCCGCGTCCCAGAACGCGGTGGAGCCGCCGACGCCGAGGATCACCTCGTAGCCCTCCGGCGCCGAGAACAGCTCGGCGACGCCCGACCGGACGCTCGCCACCAGGTCCTTGACCGGCTTCTGACGGTGCGACGTGCCGAGCAGCCCGGCTGCGTCCTGGAGCGCGCTCAGCTGCTCGGGGCGGACCTTGGAGGGGCCGGCGCCGAAGCGGCCGTCGGCCGGCAGCAGGTCCTGGGGGATGGTGATCTCGGCGGGGGAGGTCATGCGTGCTCCTGACGCTTCGGGGTCGCGGGTCGCGCCCATTCTCCCGCGCCCGGGACCACCGGCCGTCCACGTGACTCACGCCTCGCTAGGATGTCCGGGACGAAGAGCCCGAGGGAAGAGGACGTGCCATGACGGATCTGATCGACACCACCGAGATGTACCTGCGCACGATCCTCGAGCTCGAGGAGGAGGGCATCCCCCCGCTGCGCGCCCGCATCGTCGAGCGTCTGGAGCACTCCGGCCCCACCGTCTCCCAGACCGTGGCCCGCATGGAGCGGGACGGGCTGGTGCACGTGGGCGCGGACCGTCGGCTGGAGCTGACCGTGGCGGGCCGCGAGCGGGCCGTGTCCGTGCTGCGCAAGCACCGCCTGGCCGAGCGCCTGCTCGCGGACGTGATCGGCCTCGAGTGGGAGCTCGTCCACGAGGAGGCCTGCCGCTGGGAGCACGTGATGAGCGACCAGGTGGAGCGCCGCCTGCTCACGCTCCTGGAGAACCCCACCGAGACCCCCTACGGCACCCCGATCCCGCCCCGGCCCGAGCAGGCCTCCGCCGAGGACTGGAGCCGCGACATGGGCCTGGCGGGCGCCCGGCTCTCCGAGGAGGCCGCCACCGCCGGCCGGTTCCGCGTCCGCGGGCTGGCCGAGGGCGTGCAGACCGACCCCGAGCTGCTGGCCCAGCTGGCCGGCGCCGGCGTGACCCCCGGCCGTGTGGTGCGTGCCGAGGCCGCCCGCGACGCCGGGTACATCCGGGTCGAGGGCGAGGCGGAGGACGGCGCGGCCGCGGACGGCGGGGCCCTCGAGCTGGCCGAGGCCACGGCCGCGCACGTGTGGGTCGAGCGTCTCGACGGCTGAGGCGCGGCGCGCCGTCGTCGTGCGTGACGGGGGCGTGATGGCCCGGTGACGGGCCGGTGAACCTCTTCCGCCGCCGCAGGCGACACGCGGCGCGCCGATGCACCCGCGTCTAGCGTGGGGACACGACGCCCCTGTGTCCCCACGCTTCCGAGGCCCCCGATGCGCACACTCGTCCTCAACGCCGGCTACGAACCCCTCTCGGTCGTCTCCGACCGCCGGGCGCTGCTGCTCGTGGCCACCGGCAAGGCGAGCGTGCTCGAGGACGCCGGTGACCCGATGCGCAGCCCCACCCGCGCGTGGGGCCGACCCCTCGTGATCCTGCTGCACCAGTACATCCGGGTGCCCCACACGGATGCGGCCCCGGTCTCCCGCAAGGGCGTGCTGCGCCGGGACGGACACCGCTGCGCCTACTGCGGCGCCCACGCCACCACCGTGGACCACGTGCGGCCGCGCTCGCGGGGCGGCGAGAACTCGTGGGAGAACCTCGTGGCCTGCTGCCTGCGCTGCAACGGGGCGAAGGCGGACCGCTCGCTCGAGGCCCTGGGCTGGCGGCTGCGGGTGGAGCCGGTGCGCCCGCGCGGGGCCCAGTGGCGGATCCGCGAGCTGGAGCGGCCCGCCGAAGCGTGGCGGGACTACCTGCGCCTGGCGGCCTGACGCCGGAAGCGGAATCGCGCCCGCCCGTGCCCGGCGGTTCCTAGACTCTCCAACGGTCGAGAGAGCGGAGGGGCCCATGAGCATGGAGTCGGCGGCACGGATGTCCATGATGCGGATGACCCGCGGGCAGTCCGACGCCCAGCAGAGCCTCGCCCGCGGCACGGTGCGCCGGACCATCGCGTTCGCGGGCCGGTACCGCACCCGCCTGATCGTGTTCGTCGCGGCGTCCATCGTGGGCGCGGTGCTCGGCGTGGCCTCGCCCGTGCTGGCCGGCGACGTCGTCAACGCGATCACCGGCGGCGCGGACCGCGGGCTCGTGGTGCGGCTGGCCCTGCTGATCGCCCTCGTGGCGGTGCTCGACGCGGCGCTGTCCGTGTTCACCAAGTGGCTCTCCGCCGGGCTGGGGGAACAGGTCATCTACGACCTGCGCACCGCCGTGTTCGACCACGTGCAGCGCATGCCGGTGGCGTTCTTCCAGCGCACCCGCACCGGCGCGCTCGTCTCGCGCCTGAACAACGACGTGATCGGGGCGCAGTCGGCGATCTCGCGGACGCTCTCCGGCGTCGTCGCGAACGTGGTGTCCGTCGCGCTGACCCTGGGCGTGATGGTGGCCACCAGCTGGCAGGTCACCGTCCTGTCCCTCGTGATGCTGCCGCTGTTCCTGCTGCCGGCCCGGGCGGTCGGCTCGAAGCTGGCGGGCCTGTCCCGCGAGCGGGCCGGGCACAACGCGGCCATGGGCGACCAGATGACCGAGCGGTTCTCCGCTCCCGGCGCCACACTCATCAAGCTCTTCGGCCGCCCCGCCGCCGAGTCCGCCGAGTTCGCCCGCCGCGCGGACCGCGTGCGCGCCACCGGCGTGGACATCTCCGTGCGCCAGGCCGTCTTCACCACGCTGCTCACCCTGGTCTCCGCGCTCGCGCTCGCGGCCGTGTACGGCGTGGGCGGGCTCCAGGCGATCGCGGGCACCCTCGACGCCGGCGACGTCGTCACCCTCGCCCTGCTGCTGACCCGCCTGTACGCCCCCCTGACCGCGCTGGCGAACGCCCGCGTGGAGATCATGAGCGCGCTCGTGAGCTTCGAGCGCGTGTTCGAGGTCCTGGACCTGGAGCCGCTCATCACGGAGCCCGCGCGGCCCGCGGCCCTGCCGGAGGGGCCCCTGTCCGTGCGGCTGCGGGACGTGCGCTTCGCCTACCCCACCGCGGAGCAGGTGTCCCTGGCCTCCCTCGAGGAGGTCGCCGTGCTGGACACGCGCGGCGGCGAGGAGGTGCTGCACGGGATCGACGTGGCCGTGCCCGCCGGGGCCACCGTGGCCCTCGTGGGCTCTTCGGGTGCGGGCAAGTCCACCATAGCCTCGCTCGTCACGCGCCTGCACGACGTCACCTCCGGCGCCGTCGAGATCGGCGGCGTGGACGTGCGGGACCTCGCGTTCGCGGACCTGCAGCGGGCCGTGGGCATGGTGACCCAGGACGGCCACCTCTTCCACGAGACCGTGCGCGCCAACCTGACGCTGGCCCGCCCCGACGCGACGGACGAGCAGCTGTGGGACGCCGTCGAGCGGGCCCGCCTGCGCCCCGTGGTCGAGGCGCTGCCGGACGGGCTGGACACCGTGGTCGGCGAGCGCGGCTACCGCCTCTCCGGCGGCGAGCGGCAGCGCATGACGATCGCGCGGCTGCTGCTGGCGGCTCCGCGCGTCGTGGTGCTGGACGAGGCGACGGCGGCGCTGGACTCCACCAACGAACGCGCCATCCAGGAGGCGCTGGGGGAGGCGCTGGCCGGGCGGACCGCGATCGTGATCGCGCACCGGCTCTCCACCGTGCGCAGCGCGGACGAGATCCTCGTGGTCGAGGCCGGGCGGATCGTGGAGCGCGGCACGCACGCCGCGCTGCTCGCGGCGGGCGGGCGGTATGCGGAGCTCTACACCACGCAGTTCGCCGACGCGGAATGAGGCGGCGACCGGACCGGCCGCCCAGGTGCCCCAGGCCGGAATCGAACCGACGGCCTACCCTTTAGGAGAGGGTCGCTCTATCCAACTGAGCTACTGGGGCGCGGACCGTGCGTCGGTCCGGTGAGCGAGTCTAGCCGAGCCCTTCAGGCCGCCCGCGTGGCGCGACCACGACGGCGCCGCCCGGCCCACAGCATCACGGCCACCGCCAGCGCGAGCAGCGCCAGCAGGACCCAGCGGGTCAGCGTCAGGGCGGCGGCCAGGCCGGTGCCCGGGCCGCCGGCGGCGATCGCCTGCTCGATCGCGATGTTCTCGCAGATGTCCACGACCGCGAACAGCACGCCCAGCCCGAAGACGGCCCACTTGGCGCCGACGGGACGCAGGCGCCATGCGCCGACCGCGGTGACCGTCAGTGCCACGGCGATCGGGAAGATCACGCCGGCCGTCTTGTGCACCCAGTTCAGCTGGCCGCGGGCGTCCTCGTCCATGACCGCGGAGAGCGCGCGGATGTGGTCCTGCCCGTAGAACAGCAGGGAGTCCGGCATCGCCAGGCCGCCGCTGAGCTGGGTCATCTGCTGCAGCACCAGCAGATGGAGGTACGCGCCCACGAGCAGGGTGGTCACGATCAGCGCGCTCACCGGGATCGCCGGGCTGCCCTCGCGCTCAGCGGCCGCGGCGAGGTCCTCACGGACGTTGACGTCCCGCAGCGTGGGACGGGAGCGCGGGGACTCGGCGACCGGGCGCGCGGCGGGCCGCGACGGGCGCGGACGGGACTTGCGAGACTTCTGGGACACGGGGCACCTCCGCGGTCCATCCTCCCAGACCGGCCGAGCCGGTCCGGTCCCGCGCCGCCCAGCTCACTTTCGAACGTGAAATCGGGGTCATGGGGACTTTCGAACGCGAGATAGGCCCCACATCACGTTCGAGAGTGCGGGTGGGGTGGGGGCGGGGGGCGACGACGGCGGCGCCCGCTGTCGCGTCCGGGGCCACGCCTAGACTGGGTCCGCCATGGCTGACCTCTTCTCCGCGCTCGGACGCACGCCCCTGAACCTCGACCGCACCCGCCGCCCGGCGGACCCGGAGACCGCCCTGCCCGGGCTCGTGCCCCCGGCCGTCACGCGCGCGGCCGCGGACCCCGAGGCCTGGGGCGAGGACGTCCGGCCGGCCGCGCCGACGCACACTCCCGAGTCGCTCGTGGCGGGGCTCAACCCGCAGCAGGCAGCCGCGGTGACCCACACGGGGGCGCCGCTGCTGATCGTGGCGGGCGCCGGCTCGGGCAAGACCCGGGTGCTGACCCACCGCATCGCGTGGCTGCTCGCCACCGGACGGGCGCGGCCGCACGAGATCCTCGCCATCACCTTCACGAACAAGGCCGCCGCGGAGATGCGCGAGCGCGTGGCCGGTCTGATCGGTCCCACCGCCCAGCGGATGTGGATCTCCACGTTCCATTCCTCCGCCGTGCGGCTGCTGCGCAACGAGGCCGCCAACATCGGGCTGAAGTCCACGTTCACCATCTACGACTCGGCGGACAGCCTGCGCCTGGTCACCACCGTCGCCAAGCAGCACGAGCTGGACCCGAAGCGCTTCGCGCCCAAGGCCCTGCTGAACCGCATCAGCTCCCTGAAGAACGAGCTCGTGGAGGCGGACGACTACGCCGCCACCGTGGCCGAGGGGGACCCGTGGGGCCGCGCCGTCGCCGCCGTCTACCGGGACTACACGGCCCGCCTGCGCCAGGCCAACGCCCTGGACTTCGACGACCTGATCGGCATGACGGTCCACATGTTCGAGGCGTTCCCGCGCGTGCTGGACAACTACCGCCGCCGGTTCCGCCACGTCCTCGTGGACGAGTACCAGGACACCAACCACGCACAGTACCGCCTGATCCGGCTCCTCGCCGGCCCGGCGGGCGACCCCGAGGGCGTGGAGACCCCCGGCGGCGAGCTGACCGTCGTCGGCGACTCGGACCAGTCCATCTACGCGTTCCGCGGCGCGGACATCCGCAACATCGTCGAGTTCGAGCAGGACTTCACGGACGCCGTCACCATCAAGCTCGAGCAGAACTACCGCTCCACGCAGACCATCCTGGACGCCGCCAACGCGGTGATCGAGCGCAACCCGGACCGCCGTCCCAAGCGCCTGTGGACGGCCGAGGGGGAGGGCCCCGCGATCGTCGGCTACGCCGCGGAGAACGAGTCCGCCGAGGCGGAGTGGATCGCCACCACCATCGACCGGCTGCAGGACGAGGACGGGATCCGCCCGGCCGACGTCGCCGTGTTCTACCGGACCAACGCGCAGTCCCGTGCGCTCGAGGAGCGGCTGGTGACGCGCGGCATCCCGTACCGGGTCATCGGCGGCACGCGCTTCTACGACCGCAAGGAGATCAAGGACGCGCTCGCCTACCTGCGGGTGATCGTCAACCCCGACGACGACGTCAACGTGCGCCGCATCCTCAACGAGCCCAAGCGGGGCATCGGGGACCGGGCCGAGGGCGCCATCGCCGCGTGGGCCGAGCGCAACCGCTCCACGTTCTCCGCGGCCCTGCGCGACGCCGAGAACGCCCCCGGCATGGCCGCGCGCTCGCTCAAGGCCGTCCGCGGCTTCGTGCAGATGATGGACGACCTCGGCCAGGTCGCCGAGTCCGCCGGCCCGGCCACCGTCCTGGAGGCCGTCCTCGAGCAGTCCGGGATGCTGGCCGCCCTCCGCGAGTCCGAGGACCTGCAGGACGAGTCCCGCGCGGACAACCTCGGCGAGCTCGTCGCCGTCGTCCGCTCCTTCGAGACGACGCACCCGGACGGCACCCTGTCCGACTTCCTCGAGCAGGTGGCGCTCGTGGCGGACGCGGACCAGCTGCCCACGGCCCCGGACGTGGAGGGCGAGGCGCTCGCCGAGCAGCAGGGCCAGGTCACGCTCATGACGCTGCACACCGCCAAGGGCCTCGAGTTCCCCGTGGTGTTCCTGACGGGCATGGAGCACGGGGTGTTCCCGCACGCCCGCTCGATGACGGACGAGAAGGAGCTCGCGGAGGAGCGCCGTCTGGCCTACGTGGGCCTGACGCGCGCCCGCCGTCGCCTGTTCCTGACGCGCGCCGAGGCACGCTCGCTGTGGGGCCAGCACCAGTTCAACCCGCCCAGCCAGTTCCTCGGGGAGATCCCGGAGGCGCTCATCGACTGGGAGCGGGAGGGCACCACGCGCTCGGCCGGCTCGTTGAGCCTGACCGGCGCCGGCACCTCGCGCTACGCGGGGCGGTTCGGCGGCGGGCGACCGGCCTGGCGGTCCCGGGACGACGACGGCGCGCGGCCCCAGCGCCTCACCCGCGGGGACGAGCCGGCGGACCTGACGGTGCCCTCCGCCGTGGTGCGCGGGAAGGCGCCGAGCCGGGTGCAGCCGCAGAAGGAGATCGTGGCGCTCAGCCCGGGTGACCGCGTCTCCCACGCGACCTTCGGCGAGGGGCGTGTGGACGCCGTCGCGGGCGCGGGGGACAAGACCGTCGCGACCGTCACCTTCGACGCCACCGGGGCGCAGAAGCGGCTGCTGCTGCGCTACGCCCCGCTGACGAAGGTCGAGGGCTGACGGGACCGGCCCGCAGGCCCCCGGTCTCCCCGGGGGTGGACTAGAGTGAGCCGTGGAACGCCGCCGTCCGGCGCCCTGCCGTGCCTCCGTGCCCGGCCCGGCCACGGAGGGGGCGTCGACGTCGGCCGCGCCCGCGGGCGAGGCCGGCAGACCCTGTCTTCGACCAAGAAGGACATACCACCGTGGACCTGTATGAGTACCAGGCGCGCGATCTGTTCGAGGCGCACGGCGTCCCCGTGCTGGCCGGCATCGTTGCGCAGACCCCGGACGAGGCCAAGGCGGCCGCGGAGAAGATCGGCGGCGTCACCGTCGTCAAGGCGCAGGTGAAGGTCGGCGGCCGTGGCAAGGCCGGCGGCGTGAAGGTCGCCAAGACGGCCGACGAGGCCTACGAGCACGCCAAGGCCATCCTGGGGATGGACATCAAGGGCCACACCGTGCACCAGGTCATGATCGCCCAGGGCGCCGACATCGCCGAGGAGTACTACTTCTCCGTGCTGCTGGACCGCGCCAACCGCACCTACCTGGCCATGTGCTCGGTCGAGGGCGGCATGGAGATCGAGCAGCTCGCCGAGGAGCGCCCCGAGGCCCTCGCCAAGGTGCCCGTCTCCCCGCTGACCGGCATCGACGCCGAGACCGCCCAGAAGATCGTCACCGAGGCGGGCTTCCCCGAGGAGCTGCGCGCCGACGTCGCCGAGGTCATCCAGAAGCTCTGGGAGGTCTTCGAGAAGGAGGACGCCACCCTCGTCGAGGTGAACCCGCTGGTGAAGACCGGCGACGGCACGATCCTCGCCCTGGACGGCAAGGTCTCCCTCGACGACAACGCGGCGTTCCGCCACGAGGGCCACGCCGCCCTCGTCGACGAGCGCACCGAGGACCCGCTGGAGGCCAAGGCCAAGGCCAACGGCCTCAACTACGTGAAGCTGGACGGCCAGGTCGGCGTGATCGGCAACGGCGCCGGCCTCGTGATGTCCACCCTCGACGTCGTCGCGTACGCCGGCGAGCAGCACGGCGGCGTGAAGCCGGCCAACTTCCTGGACATCGGCGGCGGCGCCAACGCCGAGGTCATGGCCAACGGTCTCGACGTCATCCTGGGCGACGAGCAGGTCAAGTCCGTGTTCGTGAACGTCTTCGGCGGCATCACCGCGTGCGACGCCGTCGCGAACGGCATCGTCAAGGCCCTCGAGATCCTGGGCGACACCGCCACCAAGCCACTGGTCGTGCGCCTGGACGGCAACGCCGTGGAGGAGGGCCGCCGCATCCTGCAGGAGGCGAACCACCCGCTCGTCACCCTGGCCGCCACCATGGACGAGGGCGCCGACAAGGCCGCCGAGCTCGCCCACTCCGCGAACTGACCGTTCGGAAAGACTGAGGAAACAGCTATGTCGATCTACCTGAACAAGGACTCCAAGGTCATCGTCCAGGGCATCACCGGCGGTGAGGGCACCAAGCACACCCGCCTCATGCTCAAGGCCGGCACGAACATCGTGGGCGGCGTGAACGCCCACAAGGCCGGCACCACCGTGTCCCACGAGGACAAGGACGGCAACGCCGTCGAGCTGCCCGTCTTCGGCACCGTCACGGAGGCCATGGAGAAGACCGGCGCGGACGTGTCCGTCGCCTTCGTGCCGCCGGCCTTCGCCAAGGACGCCGCCATCGAGGCCATCGAGGCCGAGATCCCGCTGCTCGTGGTCATCACCGAGGGCATCCCGGTGCAGGACTCCGCGGAGTTCTTCGCCCTGTCGCAGTCGAAGACCGGCGAGGACGGCAAGCCGAAGACCCGCATCATCGGCCCGAACTGCCCCGGCATCATCACCCCGGGCGAGGCCCTGGCCGGCATCACCCCGGCCACCATCACCGGCTCCGGCCCCATCGGCCTCGTGTCCAAGTCCGGCACGCTGACCTACCAGATGATGTACGAGCTGCGTGACTTCGGCTTCTCCACCGCCATCGGCATCGGCGGCGACCCGGTCATCGGCACCACCCACATCGACGCCCTCGAGGCCTTCGAGGCCGACCCGGACACCCAGGCCATCGTGATGATCGGTGAGATCGGCGGCGACGCCGAGGAGCGTGCGGCCGAGTTCATCAAGGCCAACGTCACCAAGCCGGTCGTCGGCTACGTGGCCGGCTTCACCGCCCCGGAGGGCAAGACCATGGGCCACGCCGGCGCCATCGTCTCCGGCTCCGCCGGCACCGCGCAGGCCAAGAAGGAGGCCCTCGAGGCCGCGGGCGTGAAGGTCGGCAAGACGCCGTCCGAGACCGCCCAGCTCATGCGGGAGATCCTGCAGGCCCAGGCCTGATCCCGACCCTCGGCCGCCGGGCCTGACGGCACGGCGACCACAGCGAACGGCCCCTCACCCGCCAGGGTGAGGGGCCGTCGTCGTGGTGAGGTCCTGTGAGGTGACGGGAGACGCGTAGTCAGAGCCACTCGTGGCGGCGGGCGAACCGCGCCGCGTCATGGCGCGTGGACGTCTGGGTCTTCTGCATGGCGCTGGAGAGGTAGTTGCGGACCGTGCCCTCCGCAAGGTGCAGCTGCTGCGCGATCCTGGCCACGGAGTACCCCTCGCCCGTGGCACGCAGGGCGTCGAGCTCCCGGTCGGTGAGGGGACAGTCGTCCGAGATCGCCCGGGCCGTGGTGTCCGGATCGATCCATCGTTGCCCGCTGTTCACCCTGCGGATCACATCGGCGATTTCCCCCGGCTCCGCAGACTTGGTGACGAACCCGGTGACGCCAGCCTTCAGCGCCCGTCGGAGCACCCCGGGACGGGCGTGGCGGGTGAGCATCACCACCGGGAGGTCGGGGTGGGTCTCGCGGAGCGTCGCGACGGCTGCGACGCCGTCCAGACCGGGCATCTCCATGTCCGTCACCAGCATGTCGGGATCGATGCGGCGCACTGCCTCGACCGCCTCATGGCCGTCGGCGGCCACCTCCTCGACGCGGATGCCGCCCTCTATCTCCAGCAGAGTGGCCAGTGCTGTGCGCAGGAGCTTCTCGTCGTCCGCCAGGACGATCCTGATGTCATTCACACCGACTCCTCCTCGTCCGCTTCCCATCGTGCCCCGAGGGTGAACCGTCCGTCGACACAGGAGACGTCCAGGCGGCCTCCGACCCCCGCGAGGCGGGACCGGAGGTTGTCCAGCCCTCCCGTGTGGTCCTCGGCGGAGACACCGGCCGCACCGTCATTGGAGATCACCACGTGCCCGGGGGCAAGGCTGATCTCGACCCTGCGGGCGTCGGAGTGACGCAGGATGTTGGTGGTCCCCTCCCTGATCACGACGCCGGCCACATGCTCGAACTCTTCGCCTCGCGGGCCGCCGTCGTCGTCGGTGGTGACGGTGATGCCTGTGGCCTCGAGCAGCGCGACGGAGTTCGCGAGCTCACCGCGCAGGGTCAAGGTGTGCCCGTCCTGTGCCAGCGCCTTGGTCTCGGCCATGGTCTGGCGCAGGGTCTGCTGAGCCTCATCGAGTTCCCGCTGGGCCGCGTCGGTGTCCGTGGAAAGCATCCGCTGGGCGACGGCGATCTTGAGCTTCACCACGTGCAGCGCATGGCCTTGGATGTCATGGAGGTCCTGGGAGAAGCGCAGCCGCTCGGCATCGAGAGAGGCTGCCCGCTCCTGCTCCGCACGCTGGTCCTGCAGGCGCATGAGGTCGAAGGAGATTCGGGAAACGGGGATGGTCACGCACGCGACGCCCGTCAGCAGGGCGCCCATGCCGACATAGACCCACAAGGCCTGGGGATCGGTGACGAACACGAGAGCGCCGGCCGCCGACCCGACAGTGAGCACCAGCAGGGTCACGACGGCCCTGGCGTGTCGGCTCCACATGACCTCGAGCGCACCGGCGAGGGCGAAGGCCAGGGCGCCCAGGGGAGTCAGATCCCAGAGGGCGCTGAGCGCCCAGGTGAGAGTGCCCAGGGCGAGCACTGCCCAACGCGTCGGAGCAGCCACCTCCCGGTGCCACTGGGACAGCAGCCAGAGGCCGGCGATGAGGCCGGGTGCCAGGACGAGAGGGGGCCACGGCTCCACAGCGGACGTCAGGAGGGCGACGATGGCGGCAACACCGAAGACTGCGAGCAGGACGAAGCTCGTCCTACTGCGCAGCCTTCGCGTCTCCGACGTGTGCTCGGAGGTCATGGGCACTCCATGTTCAGTCAGCGCGTGGATCGGGTGCCCCTCAGGAGGTCACCTGCGTCTCTCGCTCGACGGCCTTGTGGCTGGCCGAGAACCCCACAGCGGTCGCGACGACGGCGACCACCATGCCGACGATCAGCCAGGTGGCGTCGGCGGTGTCCCGTGCGGGGACCCAGGAGGTGATCTCAGAGGGCAGGATCTCGGGGATGGGCAGGTAGTGCAGCGTCAACATGACGCCGAACGCGGTGGCACAGAGAAACAGGATGAATGCGATGGTCCGGATGGTCTTCATGGGAGCCTCCCGTGTCCAGGTCGATGGTTGGTTCTCTTCGGCGGTCCCGATCCGCCGCGGGTGCCGCGGGATCGGAACGACATCCACCTTTCCGTCACCGGCCCGCCCCGCACCAGTGACGCAGCGTCATGCTTGCGCACCAACTCTGTCATGCCGCGCAGTGACGTGACCTCACTGTCGGGGGCGGATTCCGGTTGGTTGTGTGGGGGACATGCAGAACACGACGCTTCTCCCCGCCCCCACCGCCGTCGACTCTCGCACGGAGACGATCGTCGAGATCCACGACCTCAGGGTCGACTACGGGGACTTCACTGCCGTCGACGGGATCGATCTCGAGATCCGACGTGGGGAGTTCTTCGGCCTGCTCGGCACCAACGGTGCCGGGAAGACCACCACCATCGAGGTCATGGAGGGTCACCGGGCCCCGACCGCCGGCTCCGTGCGGGTCCTCGGGCAGGACCCGAGCGACCGCACCCTGCGTCGTCGGGTGGGGATCATGCTCCAGGAGAGCGGGTTCGCCCCGGACCTGACCGTACGCGAGACCCTCGCGCTGATCGGTCGTCTGACGCGGCGGGACGACGACGTCGACCGTGTCCTGGACCTCGTGGACCTCCGCCGGCGTCGGGACACCCGGACCGGGCAGCTCTCTGGCGGCGAGAAGCGCCGCCTCGACTTCGCCACGGCGATCTTCGGCTCACCGGAGCTGATCTTCCTTGACGAGCCCACCACGGGGTTGGACATCGAGGCACGCGACGCACTCTGGCACGTCGTGGACCGGCTGCGTGACGAGGGCGCGACGATCCTGCTCACCACGCACTACCTCGAGGAGGCCCAGGAGCGGGCCGACCGCATCGCGCTCATGCACAGCGGCCGCATCCATCGGCAGGGGACAGTCGCCGAGCTCACCTCGGCCTTCCCCTCGACCATCAGCTTCCGGCTGAGTGGTGAGCCCACCGTCCCGTTCGAGGACGCGACGATCGCACCCGGCGGCGCGGTCACCATCCCCACCACGAACCTCCAGGAGGACCTGTACCGCCTCCTGGTGTGGTCCCGCTCCCGCGATGTGGAGCTCGAGGGCCTGAACGTCGGAGCCGAGGGGCTCGAATCCCTCTTCCGCGCCCTTAACGCCTGATCACACGTCCTCACGACCGACTCGACCACCACAAGAGGAGCCCGCAATGTTCGCCATCGCCCGCAGCGAGATGACACAGCTCGTCCGCAACCGCCTCGTCGCAGCCTCGTCGTTGTTCATCCCCCTCGCCTTCAGCGCGGTCCTGATCTTCAACCGCGAGAACTTCGGGGGCACCCCGGTGACGGCCGCTCTGATCCTGGTCACCGTGACCGCCATGGGCACCTACATCACGGCGACGACCACCCTGGCCTCCCGCCGCCAGAACCTGTTCCTCAAGCGGCTGCGCTCCACGTCGGCGAAGGACGCCTCCATCTTGAGCGGTCTCGTGCTGCCGATTGCGCTGGTGAACCTGGTGCAGGCCGGGGTCATCGTCGCGATCCTGTCGGTCGTCGGCACCCCTCCGGTGGGGGTCGTGGCCGTCGTGGCCGCCGTCGTCGTCCTGGAGTTGATGTTCGTGGGCGCGGCCATCGCGACGGCGGGTCTCACCAACTCCCCGGACCACGCGCAGGTGACCACGCTGCCCCTGTTCGTCGTCGCCCTCGGCGCCTCCATGTGGGTCGGTCTGACCGGCACGGAGGAGCTTGCCGGAGTCAAACGCCTGCTCCCCGGCGGTGCGGTGACCGAGCTGATCATCGAGGGATGGAGCGGCATGGCCCTCCACGAGGCCGTCAGCCTGCTGCTGCCGAGCCTCGCCTTCGTCGTGGCGGCGTTCGCCATGGCAAAGAGCACCTTCCGGTGGGAACCGCGTACCTGAGGCCCGCATGGTCACCACCTTCCGCTCCTCATGACACAGAGCAGAGCGACACTGCGACAGCGGGCCGGCCCACCGCTGTCGGTGCACTCATCGGGGCTCTGGAGGAACTGAGCCGCCGAGAGGACGGAGAGGACCGGACCCTCTTCTCGTGGCCGGGGCGCCAGACCGCCCTCCCCGCGTCAGCCCACGTTCGCGCCGAAGAGCAGGCCGAGCACGTACGTCACGGCAGCGGCGCCGAAGCCGATCGCGAGCTGGCGCAGGCCCCGAGCCAGCGGTGAGGAGCCGGACAGCAGCCCGACCACACCGCCGGTGAAGAGCAGGGCCACGCCCACCATCGCCGCCGCCAGGCCCAGGGCCCACAGCCCGGACATGCCGAAGATGTACGGCAGGATCGGGATGAGTGCGCCGGAGGCGAAGAACGCGAAGCTGGACAGGGAGGCGCTCCACGCCGAGCCGATCTCCGCGAAGGAGTCCGAGTGGTCCACCGGGCCCTGGGAGCCGTCGGGACGGGCGGAGAACTGCGGGTTGCAGTCGCACGTGAGATAGCCGAGGCGCTCGAGCGCGCGGTGCTCGGCGTCCTCGGGCGTCATGCCGCGGGCCAGGTAGACGAGCTTGAGCTCGTTGTGGTCCAGGTCCAGGTGCTGGGCCGCCTCGAGGGTGATCTGGGTGGGGGAGGAGGCCTCGAGCAGCTCCCGCTGGGACCGCACCGAGACGTACTCGCCGGCCGCCATGGACAGCGCGCCCGCCAGCAGGCCGGCCACGCCGGTGAACAGCACCACGGACGGCGCCACGCCCGTCGCGCCGATGCCCATCACGAGCGCCAGGTTGGAGACCAGCCCGTCGTTCATGCCGAAGACGGCGGCGCGGAAGTTGCCGGCCAGCTGCTCGCGACCCCGGGCGGCGAGGCCGCGCACGACCTCCTCGTGGATGGCCTCATCCGCCACCATGCCCTCGGGGGCGTCCTGGTCCTCCGCGTAGGGAGTGTCCGACTCGGCGCGCTGGGCCAGGGCCAGCACGAACACGGAGCCGAAGATCCGCGCGAGCCAGCGCAGCAGGATGCGGTGCAGGGAGGGGCGCGGCGGGTTCTCGGCGTGCTCGCCCAGGAGGGCCCGCCAGTGCTGTTCGTGGCGGCGCTCGGCCTCGGCGAGGCCGAGCAGGATGTCGCGCTCCACGCCGTCCTTGCGAGCGGCGATGTCGCGGTAGATCTGGCCCTCGGCGATCTCATCCGCGAGGTAGCGGCGCCAGCGTCGGACCTGTTCGCGGGTCGGCTCGGGACGTGCCGCAGGAGTGGCGGTGTGGGCGGGGCTCATGGGGCTCCATCGGATGGGCGGGGGGGGGCGGCGCCGTCGCGGCCGCGGCGGCCGGGCGCGCCCGACCGGCCAGTCTACGCCGTCGCTACCATGGCCGCATGGACGCAGCAGAGACCCCCGACGGCCCCGAGACCGCCGCCCACGACGGCGGCCGGCCGGCCTGGCAGCACCGCCTCCTGGCGGGCGGGGAGGAGCCGGACCCCCGGTTCACGCTCGCCAACGAGCGCACGTTCCTGGCCTGGGTCCGGACGGCGCTGGCGCTGCTGGCCGGCGGGGTCGCGGTGGAGGCGTTCACCGGCGCCCTCTTCGCGCCGCCGGTCCGGGTGGTGCTGAGCACGGTGCTGCTCGTCCTGGCGGCGCTGCTCGCCCTGGGCGCGGGCGCGCGCTGGCTCCGGGTGGAGCGGGCGATGCGCCGCGGCCGTCCGCTGCCGCTGCCGCTGATCGTCCCGGTCCTCGCGGGGGGCGTCGTGCTGGCCGTCGTGGTGCTGCTGGCCGCCGTCGTCCTTCCGCGAGGCTGAGACGATGCGCCTGCATCACGACCCGGGGCTGCAGCCCGAGCGCACCGTGATGAGCTGGGGCCGCACGGTCCTGGCGCTGGGCGTCCTCAGCCTCACGTTCCTGAGGTGGTGGCCGGCCGTCGGCGCGTGGGCGTTCGGGCCTGCGGTGGTGGCGGCCGTCGGCGGGGCGGCGGTGCTGGCCACGCAGCGCCGGCGCTACGTGGCGCACGCGGACGGAATCGCGCGGGAGCAGGCCCGGCCGGCCCTGGCGTCGGTGGCCTGCATGGTCGCGCTGGTGGTGGGCTTGGCGGCCCTCGGGATCACCGCCACGCTGCTGCACGCGGCATGATCCGCGGACGACGACGGCGTCCCTCACCTGCGCGGGCAGGTGAGGGGCGCCGTCGTGCCTCCGGAGGCGGACCGCTCAGCGGGCGATCATGCCGTGGGGGTCGATGACGAACTTCTCCAGGGAGCCCTGGTCGAACTCCGCATAGGCCTGGGGTGCCTCGTCCAGGCTGATGACGCGCGGGTTGACCATCTCCGTCAGGTACGGCATCCGGTCCCACAGGATGGACATCATCAGCTGGCGGTTGTAGCGCATGATGGGCGCCTGGCCGCCGATGATGTGGGGCGACTTGATCCAGGCCTTGCCGAAGTCCACCGGGAAGGTGCCCTCCTGCTCGGCCTTCGTCTCCGCGATCGGGTCCGGCCCGTAGATGCCGATGATGCCCGTGGCGCCGCCCGGACGGGTGATGTCCAGGACCTGGTTCACGGCGGCGATCGGCTGCATCTCATCGGACGCGGAGCCCAGGCCGTGGGCCTCGGAGCCGACGCAGTCCACCGCGCAGTCCACCATCGGCTCGCCGAGGATGTCGTTCACGGCGTCCTGCAGGTTCTCCGTGACGGAGAGGTCGATGGTCTCGCAGCCGTGCTTGCGCACCAGCTCCAGCCGCGAGGCGTCCTGGTCGCCCACGATGATGCACGAGGCGCCCAGCAGCCGAGCGGCGGCCGCGGCGCACCGGCCCACGGGGCCGGCACCGGCGATGTAGACGGTGGAGCCGGGCTTGGCGCCGGCCTCCATGAGGCCGTGGAACGCCGTGGGGAGGATGTCCGAGAGCACGGCCAGATCCAGGATCTTCTCCATCGCCTGCTCCTGGCCCGGGAAGCGCAGCAGCTGGAAGTCGGCGTACGGCACGAACAGGTACTCGGCCTGTCCGCCCTGGAAGCCGCCCAGATTGAAGCCGTAGGCGGCGCACGCCTGCTCCGGGTTGGCGGTCTCACAGATCTCGGTCCGGCCGGCGCGGCAGTTGCGGCAGCGGCCGCAGGCCACGTTGAACGGCACGGAGACGAGGTCGCCCTCCTGCAGGAACTGGACGTCGCTGCCGACCTCCAGCACCTGGCCGGTCATCTCGTGACCCAGCACCATGCCCTCGGGTGCGGGGAAGGACCCGCGGTAGATGTGCAGGTCGCTGCCGCAGATGTTGGTCGCGACGATCTTGAGGATGACGCCGTGCGGGGCGGCGGAGCCGTCGGGCATCTCCAGCTTGGGGAAGTCGAGCTCGTCGACGCGCACGTCCTTGATGCCGTGGAATGCCACGGCGCGATTCTTGGTGGTCATGGGAACCGTTGCCTTTCTGTCTCCAGCGAGGCCCGGGTGAATGGAAGCCGGAACGGCCCCGAGGGGGCGTCCCGGTCCCGAGCTATACGGAAACACTAGGGGCCGGGAGGAGCCTGAGGAAGGATCGCCCGCCGCCGCATCGTCTGGCCTGACCATCGTGCGGGCATCGGAGGATCGCAGGCCCCGGGATTCCTGGTCAGAGACGCTCCCGCCACGGCGTCGACGCCGTGGCGGGAGCGCACGCGCCAGGCCTCGAGGACCGCGGGGTCGGTGGGCGGGGTCATCAGGCTGAGGAGGACGTACACGACGGCGGAGGCGGCCAGGCCGACGTAGATCGGCTCGTTCGCGAAGACGCCCTCGAAGGGCTCCGCCGCGTTCAGCTCGAGCCAGCCCATGGTGCCGAGGGTGCCCACCGTCCCGACCACCATGGACCACAGGGCCGCCGTCCCGGTGCCGCGCTTCCACACGAGGCCGCCGACGATCGCGACGAACAGGCCGCCCACGAGGATGTCGTACGCGATGGTCAGGGCCGCCACCACGTCCGGGACGACGATCGCCAGCCCCAGCACGACGGCGCCGAGCAGCAGCACCCAGCCGCGGTTCGAGGCGAGCTCCGCCGCGGTCTCCGGGGCCTCGTCCCCGGCGGTGGCGCCGTCCTCGGAGGCGGTGGCCTCGCCGCGGAGGATGGGGAGGATGTCCGTGCGCATCACGGTCGAGGCCGCGATGATCGCGCCCGAGGCGGTGGACATCATGGCCGCAACGGCGGCCGCCAGGGCCACGCCGCCGACGCCGACGGGCAGCAGGTTCTGGGCGACCCACGCGAACACGTCGTCCTGGGTGGCGATGTCCGCGGTGACCGTGCGGGCGGCCATGCCGATCACGGCGCCCGCGACGCCGTAGATGATGCAGTACAGGCCCGCGGTGGCGCCGCCGATCTGCGCCACGCGGGGGGAGCGGGCCGTGAACACGCGCTGCCAGACGTCCTGGCCGATCAGCAGGCCGAGGGTGTAGACCACGGAGTAGGTGACGATCGACTGCACGCCGATCCCGTCCCAGCTGAAGAACTCGGCGCCCAGGCGCTCCTGCATGGCACCCCAGCCGCCGGCGTTGGCCAGGGAGAGGGGGAGCATGAGGGCGAACAGGCCGACGGTCATGATGAGGAACTGGGCCATGTCCGCCAGGGTGATGGACCACATGCCGCCGAGCACGGAGTAGGCCAGCACGATGCCGCCGCCCACCAGGACGGACAGCCAGCGGTCCCAGCCGAAGAGCACCACGAAGATCGACGCGTAGGCGCCGGTGGAGGTGGCGGCGAGCATGAGCGTGTACGCGAGCATCACGAACGAGGAGGCGTGCGAGGCCCCGCCGCGGCCGTACCGCAGGCGGAGCATCTGCGAGACGGTGTAGATCTTCAGGCGGGCCAGGATCGGGGCGAACGCCACCGACAGGATGAGCACGCCGACGCCGATGGCGGCCACGAGCCACGCGCCGGAGAGCCCGAACTCGTACCCCAGGCCGACGCCGCCCACGGTGGCGGCGCCGCCGAGCACGACGGCGGCCATGGTGCCGGTGAACAGCACCGGCCCGAGACGGCGGCCCGCCACGAGGTAGTCCTCCGAGCTGGCGGCGCGGGCCTTGCCCCACCAGCCGAAGGCGAGCATGCCGACCAGGTAGACGGCGACGATGGTCAGGTTGAGGGTCACGGGCGGTCCTTGGGGCGAGGGGATCCGGGGCGCCGGATGTGGGGGCGCCGCGGCGGGACAGGAGTGATCGGCGTGTTGCCGATCACACGAACCGGGTCTACGGTAAACACATGTTGCTTGTCAGGCAACATGTAGTCCAGGGTGACGGGGTGCAGGCTCCGGGCCGAGAGAGAGGAGCGCGTGTGTCCGAGCATGTCGTCCAGACGCCGCCCCGCGGCACCGTGAGCACGCTCCGCATGCTCCTGATCTGGCTGGCCGCCAACCTCGTGGTCACCACGCTCCTGACGGGGACCCTCTTCCAGCCCGGGGTCTCCTATGCCACCGCCTTGACCAGCATCGTGCTGGGCACCGTCCTCGGCGCCCTCGTCTTGGTGGGGGTCGGGGTCATCGGTGCCCGCACCGGTCTGCCCACCATGGCGCTGACCCGTGCGGCCTTCGGCCACCGCGGATCCCTGTTGCCGGTGACGTTCAACGTGGTGGTCCTGATGGGGTGGTCCTGGGTGCAGGCCATGCTGGCCGGCCTCGCGGTGGACGCCCTGGTGTCCGCGGCCACCGGATTCTCCTCACCGATGCTCTTCGCGGTCCTGTGCCAGCTCGTCGTCGTGGCCCTGGCGATCCTCGGGCACGAGGGCATCGCGCGGATCGAACCCTGGCTCGCCCTCGTGATGCTCGCCGTGATGGGCGGGATCTTCGTCACCGCCTTCCGTGCCCACGGCCCGGCCGAGCTGGCGTCGATCCCGGTGGACCCCACCGTCGGGCTGACTCCCGCCCTCGCCTTCGATCTCGTCTTCGCCACGGCCATCTCCTGGACCGTCCTCTCCGCCGACATCACCCGGAACGCGAGCACCCCGCGCGCGGCCGCGCTGGGCTCCGGCATCGGCTATACCCTGTCCACCGTCATCGCGATGAGCCTGGGCCTCACGGCCTTCGCCCATGTGCTCCTGGGCGACGCCGCGGCCACCCCCTTCGATCCGGCGACCCTCGTCACAGCCTTCGGGTGGCCGCTGGCCGTGGTGATGTTCCTCTCGGTCATGGCCACGAACACGATGGTGGTCTACGGGATGGCGACGTCGGTCACCCACGCCTCGCTGAGCCGGCCCCTTCCGTTCGTTCCCGTCGCCCTGGTGCTCGGCGCGGTGAGCGTCATCGGTGCGATGTGGTTCGACCTGCTCACCCGCTTCACCGACTTCCTTGCGCTGATCGGTGCCTTCTTCGTGCCGGTGTTCGCCGTGATCCTCGTGGACTACGTGCTTCAGGGCCGCCGCATCACCCTGGACGTGCTCGTGGCCCGTGGCCCGCGCGCCTGGTTCCGCGTGGGTGTCCACTGGCGAGCAGTCGCCGTGTGGGCCGTCGGCGCCGCGACGTCGTGGCTGCTCACAGACGTGTGGCCCAGTCCCGTCGGCGCCACCGTGCCGGTGTTCCTCCTGAGCGCCCTGCTCTACGCCCTGCTCGCCTGGCCGCGTCACCGGCCGGAGGCCCGCCCCGAGGCCGGCGCGTCGATCGAGGGACGCCGTGGCGCCTGACACCGTTGCCCCCCTGCTCCTCTCGCGCCCCCTGGAGGACCGCATGCCCGTGTACCCGGGCGATCCGGGTGTGCGTATCCGCCCCGCCCTCACCGTCGCCCAGGACGGGGTCGCGGTCATGGCCCTCGAGATCGGATCGCATGCCGGCACCCACGTGGACGCCCCGTGCCACACCGTGCCGGGCGGCCGCACCGTCGAGGGGCTGAACTGGGACGAGCTGTGCGGGGAAGCCCTCGTCCTCGGTCTGGCCGGGCTCGGCCCCGGGGAGTCGATCTCCGCCGCGCGCCTGGCCCCCCTCCTGCCCGGCACAGATGCGTGGACGCCCGCCCGACTCCTGCTGGCCACGGGCTGGGATCGACACTGGCGCGACGACCTCCTCCGCGCACGTCATCCCTTCCTCACAGGAGAGGCCGCGGCCATGCTGTGGGATCGTGGCATCCGTCTGTTAGGGGTGGACATGCTCAGTCCTGATCCCACCGGGCTCGCCGGTGAGCCAGACTTTCCGACCCACGCGGTCTTCCTCGGCGGCGACGGGATCATCGTCGAGAACCTCGTGGGGCTGGACGCGCTCCGCCCCGCAGGAACGGCGCCGCGCGTTGACTGGTCCGCCCGCTCCCGGCTCGAGGTGCATCCGCTGCCCCTGGCCGGCGGCGACGGCGCCCCGGCCCGCGTCCTCGCCTGGCCGACGTCGGGAGGAGCGCGATGAAGGCCCTCCCGCTCGAGACCGCGCCGGGCCAGGCGCTGATCGGCCGTCGGCTGCGTGCGCTGCGCGAGGCGCGGCGGCTCACCGTGGCCCAGCTGGCCGAGGCGGCCGGCGTCAGCAAGGGCTTCCTCTCCCGCCTCGAGCGGGACCTGACGAGCCCGTCCGTGAGCACGCTCGTGACCCTGTGCCAGGTGCTCGGCGCGAGCCCGGGCGACGTCCTGGACGCGCCCGAGGTGACGGTCGTGCGCCTCGCCGACGCCCCCGCGGTCAACCTCGGCGGCGAGGGCATCCGCGAGCGTCTGATCACCCCGCGCGGCAGTCGTGACCTGCAGATCCTGCGCGCTGACATCGCGCCGCGCGGCCGCGGGGAGGCGGAGCTGTACACCGTGGACTGCCGCGTGGAGGCGGTGCACGTGGTCACCGGCCGCCTCGAGCTGCGGACCACCGAGGCCGTGCACCTGTTGGAGGAGGGGGACACCGTCACCTTCCCCGGCCGCGAGCCCCACTCGTGGGCCAATCCGGACGACCGCCCCGCCGTCGTGCTGTGGACCCTCGTGGGCCACGCGTGACCCCGTCCGGCGCGCCCACACCGGACAGACCAGACCGACCAGACCGAACCGAACCGCCCAGAGAGGACATCCAGATGCTCGAGATCCCCCGCGTCGAGGACAACGGCCGCCTCGGCCCCGTGAACTCCGCCCTCGTGCCCCGCTACGGCGGCACCCCCACCTACGCGCTGCTGCCGCGCCTGGACGAGGCGGCCGCGGCCGGCGTCGCCCCGGAGATCAAGGTGGTCGGCGTGCCGTTCGACGCCGGCGTCTCCTACCGCCCCGGTGCACGCTTCGGGTCCGGCCACGTGCGGCAGTCCTCGCGGCTGCTGCGCCCGTACAACCCCGCCACGGACACCTCGCCCTTCGCGCAGGCCCAGGTGGTGGACGCCGGGGACATGGCGGTGAACCCGTTCGACATCGGCGAGGCCATCGAGGCGATCCAGCAGGACGCGATGGACCTCACCGAGGACGGCTCCTCGCTCATGACCATCGGCGGCGACCACACCATCGCGCTGCCGCTGCTGCGCGCCGCCTCCGCCCGGGCGGGCGAGCCCGTTGCCCTGCTGCACTTCGACGCCCACCTGGACACGTGGGACACCTACTTCGGGGCCGAGTACACCCACGGCACGCCGTTCCGCCGCGCCGTGGAGGAGGGGATCCTGGACACCGAGGCCATCTCGCATGTGGGCACGCGCGGTCCGCTCTACGGCAAGAAGGACCTCGACGACGACCACCGCATGGGCTTCGGCATCGTCACCTCCTCGGACGTGTTCCGTCAGGGCGTGGACGAGATCGTGGACCAGCTGCGCCAGCGCATCGGGGGTCGGCCGCTCTACATCTCGGTGGACATCGACGTCCTCGACCCCGCGCACGCGCCGGGCACCGGCACCCCCGAGGCCGGCGGCATCACGAGCCGCGAGCTGCTCGAGATCCTGCGTGGGCTGCGCGGGCTCGACATCGTGGGCGCAGACCTGGTGGAGGTGGCCCCGGCCTACGACCAGGCCGAGCTGACCGGCGTCGCCGCCTCCCATGTGGCCTACGACCTCATCTCCCTGATGGCCGACCGCCGCGCCACCCGCGCGGCCGCCGGTGAGGAGCCGGGCCGATGACCGACGAGCAGACGACGACGGCGGCCCCGCGGCGCAACGGCGGCGACCTGGCCGTGGAGACGCTCCACGCCCTGGGCGCGCGGACGGTCTTCGGCATCCCGGGCCAGCACGCCCTGGGCCTCTTCGACGCCCTGTCCCGCTCCCCGCTGGAGTTCGTCTCGAACCGCGTGGAGAACAACGCCGCCTTTGCCGCCGACGGGTACGCCCGGGCCACCGGCGAGGTCGGGGTGCTGTTCCTCTCCACCGGCCCCGGCGCGCTCACCGCGCTGGCCGGCCTGCAGGAGGCCTACGCCACGGGCGTGCCGATGCTGGTGATCGCCTCGCAGATCCCGTTGTCCGGGCTCGGCGCCCGGCGCAAGGGCATGCTGCACCAGCTGGACGACCAGAAGGCCTCGGCCCGCAACGTCACCAAGGCCCAGTTCACGGTGCACCACGCCTCGGGCATCCCGTCCGCGATCCAGGACGCGTGGGCCGAGGCCGTCACCGTGCCGCAGGGGCCGGTGTGGGTCGAGATCCCGCAGGACGTGCTGCTCGGCGAGGTGATGGTGCCCCCGGTCGAGGACGCCCTGGCCGTGCCCTACGACCATCCGCCGCGCGCCGAGCTCGTGGCCGAGTCCGTGCGCTGGCTGCGCGGGGCCGGGCGGGTGGCGATCGTGGCCGGCGGCGGTGTGCGCCGCTCCGGCCGGGCCGCGATGGAGAGCCTGCGGGAGGTCGCGGAGCTGCTCCAGGCGCCCGTGGTCTGCTCGCCGGGCGGCAACACCGCCTTCCCGTGGGGGCACCCGCTCAGCCTCGGCGGCTGGGTGGAGGACCGCCTCGTCACGGACCTGCTCGAGGACGCGGAGGTGCTGCTCGTGGTGGGCTCCTCGCTCGGCGAGGTCACCTCCAACTACTTCACGCTCGAGCCGCGCGGCCGCCTCATCCAGGTGGACGCGGAGCCGCGTGTGCTGGAGACCAACCACCCCACGCTGGGTGTGCGCGCCGACGCCGGCCAGGCGCTCGAGGCCCTCGCCGCGGCGCTGCGCGAGTCGGGCTCGGTGGCGCAGGACGCCGCCGTCTGGCACGGCCGCACCCCGGCCGAGGTGGTCGCCGACGTCAACGCGCGCATCACCGCCCGCCTCGACGCCCAGGACCTCGGCGTGGAGCGCCGGCTCCTGGCGGACATCCGGGCCGCCGTCCCGTCGACCATGCAGACGTACTGGGACATGACCATCGCCGCATACTGGGCGTGGAACTGCTGGGACGCGCAGGACGGCGAGTTCCACTCGGCGCAGGGCGCCGGGGGGCTCGGCTACGGGTTCCCGGCCGCGTTCGGCGGCGCGGTGGGCCTGGCCCACCAGGGTCGCACGGGGATCGAGGGGCGCGTGCTCGCCGTCGCCGGCGACGGCTCGGCGATGTACTCCCTCGCCGAGCTCGCGGCCGCCCGGCAGCACGGTGCGGCGGTGACGTGGCTGATCATCGACGACGGCGGGTACGGCATCCTGCGCGAGTACATGGAGGGCGCGTTCGGCAAGGCCACGGCCACCGAGCTCGACCGGCCGGACTTCCAGGCCCTCGCCGCCTCCTTCGGCGTGCCCGCCGAGACGGTGGGAGTGGAGGACGTGCGCGGCGCGCTCGAGCGCGCGTTCCAGGCGGACGGGCCGAACGTCGTCGTGGTGCAGACCCGCCTGGCGATGTGGGCGCCGAGCCACCTGGGGGAGGCTCCGGAGGTCTGACGCGGCCCGGCGCCGGAATCGCTGACTCGACCCTGAGAGTGTGCGCCACCTTTCCAGGTGCATGTTTCAGCAACGGAGCTGGACCGGCAGGTAGTTGAGACGTCGACCGAGGCGCCGGCGGTCCCGCCCGTGTCAGAAACCGCCCAGGAGATGTCCTGGAACCATCCCGCCGATCTCACGAAAACGTCCGGCATCCGTTGCCATGCTGGCCTCTCGACGCGGCCCGCCACCCGGCGGGCGCCCCACGAGAGGAACTCCATGGCCCCCGGGCTCCCGACCCGCTCCCGCCGTCCCTTCCCCCAGGTCACCGAGGGAGACGAGGCCCCCGCCGTCACGCCCACCTTCGAGGGCCGGGCCTTCCATCGCCCCGCCGAGGACGTCGAGGACCAGGGCGCCGCCTTCGACGTCGGCACGCTCGTCTCCCGCCGCAACGCGCTGGGCATCTTCGGCGCGGGGGCGGGAGCCCTCGTCCTCGCCGCGTGCGGTGTCCAGGAGGGCGCCTCGTCCTCCTCCGGCTCGACGTCGGCGAGCGCCGGCTCCTCGTCACCCGCGGCCTCCTCCTCGTCGGCGGCGAGCGCCTCGCCGTCCGCCACCCTGACCGAGATGGTCACCGAGACCGCAGGCCCGTACCCGGGCGACGGCTCCAACGGCCCGGACGTGCTCGACGCGTCCGGCATCGAACGTTCCGACCTGACCACGAGCATCGACACGGGCACCGCCGCCGAGGGCGTCCCGCTGACGGTGACGATGAACGTGATCGACATGGCCAACGGCGACGCCGCGATGACCGGCGCCGCCGTGTACCTCTGGCACGCCGACGCGCAGGGCCGCTACTCGATGTACTCGGACGGCATCACGGAGGAGACCTACCTGCGCGGCGTCCAGGTGGTGGGCGACGACGGCACGGTCACCTTCACCACGGTGTGGCCCGGCTGCTACGACGGCCGGTGGCCCCACCTGCACTTCGAGGTGTTCCCGGACAAGGCGTCCATCACGGACGCGACGAACAACGTCCTCACCTCCCAGATCGCCATGCCCGAGGAGCAGTCCGCGCAGGTCTACGCCACCTCGGCCTACGACGGGTCGGCGGCGAACTTCGCCAGGGTCAGCCTCGAGACGGACAACGTCTTCTCGGACGGCTACGAGACGCAGCTGCCGCAGATCACGGGCTCCGTGGAGAAGGGCTTCGCCATCACCATCGACGTCCCGATCGACACCACCACCGAGCAGGAGCAGGGCGGGATGGGCGGGCCCGGCGGCGGGCAGCCCCCGGCGCGTCCCTGAGCCTTCCCGGCCCGGTCACCGGCTCAGTCGGTCTGGGACTCGTTGCGCTCGGGGTGCGGGCCGAACACGAAGTGGCGGCCGGACACGCGCTGGACGTCCACGCGGACGTAGAAGTCCTTCAGCGTCGGCACCCACGGCTCGATGCCGAGGGACTCGGCCTCCGCGATCTCCGCCTCCGTGTCCAGGCGTCGCGCGGTGCCGTGCACGAGCACGGACCAGGCCTGGTCGGCCAGGATCCCGTCGGCCTGCACCACGACGCGCGGGTTCACCGTGAGCTCGGCGAGCTTCGAGCCGGGCGCGGTGCGGAAGTAGATGGCGCCGTCGTGGGCCCGCACGTTCACCGGCACGATGTCCGGCCGCCCGTCCACGGCCAGCCCGAGGCGCGCGTGGCGCACACGGCGCAGCAGTCGCCAGACCTGGTCCTCGTCCAGCACCAGGACGGCCTCACCGTCCGGGTGCTCGAACATCAGGTGGTCCCCGGGCTCCGCGACCGGATCGGGGCGCTGCATCGACGGGGCGTCGTCGGTGTCATGGTGCTGCTGGGTCATCGGGGCCTCCTGGCATGCCGGGACGGGCGCCGTCGGGCGCGGCGCTGAGATCGGGCTCACATCCACTCTATACATGGTCGGTCGCCCGCGAGGCGACGATGTCACCCAGCACCGCCGCCGTCGTCGGCGCCTCGCGGCCCGGGGCGACGGCGAGCGCGAACGGGCACGTGTGGGCGCGCGGGCCGTCGTCGACGAGCCGGCCCGACGACGGCGCGGCCGGGTCCGGCGTGAGCCACCTGCCCCCGGCGCGGCGCAGGATCAGCTGCCCTGCCGCGACGTCCCAGGGCTTGGTGTCCACGTACAGCGCGGCGTCGGCCCAGCCCGCCGCCGTGTGGGCGAGCTCGAGGGCGCCGGAGACGGTGCGGCGCACGGTCGCGTGGGCGGTCACGAGCCGCCCGAAGCGGCGCAGCGCGTCCTCGCCCTCGCGCGCGATCGCTTCGCCCGCCGGGTAGGAGGTCACGAGGTTCTGGGCGCGCTCGCCGCCGGCCGGCGCCGGCCGGGCGACCTCGGCCAGCGGGCGCTCCGGCCCGTCGCCGCGGGTGAGGTAGGCGCCGTCCTCGTCGGCGGAGAACGCCAGCCGGCCCACGGGGTCCAGCACGACGCCGGCCACCACCTCGCCGTCGACCTCGGCGGCCAGGGACACCGAGAACATCGCGAAGCCGTGTGTGAAGTTGGAGGTGCCGTCGATGGGGTCGACGATCCAGGTCAGCCGGGCGGCCTCACCGGTGCCGGCCTGCGCCCCGAGCTCCTCGCCGAGCACGCCGGAGCCGGGGACCGCCGTCGTGAGCGCGGCGACGAGCCGGGCCTCGGTGTGTCGGTCGTGCACGGTGACGAGGTCGTGGTGCGTGGTCTTGGCCTCGGGCCCGATGGCGGTGGGGGAGCGGAAGGCGGCGGCGAGGTCGCCGACGACCGCGCGGGCGGCGTCGAGGGCGATCGCGCGGAGCTCGGCGGGGCGGGGCAGGGCTGGGCTCATGCCCCGAGCCTAGGTGTAAGAGGTCATGACGTTGTTGACTCGGGCCGGGGCCAACGAGGCCGGAGGGGCGTCCCCGCAGGAGGTATGAGGCCGATGGTAGTTGTAGTGGTTCACCCACACCGCCAGGGCCTCACGCCGAGCTGTCTCTGAGGTATACGGGCGGGCGTAGAGGACCTCATCGACCATCAGCCGGTTGTACCGCTCGACCTTCCCGTTATGGCGCGGGGTGTAGGGGCGGATCCGGTGATGCCGGCCCCCGAGCGAGACCACCTTCGCGGTGATGTAAGCGGCCATGAAAAGCTGCCCATAGGTGGCCAGGGAATGACCCGCTGACGGCCATGAGGACTGCCCAGTGATGGCCACGGGAACTGCCCGGTGCTGGCCATCTGGTTTGCCCGCGTTGCTCGTTGCCCGCCGCGTCGTGAGCCGGCGGGGGCCTCCTCCCCGGGTTGGATATCGGTGTCGAATCGAATCCAGCGAGGAAGAGGCCCTGAATGAAGGATGCCGCAGAAACCATGAAAATACTCAGTGCCTATGACCTGACCAAGTCATTGCGGGGCGCCGCCGAGCTGGCCGGTTGCTCCCATCACACCGTGGCCCGGCTGGTGCGGGCCCGCGACGCCGGCCAGACCCCTGGATCCGGAGCCAGCCGCCCGAAGGTCACCGATGTCTGGCTGCCCAAGATCGAGGAATGGGTCGAGGCCTCCACGGGCAGGATCCGCGCCGATGTCGTGCACGCCAAGCTCACCGCAATGGGCTACACCGGCTCTGAGCGCTCCACCCGGCGGGCGGTGGCCGAGGTGAAGGCCGCCTGGCGGGCCGGGAAGCGCCGGGTGCACCGGCCCTGGATCACCGAGCCGGGCGCATGGCTGCAGTACGACTTCGGCGATGGGCCGGCGATCGACGGGGCCAAGACGGTGCTGTTCGTGGCCTGGCTGGCCTGGTCCCGCTACCGGATCGTCATCGCCCTGCGTGATAGGACGGCTCCGAGTGTGTTCGCCGCCCTGGACCGGTGCTTCCGGCTGATCGGGGGCGCGCCGACCTATGTGCTGACGGATAACGAGAAGACAGTGACGGTCTCTCATGTGGCCGGGGTGCCGGTGCGTAACCAGGCCACCGTGGCGTTCGCTCGGCATTACGGCGTGGAGGTGCTGACCTGCCAGCCAGCGGATCCGGCCGCCAAGGGCGGGGTGGAGAACGCGGTGAAGCTGGCCAAGGCCGACCTGGTCCCGAAGGACACCAACCTGCGGGACCAGTACGCCTCGTTCGCTGAGCTCGAGGCCGCCTGCGCGGGGTTCATGGCCATGGTGAACTCCCGGGAGCACCGGGTGACCCGGCGCCGCCCGGACCACATGCTCGCCGAGGAGACCAGCGCGTTGCATCGGATCCCCGCCACGGCGCACACCGTGGCCTACGGGGTGGGACGGAAGGTGCCGGAGAACACGCCGATGGTCTCCTTCGAAAACGCCCAGTACTCGGTGCCCGCGCACCTGCTCGGGGCCGAGGTGTTCGTGCGCCATCACGGCACCGGACCGGACTCGATGGTGGTGATCATGCACGCCGGTGCGCAGGGGCCGGTGGAGGTCGCCCGGCACCGGGTGGCCCGGCCCGGGTCCCCGGCCATCGACGACGCGCACTTCCCCGGCCACGAGACGGACAAGGTGCCCGGGGACTACACCCCGGTGCCCCGTTCGGCGGCGGAGGCCGAGTTCCTGGCCATCGGGGCCGGAGCGAGGACCTGGCTGGTGGAGGCCGCCGCGGCCGGCACCAGCCGGATCGGTCAGAAGATGGCCGAGGCCGTCACCCTGGCCAAGCTCGCCGGCACCGACCAGGTCGACCGCGCCCTCGGGGTGGCCGCGGTGCACCAGCGCTTCGCCCACGGCGACCTGGCCTCCCTGCTCACCGCCGCCGGCCACCGCACCGGGATGCACACCGCCACCGAGGAACGGTCCCTGACCCAGGGCACCGCCGGCTGGGCCGGCCTCGGTACCTCCAACACCGAGGGGGCAGCCCGGTGAGCATCCACACCCCGAACACCGCCGCACCGGCGCTGCCGGCCGATTTGGAGGCGCTGTTGCGGCAGCTGAAGATGCCCCACGCCCGCGGTATCGCCGCCGAGGTACTGGCCACCGCCCGGGCCCAACGCTGGGAGCCGGCCGAGGTCCTCAAGGCCCTGCTGGTCGAGGAGACCACCGGTCGGGCCCGATCCATGCTCGCCGCCCGGCGCAAGGCCGCCGGGTTCCCCACCGGCAAGACCTTCACGACCTGGGATCCGGGCGCCTCCTCGATCCCGGCCCCGACCCAGCAGTCCCTGCGCACCCTGGAATGGCTCTCGCGCAGAGAGAACCTCGTGGTCTGCGGGCCCTCCGGCACCGGCAAGACCTTCTTCCTCGAGGCCCTGGGCCAGCAGGCCGTGGAGGAGGGCAAGCGGGTGGCCTGGTTCACCCTGGAGGACCTCGGGGCGATGATCCGGGCCCACCGGCCCGATGACACCATCACCAAAGCCGTCGCCCGAATCCTGCGCGCCGACCTGATCGTCATCGACGACATCGGCCTGCTGCCGGTCGCCGACGATGCCGCCGAGGGCCTCTACCGCATCGTGGACGCCGCCTACGAGAAACGCTCCGTAGCGATCAGCTCGAACCTGCACCCGGCCGGCTTCGACGAGCTGATGCCCAAGACCCTGGCCACCGCCACCGTGGACCGGCTCCTGCACCACGCCCACGTGTGCCAGACCACCGGAGACTCCGTACGGATGACCCAGGCAATGGCCGGGAAGGGAGTCATGCCACTGAACTGATCCCATCACGGTGGCCAGCACCACCACCCAAACGGGCAAACCAGCTGGCCACCAGTGGGCAGTTCTGATGGCCACCAGCGGGAAGAAACACTGGCCGCCTATGGGCAGAACTCAATGGCCCTTGACA
>NZ_LR732370.1:121403-166237 GCF_902506395.1 Micrococcus sp. 116
GACCGGATCGAGCTGGGCAGGTGAACGGTGCGGCCGGCTGGGCAGGTCCTGAAGGCCGGCTTCTCCCTGGGCGCGGTAGCGGGCGACCCAGGTGGCCACCGTGGGCCGGCTCACCCGGAACTCGGCGGCCACGTGTGCCTGCGGGATCCCGTCGTGCAGGTGGCGGTGGACCATCCTGAGACGGCCAGTGGGGGTCAGGGGTGCGTTAGCGTGAGTCATGAGTGGGTCTTCTCGGGCAGGTCGGTGGTGTAGGAACTTCCATCCTGCGGGAGAGGCCCACTCGTCTCATCTCAGCCGGCGCCTCGTGGCAAGAACCTCATGACCCACAACACCTAGGCGGGGGTTCGGACACTCCAGACCGCACGCGAGACAATGGGGCCGACCCACCGAGCAGAGGAGCCGCCATGACCGAGCACCCCCTCCCGACCCCCGACGACGACGCCACCCTCACCGGCCCGCAGACCCCCACGCCCCAGCGCGTGGCCGCCGTGCGTGCGCTGCGCGAGCTGCTCGCCGCCGGCTACGGCACCGAGGCCCGGCCCATCGCCTCGTACGGCGCCCCCGCGCCCGGCACCCTCGGCGGCGTCTACCCGGACTACGACGACCGCGTGTTCCCCGGCCTCGTGGCCGCGCAGGAGCTGGCCGGCATCGACGTCGATTACCTGCGGAACGTGGACCGGGTGAGCGAGGCCGGCATCGCCGAGGCGTCCCTGGCCGACCTCGGCACGCTGTTCACCTACCTGGTGCGCGGCGAGCGGTTCGCGGACGGGCACGTGGCCGCCGCGATCGAGAACGGCAAGGTCGGCCGCATGCTGGACCGCCTGACCGCGCTGGTCCCCGAGATCCGCTGAGAGCGCGCGGTGCGGAATACTGGACGCATGCCCGCAGCCTCCGACGCACCCACGCCCGCGCCCCGGCGCGGCCGCCTGGCCCCTTCCGGTGACCCCACTCCCGTGGAGAACGTCGCCACGCACCTGCAGGAGGGATGGAACCGCTGGCACCGCGCCCGCGCGCTGCGTGCCGGCAACGTGCCGACGGTCATGGCGTTCACGGGCTACGGCAGCACCAGCTGGGTGCGGATCCTCTCCCGTGTGGTGATCGCCTCCGACGAGGAGTTCATGAACGGCCGTCGGCTGTCGAAGGTGGTGGCGGACGGCGTGCGCGGCTGGCGCAACTTCGTGGCCCCGCCCATGGCCTACGCCGAGGTGGAGGTGCAGGTGGGGGACCTGCGCACCACGGTGCGCACGGACCGGATGGGCGTCGTCGACGTCGTGCTGGACGTCGAGCTGGAGCCCGGCTGGCAGACCGCCACCCTCCACGTCGGCGGCCAAGAGGGGCACGCCGTCATGGACCTGTACATCTGCGAGCCGGGCGCGCGGATCGGCCTGGTCTCGGACATCGACGACACCGTGGTGGTCACCTCGCTGCCCCGCCCCCTGCTGGCGGCCTGGAACTCGTTCGTGATCGACGAGCACGCCCGCACGCCCACTCCGGGGATCGCCGTGCTGCTGCGCCGGATCGCCGAGCTCGAGCCGAAGGCCCCCGTGCTGTACCTGTCCACGGGCGCGTGGAACGTGGCGCAGACCCTCACCCGCTTCCTGGGCCGCAACCTCTACCCGCTCGGCGCTCTGCTGCTGACCAGCTGGGGGCCCACGAGGGACCGCTGGTTCCGCTCCGGTCAGGAGCACAAGAGGGTCCAGCTCGAGCGCCTCGCCGAGCAGTTCCCGGACATCCAGTGGATCCTGGTGGGCGACGACGGCCAGCACGACCCCGAGATCTACGCCGAGTTCGCGCAGCGCCACCCCGACCGGGTCAAGGCGATCGTCATCCGGCAGCTGACCCCCTCGCAGGCGCTGCTCGCGGGCGGCCGGGCGGAGGACACCCGCCATTCCACCCCGGGCATCCCGTGGTGCTACGGCCCGGACGGGGCCACGCTGTCCAATCAGCTCGAGGACCTGGGCATCCTGCCCGTCGAGTTCGTGGACGTGCAGCCCGAGGCCTGGCGCGAGGACATCCTCGGCGACGACGAGGCGCCGGCGACCCTCGACGCCGCGGCGCAGCGCGACGGTCGGCCCGCGGACGAGGAGGCCGCCCGATGACCGCCTCACGCTCCGTCGAGGTCCGCATCCCGCTGCGCTGGGCGGACATGGACGCCTACGGCCACGTGAACAACATCGCCGTGGTGCAGCTGCTGGAGGAGGCCCGTGTGGCGGCCTTCGGCGTGCCCGCGAACACCGGCGCCGGTGGCGGGCAGGCCCCGCCGATCGACCTCCTCGAGGGGGTGGCCCCCGGTGTGCGGACGTTCATCTCCGAGCACACCGTGAAGTACCGGGCCCAGATGCCCTACCGCCCCGTGCCGCTGCGCGTGGTGGTGAGCGTGGACGCCGTGAAGGCCGCCTCGGTGCACGTGGGCTACGCCCTGCACGACGGCGTCGACGACACCCTCTGCGCCACCGCGACGTCCGTCATGGTGTTCGTCGACGGGCAGACGGGCCGCCCCGTGCGCATCAGCCCCGAGCAGCGGGCGGCCCTGGCCGGCTGAGGTGGGCTGAGGTGGGCTGCTGACCGCCCGACAGCCGCCCAGCGACATCACCGCCGTGCAGCACGGCTGCGATGTCGCAGAGCGGAGGTCCGCCGCTCGGGCTCGCCGAGTCGGGACCGGGCCCGTGGGACGGCCGTGGATCAGACCGAGCGGGGGACGCCCGCGGCGGTGAGGATCCGCGCCAGCCGGTCCGGCCGCAGGAGGTCTCCCCACGTCCAATGCGCGCCCGCCCGGGTGACCAGCTGCAGGGCCACCTCCCGTTCCTTCTCCCGGCGGATGCTGGCGCGGCGGGCCGTGTCGTCACCGTCGAAGAACGACAGGTCGTACTTGCCCAGCCCGTCGAACTCCCCGTACACCCGCACCTGCTCCCACCAGAAGTCCGTGCGGGCCACCTCGCGTCCGTTCGCATCCCGGTGGCGATGCTGCAGCGCCGTGGGCGGGACGAAGCCGAGCTCGTGGATGCTGGCCCGGCTGTAGGACTCGCCGGCGGATTCCGCCCGCGCGTCCGCGAAGTGCCAGGCCCGCTCGAATCGGCGGAGGGCGGCCGCGGATTTGAGTCGGCTCTCCGCCTGCCTCGCCCAGCGTGCGGCCTCCTCGGGCCGGGCTCGGACGAGCGCGTCCAGCGGGGCCACGGCGTCGCGGAACGGGGTGGCCGCCCCCAGCACCAGCAGCACCGTGGGCAGCGGATCCGCCAGGACGGTTCCCAGGCTCTGCCCGTCCGACAGGATGGCCTCGACCGGCTGAGGCGCGGCGGGGGCCGCCTCCGGCAGCCCCCACCGGGGTCGGCGGCGCGGCGGGACGGGAAGCCGGCGATCGTGGGCCACCACGGAGGGGGCGAAGGGACGGCGGGTCAGCGGACCGGCGCCGTGATGCCCGGGCGAGGGGGCGCGCAGCTCGAGCACGGGCGGCTCGACGGCCGGCCCCAGACCGTGCAACCGGGCCGCGGTCAGGCCCGTGAACACCGTCGCGGGGCGGGCGATCGAGAGGGCGACGGCGGACACGACCGCCCTGTCCCACGGACGCAGCGCGGCCCAGTCGCTGACGCTGATGTAGACGCGCGGGCAGAGCCGCACGAGGACCCCGCGGGTCCAGGCGCGTTCGAGACGGCGCCGCGCCGCCCCGTCGTGAGGGTCCGCCGCGCTGAGCAGGGGCCCGCGTCCCGGGAGCAGCGCACGCGAGTGGTCGGAGAGCAGGGTCATGCGGCCCAGTCTCGTGGGCCCGTCGGGGGCGCGACGGGTCGGCCGCGCCGGCGGTGGAGGGCACCCGACGTCGGGGGGCCTGTGCAGGAGCCGGGCGCCCTTGAGCGACCGCCGCCCTGCGACATCACCGCGCGTCAGAACGGCGGTGATGTCGCAGGGCGGCGGAGGATCACGGAAGGGACAGGGCCGGGCCTCAGACCACGCCCTGGGCGATCATCGCGTCGGCGACCTTGATGAACCCGGCGATGTTCGCCCCCGCCACGTAGTTGCCGGGCGTGCCGTACTCCTCGGCGGTCTCCACGCAGCGGTCGTGGATGTCGCGCATGATCTGCTCGAGCCGGTCGTGGGTGTAGTCGAAGCTCCACGAGTCCCGCGAGGCGTTCTGCTGCATCTCCAGCGCCGACGTCGCCACGCCGCCCGCGTTGGCGGCCTTGCCCGGGCCGAACAGCGTCCCGGAGTCGACGAACAGGTGGGCGGCCGCCTCGGTGCAGGGCATGTTCGCGCCCTCGGCCACGGCCTTCACCCCGTTCTTCAGCAGGGTCCGCGCGGCGGACTCGTCGAGCTCGTTCTGGGTGGCACACGGCAGGGCCACGGTGCCCTCGACGTCCCAGACGCTGCCGCCGGTCACGTAGCGGGACCGCCCGCCGCGGCGCTCGGCGTACTCGGAGATGCGGGCACGCTCGACCTCCTTGATCTGCTTGAGCAGGTCCAGGTCGAGGCCGTCCGGGTCCACGATGTAGCCCGAGGAGTCGGACGCGGTGAGCACGGTGGCCCCGAGCGCGGCGGCCTTCTCCGCGGCGTAGATGGCCACGTTGCCGGAGCCGGAGATCAGCACCTGCTGACCGTCCATGGATTCGCCGCGCGTGCGCAGCATGGAGTCGACGAACATCACGGCGCCGTAGCCGGTGGCCTCAGTGCGGACCAGCGAGCCGCCCCACGTCAGGCCCTTGCCGGTGAGGGCGCCGGCCTCGAAGCGGTTGGTCAGTCGCTTGTACTGGCCGAACATGTAGCCGATCTCGCGGGCGCCCACGCCGATGTCACCGGCCGGCACGTCCGTGTGCTCACCGATGTGGCGATGCAGCTCCGTCATGAAGGACTGGCAGAACCGCATGATCTCGCGGTCGGACTTGCCGGCGGGGTCGAAGTCCGAGCCGCCCTTGCCGCCGCCGATCGGCATGCCGGTGAGCGAGTTCTTGAAGATCTGCTCGAAGCCCAGGAACTTGACGATCCCGAGGTACACGGAGGGGTGGAAGCGCAGCCCGCCCTTGTACGGGCCGAGCGCCGAGTTGAACTCCACGCGGAACCCGCGGTTGACCTGCACGACGCCGGCGTCGTCGATCCACGGGACGCGGAAGATGATCTGGCGCTCCGGCTCGCAGAGGCGGTGCATGACCCCGGCCTCGACGTACTGGGGGTGGCGCTGCACCACCGGCCCCAGCGCCTCGAACACCTCGGACACCGCCTGGTGGAACTCGGCCTCGCCGGGGTTGCGCGCGAACACTTCGTCGCGCAGGGTCTCCAGAGACTCATTCATGGTGTCCTCCTCGGACGTCGGGGTAGAGACGCCCCGCGGTGCCCCCGCCGTGGCGCGCCGCGGTCGGAGGAGGCCGCGGTGCCTGACGCCCATCCTGACAGGGAGTGCGCTCTGTTGCCGAAATGAGACGCGGGCCACCCCGGGCCCCGCGTTCGGCTCAGCGCGGCGGCGCCGCCTCGGTGTCGATGCTGGCCTGCTGGCTCTCGCTGTAGCGCGGGCCCGCCACGGTCGCGTCGTTGACGAGGTCGTCCAGCCGGGCGACGTCGGCCGGGGTCAGCCGCACCTCGTGCGCGCCCCGGTCCTCGAGCCAGTGCTCCCACGAGGTGGTGCCCGGGATCGCCAGGACGTCCTTGCCCTGGGCCAGGACCCAGGCGACGGCGAGCCCCGCCGTGCTCGTCCCGAGCCGGACGGCCTCGGCCGAGAGCGCCTCGCGCAGCGTCAGGTTGGCCTCGTAGTGGCCCTCGGCGAAGCGGGGCAGCCGGTGCCGCAGATCTCCCGCGTCCAGCCCGCCCAGCCGCGGCGGCGCGTCCGTGAGCAGGCCGCGGCTGACGGGGGAGAAGGCCACGAAGGCGGTCCCATGGCGGCGGCACGCCTCGAGCACGCCCCACTCGGGGTTGCGGGTGGCGAGGGAGTACTCGGACTGCACGGCCGCGATCGGGTGGACGGCCACGGCCCGGGTCAGGGTGACGGCCGAGACCTCGGACAGGCCGATCGCCCCGATCTTGCCCTCCGTGACGGCCTCTGCGAGCGCCCCCACGGACTCCTCGACGGGGACCTCCGGGTCCAGCCGGTGCAGGTAGTACAGGTCGATCCGGTCCTGGCCGAGCCGGCTCAGGGAGGCGTCCACGTGCGCGCGCAGCGTCTCCGGGCGGCCGTCGATCCGCCGCTGCCCGTCCCGCACGAGCCCGCCCTTGGAGGCGAGCAGCACGCGCTCGCGGACGTCCGACCCCGCCCGGGCGAGCGCGCGCCCCACGAGCTCCTCGCTGCGGCCGCCGCCGTAGAGGGTGGCGGTGTCCAGGTGGTCGGTGCCGTCCTCCAGCACGCGGGTGAGCAGGTCGACGGCGGCGTCGTCGTCGAGGAATCCGGAGTAGCCGTGCACGATGTTCATGCACCCGAGGCCGACGGGGTGCACGTCCTTGCCGGCGAGGCGGCGGGGCGCGGCGGGATCGGGCAGGGGGCCGGGCTCGGCGNCCGCCGCGTGGAGCTGGCCCGCCGGCTGCTGACGGCGCCGTCGCTGCTGGCCGCGCGCGTGTTCGGCTGAACCCCGGGCCGGACGCCGGGCGGGCGCCCGGCGGTCCGGGTCTCGCGTCCGGAGCCGTGGCTAGGGTGGCGTCCATGCCCGCCACCCTAGCCACGGCTCCGGACGCGAGACCCGGACCGCCGGGCGCCCGCCCGGCGTCCGGCCCGGGGTTCAGCCGAACACGCGCGCGGCCAGCAGCGACGGCGCCGTCAGCAGCCGGCGGGCCAGCTCCACGCGGCGGCGCTCCTGCACCGCGATCGCCTTCTCGTAGTAGCCCACGAGCTGCTCGCACAGCACCGGCCAGGTCCGGCCCTGCACCGACGCCCACGCCGCGTCGGCGAACGCGGCCCGCTTGACGTCGTCGTACACGAGGTCCGCGACGTGGCGGCGCAGCTCGTCCAGCTCGCCGGGCGGGTAGAGCCAGCCGGTGCGGGAGGCGTCCACGATGTCGAGGGGGCCGCCGCGGCCGACGGCGACGACGGGCACGCCCGAGGCCATCGCCTCCTGCAGCGTCTGGCCGAAGGTGTCGGACTCGCCGGGGTGCACGAACAGGTCCAGGCTGGCCACGTGGCGCGCGAGGTCCTCGCCCCCCTGGAAGCCGGCGAAGTGCGCGCCGGGCAGCTCCCGCTCGAGCTGTTCGCGCAGCGGCCCGGAGCCGATGACCACGAGGCGGGTGCCCGGCAGGTCCGAGAGCACCCGCAGGTCCCCGACCTGCTTCTCGTGCGCCAGCCGCCCCACGAAGCCCACGAGCTTCTCGCCGTTCGGGGCGAGCTCGGCGCGCAGCGCCTCGTCCCGCTTGGCGGGATGGAATCGGCGGGAGTCGACGCCGCGGCCCCACAGGTGCACGCGTCGCACCCCCTGGCGGTGCAGCTGCCGGACGGTGAACGACGACGGCGCGAGCGTCAGCGTGGCCATGTTGTGCAGGCGCGCCACGTGGCTCCACAGGACGTCCTCCAGCCACGGGGCGCCGTACCGGGCCGCGTAGCCGGGGACCTCGGTCTGGTAGACGGCCACGGAGGGGATGCCGAGCTCCTCGGCCGCCTGCACCGCGCGCCAGCCCAGCACGAAGGGGGAGGCGATGTGCACCACGTCCGGGGCGAAGTCGGCGAGCATGCCGCGCAGCCGGCCCACCGTGCCGGCGGCCACCCGCACGGAGGTGTACCCGGTCAGGGGCACGGAGGGCAGGGTGCGCACGGGGAAGCCCTCGACCTCGCGGGGGGCCTCACCGGCGCCCGCGCGTTGGGTCCACCCGGCGGACCACGAGGCGGCCGGGGCGACCACCATCGCCTCGTCGCCCCGTTCCCGCAGGTGCCGCAGCACCTGGAGGATGGAGTTGGTGACCCCGTTCATGTGGGGCAGGAACGATTCGGCGACCACGACGACACGCACGTGGCCGACGCTAAGGACCCCGGACCACGGCCGGGACACCCGCCGACGACGGCCCGGTGACCCCGCGGTGAACTCTCGGGGCGCGTGACGGTCGTCGCACCGGCCCGCGCGGCCCGCCCCCGTCCAGGCGCCGCCCGGAGTCGGGTGGCACCATGGACGGGTGAGTTCCCGCCCCGCTGCGCCCCGTCTGCTGCGCCCCGTCCCCCTGCCGCTGTGGCTGCAGGGGGTGGTCGAGGCGCTCGTCACGGCGATGATCAGCCTGCTGGCGGTCATGGTCCCCACCCTCGCGGTGTGGGCCACGGGCGGGTTCGAGCGGCCGACCATCGAGGGTGCCGTCCAGGTGGGCGGCGTCCTGTGGCTGGCCCTGCACGCGGTGCCCGTCACCGTGGCCACGGCCATGCCCACCGCGCCGGATCACCTCATCACCGGCACGGCGTGGCTCGTGCCGTGGGGCCTGACCCTGGTCCCGCTCGCGCTGTCGTGGCGGGCCGGCCGGCGCCTGGCCCGCGCGTCCTACCGGGACCAGGCGTGGCAGGCCTTCGTGGGCGCGGTGGGGGCCTACGCCCTGGTGGGGCTGGCCGTGGCGTTCCTGCCCGGCACGGACGAGCTGACGGTCCACCCCGCCCCGGCGGCGCTGCTGCCCGCCCTGCTCTTCGGCGTCGCCGCCCTCGCGGGGGCCCGGCGCGAGGCGGGCACCTGGGCCCACCTGATCGGCCTGGACCTCACGGAGCGGATCTCGCGGCGCTCGCAGTACGAACGCTGGGCCGGTTCGTACGCCTGGTCCGTGGTGCGCGCCGCGGTCCTCGCCGTGCTCGCCCTGACGGGCCTGAACGCGCTGCTCGTGGCGGGGCGGCTGGCCGTCGAGTGGACCGCCGTCGTCACCGTGGCCGAGGCGATCGGGGGCGGTCCGCTGGGCGGCCTGCTCCTGGCGCTGCTGCAGATCGGCTGGCTGCCCACGTTCACCGCGTGGTCGATCGCGTGGACGGCGGGCCCGGGGTTCTCCGTGGGCGCGGACAGCCTCTACTCCGTGTTCGGCGCGACGCCGGCCACCGCGCCCGCCCTCCCGGCGCTGGGTGCGCTGCCCGGGACGTGGTCGCCGTGGCAGCTGCTCCTGCTGGCCGTGCCGATCGGCGCCGGCGCCGTGGCCGGCGTGTGGCTGCTGCGGGAGGGGGAGAACCACCTCGACGACTGGCTGCACACCCGCCACGGCAGCCGCGCGGTGTCCTTGACACTGTCCACGCTGGCCCTGGCCGTGCTCACCGGACTGCTCACGGGGCTGCTGCTGCTCGTGCCGCTGGCCCTCACCTCCGGGACGCTCGGGCTCGGCACGCTGACGGACATCGGCTCCCACGTCTGGGCGGTGTGCGCCGCCGTCGCCGGGTGGGTCGCGCTGGGCTGCGCGGCCGGCTACCTCACCGCCCTGGCCGTGGCCGGGCACCGGGACGGGACGACGACGGTGCCGCGGTCCGGCGACCGCGCCTCGGGCCCGCGCGACCGGCCGTCCCCGCGCCGGGCGCGGGACTGACGCCCGCGGCTCAGGGCCGCAGCTGGGGCACCCCCGTGCGCTCCTCCACCTGACGGGTGAACTCGTCCGCGCACGCCTGCTGTGCCCGCACGGTGAGCGCGGAGGCGCTGCACTGCTCGAGCTGGACCGTCGCGTCCCACGCGAGCAGCGGCAGCGCCGCCGTCGTCATGCCCATCAGCGCCATCGCCATGCCGGCGGACGCCACCGCGCGGGGCAGCCCCGAGCGCTCGGCGCCGCGGCTCGTGACCCACACGCGCACGCCGAGCACGAGGGCGACCAGCCCCAGCGCGAGGGCGATCAGCTTCCACGGCAGCACGAGGGAGAAGGAGAGCACCATCCCCAGCAGCGCCACGGACTGCCACAGCAGGGCACGACCGGTGCGGACGCGGCCGGGGTCCGGGGCGCCCTGCGGCGGGCGGGGCGGGGAGGAGGGAACGGGGGCGGACACCCCCTCACCCTACGATGGGCGCATGCGCATCGTTGCCCTCGTCTCCGGTTCCGGCACCAACCTGCAGGCCGTCCTCGACGCCGTCGCCTCCGGCGCCCTGGACGTGGAGATCGCCGCGGTGGGCGCCGACGTCGCCGACGCCGGCGGCCTGGAGCGCGCCCGCGCCCACGGGATCGAGACGTTCGTGGTGTCACCGAAGGACCACGCGGACCGGCGCGCGTGGGACGAGGCGCTCGCGGACGCCGTCGCCGCCTACGCGCCGGACTGGGTGGTGTGCTCCGGGTTCATGCGGATCCTGGGCGCCCCGCTGCTCGAGCGGTTCGAGGGCCGCATCCTCAACACCCACCCGGCCCTGCTGCCGTCCTTCCCGGGGGCCCACGGCGTCCGGGACGCGCTGGCGCACGGGGTGAAGGTCACCGGCTGCACCGTGCACGTGGTGGACGCGGGCGTGGACACCGGCCCGATCCTCGCGCAGGCCGCGGTGCCCGTGCTGGACACGGACACCGAGGCCGAGCTGCACGAGCGCATCAAGGTCCAGGAGCGGGCCCTGCTGCTGCGCGTGCTCGGCGAGCTCAGTCGGCGCTGACCTCGAGGGCGCGGCCGCGGGTCTCCGGGGCCAGCGCCAGCATCGCCGCGCAGGCCAGGACCACGAGCCCGCCGGTGACGGCGAACGCCCCCGGCAGCCCGAGGGCGGGGACCAGCGTGCCCACGAAGAGCAGCGGGCCCAGGCCCGCGCCCACCCGCGAGGCCGCCGACGCCCAGCCGAAGCCGGAGGCGCGCAGCGTCGTCGGGTACAGCTCGGAGACGTACGTGTAGAGCACCGGGATCGCGACCTGCACCACGAAGCCGAACGTCAGCACGAGCGGCAGCACCGCAGCGGGCACGTCCAGCACGCTCGCCAGCCAGACGGTCAGGGCGCTCGCGACGACGGCGCTGACGGCCAGCAGCCAGCGGCGGCCGGTGACCTCGATCAGCGCGGTGGCCACGACCACGCCGAGCAGGCCGGCCGCGGCCATGCCGGAGGTCATGATGAAGGCGCGGCCCTCCGCGTAGCCGGCGTCGATGAGGAACGTCGGCAGCCACTGCAGCGCGATGTAGTAGACGAGCATGATGGCCACGAACAGGGCCCAGGCGACCGCGGTGATGCGCGGGGAGAACCGCCAGACCGCGGCGAGCTGCGCGCCGACGCCGCCGGAGCGGGCCGGCTCGGCCGGGGGCATCGTGTAGGGCCGGCGAGGCGCGCCGGTGGCCGCCACCATGCGGTCGATGACGGCGCGGGCCTGTGTCTCGCGGCCCCGGCTCATCAGGAACAGCGGGGACTCGGGGATGCCCAGGCGCACGACGAACACGAGCAGGGCCGGCAGGACCATGGCCATCAGGGGCAGGCGCCAGTCGCCCCACGTGCCCACGAGCCAGGCGGAGACGAGGCCGCACAGCGCGGCACCGACGGGCCACCAGCCGTCCATCGCGGCCAGGACGCGACCGCGCAGCCGGCGCGGGGTGAACTCGCCCACGAGCGCGTAGTCCACGGGGATCGTTCCGCCCAGGCCCATGCCGGCCACGAACCGGAACAGCGCGAACCACAGCAGGGAGTCCGTCAGCGCGCCCGCGATCGTGAACACGGAGAAGATCGCCAGCGTCCACGCGAACGCCGCCTTGCGGCCGATGCGGTCCGCGATGGTGCCCCACAGGAACGCGCCCACGGCCATGCCGATGAGGTTGGCGGTGCCGATCCACGCGGCGTCGGCCTTGTCCAGGGCCCACTCCTCGCGCAGCAGCGGGATCATCACGCCGTTGAGCGTGACGTCCCACGCGTCGAACATGAAGCCCAGGCCGCCGATCAGGAAGATGCGGCCCTGGACGGACCAGCGCCACGGCAGCTCCTGGACGACCGCCTCACCGGTGGGCAGGGTGGCGTCGGGGGCGACGACGTCGGACGTGGGCCCGGGGTGCGCGCCGTCGGCGCTGGGGGGGTGGCGGAGGACATGGTCGGCTCCCGTTCGTCGGGTGGAGTGGGGGCGGTCCGTCACGCGGACGCCTGGGCCATTATGCGGCCCGGCCTATGCTGGGGGACGCACCCGGACCCCCTCGAAGGAGCGCCCCCTCGTGACCTCTGCCCAGTCAATCCCCACCGTCCTGGACACGGTGCCCCTGAAGCGGGCCCTGATCTCCGTGTACGACAAGACCGGACTCGAGGAGCTCGCCACCGGGCTCCACGCCGCGGGCGTGCAGATCGTCTCGACCGGCTCCACCGCCCAGCGCATCGCCGCCGCCGGCGTGCCCGTCACCGAGGTCGCCGAGGTCACCGGGTTCCAGGAGTGCCTGGACGGCCGCGTGAAGACGCTGCACCCGCGCGTGCACGCGGGCATCCTGGCCGACCGTCGTCGTGAGGACCACGTGACCCAGCTGCGCGAGCTCGAGGTGGAGCCGTTCGACCTCGTCGTCGTGAACCTCTACCCGTTCGTGGACACCGTGAACTCGGGCGCCGCGGAGGACGCCGTCGTCGAGCAGATCGACATCGGCGGGCCGTCCATGGTGCGCGCGGCCGCGAAGAACCACGCGTCCGTGGCGATCGTCGTGGACCCGGCCCGCTACGGAGAGGTCGTCCAGGCCGCGCAGTCCGGCGGCTTCGACCTGCACGCCCGCCGGCGCCTGGCCGCCCTGGCCTTCGCCCACACCGCGGCGTACGACAACGCCGTGGCCGCCTGGACCGCCGCCCACTTCGGCGAGGACACGCACGCCGACGAGATCCCCGTGTTCCCGCCCTACGCCGGCTTCTCCCTCGAGCGCGCGCAGATCCTGCGCTACGGCGAGAACCCGCACCAGCCCGCGGCGCTGTACCTGGACTCCTCGGCGGCCCCCGGCATCGCGCAGGCCGAGCTGCTGCACGGCAAGCCGATGAGCTACAACAACTACGTGGACGCCGATGCCGCGGTGCGCGCCGCCTTCGACCACCCGGTCCCGGCCGTGGCGATCGTCAAGCACGCCAACCCGTGCGGCGTGGCCGTCACGGACGAGGGCACGGACATCGCGCAGGCGCACGCCAAGGCCCACGCGTGCGACCCGGTCTCCGCGTTCGGAGGCGTGATCGCGGCCAACCGCCCCGTCACCGCCGCCATGGCCGCCCAGGTGAAGGACGTGTTCACGGAGGTCGTCGTGGCCCCGGCGTTCGAGTCCGAGGCCCTGGAGATCCTCTCCGCCAAGAAGAACCTGCGCCTGCTGAGCCTGCCCGAGGGCTTCCTGCGGGACGCCGTGGAGGCCAAGCAGGTCTCCGGCGGCATGCTGCTGCAGATTGCGGACGCGGTGGACGCGGACGGCGACGACCCGGCCACCTGGACCCTCGCCGCCGGTCCCGCCGCCGACGACGCCGTCCTGGCCGACCTGGCGTTCGCGTGGCGTGCCGTGCGCGCGGCCAAGTCCAACGCCGTGCTGCTGGCCCACGACGGCGCCACGGTGGGCGTGGGCATGGGCCAGGTCAACCGCCTCGACTCCTGCCGCCTGGCCGTCGAGCGCGCCAACACCCTGGGCGCCGCGCAGACCGGCGGGCAGGACGTGAGCAGCGCCGGCGGCGCGGAGAACGTCTCCGGGGAGGGCGCCCCCGAGCGGGCCCGCGGCTCCGTGGCCGCCTCGGACGCGTTCTTCCCGTTCGCGGACGGGCTGCAGATCCTCATCGACGCCGGCGTGAAGGCCGTCGTCCAGCCGGGCGGCTCCGTCCGGGACGAGGAGGTCGTGGCCGCGGCCGAGGCCGCCGGCGTGACCCTGTACCTGACCGGGGCGCGCCACTTCTTCCACGGCTGAGCGCGGCGCGCCGCTGCCGGACGGGGGCCCGGACCGGGCCCCCGCGACCCCCAGGAGGTGACGAGGCGATGACCCGCCGCGAGGTTGAGAGCGTCGAGGACCGCATCCGCGAGCACCTGCGCAGGGACGACCTCGACAGCGCGGTCGAGCTGCTGCGCGCGCTGTCTCCGGGCGACGCGCTCGAACTGCTCGACCGCTCCGAGCCGCGCATGGTCCCCGTGCTGTTCCGGCTCCTGGACAAGTCGACGGCGGTCCACGTCTTCGCGGCGATGGAGACGGGCCAGCAGTCCGACCTGGTGCGCCAGCTCCAGGACGGTCAGGTCCAGGACCTCTTCGCCGAGCTGCGGGTCTCGGGCCAGGCCCGGCTGCTCGACGAGATGCCGGCCACCGTGGCCCGGAAGATGCTCGCCGGGCTCGACGCCGAGGCGCGCGGCGAGGTCGGTCGGCTCCTGGGCTACCCGGCGGACTCGGTGGGCCGCCGGCTGCGCATGGCGCCGGTGCGTCTGCGCGAGGACTGGACCGTGGCCGTGGCCCTGGAGAACCTCCGGGACCACGGCGGCCGGGAGCAGGCCGCCATCGTCTCCGTGCCGGTGGTGAGCCCGCAGGCGCGCCTGACCGGCGTCGTGGACGTCTCCGTCCTGGTCACGCAGCCGCTCGACGCGCGGGTCTCGGAGATCATGCGGGAACCGGTGTCCGCGGTCGCCACCGAGGACGCCGAGGAGGTGGCCCGGCTCTGTGCGGACCGCCGCCTGTGGACGGTCCCCGTGACGGACTCGGAGGGGCGCCTGATCGGCGTGTTCACCGTGGCCGACGCCCTCGAGGTCCTCGACGAGGAGTCGACGGAGGACGCGGCGCGCGCCGGTGGTGTGGAGCCCCTCGGCCGGCCCTATTTGGCGACCTCCGTGCTGGCGCTGATGCGCTCGCGCATCACGTGGCTGCTCGTGCTCGCGGTCGGCGCCACCCTCACCGTGCAGGTGCTCGGCGTCTTCGAGGACACGCTCGAGGAGATGGTCGTCCTCTCCCTGTTCATCCCGCTGATCATCGGCACCGGCGGCAACACGGGCAACCAGGCGGCCACCACGGTCACCCGGGCGCTCGCCCTCGACGACGTCCGGCCCCGCGACGCGCCGCGCGTGATGTTCCGCGAGCTGCGTGTCGGCATGGCCCTGGGCGGGTGCATCGGCCTGCTGGGCCTCGTGATCGCCGGGCTCGTGTTCTCGTGGCCCGTCGGTCTCGTGATCGGGGCGACGCTGTTCACCGTGTGCTCCTTCGCCGCCACCGTCGGCGGTCTCATGCCGTTGGCGGCCCGCACGATCGGCGCCGACCCCGCCGTGTTCTCGAACCCGTTCATCTCGACGCTCGTGGACGCCCTCGGCCTGGTCGTCTACTTCTTCATCGCCCAGGCCGTGCTCGGCATCTGAGCCGACCACGATCCACGCCGCCCTGCCTACACTGGCCGCATGATGCACGACGGGCCCTGGGGTGGCATGGGCGGCATGATGGGTGAACTCATGGTCGGCAGCGGCTGGCTGGCGCTGCTGGCGTGCCTCGTGCTCGGGGGCTTCGCGCGCGTCCCTCTGCGCGCGGCCGGCGAGCGACGGGCCGAGGGGCAGCCGTGGGCCGTCCCCGGGGCGGTCGGCTTCGGGCTGCTCGCCGTGGCGGTCGTGGTGGCCCTGGCCGCGTGGGGCACGTTCTTCGGGTTCATGGGGATCACCTTCACCGCGGTCACCGCCCTCGGCGCCTGGCAGTCGTTCACCGAGGGGGAGCGGCGACGCCGGCGCGAGGCCGAGCAGGTGCGGCATGCGGCCCGCCTCGGCGAGGCGTTCCGGGGCGGGCCCGCCGGACCGGCCGCGGGCGCTGACGCCGAGCCACACGAGCCACACACGGTGTGGCGCGTCCGAGACGCCGGGTAGATTGGCGGCGAGTCACCCGTTCCCTGCCGACGAGGGCCGCGTCTCGAGTGCGGCCAGAAGGAGAGATCATCCGCATGTCGAAGATCATCTACACGCTCACGGACGAGGCGCCCATGCTGGCCACCGCGTCGCTGCTGCCGATCGTGCGCGCCTACGCGGGCACCGCCGGCGTGGAGCTGGAGACCCGTGACATCTCGCTGGCCGGCCGCATCCTCGCCGCGTTCAAGGACGTCCTGCCCGAGGAGCAGCGCACCGCGGACGCCCTCGCCGAGCTCGGCGAGCTCGTGAAGTCCCCCGAGGCGAACGTCATCAAGCTGCCGAACATCTCCGCCTCCGTGCCGCAGCTGCGCGCCGCGATCAAGGAGCTGCAGGCGGACGGCTACGCGCTGCCGGAGTACCCGGACGAGCCGAAGACCGACGAGGAGAAGGACGCGAAGGCGCGCTACGACTCGGTCAAGGGCTCCGCCGTGAACCCGGTGCTGCGCGAGGGCAACTCGGACCGCCGCGCCCCGAAGGCCGTGAAGGCGTACGCCAAGCGCTTCCCCCACTCGATGGGCGAGTGGACCCCGGACTCCAAGACCGCCGTCGCCACCATGGGCGCGGACGACTTCCGCGCCAATGAGCAGTCCGTGACCCTGCCGGCCGCCGACGTGCTGACGATCGAGTTCACCGACGAGGACGGCAAGACCACCGTGCTCAAGGAGGGCCTGAAGGTCCTCAAGGGCGAGGTCGTGGACGGCACGTTCATGTCCGCCAAGGCCCTGGACGCGTTCCTCGCCGAGCAGGTCAAGCGCGCCAAGGAGGAGGGCATCCTCTTCTCCGCGCACCTGAAGGCCACCATGATGAAGGTCTCCGACCCGGTGATCTTCGGCCACGTCGTGAAGGCCTACTTCTCCGAGCTGTTCGAGAAGTACGGCGAGCAGCTGGCCGCCGCCGGCCTGTCCGCGAACAACGGCCTCGCCGCGATCGAGGGCGGCCTGGACAAGCTCGACGCCGAGACCGCCGAGGGTGTCCGCGCGGCCATCGCCGCCGCCTACGAGAACGGCCCGGACGTGGCCATGGTGAACTCCGCCAAGGGCATCACCAACCTCCACGTGCCCTCCGACGTGATCGTGGACGCCTCCATGCCCGCCATGATCCGCACCTCCGGTCGCATGTGGAACAAGGACGACCAGACCCAGGACACCCTGGCCGTCATCCCGGACTCCTCCTACGCCGGCGTCTACCAGGCCGTGATCGACGACTGCAGGGCCAACGGCGCCTACGACCCCACCACCATGGGCACCGTCCCGAACGTGGGCCTCATGGCGCAGAAGGCCGAGGAGTACGGCTCGCACGACAAGACGTTCATCATGGACGCCGCGGGCACCGTGGCCGTGAAGAACTCCGCCGGGGAGACCCTGCTCTCCCACGACGTCGAGGCCGGCGACATCTGGCGCGCCTGCCAGACCAAGGACGTCCCGGTGCGCGACTGGGTGAAGCTGGCCGTGACCCGCGCCCGCGCGTCCCAGACCCCGGCCGTGTTCTGGCTGGACGAGACCCGCGCCCACGACCGCGAGCTCATCAAGAAGGTCGAGGAGTACCTCAAGGAGCACGACACCGAGGGCCTGGACATCCGCATCCTCTCCCCGGTGGAGGCCGCCAAGCTCTCGGTGGAGCGCATCCGCCGCGGCGAGGACACCATCTCCGTGACCGGCAACGTGCTGCGTGACTACAACACGGACCTGTTCCCGATCCTCGAGCTGGGCACCTCCGCGAAGATGCTCTCGATCGTCCCGCTGCTCAACGGCGGCGGCCTGTTCGAGACCGGTGCGGGCGGCTCCGCCCCGAAGCACGTGCAGCAGCTGGTGGAGGAGAACCACCTGCGCTGGGACTCCCTCGGTGAGTTCCTCGCGCTGGCCGTGTCCTTCGAGCACGAGGCGGTCGCGAACGAGAACCACCGCGCGCGGGTCCTGGCGGACACCCTGGACGCCGCCACCGGCACCCTGCTGATCGAGGGCAAGTCCCCGAAGCGCAAGGTCGGCGAGCTGGACAACCGCGGCAGCCACTTCTACCTGGCGCTGTACTGGGCCCGCGAGCTGGCGAAGCAGACCGAGGACGCCGAGCTGGCGGCCGCGGCGAAGCCGGTCGCCGAGGAGCTGGAGGCCCAGGAGGAGACCATCCTGGCCGAGCTCAACGGCGTGCAGGGCTCCCCGGTGGACCTGGGCGGCTACTACTGGCCGGAGCTGGAGAAGGTCACCTCCGTGATGCGTCCGTCCGCGACGCTCAACGCGATCGTGGACAAGCTCTCCGTCTGACGATCTGAGCGCCTGGGGCCGGGCCGCGTGCGTGGAGCGCGCGGCCCGGCCCCTTCTCGTGTCCGCAACGCGGGTTGAGTTGTCACGGGTGTTCGAGCCCCGGACCCGTGACAACTCAACCCGCGTTGCCCGGGGGGAGGGGTGGTCAGCCCGCGCGCGCCGCCTCGTGGGCCAGCAGGGCCTGCTTCGCGGCGGTGCCGTAGAGGTAGTGGCCGGCGGCGCCGTCGGCGCGCACCACGCGGTGGCAGGGCACGACGACGGCCACCAGGTTGGCGGCGCACGCCCCGCCGGCGGCACGCACGGCCCGCGGAGCCCCGCACCGCTCGGCCAGGCCGCCGTAGGTGGCGGGGGAGCCGGGGGCGATGCCGCGCAGCTCCCGCCACGCCCGCTGCCGGAACGCGGTGCCCGGCTGGGCGACGTCGAGGGCGTCCAGCGCGGCCACGTCCCCCGCGGTGTAGGCGGCCAGGGCGTCGGCGACGGGCTGGGACACGCCCGGGCGCGGCTCCACGGGGCGCGGGTTCATCTCGCGGTCGGCGGTCTCCGGGTCCAGGGCCACGAGCCGGTCCATGAGCGTCTCGAGGAGGCGCCCGATCGCGGCGGCGGGGGGCTCCGAGTCCTCCGGCACGGCCACGCCGGAGGCGCGCACCGTCTGGTCCTCGGGGGAGAAGACGGCCACGAGGGTGAGCTCGGTGGCGGGCAGGGCGGCGGCGGTCCAGCGCAGCTCGGGAAGCAGGTCCATCCCCTCATTGTCCTGCACGGCCCGGCCCGGACAGGTGTTCGCGCGTCCTCTCCCTGTGTCAGGCTGGCGTCCATGACCGAGATCCGCGTCTTCGAGCATCGCACCCTCCTGCGCCACCCGCGTGAGGTGGTCTTCCGCTGGCTGGAGAACCCCGGCGCGCTGGAGCGGCTCACCCCGCCCTTCGCGGGCGAGGTGGTCCAGGGACCCACGGACGGCCTCCGCGTGGGCTCCGAGTCGCGGCTGCGCATCCAGGCCCCCGGGGCGGCCGGCCTGTTCGCCGGCGCGGCCCACGGGATGCTCACCGGCCTGCTGCCGGACGCCGTCGCCTCCCGCCTGCCCGGTGGGGCCGCGCCCGCGGTGCCGTGGCGGGCCCGCCACACGGCCTACGAGGAGGGCCGCATGTTCCGGGACGAGATGGTCTCCGGTCCCCTCGCCTCCTGGCGGCACACCCACCTGCTCGATGACGCCGCGCCCGGTGAGGCGGACACGGCGGACGGCCGGCGCGGCACGGTCGTGACGGACCACATCGAGTACGCCCTGCCGGGGGAGTCCCTGGTGGCCCGCGTGCCTGCTCTGGGCAGCGCGGCCTCGCGCCGCACCCACGAGGCCTTCGAGGCGGAGCTGGGCCGCCAGTTCGCCTATCGGGCCCGCGTGATGGCCGATGACCTGGACTTCCACGCCGCCCATCCCGGCCCCCTCGTCGGCGGGCCGGCTCGCACGGTCGCCGTGACGGGGTCCGGCGGACTGATCGGCCGGCAGCTCTGTGCCCTGCTCACCACCGGCGGCCACCGCGTCATCCGGCTCGTGCGGAGCCCGAAGAAGGCCGGCGCGCTGGACGCGGCGCTGTGGGACCCCGGCCGGGAGACCGTGGACGAGGACGCCCTGGCCGAGGCCGACGTCGTCGTGAACCTGGCGGGCGAGCCCATCGCCGGCCGGTTCTCGGACGCGCACAAGGAGGCCGTGCACGACTCGCGCGTGCGCGGCACGCGCACCCTCGTGGACGCGCTCGCCCGGATTGCCGCACGGGAGGGGGACGACGCGCGGGTGCGGGCACTCGTGAACGGCTCGGCGATCGGGTACTACGGGGCGGACGCGGGCACGGGCCCGTTCGGCAGCGGCCTCGTCGAGGATCTGGAGCCCGGGGACGACTTCCTCGCCGAGGTCGTCGCGGACTGGGAGGCCGAGGCCCGACGCGCCGAGACGTCCGGCATCCGGGTGGCGATGCTGCGGACCGGCGTGGTCCTGAGCCCGGCCGGGGGCATGCTGCAGCAGGTGCTGCCGCTGTTCCTCGCGGGGCTCGGCGGCCCGGTCGCGACCTCGGGCGGGGAGAGCCACGACGGCAGCCCGTGGCTGAGCTGGATCGGCGCGGATGACATCGCGGGGGCCTTCGCCCACGCGGTGCTCGACGACGGCGTCACCGGCCCGGTCAACGCGGTGGCGCCCGAGCCGGTCACGGCGAAGGAGTTCGCCACCGTGCTCGGGCGGGTGCTGCGCCGGCCCGCTCTCATCCCGGTGCCCGAGGCCGGGCCGCGCCTGCTGCTGGGCGAGGAGGGCCGGGTGGAGACCGTCGCGGCGGACCAGAAGGTCGTGGCGGACCGGCTGGTCTCCTCCGGCTACGAGATGCGCGACCCCGAACTGGAGGGCGCGTTGCGCCACGTCCTCGGGCGGTGACGGGGGTGGGGGCAGCGTCCCACGGGGACGCTGCCCCCGCGGGTCGTCAGTCCTGCAGCGCGCCGGTCTCCCGGATGAGCTGGCCCAGCGCGGTGAACGCGTCGCGGGCCAGCGCCTCCCACAGGGCCAGGGCCAGCTGGGGGAAGCCCTCCTGGAGCGCGACCATCACCTGGGCGGTGAGGACTCGCGCCGTGACCGGCCCGCGCGCGCGGACGGTGGAGGGCTGGCGGCCGGGCTGGCCAAGGGCCATCTCGCCGAACGTCATCCCCGGGGTGAGCAGGGTGCGGCGCACGCGGCGGCTGCCCGTGCCCTGGCCCGAGAGCTCCACGGTGCCGGAGACGATCACGTAGATGCCGCCGAACGGCTGGCCGGCGCGGCGGATGATCTGGCCGTCCGAGTAGACCCGCTCGTCCATCATGGACTCGAGCAGACGCGCGTCGTCCGCGGAGAGGTGCTGCAGCAGGGGTGCCACGGCCGCCTCCTGGGCGTCCCGCGGCAGCAGGTGGGGGGCGTGCCGGGAGAGCAGCCGCTGCTCGGCCCACTGGGCGGCCCGCGAGCGGGAGTCGAAGAACACGAACTGCGCGCCCTCGGCAGCGGGGTCCACCCCCTCGGCCTCATCCTGCAGCGGCTCGGGCAGGTCCACCTCCACGGACTCCTCGACGGCCGCCATCAGCTCCTTCATCTCCGCGGCGTCCCGGTCCACGACGACGACGTCGAGCCCGTTGCCCAGCGCGCGGGCGAACCACTGGGCCACCAGCAGCCGGGCCGGACGGGAGATGGAGCTGACCGAGCGCATGTCCACCACGAGCGTCTCGAGGGCCTCCGGCAGACCGCGGCTGACGCGGGCGATCGCGTCCACCTGGCTGAAGCCGAGGTGACCGCCCAGCTCCATGACGTGCACGGTGTCCGCGAACCGCCCGAGCGCCTCGAGGACGACGGCGCTGCGCACCGTGCCCGAGGGGGCCTGGTCGATCCGGTAGTGGGTGCGCAGAGCCGCGCGCGGGGAACCGGTGACCACCGACGGGTGCAGCTCGAAGTCCTCGACGAGGGTCCGCAGGGCGGCCATCGCCGCGGCGCCGAGCCCGTTCTCGTCCGTCGTGTCCGACTGCAGCGCCAGACCGAGGTGGCCCGGCACCACCACGAGCACCGTGCCGCCGCGCGTGGACGCCCAGCCGGGCTGGCCGACGTCGTACGCCCACCGGGAGTCCCGGGTGTCCATGCCGCAGGAGTCCATCACGGAGAGCACACCGCGGACCGTCTCCTCGCTCAGCACACGGTCCCCGGTGACGGGGTGGACGCCACCGTGCGCGAGGGTGCCGGCGAGCAGGGCGAGGTCCTCCACGGTCACGGCGGCGGCACGCACCGTGGCGATGTCCTCGAGCAGCGTCTCGGGGTCGGCGTCCAGCGTGTCGAGGGACTTCATCAGCCAGGCAGCGGACCGGGTGTGGTGCTGGGCGCGGTTCTCCGCCCGTGCGGCCGACTCCGTGACGGTGACCTCGCGGTCGAACAGTGCGAAGAGCAGCTGCATCATGCGTGCGGTCCGGTCGCGGCCACCGCGGCCCTTCACCAGGGAGGCCGTGGCCACCGCGCCCGCGTTCTGCAGCGGGTTGTGCGGCAGGCCCGTGGCGGCGTCCACCTCGACCCGGTGGTCCAGGTCGCGCACGGGGGCGGCTCCCACGCGCTCGCCCACCCGCACCGCGCCGAGGTCCTCGAGGGCCTGCGCGTGGAACAGGGGAGAGGCGAGCGTGGCGAGCGGCACGGGCGTCATGGATCCGGAGACGTAACGGTGTCCGTCCACCATGAGCATCGCGACGCCCAGCCCGTCCGGGACCTCCCCCTCACCCGCGTGGGCCGACGTGAGGCGATCGAGGTGCTCCTGGACGGGTGTGGTCATGGGTCACAGCCTAGTCAGTGGGACAGTCCCGGGACAGCGTGGCGGAGGCGGTGACGAAAGCCCATCTGTCGCGCCGGTACATGATTAGTCGGCCGTCACGTAAGTTGAGTCATGCCGCCCGCGGGCGGCACCGTCCGCTCGACAGAAAACCGATGGAAAGCAGGGTCGATGATTCTTCCAGTTGATGCCGGAGGGCCGGGGGTTTCCTTGACCGATGTCTCCGACCTCACCTACCGGACTTCGGTCGTTCCGGGCGAGCTCCTCAGTGTGGCGATCGGCCACGTCAACGACGCGGACGCGCGAGCGGCGGCGCTGGTGCAGCTGCGGTTTGAGGACGCAGCTGGAGATCGGGTGGAGATCGCGGGGTGGACCCACGTCTCGCCGAGCCTGGGGGAGTACCGGTACCTCTCCGCCGGTGAGGGCCGGCGTGTCACCGCCTTCGACGTCACGGTGCCGGACGGCGCGGGTCAAGTCCCGAGTAGTGGTGTAACGCTCTGATCCTCCATTGGTGCTGCTAGGCGCTGAGTTCGAGGGTGGTTTCCGGTTCGGCGTTCACCTCGTTCCCGGTGTCGTCCACGGTGGTGAGGCGGCAGCGGGCCAACACCTCGAGGCCGAGGTAGCGGCGGCCCTCGGCCCACTCATCGGTCTGCTCAGCCAGCACCGCCCCGACCAGGCGCACGATCGCTGCCCGGTTCGGGAAGATGCCCACGGCGTCGGTGCGACGCCGGATCTCGCGGTTGAGCCGTTCGGCCGGGTTGTTCGACCAGATCTGGGTCCACACGTCCTTGGGGAACGTGGTGAACGCCAGGATGTCCGCCCGGGCACCATCGAGGTGTTCGGCCACCGCGGGCAGCTTTTCGCTGACGTAGTCCAGCAGCCGGTCGAACTGGGCGTCCACGCTGGCGGCGTCGGGCTGGTCATACACCGAGTGCAGCATGGCCTTCACGGCCGGCCACATGGACTTGGGGGTGATGCCCATCAGGTTCGCCGCGTAGTGGGTCCGGCACCGCTGCCAGGTCGCTCCGGGCAGGTTCGCGGCGATGGCGTCCTTGAGCCCGGTGTGGGCGTCGGAAGTGACCAGGCGGACTCCGGTCAGGCCCCGGGTCACCAGGTCGGCGAAGAACTCGTTCCACGCCGACCCCGTCTCCGAGGTGGCCACCCGCAGGCCGAGGACCTCGCGGTGGCCGTCACCATTGACCCCGGTGGCCAGCAGCACCACGGCGTTGACCACCCGGCCGCCCTCGCGGACCTTCATGCTCAGCGCGTCGGCGGCCACGAACGTGAACGGCCCAGCCTCCCCGAGCGGGCGATGACGGAAGGACTCGACCTGCTCGTCCAGCTCGGTGGCCATCCGCGAGACCTGGGACTTCGACAGCGCGTTGATCCCGAGGGTCTTGACCAGTTTGTCCATCCGCCGGGTCGAGACCCCGGCCAGGTAGCAGTCGGCGACCACCGTGATCAGCGCGGATTCGGCCCTTTTGCGGCGCTCGAGCAGCCACTCCGGGAAGTACGTGCCCGACCTGAGTTTGGGGATCGCCACGTCCAGGGTCCCGACCCGGGTGTCCAGGTCCCGGTGCCGGTACCCGTTGCGCTGGGTAGCTCGGCCCGGGGTGGGTTTACCCCATTCGGCGCCGACCACCGCGTCGGCGTCAGCGGAGAGCAGGGAGTTGATCACGGTCTGCAGCAACGAACGCATCAAATCCGGGGGTGCTTCGGACAGGGCTTCGCCGAGCAGGCCGGCAGGGTCGACAATATGAGGAGCGGTCATCGTGATGACTCCGTTCGAGGATTCTGTGGAAGGTTGACTCGAAGGATCACACGGTGGCCGCGTCCACATCCGGAACGACGTGCCCAGTCACCGTGCGCTACACCACTCTATGGGGCACTACTACGGCGCGGCCCATCTTGTGCTGCAGGGGCACGCCTGGAAGCCCGAATTCCCCGTACGAGTGGACAGAGACGCGACGGTTCTTCACCACGTCCACCCGCTCGAGACGCCTTCCACCCCGTTCAGCCCGGATACGCGAGTGCGCGTATGGGACTTCGTCCAGCACTTTCCTCTCAGCCCTGACGCGGCCTCCGTCGAGGGGGTCATCCGCTCGGATCTGCCCACCGAGGCGAGCACGGCTCTCCTCACCGTCGGCTTCCTGGACGAGGCCGGCCATCTGCTCCCCGGGCCCTCCGCCCTGTCGCAGAACCCGACGTTCGGGCCCTTCGTCCAGCTGCGGGGGGACGCGGCGGGGACACTCGAGACGCCGTTCCACATCACGGTCCCGCCGCACGCGCGCTGGATCCGCCTCCAGGGCCGCCGCGACTGGGGGAATGCCGACGTCATGATGCATGCGCAGATCGACCTGGCGGAGGTGCGCTCCTCCACGGCTGAGATCGACGCTTTCCTGGCGGAGATCCCGGAGGATGACACCCTGCTCGTGATAGACACCACGGCGCCTCCGCTGGGGCACGAGACGCTGTCGCTGCGGCCCAACAACTTGGCCCGGGCCTTCGAACGGGCCGGGATGTGGGTCGTGTTCCTGCCCTTCTCGTCACTCCAGCAATTCCCGGCGCGAGTGTCAGAACGAGTCCTCCAGGTCGCCCGCAAGGACTTCGGCAGGTTGGTACGCGGCCTGACCACCCGACGGCGATCCATGGGCGACACCTACATCTGCAGCTCCTTCCCCTCGATCGCGGCCGTCGCCCTCGGTACCCAGCTCAAGACCCTCGGGTGGCAGGTCGTCTACGAGTGCCGTGACGACATGGAGGAGTTCAATCGCGTGGGCTACTCCAAGTGGTATTCGCCGGCCCTGGAGCGTCAGATGCTGATCGTGGCCGACAAGGTGGTCAGCGTCAGCACAGCCCTCGACGCCAAGCTCGTGTCGATGTGGCCGGCCCTCCGCGACCACACGGTCATCCCGAATGCGGTCAACCGGCACGTCATCGACCAGACGGAGAGCCTGCGGACAGAAGACAGCTTCGAACGCCGTGAACATCTGCGGGTGGCCGGGTACGTCGGGCACCTGACGCCCTCGTGGTTCGACTGGCCCCTGATCGCTGAGGCAGCCCGCCGCATGCCGGAGACCGTCTTCGAGATCATCGGGCACGGTGCGCCCCAGGGCATGTCGCTGCCCTCCAATGTCCATCTTCTGGGCCCCCGTTCCCATGAGCAGCTGGCAGACATCGTCACCGGCTGGAAGGTCGGGCTCATCCCCTTCCTCGACATCCCGCTCACTCGATCAGTTGATCCGAACAAGATCTACGAGTACTTCGCTTGGGGTCTGCGCTGTGTCACCGCGCCCATGGGGAGTGTGGAGACGTACCCGTCGACCTGGGTCCATCGGGGAGTGGACGAGTTCGTTGAGAAGCTCGACGACGCCTTGAGCACACCATGGGCGCCCGGCGAAAGGGAGGCCATGGTCTCGTTCGTCCAGACGAGCGACTGGGACGACCGGGCCGCACGCCTGTTGTCCTACTACGGGATCACGACGAAGGGACGCGACTGATGCGCAAGCTCATCTTCTACCCCAACCTGTCCAAGGGCGGCGTCTCCGCCGTGATCCGGGGTCGGGCTCAGGCTGAGCCTGACGTCCAGTTCGACACCGTGTTCCTCCACGACCGCGGGGGTTCGGACGCGTTCTCCGACCTGGCCAACGTCCAGGTGCGTCTGGTCCAAGAGAGCAGGTCCGCGCCTTATCTGACGTACTTGGCCCACCAGTTCGACTATGAGTCCGTGTCTGTCCTCAGTCACCCGGCCTCGGCCAACGTGCTGTCAGCTCTGGATCACCTCGCCGTGACGTATGAGTTCCATTCGTCCAGCATCCCCGTCATCGAGAAGGAGCTCGGAGCGTTGGAACTGGACAGGCTGGCCGCCGTCGTCGTGCCCTCCCAGATCATGGCTCGTGAGATCCAGCCGCTGCTTCCGCGTCGTCTCCGGTTCCGCCTGGCGGTGGAGCCCAACCTCGTGGATGTCGAGACCTTCGCGGCGCAGGGGGCGGCGCGGTTCCTCGCCGACTCCGGATTCGCCGATGGGCCGGCCACCATTCCGCTGCTGTGGATCGGGCGGTTCGACCAAGGGAAGGCGTACGCGCACTTTTTGAGGGTCGTGGCGGCGCTTCCTCAGGAGTACGTGGGGCATGTCGTGGTGAGTCTGGAAGACGACCCACATCGCGCGGAGCGATTCTTCGCGGAGGCGGCGGGCCTGGGCGTCCTGGAGCGTGTGCGTCTCTACCTGAACCTCACCCCGCAGGCGCTCGGGGAGTTCTACCGCTCGGTCAGGGACGCGGACGGCTGGCTGGTGTCCACGTCGCTCAAGGAGTCCTTCGGGTACGCCGTGGCAGAGGCGACGAACACCGGGCTGCGGGTGGCTGCCTCAGACCTTCCGGTCTGGGACCTCTTCGCTGGCACCGGTCTGGTGCACCGTGTCCCCAGCGGGTCTATCGCGGACCTGGTGCGAGTCATCCGGGAGGGAGCGCCGGTCTCCGTGGGCGCCACAACGGCCGGGTGAGTGCATCGAGCGCCGCACTCGGGGCGGCAGGCAGACTTTCGCGACGTGCGTGAGTCTGACATGCACATCGACCGCGGCGATGAGAGAATTCGCATTGACTGCAGGCAGCGCAACATGTCGCGTTCTCTTTGAAAGGGAATTCTACCCCCCGGGCCTTGGAATGGAGCAGGGCCATGCGTTGCCCGGAGAAGAACCCCACCCCGCCCGGTGTCGACGCAGGCGTGGTTCGCGTTCCGTGTCCGAAGGTGGCTCGAGCATGCGGAATGCGTGGGCGGCAGATACCGCATCTCGGTTCGACCATGTGCCCAGCCGTGGTCCTGCCCGCCGTCACGGCGCCAGCTGATCGCCTTTCCGCCCCGGAAATCGCGACTCCTGGCCACGGTACGAATTGCCCCGAGTCCGAATCCGAACCTATAGCCGGTCTGCTCTCCGCGTGCGGACAGACAGTCGGGGGCATGGCCGTCTTGGCTCGCCCCCGGCCGATCAATTGGGCTTAGGTGCGGGGGCGAGAAGCGAGCCAGCGAGTCGCTTCTCCGCCACGCCCCACATTGCTCCCAGCCGAACAGCTTCTTCGGGAGCCATGAGTTTCCTGTTCTTGTAGAAGAAGGTGCCCGGGTAGAACGTGATCTCACCGAGCACCGGCCCGGCGGGGGTGTCGTAGAGATCCACGCGGCAGAATGCCGAGGGCACGGCGGTGCTCACACGGCGAGCCACGGCCAGGAGCGCCTCGGCCCCCTCCGGGGGTTCCGCCTCGTCGACGATGGCCTCCAAGTGGGTCACGCCCGGATGCACACCGAATCGGTCATGGACGTCCGTCATCGGTGAGAAGTCACCGTTGAAGTACGATGCTGCAGCGGGGCCGGCGATGTGGTCTTCCACCAGCACGAAACCGCACTCGCCTTGGAACATGTAGCACCGGACATCGGCCGGCGGAGTCACTCCGCGACGGTCACTCAGCAGCTCCTCGACGAGGAACTCGCCGGCATCGGGGCTCAGATCGTACCTGCCCTCGATCTCGCGCAGCGTCTCGATGAGCCCCGGAACTGTCACAGGCTCGTCCTTCACGAGGTCCCACAGGTCGGCCCCGCGGCGTTCGAGCAGATGCACGCCGATGGACGTGGAGGCGAAGCCAGGCTTGACGATGCACCGCTCGGGGAAATCGAACCGCTCGAGATCGGACAGCGGCCCCTTGAAGAGCTGTTCGGGAGTCCTGATCCCGATCTGCGCAGCGAACTGCCGGGTCGCGGTCTTCGCGCCCAGCCATCCCGGGACGCCGACTTCCCGTCCGTCCAGGCGATTCTGCATCCTGTCGAAGTAATCCATGGCCTGCGGCTCGTTCGCGCTCTGTATCACGTCGACAGTCAAGCACAAGCGCCCGCGACCCCAGTCACGCGGCGGAGACACAGCCGGGCGTTCTTAGTGACAATGGGTCCCGATGCCCACCCCCGTCGCCGTCCCCTCCGCCCTCTCCGCCGCCCTCGGCCGCCTCAGCGCCGGCCTGACGTTCGCCGCCGCCCTGCCCGACCTCGAAGCGGCGCTGGACGCGCGCGGGGCGGCCGTCGTCGAGGCGCCCCCGGGCACGGGCAAGACCACCGTGGTCCCGCCCGCGCTCGCGGTCCGGTTCGCGGACCACGGCGGTGGGCGCGTCCTGGTCACGCAGCCGCGGCGGGTCGCGGTGCGCGCGGCCTGGCGGCGGCTGCGCACGGCGGTGCTGGCCGCCGCGGCCGACGTGCTGCCCGGCGCCGACCCCGACGCGCAGGCTCGGCTCGCGGACGCCGCCGTCGGGTACGCCGTGCGCGGCGACGCGGTGGGCGGCGGGGCCTCGGCCGTCGAGTTCGTGACCCCGGGCCTGCTGCTGCGCCGCCTCCTCGCCGACCCCGGGCTCGATGGCGTGGACGCGGTGGTCCTGGACGAGGTCCACGAGCGGGATCTGGACACGGACGTGCTCTTCGCCCTCCTCGCCGACCTGCGGCAGCTGCGCCCCGAACTCGTGCTCGTGGCCATGTCCGCGACCGTGGACGCGGCGGCCCTGGCCGCCCGCTGGGCCCGCGGCATGGGGGAGGAGGCGCCCCTGCCCGTGGTCTCCACCCCGGCCGTGCTGCACCCGCTGCGCGAGGAGCACGCCCCGTTCCGCGGCCACCGCCTCACCGCCGAGGGCCGCGTGGACCGGGCCTTCCTCGACCACGTCGCGGCCACGGCCGCGCGCGCCCACGCCGAGGCGCTCGACGCCGACCCGACCGTGGACGCCCTCGTCTTCCTGCCCGGCGTGGCCGAGGTCGAGGCCGTCGCGGGGCGCGTCGCCGCGCTCGCCCCGGACACCGAGGTCCGCGTCCTGCACGGCCGCCAGGAACCCGCCGACCAGGACGCCGCGCTCGCGGGCCGCGCCGACCCCGCCGTGCCGCGCGTCGTCGTCGCGACGGCGGTCGCCGAGTCCTCGCTGACCGTGCCGGGGGTGCGCCTCGTCGTCGACTCGGGCCTGGCCCGCGAGCCGCGCCGGGACCGGGGGCGGGGCATGGCCGGGCTCGTCACCGTCCAGGCCTCGCGCGCGGCCGCCGGCCAGCGCGCGGGCCGCGCCGCCCGCCTCGGCCCCGGCACCGTGGTCCGCTGCCACACCGCTGCAGCCCTGGGCACCGCGCCCGCAGCCCCGACGCCGGCCCTCGCCGTCGTCGACCTCGCGCCGGTGGCCCTGGCGTTCACGGCGTGGGGCGCCCCGGGCGGCCGCGGGCTGACCCTGCCCGAGGATCCGCCGGCCGACGCGATGGCCGCCGCCGAGCGCACGCTCGCCTCCCTCGACGCGGTGGACGCGGACGGGCGCATCACCCCGCACGGCGCCGTCCTGGCCGAGCTGCCCCTGGACCCGCCGCTCGGCCACGCCCTCCTGCGCGCGGCACTGTGGACGGGGCCCCGCCCCGCGGCCGAGGCGACGGCGGCCCTCGCCCTGGACCTGCGCGCCCCCGGGGCCGACCTCGAGGCGCTGGTCGCGGCCGTGCGGGACGGCCGGCACCCGGAGGCCGGGCGCTGGCGTCGGGAGGCGGACCGACTGGAACGACTCGCCCGTCGGCACGCGCACCACTCCCTGGAGACGAGAGCGCCGGGAGAGCCCGGGCCCGAGGCGACGGCGGCCGCGCGCCGGCACCCCGCCGGCCTCGTGTCCGCCCTGGCCTTCCCCGCGTGGATCGCCCGACGCGCGGGGGAGGCGGGCGCGTACCTGCTCGCCTCCGGCACCCGCGCGGCCCTGCCCCGCGACGCCGCCGGCGGCGGCCTGGCGGGGCAGGAGTGGCTGGCCGTGGCCGAGGTCGCCCGTGTGGCCGGGGACGCGGCCGGCACGGGTGCCGCGATCCGCGCGACCGCGCCGATCGACCGGACGCTCGCCGAGCTCGCCGGCGCGGGCCTGCGGCGCACCGAGGACACCGCCGACTGGCGCGGGGACCGGCTCACCGGCCGCCGCGTGGACCGGCTGGGCGCGCTCGTGCTGGCGGAGACGCCGGCCCCCGTCGCCCCCGACGCCGCCGCGCAGGCCGTGCGCGCCGCACTCGCCGCCGACGGCCTCGCCCGGTTCGACCCGAGCGGTCGGACCGAACGCCTGCGCCGCCGGGTGCACCTGCTCCACCGCGTCCTCGGCGCCCCGTGGCCGGACCTCTCGGACGCGGCGCTGCCCGGCCTGGACGCGCTGGTCGACGGGCTTGCGGCCGACCTGGCCGCGGGGCGGTCCCTCGCACGCCTGGACGCCGAGGCGCTGCTGCGCGGCGCCCTGCCCTGGCCGGAGGCGGGCCGGCTGGACGAGCTCGCCCCCGAGCGCCTGCCCGTGCCGAGCGGGCGCGCCGTCGTCGTGGACTATCCGGCCGTCCACGAGGACACCCCGCCCGTGGTCGCCGCCAAGCTGCAGGAGTTCTTCGGGGCGCGTGTCACCCCCGCTGTCGCGGACGGTCGTGAGCCGGTGGTCCTGCACCTGCTCTCCCCGGCAGGTCGCCCGCTCGCCGTGACCGCCGACCTGCCCTCCTTCTGGGCCGGCCCCTACGCGCAGGTCCGCGCTGAGAACCGGGGGCGCTACCCCAAGCACCCGTGGCCCGAGGATCCCGCCGCCGCGGAGCCGACCGCCCGGACGAACCGCCGCGCCCGCTGAGAAAGGGGTCCGCGAAACGTGCAGGAATCGCTGTGATGCGTGATGATGGCCGTCACATCCGACTCGCATCGATTGAGGTTCCACTTGTGAGACACGACACGCGGGCACGTCAACGGCGCCGGGCCACGCTGGCCGGCGCCGTCGCCGCGGGCGCGCTGATCCTGGCCGGGTGTGCTCCGGCCGAGCAGACGCCCACCCTGACCTGGTACACCAACCCCGACGACGGCGGGCAGGCGAAGATCGCCGCCCAGTGCACCGACGCCGCGAACGGCCGGTACAGAGTCGAGACGTCCATGCTTCCGACGGACGCCGCCTCCCAGCGCGAGCAGCTGACCCGCCGCCTCGCCGCGGGCGACACGTCGATGGACATCATGTCCCTCGACCCGCCGTTCGTCCCCGAGCTCGCCGAGCCCGGCTTCCTGGCCCCCGTGCCGGAGGAGATGCAGGCGTACGCGAAGGACAACGCCCTGGAGGGCGCGCTCGCGGCCGCCAGCTGGAAGGACGAGCTCGTCACGGTCCCGTTCTGGGCCAACACGCAGCTGCTCTGGTACCGCAAGTCGGTCGCCGAGGCAGCGGGGCTGGACATGTCCCAGCCCGTCACGTGGGACCAGCTGATCGAGGCCGCCCGCAGCCAGGACAAGGACCTGGCCGTCCAGGGCGCCCGTGCCGAGTCCATGACCGTGTGGCTCAACGCGCTCATCGAGGGCGGCGGGGAGCAGATCGTCCCCAACGCCGAGGCGCCCACGGACGAGGTCACCACGAACCTCGACTCCGAGGCCGGCCGCACCGCCGCCCGGATCATCTCCACGATCGGCAAGGAGGGCCTCGGCAGCGCCGGCCTGCCGACCCAGGACGAGAACGCCTCCATGCTGCTCTTCCAGGGCAAGAACGGCTCGTTCATGGTCAACTGGCCGTTCGTCTGGCCGGCCACCCTCGGTTCCGTGGAGGAGGGCTCGCTGCCGGAGGACCTGCCCGAGGACATCGGCTGGGCCGTCTACCCCCGCACCGTCGAGGGCAAGGACGCCGCGCCGCCCGTGGGCGGCATCAACCTGGGGGTGGGCGCGAAGTCCGAGCACCAGGACCTCGCCTGGGACGCGATCTCCTGCATCACCACCACCGAGCACCAGAGCCAGTACTTCGTCGAGAACGGCAACCCGCCCGCCGACCCGGCGGCCTACGACGCCCCCGAGGTCGCCGAGAAGTACCCCATGGCGGACACCATCCGGGAGTCCCTCGAACTCGGCGCCCCGCGGCCGCAGACCCCGTACTACAACGAGGTCTCCACCGCGATCCAGCAGCGCTACGCGCCGCCGTCGGGCGTCTCCGAGTCCACCCCGGCCGAGACCGACGACTTCATCCAGGAAGTCCTGAGAGGGGAGCGTCTGCTGTGAGCCACGTCGACACCGCACCCGCCGCATCCACCCCGCGCGCCGCCGAGGGTCGTCGCCCCCGCCGGGTGAAGTCCCAGCGCGCGAAGTCCGAGGCGCGTCTCGGCTGGCTCCTGGCCGGCCCCGCGTTCTTCGTGATGCTGTTCGTGGTCCTGTACCCGATCCTGCAGGCCCTCTACGACTCGCTGTTCAAGTACCGGCTCACCGCGCCGGGCGACCGCGAGTTCGTGGGCCTGGGCAACTACGGCGTGATCCTCACGGACCCCGTGTTCTGGAAGGGCCTCGGGGTGACCCTGCTGATCACCGTGGTGACCGTGGTGGTCGAGCTCATCCTCGGCTTCCTGCTGGCCCTGGCCATGCACCACGCCATCAAGCAGACCCGCGGCCTGATCCGCACGATCATCCTGGTGCCGTACGGCATCATCACCGTGGTCTCCGCGTTCGCGTGGTTCTACATGTTCTCGATCGACTCGGGCTACATCAACGCCTGGTTCGAGTGGCTGCCGGGCGTCGACGCGGACCTGAACTGGTTCGCGCAGGGCAGCACCGCGCTGTTCGTGATCATGCTCTCCGAGATCTGGAAGACCACCCCGTTCATCTCCCTGCTCCTGCTGGCCGGCCTGGCCCAGGTGCCGGGCGACCTCACCGAGGCCGCCTCCGTCGACGGCGCCTCGTGGTGGCAGCGGATGAAGCTGGTCATCCTGCCGAACATGAAGGCCTCGATCATGGTGGCCGTCCTGTTCCGCGCGATGGACGCGTTCCGCATCTTCGACTCCATCTACATCATGACCAACGGCGCCTACGGCACCGAGGTCCTCTCGCTGCTGGCCTACCGCACGTCCATCGGCCGGCTCGAGATCGGCATGGGTTCGGCGGTCTCCGTGATCCTGTTCCTGTGCGTGGCCCTCATGGCGGTCATCGCCGTCAAGGGCTTCAAGGTGGACCTGGCCGACCGAGGAGGTTCCAAGTGAGCACCGCCGCATCCGCTCCCGCCCCCGAGGGCCGCGCGCCCCACCGTCGCGGCACCGGGAAGGCCACCGCACTGTGGTGGATCCTCACCGTCGTGATCGGCGTGTGGTGCCTCTTCCCGCTGTTCTCGATCTTCGCGACCAGCTTCAAGACGCCCGCCGACCTCGCCAACGGCAAGCTGCTGCCCACCCAGTGGTCCACGGTGAACTACGAGGAGATCTTCGTGGGCGGCTCGCGCGAGCTGTTCCTCACGGCGCTGCGCAACTCGATCGGCATCACCGTGATCGCCACGATCATCGCCGTCATCCTGGCCACGCTGTGCGCCTACGCGATCGCCCGCCTGGACTTCCCGGGCAAGCGGATCGTGCTCACGGTGTCCCTGATGGTCTCGATGTTCCCCGTCATCTCCCTGGTGACGCCGCTGTTCAACATGTGGCGCACCCTCGGGCTGTACGACACGTGGGTCGGCCTGATCATCCCCTACCTGTCCCTGACCCTGCCGATCTCCATCTGGACCCTGGCCGCGTTCTTCCGCCAGATCCCGTGGGAGCTCGACCAGGCCGCGCAGGTGGACGGCGCCACCCCGCTCGAGGCGTTCCGCAAGGTGATCGTCCCGCTGGCCGCCCCCGGCGTCTTCACGACGGCGATCATCGCCTTCTTCATCGCCTGGAACGACTTCGTGTTCGGCATCTCCCTGACCTCCACCGAGACCGCGCGCACCGTGCCCGCCGCCCTGGCCTTCTTCACCGGCGCCTCGCAGTTCGAGTCGCCGACCGGGGCCATCTCGGCGGCCGCGATCATCGTGACCATCCCGATCGTGATCCTGGTGCTGGCGTTCCAGCGTCAGATCGTGGCCGGCCTGACCAACGGCGCGGTGAAGGGCTGAGGCCCGCACACGAGACCTCCTGAAAGGACCCCCCGATGGCCTCCATCACCCTGAACCACATCGACAAGACCTACGACGACGGCTTCCACGCCATCAAGGACGTGAACCTGGAGATCGAGGACGGCGAGTTCGTCATCCTCGTGGGCCCCTCCGGCTCCGGCAAGTCCACGCTGCTGCGCATGATCGTGGGCCTCGAGGACATCACCGACGGCGAGATGCTGATCGACGGCCGCCGCGTGAACGAGGCGGCCCCCAAGGACCGCAACCTCGCGATGGTGTTCCAGAACTACGCGCTGTACCCGCACCTGACGGTGTACGAGAACATCGCCTTCCCGCTGCGGCTGATCAAGGACAACAAGCCCTCCGAGGAGGAGATCGACCGCAAGGTGCGCGACGCCGCCCGCGTGCTCGAGCTCGAGGACCACCTCGGGCGCAAGCCCGGCAACCTCTCCGGCGGCCAGCGTCAGCGTGTGGCCATGGGCCGGGCGATCGTGCGCGAGGCGGACGCGTTCCTCTTCGACGAGCCGCTGTCCAACCTGGACGCCAAGCTGCGCGGGCAGATGCGCGCGGAGATCTCGCAGCTGCAGCGCCGCCTGGCCACGACCTCCGTCTACGTGACGCACGACCAGACCGAGGCCATGACCCTGGGCGACCGGGTGGCCGTGCTCAAGAAGGGCGAGCTGCAGCAGGTGGCCAGCCCGCGCGAGCTCTACGAGCAGCCGCTCAACCTGTTCGTGGCCGGCTTCATCGGCTCGCCGTCGATGAACTTCCTGCCCGCCTCGCTGAAGCAGAAGGAGGGCGGCCACGTGCTGTCCTCGCCGATCGGTGACATCCCGGTGCCGCCCGAGAAGGCCCGCGCCGCCGAGGGGCGGGACATCGTGTTCCTCGGCCTGCGGCCGGAGTTCTTCGAGGACGCCGAGCTGGTGGAGGACAGCCGCCGCGACCGGGGCTCCACCTTCGACGCGACGCTCACGCACCTGGAGTGGCTGGGCCACGAGCAGTACGGCTACATCGAGTTCGAGCCGGACCCGGCCGTGGCCGAGATGCTCTCCGCGCTGGCCAAGGACCTGGATGCGGATGAGCTGCGCCCCGTCGTCGTGGCCACCCTCTCCGGCGAGTCCCGCGCCCGGCCGGGCACGCCGACCCGCCTGTGGGTGGACACCACGCGGGTGCACCTGTTCGACCCGACGACCGGTGAGAACCTCACCCGCGACCCGGAGGTCGGCGCCGAGCTGACCCGCCGGGCCGGCGAGGAGCGCCGCCGCCAGATCGAGATGGCGGCCGAGCGTGACGCCGCCGAGCACGAGGCGGACGCGCCGCGCCGCTGAGCCGGCGCCGCGGGACGCCGGGGGCGGGTCAGTATCCGCCCTCGGCGTCCACCAGGCCCTCCAGCTCCGTCCCGGCCGCGCGGGCCCGCAGGTTCCGCTCGACCCGCGCGTGGAGCAGCGGGACGCACATCTCCGGGGTGTCCGCCGTGTGCGGCGTGATGAGGGCGCGCTCCTCGGTCCAGAGCGGGTGGCCGTCCGGGAGGGGCTCGGGGTCGGTGACGTCCGTGCCGTAGCCGTGCAGCCGGCCCGCCGCGAGGGTCTGGACGACGGCGTCCGTGTCCACCAGCGCCCCGCGGGCGACGTTCACGAGCACGGCGTCCTCGTCCAGGAGGGCGAGGCGGTCGGCGTCGAACATGCCGCGGGTCTCCTCGGTGGCCGCCGCGGCGATCATCACGACCTGCGCGCCGGGCAGGACCTCGTCGAGGCGGTCGGTCGTGACGGTGCGGTCCGCGCCGGGCACGTCGCCCGCGCGTCGGCGGACCGCGGTGACGTGCACGTCCCAGGTCTTGAGCAGGCGGATGTACTCCTGTGCGATCCCGCCGCCGCCCACGACCACGGCGGTCAGGCCGTTCAGGGTGCGACCGGAGGAGGGGCCCCATGTGGTGGCGCGGACGCGCGCGGGCAGGTCCCGCAGCAGGGCCAGGGTGAGCAGCAGCGCGTGTTCGGCCACCGGCGGCGCGTACGTGCCCTTGGCGGACGTCCACACGATGTCCGGGCGGCTGCGCACGAGGGGGACGAACGGCTCGATCCCGGCGAACGGGAGCTGCACCCAGCTCACGTGGGGGTGGGCGGCCAGGGCCGCGGCGAGCGCATCGACCGGGATCGGGCGGACCATCAGCAGGGCCGTGGCGGAGGTGTCGCCCTCGGCCACGGCGGTGCCGCCGACGTCGGCCACGGCCTGCTCGGCCAGCCGCCGGGCGTGGGCGTAGGGGGTGTCGGCGACGTCCTGCGCCGCGGGGAGGATGAGCAGGCGCTCGGGGACGTCGTCGGGTCGGGTGCGGGGGAGAGTGGAAGTGGTGGGCATGGTGCCCACCGTCCCACATCCTCCGGGCCTGGTTCAGCCGGCGACGGCGTCCCGGTGCGCGGCGGACAGCCGCAGGTAGGTGGCCGCGTTCTTCTTGAGGCCCTCCCGCTCCTCGTCCGTGAGGGGGCGGCGGACCTTCGCGGGGACGCCCGCCACGAGCGAGCCGGCCGGGACCTGCGTCCCCTCGAGCACCAGGGCGCCGGCGGCCACGAGCGAACCGGCGCCGATGACCGCGCCGTTCATCACCGTGGCGGACATGCCGATCAGGCAGTCGTCCTCCACGGTGGCCCCGTGCACCACGGCGGAGTGGCCCACGGAGACACCGGCGCCCAGGGTGCACGGGAAGCCCTCGTCCGCGTGCAGCACCACGTTGTCCTGCAGGTTGGTGCCCGCCCCGACGCGGATGGGGGCGGAGTCACCGCGGGCGGAGACGCCGTAGAAGGCCGAGGAGCGCTCGGCCATCTCGACGTCGCCGGTGATCGCGGCGGTCGGGGCGAGGAAGACGGACTCGTGGATGCGCGGGGTGGCACCCGCGACGGTGATGATGTGGGCCATGCCACCAGCCTAGGCGGGCAGGACGACGGCGCCGCGTGGCGCCGTCGTCCCGGGCTCAGCTGAAGACGACGGTCCGCCGGCCGTCCGCGAGGACGCGGTGCTGGGCGTGCCAGCGCACGGCCTGCGCGAGCGTGGAGCCCTCGACGTCGCGGCCGCGGGCCACGAAGTCGGCGGCGGTCTGGGCGTGGGTCACCGGCTGCACGGACTGCGCGATGATCGGGCCCTCGTCCAGGTCGGCGGTCACGTAGTGGGCGGTGGCGCCGATGAGCTTCACGCCGCGTTCGTGCGCCTGGTGGTAGGGGCGGGCGCCCTTGAAGGAGGGCAGGAACGAGTGGTGGATGTTGATGGCCATCCCGGCCAGGTCCCGGCACAGCTCGTCCGAGAGGATCTGCATGTAGCGGGCCAGGACCACCAGCTCGATGTCGAACTGGGCGATCAGATCGCGCAGCCGGTCCTCCGCGGCCTCCTTGGAGTCCCGGCTCGAGGGGTCCTTCGAGACGGGCACGTGGATGAAGGGCACGCCGTAGAAGGAGGCGAGCGGCTGCAGGTCCAGGTGGTTCGAGACCACCACGGGGATCTCGATGGGCAGGGTGCCGGCGCGCTGCTGGAAGAGCAGGTCGTTGAGGGTGTGCCCGTCCTTGGAGCACATCACGAGGGTGCGCATGCGCTGCGCCGCGTCCCACAGGCCCATGCGCATGCCGAACTCCTCGCGCACCGGCGCGAGCGCCTGCTCGATGTCCTCCCGCGTGGCCGGGGTCACGAACTCCACGCGCATGAAGAAGTCGCCGGTGTCCGGGGAGTCGTACTGCTGCGACTCGGTGATGTCCGCCTCCACGCCCAGCAGGGCGCCCGTCACGGCGTGCACGATGCCCTTGCGGTTCGTGCAGGCCAGCGTGAGCACGCGGGCGTGCTCCGCGCCGGAGGCGGGGGAGGGGCTGGGGGAGAGGGCTGCCGTGTCCATGGCGTCGATGGTAGGCGGTGCCGGCCGCGCGGAACCGCGGGATGACGGGGCTGATCCCTGGTCGGGGGGCCGGGCCCCGTGTCATCCTCAAGACCAGGTTCCCCGCCGCGCGGCGGCGCGGGAAGCACGACGCGGCGCCCGGCCCGGCCGGTCGCCCCAGACGACCGAGGAGCACCCCCATGCCACAGTCCACCCTCTACTGGATCATCGCGGCGATCATCGTCGTGCTGCTGATCCTGATCATCCTCTCGGTGATCGCCTCCCGCCGTCGTCGTGAGGCCGAGGCCGAGGCGGCCGAGACCCGGCTCGAGCGCCGGGGCGTCAGCGCGGACACCGCGGGTGAGCAGGCGGCCGCCGCCGCGGCCGCCCCCGCGGCCCCGACCCGCCTCTCCCGCCTGGACGAGGTGGCGGCCGAGAAGGACGCTCGCCCCGCGGCCGCGGTGAAGCCCGCCGGGGGTCCGGCTGCGTCCGACACCGCCGCGGCGGACCGCGAGACCGACGAGTCCGTCGCCGGCGTGGCCGGCGGTGCCGGGGTGACCGTGGACCAGCACGACGCCCCGAGCGCCGACGCCGCCGCTCAGATCCACCGCCGCGACGCCGCGGCTCCGGCCACCCGGGGCACTCTGCGCCCCGCTCCGGCGGCGCCGAGCACGGCGCGCGAGGCGGACACCGTGGGCCTGGGCGCGGCCGGTGTGGCCGGCGGCTCCGGCGTCACCCTGGACGAGCAGACGCCCGCGGCGGACGTCCCGGCGACCCCGGCCTCCCCGTCCCCGGTGACCGAGACCCCCGCCCCGGCGGCACCGGCCGCCGAGGCTCCGCAGCACAGGAGCCACCTCACCCCGGCTCCCGAGCACGTGCACGGGACCGTCCCCGCCGCCGAGGTCGCCACCGAGCACACCCCCACCAAGGAGTTCGCCACGGACGCGATCCCCGTCCCGCAGGGCGAGCACCTCGAGACGCACACGGTCGCCACCACCGCGCACGGCTCGGTCACCGTCGTGGCCGCCGAGTTGGACCAGGCCCAGCAGGCCGGCGCCGCCGGGGCGGATCGCTCGGCCGCCGGGGCCCTGCGCATCGACGGCACGCCCGGGGTGCCCGGGCGCGTGGCCGAGGCGGACCGCGAGCCGGCGCGTACCGAGGACCATCGCGTGGACGCCGCGCAGCCGGCGGCGGTCGAGCCCGCAGCCGAGCGCCCTTCCCTCGAGGCCGCCCCGGCCACCCGCCGGGCCGAGGCCCCGGAGACCCACGCCGGCACCACGCCGGCCACGCCCCTGGGCGGCGCCCCGGAGCTGGATCCGACCGCGGCCTCGTCCGGCCGTGCGGAGGACGCCACTCCGGCGACCCGCCGCGAGGCCCGCGCCGCCCAGTCGGCGGCAGCCGCCGGGACTGCCGGGACCGCCGCGCCGACGTCGTCGACGCCCACGACCGTGGCCCCAGACACCTCCACCTCCTCCGCCCCCACGGATGAGGAGCCCGCCGAGGACGACACCGAGGGCGCCGCCCTCCCGGACCTGCGGGCGGACCGCGACGAGACCCGAGTCTCGGACGCCGAGGGTGAGTCGAAGCTGGCCCAGGTCGGCGCCGTGGCGGCCTCCGCGTTCGAGACCGTGCGTGACAAGGTCGCCGTCCCGCTGCGGGACAACGTGGCCGTGCCCGCCAAGGACACGGTCGTGAAGGTGGTCAAGGACAAGCTGTCCCAGGCGCAGGAGCGCCGCTGGGGCAAGCGCTGACCGGAACAACCGCCCCACGACGACGGCGGCCGCCCCCTCGTGTGAGGGAGCGGCCGCCGCGCGTTCAGCGGAGCCCGCGCGGGCGCCCGCCGGGGGAAGGAGCCGTCAGATGCGGGCCTCGCCGCCGGCCTCGACGCCCGGGATGCCGTCGCCCTCGTGGCGCTTGACCTCGTCCTCGATGCGCTGGCCGATCGTGGCGTCCACGTTCTTCCAGTACTCGAAGGCGCGGGCCTGGACGTCCTGGCGGACGCCCTTCAGCGCGCCGGCCACGGTCTCCACGAAGTCCTCGCGCTCCTGGGCCGAGAAGACCTCGCGGACGAGGGTGCCGGCCTGGCCGAAGTCGTCGTCGTCCGCGCGCAGGGCCTGGGCCTCGCGGGTCAGGGTGCCGTCGGCCTCCCAGCCGTCGTCCACCGGGCCGGTCTCGTCCGACCAGGAGTCGCCGTTGGAGTTCGGCGCGTAGGTGGAGCGGTCGCCGGTGTGGTCGTACCACATCTGGCCGTCGAAGGCGTAGTTGTGCACCGCGTTCTTGGGACGGTTCACCGGCAGCTGGTTCACGTGGGCGCCCACGCGGTACAGCTGGGCGTCGTGGTACGCGAAGGCGCGGCCCAGGAGCATGCGGTCCGGGGAGAGGCCGATGCCCGGCACGGTGTTGCTCGGGCTGAACGCGGCGGACTCGATCTGCGCGAAGTGGTTCTCCGGGTTGCGGTTCAGGGTCAGCGTGCCGACCTTGATGCGCGGGTAGTCCTTCTTGGAGATCGTCTTCGTCAGGTCGAAGGGGTTGAACCGGTAGGTCTTGCCCTCCTCGTAGGGGATCGCCTGGATGTAGAGGTCCCACTTGGGGTGGTCGCCCTTGGCGATGGACTCGAACAGGTCCTGGCGGTGGAAGTCGGCGTTCTCGCCGGCGATCTTGGTGGCCTCGTCGTTCGAGAGGCTGTGCACGCCCTGCTGGGAGATGAAGTGGTACTTCACCCAGTGCTTCTCGCCCTGGGCGTTGACCCACAGGTAGGTGTGGGAGCCGTAGCCGTTCATCTCACGCCAGGTGCGGGGCAGGCCGCGCGGGCCCATCAGGTAGGTCACCTGGTGCGCCGACTCGGGGTTGTTGGTCCAGAAGTCCCACTGCATGGTGGCATCGCGCAGGCCGGAGTCCGGCAGACGCTTCTGCGAGCGGATGAAGTGGGTGAACTTCATCGGGTCGCGCAGGAAGAAGATCGGGGTGTTGTTGCCGACGATGTCGTAGTTGCCCTCCTCGCTGTAGAAGCGCAGCGCGAAGCCGCGCACGTCGCGCCAGGTGTCCGGGGAGCCGAGCTCGCCGGCCACGGTGGAGAAGCGCAGGAGGGTCTCGGTCTTCGTGCCCGGCTGGAACACGAGGGCCTTGGTGTACTTCGACACGTCCTCGGTCACCTCGAACTCGCCGAAGGCGCCGGAGCCCTTGGCGTGCGGGCGGCGCTCCGGGATGTTCATGCGGTTGAAGTGCTGGTGGGTCTCCAGCAGGTGGGTGTCGTGCAGGACGATGGGCCCCTCGCTGCCCACGGTCAGGGACTGGCGGTCGCTGACGGCCGGGGCGCCGTTCTGGCGGGTGGAACCGGTCGCGTGCGGGGTCTTCTTCTGGTACTCCGTCATGGAACTCTCCTTCGTCGATCGACGTCGGCCGCGCACCGATCGGCGCGGTGGGCGGCGTCACCCCCGATCTTGGCATATTTCTGAATCAGTCAAAAGAACCGGGTGCCGGGGTCGGTCGCCGGGGCCGCGGGCCGCCGTCGCGCAGGCCCGACGACGGCGCCTGGTCACTAGGATGGAGGGCACCGGAGCCTTCCGGCCGCACAGACCCCCGTTCGAAGGGAACCCCCGTGACGCAGACGCCCGACATCAACACCCAGCCCCTCGCCGAGGTGGACCCGGAGATCGCCGCGGCGCTCGCGGACGAGCTCGGCCGCCAGCGGGGCACGCTCGAGATGATCGCCTCGGAGAACTTCGTGCCGCGCGCCATCCTCGAGACGCAGGGCTCGGTGCTGACCAACAAGTACGCGGAGGGCTACCCGGGCCGCCGCTACTACGGCGGCTGCGAGTTCGTGGACGTGGCCGAGAACCTGGCCATCCAGCGCGCCAAGGACCTGTTCGGCGCCGAGCACGCCAACGTCCAGCCGCACGCCGGCGCCCAGGCCAACGTGGCCGTGATGACCTCGCTGCTGGACCACGGGGACACGATGATGGGCCTGTCCCTGGCGCACGGCGGCCACCTGACGCACGGCATGAAGCTGAACTTCTCCGGCAAGAACTACAGCATCGCCGCGTACGAGGTGGAGCCGGACACCCACCGCATCGACATGGACAAGGTGCGCGAGAAGGCCCTCGAGGCCCGGCCGAAGGTGATCGTGGCCGGCTGGTCCGCCTACCCCCGTCAGCTCGACTTCGCCGCCTTCCGCTCGATCGCGGACGAGGTCGGCGCCCGGCTCTGGGTGGACATGGCCCACTTCGCCGGCCTCGTGGCCGCCGGCCTGCACCCGAACCCGGTGCCGCACGCCGACGTCGTCTCCTCCACCGTGCACAAGACCCTCGCCGGCCCCCGTTCGGGCTTCATCCTCTCCACCGAGGAGCTGAAGAAGAAGATCGACTCCGCCGTGTTCCCGGGCCAGCAGGGCGGCCCGCTGATGCACGCGATCGCGGGCAAGGCCGTGGCCTTCAAGATCGCCGGCTCCGCGGACTTCAAGGAGAAGCAGGAGCGCACCCTGGCCGGCGCGCAGATCCTGGCCGAGCGCCTGACCGCCCCGGACATGGCCGAGCACGGCATCTCGGTGCTCACCGGCGGCACGGACGTGCACCTGGTCCTGGTGGACCTGCGCGAGTCCCAGCTGGACGGCAGGCAGGGCGAGGACATCCTGCACGAGGTCGGCATCACGGTGAACCGCAACTCGGTGCCGTGGGACCCGCGTCCGCCGATGACCACCTCCGGCCTGCGCATCGGCACCCCCGCGCTGGCCTCCCGCGGCTTCGGCGAGGCCGAGTTCCGCGAGGTGTCCGACGTCATCGCCGAGGCGCTGAAGCCGAGCCCGGACGTGGAGGCGCTGCGCGCCCGCGTCGTGAAGCTCACCGAGGACTTCCCGCTGTACGACGGCCTCGAGGGCTGGTGAGCCGCCGATGACCGCGAAGGTCCTGGACGGCAAGGCCACCGCCGCCGCGATCAAGGAGGAGCTGCGCGGCCGCGTGGCCGCCCTCGCCGAGCGCGGGCACACCCCCGGCCTCGGCACCCTGCTCGTCGGTGAGGACGCCGGCTCGCAGAAGTACGTGGCGGGCAAGCACCGCGACTGCGCCGAGGTGGGCATCGAGTCCATCCAGCGTGAGCTGCCCGCGGACGCGACGGAGGAGCAGATCCTCGACGTCGTGCGCGAGCTGAACGAGGACCCGGCCTGCACGGGCTACATCGTCCAGCTGCCGCTGCCGAAGCACGTGGACACCCAGAAGGTGCTCGAGGCCATCGACCCGGACAAGGACGCGGACGGCCTGCACCCCATGAACCTGGGGCGGCTCGTGGCCTCGGTCGGCGGCGAGCTGGACTCGCCGCTGCCGTGCACCCCGGCCGGCTGCGTCGAGCTGCTGCGCCACCACGGTGTGGGGCTGGCCGGCAAGCACGTGCTCGTGATCGGCCGCGGCGTGACCATCGGCCGGCCCGCCGGCCTCGTGTTCACCCGCCGCGAGGTCAACGCCACCGTGACCCTGGCCCACACCGGCACCACGAACCTCGACGAGCTGCTGGCGAGCGCCGACGTCGTGATCGCCGCCGCCGGCTCCGCCCACATGGTGAAGCCGGAGCAGGTCAAGGAGGGCGTGATCGTCCTGGACGTGGGCGTCTCCCGCGTGACCGGGGAGGACGGGACGTCGCGCGTCCTGGGCGACGTGGACCCGGCCGTGAAGGAGAAGGCGGCCTGGATGGCGCCGAACCCGGGCGGCGTCGGGCCGATGACCCGCGTCATGCTGCTGGCGAACGTCGTCGAGGCCGCCGAGCGTGCCGCCGACGGCGAGGACTGGGCCGGGGAGCGGGCCGGAGCCTGACCTCTCCCACTCCCGCGACCAACCCTGCGATATGGCCCCCATCCACCCCGGATGGGGGCCATATCGCAGGGTTCGTCGCCGAGGGGGCGGCACGCGTCCGGGCGGGTGGTGCGCCTATGCTGTCGCCTTGTGAGTCACACCACTCTGCACGCGTCCCCCGGCGACGCCTCCGTCATCCGTGCCCGTGGGCTGCGCAAGCAGTACGGCGAGTTCCACGCCGTGAGGGGCATCGACCTGGACGTGCGCCCCGGTGAGTGCTTCGGCCTGCTCGGTCCCAACGGCGCGGGCAAGTCCACCACCATGCGCATGCTCGCGGGCACCTCGCAGCGCACCGCGGGCGAGCTGACCATCCTGGGCATCGACCCGGAGGAGGACGGGCCGGCCGTCCGTGCGCGCCTGGGCGTGGTGCCCCAGCAGGACAACCTGGACGAGGAGCTCACCGCCCGGGAGAACATCCTGATCTACGGCCGCTACTTCGGTCTGCCCTACTCGTACCTGCGGCCCAAGGCCGAGGAGCTGCTGGCCTTCGCCCAGCTCACCGAGAAGGCGGACGCCAAGGTCACCGACCTCTCCGGCGGCATGAAGCGGCGGCTCGTGATCGCCCGCGCCCTGGTCAACGAGCCGGCCCTCTTCCTCCTCGACGAGCCCACCACGGGCCTGGACCCGCAGGCCCGCCACATCCTGTGGGACCGCCTCTACCGGCTCAAGGAACGCGGCACCACGCTGCTGCTGACCACGCACCACATGGACGAGGCGGAGCAGCTGTGCGATCGGCTCGTCGTGGTCGACGGCGGCGAGATCATGGCCGCCGGCACCCCCGCCGAGCTCATCCGCGAGCACGCCTCCCGCGAGGTCCTCGAGGCGCGCTTCGGCGCGGACCGCAACGAGGCCGCGGCCCGCACCGTCCAGGCCCACGCAGGTGACGGCGTCGTGCACCGCGTCGAGGTCCTCCCGGACCGCGTCCTCGTCTACGCCCGACGCGCGGACGACCTGCACGACGTCGTGCAGCGCCTCGTCGACGAGGGCGCCCTGCCCGCCCCCGTCACCACGCTGACCCGCCGCGCGAGCCTCGAGGACGTGTTCCTCATCCTCACCGGCCGCACCCTGGTGGACTGACCCGTGCCGTCCCCCACCAC
>NZ_LR732370.1:166333-196777 GCF_902506395.1 Micrococcus sp. 116
CACGTGGCCGCCGAGTTCCGGGTGAGCCGGCCCACGGTGGCCACCTGGGTGGCCCGCTACCGCGCCGAGGGCGAGGCCGGGCTGCTCGACCGGCCCAGCCGTCCGCGCCGTTCACCTGCCCAGCTCGACCCCGAGGTGGTGGCCCAGATCCAGACCCTGCGTCGCAGGGAGAAGTGGTCAGCCCGCCGCATCCATCACCACCTCGTCTCTGAAGGCCACCAGCTGTGCCTGCGCACTGTGGGCAGGTGGCTGCACCGACTGGGCATCTCCCGGTTGCCAGACCTCGCGCCCACGGGTGAGGACCTGCGCCAACGACCNCTGGCGACCCGGTATGACAAGTACGCGATCGTCTACCGGTCCGCTGTGGTCCTGAATGCTGTGATCGCATGGTCCAAACGATTGTCAGACATGCCCTAGGTGTTGTGGGTCATGAGGTTCTTGCCACGGGGTACGGGCTGAGATGAGACGAGCGGGCCTCTCCCGCAGGATGGAAGTTCCTCAACAACCCACCTGCCAGAAGAGACCCGCTCATGACTCACGCTAACGCACCCCTGACCCCGACCGGCCGTCTCAGGATGGTCCACCGCCACCTGCACGACGGGATCCCGCAGTCCCACGTGGCCGCCGAGTTCCGGGTGAGCCGGCCCACGGTGGCCACCTGGGTGGCCCGCTACCGCGCCGAGGGCGAGGCCGGGCTGCTCGACCGGCCCAGCCGTCCGCGCCGTTCACCTGCCCAGCTCGTCCATCACCACCTCGTCTCTGAAGGCCACCAGCTGTGCCTGCGCACTGTGGGCAGGTGGCTGCACCGACTGGGCATCTCCCGGTTGCCAGACCTCGCGCCCACGGGTGAGGACCTGCGCCAACGACCGCAGAAGATCACCGCCCGCGGCCCGGGGCACATGGTGCACCTGGACGTGAAGAAGATCGGGAAGATCCCTGACGGGGGCGGCTGGCGTGCTCACGGACGTGAAAGTGAAGCAGGCCGTGCTTCCAAGCGTGGTGCAGGCCGGCGGGTCGGGTACACCTATCTGCACTCGGCGATCGACGGGTTCACCCGCCTGGCGTACACCGAGGCGTTGGAGGACGAGCGGGCGGCCACGACCGTGAGCTTCTACTGCCGGGCGAGGGCGTTCTTCGCCGCCCACGGCCCCCACCACGACGACGGCCCCCGGCCCCGCCTCGCCCGCCCAGCCGCTGCGCCCGCCGGTCACCGCGGCGGCGTCCGCGGAGCGCGTGAGGCGCCGCGGCGTCCTGCTCTACGCCGAGCACCAGCTGCGGAACATGCGCCGCTACGGCGCGGTGCTGATCGTCGGCGCCCTCGGCGAGCCCGTGCTCTACCTGCTGGCCATGGGCCTGGGCCTGGCCCAGCTCATGGGCGGGGGGATGCCGCAGGACGCCCTGGGCGGGGTCTCCTACGTCGCGTTCATCGCCCCGGCGCTGCTGGCCTCGGGCGCGCTGATGACCGCGTCCGTCGAGTTCTCCTACCCGGTGATGGGCGGGTTCCAGTGGCAGCGCACGTACTACGCGGCGCAGGCCACTCCGCTGTCTCCGGCGCAGATCGCCCTGGGCCACCTCGCGGCCGTGAGCCTGCGGTTCGTGTTCCAGGCCGCCGTGTTCCTGCTGGTGATGCTGGCGTTCGGCGTGGTCTCGAGCCCGTGGGCGTGGGTGCAGGTCCTCACCGCCACGCTCGGCGGGCTCGCCGTCGGCGCGCCGATCATGGCGTTCGCGGCCTCCCTGAAGGAGGACAAGGGCCAGTTCGCCACCCTGCAGCGGCTCGTGGTCATGCCCCTGTTCCTGTTCTCCGCCACCTTCTACCCGCTCGAGGCGCTGCCGGTGTGGCTGCGCTGGATCGGCTGGCTCTCCCCGCAGTGGCACGCCGCCCAGCTCGGCCGCGTGCTCTCCTACCGGATGGTCGAGCCGGCCTGGCTCACCGTGGTGCACGTGGCGTTCCTGCTGGCTCTCGCGCTCGGCGGGGCCTGGCTCGCGGTGCGGATCTACACGCGCCGCCTCGGCTGGGTCCGCGGCACCCCGGACCGCGACGCCGTCACGGCCGCCCGTCGCGACCGTGCCCCGCGCCTGGGCCGCCGTGCCCCGCGCCTGGGCCGCCGTGCCGCGCGCACCGGGGCCGCCCGCGCCGACGTCGCACCCGCCACCGCGCAGGCGGACCCGGCCGCGCCGTCGTCGGTGGTGCGGGAACACGCCGTCGCCGTGCCGCCCATGCCCGAGATCCCCGTGCGCCGCGGCCCGCTGGCCGGCGCGTACTCGGGCAACGTGCGCGCGGTGATGGAGCGGGCGTTCCTGTCCCTGAAGTCCAACAACTGGGTGGTGTTCTTCTCCGGGTTCTTCGAGCCCGTGCTCTACCTGGCCTCCATGGGGCTGGGTCTCGGTGCGCTGGTCGGCGACGTGGCCGGCCCGGACGGCACCCCCGTCCCGTACGGCATGTACCTCGCCCCCGCGCTGCTGGCGGTCTCGGCGATGAACGGCGCCATCTACGACTCCACGTGGAACGTGTTCTTCAAGCTGCGCTACGCGAAGACGTACCAGACCATGCTCTCCACGCGGCTGGGCCCGCTGGACGTGGCACTCGGGGAGATCGCGATGGCGCTGCTGCGCGGGCTGATCTACGCGGTCGGCTTCCTGATCGTCATGACCGCGGCCGGGCTCGTCACCTCCTGGACGGCGCTGCTCATGATCCCCGGCGCCCTGCTCGTGGCGCTGGGCTTCGCCTCCCTCGGCATGGCGGTGACGAGCTGGATGAAGACGTTCCAGCACATGGACTGGGTCCAGATCGTGCTGATGCCCATGTTCCTGTTCTCGGCCACGTTCTTCCCGCTCGCGGTCTACCCGGAGCCGATCCAGTGGGTGATCCGCGTGTTCCCGCTGTGGCACGCCGTGGAGCTGATGCGCGCGCTCGCGGTGGGCGTGCTGAGCTGGGCGACCGCCGGCCACGTCCTCTACTTCGTGGTGATGGCCGGCGTCGGGGTGTGGCTGGCCGCCCGCCGGCTCGGCGCGCTGTTCCTGCGCTGAGGCCCCGCGGGCCGGTCAGGCCGCGCGCGCCGCGCGGCGCCGCCGGACCACGTCCAGGGCCGCGACCGCGGCGGTGAGCGCCCAGCACACGGCCACCATGCCCATGGCGGTCGAGGCCGCGTGCGCGTACGCCGCGGCCGACGGCGGCCCGGCGCTCTCGGCTGCGGCGCCGGCCAGGGCCGCGAAGAACGCGCCCGTCACCACGGACAGGCCCAGGGCGGTGCCGAGGCGCTGCGCCGTCTGGGCGACGCCGCCGGCCGCCCCCGCCTCGTGGCCGGCGACGTCGTCCATCATCAGCACCTGCGTGCTGGTGAGCAGCAGCGCCTGCGAGGCCGACTGCACGATCAGCCCCACCCCCACGATCCACGGCGACCACGCGCCGGCCGCGCTGCGCTCGAACGCGAGCGCGAGCACCCCCAGCGACACGAGGCCCACCAGAGCGCCGAGCAGCACGAGCACGGGCCCGCGCCGCTGCACCATCGAGCCCACCCACGGGGACAGGGAGGCCACGACGACGGCGCCGGGCAGGCCCACGAGGCCGGCCTCGAGCGGCGTGAACCCCATGCCGCGCTGCAGGAAGATCGCCACGATCGCGAACACCGCCGGCATGGTGGCCAGGTAGACGGTGGACTCGAGCGCGCCGATCGTGAAGGACGGCCGCCGGAACAGGGCCGGGTCCACCATGGGCTGCACGCCGGTGGCCGACGCCCGGGCCTTCACACGCTTCTCCCACAGCCACCACGCCGTCACGAGCGCGGCGGCGAGCACCAGCAGCCAGGCGGTGCCCGGGACGATGAACGGCACCATGAGGCTCACCCCGCCGGCGCCGAGCAGCAGGGCGCCCACCGGGTCGAGCGCCGCGATCCCGCGCGGGCCGGGGGCGGCGGGCAGGCCGTGCACGCGGGTGGGCGGCGGCAGCCAGAGGGCGCCCATCGCGACGGCGGCCAGGCCCACGGGCACGTTCATGAGGAACGTGGAGCGCCAGCCCCACTCGGGGCCGAACGCGCCGAGGAACAGCCCGCCGAGCAGGGGCCCCACGGCCACGCCGAGGCCCACCACGGTGCCGAAGAGCCCGTAGGCCCGCCCGCGGGCGCGGCCGTGGAAGTTCGACTGGATGAACCCGATGACCTGGGGGTTGAACACGCCCGCGCCCAGGCCCGTGAGCAGGCGCCCGGCATTGAGCAGCAGGGTGTCCCCGGCCAGGCCGGAGAGCAGGGAGCCGAGCATGTACAGCGTGATGCCCGCCAGGAACAGGCTCTTGCGGCCCCACAGGTCGCCGGCGCGGCCCGCGGCCACGAGCACGGTGCCGAACGTCAGCGTGTACCCCGCCAGCACCCACTGCAGATCCGCGCTCGTGGCGTCCAGGCCCGACTCGATGGCCGGCAGCGCCACGTTCACCACGGACACGCTCATCAGCGCGAGGAAGAGCGGCATGAGCAGTGCGGTGAGGATGCGGCGCTGCCGGCCATCGAGTCGGGCCTGGACGCCACGAGCGCGGGGGTCATCGCCTCAGGATAGGCGCCGACGCGGGCCGCCCGATTCGGAGCGCACCCCGCGATGCGGGATGATGGAGGGCAGACCCCACGAGCCCCTCCGGAGGAGCACCCATGTCCCAGTCCCTGACCCCCGGTCCCGACGGCGCGCGCCGCGGCCCCCGCGCCGGCCTGCGCGTGGGATCGCTCGGCTTCGTCGCGATGATCGTCATCCTGATCGTGGCGATCATCTTCGCCGCGAACCAGAACGACGTGATCGGGTGGCTCGTGGTCGCCCTCGCCGCCGGCTGGCTCGTGTTCGCGGTGGTCGTGTACCTGCAGATGCGCCGCGGCGTCCAGGCCGCGGGCCGCAAGGTGGACACCGCCATGCAGAACGCCCGCGCCGACGTCGCCGCCCTGCGCGGCCGCGACGCCGACGCCGCCGCCCCCGCGGTGGCCCCGCCGGCGCCGGCCGCGGACCCCCTGCGGGACACCAAGCTGGACCACTCGTTCAAGATCGCCCAGGTGCAGGTGCGCGTGGTGCGCGAGCAGCTCGCCGCGGGCGAGGGCATGGACCGCGAGATGGTGGACCGTGCCCTGGAGACCATCGACATCACGGCCTCCAACGCCCGCGACATGATCAAGGAGTCCCGGACCGGCGGCGCCGAGGGCCCGGTGAGCGGGACGGTGATCGGCTGATGACGGCGCTGCCCGAGAAGGACCCCGTCACCGGGAAGTACCCCGAGCCCGCCGAGGGCGAGCCCGTGGTGCACGCCCACGCCGGGGCGCCCAAGGCCGACGGCGCCGTGCGCGTGGCCACCGTGAACGTCAACGGCATCCGCGCCTCGCACCGCAAGGGCATGCGGGAGTGGTTCGCCGGCCGCGGCGTGGACGTGCTCACCCTCCAGGAGGTGCGCGCCCCCGCGGACGTCACGGCGCAGCTGGTCCGCGAGATCGTGGGCGAGGACTGGGACGAGGTGCACCTGGCGGACGCCGTGGCCGCCGCCAAGGGGCGGGCCGGCGTCGCGATCGCCTCGCGGTTCCCGCTCGGCGAGGTCCGCACGGGCATCGCCGACGCCGACGGGTACTTCGACGACGCCGGCCGCTGGATCGAGGCCGACCTGCGCCTGCCGGACGGCTCGCCGCTGACCGTGGTCTCCGCGTACGTGCACTCGGGCGAGGTCGACACCCCGAAGCAGGTGGACAAGTACCGGTTCCTCGACGAGATGGCCCGCCGCCTCTCCGAGCTGGCCGCGGGGGAGGGGCATGCCCTCGTCACGGGCGACCTCAACGTGGGCCACACCGAGCTGGACATCAAGAACTGGAAGGGCAACGTGAAGAAGGCCGGCTTCCTGCCCGAGGAGCGCGCCTACTTCGACCGGTTCTTCGGCGAGCTCGGCTTCACGGACGTGCACCGCGCCCTCGCCGGGCCGGTGCCGGGCCCGTACACGTGGTGGTCCATGCGCGGCAAGGCCTTCGACAACGACGCCGGGTGGCGCATCGACTACCACATGGCGACCGCGGGCCTGGCCGAGCGGGCGACGGCCGCCGTCGTGGACCGCGCCCCGAGCTGGGGCACCCGCTTCTCCGACCACGCCCCCCTCGTGGTCGACTACCAGTTCTGACCGTGCAGGAGAGACCCGAGGCTGAGATGACCATGAAGAAGAACTCCGTGCAGGACGTCCTGGCCCAGGACGCCGCCGCCACCGCCCACCTGGCCGGCGCGTCCGCCCGGCACCGCGTGCTCTCCGGCATGCAGCCCTCGGCGGACTCCCTCCACCTGGGCAACTACCTCGGCGCCCTCGTGAACTGGGAGCGCACCCAGGCCGACTTCGAGGCGTTCTTCTTCATCCCCGACCTGCACGCCATCACCGTGCCGCAGGACCCGGCCGCGCTCGCGGAGCGCACGCGGGTGGCCGCCGCGCAGTTCATCGCCGGCGGCATCGACCCCGAGCGCTCCACGCTGTTCGTCCAGTCCCAGGTGCCCGAGCACGCGCAGTTGGCGTGGGTGCTGACCTGCATGACCGGCATGGGCGAGGCCATGCGCATGACCCAGTTCAAGGACAAGTCCGCCAAGCAGGGCGCGGACGCGGCCGGGGTCGGCCTGCTCGCGTACCCCATGCTCATGGCCGCGGACATCCTGCTCTACCAGCCGCATGGCGTGCCCGTGGGCGACGACCAGCGCCAGCACGTGGAGCTCACCCGCGACCTCGCCCAGCGCTTCAACCACCGCTACGGCGAGACGTTCGTGGTCCCGACCGGCTTCTACCCGGAGACCGGCGCGCGCATCTACGACCTGCAGGACCCCACGTCGAAGATGTCCAAGTCCGCGGCGTCCCCGAACGGGCTCATCAACATCCTCGAGGAGCCGAAGAAGACCGCCAAGAAGATCAAGTCCGCGGTCACCGACGACGGCACCGAGGTGCGCTTCGACCGTGAGCTCAAGCCCGGCGTCTCCAACCTGCTGACCATCCTCTCCGCGGTGTCCGGCACGCCGATCCCGCAGCTCGAGGAGGAGTTCGTCGGCAAGATGTACGGGCACCTCAAGGTCGCGGTGGCGGACGCCGTCGTCGAGCGCCTGGCCCCCGTGCGCGAGCGCGCCCTCGCGCTGCTGGACGACCCCGCCGAGCTGGACCGCATCCTCGCCTCCGGAGCCGAGAAGGCCCGCGCCGTGGCCACCCCCGTGCTCGAGGACGTCTACGCCAAGGTCGGCTTCCTGCCGCCGCTGCGCTGAGCCGGGCCGCACCGGCCCCGCGGCCCCCCGACGACGGCCCGCGCCCCCGACCTGCGGGGGACGCGGGCCGTCGTGTTTCTCCGACTCGAGGCGGAGGCGGCGGCACGTGCGTGGCTGTCAGGATGGAGGCACTGCCTCCGCTCCTGCCGCAGCGGGGGCGAGCCCCACCGACAGAGGAGTGCCGGAGCCATGTCCACCGCGGTCCCCATCCCCGCCGTCGCCGAGGTCCCACCCGGCGCCGAACCTGTCCTGGAGACGGAGAACCTCGTCAAGGTCTACGGCCGCGGGGCGTCCCGCTTCGACGCGCTGAAGGGCATCACCCTGCAGATCCAGCGCGGCGAGTCCCTGGCCGTCGTCGGCAAGTCCGGCTCCGGCAAGTCCACCCTGATGCACCTGCTGGCGCTGCTGGACCAGCCCTCCGCCGGCGTCGTCGCGATGGACGGCCGTCCCGTCTCCCAGCTCAAGGCCGCGGAGATCTCCCAGCTGCGCAACGAGCGGTTCGGCTTCGTGTTCCAGCAGTTCTTCCTGAACCCGAACCAGACGGTCCTGGAGAACACCGTGCTGCCGCTGAAGATCGCCGGCGTGGGCCGGGCCCAGCGCACCCGCCGCGGCATGGCGGTGCTCGAGCGGCTCGAGCTCGCGGACAAGGCGAAGAACAAGGCCACGGACCTCTCCGGCGGCCAGAAGCAGCGCGTGTGCATCGCCCGCGCGCTCGTGAACAACCCGACGGTGCTGTTCGCGGACGAGCCCACGGGCAACCTGGACTCCGCCACCTCGGCGGCCGTGGAGGACATCCTCTTCGGCCTGCACCGCGACGACGGCATCACCCTCGTGGTGGTCACGCACGACGACGACCTGGCCGCGAAGTGCGACCGTCGCGTCGAGCTGCAGGACGGCGTGGTCATCGCCGACGAGCGCATCGGCACCGAGCAGGACGGAGCACGGGCATGAAGGCCACCGACGTCGCGGGCACGGCGCTCGCCAACACGATGCGCTCCAAGCTGCGCACCTTCCTCACCGTCGTCGCGATCGTGATCGGCGCATTCACGCTGACCCTCACCACGGGGCTCGGCGCGGGAATCAACAAGTACGTGGACAACGTGGTCGAGGGCTTCGGCAAGCCCGGCGAGCTGACCGTGATGAAGCAGCAGGACATGTCCTCGGCCGGTCCGGCGAGCGGCTCGCCCCAGGAGTACACGGAGCAGGACGCCGCCGGCGGCGAGATGTTCGGCATGCCACTGCTCACCCAGGAGGACCTCGCCGCGATCGAGGACACCGAGCACGTCACCGAGGTGAAGACCTATCGGGTGGCCGAGCCGGAGTACATCCAGGGCCCGGACGACCGCAAGTGGCAGACCGGCTTCATGGGCAGCTCCGGTGAGATCGACATGCTCACCTTCTCCGCCGGCCGTGCCCCCGAGGCCGGCGCCGCGGAGATCGTCATGCCCGAGTCGTGGGTGGAGGACCTGGGCGCCAGCGACGCCGAGGACCTGATCGGCACGGAGCTGACCGTCGTGGCGGCGACCCCGCTGCAGGAGCAGAAGTCCGTAAAGGCCACCGTGGTCGGTGTGACGAAGGCGGCCGCGTCCGGTGCGGGCACCGCCCCGACGCCGTCGGAGTCGCTCGAGCAGGCGATCTACGACATCACGACGGAGGGCCTGCCGGAGTCCCAGCGGGACACCTACTTCCAGGCCACGGCGATCGTGGAGGATCCGGAGGCCAACGAGGACGCCGTGAAGCAGGCGCTGGCCGACCAGGGCCTGCTGGCGCAGACCCTCGAGGAGCAGCTCGGCGTGATCCGCGGCATCATCGACGCCGTCACGTGGGTGCTCACCGGCTTCGCACTCATCGCACTGCTCGCCGCCAGCTTCGGCATCATCAACACCCTGCTCATGGCGGTGCAGGAGCGCACCCGGGAGATCGGCCTCATGAAGGCCCTCGGCATGACCGGCGGGAAGATCTTCGGCCTGTTCACCATGGAGGCCGTCGTGATCGGCCTGCTCGGCTCGCTGATCGGCATCGGCCTGGGCGTCGCCGTCGGACTCATCGCGAACCAGGTGCTGACCACCGGCCCCCTCAGCGGCGTCACCGGCCTGGTCCTGTTCGCGGTCAACCCCCTCGCCCTGCTGCTGATCCTGCTGCTGATCGTGGCCATCGCGTTCATCGCCGGCACCTTGCCCGCCCTGCGTGCGGCCCGGAAGGATCCCATCGAGGCACTGCGGCACGAGTGATCCTGCCGCCGCGCCCGTCACCGCCATCACCGTCACCCACGACACCGAGGAACACTCCATGACCACCGATCGACCGCACCAGGACCCGAACCCGGGCCAGCCCGCCGCGGGCTCCCGCTACGGCACGCAGCCCTACGCGGCCCCGGGCTACGGCGCCCAGCCGGGCAGCCCGTACGGCATCGTCCCGGAGCCGGCCGCGTTCCCCGCGCTCCTGACGCTGACGCTCACGTCGCTCGCGCTGTACGTGCTGTCCTCCCTGCCGGCCCTGTTCGGCGGCGAGGAGAGCATCGAACGCATGCGGGACTCCCTGCGCCAGAGCGGCCTCACCCCCGAGCAGGTGGAGGAGATCGCGCCTGTCGTGGGCGCCTCCGTGACGGTGGGCACGATCATCGTCCTGCTCATCGGCGTGGCCCTGTACGCCCTGGTGTACTTCAACCTCCGCGGGGCCAAGAACTGGGCCCGCATCCTCGGCATCGTCGTCGGGATCCTGGGCACCCTCAGCGCCGTCGGCGGCATCTTCTCCTTCGTGACCTACCCCGGCATCGGCGGCGTGCTGGCCTCCGTGCTCAGCCTGGCGCTGGTGATCGTGAACATCCTGTGGCTGGTCAAGGCCTTCAACCCGCAGGTCGCGGCCTACACCCGTCAGGGCCGCCGCGCCTGACCCCGACGCCGTTCGCCGGCGGCGAGTCCTGGGTCGCCAGCCCTCGCCCCGGCGTCGGCCAGCGGAGACCATGACGACATGGCCTCCGATCATCGACCCCCGCATCCCGTGTCCCCCCACCCCGACGACCTGGACGGCGGCGGGCGGCCCGTGGTGGGCCCGGATGAGGCGCGGCGGCGCATCGCCGGGCACTCCGGCCCGGACGCCCGCCCGCTGATCCGCCCCGACGCCCGCACCCCCGGCGTGTTCCGGGCGCTGCTCGGACTGACGGTGGCGTCCGCGGTCCTCTACGCCGCGTCGATCCTGCGCAACCTCCTCCCGGGCGCGGCCCAGGACATCGCGGACTCGCTGCCCGAGGGCAGCGCGCAGTCGCCCGCGATGACCGCCGAGGCGATCGAGGGCGCCCTCACCGGCAGCGTCTGGTTCGCGACCCTGCTGGGTCTGTCGGTCTACGCGATCGTCCTCGTCGGCCTGACCCGGCACAGCAACACGGCGCGCATCATGGGTGCCCTGTTCGCCTCGATCGCCATCTTCGTGACGCTGCTGGGGGCCATCCGCCTGTTCGTCTTCCCCGCCGGGGACGTGGTGCTGCCCCTGGTCCTGGGCGGGCTGTTCGCGCTCGTGAACGCGGCCTGGCTCGTGTGCGCCTTCAACCCGGGCCTCGCAACGACCTTCCTGCGCCGCCGGGCATGATGGGGGCATGCACCCCCTCGACGACGATCCCCACGAGACCACGGACCCCGCCCCCGATCTCGCGTCGCTGCGTCCCCTGCGCCTGTTCCAGACCGTCACGGCCGTCACGGGCGCACTGAGCGCGGCCGGCGTGGGGGGCGTGCTCGCGCTGCAGTCGACGCCCGGCTACGCCCGCGCCGTGCTGGAGGCGCGCTCCTGGGGCGCGAGCGAGGTCACCGACGCCGACGTCGCCGCGTTCCTCACCCCGGCGGGGGCGTGGCCGGTGGCCGCCGCGGCGGTGGTCGTCCTGACCCTGGTGCTCCTGGCCGGCATCACCCGCCGCATCCGGGCCGTGCGCCCCGTGGGGAGCGTGCTCGTGGTGCTGGGGATGCTCACGGCGGCCTTCTGGATGGTCGACGGTGGACGGATGGTGCAGGACGGGGGAGGGGGGCCGGTCGTGCTGGGTGCCGTCGTCGGGATGCTCGTGTCCAGCGCGGTGTGGCTGCGTGTGGCGCACCGGCGGGAGACGCGCGACGCCTTCGACGTCTGAGCTCGGACCGCCCCCGACTCCGCCTCCGGTCCCGCCCGTCCCCACGCCGAGGCCCGCAGACACGCCGCTACGCCGGGCCGGTGACGGCGCGTCTGCGGGCCTCGGCGGGAGGGGTACCACGCACGACGACGGCGACCCGCCTCCTCGAGCGAGGAGACGGGCCGCCGTCGTGGTGCGGGGGGATCAGAACTGGCGGGCCAGGATGGCCCGCTTCACCTCGGAGATCGCCTTGGTCACCTGGATGCCGCGGGGGCACGCGTCGGTGCAGTTGAAGGTCGTGCGGCAGCGCCACACGCCCTCCTTGTCGTTCAGGATCTCCAGGCGCATGTCGCCGGCCTCGTCACGCGAGTCGAAGATGAACCGGTGCGCGTTGACGATGGCGGCCGGGCCGAAGTACTGGCCGTCCGTCCAGAACACCGGGCAGGACGAGGTGCACGCGGCGCACAGGATGCACTTCGTGGTGTCGTCGTAGATCGCCCGGTCGGCCTGGGACTGGTAGCGCTCCTTGGTGGGCGCGTGGCCCTCGGCGACCAGGAACGGCATGATCTCGCGGTAGGACTGGAAGAACGGGTCCATGTCCACGATCAGGTCCTTCTCCACCGGCAGGCCCTTGATGGGCTCCACCAGGATGGGCTTGGACAGGTCGAGGTCCTTCAGGAGCGTCTTGCAGGCCAGGCGGTTGCGGCCGTTGATGCGCATGGCGTCGGAGCCGCACACGCCGTGGGCGCAGGAGCGGCGGAACGACAGGGTGCCGTCGTGGTCCCACTTGACCTTGTGCAGGGCGTCCAGCACGCGGTCGGTGCCGTACATGGTCAGGCGCCACTCGTCCCAGTAGGACTCCTCGGAGGACTCCGGGAGGTAGCGGCGGACCTTGAGCACGATGTCGAAGCTCTCGACCTCGCCTGCGCCGCCACCGGCGGACTGGGTCTGCGCCTGGGCCACGGGGGCCTCGGTCTCGGTTGCTGAGTGGCTCATCAGTACTTACGCTCCATCGGCTGGTAACGGGTCACGACGACGGGCTTGGTCTCGAAGCGGATGCCCTTGACGCCCTCCATCTCCGCGGTCTCGTCACGGTAGATCATGGTGTGCGCCATGAAGTTCTCGTCGTCGCGGTCGGGGTAGTCCTCGCGGTAGTGCCCGCCGCGGGACTCCTTGCGGCCCAGGGCCGCGAGGGTCATGGCCTCGGCGATGTCCAGGAGGTAGCCCAGCTCCATGCCCTCGAGCAGGTCGAGGTTGAAGCGGTGGCCCTTGTCCTGGACGGACACGTTCTCGTAGCGCCCGCGCAGCTCCTCGATCTTGGCCAGTGCGCGGCGGATCGAGTCCTCGTCGCGGAAGACCTGCATGTCCGCGTCCATGGACTCCTGGAGCTCGGCGCGGATGTCCGCGACGCGCTCGGACCCGGTGGCGGAGCGCAGGTTCTCGATGTGCTCCACGGTCGGCAGCTCGCCGCCCTCGGGCAGCTCCACCCAGTCCGCCTGCGCGGCGTACTCGGCGGCGTAGATGCCGGCGCGGCGGCCGAACACGTTGATGTCCAGCAGCGAGTTGGTGCCCAGGCGGTTGGACCCGTGCACGGACACGCAGGCCACCTCGCCGGCGGCGTACAGGCCCGGCACGACGGTGTCGTTGTCCTGGAGGACCTCGGCCTGGATATTCGTGGGGATGCCGCCCATGAAGTAGTGGCAGGTGGGGAACACCGGCACCGGCTCCGTGTAGGGCTCGACACCCAGGTAGGTGCGGGCGAACTCGGTGATGTCCGGGAGCTTCTCGTCGATGTGCGAGGGCTCCAGGTGCGTCAGGTCGAGCAGCACGTAGTCCTTGTTGGGGCCGGCGCCGCGGCCCTGACGGACCTCCTCGGCCATGGACCGGGCCACGATGTCGCGCGGGGCGAGGTCCTTGATGGTGGGGGCGTAGCGCTCCATGAAGCGCTCGCCGTCCGCGTTGCGGAGGATGCCGCCCTCGCCGCGCGCGGCCTCGGAGAGCAGGATGCCCAGGCCGGCCAGGCCGGTCGGGTGGAACTGCACGAACTCCATGTCCTCCAGCGGCAGGCCCGCGCGGTAGGCGATGGCCATGCCGTCTCCGGTGAGCGTGTGGGCGTTCGAGGTGGTCTTGTACACCTTGCCGGCGCCGCCGGTGGCGAAGATGACCGACTTGGCCTGGAAGACGTGGATCTCGCCGGTGGCCAGCTCGTAGGAGACGACGCCGGCGGTGCGCTTCTGCTTGTAGGCGGTGCCGTCCTCGCGCACGGCGTCCTCCTCCACCAGCAGCAGGTCGAGCACGTAGAACTCGTTGAAGAACTCCACGTTGTGCTTGACGCAGTTCTGGTACAGCGTCTGGAGGATCATGTGGCCGGTGCGGTCCGCGGCGTAGCAGGCGCGGCGCACGGGCGCCTTGCCGTGGTCACGGGTGTGGCCGCCGAAGCGGCGCTGGTCGATCTTGCCCTCGGGGGTGCGGTTGAAGGGCAGGCCCATCTTCTCGAGGTCCAGCACCGCGTCGATGGCCTCCTTAGCCATGACCTCCGCGGCGTCCTGGTCCACCAGGTAGTCGCCGCCCTTGACGGTGTCGAACGTGTGCCACTCCCAGTTGTCCTCCTCGACGTTGGCGAGGGCCGCGCACATGCCGCCCTGGGCCGCGCCGGTGTGGGAACGCGTGGGGTAGATCTTGGTGAGGACGGCGGTGTGCGCGCGCTGACCGGCCTCGATGGCCGCGCGCATGCCCGCGCCGCCGGCGCCGACGATCACCACGTCGTACTTGTGCACCTGCATTCAGGTCTCTCTTTCTGGGTGTCTGTGACGCGGCGGCCGCTCGGGCCGGCCGCACCGCAGGGTGAGCGTTTCCGAGGTCAGCCGCAGAAGGCCGGGGAGCCCTCGAGCAGGGCGCCGGAGGCGTCCACCATGCAGGGATCGAAGGTGAAGATCACCAGGGTGCCGAGGATGATGATCACGGCCGTGGCGATGTACAGGATCATCGTCAGCCAGAAGCGGGCGCTGCCGCGACGGGTGTAGTCGTTGATGATCGTGCGCACGCCGTTGGCGCCGTGCAGCATGGCCAGCCACAGGAGGGCCAGGTCCCAGAACTGCCACAGCGGGTGCGCCCACTTGCCGGCCACGAAGCCGAAGTCGATGGCGTGGATGCCGTCGCCCACCAGCAGGTTGGTGGTCAGGTGCACGGCGATCAGCACGACGAGGAAGACGCCCGAGATGCGCATGAACAGCCAGGCGAGCATCTCGAAGTTGCCGCGGCCGCCGCCGTCGCGCGTGTACTTGGGGTCCAGACGGCGGCTGCGGGGCGCCGCGATGGTGGTCTCAGCGGTGGTGCTCATGGCTCAGTGACCTCCGAGTGCGAGGCTGAAGTGACGGATGGCGAAGCCCAGGGTCAGGACGACCCACAGCCCCAGCACGATCCACAGCAGGGTCTTGTGGTGCTGGGTGCCGCCCTTCCAGAAGTCGACCAGGATGATGCGCAGGCCGTTCAGGGCGTGGAAGATGATCGCCGCGACGAGGCCGGCCTCGCCGAGCGCGAAGTACCACGTCTTGTACGAGCCGATCACGGCGTTGTAGGCCTCGGGGGAGACCCGGACCAGGGCCGTGTCCAGCACGTGGACGAGCAGGTAGAAGAAGATGACGACGCCGGTGACGCGGTGGCCCACCCAGGACCACATGCCGCCGTGGCCCCGGTACAGGGTTCCGCGGCCGTTCTTGGCCGGGGCCTGCGCAGTGGCGCTAGACACGGTTGATACCTCCAGGGGGAATGCACGATCCCGGTCCTCCGCCGTGGGACGACGACGGGCAGGGGCGTGTGCGAGTGGATTCCTCCACCTAGGGTAGACCCTTCCCGCGCCTCCGTGCCCGACCGGGACCCGGGCGACCACTGTGACGCGTGCGGCGCCCCGCCGCCGTCCTGTTCGGTCTGGGCTGTGCCCCGCCTGGGACGCGTCGAGTGGTCCCCCGTCCGGACGGTTCCGTAGTCTGGCCCGGTGAGCACCGATCCGAACCTGACCGATGCCCCGCGCGAGGCCGCGCCGGGCACGGCCCTGTCCCGCTTCCACGCCGTGATCCCCGCCGGGGGCGTGGGCACCCGCCTGTGGCCCCTCTCGCGGGCCGCCGCGCCGAAGTTCCTCCACGACCTCACCGGCTCGGGCCAGACCCTGATCCGTGCCACGTGGGACCGTCTGGCGCCCCTGGCCGCGGGCATGCTCGTGGTGACCGGGGGGGCCCACCGGGAGGCGGTGTGCATGCAGCTGCCGGATCTGGCGGAGACGGATCTGGTGCTCGAGCCCTCGCCCAAGGACTCCGCGGCCGCCATCGGCCTGGCCGCGGCGATCCTCTCCCTGCGTGACCCGGACACGATCATGGGCTCGTTCGCGGCGGATCAGGTGATCTCCCCGGTGGAGGTCTTCCAGGACGCGGTGCGGCAGGCCGTCGAGACGGCGGCCACCGGCCGGATCGTGACCATCGGCATCGAGCCCACGCACGCGGCCACGGGCTTCGGCTACATCCGCCGGGGCCGCCGCCTCCGCGTGGCCGGCGCTCCGGACGCGCATGACGTCGCCGCGTTCGTGGAGAAGCCGGACCTGAAGGTCGCCCAGCAGTACGTGAAGTCCGGCCGCTACCTCTGGAACGCGGGCATGTTCGTGGCGCCCGTGGGCCTCATGCTGGCCCACCTCGAGGAGAACGAGCCCGCGCTGCACGCCGGCCTGATGCAGATCGCCCGCGCGTGGGAGACGCCGGAGCGGGACGAGGTCATGGCCCGGGTGTGGCCCGAGCTGACGAAGACCGCCATCGACTACGCCGTGGCCGAGCCCGCCGCCGCCGTCGGCGACGTGGCCGTGATCCCCGGCTCCTTCACGTGGGACGACGTGGGGGACTTCGCGGCGATCGCCCGCCTGAACCCGGTCAAGGACGCCTCCGGCATCACGGTGATCGGCGACACCCCGCGGGTGTACTCGGACGACGCGTCCGGCGTCGTGGTGACGGACACGAAGCGCGTCATCGCGCTGATCGGCATCGAGGACGTCGTCGTGGTGGACACCGAGGACGCGCTGCTGGTCACCACCACGGAGCACGCGCAGGAGGTCAAGAAGGCCGTCGAGGCGCTCAAGGCCGAGGGCGTGGACGAGGTCCTCTGACCGCGTCCCCGGCCGGGTCCGGTCCGCACCGACCGGCACCCCCGGAGTAGGGTGCTGGGCCATGACCACCTCCGACTCCGTGCTGACCGGGCCCCGTCCGACCTCCGTCCCCTCGGTGGGCCCCGTGGTGGCCGAGCTCGAGGACGAGATCGTGTCCTTCCGCCGGGACCTGCACCGGCATCCCGAACTCTCCTATGAGGAGTACCGCACCACCGACCGCATCGTGGAGCTGCTCTCCGGCTACGGGCTCTCGCCCGTGCGGATGGAGTCCACGGGCGCCTACGTGGACGTCGGGGAGGGGCCGGTGGTGCTGGCCCTGCGCGCGGACATCGACGCGCTGCCGGTCGAGGAGGAGACCGGCCTGCCCTACGTGTCCGTCAATGACGGCGTCGCGCACGCGTGCGGCCACGACATGCACACCGCCGTCATGGCGGGTGTGGCCGTCGCCCTCGGCCGCATCCTCCGCGGGGCCACCGCCGACCCCGACCTGCGCGCGGTCGGCGAGCGGGTCCACGGCACGGTCCGCGTCATCTTCCAGCCCGCGGAGGAGCGGCTGCCCGGCGGCTCCCTGGCCGTGCTGCGGCAGGGGATCCTCGACGACGTGCCCCGCATCCTGGCGGCGCACTGCGACCCCCAGGTCGACGTCGGCTCGATCGGCACCCGCATCGGCGCCATCACCTCGGCGGCGGACACCATCCGGATCACCCTCACCGGACGCGGGGGGCACACCTCGCGGCCCCACCTCACCGAGGACATGGTCTTCGCCCTGTCCCAGATCGCCGTGAACGTGCCCGCCGTGCTCTCCCGGCGGATCGACGTGCGCTCGGCCGTCTCCGTGGTGTGGGGGCAGATCGCCGCCGGCAGCGCGCCCAACGCGATCGACAACACCGGCTACCTGGCCGGGACCATGCGCTGCCTCGACGCGGACGTGTGGGAGGAGGCCGGCGCGCTGCTCGACGAGGTGGTCCGACAGGTCGCCGCGCCGTACGGCGTGCACGTGCAGCTCGAGCACGTGCGCGGCGTCCCGCCGGTGCACAACACCGAGGGCGAGACGGCGCTGATCGAGACCGCGGCGCGGCGGGAACTCGGCTCCCGGGCGATCGTCCTGACCCCGCAGTCGATGGGCGGCGAGGACTTCGCCTGGATGACCCAGAAGGTGCCCGGCTCCATGCTGCGCCTCGGCACCCGGTCCCCGGGTGGCCCCATCTACGATCTGCACCGCGGGGACTACGCGCCGGACGAGCGGGCCATCGGCGTGGGCATGCGGGTCTTCACCGCCGCCGCGCTGCAGGTGCTCACGGGCGAGGACCACCACTGACCCCGCCGCCCGCCCCCGCCGGAGGGGACGGGCCCACCGTTCGGTAGACTCGCGCTCATCCGGACGGGGCCACCCGCACGGGCCCCGTCTTTCCGCGGCCACCGGCCGCGGACCTCGCACCGTGCCTTCCGAAATGAGGACCCCATGGGCATCGCCACCCCGTCGGCCGCGCGCCGCCGTCGTCTCCTGCTCCCCGCCGCCGCGCTCGGCGTCTCCGGCCTGCTGCTGACCGCGTGCGGCGCCCCGCCGGAGCAGTCCGAGGCCTCGGACTCCGGCGCCGCCGAGAGCGAGGCCATCGCCACCGTGGACGGCGTCGGCTCGGACAACAACGACTACAAGGCCTGCATCGTCTCGGACGAGGGCGGCTTCGACGACCGCTCCTTCAACCAGTCCTCCTACGAGGGCCTCAAGGCCGCCGAGGAGGCCTACGGCATCACCACCAGCGAGGCCGAGTCGAACGAGCCCAGCGAGTACACCCCGAACGTGACCGCCATGGTCAACGGCGACTGCGACGCCGTCATCGGCGTGGGCTTCCTCCTCGGCGACGCCATGAAGCCGATCGCCGCCCAGCACTCGGACACCCACTTCTTCGGCGTGGACGTCACCGACGGCGACTTCACCGACAACTTCCAGAAGCTCACCTACGACACGGCGCAGGCGGCGTTCCTGGCCGGGTACCTGGCGGCGGGCACCACCGAGACCGGCACCGTGGCCACCTACGGAGGGGCCGAGATCCCCACCGTCACCATCTTCATGGACGGCTTCGCCCGCGGCGTGGAGCACTACAACGAGGTCAAGGACAAGGACGTCAAGGTCCTGGGCTGGGACAAGGACGCGAAGACCGGCTCGTTCACGGGCGACTTCGAGAACGTGGCCAACGGCAAGACGAACACCGCCAACTTCATCAACGAGGGCGCCGACATCGTGATGCCGGTGGCGGGCCCCGTGGGCCTGGGCACCCTGGACGCCGTCCGCGAGGCGAACCAGGGCGGCAAGGACGTCAAGGTCATCTGGCCGGACTCGGACGGCTACGAGTCCACCAAGGACGGCAACCTGATCCTCACCTCGGTGAAGAAGAACATGGGCCAGTCCGTCACCGACGTGATCGCCGCGGACCTGAAGGACGAGTTCTCGGCCGAGCCCTACGTGGGCACGCTGGAGAACAAGGGCGTCGAGCTGGCCCCGTTCCACGACTTCGAGGACACGGTGCCGCAGGAGCTCAAGGACGAGCTCAAGGACCTCGAGGCGAAGATCATCTCGGGCGAGCTGAAGGTCGGTTCGGAGTACTCCCCGGAGGCCTGACCCGCCTCGCCACCGCCGCGGGGCCGGCCCGGACCCCTCCGGACCGGCCCCGCGGCGCGCGGGCGCCCGGCCCGCCCCCGCCGCCGAGCGCGGCACCACGAGCATCGACCAGACGGAAGGCCCTCGATGAGGCTCGAACTGCGCGGGATCACCAAGCGCTTCGGCTCGTTCGCCGCGAACGAGGACGTGAACCTGACCGTGGAGTCGGGGCGGGTGCACACCCTCCTCGGCGAGAACGGCGCCGGCAAGTCCACCCTGATGAACGTCCTCTTCGGGCTCTACGAGCCCACCGAGGGGGAGATCCTCCTCGACGGCGAGCCCGTCCGGTTCTCCGGTCCCGGTGAGGCCATGCGCGCGGGCATCGGCATGGTGCACCAGCACTTCATGCTCGTGCCCGTCTTCACGGTGGCCGAGAACGTGGCCCTCGGCGACGAGCACACCCGCGCCCTGGGCGTGCTCGACCTCGAGGCCACCCGCCGGCGGATCCGGGAGATCTCCGCCCAGTACGGCTTCGACGTGGACCCGGACGCCGTCGTCGAGGACCTGCCCGTGGGCGTGCAGCAGCGCGTCGAGATCATCAAGGCCCTCGTCCGCGACGCGCGCATCCTCATCCTGGACGAGCCGACCGCCGTGCTCACCCCCCAGGAGACCGACGAGCTGCTCGGCATCATCCGGCAGCTGCGGGCGGACGGCACGGCGATCGTGTTCATCTCCCACAAGCTGCGCGAGGTCAAGGCCGTCTCGGACGACATCACCGTGCTGCGCCGCGGCCGCGTGGTCGGCACGGCGGAGCCCTCCGCCGAGGCCGCCGAGCTGGCCGCCCTCATGGTGGGCCGGAACGTCGTCCTCGAGCGGCGCAAGACGGCCCCGACCCTGGGGGAGGAGACGTTCCGCGTCGAGGACCTCTCCGTCGTCTCGCCCACGGGCCAGGTGCTGCTGGACGCCGTGTCCTTCGCCGTCCGCCAGGGCGAGGTCCTCGCCGTGGCCGGTGTGCAGGGCAACGGGCAGACGGAGCTGACCGAGGCGATCATGGGCCTGGTCAAGGCCACCGGCTCCGTCACCCTGGACGGCCGGGAGCTGATCGGCCGGTCCACCCGCCAGATCATCCGCGCCGGCGTCGGCTTCGTGCCCGAGGACCGCTCCACGGACGGGCTCGTCGGCCCGTTCTCCGTGGCGGAGAACATGGTGCTCAACCGGTACGACGTCGCCCCGGCCGGCAACGCCGTGCAGATGCGCCCCGCCGCGGTACGGGCGCTCGCCGAGCGCCGCGTGGCCGAGTTCGACGTCCGCACCCAGGGCGTGGACCTGCCGGTGTCCTCCCTCTCGGGAGGCAACCAGCAGAAGGTCGTCATGGCCCGCGAACTCGTGGACGGGCTGCGCCTGTTCATCGCCTCGCAGCCCACGCGCGGCGTGGACGTCGGCTCGATCGAGTTCCTGCACGACCGGATCATCGCCGAGCGCGACGCCGGCACCCCCGTGCTGATCGTCTCCACCGAGCTGGACGAGGTCCTCGAGCTGGCCGACCGGATCGCCGTGATGTACCACGGGCGGATCGTCGGCATCGTGCCGGGGGACACCTCGCGCGAGACGCTCGGCCTCATGATGGCCGGCCAGACCCCCGACGACGCGGCCCTCGCCTCCGGCGCGGACGTCGCCGCGGACACGCCCGGCACCACCGGCGCGGCGCCCGCCGCCCACCCCACCACGCCCCCCCGCCGACTCCGCCCTGCGCCGGGTCCTCTCGGGCAACGGCACGGTCACCGCCCTGGCGATCCTGCTGTCCCTGCTGATCTCCGGCCTGCTGATCATCGCCGTGGACGAGGACGTCCGCGACGCCGCCGGCTACTTCTTCGCCCGCCCGGGCGACCTGCTCTCCGCCGCCTGGGCCGCGTTCGCCGGAGCCTTCGCGGCCCTGTTCCGCGGCGCCGTCTTCAACTACCGGGCCTCGGACGCGACGGGCATGCTCTACCCGCTCACCGAGACCCTCACCGTGGCGACCCCGCTGATCATCATCTCGCTGGGCATCGCCATCGCCTTCCGGGCGGGCCTGTTCAACATCGGCGGCCAGGGCCAGTTCATCTTCGGCGCCATGTTCGCCACGTGGTTCGGCGTGCACCTGCACCTGCCGGCCGGCGTGCACCTGCTGCTCGTCGTCGTGATGGGCGTGCTCGGCGGCGTGCTGTGGGGCTCCGTCGTCGGCGTGCTCAAGGCCTGGACCGGCGCGCACGAGGTGATCCTCACGATCATGCTCAACTACGTGGCGGTGAACCTGCTCGCGTACCTGCTGAACACCCCCGTCCTGCGGGCGCCCGGCACCACGAACCCGGTGTCCGCGCCGCTGGACCGCTCCGCCATGTTCCCGCGGCTGCTGGGGACCGACTTCCGGCTGCACTGGGGCTTCTTCGTCGCGCTGCTGGCCGTGCTCTTCACGTGGTGGCTGATGCAGCGCTCCACCCTCGGCTTCCGCCTGCGGGCCGTGGGCGCCAACCCGGACGCCGCCCGCACGGCCGGCATCTCCGTCAAGGGCTCCTACCTGGCCGCCATGGCGATCTCCGGCGGCCTCGCCGGCCTGGCCGGCGCCACCCACGTCGCCGGCACGGAGAGCACGCTGAACACCTCCGTGGCCGGGTCCTTCGGCTTCGACGCGATCACGGTGGCCCTGCTCGGCCGGTCCCACCCGGTGGGCGTGCTGTTCGCGGGCCTGCTCTTCGGCGCCCTGCGCGCCGGCGGCGTGACCATGCAGACCGAGACCGGGGTGCCGGTCGACATCGTCCTCGTGGTGCAGTCCGTGATCGTGCTGCTCATCGCGGCCCCGCCGCTGGTGCGCGCCATCTTCCGGCTGCCCGCCCCGGGCGCCGCCCGCGCCCGCCGCGCCGCCGACCCCGTGACCCAGCCCGCTGTGGCCGGCGCCGCGGTGACCGGCGCCGGCGGCCACGCCGCCGCCCCGTCCACGGGCGTCCAGGAGGCCGCGGCCACCGCCGTCGCGGACCCGCAGGCCCCGACCACGCAGCCCACGGACACGGCCCCGACCCACCGCCCGCACGAGCAGAAGGGGGACGCCCGATGAGCGCGACCGCCGCCCGGCCCCACGCCGACGTCGTCCGCCCCGAGGCCGCCGAGCCCGCCCGGGTCGTGGTCCGGCACTGGACCACCCCGATCGCCCTGACGATCCTGACCCTGCTGGCCCTGGCCGTCTTCGCCCTCGGTGCCCCCGAGGCGACGGCGACCTTCCGACTCTCGAACGCGTCCGACGCCGTCGTGCTCCCGGACCTGACCGCCGACCCCGTGCTGGGGGGCTGGCTGCTCGTCGGGCTCATGGCGGTGCTGACCGCGGTGGCCTGGCTGGCGACCCTGCGCTCGGGGCGCACCCCCGGCTGGGCCGCCGCCCTGTTCGCCGTCGCCTTCGTGGCCGCGTTCCTCATCTGGGTGATCGGCTCGGCGGACAACACCACCGTGTTCCTCACCGGCCTGATCGCCGGCTCATTCGCGCTGGCCGTCCCGCTGATCTTCGGCTCGATGGCCGGCATCCTGGCCGAGCGCTCGGGCGTGGTGAACATCGCGATCGAGGGTCAGCTGCTGGCGGGCGCGTTCACGGCCGCCGTCGTCGGCACCGCCACCGGCTCGCCCTGGGCGGGCCTGGCCGCCGCCATCGTGGCCGGCGTCCTCGTGTCCTGGCTGCTCGCCGTGTTCTCGATCAAGTACCTGGTCAACCAGGTGATCGTCGGCGTCGTGCTCAACGTGCTCGTGGCCGGCCTGACGAGCTTCCTGTACTCCACCGTCCTCACGGGCGGGGACACCGAGCTCAACGCGCCGCCGCACTTCCCGAACCTGCGGATTCCGGGCCTGGCGGACATCCCCGTGCTCGGGCCCATCCTGTTCGACCAGACGATCCTGGGCTACGCGATGTACCTGCTCGTGATCGCGCTGTGGTTCGCCCTGTTCCGCACCCGCTGGGGCCTGCGCGTGCGCGCCGTGGGCGAGCATCCCAAGGCCGCGGACACCGTGGGCATCGACGTGAACCGCACGCGCTACGCCGCCGTCCTGCTGGGCGGTGCGGTGGCCGGCATGGGCGGGGCGTTCTTCACGCTCGTCTCCGCGTCGTCCTTCACCAAGGAGATGACGGCGGGCCAGGGCTTCATCGCGCTCGCGGCCGTGATCTTCGGCCGCTGGAACCCGATCGGCGCGTTCTTCGCGGCGCTGCTGTTCGGCTTCGCCACCAACATGCAGTACGTCCTGGCGATCCTCGGCACCCCGGTGCCGAGCCAGTTCATGGCGATGCTCCCGTACCTCGTCACGGTGTTCGCCGTGGCCGGCCTCGTGGGCCGCTCGCGCGGCCCGGCCGCCTCGGGCGTGCCGTACGTGAAGGAGTAGCCGTGGCGGACGGGCAGCACACGACGACGGCGCCGCGCGTGGACTGGGACCGGCTGCGGGCCGCGGCCCTGGCCGCCACGGAGCACGCCTACGTGCCCTACTCGGGGTTCCGGGTGGGCGCCGCCGCGCTCACCGACGACGGCCGCCTCGTCTCGGGCTGCAACATCGAGAACGCGTCCTACGGGCTGACGCTGTGCGCCGAGTGCGCGCTGCTGGCCGACCTGCGCATGGGCGGGGGCGGCCGACTCGCCGCGTTCGTCTGCGTGGACGGCGACGGCGTGCTCACCATGCCCTGCGGCCGCTGCCGCCAGCTGCTGTACGAGTTCCGCGCCCCCGGGCTCGTGCTGCTCACCCCGGCGGGGGAGCGGGGGATCGACGCGGTGCTCCCGGACGCCTTCGGCCCGGCCGACCTGGAGCGGGCGGACCGTCCCTGACCCGCGGCGCGCTCCCGGGCCCGCTCGCTAGAGTCGGAGGCTGACCGTCGCAGCCGTCCCCCGAGGAGACCCCCATGACCGCGCAGCCGCAGGCCGAGCCCTTCGACGCCGTCGAGGTGATCCGCACCAAGCGGGACCGGGGGACGCTGTCCCCCGAGCAGATCGACTGGGTGGTGGACGCGTACACCCGTGGCGTGGTGGCGGACGAGCAGATGTCCGCCCTGGCCATGGCGATCCTGCTCAACGGCATGGACCGCGCCGAGATCGCCCGCTGGACGGACGCGATGATCGCCTCGGGCGAGCGCATGGACTTCGGCGGGCTCACCACCCCGGACGGCCGCCCCCTGGCCACCGCGGACAAGCACTCCACCGGCGGCGTGGGGGACAAGATCACCCTGCCGCTGGCCCCCCTCGTGGCCTCCTTCGGGGTGGCCGTGCCGCAGCTGTCCGGCCGCGGCCTCGGCCACACCGGCGGCACCCTGGACAAGCTCGAGGCGATCCCCGGGTGGCGGGCCGACCTCAGCAACGAGGCGATGCTGCGCCAGCTCTCCGAGGTGGGCGCCGTGATCTGCGCGGCCGGCTCGGGCCTGGCCCCGGCGGACAAGCGCCTGTACGCCCTGCGCGACGTCACCGGCACGGTGGAGGCCATCCCGCTGATCGCCTCCTCGATCATGTCCAAGAAGATCGCCGAGGGCACCGGCGCCCTCGTGCTGGACGTCAAGTGCGGCTCGGGCGCGTTCATGAAGGACGAGGCGTCCGCCCGCGAGCTGGCCCGGACCATGGTGGACCTCGGCCGGGACGCCGGGGTGGACACCTCGGCGCTGCTCACGGACATGTCCGTGCCCCTGGGCCGGACGGCCGGCAACGCCCTCGAGGTCCGCGAGTCGGTGGAGGTGCTCGCCGGCGGCGGCCCGGCCGACGTCGTGGAGCTCACCGTGGCGCTCGCCGCCGCGATGCTCGCCGGCGCCGGGGTCACGGACGTGGACCCGGCCGAGCACCTGGCCAACGGCCGGGCGATGGACGTGTGGAACCGGATGATCGAGGCCCAGGGAGGCGACCCCCGCGCGGCCCTCCCGACGGCGGCCCACACCGAGGACGTCGTCGCGGAGACGGACGGCGTCCTCACCGAGCTGGACGCGATGGCCGTGGGCCTGGCCGCGTGGCGCCTCGGCGCCGGACGGGAGCGGCAGGGCCAGGCCGTCCAGGCCGCGGCCGGCGTCGAGGTGCACGTGCGCCCCGGTGAGCGCGTGGCCCAGGGTCAGAAGGTGCTGACCCTGCACACGGACACGCCGGAGCGCTTCGAGCGGGCGAGGGCCGCGCTCGCCGGCGGGTGGGCCGTCGGCGAGCTCGACGACGTCGACGCCCGGACCCTGCGCGAGCGCTCCGTGATCCTGGACCGGATCGGCTGACCGGATGCTCGCGTGGCTCGAGGAGGCGATCCTCCACGCCTCCGCGCAGTGGTGGGTCCTGCCGCTGACGCTGCTGCTGTGCCTGCTCGACGGAATCGTGCCGATCTTCCCGTCGGAGTCGGTGCTGGTGGCCCTCGGCGCGATCGTCCGCGACGGGCACCCGTTCTCCCTGTGGGCGCTGTGGGGGGTCGGCTTCGCGGGCGCGTTCCTGGGGGACGTGGCCGCGTACGCGATCGGCCGTGCCGTGGGCGTGGAGCGGTTCCGGTGGATGCGGCTGCGGCGGGTGCGGGCCACGGTCGAGGTCGCCCGGCACCACCTGCACAGCCACGGCGCGCTGCTGCTGTTCACCGCCCGGTTCATCCCCGGCGGCCGCGTGGCCCTGAACCTCACGGCCGGCGCCACCCGCTATCCGCCGGTGCGGTTCGTGGCGCTGGACCTGCTCTCCACGGCCAGCTGGGCCGCGTACTCGATCATGATCGCGCGCCTGACCGCGGGCTGGCTGGAGAATCCGGTGCTGCAGATCGCCGTCTCCGTGACGGGTGCCGCGCTCGTGGGCCTGCTGCTGGACCGTCTGCTCAAGGCCCTGCTGCGCCGCCGGCTGGGCTCCGGGGTGAAGGGCCTCACCCTGGCCGAGCAGGAGGCCCTGCGCTGAGCGCCCTGCCGTAGAGTGACGCCCGTGACGACGACGCAGCTTCCGGACACCGCATCCCCCTCCCCGCTCGAGGTCGACCTGGCCGTCCTGCCCAAGGTCTCCCTCCACGACCACCTCGACGGCGGCCTGCGCGTGGGCACCGTCCTCGACCTGGCCCGCGAGGCCGGCGTCGAGGTCCCCGCGGACACCGTCGAGGGCCTGGCCGAGTGGATCGCCGAGCACGCCAACGGCGAGTCCCTCGAGAAGTACCTGCAGGTCTTCGCCCTGACCACCGCCGTGATGCAGACCCGCGAGCAGCTGCGCCGCGTGGCCCGCGAGTTCGTCGAGGACCTGGTCGCCGACGGCGTCGTCTACGGCGAGATCCGCTGGGCCCCCGAGCAGCACCTGGCCGGCGGGCTGACCCTGGACGAGGCCGTCGAGGCCGTGCAGGCCGGTCTGGACGAGGCGGTCGAGGCCGCCGACGCCGCGGGCCACGTGATCCGCGTGGGACAGCTGGTCACCGCGATGCGGCACGCCGACCGGGCCCAGGAGATCGCCGAGCTGGCCGTGCGCCACCGCGAGGCCGGCGTCGTGGGCTTCGACATCGCGGGTGCCGAGGCCGGGTTCCCGCCCTCCCGCTTCGCCGACACCTTCACGTGGCTGGCCGCCCACCACCTGCCCGTCACCGTGCACGCGGGCGAGGGCGACGGCCTGGACTCCGTCCGCTCGGCCCTCGTGGACGGCCGCGCCCTGCGTCTGGGCCACGGCGTGCGCCTGGCCGAGGACATCTCGGTGGAGTACGGCGGCGTGGACGAGGACGGCGAGCAGCTGGACGAGCTGACCGGCCTCGTGGACCTGGGCGAGACCGCCGCGTGGGTGCGGGACCGGCAGATCGCCCTGGAGGTCTGCCCGTCCTCGAACCTGCAGACCGGCGCGGTGGACGCCGCGGCGGGCATCGCGGGCCATCCCATCGACCTGCTCGTGCAGCTCGGCTTCCGCGTCACCGTGAACACGGACAACCGGCTCGTCTCGGACGTGTCCCTGACCGACGAGCTCTACCTGCTCGCCGAGACCTTCGGCTACTCGCTCTCCGAACTGCTGGACCTGCAGCTCAACGCCGCCGAGGCGGCCTTCCTGTCCGTGGACGAGCGCGAGGACCTCGCCGAGATCCTCGTGGCCGGCTGGGGCGAGGTCATCTCCGGCGACGCCGTGGGCCCGGTCCTCGAGGAGCTGGACGACGAGGACGAGGACGACTGATCCTCCCGTGAGCGCGAGTGTGGACCGTCTGGTGGCGGTGGTCGAGGCCCTGCGCGACCACTGCCCCTGGACGGCCGCGCTCACGCACGCCGACCTCGCCGAGTACCTCGTGGAGGAGGCGTACGAGGCGGTGGCGGAGATCGAGTCCCGCGACGCCGCCGCGTGGGCCGACGTGCCCGCGCGTCGGGCCGACGGCGCGTACCCCGCCCTGGCCGCCGAGCTCGGGGACGTCCTGTTCCAGGTGGTCCTGCACGCCGCCGTCTCCCGGGCGCCGGGCGCCCCGGCGGAGTCGGCCGGGTTCCGCCTGGACGACGCCGCCGACGCCCTCACGGCCAAGATGATCCGGCGCAACCCGCTCGTGCTCACCCCCGAGGGCGGCCTGCGCCCGGCCGAGGAGCTCGCCGCCGTCACGGCCGAGGCCGTCGAACTGGCCTGGGAGCGGGTCAAGGCGCGGGAGCGGGCGGCCGCGGGGCTCTCGCCCGCCGCCCCGGCCCACGACGACGGCGGCACCGGCCCGGGCCTCGACGTCGGCGACATCCCGGCCCGGCTGCCGGCGCTGGCCGCCGCCGCGAAGGTGGTGGACCGCGCGGCTCGGCAGGAGCCGGACCCGCTCGCCGCGCACGTCCCCGCGCCGGCCGCCGAGGCGGGGGAGCGCCCGGCGGCGGGGTGGCCGGACGAGGCCGCGCTCGGGGCGGAGCTGTTCACGCTGGTGCGCCGGGCCCGGGCGGCGGGGCTGGACCCCGAACGGGCCCTGCGCGCCACGGTGGCCCGGGTGCGTGCCGGGGACTGGGCGGCGCTGCGCCCGTCCGGCTGACGCGACGCCGCTCCGGCCCGGCCGCAGTCCCGACCGCGCCCCAGCGACATCGCAGCAGGGGGGAACGGCGGTCTTGTCGCCGGCGCGCGGCCGACCGGAACCGGAGGTCCCCGCTAGGCTGAGGCCGTGTCCACGCCGCGGGCACGACTTCCGACTTCGATTGAAGGAGACCCGTCCATGGCCCTGATCGACGCCATCCACGCTCGCGAGATCCTCGACTCGCGCGGCAACCCCACCGTCGAGGTGGAGGTCCTGCTCACCGACGGCTCCCTGGGCCGCGCGGCCGTGCCCTCGGGCGCGTCCACCGGCGAGTTCGAGGCGGTCGAGCGCCGTGACGGGGACAAGAAGCGCTACGGCGGGAAGGGCGTGCTGGACGCCGTCGCCGCGGTCGAGGGCATCGCGGAGGAGCTCGAGGGCGAGTTCGCCGCGGACCAGCGCGCCGTGGACCGCGCGATGCGGGACCTGGACGGCACCCCCAACAAGGGCAAGCTGGGCGCGAACGCGATCCTGGGCGTGTCGATGGCCGTCGCCGTGGCCGCCGCGCAGGCCTCCGACCTCATGCTCTACAAGTACCTGGGCGGCCCGAACGCCCACGTGTTGCCCGTGCCGATGATGAACATCCTCAACGGCGGCGCCCACGCGGACTCCAACGTGGACATCCAGGAGTTCATGATCGCCCCGATCGGCGCCCCGTCCTTCCGCGAGGCCCTGCGCTGGGGCACCGAGGTCTACCACGCCCTGAAGACCGTGCTGCAGGAGAAGGGCCTGTCCACCGGCCTGGGCGACGAGGGCGGGTTCGCCCCGTCCCTGGAGTCCAACCGCGCCGCCCTGGACCTCATCGCCGAGGCCGTGACGAAGGCCGGCTACCGCCTGGGCGAGGACATCGCGCTGGCGCTGGACGTCGCCTCCTCCGAGTTCTTCGACAACGGCTCCTACACCTTCGAGGGCCAGCAGCGCTCCGCCGAGGAGATGGCCGCCTACTACACCGAGCTGGTGGACAACTACCCGATCGTCTCCATCGAGGACCCGCTCGACGAGGACGACTGGGACGGCTGGCAGCACCTGACCGCGCAGCTGGGCGATCGCGTCCAGCTGGTGGGCGACGACCTGTTCGTCACCAACGTGGAGCGGCTGCAGCGCGGCATCGACGAGAAGGCCGGCAACGCCCTGCTCGTGAAGGTCAACCAGATCGGCTCCCTGACCGAGACCTTCGACGCGATCGCCCTGGCCCAGCGCCACATGTTCCACTGCATGATCTCGCACCGCTCGGGCGAGACCGAAGACACGTTCATCGCGGACCTCGCGGTGGCCACCAACGCCGGCCAGATCAAGACCGGCGCCCCGGCCCGCTCGGACCGCGTGGCCAAGTACAACCAGCTGCTGCGCATCGAGGAGGACCTGGACGACGCCGCCGTCTACGCGGGCCGCTCCGCCTTCCCGCGCTTCCGCGGCTGACCGTCCCCGACGACGACGCGCGGGCCCGCCCGGATCCCTCCGGGCGGGCCCGCGCCCGTCCCGGCGCGACCAGGATCCTGTCAGGGGCGGGCAGTAGGCTGGGAGGGTCCCCGCCACGCGTCCGAAGGAGTCCGCGATGAGTCCGCGCCGCCCCCGCGTGCCCCGTGTCGACCCGACGACGGGCGCCCCGCGCCGGACCGCCGTCGCGGCCCCGGCGGCCCCGACGACGGCCTTCCCGGAGGCGGACACGCCCACGCCGACCCCTGCGGCCCCCACGCCGGCGCCCGCGGCGACGGACGCCGAGGTCATCGACCTGCAGAGCGTCCAGGAGCGCCGCCAGGCCGGTCACCCCGGACACCTGGACGGGCACCCGGACGCGGACCGGGCCGACACGGCCCCCGCCGGGGACACCGCCGCCCCCGCGTCCCCGTCGGCACCCCCGCGCCGGACGGCTCCGGCCCGCCCGGCCGGGCGTCGGCCCCGGCCCGCCCCCCGCCGCGCCGCATCCGCCGCCGCCACGGCCGCCCGCCGTCGGGCCCCGCTGCCGGAGCCGGTGCCGGCCCGGCAGATCACGGGCCGCTCGCTCATCGTCGTCGCCGTGCTGCTGGTGGCCGCCGTCCTGGTGGCGCCCACGCTGCGCGCGTTCCTGAACCAGCAGCTGGAGATCTCGGCCGCGCGCGAGGAGATCGCCACCATGCAGGCCCAGCGCGAGGACTACGAACGGCGGATCCAGCTGTGGGACGATCCCGCCTACGTGACCCAGCAGGCGCGTGAGCGTCTCGAGCTGGTCATGCCGGGGGAGACCCTGTACTCCGTGACGGGGCGGCCCTCCGAGACCGACACCGCGACCGAGACCGAGGACACGCCCGCCGCCGGCGCGGACGAGGTCGTCAACACCCGCCTGCCGTGGGCCGAGGGCCTGTGGGACTCGGCCGTCCGCGCCGGGCTCGAGTGAGCCCCGCGTCCCGCCCCCGCCCGCAC
>NZ_LR732370.1:196877-206830 GCF_902506395.1 Micrococcus sp. 116
CGCACCCCCGAGGACACCATGACCGTCAGCCCCCGCCCCGCCCAGGACCGCACCGTCACCGAGAAGGACCTGGACACCCTGTCCCGCCAGCTCGGCCGCCCGGTCCGGGACGTCGTGGAGATCGGCGCCCGCTGCGTGTGCGGCAACCCCCTCGTGGCCACCACCGCGCCGCGGCTCTCCAACGGCATCCCGTTCCCCACGACCTTCTACCTGACCCACCCCGTGCTGACGGCGGCGGTCTCGCGCGTGGAGGCGGACGGGGAGATGGCGCGCATGAACGACCGCCTCGCCCAGGACCCCGCGCTCGCGGCCGCGCACCGCGCGGCGCACGAGGCCTACATCGCCGAGCGGGACCGGGTCGGGGCCGAGGCCGGCACGGGGCCCGTCCCGGAGATCGCCGGGGTCTCGGCCGGCGGCATGCCCGAGCGCGTGAAGTGCCTGCACGCCCTCGTGGGCCACGCGCTCGCGGCCGGGCCGGGGGTGAACCCGCTCGGGGACGAGGCGATCGCCCTGGTGGCCCCGTGGTGGACGCCCGAGGTCTGCGCGTGCGAGGGCGCGTGGGACGAGGCCGCGGCGGTGCCCACGAAGGACCTCTCCCGGCACGTGAAGCACCTCGAGCGCGTCGCCGCGCTGAAGGAGGTGACGGTGGCCGGCGTGGACTGCGGCACGAACTCCATCCGCCTGCTGATCTCCCGGCCGGCCGGGACGGACGAGACCACCGGCGCCGGGGCCGACCCGGCGGCGCCGCTGGCCGACGTCGTGCGCGAGATGCGCGTGGTGCGCCTGGGCGAGGGCGTGGACGCCACCGGCGCGTTCTCCGACGCCGCGCTGGAGCGCACCTTCGCGGCGGTCGACGAGTACGCCCGCCTGGTCCAGCGCCACCACGCCGGCCGGGTCCGGTTCGTGGCCACCTCCGCCAGCCGGGACGTCTCCAACCGGGCCGCGTTCGTCGACGGCGTCCGGGAGCGGCTCGGCGTCGAGCCGGAGGTCGTCTCGGGCGCCGAGGAGGCCGGCCTGTCCTTCGCGGGCGCCGTCTCCGCCGTCGAGACCGCGGACCTGGGCCCGGAGGACCTCGTGCTCGTCGTGGACCTCGGCGGCGGCTCCACCGAGCTGGTCGTCGGCACGCCCGCGGGCGAGGTCGTGGGCGCGGTCAGCCTGGACATGGGCTGCGTGCGGTTCACCGAGCGTCATCTGCGCTCCGACCCCCCGACGTCGGATGAGGTCACCGCGGCCCGCGCAGACGCGCTCCGTCTCCTCGACGACGCCGCCGCCCGCCTGCCGCTGGAACGCGTGGCGCGCGTGGTCGGCGTGGCCGGCTCGGTGACCACCGTGACCGCCGAGGCCCTCGGGCTCAGCACGTACGAGCCCGAGGCCATCCACGGTGCGCGCCTGCCGATCGCCGAGTTCCGCGCGGCGGCGGAGGGCCTCGTGGCGGCGACCCGGGCCGAACGCGCCGAGCGGGGGTTCATGCACCCGGGACGGGTGGACGTGATCGGCGCGGGCGCGCTGCTGTGGAGCACCGTCCTGGAGCGGGTGGCCGAGGTCGCGGGCGTCACCGAGGCCTGGGCGAGCGAGCACGACATCCTGGACGGGATCGTGCTCTCGCTGCGGTCCTGACCACGACGGCGGAGAGTGGAGGGGCCGGGCCCGTGCGTGCGTAGACTGGCGGTATGTCTCTCACCCCTGAACTGTCTCCCAAGCCGCGCCTGCTGATCGTCGGCGGCGGCTACGCCGGGTTCCATGTCGCCCGCGAGCTGCAGAAGAAGGTCGCCGAGCGCGGCGGCGTCGTGACCGTCGTCGACCCCCGCCCGTACATGACGTACTACCCGTTCCTGCCCGAGGTCGTGGGCGGCCACATCGAGGGCCGCCACGTGAACGTGGACCTGCAGACGCACCTCAAGGACGCCGAGGTCGTCCGCGGCGCCGTCGTGTCCGTGGACCACGCCGGCCGCACCGCCGTGGTGCGCGGCGAGGGCGGCGACGAGTTCGAGATCCCGTACCAGGACATCGTGATGACCGCGGGCGCCGTGACCCGCGTGTTCCCGATCCCGGGTCTGGGCGAGCAGGGCATCGGTCTGCGCTCGGTCGAGGAGGCCGTCCAGCTGCGCAACCAGATCCTGGAGCGCCTGGACGCCGGTTCCCTGATGACGGACGCCGAGGAGCGCAAGCGTGCCCTGACCTTCGTGGTGGTGGGCGGCGGCTTCGCCGGGATCGAGGCCATCGCGGAGATGGAGAACCTCATCCGCAACGCCGTGGAGCGCAACGAGCGCCTCTCCCAGTCGGAGATCCGGATCGTCCTCGTCGAGGCCATGGGCCGCATCATGCCCGAGGTCTCCGAGGAGCAGGCCCAGGGCGTGGTGGAGCACCTGAAGGACCGCGGCATCGAGGTCCTGCTCAACACCTCGCTGGGCGACGCCACGGACGGCGTCATGAAGCTCGTGGCCATGCCCTCCAAGGAGGAGGCGGAGACCTTCGCGGCGGACACCCTCGTGTGGTGCGCCGGCGTGGTGGCCAACTCCGTGGTCAAGAGCACCGACTTCCCGGTGGACGACCGCGGCCGCGTGGAGGCCACCCCCACCCTGCAGATCAAGGACGGCGAGGCCGGCGCGCTCGAGGGTGCGTGGGCCTGCGGCGACGTCTCCGCCGTGCCGGACCTGACCGGGGCCGGCCCGGGCGGCTTCTGCGTCCCGAACGCCCAGCACGCCATCCGTCAGGCCAAGCGTCTGGCCGCCAACTACATGGCCGTGCGCCACGGCGAGGGCGAGGTGCAGGAGTACGTGCACAAGTCCCTGGGCACCGTGGCGGGGCTGGGCTTCGGCCGCGGCGTGGGCAACCCGCTGGGCACCAAGATCGCCGGCATCCCGGCGTTCCTGGCCCACCGCGGCTACCACGGCTACGCGATGCCCACCCTGGAGCGGAAGTTCCGCATCCTGTCCGGCTGGGTCGCCGAGACCCTGTTCGGCCGTGACTCCACCTCGGTGGCGGGCCTGGACACCCCGTTCAACCCGTTCCGCCGCGCCGCGGGCGTCGAGCTCGAGCCCGGCCGCTTCGAGCGGCAGCGGGCCCTCGAGTCCTCGAAGGGCTGATCCCGCAGCCAGCGGGCCGCCGGCCCCGTCCGAGCGCATCGGGCGGGGCCGGCGTCGTCCACACCCGGGCCCGCGTCCACGGGCCCGCCACGCCCCCGTGGCCCAACTGGCAGAGGCGGCCGACTTAAAATCGGCGTGTTGCGGGTTCGAGTCCCGCCGGGGGCACCACGCGTCTCCCCGCGCGCCTCGCTTCTGCGCCCACCGTGAACAGCCGGTGAACCGGCGCGGATCCACGCTCCGACCCCGCGCGCGGACACAGACCTCCCGATAGGATCGTGCTGAACCCCGGGGCACGAACGCGGCTCACTGCGGCGGCGTGCGACCGGGCCGACTCGACCCGAAGGAGTGAGCCGTGGCGAATCCGGTCATGAACTCTCAGAACTTCCAGCAGCAGATGCAGGGCGGCGGACAGGCGCAGCCCGGTTGGTACCAGGGCGGGCAGCAGTCCGCGCAGTCCCCGTACGGCCAGCAGCAGAGCCCGTACGGCCAGGCCCAGGCGTTCGGCGCCGGCCAGGCGGCCCAGCAGTACGCGCACCAGCAGTCCATGGAGGACGCCTTCCGCGCGCCCTCCGCCGGCCCGGAGCAGACCGGCCGGATGACCTTCAACGACGTCGTCGGCAAGACCGGCCTGATGCTCGTGCTCGTCGTGGTGGCGGGCGCCGTGGGCTGGTTCTCGCCGGGCCTGATGATCATCGGCGCGATCGCCGGCCTCGTGCTGGGCCTGGTCAACGCGTTCAAGCGCGAGCCCTCGCCCGTGCTGATCATGGCCTACGCCGTGGCGCAGGGCCTGTTCCTGGGCGGCATCTCGGCGTTCTTCGAGGGCGCCTACCCGGGCATCGTGGTGCAGGCCGTGCTCGGCACCTTCTCCGTGTTCGCGGTGATGCTGGCGCTCTACACCTCGGGCAAGTTCCGCCCGACCCCGCGCATGACGAAGATCGTCATGGGCGCCATGATCGGCTACCTCGTCTTCATGCTCGTCAACCTGGTCCTCACCTGGACCGGCATCGGCAACATGCGTGAGGGCGGCCTGGGCCTGATCATCGGCGCGATCGCCGTGCTGCTCGCCGCGTACTCGCTGACGATGGACTTCGAGATGGCCGCCGTGGGCGTGAAGAACGGCGCCCCGCAGAAGTACTCCTGGTCCGTGGCCTTCGGCCTGACCGTGACCCTGATCTGGCTGTACATCGAGATCCTGCGCATCGTCGCCATCCTGCGCGGCAACGACTGACCGGCGCCCCGTCCCCGCACGGAGACCCGCACCGCCGCCCCGGTCCTGCACAGGGCCGGGGCGGTCTGCGTCCGCGAGGGCGTAGATTGAGGGGGTCCCTCGCCGCCACTCAGGAGGTCCCGTGACCGAGACCAGCGACCTGCCCGCCTTCGGGGCTCCGGACGCCACCGGCACCCAGCACCGCCTGCACCGCGGGTCCGCGGAGGCCGTCGTCGTCGGCCTGGCCAGTGCCCTGCGCAGGTACCGCGTGGGCGGCGTGGACCTGACCGAGCCGTACGGCCAGGACGTGGTCCCGCCCGCCGCCAACGGCATCCAGATGAGCCCGTGGCCGAACCGCGTCGCCGGCGCCCGCTGGATCCTGGACGGCGTCGAGCAGCGCCTGGACGTCACCGAACCCGCGCGCGGCCACGCCAGCCACGGCCTGCTGCGCAACACCCACTTCGTCACCGAGACGTTCTCCGCCCACGCGGTGACCCTGCGCGGTGAGATCCACCCCCAGCACGGCTGGCCGTTCCGGCTCACCCACCGCGTCACGTACGAGCTCGAGGCGGACGGCGGCCTCACCGTCACCGCCGAGGTGCAGAACCACACGGACGCCACCGTGCCCGTGGCGGTCGGCTCCCACCCGTTCCTGCGCATCGGGGACGTCCCGACGGCGGAGCTGAGCCTGCGCGTGCCCGCGGACGCCTGGATCCGCACGGGGGAGGACCTCATCCCCGTGGAGACCCTGCCGGTGGACGGCACCGACCTGGACTTCCGCCGCGGCCGGGCCGTGGGCGAGGCCGCCCTGGACGTGTGCCTCACCGGCCTGACCCCGGACGCCGACGGCCGGCACCGCCAGACCCTGCTCGCCGCGGACGGCCGCGCCGTGACCCTGTGGACCGACCACGCGTTCGCCTACACCCACGTCTTCGTCACGGACCGGCTGCCCGGCCGTGACACGGCGCTCGCGGTGGAGCCGCTCACCGCTCCCGCGGACGCCCTGAACTCGGGGGAGGGCCTGCACCGGCTCGCCCCGCACGCCCGCTGGAGCGTCCAGTGGGGTCTGACCCCCCATGTCCCCGACCACCCACACGAGGAGGATCGCGCGTGAGCTCGACCCTGGCGGCCCAGACCAAGATCGACAAGGACGTGCCCTACGGGCTGACGGTGGCCGCGGCCTGGTCCTGGCGGCTGGTGGCCGTCGTCATCGGCATCGGCGTCGTGGTGTACCTGCTGGGCTTCGTGAGCCTCGTGGTGATCCCGATCCTCGTGGCCGCGCTGCTGGCCACCCTGCTGGCCCCGGTGTTCCAGGCGATGCGGCGCATCAAGGTGCCGGGCATCGCGGCCGCCCTGCTGTGCGTGCTGCTGTTGGTCGTCGTCGTGGTGGGCCTCATGGGGCTCGCCGGTCAGCAGATCGTCCAGGGCGTCGCCCAACTGGGCGACCAACTGGGCCAGGCCGTCGACGACGCGATCGCCTGGCTGGCCGGCGTGGGCGTGGAGATCCCCCGGTCCGGTGCCGGGCTGGAGGGCCTGTGGCAGACGCTGCGGGACAACTCCGCCACGCTCATGAACAGCGCCGTCTCGTTCGGCTCCACGGCCGTCAACATCGGTGCGGGCCTGTTCATCGCCCTGTTCTCCCTGATCTTCTTCCTCTACGACGGCGACCGCATCTGGCGCTTCCTGCTGATCTTCGTGCCGAAGGCGCACCGGGCCACCGTGGGCCGCGCGGGCCGCTCGGGCTGGCAGTCGCTCGGCTCCTACGTGCGGGTCCAGATCTTCGTGGCGTTCATCGACGCCGTCGGCATCGGCATCGGTGCCCTGATCCTGGGCGTGCCGCTGGCCATCCCGTTGGCCGTGCTCGTGTTCCTGGCCTCGTTCATCCCGATGATCGGCGCCACCCTGACCGGCGCGATGGCGGTGCTCCTGGCACTGATGTCCAACGGCCTGGTCAACGCGCTGCTCATGCTGGGCGTGGTGCTGCTCGTGCAGCAGATCGAGTCGAACGTCCTGCAGCCGCTCGTGATGGGCAAGGCCGTCGCGCTGCACCCGCTGGCCGTGTTCCTGGCCGTCGCCGCCGGCTCCACCGTCCTCGGCCTGGCGGGCGCCGTGTTCGCCGTGCCGGTGCTGGCCTTCGTGAACAGCTTCGTCCGCGCCCTCACCGCCGACACCCCCGAGGAGCTCACGGAGCGGACGGACCACGCCCTCGAACCGGGCGGCGCGGAGGACGAGGCGGCCGGCTCCCACCGGTACCGCCCCTCGACGCACGAGGACGCCGCCCTCGCCTCCGAGGCCGACGCGGGCACCCGGCACGGGGACGGCGCCTGATGGGCGCGGCGCAGGCCACGGACACCCCGGACCGGACCGTCCCGACGCCGTCGCCCCGGTGGGTGCGGCCCGCCGGCGGCCCGCCGGCCCCGACGGCGCTGCCCGTCACCCTCGAGGAGATCGAGCGGGCGCGCGAGACGCTGCGCGGGATCGCCGAGCTCTCCCCGCTGCAGCACTCCCGGGCGCTCTCCCGGGCCGTGGGCACGGACGTGCACCTGAAGTGCGAGAACCTGCAGCGGGCCGGCTCGTTCAAGGTCCGCGGCGCCTACGTGCGGATGGCGCAGCTGAGCGAGGAGGAGCGCGGCCGCGGCGTCGTGGCCGCCTCGGCCGGCAACCACGCCCAGGGCGTCGCCCTCGCGGCCGCCAAGCTCGGCATCCGCGCCCGCATCTTCATGCCGCACGGCGTCGCCCTGCCCAAGCTGCAGGCCACCCGGGACCACGGCGCCGAGGTCGTCCTGCACGGCTCCACCGTGGACGAGTCCCTCGCCGAGGCGCAGCGGTGGGCCACGGAGACCGGTGCCGTGTTCATCCCGCCGTTCGACGACCCGGCCGTGATCGCGGGCCAGGGCACCGTCGGCCTCGAGATCCTCGACGTGCTGCCGGACGTGGACACCGTGATCATGGGCATCGGCGGCGGGGGGCTCATCGCCGGCACGGCCGTGGCCCTCAAGGAGGCCGCCCGGCGTCGTGGGCGCACGGTGCGCGTCATCGGCGTGCAGGCGGCCACCGCCGCCGCGTTCCCCGGCTCCCTCGAGGAGGGCCGCGTCCAGGTGCTGGAGAGCGTGTCCACCATCGCGGACGGCATCGCCGTCGGCAGGCCCGGGGCCCTGCCGCTGCGGATCGCCGCCGAGCTGGTGGACGCCGTCGTGACCGTCACGGACGACGAGATCGCCGCGGCCCTCGTCCACCTCCTCGAGCGCTCCAAGCTCGTCGTGGAGCCGGCGGGCGCCGTCGGGGTGGCCGCCCTGCTGGCGGGCCGCACGGCGGACCTGGGCTTCGAGCTCGGCACCACCGCCGTGATCCTCTCCGGCGGGAACATCGATCCGATGCTCATGCTGAAGTCCATCCAGGCCGGACTGTCGGCCGCGGGGCGCTACATGACCGTGCGCATCCCGCTGCGGGACCGCCCGGGCGAGCTGGCCACGATCTCACGGATCATCGCGGACACGGACGCCAACGTGGTGCGCGTGGACCACACCCGCGTCGGCCCGGAGCTGTCCATGGGCGGCGTGCACATCACGATCGACATGGAGACCCGCGGCGCCGAGCACTCCGCCCAGGTGCTGGAGGCGCTGCGCGCGGCCGGCTACAGCCCGGCCCCGCTGCCCTGACCGGGCCGGCTCAGGCCGCGGAGCCGGCGGCGGCCGCGGTGACGGTGCCGGAGGTCCCGCCCACCGCGCGGCGCACGGCCTGGACCAGGAGGTCCTCGCGCGTCAGCGCCTCGATGCGGCGGACCATCTCGCGGCGGTCGTAGCGCTCGTGGGCGCCCGGCAGCAGGCGTCGGGCGAGGTTGAGGTGCTGCAGCACGCCGAGCAGGAGCACGTCCTCGTCGGAGGGCTCGGCCTCGTCGAGGACCACGGCGGTCAGGTGCGCCAGCAGCTCGGTGCGCTCGGTGCCCCGGGGGACGTGCCGGGTGGCCAGGAAGGCCTTGCGCTCGGTGAGGCGGCCGGTCTCGGTCAGATGGGCGACGACGGCCTTGCGCAGGTCCGGCTTGCCGGCCGCCACAGTGGACACGAGCGGTCGGCCGGCCAGGGCGTCGACCTGTCCGAGGGAGGAGTCCAGGACGGGGTCGCCGGTGGTGCCGGCCGCGGTCACGAGCACGCGGGCCCGGTCCACGGGGACGTCCTCGAGGGTCACGATCCCGGCGGAGCGGTGGTCGGCCAGCGCGGCGGCCGCGAGGGCCACGCGGTGGTGGGAGGGGCTCTCGGAGAGCCCGTCCTCGCGGGTGAGCAGCAGGTGCGCCTTCTCGACGGTCAGCATGGGGCCAGAGTAGCAACGGGGGCGCGGTGGGACCCGGGACGGACGACGGCCGCGGCCCCTGGAGGGGACCGCGGCCGTCGTCGGAGTCGGGGTCGGTCAGCCGGAGTAGGGCTGGACGTCCTTGACCTCGACCTTGATGTCCTTGCCGTTCGGGGCGGTGTAGGAGACCTTGTCGCCCTTCTTGGCGCCGTTGATGGCCTCACCGAGCGGGGAGCGCTCGGAGTAGACCTCGAGCGACTCGTCGTCCGCGGCGATCTCGCGGTTGCCGAAGAGGAAGGTCATCTCGTCGCCGGCGACGACGGCGGTCACCACGGTGCCCGGGTGCACGGCGCCGTCGTTCTCGGCGGCCTCGCCGACGCGGGCGGTCTCGAGCAGGTGCTTCAGCTCGGCGATGCGGCCCTCGTTCTTGGACTGCTCCTCGCGGGCGGCGTGGTAGCCGCCGTTCTCCTTGAGGTCGCCCTCGTCGCGGGCGGCCTCGATGCGCTCGATGATCTCCTGGCGGCCGGGGCCGGAGATGTGCTCGAGCTCCTTGGAGAGGCGGTCGTACGCCTCCTGGGTCAGCCACGGGGCGTCGGACTGGCTGGTGGTCATGCTCTGTTCCGCCTTTCTGTCTCGGGTGATGCGGAGTCCGGGGCGCGGCACACCGGGTCCGGTGCGCGATCCGCGTCCGGCGGACGCGCCCGCATGCGAAAGACCCCGCCGACCAGGAGGACGCGCGTGACCCGAGGGCTCCGTGCGACGCCTGCCTGACTCACCGGCGGGGCGGGAATGCTCCGACGAGTCTATCCGGGCGGCGTGCGTCACACCAAAGGCGGCCGCTACGCCGAGGGCGGAGCGGCCGGGAGGGCTCAGACCTTGCGGCAGGTCTCGACGATGCCGGAGTCGCCCCGCACCACGGTGCGCACGTCCACGGTGTAGCGCTGCTGCGCGTCCGAGGGGGAGTCCCGCCGGTCGGCCGGCAGGGTCTCCAGGCGGACGGTGCGGAAGCCGACGGGGGCGGCGTGGGAGTCGGTGACGAGCACATCGCACTCGGCCTGGACGCCCTCCGGGACGGAGGCCTGGAAGGTGACGGTCGCGTGGCCGTCGTCCTCGATGGTGAAGCCGACGTCCTTGTACTCGATGGCGCCCACGGACATGTTCAGGCCGATCCACACGGACAGCAGCACGGCCACGACCAGCCCGAGCCCGCCGAGGCCCGCCCACAGCCGACGACGGCCCGGACGCGTGTGGTTCGTGCCGTACCGGTTGGCTAATGTGGGGTCCTGCGCGCGGACCGCGGGGGCGTGGTGAGACATCCCCTCCACCCTAGCCGCTGCCCGCCGCCGGAGGCCGATGACGACGTCGGCCCCGCC
>NZ_LR732370.1:206926-237854 GCF_902506395.1 Micrococcus sp. 116
ATCCGGACAGGAGTGTGCGATCCCCGTGACCGATCAGACCCCCCAGGCCCAGCCCGCCGCAGGCACCGCCCTGCCGCCCTCCACCGGGCTGCGCCTCATGGCGGTGCACGCCCACCCGGACGACGAGTCCTCGAAGGGGGCCGGCACGATGGCCGCCTACGCGGCGGCCGGGGCCGAGGTCATGGTCGTCACGTGCACCGGCGGCGAGGCCGGCACCCTGCTCAACCCGTCGTTCGGGGACACCACCCGGGCCGACCGGGACATCGCGGCCGTGCGCCGCGAGGAGATGGCGGAGGCCGCGCGCATCCTCGGCGTCCGGCACGCCTGGCTCGGCTTCCTCGACTCGGGCCTGCCCGAGGGGGATCCGCTGCCGGCCCTCCCGGCGAACTGCTTCGCCGAGGTCCCGCTCCGGGATGCGGCGACCCCGCTGATCTCGCTCGTGCGCCGGTTCCGCCCGCACGTGCTCATCTCCTATGACGAGGTCGGCGGCTACCCGCACCCGGACCACCTGCAGGCCCACGCCGTGACGATGGAGGCCTACCGGGCCGCGGGCCTCGCAGACGAGTACCCCGAGGCCGGGCCCGCGTGGGAGGTCTCGAAGGTCTACTACGACTGCGGCTTCAACCCGCGGAAGTTCCGCACGATGGCCGCGGTGGCCGAGGCCGACGGCGAGGACGTGCCGTTCGCCCGACGCCTGATGATGTTCGACGCGATGGACGCGATGCGCGAGGTGCTGCGCCGCCGCGAAGCCGGGGAGGACGTGCCCGACCCGGAGGTCATCCCGCCGTGGGTCACCGCGGACCACGACGTCACCACGCAGGTGGACGTCACCGGCTTCCTCGACGAGCGCGACGCCGCCCTGCGGGCGCACCGCACGCAGATCGACCCCGACGGCATGTTCTTCGACGCCCCCCACGACCTGCAGCGGCGCGCCTGGCCGTGGGAGGACTTCGCGCTGATCGACTCGCGCGTGCCCTCCGAGCTGCCGGAGCACGACCTCTTCGCCGGCCTGCGCTGAGTCGCCCCGGCTCGGGCCGTGCGGCCGGGGCCGGTAGAGTGGGGCGGCGTGACACCCCTGTCTGGCCTTCCCCTCGTCCTCACCGCGCTCGCGGCCGCGAGCCCCGCGCCGGTGCCCGCCGTCCCGGAGCCGACGCTGCGCCCCGGGCTCGAGGAGGCGGAGGTCACCCCCGGCATCGAGGGGTTCCTGTTCACCGCGCTCATGGTGGTCATGGCGATCATCGTCCTCCGCGTCATGGTCCGCTCGGTGCGCCGCGTCCAGCAGCGTTCCCCGGAAGCCGAGGCCATGCTCGTGGAGCGCCATCAGCAGCACCTGCCGGACGAGGTCCGCGCGGGCGGCGAGCACCTGGACGCGGACTCCGAGGACCGACTGCGCCGCCTGCAGGAGAAGTACCCCGGCTACCTCCAGGCGCCGGCCCCGGAACCCCAGGCCCCGGACACCGGACGCGACTGACCGCCGTCGGGCCCGCGCACGCCCGAGACTCGGCGCCGGAGACTCCACGCCCGAACCCTTGAGGCCCGCAGACGCGCCGCTACGGCATGGACGTAGCGGCGCGTCTGCGGGCCTCGGCGCTGCCCGGCGGGGCGCAGGCCCCCGTCCCAGACACGCTCAGGCGACGACGAGCACCGCCCGGTAGATGGCGACGGCGTGGCATACGAAGCCGGCCACCGTGAAGGCGTGGAACAGCTCGTGGAAGCCGAACCACTCGCGGTGGATCGTGGGGGCCTGCAGCGCGTAGAAGACCGCGCCCGTGATGTACGCGACGCCGCCGGCCACGATCAGCCACCCCGCCGCCGCATCCGCGGCGAAGAAGTCGCCCAGGTAGAGCAGCGCCGCCAGCCCGAGGGCCACGTACACCGGCGTGTAGAGCCAGCGCGGCGCGTCCGTCCACAGCACCCGGAACGCGACGCCGGCCACGGCCCCCACCCACACCAGGGTGAGCAGCACACGCGCCCGGTCCGGAGGCAGCAGGGCCAGGGAGAGCGGCGTGTAGGTGCCGGCGATGACCAGCATGATGTTCGTGTGGTCCAGCCGCTTGAGGACACGGGAGACCACCTCGTTCCACTGCACCAGGTGGTACGTCGCCGAGACCGCGAACAGCAGCAGGCCCGTCACGGCGTAGACCGCGCTGGCCCACCGCAGCGTTGCAGTCGGCGCGAGCACGATGAGCACGATGCCGGCCGCGAGCGTCAGCGGCGCCATGACCGCGTGGATCCAGCCGCGCAGTCGGGGCTTGTACAGCGGATGGTCGGGGTCGCGGACGCGCTCGACGCGCCAGCGCAGGCGGCGGGTGGCGTCGGCGTCGCGGAGGGGTGTCACAGGGTCCATGCGTCCATTGTCGCCGGTCGGGTCGGGGCCCGGGCACGGGATGGTCGCTGTGTGCCGCGCGCGTATCCTGGAGGCTCGCAGGACCGTCCGAGAGGGGAGCGCGCCGTGGGTCGACCCGAGGCCTTCTACCGCCTGTACGAGCGGCGGCTGACGCGCGGCCTGGACCCGGAGCGGCTGCCCCGGCACATCGGCGTGCTGGTGGACGGCAACCGTCGCTGGGCCCGCGCGTTCGGGGCGTCCACGCAGCAGGGCCACCAGGCCGGCGCCGAGCGCATCCTCGACTTCATCGGCTGGTGCGACGAGGCCGGCATCCCCGTGGTCACGCTCTACATGCTCTCCACCGAGAACCTGCGGCGCCCGGCGGAGGAGCTCGCCCCGCTCCTGGAGATCATCCAGACGACGGCGGAGCGCCTCGCCCAGCCGGCCGAGGGCCGCGCCCCCGTCTGCGTGCAGCCGGTCGGCGCGGTGGACCTGCTCCCCGAGCCCATGGCGCGACGGCTCGCCGAGGTCGCCGAGCAGACCAAGGGCCACGACGGCGTGCACGTGAACGTGGCCGTGGGCTACGGGGGCCGCCAGGAGATCCTCGACGCCGTGCGCGAGCTGCTGCGGGACGAGCACGCCCTGGGCCACAGCGCGGCGGAGGTGGCCGAGTCCGTCACCGTCGAGCAGATCGCGGACCGGCTCTACACGCGCGGCCAGCCGGACCCGGACCTGGTCATCCGCACGTCCGGGGAGCAGCGGCTCTCCGGGTTCCTGCTCTGGCAGTCCGCGTACTCGGAGTTCTACTTCTGCGAGGCCATGTGGCCCGCGTTCCGCAAGGTCGACTTCCTGCGTGCCCTGCGCGACTACGGCAGCCGTCAGCGCCGGTTCGGCACCTGACGGTCGGCGCGGCCCCACCACAGGCCCAGCAGCACCCCGACGACGGCCCCGGCCAGGTGGCCGGTCCACGAGATGCCGGGTGCCGGCAGCAGGCCGATCAGGCTCGAGCCCAGGTGCGTGAGCGCGACGAGCACGGAGACGACGACCGCCCCGATCCGCCGCACCGCGATCCCGTAGACGATCAGGAACGCGATCAGCACGTACACGATCCCGGAGGCGCCGATGTGCACGCCCGGGGTGCCGATCACCCAGGTCAGCAGGCCCGAGCCCAGCCAGGCGCAGACGAGCAGGGCCACCGGCCGACGCGAGACCAGGGCGGCCAGCGGACCGAGGACGAGCAGCGCCGTCGTGTTGCCGATCAGGTGGGCCCAGCCGGCATGCAGCACGGGGGAGAACAGGACCCCGTCGAGGCCGTCGAGGCGTCGGGGGATCAGGCCCACGCCGGGGATGATCACCCGGCCGAGGAAGATCAGCACGACCTGCGCGACCCACATGGCCGCGATCAGCACGGCGGTGGGCGCGACGGCGCCCAGCAGGCGGCCGCCGGCGCGCTCGGCCAGGGTCGGGGCGGGGGCCGGGCCGCCCGGCAGATCGGGCAGGCCGGGGGACGGGCGGTGCATGCTCAAGGGCCCTCCTGTGGACGGGGAGCGGGCGGCCGTCGGGACGTCGGCGGCGCGTCTCCAGTGTAGGGAGCGCGGGACGCCGGGGCCGTGGCGGAGCCCGGACGGACCGTCACCGTGACTTCATCCCGGGTTCACCGTGCCGGGACCCGGCGGACGACGCCGCTTCCTAGCGTGGACCGTGGGCGGACCCCCGTCCGCACGGTTCACCGGCACAGGAGGCAGACATGGTGGCAGAGCTCGTGGAGCACGCGCAGACCCGGCAGGAGCCGTCGAGCCGGCCGGGCCAGGCGCGTGCCGAGGCGGGGGCGGCGGAGGCGACCGGCCTGCGGACCTACGTGGTGGACACGTCCGTGCTGCTCTCGGACCCGCGCGCCCTGCTGCACTTCGCCGAGCACGAGGTGGTCCTGCCGCTCGTGGTGGTCTCGGAGCTCGAGGCCAAGCGCGCCGACCCCGACCTCGGCTACTACGCGCGCACGGCCCTGCGCCTGCTCGACGATCTGCGCGGCCGCCACGGCGCGCTGGACCAGCCCGTGCCGATCACCCCCGAGGGCGGCACGCTGCGGATCGAACTGAACCACGTGTCCGTGGACGTGCTGCCCCTGGGCATCCGCGGCACGGACAACGACTCCCGCATCCTCGCCGTCGCGAAGGCGCTCGCGGACGAGGGCGCCACGGTCACGGTCGTGTCCAAGGACCTGCCGATGCGCGTGAAGGCGGCGGCCATGGGCCTCGCCGCGGACGAGTACCGCCACGAGCTCGTGCGTGACTCGGGCTGGCGCGGCACCGTCTCCCTCAGCGTGGCGCAGGAGCGGCTGGACGCCCTCTACGACGACGGCGAGGTCGACCTGGCCGGCGTCCCGCTGGGGACCCTGACCGGCACGGGCGTCGAGACCGGGCCGGAGGAGGCCCCGGCCGAGGCGGACCGCCTGCCGGTCAACACGGGGCTGGTGCTCACCGCGCCCCGGGGCTCCGCCCTGGCCCGGGTCGGCGAGGGCGGCCGAGCCTGCCTGGTGCGCGGGGACCGCGACGTGTTCGGCCTGCACGGCCGTTCCGCCGAGCAGCGGCTGGCCATCGAGCTGCTGACGGATCCGAGCGTGGGCATCGTCTCCCTCGGCGGCCGCGCGGGCACCGGCAAGTCCGCGCTGGCGCTGTGCGCGGGCCTCGACGCCGTGATGGAGCGCCGCGAGCACCGCAGGGTGGTCGTGTTCCGCCCGCTGTACGCCGTCGGCGGCCAGGACCTCGGCTACCTGCCCGGCTCCGAGGGCGACAAGATGGGCCCGTGGGCGCAGGCCGTGTTCGACACCCTGGGTGCGCTGGTCTCCCCGTCCGTGGTGGACGAGGTGGTGGACCGCGGGATGCTGGAGATCCTGCCGCTGACGCACATCCGCGGCCGCTCGCTGCACGATGCGTGGGTGATCGTGGACGAGGCGCAGTCGCTCGAGCGGAACGTGCTGCTCACGGTGCTGAGCCGGATGGGCCGCAACTCGAAGGTCGTGCTGACCCACGACGTCGCCCAGCGGGACAACCTGCGCGTGGGCCGGCACGACGGCATCGCGGCCGTGGTGGAGCGCCTCAAGGGCCACCCGCTGTTCGGACACGTGACGCTGACCCGTTCCGAGCGCTCCCCGATCGCCGCGCTGGTCACGGACCTGCTGGAGGAGGGCCGGGCCTGAGCCGGGCGGCGGGGTCGGTCATGAAAAAGGGGCCGCTGCCGAAGCAGCGGCCCCCGGCGGGGGTGCTCGGCCCCGCGGAGGGGGGGATGGGGGACCGAGGAAGCCCGCCACCATGGCCCCTTTGAAACGGGATTGAGGCCATGGGGTCTGTGTGAGCCCCGTACGTCCATGAGACGGCTGGAAGCTCGTGACTTCAGAGTAGACCCGTGCCCGGGGTCGTCGCAATGGGCGGCCCCGGTTGCGCTGTCGGCAGAACACCGGGTGGCCGGACCGTGAACGCGAGGTGGCCTGATCGCCTGTGGACGGCGGCCCGGCGGGTGCGCCGCCCGGCCTAGGCTGGGCGCATGAGCGGAGTGGGATGGGCGTGGACGCACGGCGCGCCGGCGACGGCGGTGCTGTGGACCCTGGGGCTGGCGTGGTTCGCGGTGTGCTCGGGCGTGCTCGTGCGCACGGACCTGCGGGAGCATCGGCTGTCGAACCGATGGACGCTGCGGCTGGCGCTGGGCGGGTTGGCGATGATGACCGGGGGAGCGCTGCTGGCGGGCCGGGGTGACCTGGCCCTCTGCAGCCTGCTGGGCGGTCTCGGCTACACCGTGGCGATGCTCGCGCTGCACGTGCTCAGCCGCGGCGGCCTCGGGATGGGGGACGTGAAGCTCGCCGGCGGCCTGGGCGTGTACACGGGGGTGCTCGGTCCGACGGCGGTGCTCGCCGCCGGGGTGGGCGCGATCCTGCTCGGCGGCGTCGTGGCGGGGCTGCTGGTCCTCGCGGGCCGGGCGACGGGGCGAACGGCGCTGCCGTTCGGGCCGGCGATGGTGGCGGCGGCCGCCGGAGTGCTGGTGCTGGCGTGAACGACGAGCGGCCGCCCTCCGCACGGGAGGACGGCCGCTCGGCGTCGTGGCCCGGGAGGCGGCGTCGCGCCGCTCACCGAATCCGCCGGATCACTCCGGGTGGGTCATGGACATGGTGTCCAGGGCCTTGTCCAGCTGCTCCTCGGTGATCTCGCCGCGCTCGACGTAGCCGAGGTCCACGACGGCCTCGCGCACGGTCATCTTGTTCGCGACGGCGTGCTTGGCGATCTTGGCGGCGGCCTCGTAGCCGATCACCTTGTTCAGCGGGGTCACGATGGACGGCGAGGCGCCGGCGAGGAAGGCGCAGCGCTCCTCGTTGGCCTCGATGCCGTCGATCATCTTGTCCGCCATGACGCGCGTCGTGTTGGCCAGCAGGCGGATGGACTCGAGCAGGTTGGCGGCCATCACGGGGATGCCCACGTTGAGCTCGAACGCGCCGTTGGTGGAGGACAGGGCGACGGTGGTGTCGTTGCCGATCACCTGGGCGCACACCATGATCGCGGCCTCGCAGATCACGGGGTTGACCTTGCCCGGCATGATCGAGGAGCCCGGCTGCAGGTCCGGGATGGCGATCTCGCCGAGGCCGGTGTTCGGGCCGGAGCCCATCCAGCGCAGGTCGTTGTTGATCTTCATGAGCGAGAACGCGATGTTCCGCAGCTGGCCGGAGGCCTCCACGAGGCCGTCACGGTTGGCCTGGGCCTCGAAGTGGTTGCGGGCCTCGGTCAGCGGCAGACCGGTCTCCTCGGCGAGCAGCTCGATCACGCGGGCGGAGAAGCCCTTCGGGGTGTTGATGCCGGTGCCCACGGCGGTGCCGCCGAGCGGGACCTCGGCCACGCGCGGCAGCGCGGACTGGATGCGCTCGATGCCGTAGCGGACCTGCGCGGCGTAGCCGCCGAACTCCTGGCCCAGGGTCACCGGAGTGGCGTCCATGAGGTGGGTGCGGCCGGACTTCACGACGCCGGCGAAGGCCTCCGCCTTCTTCTCGAGGGAGACGGCCAGGTGGTCCAGCGCCGGGACGAGGTCGTTCACGAGGGCGGCGGTGACGGCCACGTGCACGGAGGTCGGGAACACGTCGTTCGAGGACTGGGAGGCGTTGACGTGGTCGTTGGGGTGCACCTCGTCCTCGGAGCCGGCCTCCTTCAGTGCGCGGGTGGCGAGGGTGGCGAGCACCTCGTTGGTGTTCATGTTGGAGGAGGTGCCGGAGCCGGTCTGGAACACGTCGATCGGGTACTGGTCGTCGTGGTCGCCGGCGATGACCTGGTCCGCGGCGGCGACGATGGCGTCCGCGCGCTCCTGCGAGATGATGCCCAGCTCGGCGTTCGCCTTGGCCGCGGCCTTCTTGACCTGCGCGAGGGCGTGGATGTGGGCGGGCTCGAGGCCCTTGCCGGAGATCGGGAAGTTCTCCACGGCGCGCTGGGTCTGTGCACGGTAGAGCGCGTTCACCGGCACCTTCACCTCGCCCATGGTGTCGTGCTCGATGCGGAACTGCTGATCGGTGTTCTCTGCGGTCATGGTCACATCCTAGGACGGCGTGGGCGCCCGGTGCCGCACCGGACGCCCGACGTCGTCAGACCGCCAGGTCGCCGTGCACGCGGCCCGGTCGCGCGGTGCCCTCGGACAGCGAGTAGGTGAGCCCGACGACGGCGGTGCGCCCGGACTCGACGGCCGCGCGGACGGACTGCGAGGTCTCCAGGAGGTGGTCGCAGGTCTGGTCCACGTGCTCGGCCACGAACTCGTCGACCTCCTCCAGTCCGCGGCGGCGCCCGGCCAGCACGGACGGGATGATGCGCTCCACGAGGGGGCGCACGAAGCCGCGCGGCATGGTGCCGGAGATGTAGGACTCGACCGTCGCCGTGACGGCGCCGCACGAGTTGTGGCCCAGGACGATGACGAGCGGGATCTCCAGCACGTCCACGCCGTACTCGATGGAGCCCAGCACGGCGTCGTCGATCACGTGGCCGGCCGTGCGCACCACGAACACGTCGCCGAGGCCCAGGTCGAAGATGATCTCGGCCGCCAGGCGCGAGTCGGCGCAGCCGAAGATCACGGCGACCGGGGCCTGGCCGGCCGTCAGCCCGCTGCGGCGCTCGGCGTTCTGGTTCGGGTGGCTCGGCTCGCCCGCCACGAAGCGGCGGTTGCCCTCGACGAGGACCTCCCACGCCTCGGCGGGGGTCAGGTCGGAGGTGGGGACGACGCCGTGCGCCAGGTCTTCGAGGACGGCGCGGTCGCCGGTGGTGGTCAGCACCACGGTGCTGCCGTCCACCTCCGCCACGAGCCGTCGCTCCGGTTTCTTCGGATCGGCGTGGAGGTCCCACGCGATCCCGTCGATCTCGATCGTCTCCGACGTCGGGACCTGGTCCACCCGCAGGCTCACCCAGGTGGGGTCGACGTCCTCGGCCTGCTGCAGGCCCGCGAACACCGTGTCCGTGACCACCCAGCCGACGTCCCACGTGGAGACGCCGTCCAGCTTCTGCAGGCGGGCGTAGTTGGCGTACCAGGACTCCGGCACCTCGGGCGCCAGGGCCGGCAGGTCGCCGTCGTCGTGGGGGACCGTGGCGGCCTCGGCGGCGACGTCGACGCGGTCCTCGCGGGGCCGCTGCGGCGGCTCCGGATTGAGCAGGAGGACCACGGCCACGATCGCCAGCAGAGCCACCAGGGAGAGCACCATGGCCATCCACGGCTGCCGGGCCCGCTGCGCCTGCGTGGCGGTCAGGACGGGGCGGGGGGCGGGGGAGTGGGGGTCGGCGGAGCTCACGGTCAGCATTGTGCCACCCGCGGGAGACCACCCCCGTAGGATGAGGACCGGGGCAGAGCCGCCCTCACGCCCCGTCCCGTGCGGACGGAGCGCCGCGAGCAAGGATCGGAGCAGCGATGACCAGCGCGTCCTCGGAGAAGACCGGCTACGAGAATCACGTCCCGGACCGCAACCTGGCCATGGAGTTGGTGCGGGTGACCGAGGCGGCGGCCATCGCCGCGAGCCCCTGGGTGGGCTACGGGGACAAGAACAAGGCGGACGGCGCCGCGGTGGACGCGATGCGCGCGTTCATGGACACCGTGGCCATGGACGGCACCGTGGTGATCGGCGAGGGCGAGAAGGACGAGGCCCCCATGCTGTTCAACGGCGAGCAGGTCGGCGACGGCTCCGGCGCCGCCGTGGACGTGGCCGTGGACCCGATCGACGGCACCCGCCTGACCGCCATGGGCTACAACAACGCGCTCTCCGTCTTCGCGGTGGCCGAGCGCGGCACCATGTTCGACCCGTCGGCCGTGTTCTACATGGACAAGCTCGTGGTGGGCCCCGAGGCCGCCGACTTCGTGGACATGCGCCTGCCGGTGAAGCAGAACGTGAACCTCGTGGCCAAGGCCCTGGACAAGCCCGTCTCGCAGGTGACCGTGTGCGTGCTGGACCGCCCCCGCCACGAGGGCCTGGTCAAGGAGATCCGCCAGGCCGGCGCCCGCGTGAAGTTCATCCTGGACGGCGACGTCGCCGGCGCCATCGCCGCCGCCCGCCCGGGCACCGGCGTGGACATGATGATGGGCATCGGCGGCACCCCCGAGGGCATCGTCACCGCGTGCGCGATCAAGGCCACCGGCGGCATCATCCAGGGCCGCCTGGCCCCCACCGACGACGCCGAGAAGCAGAAGGCCCTCGACGCCGGCCTCGACCTCGACGCGGTGCTGACCACGAACGAGCTGGTCACCTCCGACCACTGCTACTTCGCGGCCACCGGCATCACCGACGGCGACCTGCTGCGCGGTGTGCGCTTCGCCGACGGCCGCGTGCACACGCAGTCCATCGTGATGCGCTCGTCGTCCGGCACGGTCCGCACCGTGGACGCCGAGCACGACGTGAAGAAGTGGTCCAAGTGGCTGGGGGACCGCGACGCCCGCTGAGCCCGCGGGCCGGTCTGCCGGGCTCAGCCCCGCGGCAGGCCGGCCACGTGCACCGTCGCCGGGGCGCCGGCCGCGGCGCGGACGGCCAGCGGGCCGGACGCCGTCTCCGCGGCGGGCAGGAACACGGCCTCGCCCGGGCCCAGCTCGATCTCCTGGCCTGCCAGGGCCAGGCTTGCCGTGCCGCGGGTGACCACCGCGATCCCGGGCCCGTGCACGTCGAGCCCGTGGACGGCGTCGTCCTCGAGCGTGGCCTGGAGCAGCTCGAACTCCTCGAACGGCGGGCGGAAGGCCACCACGGAGTCGGCCACGCGCTCGGGCTCAGTGGAGGGCACCGGCAGCGCCTCGAAGGTGACCACGCGGCGCAGCTCGGGCACGTCCATGTGCTTCGGGGTGAGTCCGCCGCGCAGCACGTTGTCCGAGGCCGCCATGACCTCCACGCCCAGCCCGTGCAGGTACGCGTGCACGTTGCCGGCGGGCAGATGGATGGCCTGACCCGGGGCCAGGTCCACGCGGTTGAGCAGGATGGCCACCACCACGCCGGGGTCGTCCGGGTGGTGCTGGGCGGCCTCGAGGGCCGTGGCCAGCGAGGGGTCGCGCTCGGCCAGGTCCGGCGCAGCCCGCAGCACGTCCACGACCTGCGCCACGGCGCCGGGGGCGCCCCACACGGAGTCCGGGTCGAGGATCGAGGTGAACGCGTCCTCGAGGTCCCCGGCGGCGAGGGCCTGGCTGATCCGGGCGGCGGCGATGGCGACGGCGGACGTGTCCCCGTCCGCCCGCTCCGTGAGGGCACGGGCCAGGGCCTCGAAGCTGTCCGAGGAGACCTCGGGGGAGCGGAAGCCGCACATCGCCGAGAAGGGGGTCAGCGCGAGCAGCATCTCCGGCTTGTGGTTCGCGTCCTTGTAGTTGCGCTCCGGGGCGTCGACCGGCACGCCGGCGGCCTCCTCCGCGGCGAAGCCCGCGCGGGCCTGCTCCAGGGTGGGGTGCGCCTGGATGGACAGCGGGGCGCCCGCGGCGAGCAGCTTCATGAGGAAGGGCAGCCGGCCCTCCGGCGCGACGGGCCCGAGGCAGCGCTCCGGGTCCGCGGCCACCACCTCGTCCAGGCCGATGTGGGCGCCGTCCGCCACGACGGCGACGCACGGGGCGCCCGGATGGTCGCCCAGCCACAGCTCGGCCTCGGGGCGGCCGGTGGGCTCGCGTCCCTGCAGGTCGGCGAGGAGCGTGGGGGAGCCCCAGGCGTAGTCACGGATCACGGGCTTCAGGACGTGCATGCGCCCAGCCTAGGTCAGCCCGTCGGCCCGCGCGTCGCGCCTCACGGGGCCGGGACGCACAGCCCGTTGGTCGAGGACGCGTGGTTCAGCACGTCCTCCTGGCCCAGGTCCTCGGCCGTCATCAGGTCCTCGGCGGTGAAGGGCTCGCCGTCGGAGCGGGTCGGCGGGGCCGGCCACGTGGCCGGGTCGTCCTCGTCGACGTCGGGGGTCTGCGTCTCCTGCGCGACGACGGCCAGCACGGTGAGCAGCGGCGTCGCCGAGACCCCGGTCGGCTCCGATCCGGCGGTCACGGACTCATCGGCCAGCATCTCGTCCACGCGGCGGTGGACGAGGTCGTAGTCGGGGTAGGTGGTGAAGTGGGTGCCCGTGTCGCCGAAGTCGGGCGGGCCGATGGTCAGCCGCCGCATCTTCTGGCCGCGCGAGCGCTCGGCGAGGTCGACGAACGTGCCGAGCTGGGACTGCGGCAGGTCGGTGGTCACGATCTGCTGGCCCGCCGCGAGGATCCCCTCGAAGCGGGTGAGCACGGTGGCGGGGCTGAACTGCTCCAGCATCGCCGCCTGCATGCACTGCTGCCGGCGGATGCGGGCGTAGTCGGTGGACCAGTGCCGGGAGCGGGCGAAGGCGAGCGCGTCGTCGCCGTTGAAGTGGTGGGTGCCCGGCTCCCACCAGATGTTGCCCCAGACGCCGTCGGGCCGGACGCCGCGGTGCACCACGTAGCCGCCGCTGACGACGTCCACCCCGCCCATGGCGTCGATCAGCTGGGCGAAGCCGCCCATGTCCATGAGGGCGTAGCCGGAGACGTCCAGGCCGAGGATGCCGCCGGCGGCGTCCTTCATGGCCTCGGCGCCGGGGTGCTCGGCGTCCGGGTAGAGGTCTGCGTGGTGCTCCTCCACGTCCGTGTAGAGGGCGTTGAGGATGCACTCGTCGCCGCAGTCGAAGCCGTTCGGGTACACGTCCCACAGCGGGGAGCCCTCGACGAACGGCGCGTTCTGGAGGTTGCGGGGCAGGGAGAACATCACGATGGCGCCGGTGCGGGCGTCCACGGAGACCACGTGCATGGAGTCCGGGCGCAGCCCCTGGCGGCCCTCGCCGGCGTCCGCGCCCAGGACCAGGATGTTGTAGCGGCCCTCGGCCTCCGGGACGGCCGGCCCCTCCTGGAAGACCTCGCCGAGCGCCCCGCGGCTCGTGTTCGCCGCCCAGCCGCCGTAGAGCAGGGCGCCGCTGGTGAGCACGAGCGCGAGCGCGGTGACCGCCGCCGTGATCTTCCGCGCGCCGGGGGCGAGCAGGTGCGGCCCGATCAGCCGGAACGTGTCCACCCACAGCACCGCCCAGCCCACCGCCAGCGCCGCCAGGACCACCGCCAGCCCAAGCAGCACGCCGTCCCGGGCCATGAGCGAGATCAGGCTCGCGCGGGAGACCAGCCACCACAGCAGCCCGAGGATCAGCACGGCCCACACGGTGACGGTGACCCGCAGCGCCACGCGGCCGAGCCGGCGGCTGCCGGCGACGAGCTGGGCGCCGCCGGGGACCAGCAGGGTCAGGGCGGTGAGGATCAGCGCCCGGCGGGTGCGCTCGGTGGGGGAGGCGACGCGTGGATCTCGGAGCGGGTCGGGCTGCGCGTGACCGGCGGGCACGGATCCGGTGGCGGGCGACATCAGCGGTCGGCGGCCATCCGCTCGCGCAGGCGGGCCCCCTTGGCCCGGGCCTGGGCGTTGAGCTCGTCGGCGTGCTCGGCGAGGGCGGCGCGCAGGCGGTCGCCCTCCGCGGTGTCGGCCGAGGCGAGGATGCGGGCGGCCAGCAGGCCGGCGTTGCGGGCGCCGTCGATGGAGACGGTGGCCACCGGCACGCCGGCGGGCATCTGGACGATCGAGAGCAGGGAGTCCATCCCGTCCAGGCTCTTGAGCTTCACGGGCACGCCGATCACGGGCAGGGGGGTGACGGCGGCGAGCATCCCGGGCAGGTGCGCCGCGCCGCCCGCGCCGGCCACGATCACGCGGATGCCGCGCTCGTGCGCGCGGGCGCCGAACTCCACCATCTCGTGGGGCATGCGGTGCGCGGAGACCACGCCGACCTCGACGGGCACGTCGAGCTCGCGCAGGGCCTCGGCGGCCGCGCTCATCACGGGCCAGTCGGAGTCGGAGCCCATCACGACGGAGACGACCGGGGCGTCGTCCTGCAGGGGCGGGGTCTGGGGCGTGGCGGTCATGGGCGGGCCTCCGTCTCGGTGCCGGTGGTGGGGGCGTCGTCGCGCAGCAGTGCGGCGGCGGACTCGGCGGTCCGCACGGCCTCCTCGAGGCTGAGGCCGTGGTCCGCAACGACGTTGACGTGACCGACCTTGCGGCCCGGGCGCACGTCCTTGCCGTAGAGGTGGACCTTGGCCTGCGGGTGGGCGGCGAGGGCCGCGACGCTGCCGGCGTGCAGGTCCTCGCGGGCGCCGCCGAGGACGTTCTTCATCACGACGCCGGCCCCGCGGGGGGTCGTCTCGCCCAGCGGCAGGTCGAGCACGGCGCGGACGTGCTGCTCGAACTGGCCGGTGACGGCGCCGTCCATGGACCAGTGGCCGGAGTTGTGGGGGCGCATGGCCAGCTCGTTCACCTGGAAGCCCGGGCCGACCCCCGGCGTCTCGAACAGCTCGACCGCGAGCATGCCGGTGACGTCCAGCTCCTCGGCGAGGCGGACGGCCGCGGCGGTCGCGGCCGCGGCGACGGCCGGGTCGAGGTCCTGGGCCGGGGCGACCACGAGGTCGCACACGCCGGCCACCTGGACCGAGTCGACGATGGGGTAGACGGCCACCTCACCGGAGGGGGTGCGCGCCACCTGCGCGGAGAGCTCACGGGAGAAGGGGACGAGGGCCTCGGCCAGCAGCGGGGTGATGCCGGCGCCGAGCCACGCGGCCAGGGTGCCGTCCGCGGCGGAGGCGCGGGCGTCGTCGGCGTCGTCGAGCTTGAGCACGCCCTTGCCGTCGTAGCCGCCGCGGGCGGTCTTGAGGATCATGGGCCAGCCGTGCTCGTCGCCGAAGGCGAGGACGGCCTCGAGGTCGTCGACCGGCGCCCACGCCGGGTTCGGCAGGCCCAGCCGCTCGACGGCGGCGCGCATGACCAGCTTGTCCTGCGCGTGCTGCAGCGCCTCGGGACCGGGGCGCACGGCGACGCCGGCCTCCTGCAGGGCCCGCAGGTGCTCGGTGGGCACGTGCTCGTGGTCGAAGGTGACCACGTCCACCGTGGCCGCGAACGCGCGCAGGTCCGCCAGGTCCGTGTGGTCGCCGACCACGTGGGGGGCGACCTGGGCCGCTGACGCGTCCGGGGCCTCCGCGAGCACGCGGAAGGGCACGCCGAGCTCCGCGGCCGCGCCCGCCATCATGCGGGCCAGCTGCCCGCCACCGATCACACCGAGTCGAGGGGAAGTCACCCGCACAGGGTAGTCGGACCGGCTGAGAACTCCGTCACGGAGGGGCGGCCGACGCCGGATCCGAGGAGGTCGCGCGCCGGGGGCGCGGCTACAGTGTTCCCCAGCCCTGCGCGGGTCCGGCCCGCGTGCACACCCCCGTCCCGAACCAGAGGAGTCCACGCCCATGCTGTCCGATCTCTGGGGCCGCCTGACCGGGATGGTCTCCCTGCTGTGGCGGGAGGTGGCCAAGTTCGGCACCGTGGGTGCGGCCGCGTTCGTGGTGGACTCGCTCGTCTTCTGGTGGATGATGACCGGCCCGCTCGAGGGGTCCAACGTCAAGGCCAAGATCGTGGGCGGCGTCGTCGCTACCCTGTTCAGCTGGGTCGCCAACCGCTACTGGACGTTCCGGGACAAGCGCTCCTCGAACAAGACGCGCGAGCTCGTGATGTTCCTGATCATGAACGCGATCGGGCTGGGCATCCAGGCCGGCTGCGTGGCGATCGCGCAGTACCTGATGGGCGTGACCGACCCGACCGGCCTGTTCATCGCCGGCAACGTGATCGGCCTGTTCTTCGGCACCGTGTTCCGCTACTTCGCCTACCGGTTCTGGGTGTTCAAGGAGAAGCTGGACGTGGAGCCCGGCTTCGCCAGCGACCTCGCGATCATCACCGGCCAGATGCCCGTGCTGCGCGAGGACCAGATGCCTCCGCACGGCCGGCACCGCACCCCCGACGCCGGGGTCTGAGCGCCCCGGCCTGACCCCGCCGCCCCGTCAGGGGCGCACGGTCACCGCCCGACCCGCGTCCCACGCCTCCAGCGCGGCCCGCACTCCCGCCCACGTCAGGCGGGGGCGCGGGCCGTCGTCGTCCGGGGCGACGTCGGCCCCGGTCGGGATCGACGCGGGCCGCACGTGGTCCACGGGGCCGGGCAGGGCATCCGGCTGGGCGCGGATCTCGGCGGCCACGTCCACGACGGCCGGGTCGGCGGCCGGGCCGTCGAACTCGGGCTCGAGGCCGCGCGGCAGGACCACGGCGAACACGGTCACGGACGGGCCCGGCCACGCCTCGGGCCGATCCGTGAGGACGGCCGCGGGGGAGTCACCCTCGAGGGCGGGCTCGGCCTCGGCGCAGAGCACGCCGAGGGCGAGGGCGTGGGAGAGCCAGTGGACGGGCAGGTCCAGGGCGACGGCGTCGCCCGCGCCGATGCCCTCGGCGCCGAGCAGGCCCGCGAACTTGGCGGCCCAGTTCACGGTCACGCGGCCCGAGAGCTCGATGCGCTGGTCCACCGCGCCGGGTTCGCCCGGGGCCCCCGGCTCCTGGACGAGCGCGGGCCGCGGGGAGGAGGCGAGGCGGAGCACGAGGGGGCCGGTGGACCGGGGTGCGGAGAGGGAGACCATGGGCCCAGTGTGGCACCCGCTCGGTTTGACTCGGCATGAATCACACCGATGTAATGAACCCGGGCCAACGGTCCCGGCAGGAGGGGCCCGCCGGCTTGCCCGGCACCCGCGCGGACCGCACGATCACCCGGCCCACACCGCCACGTCGATCCCGGGAAGAGGCGTCACACATGGAGCAGACCCAGCGAGTCGAGGACGCGCACCGCGCCGATCCCGCGCCGGCGCCTCGTCCGCGGAGCGTCCCCAGCGACTGGTTCCTCGACCCCGCCGACCCGCAGGCCGGCGTCTCCGGCGCGAGCCTCGAGGACCAGGCGACCGCCTTCCTCACCGCCCATGACCTCGACGACGAGACCGGCACCCCGGCCGCCACCGTCACCGCCCTCTTCCCCGGCGACGCGCGTCCGGTCGAGGCCGTGCCCGTCTCCGCCGACTGGGCCACCATCCCGGGCGTGACCACCGAGCCCATCGAGGGCGAGCTGGCCTGGCAGGCGGACGCCCTGTGCGCGCAGACGGACCCCGAGGCGTTCTTCCCGGAGAAGGGCGGCTCCACGCGGGACGCCAAGCGCGTGTGCGAGGCCTGCACCGTCAAGGACGCGTGCCTGGAGTACGCCATGGCGAACGACGAGCGCTTCGGCATCTGGGGCGGGCTCTCCGAGCGCGAGCGTCGCCGCCTGCGCCGCGCCCGCGCCTGACGCACGGCGCCCGTCCGTCGGGCGCGGTGCCCGGCGCGGACCGCCCGGTCCGGGCTCAGCCGCGGCCCCAGCTGGGGTCGAGCACCTGCGGGTCCACGCCCAGCGCGTCGGCGCAACGGCTCAGCGCCACCCCGTAGACGGCCCCCTCGAGGTCGGCCGGGTCGGCTGCGTCCCGCAGCGGCCGCTCGAACAGGGTGATCAGCACCCCGTCCCGGCCCTGCCGCTCGGCCCGCGCGAACAGCGCCTCCTCATCCCGTTCCCGGCCGGCGTGCAGCTCGCGCAGCCGCTCGTCGAGCCGGTCCGGGATGCGCTCCACCCGCGCGGTCACGTGCCGCAGCCCGGGCGCGTCCAGGGAGCCCAGCCGGTCCACCGCCTTCTCGACGGCGGTCAGCAGCGCCTCGCTCCGGCCCCGCTCCGAGCGCGCACCGAACGGGCGCGGATGCCGCAGTCCTCGGCCACGGCGGTCCCGGCCGCCGCGCCCCGCGGGGGAGGAGACGCCGGCCTCGGCCGGGCCGCCCTCGACGCCCGGCTCGGCCCCCGCGGCGTCGCCCGCCCGGAACGGCAGGGGGTCGAGGGGATCGGAGGAGGCGGACGCGGTCATGCGCGCCATGGTAGGCCACCGCTCCGGGCCGTCCGCCGAGTAGGGTGGCGGGCGTGGGACCCATGCGACGCTGCAGCAAGACCGGATGCCAGAGCCCTGCCCTGGCCACGCTGACGTACAACTACGCGGACTCGCAGGTGGTCATCGGGCCCCTGTCGCGCCGGGCGGAGCCGCACACGTACGACCTCTGCGGCGAGCACGCTCGGCGCACCACGGCCCCGCGCGGCTGGGAGGTGCTGCGGCTGGAGCTGCCCGAGCACTACGAGGCCGTCGACGCGGACGGCGGCGTGCGCACGGTCCCCACCCGGCCCATGGCCGTCCCGCCGGCCCGCCCCGGGCTGCGCGTGGTGCGTGACGGGGACTGACGCGGCACGTGTCGTGCCGTCCGGGGCCTCGCTAGGCTGGAGGGCATGACTGAGACCTCCGCAGAGTTCCGCACCCCCGACGTCGACCCGGCCTTCGCCAACCGCACCACCGTGCCCGGTGCCTCGTTCGACTTCACGGTCCGGGACCTGTCCCTGGCCGAGGCGGGCCGCCACCAGATCCGCCTGGCCGAGCACGAGATGCCGGGGCTGATGTCCCTGCGCGAGGAGTACGGGGAGGCCCAGCCGCTCAAGGGCGCCCGCATCGCCGGCTCCCTGCACATGACCGTGCAGACCGCCGTGCTCATCGAGACCCTCATCGCCCTCGGCGCCGAGGTCCGGTGGGCCTCCTGCAACATCTTCTCCACGCAGGACGAGGCCGCGGCCGCCGTCGTCGTGGGCTCGGGCACCCCCGAGGACCCGCAGGGCGTGCCGGTGTTCGCCTGGAAGAACGAGTCCCTCGAGGACTACTGGTGGACCGCCTCGCAGATCCTCACCTGGCCGGGCGCGGACGAGGATCCGGAGCTCGGCCCCAACATGATCCTGGACGACGGCGGCGACGCCACCCTGCTGGTGCACAAGGGCGTCGAGTTCGAGGCCGCGGGCGCCGTGCCCAGCGCCACCGAGGACGATCCCGAGGAGTACCGGATCATCCTCGAGACGCTGCGCCGCTCGCTGGCCCGCGACCCGCAGCACTGGACCCGCACCGCCGGCACCCTGCGCGGCGTCTCCGAGGAGACCACCACGGGCGTGCTGCGCCTCTACCAGCTGGCGCAGGAGGGCCGCCTGCTCTTCCCGGCGATCAACGTGAACGACGCCGTGACCAAGTCCAAGTTCGACAACAAGTACGGCATCCGCCACTCCCTGCCGGACGGCATCATGCGCGCCACGGACGTGCTGATCGGCGGCAAGGTCGCCGTGGTCTGCGGCTACGGCGACGTCGGCAAGGGCGCCGCCGAGGCCCTGCGCGGCCAGGGCGCCCGCGTGATCGTCACGGAGATCGACCCGATCTGCGCGCTGCAGGCCGCGATGGACGGCTACCAGGTGGCCCGCCTCGAGGACGTGGTGGGCGAGGGCGACATCTTCGTCACCACGACCGGCGGCAAGGACATCATCATGGCCGAGCACATGGCCGCCATGAAGGACAAGGCCATCGTGGGCAACGTGGGCCACTTCGACAACGAGATCGACATGGCCGGCCTGGCCCGCATCCCCGGCGTCGTGAAGACCGAGATCAAGCCGCAGGTCCACGAGTGGACCCTGGACGGCGGCACGGAGGCCGAGCGCAGCATCATCGTGCTCTCCGAGGGCCGCCTGCTGAACCTCGGCAACGCCACCGGCCACCCCTCGTTCGTGATGAGCGCGTCCTTCACCAACCAGGTGATGGCGCAGATCGAGCTCTTCGGCGGCTCCACGGGCACCGGCGCCCTGACCGGCGAGCACTACGAGAAGCGCGTCTACACGCTGCCCAAGGTGCTCGACGAGAAGGTCGCCCGCCTGCACCTGGACGCCCTCGGCGTCGGGCTGACCGAGCTGACCAAGGCCCAGGCCGAGTACCTCGGCGTGGACGTGGCCGGCCCCTACAAGGCCGACCACTACCGCTACTGATCCCCGGCGCCCGCGGGCGGACGGACCCACTCGAGAGAGGCACGAGCATGGCTTCCCATCAGGCCGGCCGCGGGCGCGACGAGCGCGCGGGGGCGGAGGACTTCGAATCCGGGCTGGACTACGGCGCGTTCGTCGAGGACGACGCCGCCGACGATCCGAACCGCACCCAGGCGCTGCCCGCCATGGGCCGGGACGACGACGGCGGCGCCCAGCACACCTCGGCGCTCAGCCCCGAGGACCTCGCCGCGCTGCGCGGCGGGGACGCGGCGGCCGCGGACCGACGCGACGCCGGCCGCCCGGCCGCGGACGCCGACCGCGACATCGTCGCCTCCCGGGCCGTGCCCGAGGGCGGCCGGCGGCCGCTGCCCGGCGCCGACGAGCTCGGCCCGCTGAGCGCCGCCGTCGGGGCCCGCGCGGCGGGGTCGAGCGCCGCCGCCCCGGTCGACCGCTACCCCGAGGACGGCACGGCCGCCCCCGTGGCCCAGGCGGCGGCCCTGCAGGGCCCCACGCCGGAGGAGCGCGCGCGCCTGCCCAAGGCGGGCCCGCGCCTGGCGCAGGTGCTGCTGGCGATCCTCGCCCCGCTCGCCCTGCTGCTGGCCACCGTCCGCCTCGTGGCGAGCCCGGTGTTCCTGTGGCTGGAGTACCACCGGCCCGGGTTCCCCGCGGACCGGTTCGGCTTCACCCTCGCCGACCGCATGCACTACGGCTCCGCCGGGCTGGACTACGTGACCAACCTGGCCGGGCCGCGATACCTCAGCAGCCTCACGCACCAGGGCGCGCCCCTGTTCACCGAGGTCGAGGTCGACCACATGACGGATGTGAAGACCGTGCTGTGGATCGCCGCCGCGGCGCTCGTGGTGCTCCTGGTGGTGTGCGCCCTGCTCATCGCGTCCCTGCTGCGCACCAGCCCCGGCGGGGTGCGCCGCGCCCTGTTCGCCGGCGCCGTGTGGCTGCCGCTCGCGGTGATCGCGCTCGCGGTCCTGGCGGTGCTGGGCTGGGAGACGTTCTTCGCTGGCTTCCACTCGCTGTTCTTCGCGGACGGCACGTGGACGTTCTCCGTGCGGGACGCTCTCATCCGCCTCTACCCCGAGCAGTTCTGGGTGGACGCGGCCGTGGTGGTCGGGCTGGTGACCCTGCTGGCGTCCCTCGTGACGCTCGTGCTCACGTGGCCCACGCGCCGCCGTCGTGAGCTGAGCGCGGACCGCCGCGAGCAGCTGCTGCGCACCCGCCTGCGCTGGGCCCGGGAGGACGACGCCGTGGTGCGCTGACCGCCGCCGGACGACACCGGGAACGGGCCGGGAGGACGAGGCGTCCTCCCGGCCCGTCGTCGTCCGGGGGCGGGGTCAGCGGCGGTAGAGGGCCTCGACGTCCTCGGCGTGGTCCTCGATCACCTGGGCCCGCTTGAGCTTCTGGGACTGGGTGACGTGCCCGGAGTCCTCGGTGAACGGGTGGTCCAGGATCCGGAATCGGCGGATGGACTCGGCACGGGAGACGCCCGCGTTGACCTGGTCCACCGCCTCCTGGATCGAGGCCAGCACGGTGGGGTCCGTCGCGGCCTCGGCCGGAGTGAGGCTGAGCTCGCGGTCCAGGGCCCACTGGGTGAAGGCCTCGGTGTCCAGGGTGATGAGGGCGCCCACGAACGGGCGGTTCTCCCCGACCACCACGACGTGCTCGATGAGCCGGTGCTGGCGCAGCGCCTCCTCCATGGGCGTGGGGTACACGTTCTTGCCGCCGGCGGTGATGATCACGTCCTTCTTGCGGCCGGTGATCCGCAGGAAGCCGTGCTCGTCCAGCGCACCGATGTCCCCGGTGCGGAAGAAGTCGTCCTCCATGGCCTCCGCCGACGCCTTGGGCATGCCGTGGTAGCCGTCGAACACCACGGGGCCGCGGATGAGGATCTCGCCGTCCTCGGCGATCTTCACCGTCACCCCGGCCACGGGCAGGCCCACGGTGCCCACGCGGTGCGCGCCGGGGATGTTCACGGTGGCCGGCGCGGTGGTCTCCGTGAGGCCGTAGCCCTCCACGATCGGAATGCCGGCGCCGCGGAAGAAGTGCACCAGCTCCGGGGAGAGGGCGGACGCGCCGGACACGCACGAGATCACCTCGCCGCCGAGGGCCTCCCGGATCTTGCGGTAGACCAGCCGGTCGAACAGCGCGCGCCGGGCGCGCAGCAGGGCCGAAGGCCCGGGGCCGTCCCCGAACTCGGCCTCGTCCACGGCCGTGGACCACTCGATGGCGGTGCGCTTGGCGGCCGCGTAGATCGGCCCGGTGCCGCTCTTCTGGGCCTTGGCCTCGATGCCGGCCTCGACCTTCTCGAACACGCGCGGCACGGCCAGCAGCCACGTGGGGTGGAAGGAGGCGAGGTCGCCGAGCAGCGTGGCCGGGGAACCGGAGTGGGCCACCTGGATGCGGGCGTACAGGCAGATGACCTGGACGGCGTGGGCGAGCACGTGGGCCAGCGGGAGGAAGAGCAGGGTGCGCGACGTCGTCGTCTCCGGGGACCACTGGACCACCTCGCGCGCGAAGTGCAGCACGTTGATGGCCGCGCCCACGAAGTTGCCGTGCGTGATCACGGCGCCCTTCGGGCGGCCGGTGGTGCCGGAGGTGTAGACGATCGAGGCGGGGCTGGCGAGGGTCGCCAGCGAGCGGGCGTGCTCGACGGCGTCGTCCGACACGAACGCGCCGGCCTCGGCCAGCTCCGCCAGCCCCGCGTCCGTCAGCGGGAACGTCGCCACGTCCACGCCCGCGTGCCCGGCGGCCTCGGCGACGCGCTCGCCGAGCTCCTCGCTGCCGACGGCGACCACCCGCAGCCCCGAGTCCGTGACGATGTGCTCCACCTGGTGGGCGGAGGAGGTCTCGTAGATCGGCACGGAGACGGCGCCGGCGAACCACACGGCCTGGTCGAGGACGGCCCACGCGTAGGAGGTGGGGGAGAACAGGCCCACCCGGTCCCCGGGCTGGACGCCGTGGGCGATGAGGCCGGCCGCCACGGCGCGCACCTGGGTCAGGAACGCAGTGAAGTGGACGTCCACCCAGCCGCCCGCGCCGTTGCGCTGGGCGTACACGGGGGCGTCCGGCCGATCGGCACAGGAGGCGACGATCAGGTCCGTGATGTTGGAGTCCGCCGGCGGCATGCCGATGAGCTCGGTGGCGGACTCATGGACGGGGCTCTGGTTCTGCACGGTCCGAGCGTATCCATTTTCGGACGTGCGGCGCGCATTCGGGCACACCCGCGCCCGCGACGCGGCCGTCAGATCCAGCTGCTGAACCACATCCGCCAGCGCCACTGGTCGTACGAGATGACGTCGCCGATCCAGACGGGCAGGAAGAACAGGGACACGGCGACGGCGAGCGTCACGTACGCCAGCACCAGGGCCGAGCCCCAGCGGGGCCCGGGCCGGCGGCCCGGCCGCAGCAGCAGCGAGAGCGCCAGGGCGATCATCATCACGAGGAAGGGCTCGTAGGCGATCGTGTAGAAGAAGAACATGGTCCGCTCGGGCCACAGGAACCACACCAGCTGCCCGGCCGCGTAGGCGCTGAGCAGGGCGCCGGCCCGCCAGTCCCGGTGGCGCACCAGCAGCCACACGCACACGAGGACGGCGGCCAGGCCCGTCCACCACACGAACGGGTTGGCGATGTCCGTGATGGCCGCCGAGCACGCGCCCGCGGCGTCCGCCGGGCAGACCCCCTCGCCGGGCTCTGCACCCTCGTAGTAGTAGCTCACGGGCCGGCCCATGAACGGCCAGGTCCACGGGTTGGCGGCGTAGTCGTGGGGGCTGGTGAGGCCCTGGTGGAAGGTCGTGGACTCCACGTGGTAGTGCCACAGGGAGCGCAGCGGACCGGGGACCAGCCCGGCGAGCAGGCCCTCCGGCGGGTTGTCCCGGTGCCAGTCCCGGTAGTAGCCGCCCTCCGTGACGAACCAGCCGGTCCACGAGGCCAGGTAGGCGACCAGGCCGCCGCCCACCACGGCCACGAACGCGTACAGGCCGTCCTTCTCGACGCCGGCCCACGCCCAGTGCCGCACCCCGGCGGTCCGGCGCGCGGACATGTCCCACAGGACCGTGAGCAGGCCGAAGGCCGCCATGAACGCCAGCCCGGAGAGCTTCACGGCGCAGCCGGCGCCCAGCAGCACGCCTGCGAGCAGTCGCCACGGGCGCCAGCCGAGCCACGGCCCGCTGGCCAGGGCGTCGCGTCCTAACCGGGCGACGTCGTGGGCGAGCCGCTCCGCGAGCAGCCGCCGGCCGTGGACGCGGTCCGCCAGCAGCGCGGCGAAGGCCGCGAGCACGAAGAACGAGAGGAAGATGTCCAGCAGCCCGATGCGGGACATCACCAGGTGGTGGCCCTCCACGGCCAGCAGCAGCCCGGCGACCGCGCCCAGGGACACCGAGCGCAGCAGGTGCTGCGTGGCGAGGGCGACCAGCAGGACGGACAGCGTGCCGGCCACCGCGGCGCTGAACCGCCAGCCCACCCCGTTGTCCGGGCCGAACGCGAGCATGCCCAGGCCGATCAGCCACTTGCCCAGCGGCGGGTGCACCACGTAGGCGGCCCCCTCGAGCGGCTCCGCCTCGCCGCGCGCGAACGCGTCGTTGACGTCTTCGTCCCACCGCCGCTCGTAGCCGGACTCCAGGAGGGAGTAGGCGTCCTTGGGGTAGTAGGTCTCGTCGAAGATCAGCTGGTCCGGGTGGGCCAGGTTCGTGAACCGCAGGACGCCGGCGATCGCCGTGACCAGCAACGGCAGGATCCAGTGCCACCGCGTCAGGGGCGCCGCACTCACCCCGAGGCGGGCGCGCAGGGCGGCGACGCCGAAGGGGCCGTCGTCGACCGCGACGGCGGCGGGGCGGGAGGCGAGGGCGGTGGCGGGCACGGGCTCCATGCTAGGGGGACGCAAGGACTCTCTAGGCTGGGGGCATGACCGTGGAATCCGTGGACGTCAGCGTCATCATTCCGATGCACAACGGGGGCGAGCTCATCCATGAGCAGCTCGACGCGCTGGCCGCCCAGCGCACCGACCTCAATTGGGAGGTGATCGTGGGGGACAACCGCTCCACGGACGGCAGCCCGGACGCGGTACGCGCGCGTGCGGACTCGTTCCCCGTCCCACTGGCGGTCGTCGACGCGTTTCGGGTGCAGGGTGCCAGCCACGCCCGGAACGCAGCCGCGGCCGCCGCCCGAGGCGAGGTACTGGCGATGTGCGACGCCGATGACCGGGTCGCTCCCGACTGGGTCGAGCAGGCGTTCCGCGGAGTGCGCGAGATCGCACCGATAGTGACCGGTCCGGTCAGGATCCTCGACCCGCGCGGCAAGGACTCGGGGCGGCTGCTCAACCCGGGCATCCTCCACGGGCGGGGGATCCTGAGTGGCAATGTGGCCGTCCGGCGCGAATTGTTCGAAGCCGTCGGTGGGTTCGATGAGTCCCTCCCGCCGTATGGGGTCGAGGACTCTGACCTGTCTGCGCGATTCCTCGCGGCGGGCCACACGATCGCGCCCCACCCAGGGCTGGTCCTCTATTTCCGTGAGACGACCGGGCTGAAGGCGAAGCTTCGCAAGATCCATTCGTCCGGCCAGGCGGAGGCCGTCCTCTGGTCGCGCGGCCATGAGGCCCAGGGCACCCCTCTGGCTGAGTCGCAGTTCGTGGTTGCATTGGCGGCCTTGCCAGCCGACGCCGTCCGCACGGCGCGTGCGCGGGGACTCCGGAGTCTCCCGAAATGGATCCTTCGCGAGGCCGCGGTGCGGACCGGCCGCTGGCGGGGCTACCGAAGGTGGGTGAAGACCGGCAAGGCGGGCGAACCTCGTCTGCCGTTCCTCGACGGGCGAGGCGGCGCGGCGTGACGGGCCGCATCGTCCTGGCCGCCACCCCCATCGGCAATCTCGGGGACGCGTCCGCGCGCCTGCGTGAGCTGCTGGCGGAGGCGGACGTGATCGCCGCCGAGGACACCAGGACCGCGCGGCGCCTGTGCGCCGGTCTGGGCGTCACCCCGGCGGGCAGGGTGGTGGCCCATCACGAGCACAACGAGGCGGCCTCGACCCAGGGGCTGCTGGACCAGGTGCGGGGTGGTGCCACGGTGGCGGTGGTCTCGGACGCGGGCATGCCCACGGTCTCGGACCCGGGGTACCGGCTCGTGGCGGCCGCGGTGTCCGAAGGGCTGCCCGTGACGTGTGCGCCCGGCCCCTCCGCCGTGACCACCGCACTCGCCCTCTCCGGCCTGCCGACGGACCGGTTCGCCTTCGACGGCTTCGTCCCCCGCAAGGACGGGGAACGACGGCGATGGCTCACCTCCCTGCTGACCGAGGCCCGCACCGTGGTCGCCTTCGAGTCGCCGCAGCGTCTGGCGGACGCGCTGGCCGTCGTCGTGGAGGTCCTCGGTGCGGAGCGGCCGGTGTGCGTGGCCCGCGAGCTCACCAAGCTGCACGAGGAGGTGGTGCGCGGCGCCGCGGCCGAGGTGCATGCCTGGGCTGCGGAGCGGCACGCGGGGGAGGGGATCCGCGGGGAGATCGTGCTGGTGATCGGGCCGCCCGCACCCGGCGCCGAGGGCGAGGCGTCCGAGGCGGACGCCGTCGCCGAGGTGGCGGTGCTGGTGGAGTCCGGCACCCGGTTGAAGGAGGCCGTGGCCGCGGTGGCCGGAGCCCACGGGATGCGGAGCCGGGAGCTCTACCAGGCGGTGCTCGCGGCCCGGGGCTGACACGTCCCCGGCTACACAGATGCTCGTGCGCGGGGGCGCGGCCCCGGGGCCTGGCTAGGATCAGCCGTGGAGCCGCTGCCGACCGCCGCCGGACGGCGTCGGAATACCCGTGGCCGTCCACCCGTTCCCCTGAGGGACGCGGGGCGTGCCGCCTCCGACCACCGACCCCGAAAGAGGTGCATCATGACCGTGACCGCTGAGCGCGAGAAGGCGCTGCTGGAGTCCGTCCCCACCGGCCTGCTGATCGACGGCGAGTGGCGCGATGCCTCCTCCGGCAAGACCTTCGACGTGAAGGACCCGGCCACCGGCAAGGTCATCGCGAGCCTGCAGGACGCGAACTCCGACGACGCCATGGCCGCCTTCGACGCCGCCTGCGCCGCGCAGGCCGATTGGGCCCGCACCCCGGCCAAGGAGCGCGCCGACATCCTGCGCCGCGCCTACGACCTGATCAACGAGCGCGCCGAGGACTTCGCGCTGTTGATGACCCTCGAGATGGGCAAGCCGCTCGCCGAGGCCCGTGGCGAGGTCACGTACGGCAACGGCTTCCTGCGCTGGTTCTCCGAGGAGGCCGGCCGTCACTACGGCCGCACCCTGACCGTGCCTGAGGGCACCCTGCGCATGCAGGTGCACCATCGCCCGGTGGGCCCGTGCCTGCTGATCACCCCGTGGAACTTCCCGCTGGCCATGGCCACCCGCAAGGTGGGTCCCGCCGTCGCCGCCGGCTGCACCATGGTCCTCAAGGCCGCCAAGCTGACCCCGCTGACCACCCAGCTGTTCGCGCAGGTGATGCAGGAGGCCGGCCTGCCCAAGGGCGTGCTCAACGTCGTCGCGGGCTCCTCGGCCTCGTCGATCTCCAGCCCGATCCTGCAGGACCGGCGGCTGCGCAAGGTGTCCTTCACCGGTTCCACGCCGGTCGGTGTGCGCCTCATGAAGGACGCGGCGGACAACGTGCTGCGCACCTCCATGGAGCTCGGCGGCAACGCCCCGCTCATCGTCTTCGAGGACGCGGACCTGGACGCCGCCGTCGAGGGTGCCTTCGCCGCGAAGATGCGCAACATGGGCGAGGCCTGCACCGCCGCCAACCGCTTCCTCGTGCACGAGCACGTGGCCGAGGAGTTCACGCAGAAGTTCGTGGCCAAGCTCGAGGCGCTCAAGCCCCTGCGCGGCACCGACCCGGAGTCCACCCTCGGCCCGATCGTGGACGAGGGCGCGCGCGACGACATCGACCAGCTCGTCCAGGACGCCGTGGCGGCCGGCGGCGAGGTGCTCACCGGCGGCCACAAGATCGAGGGCGACGGCTACTTCTACGCGCCGACCGCGATCAAGGTGGAGAAGGGCAACCCGATCCTCCAGCAGGAGATCTTCGGCCCGGTGGCCCCGATCGTGACCTTCTCCTCCGAGGAGGAGGCCATCGAGATGGCCAACGACACCGAGTACGGCCTCGCCTCCTACGTGTTCACGAAGGATCAGGCCCGGATGTACCGCGTGGCCGAGAGCATCGAGTTCGGCCTCATGGGCTACAACGTGGGCGTCATCTCCAACCCGGCCGCGCCGTTCGGCGGCGTGAAGCAGTCGGGCCTGGGCCGCGAGGGCGGCGCCGAGGGCATCGAGGAGTACACCTCGGTGCAGTACATCGGCATCGCCGACCCGTGGGCGGCCACGAAGGCCTGACCTCTTCGCCGCGCCGTTCCCTCCGGGGGCGGTATCGGGTGGTATCCGACGTGGATACCACCCGATACCGCCCCCGAGGCGTGTCGGGAGCCCGGGTTCGGCTCCCTAGAGTGGGGTGCATGGCCCACGCATCCGAGACCCCGCTCGCCTACCGCGCCTCCGCCCAGCAGCCGGACGACGACGGCGGCCCGCGCCGGGACGCCCGCGAGGAGAAGTCGGGCCGCAAGCGTCGTCTCGAGTACCCGCCCGCACCGGAGCCGCTGCCGGTGCCCGTCGTGGACAACCACACGCACCTCGACTTCCGCGACGGCTTGGTCCGCGTGGACGTCCACCAGGCGATGGACGCGGCGGAGGCGGTGGGCGTGACCGGCGCGGTCCAGGTGGGCTGCGACGTCGCCTCGGCCCGGTTCACGATCGCGGCGATCGAGGCCGAGCCTCGCCTGCTCGGCGCCGTGGCGCTGCACCCCAACGACGCGGCCCGCCTGACCGAGTGCGGCGAGTTCGAGGAGGCGTTCGCGGAGATCGCCGAGCTCGCCCGTCACCCTCGCGTGCGCGCGGTGGGTGAGACGGGCCTCGACTACTTCCGGACGCAGGACGAGGCCGGCCACGCGGCGCAGCAGGAGTCCTTCCGCCGGCACATCCGACTCGCCCGCGAACTCGGCACGGCCCTGCAGATCCACGACCGGGACGCGCACGACGACGCCGTCCGGATCCTGCTCGAGGAGGCGGCCGACGGCGGGCTGCCCCCGCACGTGGTGTTCCACTGCTTCTCCGGTGGCCCCGATCTGGCCCGCACGTGCGCCGAGCACGGCTGGCACATGTCCTTCGCCGGCCCCGTCACCTTCAAGGCCAACGATGAGCTGCGTGAGGCGCTGCGGATCGCCCCGGCCGAGCTGCTGCTCGTGGAGACGGACGCGCCCTTCCTCACGCCGCATCCGCATCGGGGCCGCCCCAACGCGCCCTACCTGGTCCCGGTCACACTGCGGGGCATGGCGGAGACGCGCGGAGACGACGTGGCGGCCCTCGCCCGCGCGGTGAGCGAGAACACCGCCCGGGTGTACGGGGCGTTCTAAGCCGATCCAGACCCGGCCCCTAGGATGAGCGACGTGCTGACCCGACTCCTCAAAGCCCGGCTGCCCGAGGGAACGCAGTACCTGGTGGACCGCCCCATGCGGATCCGCCTCGTGTTCGTGGTCCTCGGGTCCGTCCTCGTGGCCGGCCTCGAGATGGTGGCGCTCGCCTCGATCATCCCGCTGGTCAGCCTGCTGACCTCAGGTGAGCTGGGCTCCCCGGCGCTCGAAGGGCTGCTGGCCCGGTTCGGGGCCGTGACGGTGCCGGAGCAGACGGTGGCCTTCGCCGTCGTGATCGTGGTGGCCTTCCTGCTCAAGGCGATCCTGGTGCTAGCGTTCCGCTGGTGGACCATGGGGTTCACCAACCAGAACCTCGTCCGCACGTCCGCCACGCTGCTGCGCTACTACCTGCGGGCCGACTACGGCCTGCACCTGACGCGCACGGTCGGCACCCTGGTCAACAACGTCACCGGCACCTCCAGCATGGCGTACACGGGCGTGGTGAATGCGTCCGTCACGTTCCTCACGGAGGCCGTGACGCTCGTCGCGGTGGCGGTCGTGGTGGGCGTCTCCATGCCGCTGACGGGGCTCGGGATGGCCCTGTACTTCCTCGCCGTCGCCTGGGTGATCAAGACCGTGATCCGCCGCCCGGCCTCCCGCCTGGGCTGGACCCTGGTGACCGCGGGGGAGCGGGCCAACACGGCGGCGCTGCAGGGCCTGGAGAACTACAAGGACGTGAAGATCCGCGGCAACGACTCGGCCTTCATGGAGGAGTACCGCGCCGCCCGCATGGAGAGCGCCGAAGCCACGCGGCTCAAGATGATCCTCACGATGATGCCGCGCTACGTGCTCGAGGTCGCCTTCGTGGCCGCCATCGCGGCGCTCGTGGCCGTGGCCTTCATCCAGGGCCGCGGCGGGGAGGCGTTCGGCTCGCTCGCCCTGCTCGCGATGGCCGGCTTCCGCGTGCTGCCGTCCATGGCCGCGCTCATGGCCACCACCAACGAGATCCGCACGTCCTGGCCGGCCTTCGAGCGCACGACGGCGGAACTCGCCGCCGCGCAGCCGGTCCTGCACGCGGCGGACCGGCCCTACGAGCGCGTCACGTTCGAGGAGGCCATCGAGGTGCGGGACGCGTCCTTCACCTACCCCGGCAAGACCGAGCCGGTCCTGCGCGACATCGACCTGCGCATCCCCTTCGGGTCCTCGTACGCCTTCGTGGGCGGCAGCGGTGCCGGCAAGACCACCCTGGTGGACCTGGTCATCGGCTTCCACCACGCCCAGCGCGGTGGGGTCTACGTGGACGGGGTGGAGCTCGAGGCCAACCCGCGCGGCTGGTGGGACAACGTGGCGTTCGTCCCGCAGTCCGTCACCGTGGTCAACGGGACGGTGCTGCACAACGTGCTCCTGGACGTCGAGGCCGCCCAGACGGCGGACCGGGCCGAGGTGGAGCGCGTGCTGCGCGAAGCCCAGCTGGGCCAGTGGCTGGACGAGCTCCCCGACGGCCTGGACACCGTGATCGGCGAAGGGGCCGTGGGCGTCTCCGGCGGCCAGCGCCAGCGCCTGGGCATCGCGCGCGCGCTCTTCCGGCGCCCCCGCCTCCTCGTGCTCGACGAGGCGACGTCGGCCCTCGACAACCTCACGGAACGCCGGGTCACCGAGGTGATCGAGTCGCTGCGCGGCCGGATCACGGTCATCGTGGTCGCCCACCGTCTCTCCACGGTCAAGCGCTGCGATCAGATCGTGCTGATGGACCAGGGGCGGATCATCGGCCAGGGCACGTTCGCCGGGCTGCAGGAGACGAGCCCCGAGTTCCGCGAGCTCGTCCGGCTCGGTGACCTCTCCACCTGAGCGGAGCCCGCGCCGCTGCGCCCCGGTTACCCTGTCCGGCGCCCCGATAGACTCGCGGGCATGGTCCAGCCCTCCCCGCAC
>NZ_LR732370.1:237954-398011 GCF_902506395.1 Micrococcus sp. 116
CCCGCACCCCGCCCCCGCCCCGCTGCTGAGCGCCGCGGACGTGCGGCGCATCGCCGCCGAGCTGGACCTGCGTCCCACCAAGCAGTGGGGCCAGAACTTCGTGATCGACCCGAACACGATCCGGCGCATCGTGCAGGCCGCGGACGTGACCGCGGACGAGCACGTGCTCGAGATCGGCCCTGGTCTGGGCTCGCTCACCCTCGGCCTGCTGGACGCGGCTGCCGCCGTCACCGCCGTCGAGATCGACCCGGTCACCGCCGCCCGCCTGCCGCGCACCGCCGCCGAGTTCCGCCCCGGGGCCGAGGACGCCCTCGCCGTGCTGCACGCGGACGCCATGACGCTGAGCGAGCAGGCCCTGGCCGAGGTCCGGCCCGCTGCCGCCGCCGGCGGTCCCACCGCGCTCGTGGCGAACCTGCCCTACAACGTGGCCGTGCCCGTGCTGCTGCACGCGCTCGCGGTCCTGCCGGGGCTGCGGCACGGCCTGGTCATGGTGCAGGAGGAGGTCGCGGACCGTCTCGCGGCCGGGCCCGGCTCCAAGGTCTACGGCGTGCCGTCCGCCAAGGCGGCGTGGTACGCAGACGTGCGCAAGGCGGGCACCATCGGCACCCAGGTGTTCTGGCCGGCTCCGCGCATCCATTCCGGGCTGGTCGCCTTCACCCGGCGCGAGCCGCCGGCGGGCGGCGCGTCCCGCCGGGAGGTCTTCGCCGTGGTGGACGCCGCCTTCGCCCAGCGCCGCAAGACCCTGCGCGCCGCGCTCGCCTCCTGGGCGGGGTCGCCGCAGGCGGCGGAGGACGCCCTGGTGGCCGCCGGCGTGGACCCGCGCGCCCGCGGCGAGGCCCTGGACATCGCGGCCTTCGCGAGGATCGCCGAGCACGGCCCGCGGCGTGCGGCGGAGGAGGTGAGCGCATGACGACGGAGGACCTCGGCCTCGACCCCACGGCCCGGCACGTCACGGTCAGCGCCCCCGGCAAGGTGAACCTGTCCCTGCGGGTGGGACCCCCCGGCGCGGACGGCTACCACCCCGTGGCCACCGTGTACCTGGCCGTCAGCCTGCGGGAGACCGTCACGGCGATCGCGCGCACGGACGGGAGGATCACCGTCGGCCCGTCGGGCCGCCACATCAGTCTGGTGGACACCGAGGACGTGCCCTGGGACGAGCGCAACCTCGCGCACCGCGCCGCCGCGCACCTGCGGCGCACCCTCGGGCTCGATCCTGACACCCACGGCGTCCACCTCGAGGTCGCCAAGCAGGTCCCGGTCGCGGGCGGCATGGGCGGCGGCTCCGCCGACGCGGCCGCCGCGCTGCTCGCGTGCAGCGCCCTGTGGGAGACCGGGCACACCCGCGCCGAGCTCGCCGAGCTGGCCGCCCCGCTGGGCGCAGACGTGCCCTTCAGCGTGCTGGGCGGCGCCGCCGTCGGGCTCGGGACCGGGGCCGAGCTGACCCCCGTCGCGGCCCGCACCCCGGTGCACCTCGTCCTCGTCCCGGCGGACGCCGGGCTGTCCACCCCCGTGGTGTTCCAGACCCTGGACGAGCTGCGCCGGGAGGGCCACCTGCCCGACGGGCCGCCGCGCCCGGAGGTGAACGAGGCCGTCCTGCGGGCCCTCACCGCGGCCGACCCGCTCGAACTCGCCACCGCCATGGACAACGACCTGCAGACCCCGGCCGTCGTCCTGTTCCCCGAGCTCTCGGACGTCCTCGACCTCGGCCTGGACGAAGGCGCGCTGCGCGGCATGGTCTCCGGCTCCGGCCCCACCCTGCTCTTCGTGGCGCAGGACGAGGCCTCCGCACTGCGGCTGGCCTCGGCCATCGAGGAGCGCACGGGCGTGCGCGCCCTCCCCGTCCACGGCCCCGTGCCCGGCGCCCACGTGCTCTGACACCCGGCGGCGCACCCCGCCGCACCCGACCACCCCTCCTCCGTCCGGAAAGGACCACCTCCTCCATGGCCCACCTGCTCGGCGCCGAGAACATCGGCATCGCCTTCGGCACCCGCACCGTCCTCGAGGGCCTCTCCCTCGGCGTGGATGAGGGGGACCGGATCGGACTCGTGGGCCGCAACGGCGACGGCAAGTCCACCCTCATGCGCATCCTCGCCGGCCTCCAGGAACCCGACACGGGCCGCGTCACCCGCCGCGGCGGCGTCCGCGTGGGCGTGCTGGACCAGCAGGACCGGCTCGACCCGGAGCACACCGTGCGTCAGGCCGTGGTCGGGGACGTGGACGACCACGTGTGGGCCTCGGACCCCAAGGTCCGGGATGTCCTGGGCGGACTCCTCGACGGCTTCGACCTCGAGCAGTCCGTGCGGGGCCTCTCCGGCGGCCAGCGCCGTCGCGTGGCCCTGGCTCGTCTGCTCGCCGGGGATGACGACGTCCTCTTCCTCGACGAGCCCACCAACCACCTGGACGTCGAGGGCGTCGCGTGGCTCGCCCGCCACCTGAAGCAGCGCTGGCGCCCCACCGACGGCGGTTTCGTGGTGGTCACCCACGACCGGTGGTTCCTCGACGAGGTCTGCACGCGCACGTGGGAGGTGCACGACGCCACGGTGGACCCGTTCGACGGCGGCTACGCGGCGTGGGTGCTCGCGCGCGCGGAGCGCTCCCGGCAGGCGGCGGTGACGGAGCAGAAGCGTCAGCAGCTGGTGAAGAAGGAGCTCGCCTGGCTGCGCCGTGGCGCCCCGGCGCGCACGTCCAAGCCGAAGTTCCGCATCGAGGCGGCCAACGCCATCATCGAGGACGTCCCGGCCCCGCGCGACTCGGTGTCCCTGGCGAAGATGGCCACGGCCCGGCTCGGCAAGGACGTCCTCGACCTCGAGCACGTGAGCCTGACGCTGGGGGAGAAGCCGATCCTCGACGACGTCACCCTGCGCCTGGCACCCGGCGAGCGGCTCGGCGTGGTCGGCGTCAACGGTGCGGGCAAGTCGACCCTGCTGCGCCTGCTCGACGGCCGCATTGCCCCGGACTCGGGGCGGGTGAAGCGCGGCAAGACGGTGGTCTCGGCCACCCTCACCCAGGATGTGAAGGAGCTCGACGACGTCGCCCACCTGCGCGTCGCCGAAGTCATGGCCCGGGAGGGTTCGTCCTTCCAGGTCGGTGACCGCGAGATGTCCTCCGGCCAGCTGCTCGAGATGCTCGGCTTCGGCACCTCCCGGCAGTGGACTCAGGTCTCCGAGCTCTCGGGCGGCGAGCGCCGGCGCCTGCAGCTGCTGCGTCTGCTCGTGGGCGAGCCCAACGTCCTCATGCTCGACGAGCCGACCAACGACCTGGACACGGACACCCTGGCCGCCGTCGAGGACGTGCTGGACGGGTGGCCGGGGACCCTGGTGGTGGTCTCCCATGACCGTTACCTGCTCGAGCGCGTCACCGACCACCAGGTCGCCCTGCTCGGGGACGGCAAGGTCCGCGGCCTGCCCGGCGGGGTGGACCAGTACCTCGAGCTGCGCGCCGCGATGGACGAGGCCGGCGGCCCGGCCCGGGGAGCCGGCGCGGTACGGGGCCGCAACGACGTCGTCGGGACGTGCGCGGGCATGGGCGGGCCGGAGGAGGACACCGGGCCCACCGAGGCGGAGCGTCGGCTGGCCCGCAAGGAGATGGCCCGGCTCGAGAAGCAGATGACCCGGCTCCGGGACCGCAGGTCCGGCCTCGAGGCGCGGATGGCCGAGCTGGGGCAGGCGCAGGACTTCGACGCCCTCACCGCGGCCTCCGCCGACCTGAAGGACCTCGACGCGCAGCTGGACGTCCTGGAGGAGGAGTGGCTGCAGGCTGCTGAACTCGCCGAAGGGGACTGACCGGCGGGCTCACACAGCAGAGTGAGGCGGGTGGCACAGCCGGCGACTGTTTCCGCCCTATAATCGGGGGCCGGGGCACAGCACCATGCCTGACCCCACATGACGTGGACCATCCCCCCGCGTCAGGACGGAGGAGCAGAGCGTGATCGGGAGTCCCGGTGATGAGTCGACCGCGCTCCGCATGGGCTCGACCGCCCGCGGCCGTGTCCTGGGCCGGCCTTGGGAGCGGGGCCTTCCGCTGCTCGTCCTCATCGTGGACGTGGTCGCGGTCCTGCTCGCCACCTTCGTCTCGGCCCAGCTCCGCTTCGGCGGACCGCGGCGCACCACCCTCCCCGGCGCCGAAGTCATCGACTACAGCGTCATCAGCCTCGCGCTGAGCGCGGCCTGGGTGCTCGCGCTGACCATCCAGGGCTCGCGGGACATCCGGATCCTGGGGGTGGGCAGCGAGGAGTACAAGCGGGTCCTGCAGGGCACCCTCTACCTCTTCGGCACCGTCGCGATCCTCGCCTATGCGGCAGGTCTCGAAGTGGCGCGCGGCTACGTGGGCCTGGCTCTGCCGCTGGGCGTGCTCCTGCTCCTGCTGGGCCGGTTCCTTGTGCGCGGGTGGGTGGCGCGGCAGCGCCACCACGGCAGGTTCCGGCGGCGGCTCCTGCTCGTCGGCGGCCCGAAGGCGGTCCGGCACATCTTCCAGACCCTCGACTCCGAGGCCGGCGCCGGCTATGCCCCCGTGGCGGCGGCCCTCCCCGGATACAAGGCCCGGCAGGAGGACTACCTCCCGATACCGGTCTCCACGGACCTGGACACCGTGGAGGACGTGGTCGCCCTCGTGGAGGTGCGCGACGTCGAAGCCGTGGTGATCACCTCGGGCCACTCGTTCGTCCCCGGGGACGTCCGCCGACTGGGCTGGGAGCTGCAGGAGCGCGGCGTCTCCCTGATCATGGCGCCCGCCCTCGTGGACGTCGCCGGACCCCGCCTCCACACGCAGCCCCTCGCGGGCCTGCCGCTCATCCACCTCTCCACCCCGCGCCTCTCCGAGGGCAAGGCGTTCGCCAAGCGGGCGTTCGACGTCGTCGCGTCGGGGCTGGGCCTGATCGCCATCTCGCCGCTGCTGATCGCCGTCGCGATCGCGGTCAAGGCCACGGACGGCGGGCCGGTGCTGTTCCGGCAGGAGCGCATCGGTCTCGGCGGCAGGCCGTTCACCATGCTCAAGTTCCGTTCCATGGTGGTGGACGCCGAGGAGATCCGGCAGCGGCTCGTCTCGGACGGCGGGGATGCGGACGTGCTGTTCAAGATGAAGGACGACCCGCGCATCACCCGGGTCGGCAGGCTCATCCGCCGCACCAGCATCGACGAGCTGCCCCAGCTCGTGAACGTGCTGCGGGGGGACATGTCCCTCGTGGGCCCGCGGCCCCACCTGCCGCACGAGGTCGAGGCCTACGAGCAGTACGTGCACCGCCGCTTTCTGGTGCAGCCCGGCATCACGGGCCTCTGGCAGGTCTCCGGCCGCTCCGACCTCCCGTGGGAGGAGGCGGTCCGCCTGGACCTCTACTACGTGGAGAACTGGTCCATCCTGGGCGACCTCGTGATCCTGGGCCGGACCGTCAAGGCCGTGATCGCCGCCGACGGCGCCTATTGACCCCGGATCCGCGCGACCTGTGTGGAAGAATAGGCCGTCGTCGCCGCCCCCTGGGGTCCGGCGCTCCGCCCTGGTGTAATGGCAGCACGCCGGCCTTTGGAGCCGTGCGGTCTAGGTTCGAATCCTAGGGGCGGAACACCCGTCCTCTGACCCCCACCGGTGCAGGAGCCCCCATGTCCCAGCCGTCCGCCCGTCCCTCCGCCGTGATCGTCCTGGCCGCGGGCCAGGGCACCCGCATGAAGTCGACGACGCCGAAGATCATGCATGCGATCGGGGGGCGCTCCCTCGTGGGCCACGCGCTCGCGGCGGCCTGGTCGCTCGCGCCGGAGCACCTCGTGGCCGTGGTCCGGCACGAGCGGGCCCGCGTGGCCGAGCACATCGAGACGGTGGCGGCCCAGCTGGGCATCGACGCGCTGGCGATCGCCGACCAGGACGACGTGCCGGGCACCGGCCGCGCCGTCGAGCTGGGCCTGGCCGCCCTGCCCGCGGACCTTGAGGGCACCGTCGTGGTGACCTACGGTGACGTCCCGCTGCTGACCCCGGAGACCCTCGCCCGGCTCGTCGCGGACCACGAGGCGGACGGCAACGCCGTCACCGTGCTCACCGCCACCCTCGAGGACGCCACGGGCTACGGCCGCATCGTCCGCGACGCCGAGGGCCTCGTGGAGCGGATCATGGAGCACAAGGACGCCCTCGCCCACGCCGAGGCCACGGGGGATGACTCCTTCGTGGCGATCCGCGAGGTCAACTCCGGCATCTACGCCTTCGACGCCGCCCTGCTGCGCCGCACCCTGCCGGAGATCTCCACGGACAACGTGCAGGGTGAGAAGTACCTCACGGACGTGCTCGGCATGGCCCGTGCCGAGGGCGGCCGCGTCGCCTCGGTGGGCACGGACGACGTGTGGGAGGTCGAGGGTGCCAATGACCGCCGGCAGCTCTCCGACCTGGGCCGCCAGCTCAACGACCGCGTGCTGCGCGGCTGGATGAAGGAGGGTGTCACGGTCGTCGACCCGTCCTCCACGTGGGTGGACGTCACCGTCTCCCTCGCCTCGGACGTCAGGCTCAAGCCCGGCACCCAGCTGCATGGGGCGACGTCGGTGGCCACGGGCGCCGTCGTCGGCCCGGACTCCACCCTCACGGACACGCAGGTGGGGGAGGGCGCCGTGGTGAAGCGCACCGACGCCACGGAGGCCGTGATCGGCGCGGGCGCGACCGTCGGCCCGTTCACCTACCTGCGCCCGGGCACGGTGCTGGGGGAGGACGGCAAGATCGGCGCGTTCTACGAGACCAAGAACGTGACCGTGGGCCGCGGCGCCAAGCTCTCCCACCTGGGCTACGCCGGGGACGCCGAGATCGGCGAGTACACCAACATCGGCTGCGGCAACATCACCGCCAACTACGACGGCGTTACCAAGCACCGCACCGTGATCGGCGCGCACGTGCGCACCGGCTCGAACACGGTGTTCACGGCCCCGATCTCGGTGGGCGACGGCGCCTACACCGGTGCCGGCGCGGTGGTCCGCGATGACGTCCCGGCCGGCGCCCTGGCGCTGAACGCCGTGGCGCAGCGCACCATCGAGGGCTGGGTGCCCGCCAAGCGCCCCGGCAGCACGTCCGCGCAGGCCGCTGAGGCGGCCGGGGCGACGGTCGCGGACGCCGAGTGCTGATCCCTCGCGCCCTAGGATGGGTGCGAGGACCGGGCCGCCCCGGGCGGCCGACACCGACGCCGGACGCCGTCGGTCCTGAAACGCGAGACCACGAAGGATGTTGAGGACGTCATGACGGAGCTGAGCCGCAGCGAGGACAAGCGACTGGTGCTGGCCACGGGCCGCGCCCACCCCGAGCTCGCGCAGGAGATCGCCGAGGAGCTGGGCACCGAGCTGCTCCCCATGAGCGCCTACGACTTCGCCAACGGCGAGATCTACGTGCGCTCGGGCGAGTCGGTGCGCGGCAAGGACGTGTTCATCATCCAGTCGCACCCGGCGCCGCTGAACAACCACCTCATGGAGCAGCTGATCATGGTGGACTCCATGAAGCGCGCCTCCGCCCGCCGCATCACGGTGGTCTCGCCGTTCTACCCGTACGCCCGCCAGGACAAGAAGGGCCGCGGCCGCGAGCCGATCTCGGCCCGCCTCGTGGCGGACCTGTACAAGACCGCCGGCGCCTCCCGCGTGATGAGCGTGGACCTGCACACCGCCCAGATCCAGGGCTTCTTCGACGGCCCGGTGGACCACCTGTTCGCCATCCCGCTGCTGGCGGACCACATCCGCTCCAGCGTGGAGGGCGAGGAGGTCACGGTGGTCTCCCCGGACACCGGTCGCGTGCGCGTGGCGGAGCAGTGGGCGGACCGCCTGGGCGGTGTGCCGCTGGGCTTCGTGCACAAGAGCCGGGACCTCACCGTTCCGAACAAGGCCGAGTCCAAGACCGTGGTCGGGGACGTCGAGGGCCGCGTCTGCGTGCTGATCGACGACATGATCGACACGGGCGGCACGATCGCCGGCGCCGTGCAGATCCTCAAGGACGCCGGCGCGAAGGACGTCATCATCGCCGCCACGCACGCGGTGTTCTCGGACCCGGCCGCCCAGCGGCTCGGCGAGTGCGGCGCCCGCGAGGTCGTGGTGACCAACACCCTGCCCATCCCGGAGGAGAAGCGCTTCGAGACCCTCACCGTGCTCTCGATCGCCCCGCTGATCGCCCGCGCGATCCGCGAGGTCTTCGAGGACGGCTCGGTCACCAGCCTGTTCGACGGCGTCGCCTGACCATGGCCGAGCGCCTCGAGCCGGCCCACGGGGAAGACGGCGGCGCGGTGGCCGCGCCGCAGCCTCACCGTCCGCGCCTGCCGTTCTGGGCCTCCCTGCTGCTGAACGTGGTGGTGGCCCTCGCGGTCGTCGCCGTGGTGCAGGCCCTGTGGGTGAAGGTGTACTCGGTGCCGTCCGGCTCGATGGAGAACACCCTCGAGGTGGGGGACCGCATGCTGGTCAACCGCACCGCCTACCCGGACGGGATGGCCGACTCCCAGGACGTGGTGGTCTTCACGGCCAACGAGGACTGGGCGCACCCCATGCCACCGGAGGGGGCCGTGGAGAACGCCGTCCGCACGTTCGGCGACCTCACCGGCATCGGCCGCTCGCACGAGCAGGCGTTGGTCAAGCGCGTGGTCGGCACCGCGGGGCAGACCGTGGAGTGCTGCACCGCCGAGGGCGCGGTGACGGTGGACGGGGAGCCCGTGGACGAGCCGTACATCCACAACGATCTGCCGTTCATCCGGGACGAGCTGGACTGCGAGTCCGAGGTGATGTCCGCGCGCTGCTTCGGCCCGGTCACCGTGCCGGACGACTCGATGCTCGTGCTCGGCGACCACCGCTCGAACTCGGCCGACTCCGTGATCGCGTGCCGCGGCATCCCCGCCGACCAGGCCGGGGACTGCGCCCGCTTCGTCACCCGCGAGGACATCGTGGGCGAGGTGTTCGTGACCGTCTGGCCGCCCACGCACTGGGGCGGGCACTGATCTCCTGAGGGGGCGGGCCCTGGGCGCCGGCCGTCTCCGGGCCGGGCCGGCTCAGCCGGCCGTGGCCAGCTGCACGGCGATCAGGGCGTCCATCGTCTCCTGCACCCGGGCCTCGGCGTCCTCGGGCACGGGTCCTTCGGTGCGGAGGCAGGCCACCACGTCGGCGGCCGTCCGCGGCTCGTCCAGCAGGAGCCAGACGGACGGGCCCAGACCTTCGAGCACGACCAGGCGGTCCGAGGCGAGCAGGACCAGGCGGCCGTGGTCGGTCAGGATGCCGTCGTCGACGGCGCAGCGGGACACCGCGCCCGGGACCGCCGCACCGACCGAGGCCCGCAGCTCCTCATCGGTGAGCGCCTCCCAGGCGGGGGTGACGGGCGTGGGCGGGGCCGCCAGCAGGCCGTCGACGACGCCCCGCAGGTCCTCGGCTTCGGCGTAGACCAGGCGTTGGGCGCCGCCGACCGCGTCGAGGACACGGCAGAGCGTCACGAGGCCGCGGGGGAGCAGGGAGAGGGAGGACGTCTGGGGGACGAGCGCCCCCAGCGCAGCCACGAGCTCCATGGGCTCCGCCCGCGGCGACACCGAGCCCTCCGGATCCCGCACGCGATCCAGCACGGTGATCCGGGCCAGTCGGGCGTCAGGAAGGGTCGGGCCGAGACCGAGGTCGTCCGGGCCGCGCTGGGTCTTCGGCCGCACTCCGTGTGCCTCCAGCACGGACAGCGGCTTGGGGTACGGGGTGACGGCCAGGCCGTCCGGGGCGATGATCGCCGTCTCGTCGGTGAGATAGTCGAAATGGGGTCCCAGCCGGCGCGTGGCCGTCGTCTTGCCCGTCCCGGACGCCGCCACCAGGACGATCGCCTCCCCGGTGTCCGGTGCGGCGAGGCACGCGGCATGGAACATCAGGTGGGTGCCGCGGGCGGACTCGATCGCCTGCGAGGTCGCCAGGAACACCAGGTCCTCGTGCCACTGGAGCCACGGACGCGCGGCGCCTGCGCCCCGGTGCGCATCCGCGTCGGCGGGCGACTCCACGGCCTCCACACCGCATCGGGCCCAGGACTCGATCACCTCCGCCCGCTCGTCTCCCGTGAGGCCGCTGACCGTCACAGCATCGAGTCCGGCGCCGATGCGCAACGCGGTCGTCTCGCGCGTGGCTTCGTCCTCCCCCTGGGTGCCGGGCATGGCTCACCCCTTCCATCCCGTGGTTGTCCGGTCAGTGTACCGAGCACCGTGTCGACGGCCACGAGGCCGCCCCACCGGACGGCACGGGTCCTCGCCAGAGCCTCCCTATACTCGACACAGGTTCTCGGGCGCTGGGTGCGCCCTCCATCCGAGCTGAGGGAGGAGCCCGCATGGCAGCCCAGTCGCCCACGGCGGCGGTGACCGTGGTGATCCCGCACTACGGCGATCCGGCCCCCACCCTCGCCCTCGTCGACCGCCTGCTGAGCGATCCCGGAGACGCGCTGGCCGCCGTCGTGGTCTCGGACGACGCCTCGCCCACCCCGTACCCCGAGGCGCACGATCCGCGTCTGACCGTGGTGCGCCGCGAGCGCAACGGCGGCTTCGGGGCGAACGTGAACACCGGCCTGGCCGCGGTCACCACCGAGCTGGCCCTGGTCCTCAACTCGGACGCCGAGATCACGGGGGCGCAGATCGACGCGCTGGTGGTTGCGGCCGCTCCGTACCAGCCGGCCGTGGTCAGTCCGCAGGTCGTCAACGGGGACGGCACGCCGCAGTGGTCCGGGCGGCACTTCCCCACGGTGCTGCACCAGACCGTCGAGTGGCTGACCCCGCTGGCCCGCTTCCGCCACCTGGACGTGCTCCACGAGGCCGTGGGGCACGACGTCGCGGCGGCCCGGTCCGCCTCGCCCGTGGCGGTCGACTGGGTGATGGGCGCCGTGCTGCTCCTGCCGATGGCGCAGGTCCGCGCCGTCGGCGGGTTCGACGAGGAGTACTTCATGAATTCCGAGGAGGTCGACCTGCAGCGCCGCCTGCGCGAGCGCGGCGTGCCGTCGATCGTGGTGCCGGCCGTCCGTGTGCCGCACGGGCTGCACGGCTCCTCGGACCCGCTGCGCCGGCGCGGCTGGCTGGTGGACTCCCGGTACCGCTACGCCCGGAAGTTCGGTCACCCCTGGGCCCTCAAGGCCGCGCTCACCGCGGCGACGGGGGCGAACTTCGCCGTGAACGCGCTCCGGCAGGCCCGGGGTGTGGACGTGGACGCCCGCGCCGTGCTCCGGGACGAGCACGCGCTGGTCTGGAGGGGGCAGCGCCGATGAGCGCCACCGGTTACACCGTGCCCGCGCCGCCCGACGCGCGGGGCGGCCGCTCACCGGAACGGCTGTTCCTCGTCTCGCCGGCGTTCCACGGCTACCACCGCTCCATCGCGGCGGCGTGGGCTGCCCAGGGCTTCGACGTCACGGTGCACTGCTACGACGCCTACGCCACGCTCGGCATGAAGCTGCGGAACAAGGGGCTGCTCGAGCTGCCGCAGAAGGCGGGCGTGGACCGCACGGCCGCGCGGGTCGCCTGGGACACCGGGCGGGCCGTGGCCGCGCTGCGTGAGGCCCGGCCGGACCGCGTGCTCGTCATCAAGGGGGACTCGCTGGGCGAGGACTTCTGGTCCGAGATCCTCGATGCGGGCCTGCCCCGCATGCTCTGGCTGTACGACGACCTCGCGCGGCACGACTACTCGATGGAGTTCCTGCGCTCCGTCGGGCCGGTGCTCAGCTACGCCCGCTCCGAGGCCGAGCTGCTGGCCGGCGAGGGCGTGGACGCCCACTACATGCCCAACGGTTTCGACCCGGCCATGGCGCTGCCCCAGGTGCCGCGGAGTGACGAACTGGTCTTCGTGGGCTCGCGCTACCCGAACCGCGTGGAGCTGCTTTCGCGCCTGGCCGCGGCCGGGGTGCCGGTGCGCGCCTACGGGCGTCAGTGGAGCCACCACCCGGTGGACCGCCTGCGCACGTGGGAGCTGACCCGGCCGGACCTGCCGGCCGAACGGGACATCCCCCTCGAGGAGGCGTACGCCGTGCAGGCGGCCGCCGCGGGCGCCATCAACATCCACGGCCTGCAGGCCGGCCACGCGATGCGGACCTTCGAGGTGCCCGGCATGGGCGGTCTCCAGCTCGTCGATCGGGCCGACGTGGCCGAGTTCTACGTCCCGGACGAGGAGGTGCTCGTCTTCGAGGACGCGGACCACCTCATCGAGCAGGCCCGCCGGGTCGTCGCGGACCCCGCCTGGGGAGCGCGCATCCGGGAGGCCGGCCGCCGCCGGTCGCACGCGGAGCACACGTTCGCGCACCGGGCGGCCATGGCCCAGGGGTGGTGGGCATGACCGACGCGCCCCTCTTCTGGCGCTCCGAGGACCTGCCGCGCTGGCACGCGTGGCAGCGCGCCCAGTGGCCGCTGACCCGGCGGGCCGCGGACACCGCGCGCTCGACCGTGCGCGGCGTGGCCGGCGCCCTGACACGCCGCCGGTCCACCGGCGACGACGCTCCCCGACTGCTCCTGCCGGCGGGGGACGTGCACACCCTCGTCGCCCTCGAGTCCTTCGGCCCCACGCAGCTGGCCGCGCTGGCCTCGCCCGTGGCCGCCCTGGCCACCGCGCGGCCGGAGGTCGCCGCCGGGGTCGGCTGGGTGCTGCCCGCCGGTGACGCACCCGCCCTGCCCGGGGCCGCGGGTCACCGGGAGCACGCCGCCACCGCCGACGTCGTGACGGATCGCCTGTCCGGGCTCCGCCGCGTCCTGGTGGCGGGGGAGTACCTGCCCTCGGGTCGCGCCGCCGTGCGCTGGGCCCGGCAGCGGGGGGCGCGGATCGGCGTCGTCCAGCACGGGCTGCTGGCCGTGTCCACGCCGCCCGTCCCGCAGGACGCCACCCTGTACGCCTTCACGAGCACGGACGCGGACTGGTGGACCCAGGGCCGCGCCGATGTGGAGGCCGTCCCGGTGGGCTCGGCGCTGCTGGAGCAGGCCCGCCAGACCGCGCCCGCGCTCTCGGGTGCCGGGGACGACGGTCCCGGGGTGTTCCTCGGCCAGCTGCACGGCGCCGAGCTGCCCCGCCGGGACTTCGCCGCGGCCGCCGGACAGTACGTGCGGGCCACCGGCGCCGCCTACCGCCCCCACCCGGCCGAGGGGGACCGCCTCTCCCGCGGCCAGCACGCGGCCTGGCGCAGGGCCGGGGTGCGGATCGACGACGCCGGGGCGCCCCTCGTCGCCACCCGCGGGCCCGTGGCCGCCGTCTTCTCCACCGGGATCCTCGAGGCCGCGCAGGCCGGCAGACCCGCATGGGCCGTCCACCCGGACCCGCCCGCCTGGCTCGAGGGGTTCTGGCGGCGCTACGGCATGACCCGGTGGCGGCCCGGCCGCACCCCGGAGCCCACCCCGCCCCTGGCCTCGCCGACCGCAGACCCCGCGGCCGCGATCGCCGAGCACGTCTGGAAGGAGTCCGCGTGAGCATCCTGTGCGTCATCCCCGTGCGCGGCGGGTCCCGGGGGCTGCCCGGCAAGAACATCCGCCTCCTGGGCGGCCATCCGCTCGTGGCCTGGACCATCCAGGCCGCCCTCGAGGCGGAGGAGGACCTGCACGTGGTGGTCTCCACGGACTCGGCCGAGATCGCCGAGGTCGCCCTCCGCTACGGCGCGGACGTCCCGGGCCTGCGCCCGGCCCACCTGGCGCAGGACTCGACCCCCACCGAGCCCGTGATCGAGCACGTGCTCGCGGCCGAGCGCGCGGCCGGCGTCGAACCCGAGGGCGTGATGCTGCTCCAGGCCACCAGCCCGTTGCGCCTGCCCGGCACCCTGGACCGCGCCGTGCGGCAGTTCCGGGACACGGGGGTGGACTCGCTGGTCGGCGTCGTCCCGGTGTCCCCGTTCCTGTGGCGCCACGCCGAGGACCCCGACGGGGAGCCGATCCCGGACTTCGACGTCACGGCGCGCAAGCGTCGGCAGGACATGTCGCGCGCCGATCTGCGGTTCCGCGAGAACGGGTCCCTCTACGTGACGCGCCCCTGGGTCTACGACCGGCTGCACAACCGGCTCGGCGGCCGGATCGGCCTGCTGGAGCTCGACGACCTCGAGGGCGTGGACATCGACACCGAGCTGGACTTCGCCCTGGCCGAGCAGCAGATGGACCAGTACCTGGCGGTCCAGAAGGTGCTCCAGCACCGCCCCGACCTCGGTGCCCTGCGCACCAACGAGACCCCCACCACCGGCCCGAACCGCACCCCCGGAGGCGCGCAGTGATCATCGAACGCAGGCTCACCCCCTACCTCGTCTTCCCCGAGGACTCGCTCCTGGTCGCCCTGCACAAGATGACCGACAACCGCGAGCGTGCCGTGTTCGTGGTGGACTCCCACGGCTTCCTCGTCGGCTCGCTGACGGACGGGGACGTGCGTCGCTGGCTCATGGCGCATCCGGAGGCCTCGCTGGACGTGGCCGCGGCCGACGTCGCCCATCGCGCCCCGGCGACGGCGTCCCTGGGCGCCTCCCCGGCCGAGATGCGTGAGGCCCTGCCCGCCGGGGCGCTGCACCTGCCGCTGCTGGACGAGCGCGGCCGCCTGACGGCCCTGGCGATCAACCGGGAGGCGGAGCTGCGGATCGGCGGGCACCGGATCGGGGAGGGCCACCCGGCGTTCCTGATCGCGGAGATCGGCAACAACCACCAGGGCGATGTGGACCTGGCCCGCCGTCTCGTGGACCTGGCCGTCGAGGCGGGCGCGGACGCGGTGAAGTTCCAGCTGCGGGACATGGACGCCCTGTATCGGCAGTCCGGCGCGGCCACCGCCGGCGAGGACCTGGGGGCGCAGCGCACCCTGGACGAGCTGGCCAAGTTCTCGCTCTCCGCCGAGGACATGGTGCGGGTGTTCGACCACGTCCGGGACGCCGGCGTCGCCCTGATGTGCACCCCGTGGGACGCCCCGTCCATGCGGGTGCTGCGCGAGTACCCGGTGGACGGCGTGAAGATCGCCTCGGCGGACCTGACGAACCACGGACTGCTGCGGGACGCGGCCGCCTCCGGCCTGCCGATGGTGCTCTCCACCGGCATGTCCCGGGAGGAGGAGATCCGCGAGGCGGCGGCCCTGGTGCGCTCCTTCGGCGTCCCCTTCGCGATGCTGCACGCCCAGTCCACGTACCCCGCCCCCTACAAGGACGTGAACCTGGCCTACCTGGACCGGCTCGCGGAGATCGCGCAGACGCCGGTCGGCTACTCCGGCCACGAGCGCGGCTTCCACGTGGCCCTGGCCGCGGTGGCCCGGGGCGCTGCGATCATCGAGAAGCACTTCACCGTGGACCGCGGGCTCGAGGGCAACGACCACAAGGTCTCCCTGCTGCCGGAGGAGTTCGCGCAGATGGTCCGGCAGACCCGGGACATCGAGGAGTCGATCGGCGTCGGGACCGAGCGCGTGGTCTCCACGGGCGAGGCGATGAACCGCATCAACCTGGCCAAGTCCCTGGTGGCGGCCCGTCCGCTGCGGGCCGGCGCCACGATCACCGCCGACGACGTGACCGTGAAGTCCCCGGGCCGCGGCCTGCAGCCCAACGAGCTGCCGCGCCTGGTCGGCCGCACCCTGCACCGCGAGATGGCCGAGGGTGACTTCTTCTTCGCCGGCGACCTCACGGACACGGTGCCCACCGGGCGCCAGTTCGAGTTCCGGCGCCCCTGGGGCCTGCCGGTGCGCTATCACGACGTCGAGGCGCTGACGAAGGACTGCACCCCGGACTTCCTGGAGTTCCACTTCTCCTACAAGGACCTCGAGATCGACATCGACTCGGTGTTCAACGAGCCCATGCCGATGGGCTTCACCACCCACCTGCCGGACATCTTCTCCGGCGACTTCCTCGTGGACCTGGCCAGCGACGACGACGCCGTGTGGGAGCGCTCGATCGCCGAGGTGCAGCGCACGATCGACATCACCCGGGACCTGAAGCGCTGGTTCCCGAACGAGGAGGAGCCCATCATGGTCATCACCATGGGCGGGTTCACCCTGGACCGGCACATCCGCCCGGAGGAGCGGCTGCCGAAGTACGAGCGCATCGCCGAGGCCGTGAAGCGCCTGGACACCGCCGGCATCCGGATCGCCGCGCAGACGCTGCCGCCGTTCCCGTGGCTGATGGGCGGTCAGCAGTATCACAACCTCTTCATGGACCCGGACGACACCGTGGCGTTCGTGGAGGCCACGGGGGTGCCCCTGTGCCTGGACATCTCCCACTCCAAGCTCTCGGCCACGTTCCTGGGGATCCCCTTCTCGGAGATGGTGGAGAAGCTGGCCCCGCACACCATCCACCTGCACCTGGTGGACGCCACCGGTGTGGACGGGGAGGGGCCGCAGATCGGAGAGGGTGACGTGGACTGGCCCGTGCTGTGCGAGCAGCTGGACCGCCTGGCCCCCGGGGTGAGCTTCATCCCGGAGATCTGGCAGGGTCACATCAACAACGGCGAGGGCTTCTGGACGGCCCTGGACCGCCTGGAGCAGTGGCTGTGATCCCGGAGGCCGCGACGGCCACTCCGGCCCCGCTGGCGCTCTGGGTGGTGCCGGTCGCCGACCTCGGCGGCGTGGCCCGGCACGTCCTCGACGTCGCGCGCGTGGGCCTGCCCGGCCTGCGTCTGGCGGTGCTCTGCCCCGAGGGTCCGCTCGCCGAGCGGCTGCGCGAGCAGGGCGCGGCGGTGTTCACCGGGGACGTCGGTCCCGACGCCGGCCTGGCCGCCTCGGTGCGCACGCTCCGCACGGCGGTGCGCACCCTGCGCCCGGCCGCGGTCCACACGCACCTGGCCTACGCCGACCTCGCGGCCTTCACGGCGCTGGGCGCGGGGCGGGCCGTGCGGCGGGCCGGTGCGCCGGCGCTGCTCAGCACCGAGCACGGGATCGCCCCGGACGACGGGCTGTACAACCGGGCTGCCGCGGCCCGGGTGAAGAACGCCGCGCACCGCACCCGGCTGCGCGGCACCGACCTCGTGATCGCGGTGGCGCAGTCCACCGCGGACGTGCTCCAGCGCAAGTGGGGTGCGGGGGCGCCCCTCACCGTGGTGCGCAACGGCGTGGACGTGCCTGCGGTGCGCGCCGCGGCCGCGGGGCGGCGGCGCGCACCGGGGGAGGGGCTGCGGATCCTCTCCCTGTCCCGGCTGGCGCCAGAGAAGAACCTCGACCGGCTGATCGCCGCGCTGCCCGCCCTGCTGGAGCGGGACCCCGGGACGCGGTTGACGCTGGCCGGCACCGGGCCGCTCGCGGCTGCGCTGCGTGCCCAGGCCGAGGACCTCGGTGTCGCGGATGCGGTCGACCTTCCCGGCTTCGTGGAGCCGTGGGGCACCATGGCCGAGCACGACGTGCTGGTGCAGCTCTCCGCGTGGGAGAACCTCAGCTACACCCTGCTCGACGCCGCGGCCGCCGGCCTGCCCGCCGTCGCCACGGACGTGGGAGGCAACGGAGAGATCCTGCCCCCCGAGTGGCTGGTCCACGAGACCACTCCGGCGGTCATCGCCGACGCCGTCGTGCGTGCCGCCGCCGACGGCCCGGGCGAGGTGTGCATGGGCGACGTGGAGACGATGGCCCGGGCGACCGCCGAGGCGACCCTCGAGGTGCTCGGGCGCCGGGTGGGGAAGACCTCAGGATGACCGGACGCATCTGGATCCTGGCAAACCAGGGCGAAGTGGGTGGCGGCGAGGTGATGCTGCACCACCTCGCCACGGCCCTGCGCGAGCTCGGTCGGGACGTGGGCGTCGTGGCCCCGGCGCACCCGGCCGAGACCGCCGATCGTCTGGCCGCGGACGGCTTCGACGTGGTCCGCGTGGGTAGGCCCGGACGCCTGGGGTACCTGCGCGCTCTCCGGGCCTGGGACCGAGGCCGCGGCGGGGACGACGTCGTGTGGTGCAACGGGCTGCTGCCCGCCACCGCACTGGCCGGCCGGCGGCGCCGGATCGTGCACCTGCATCAGGTACCCGAGAAGCCGGTTCTGCGCGTGTTCTCCGCCCTGGCGCGTCCCGGTGCGCTCGCGGTCCTCGCGCCGTCCCGATTCGCGGCGGACCGCATCCGCGGGGCGCGCGTGCTCCACAACTGGGTTCCGGCCCCGACGGCGCCGCAGACACGGCGGGCCCGCGGTGCCGATGATCCGGTGACCGTGGGATTCCTTGGCCGCCTGTCCGAGGACAAGGGCATCGTCACCCTGCTGGAGGCCGCCGCGCTGCTGCGGAAGACCGACCCGGGTGCTTTCGTGTTCCGCGTCGCGGGGGAGAGCCGATTCGTGGCGGAGGACGAGGCGGACCGGCTCGCCACCGCCCTGAAGGCAGCCGGTGAGGACGTCCAGGTGCTCGGCTGGCAGGACAGCGGTGAGTTCCTGGCCACCGTGGACGTGCTGGCCGTGCCGTCGCAGTGGGCCGAGGTCTTCGGCCTGGTGACGGCCGAGGCGATGGCGGCGGGCGTTCCGGTGGTGGCTTCCGATGCGGGGGCCGTTCCCGAGGTGGTCGGCAGCGATCACCCCTTCGTTGTTCCGCAGCGCGACGCCGCCGCACTCGCGAATTGCTTGCGGGCGGTACGAGCGATCGATCTGGGGGCGGTGGCCCACTCCCAGCGACGCCGCTGGGAGTCGCTGTTCTCACCCGAGGCCGGCCGCGCCGCCGTCGCCGAGCTCCTGGATGACCTGTCCCTATGATCCCCGCGGAGGACTCATGACCGAGACGCCCCTGACCCCCGAGGCCAGCGTGATCGTCCCCAGCCGGGGCGGCGCCCAGCGGTTGCCGCGCCTGGCCGGCGCCCTCGCCGCGCAGGAGGGCGCCCCGCCGTTCGAGGTCCACGTGGTCGTGGACGGGGATGTGGACGGGTCGGAAGCGGTGCTCGCGCAGTTGGCCGCGGAACACCCGGGCCTGGACCTGAGCTGGACCGTCTTCCCCGAGAACCGCGGACGGGTCGCCGCGCTCAACGCAGGTGCCGACGCGACGTCCGGCCGCATCCTCATCCGCACCGACGACGATCTGGAGCCCGGACCCCACTACATCCGGGACCACGTGGCCGCGCACGCGGGCGGGCATGGCGGCGTGATCGGATTGACGGCCAATGTCCTCCCGGACTCCGCCTATCAGCGCGTCTACGGTGACGCCCAGGACGAAGCGCACCGTCGCCATGCCTATGCCCTTACGGCAGAGCAGCAGTGGCGGCACTGGGCGGGCAACGTGTCCGTCCCCCGCACCCTCCATGCGGAGCTCGGCGGCTACGACCCGGACTACCGCCGCTATGGCTGGGAGGACGTGGACTTCGGCTACCGCCTCCATGCCGCCGGGTATCCGGTGGAGATCCGGCCGGAGCTGGAGACCCGTCACCACGCGGCGGCGGTCACCACCTACACCAAGGCGCGCCGGGCTCTGCATTCCGGGTCCGCCCGGCAGATCTTCATCGCCAAGCACGGGGCGGACGCACTCGGCGGGGACCGCGCCCCGGGCGGGCCGTGGGGGGCCGCCGTGCGGGCGGTGGCCGCTCTGAGCACGGAGCGCACGATCCGGTGCAGCTCCGCCGTCGTCGAGCGTGCCGCTGCCGTGTTGCCGGCGCCGATTGCACGAAAACTGATCGCGTTGCAGGTCGAAGCCGCCGCGGAGACCGGACGCACCCGGCCGGGGCGTGCCCGCCGGCAGTTCTGAGGGGAGCACCATGACCGACACGACGCGCGGCCGGATCGCCATCGCCCACGACTACCTCACCCAGAAGGGCGGGGCGGAGCGGGTGGTGCTCGCCCTGCACCGGATGTGGCCGGACGCGCCCATCTACACGACGTTCTACGACCCGGAGGGCACGTTCCCCGAGTTCAAGGACGCGCACATCGTCACCTCGCCCCTGAACCGGGTCGGGCTGCTGCGGAAGGACCCGCGGAGGGCACTGCCGCTGCTGCCCCTGGCCTCCTCACTGATGCACGTGAAGGAGTCGGTCGCCGTCGTCTCGACCTCCGGCTGGGCGCATGGATTCCGTTACAACGGCGCCACGCTCGTCTACTGCCACACCCCGGCGCGTTGGGTGTACCTGCTGGACGACTACCTGGGCGAGGGCGGCCGGGACAGCATCAAGGGCCGGATCGCCCGCGTGCTGCGCCCGGGTCTGCGCAGGTGGGACCGCGCGTCCGTCCGGCGTCGATCACGCTATGTGGCCAACTCCACGGTGGTGAAGGAGCGGATCGAAGACGTCTACGGGCTCGACGGCGTGGACCTCGTGTTCCCGCCGCACTCCGTGAGCACGGAGGGCCCGCAGGCGCCGATCCCCGGCGCCGAGCGGCTGGCGGAGGACGGTTTCCTGCTCTCGGTCGCGCGGCTCATGCCGTACAAGCACGTGGATGTGGCCATCGAGGCTGCGGCCCGCGCGGGGCGGCCGCTCGTGGTGATCGGCAAGGGCCCGGAGGAGGCACGGCTGCGCGCGATGGCGGGGGAGGACGTGGTGTTTGGCCAGGACCTCACCGACGCGCAGCTGCGCTGGGCGTACGCGCACGCGACGGCACTGATCGCAGCGAGCCACGAGGACTTCGGCATCACCCCGCTCGAGGCGAGCGCGTGGGGCGTGCCCACCGTGGCGCTACGGGCCGGCGGTTACCTGGACACCGTCGTGGACGGCGTCAACGGGGTGTTCGTGGAGGAGCCGACGGTGGATGCGGTGGCCGGAGGGGTGGAACGTCTGCTGGCTCATGACTGGGACCGGGCGGCGATGCAGGCGCACGCCGAGCAGTTTTCCGAAGTGGAGTTCAGCCAACGAATTCGCAATGCGCTCACGAATCTGCCGCGAATTGCGGGACAGCGATGAGCATCCCTCGGCGTCTGGTGTAATGGCCACATGCGAGCCAACGATCCCGGGGTGACACTCACCGTAGCCGTCACATACCCGGGGGACCCGACTGACCCCCAGTCTTGGTCTGGCACTCCGGCGGGTCTCATCCGGGGCCTCGAGGCGGCGGGAGTCCGGGTGGTGCCGGTGGACCTGACCCCGCCGTCCACTGCCGCTCGAGTCTGGACTCGGGTGACGGCACAACGGCTTCGCCCGACGGCCGACGAGTTGCTGACGCTTGGCCGTGAGAGTGCTGCCTACGCCCGCCTGGTGGAGCTGACTGCACTGTACCGCGTTCCCCGCCATGTGGACGCCGTCCTCCAGATCGGCACGGGCTACCGAGTTCACCACCGACGACTCGCCACTTTCGAGGATATGACGATCGCCCAGGCGGTCGAGCACGCGTGGGGCCCGTTTCCTGACCTGCCGCCAGCTCTCGTCGACGGACGACGGCGCCTGCAGCAGAGCGTCTACGAGAAGGCGGGCATCTGTTTCGCGGCTACATCCTGGGTCGCTGACTCCATCAGTGACGACTACGGAATTCCTCGCGAGTGGATCACGGTGACGGGGCTGGGCGTCAATCGAGAGGGGCAGCCTTCCACGGACAAGGATTGGAGTTCGCCGCGGTTCCTCTTCGTCGGCCACGACTGGGAACGTAAACGCGGCGACGCCGTGGTCAAGGCCTTTGCGCAGGTGCGCGACCTGTACCCCGACGCCCTCCTCCACCTGGTCGGCGCGGGTGTCCCCAACATCGATGCTGACGGGGTCGTGGTGCACGGGCTCCTGCCCATCTCAGAGCCGGCGGCGCAACAGCGACTGGGACGCCTCTTCGCCGAAGCCACGTGTCTCGTCGTGCCCAGCCGACTCGAGCCCGCAGGCATCGTGTACGCGGAGGCCGGCCGCATGGGCATTCCCTCCATCGGGACCACTGTGGGCGGGGCCTCAGACATGATCGGCGACGGTGGGATCGTCGTGGATCCGTCAGACCCAGGGGGGGTCAGTGAAGCCATGCTGCGTCTGGCGGACCCGGCTGTGGCCAAGGAGGCGGGGCGCCGCGCATCACAGCACGCAGCGCGCCTGACCTGGGAAGCGGTCGGCGCGAGAGTCCGCGACCGCTTGGTCCGCGCCGTCGTCAGCGGCAGGGGTCCAGGCGCTCGATGACCACACGGTCCTGTCCGAAGAACAGGTACTTCGTGTAGGTGATCGTCCGAACGGGTTCCGTGGCTGCCACGGGGTCTCCCATGGACACGACGGCGCACTGACGCGAGTCGGAGAAGAGTGCAGCCCACCCGCCGACGACGTCTGATCGAGCCGGATCTTCTGCTACGCCCACGTTCGAGTGCAGCCCTACCCAGGCGAATCCGGCGTCCACGTCCTGCGGCGCCAGCCCCTCCGCCACGAGCTCCTCCGCCGCCTGCCACACGACGCCCGTGCTCGACCACGTATGAAGAGTCACCAGGGCAGTGGAGGCCACGACGATGAGGGCGGCCGTCGCGGCGGCGGCCCTCTGGGCCGCCCGGGTCCGTGTGGCCCGAAGCACCAGCACACTCAGGGGCACGATGAGCGGGTAGAGATACCGCTCGAACATCGCCTGGCCCGAGAACGTCTGCACTGTGATGCCCGCGAGGTAGATCAGCAAGAACGAGGCCATGAGCAGGACGACGGGTTGACCAGCCGGTCGCCATGGACGGCCTGGGCGACGACGTGCACGCGCCACGACATCGCCACACAGGGCCGCCACCGTGGTGCCGGCGAGGATCGCCAGCCCTGCGGCGCACCAGAGAAGCCAGCCCGGCACCGTGTCACGTGCGCCGTGGGACATGGCCATGTAGGCGCCGTCGGCGGCCAGGTAATTTCCCAGCAGGGCGCCCCGCCCGAGGAGGAACACTAGCCCTGCCGTAGTGAGGGCACCTGCCGTGCCGAAAGACCAGGCCGCGGCGGAGCGCGGCTTTGAGGCGCCGAGTAGGACCGCCGGAGAACACACGAACATCAAGGTCATGACCCCCATTGCGAGGGCCCGCACCGCGCCTCCAACTGTGGGATCGACCATGGGCGGATCGTCACCTGGCTGTGACCGACGCCAGACCTCGAAGGCGGCGATAGCGACCAGCGTGACGAGGGAGGCGACGAAAATGACGCGCCGTCTGTCCCGTCGAACGAGCCAGGCGGTCACCGCGACCGCCGCCACTGCTGCCAGGCCCTGCTCTCGAACCGTGGTCGCCCACAGCCCAAACGCCATGCTCCCGATGAGGTTGAGGACGCCGCCGCCGTCGAGGTAGCGGGCACCGAAGTACAGACCACCCGCAATGCCCGCCATCATCGGGACATCAGTCATGTAGGACGTCGACAGCAGTGCAAAGCCTGGAGCTACTCCGACCAACGCCGCGACCAGCAACGAGCGGCCCCTCGGCAGAACCCGTCGCGCCGTGCCGTAAGAGAAGCCGATCATGGCGGCTCCGCAGAGCATCACGAACACATGCTGGCCGACGACGCTGGACGCAAGCGAACCTAGGGGCACCATCATCCCGACCATCGAGGCCCGGTTGAATCCGACGAGATGCACCCGGCCGGTCTCGGCAAACGAAGCGGCGATCCGTGAATGAGCCCACGAGTCGTTGTGAGGAATCCAGAGCGCACCGGCGGTGCCTGCAACAATCGCGGGGAGGACCACAAGGGCCACGATCAGGGCCGTCACGATGACGGCGTCGGTGTGATGTCCTCGTGCGCGCACGACGGTTTCCATGCTCATCTTGCGGTGTTGAGCAGGTCGAGCAGATAGCGGCCGTAGCCGGATTTCACCAGTGGCTGGGCTCGTTCCTGAAGCTGCTCATCTGTAAGGAGCCCCTGGCGCCACGCCACTTCCTCAGGAGAACCGACCTTGAGTCCCTGGCGGGACTCGACCGTGCGAATGAAGTTGGACGCGTCGTTGAGGTCGTGGAAAGTGCCGGTGTCGAGCCACGCCGTCCCGCGGGGGAGGACTTCGACGTTCAGGGCGCCGCGCGCGAGGTAGGTGCGGTTCACGTCCGTGATCTCCAGCTCGCCGCGGGCTGAGGGCTTCAAACTCCTGGCAATCTCGACAACGTCGTTGTCGTAGAAGTAGAGCCCCGGGACGGCGTAGTTCGACTTGGGGTGGGCCGGCTTCTCCTCGAGGGATACGGCCTTCCCCTCGGTGTCGAACTCCACAACGCCGTAGGCCGTCGGGTCGGCGACCCAGTAACCGAACACGGTGGCGCCGTCGACCTCAGTGTGACGGCGCAGCTGCTGGCCCATGCCCGGGCCGTAGAAGATGTTGTCCCCCAGGACGAGCGCGACATGCTCGTCGCCGATGTGGTCCTCACCGAGGATGAAAGCCTGTGCCAGGCCGTCGGGGGATGGCTGCTGAACGTAGTTGAGCGAGATCCCGAACTGGGAGCCGTCGCCCAGGAGGCGCTGGAACTGCTCTGCGTCGTGCGGGGTAGTGATCACCAGGATGTCGCTGATCCCCGCCAGGATCAGCGTGGAGAGCGGGTAGTAGATCATCGGCTTGTCGTAAACGGGGACCAGCTGCTTCGAGATGCCGTGGGTGATCGGGTGCAGGCGGGAGCCGGTGCCCCCGGCGAGGATGATGCCCTTCATGCTGTGATGCTATCGGGAGCAGAGGTTCCTGTCTGAGTGGCACGCACGGTGAATGCACAAGATCGCCTCAGCTTAAGCAGAAGCCGGATATGATCACCCTGTGCAGCAAGTCGTCAGAGATGCCATCGCACGCGGTATGGCTCCGATCCGCCGGCGCCAGCCATACGTGATCTGGGGAAATGAACCCATGAACGGTGGGAATTTTCTCTTCCTGTGGGTGACCGCGTGGGCTCGTCAACGGTCCACCGGGGTGAGTTGGCTTGTGAGGTACAAGCCCAAAATGGAACCGTGGCTCCAGGAATTCCCGCGACTCCGCGAACTGACGGTGACGGAGGACAAGGTTTCCTTCTTCCAGCCACGGACCGTGGAATGGGGCCACGAGATCAATGTGGATTTCCTCTACCCGGACCTGAAGCAGTTCTGCCGGGATATGCTCCTCCACGGGTCGGCTTTCAGCGAGCGCTGGGGCTCCGTCACGCCGGGGGCCACGGTGGTGAACGTGCGGCGCGGCGACTACTACAGCAACCCAGAATTCCGACGTCATTACGGATTCGACGTTCGCGAGTTCGTGCGGGCGGCGATCGAAGAGATCGACTCCCCGGGAGGGGCGCCGGTGGTCTTCGTCTCCGACGATCCCGACTGGTGCGTGACCCATCTGTCGGACCTCTTTGCAGGCGGCGATGTCAGGGTGATGCCTTCGCCACATGACATGTTCCAAGACCTGGCCCAGGTCTCGAGCGCGGAGAATCTGATTCTGGCGAATTCTACATTTTCGTACTGGGGTGGTTACCTCGCCTCCTCTCGACCCCCCGGGCAGCGGCCGCGCAGGGTCGTAGCGCCGCTGTTCTTTGGACGCCATTATCCGTACTCTGAGTCCGCACTCCTCTTGCCGGAATGGCTCGCCGTGCCCGGGGACCGGTACGGGGAGGGAAGCGCCTGATGTCTCTCGGTCTCGATGTTCCGTCTTCATCGGGCCCCCGGCTCGGATACGTGCTACCCGGTCCGATCCTCTCTTCCGGTGGCCTGGTTGCCATGGAAGCGCGCGGATTCTCGGGCCTGACTGAGCTGGCTCGCAGTTGGCCAGGACGGGTCATCGTCCTCGCACCTGCGGTGAACGACATCCCCGAGCCGCTCCCACTGGCCTACGCGACTGCAGACGTCGACAGTCTGGGTTTCGACATCGTCAAAGCTCAGCCCGTCCCGGCTGAGATCGATTCCCTGGGCCTGGACCTGACGCTGGGTCTCTTGGCACCCCATTGGAGAGGGGTGACCGAAGTCCGTACGCCCGCAGTGCTGACGGCCGAGGTGGACTACGGCATCCGTCTCGCCATCCACCGTGCGACGTCCTCCGGAATCCCGCTCGCTCGTGCAGCGGTCGGACTTCTTCGTGTCGAGGCCGGGTTACGCAGACAGGCTCGGAAAGCGAGATCACTTCAGTGCAACGGACCTGCTGCCTTCCGGGCCTATGGTAAGCAGTCGGCCACCGCGCTGGCCTTCATGGACCATCGGATCTACGCCGCAGACGCCGCAGCCGCGCGCGCCGTTCCGGCATGGGACGGCGAGGGTCCTCTTCGCATGGCCTTCTCCGGTCGACTGGACCCGATCAAGGGCCCTGAGTACGCTCTCGAAGTTGCCCATCGGGCACGCCGGGCGGGTCTGCCGGTAGAGATGGCCTTTCTGGGGACCGGGCCAATGCGCGAGACGCTGCAGGACCGCGCGGAAGGCTGGGTCCAGTTCCGTGGATTCCGTGACTACCGTACCGAGTGGCTGAACGACGTACGGGACACCGTCGACCTTATGCTTCTGCCCCACCTCCAGGGCGACCCGTCCTGTACCTACTTCGAGTCCCTGGGGTCAGGTGCACCGGTGCTCGGCTTCGCAAACGCCACGCTGAGCCCGCTTGTGCGGCGCCATGGCGTGGGCTGGGCGGTGCCGAGGGGAGACATCGACGGCATGGTGGAGATTCTGCGATCTCTCATCGATGACCCCGAGGCTCTCCTTCGTGCACGGCAGGCAGGTCTCGACCTCGTGGCGGCAAACGATTTCGAAACGACAACCCAGCGTCGCGCTGACCACCTGCTCCAGCACATCGGCCCCACTCTGCTCTAAGCGGCACTGCCCACCCTGGGGGCCTGCCCCGGAGAGGCTCGGGCCCTCAGCTGCCCACTCGCTGCCCGAGCATTCGAGCAAGGTGGACGGCCGCGTGGGCAGGCGTCGCTGCGCCACGCCAGCTGTCCTGGAACATTGCCAACACCTCGCGCAATGGCATGCCGATACGTGCAGCCCGCTTGGTCAGCTCCCACCGATGTGATCGCGCAAGTCCTCGGGCCGCCGCCGATGTGCCGTGCTCCGCATTGCGCAAGGCCGCGAACATGGACCGGACAAAACGGGGACTGTCATGCGCGAACCCCACTGCGCCCAGAGAGGTTGCCAGGCGCCTGACGGCAACGAGGGGCTCCTCCGTGTAGGTGAAGCCATATCGCGCCGCCAGACGGGTGAGGAGCTCGAAGTCCTCGTAGAAGAGGTCCTCGGCGTAGCCGCCCTCCTCGCGAAGAACAGCTGTGCGCATGAAGAACGACGCCGCCGGAATCCAGTTGGACCCGATGAGACAGGCGAGGGTGTCCTCGCTGCGCCGTGGCTCGTCTGGCCAAGGGAACTCGACTCGCGAGGACGGGTGGAGCACCGAGGAGTTCTCGTCGATCACCACTGCGTCGCTGTAGGCAAGAACGACATCATCTGGAGCGGCCCGCAGGAGATCCTCGTGGATCGCGATCCGATCCTCGCGCATGGTGTCGTCACCCGCGATGTAGGTGACGAATTCGGTGTCCACCTGGGATAGCAGCCGGTTGAGGGTCAGGTTCAGCCCTATATTGATGGCATTGGGATGGAACTCGAACGACGACGGGGCGTCAGCGAGCCAGCGCCGGATCACCTGGGCAGTGTCATCTCCTGGCGATGCGTCATCGGCTATCAGCACCCGGACCGGAGGGACGGTCTGCTGTCGAATGCTCTCCAGGGTCTCGATGACGTAGGGAGCGTGGTTATAGGCGACCACCAGAACGGTCGTGCCCGGGTTGTGTGGGCGCTCCGAGGAGCCCAGTCCCAGACCGATTCGTGGTTCAGTCTGTCGCCGGAAGACTCGATGGCGCGTCCACCCGTCGACGAGTCCCCAAGCCGTCGCCACGCGATCGACCGCGCCAGGCCAGTCGCGGGCCTTCAGCCCAGCGGCCATAGCGGCCGCAGCCGCGCCCGCGCGGGCCAGTTCTGTGGTCGGTGCGGAGCTCAATTCAGGCACCGCATGCCACGCGTCCCGCGCCGAAGTGGCCTCCGCAAGTGAACGTCCCGCCCGGGCCTGCGTGCGGACGCGGTCACGCCATGCGGAGGGTCGGGCGTAGATGATGCTCATGGCTCCGCAGTCCGTGATCGGCACGCCGGCGCGGTTGAGGCGGAAGGCCAGGTCGTTGTCCTCGCCACCGCGGACGAGGGCCGCATCGAACCCCCCGACGGCTAGCAGGACGTCCCGTCGGGCGGCGAAATTCCCGCCCATGAGGGCCGGCCCCATCGACCCCCGCCCTGCAGGGCGTGGAGGGACCGGCACGGTTTCGGCGGCCAGCATCTCGAGCTTCTGCTCCAAAGACTTGTCAGCGACGGCCGCGTCGTCCTTGACCACCACGCCTCCCGTCACGACTGGGAAGTCGTCCAGAAACTCGTGGGCGAGACGACACCAGTCAGGGTGGACGACGTCGTCGTCGTCGCAGAACGCGAGTCTGTCGGCCGACGCCTCGCTGATGCCACGGTTTCGGGCGAAGGCCGCACCGCGATGTTCCTCGGCGTCGACCACGCGGACGGTCACGCCATCAGGCAGGGGCCGGAGAGCGGCGACATAGGATCGCAGCCACGCATTTCCTCCGTTGTCGCACAGCAGGATTTCCCTCGGCGGCGCATCGGTTTGACGCAGCAGAGCCGTGATCTGGTCCTTCAGGGGCTGTCCGCTGCGGTGGCAGGGAATGATGATCGACAGCCGCGGTGACTCGAACATGGCCCTCCATCGTCGACTGGGTGTGTCCTGAGACCTCTTGCCAGACTAGTGGGATCTTCTCGGCCAGAGGCGTCGTCCGGCCCGCACGGACCGGCATCGCCCGGCCAGACGACGGTGGGTGAGCTGAAGCGCTCCCGATAGTGTGACCCCATGCACCTCCTCGTCACCGGCGGCGCCGGGTTCATCGGTTCGAACTTCGTCCACCACGTCGTCCGCGAGACCGGGCACGACGTCGTCGTCCTGGACAAGCTGACCTACGCTGGCAACCGGGAGAACCTCGCCGGCCTGCCCGAGGATCGCGTCACTCTCGAGGTCGGGGACATCTGCGACGCGGCCCTGGTGGACCGCCTGGTCGCCGAGTCGGACGCCGTCGTGCACTACGCGGCCGAGTCCCACAACGATAATTCGCTGAACGATCCCTCCCCGTTCATCCAGACGAACATCGTCGGGACCTTCGTCCTCCTGGAAGCGGTTCGCAAGCACGGCAAGCGGTTCCACCACGTGTCCACGGACGAGGTCTACGGCGACCTCGAGCTGGACGATCCGGCGAAGTTCACCGAGTCCACCCCGTACAACCCCTCCAGCCCCTACTCGGCCTCGAAGGCCGGCTCGGACCACCTGGTGCGCGCGTGGGTCCGCTCCTTCGGCGTGCAGGCCACGCTGAGCAACTGCTCCAACAACTACGGCCCGTACCAGCACATCGAGAAGTTCATCCCGCGCCAGATCACCAACCTGATCGACGGCGTCCGCCCCCGCCTCTACGGCCAGGGCGTCAACGTCCGGGACTGGATCCACACGGAGGACCACTCCTCGGCCGTGCTGCGCATCCTCGAACGCGGCGAGATCGGCCGCACGTACCTGATCGGTTCGGACGGCGAGAGGAACAACAGGGAGATCGTGAAGATCCTCCTCGAGCTCTTCGACCGCCCCGCGGACGACTACGACCTCGTCGCCGACCGCCCGGGCCACGACCTGCGCTACGCGATCGACAACACCGCCCTGCGCACCGAGCTCGGCTGGGAGCCGCAGTTCACGGACATCCGCGCCGGTCTGGCGGACACGGTCCGCTGGTACCGCGAGAACGAGGCCTGGTGGCGCCCGGCCAAGGACGCCGTCGAGGCCACGTACCGCGCCCAGGGCCAGTGAGGGGGGCACCACTGATGCGCATCACCGAGACCGCCATCCCCGGCCTGCTCGTCCTCGACCTCGACGTCCACGGGGACAACCGCGGCTGGTTCAAGGAGAACTGGCAGCGCGAGAAGATCCGCGCCCTCGCCGCCGAGCACCCCCGCCTCGCCTCGCTCGCCCCGGTGCAGAACAACATCTCCTTCAACGACGCCGTCGGCACCACCCGCGGCATCCACGCCGAACCGTGGGACAAGTACGTGGCCGTCGCCCACGGCCGGATCTTCGGCGCCTGGGTGGACCTGCGCGAAGGGCCGTCCTTCGGCGCCGTCGCCACCGTGGAGCTCGGCCCGGAGAAGGCCGTCTTCGTGCCGCGCGGGGTGGGCAACTCTTACCAGACGCTCGAGCCGGACACCGCCTACACGTACCTGGTCAACGACCACTGGTCCGCCGACGCGCAGGGCCAGTACACGTTCCTCAACCTCGCGGACCCGACGGCGGCCATCGCCTGGCCCATCCCGCTCGAGGACGCCGCGCTCTCGGACAAGGACCGCGCCCACCCGATGCTCGCGGACGTCACTCCCATGCCGCCCGCCCCGATCCTGGTGGTCGGCGCCGGCGGGCAGCTCGGCCGTGCCCTCGTGACCCGGGCCGAGGTGGCGGGCATCCCCGTGGAGGCCCACGGACGCGACACGTGGGACATGACCGATCCGGCCTCGTGGCCGCGGGAGCACTTCCGCGGCCTGCGCGCCGTGGTCAACGCGTCCGCCATGACCGCGGTGGACGCCGCCGAGACGCCCGAGGGCCGGGCCCAGGCCTGGGCCGTCAACGCGGCCGCCGTCGCCGAGCTCGCCCGCCGCTGCGCCGAGGCCGGCGTGCCCCTGGCGCACGTCTCCACGGACTACGTGTTCGACGGTGCCCTCCCCGTGGGGCAGGAGCACCCGGTGGACCACCCGCTCGCGCCGCTGGGCGTCTACGGCCAGTCGAAGGCCGCCGGCGAGGCCGCGGTGCGCACCGTGGCGCGGCACTGGATCGTCCGCACCTCCTGGGTGATCGGGGAGGGGAAGAACTTCGTGGCCACCATGGCCTCCCTCGCCGAGTGCGGGATCGACCCGGCCGTCGTCGCCGACCAGCACGGCCGCCTCACCTTCGCCGACGACCTCGCCGACGCCCTGCTGCACCTGGTCACCACGGACGCGCCCACGGGCACGTTCCACATGACCAACAGCGGCGACGTGGTCACCTGGCACGACGTCGCCCGGTGGGTCTTCGAGGACACCGGCCACGACGCCGGGCGCGTCTCCGCCACGACCACCGCCGCGTACATGGCCGGCAAGGAGGGCGTGGCACCGCGGCCGACGAACAGCGCCCTCGACCTCGGGCCCCTGGCCGCCGTCGGCTACACCGCCCCGGATCAGCGCGAACGCCTGCGGACGTACCTGAGGCGCTGACCGCGTCTCGCACGACGAAGCCCCCGCCGGTTCCGGCGGGGGCTTCGTGCGTGGGGGCGATCAGCTGCGCGCGCGGGCCTTGCGGCGTGAACGCCGCCCCTTCTTCGCGGACGAACCGACGCTCGAGAGGTACTTCTCGTGGGACTTGTGGTACGTGCTCTCGTACCCGTAGCCATAGGAGTAGCCGCCGCCGCGCTGGGAGCGCGCGACGCCGTTCATCACGACGCCTATCAGATGCGCGTCCACCGCGGCGAGGTTCTCCACAGCCGCCTCCAGGTGGTCCTTGCGGGTCCGCCCCTGACGCACCACGAGCACAGTCCCGTCCACGGCCGTGGCCAGGAGGGAGCCGTCCGTGACGGGCAGCAGGGGAGGGGAGTCGACGATGACGAAGAAGTCCTCCGATGCCAGCTTCAGCAGGGCCCGCATGCGCTTCGAGCCCAGCAGCTCCGACGGGTTCGGGGGCGTCCGGCCGGCGGGGAGCAGCGTGAGGTTCGGGATTCCGGTGGCCGCGAGGGCGTCGTCCGGCTGCACCTCACCGGCCAGCACCTCGGACAGGCCCACGTCGCCCGCCACCTGGAAGAGGTCGTGCTGCCGGGGCCGCCGCAGGTCGGCGTCCACCACGAGCACCCGTTCGCCGGCCAGGGCCAGGGCGCGGGCCAGGTTCGATGCGACGGTCGACTTGCCCTCGGAGGGGTCCGCGCTCGTGAACGAGACGACGCGGGGCGGCTCGTCGACGGAGACGAACTTGAGGTTGGTGCGCAGCGCCCGGATGGCCTCGCCGGCCCGGGGGTCGAGGTCCATGGCCTCCTCGCCCGTGCGGGTCAGGGACTCGTTCTCCGGGACGGCGCCGATCACGCCGGCGCCGGTGATCTCCTTCACGTCGGCGCGGCTGCGCACCTTCACGTCCAGGAGACGACGGAGCACGGCGATGGCGAGTCCCGCACCCAGTCCGGCCACCGCGCCCACGAGGACGTTGCGCCGGGTGTCAGGGCTCACGGGGGCAGAGGGCACGCGGGCATCGGACAGCGGCACGACCTCCAGCGGGCTGTTCTTGTCCACGTCCGCCGCCACGTCCGCCGTCGCCTGCAGTGCACTGTTCGCCAGCTGCGCGGCGGTCTCGGGATCGGTCGAGGTGGCGGTCACCTTGATCATGCTGGACTCGGGGACGAGCACCGCGGAGAGCGAGCCGTCGCCGTCCTGCCCCGTGTCCTGTGCCACGCGTTCACGCACGGCCTCGCTGTTGATCAGGGCGACGTAGGCCTGAGCCCGGCTCTCGGCGGGCAGGTTGCTGGTGATGAGGCTCTGATCTGCAGCCCGGGCGGCGAGGAACCCCTGAGATTCGGATGCGTAGATCCGGGGCTGCAGTGCGGAGTAGCCCCAACCCAACAGACCCCCCACAAGGGCTGCTGCCAGGAGCAGCAGGAGGTTGGCGCGCAGGAGGCGGAAGAAGTCGACGATCGTCACGGAGCACCTCGGGGGTCATGGACGGGGATGCGCGGGCCGTTGTGGCCAGGAAACGCACAGGTCCACGGTACCAACACCTACCGTGCGCTCTGAGGCCCCGAGGACGAGGCCCGCCACCGCGCTACGCTGAGCCGAGTATTGCCCGGCGTCCACGAAAGGTTCCGCACCATGCGCCCGAGCACGCCCCGTGACCGGACGGCTGCCCGCGCCATGGGGGCCGTCGCGCCACCCGAGGCCCGGCCTGCCCGGGGCCACGCCGCGCTCGGCCTCGTCCCGGACGGTCAGGCCGCGTGGACCCGCTCTCCGTGGAACCCGCTGGTCACGTCGGCCTCACCGCGGCTGTTCGAGGCCGTACTGGCGGTCGGCCTGGTGATGGAGGCGTTCACCGCTCCGGGCCTGCCGATCCCGTTCGCGGAGTTCTCCGCGATCCTTCTGCTGCTCCTGGCCTCGTTCCGGCAGCCCCGCCGGGACCTCTCGCATTACGGCGTGCTGGCCCTCGTCGCGCTGGCCCTGGTGGCGTATCTCGTCGCGGTGACCGTGCACAACGACCTTGATCCCACGCGTCGCGCCACCAGGATCACGCTCCTGATCCTGCTGATCTACGCCATCGCCAGCGAGCGGATCGACATCAAGGGCGTCCTCTACGGGATGACGGCCGGTGCACTGATCAACGTGCCCCTCTTCTACGCAGGCCTGGTCCCGGACACCTACGGCGGCTACCTCACCGGGTTCCTGGGGGACAAGAACGTCTCCGGTCTCTTCTACGCGCTCCTGCCCGTGCTGCTCGTGGCCACCCTGCAGCGCATGGGCCCGAAGCTCCTCGTGCTGGGCGCCGGCTCCGCCCTGACCTTCCTCACCGGCTCGCGGACCTCGATGGCCGCGCTGTTCTGCGCGGTCGCATGGATCTTCGTGAGCCCCTACCTGGGGCGGGCCCTCCGTATCGCACTGGTGGTGGTCATGGGCTGGTTCGTCAGCTGGGCCGAGGAGAACCTGGCCGACCTCGGGATCTTCGGCGACCGCACGGGCACGGACTGGTTCCGGGCGCAGATCCAGGCGGCGTCCGTGGAGAAGGTGGCGGAGACGTCCTTCTTCGGCCAGGGCCTCTCCACGGCATTCGTGGACCTGGACCACGTGTCCATGTTCTTCCACAACTCCTACCTGGGTCTCCTGGTCGAGGGCGGCTGGCCGTTCCTGATCGTGGTGGTCGGCGCCTACCTCTGGCTGTGCCTTCGGCCCTTCGCCCGGACGCACCGCTCGCCTTCCCGTGTCGCCGTCGAAGCGGCCGCCCTCATCATCCTCGTGGCCTCGCTCCAGCTGGGGGAGGTGTTCATCACGATCTTCGGCGCCATCGTGCTCGGTTGCGGACTCCTGCTGAGCGCCCAGGAGGACGAGGAGGACCATGGCGCCCCCGCGAAGGACCGGGCCCACCGCCGCAAGCTGGACCGCATCATCGAGCGGTCCCGACGCGCGGGCCGCTGAACGCGTCGAGCACCACCGGTGCTATCCTGTCCGGGTTGCCCAGGCGAGGGAGCGTGCGCTCCGTGATCGACGAGGCCGCCGCCGCGCGTCAGCATGCTGACCCGCTGCGGCACTGAAGCCCCCTCCTGGCCGCATCCCGCGCCGCCCCCGGCAGCGCGGCCGAGACCCCCACAGGAGGACGCATCATGTCTGACCAGCTCAAGATCAAGGTCACCCGCCGCACCGACTTCGGCAAGGGCGCCGCCCGCCAGGCCCGCCGCGCCGGCCTGATCCCCGCCGTCGTCTACGGCCACGGCCAGGAGCCCGTGCACCTGCTGCTGCCGGCCCAGGAGACCACCCTGGCCGTCCGCAACCCCAACGCCCTGCTGACCGTCGTGAATGAGGCCGGCGAGGAGCACCTGGTCCTGCCCAAGGACATCCAGCGCCACGCCATCAAGGACACCGTGGACCACCTGGACCTCATCGAGGTCCGCCGCGGCGAGAAGGTCATCGTCGAGGTCACCGTGCAGGTCGAGGGCGAGGTCGCCCCCGGCACCGAGTACGTGCTGGACTACGCCACCGTGCCGGTCGAGGCCGACGCCACCGACCTGCCCGAGGCCGTCACCATCTCCGTCGAGGGCCGCGAGGCCGGCGACCACGTGTACGCCCCGGACGTGCAGGTCCCGGCCGGCGCCACCCTGCAGCTCGAGGACGACATCGTCATCGCCACCGTCAACGAGGTCGTCGAGCAGGACCTCGGCGACGAGTCCGTGCAGGAGGAGCAGGCCGCCGAGTCTGCCGAGGGCGAGTCCGAGGGCTCCGAGGACTGATCACGCCATGACGACGGGGACCACGCTCATCGTCGGGCTCGGCAATCCCGGGCCCGAGTACGAGCGCACCCGTCACAACGTCGGCCAGATGGTGGCGGATGAGCTCGCCTCCCGCATGGGGGTCGGGTTCACCCGCCACCGGGCCGGCGCCGTGGTGGCCACGGGTCGCCTCGGCATCGGGGGACCGCGGGTCGTGCTCGCGAAGTCCACCGGCTACATGAACGTCTCCGGACGCCCCGTCTCCGCGCTGGCGTCCTTCTACGGGATCGGCCCCGAGGACCTCGTGGTGGTCCATGACGAGCTGGACATCCCGTTCGACACCCTGCGCCTCAAGCGCGGCGGGGGAGAGGGCGGCCACAACGGCCTGAAGTCCATCACCGCCTCGCTGGGCACGAAGGACTACGCCCGCGTGCGCGTCGGCATCGGCCGGCCCCCGGGCCGCATGGACGTGGCCGACTTCGTGCTGCGCCCCTTCACCAAGCCCGAGCAGGACGTCCTGCCCCTGCACGTGGACCGTGCGGCGGACGCCGTCGAGAAGCTCGTCACGGACGGGCTCGAGCCCGCCCAGCAGGCGTTCCACTGACCTCCCGCCCCGCGACATCCTCGACGGGGGTGCAGCCCCACGCTCAGGGGGTCGGGGTCACGGCACGGGCCAGGGCATCCGCGATGGTCTCCAGCGCGGGATCCATGATCCGGATCATCTCCGCGTACCCCTCCACCGGTCCGCGGAACGGGTCCACGACGTCGAGGGGCTGGGCGGTCGACCGCGCGAGGGCCCGGTGGCGGGCCGCCTCCGCCGCGAAGGCACGCACTCCTCGGCCCGCGGGGATCCAGTCCCGTCCGTCCCGCGCGTCCAAGATGCGGACCAGCGCCGCGAGCTCCAGTACGGTGAACACCCGCGCGACGGCCTGCGGCACCTCCCGCAGCGCGAAGCGCATGTGCTCCTGAGCCGCCGCCAACACGAGATCCGCCTCCGCGACCATGAACGGCTGCAACGCGGCGGGCCGATGGTCCGCGAGGCCGGCGACACCGGCCTCGGCGCCGAGCCGCACGAGCGGCGGGGGCACCGTCAGGGCCTGGTTCGGCTGGGAGCCGGCGCTGCCGACCTCCACCCGGCCGGGGACCAGAGCCGCCAGCCGTCCCTGCAGGGCCCGGCTCGCATAGGCCGATCGGCACACGTTGCCGGTGCACACGATGAGCACGGCGTCCGGCGAGGGGAGGGCCCGGCGCCCCCGCTGGGCAGGCGGAGACGGGCTCGTCGGCGCCGGGCGACGGGGGAACGAGATCAACCGCGCGCTGCTCCGCCGTCACGCTCGAGCCACGAGGACAGCGCCCGGGCCTGACGATCGACGACCTTGCCGACCATCGGCTCGGCCTTCGCGGCGAGCTTCGAGCCCACCAGCGGAATCCGGCAGACGAGGGTGCCGTCCACGGAGAACTGGGAACCCTCACCGGCGGCGGTCAGGCGGAGGGCGCCGTCCGCCGTCGCCTTGGCGGAGGGCACGGTGATGGTGGTGGTGCCGGCGCGGGAGCCGTCCGCGGCGGGCGCGTCCCAGCGCTCCACCTGCTCCACCTGGAGGGCGGAGCCGATGAGCTTGCGGGCCATGTCCGGGACACGGTCCGGGATGCGGTCCGCGGGCAGGGAGCGCACGGCGGTGACGGTCATCGGGCCCTCCGGGGAGCCCTCCACGGAGAACGAGACCAGGGAGCCGCCGAAGGACTCGACCACGGAACGGTGGAAGTCCTCGGACGCCAGGGCGGCCGCCACGGCCGACGGCGGGTGCGGGATGGACTGCTGAGCGGAAAAGGCCACGGTGTCTCCTCGGGGTCAAGTCGGACCGCGCCCGGCGGGCCATGAGAGGGCCGGCACCGGTTCGCCGACGGCGATGGGCGTCCATCCCTCACCTTATATGCTGGCCTCCGCGACCCGGGTCCCGTGCACGGCGCCGGGACCGGCCGCGCGACCCCTCGTGAACCCCCTGGAAGGTGTGTCCGCCATGTCGGCACTCTGGGCCGTGGCCCTCATCCTGCTCCTGAGCGGGACGGCGAAGCTCCGTTCCGGCGAGGACGTGCAGGCCACGTTCACCCGGCTCAGGGTGCCCCGCCCGTTCGCGGCCCCCGCCCTGGCGCGCGCGTTCCCCTGGCTCGAGCTGCTGCTCGCCGCCGCCCTCCTGCAGCCCTTCACCCTGCTGCGTCCCGTCGTCGGCCTGGTCGCCGTGGCCCTCTTCGCCGCCTTCCTCGCGCTCGTGGTCCGGGCCCAGGACGACGGCGTCTCCTGCGGCTGCTTCGGCGAGGCCTCGGCCGCCCCGATCTCCCGCACCACCGTGGTCCGCAACGTCGTCTTCCTGGCCCTCGCCGTCCTGGCCCTGGCCGAGGGGATCGTCTCGCTGGCGGTGCACGGCGCGGGCCTGGCCTGGCAGCCTCTCACCGCCTTCGGCGCCGGGGCGTGGGCGTGGGCCCTGCTCGTGTCCGTGCTGCTCGCGACCGCCGCGTTCCTGGCCGGGCGCGAGTCCGTCCCGGCCGCACCCGACGCCGCCCCGGCGACGCCCACGCCCGAGGCTCCGGCCGCCGTCGACCCGGCCGACGCCGCCGAGCCCGAACGCCACCCGTTCCCGGACGCCGTCGTGGTCGCGGACGGCGAGTACACCGGTCTGCACCGGCTGGTCGCGGACGGGGCCGTGGTGGCCCTGCGCCTGTCCACGGGGTGCGGCTCCTGTACGCGGGTGATCGACCGGCTGGACGAGTTCAAGGACGCGCTCGGGCCGGTCCGGCTGCGGGTCCTCATGCCCCAGCACGCCCCCGGCGCCGAGGGGGCGATCCACAGCGGCGCCGTCGACGCGTCGCTCGTGCTCGCCGACCCGGCCGGCGCCGCCTCGCAGGCCCTCGGTCTGCACTCGTTCCCCACCGCGGTGCTGCTCGGCACGGACCGGCTCACCGCCGGCGGCCCGGTGGGCGGCGCCGACGACGTCCTCGCCTTCCTCGAAGAGATCCGGGAGATCATGACCACCGAACTGCCCGCCGCCACGGACGGCTCCACCGCCACCCCGGAGGTCCGCGCATGAGCGCCCCCGAGACCACCCCCGTCCTCGCCCCGCTGCTGCCGCGCCTGCGCGCCGAACGCGCGCTCGAGGCGGCCGCCGCCTCCGCCGCCCGGCCGCTCGAGGCCCGGGGCGTCGAACTGGAGATCGGCCTGCCCGACGGCGCCCGCGCGCCCCTGCTGACCGTCCTCGCCGAGGCGCTGGCCGAGGGCCACGGCGAGCGCGCCGCCGTCCTCGTGGTCACCGCGACCACCCGCGAGGCCGAGGACCTCGTGACCGACCTCGCCGCCTGGGCCCCCGCCGGCGCCGCCGCGCTGTTCCCGTCCTGGGAGACGCTGCCCCACGAGCGCCTGTCCCCGCGCTCGGACACCGTGGGCGCCCGCCTGGCCGTGCTGCGCCGCCTCGCCCACCCCGAGGAGCACGCGGAGGGCCCGCTGCGCATCGTCGTCGCCCCCGTGCGCGCCGTGCTGCAGCCCCTCGTGGCCGGGCTCGGCGAGCTGAGCCCCGTGACCCTGCGGACGGGGGAGGAACGGGACTTCGACGGCGTGGTGGCCGCGCTCGCGGACGCCGCCTACTCGCGCGTGGACATGGTCAGCCGTCGCGGCGAGTTCGCGGTGCGCGGCGGGCTGATCGACGTGTTCCCGCCCACCGAGGACTACCCCGTGCGCATCGAGTTCTTCGGCGACGAGGTGGAGCAGATGCGCTGGTTCTCCGTGGCGGACCAGCGCTCCCTCGAGGACACCACGGAGGACGGCTCGGGCCACCCCTCCGAGCTGTACGCGCCCCCGTGCCGCGAGCTGCTGATCACGGACCACGTGCGCCGGCGCGCCAAAGAGCTGATCCCGGCCATGCCCGCCGCCGCGGACATGCTGGACCGGATCGCCGAGGGCGTGGCCGTGGAGGGCATGGAGTCCCTCTCCCCGCTGCTGGCCGAGGCCATGACGTCGCTGCCCCGCATGCTGCCCACCGGCTCGCTGACCGTCCTCGTGGAGCCCGAGCGCCTGCGCGGCCGCGCCGACGACCTGCTGGCCACCAACGAGGAGTTCCTCCAGGCCGCGTGGGCCGGCGCCGCGCAGGGCGCGGTCGCCCCGGTGGACGTGGCCGGGGCGGACCAGTCCGCCGCGGGCGGGTTCCTCACGGTGGCCGAACTCCGCGCGGCCGCGCTCGAGCAGGACCAGGGGTTCTGGTCCGTCACCGCGCTGGTCTCGGACGCCGAGCTGCTGCCCGACGCCGCCACCCTGCGCGCCACCCTCGGCGTCGCGCAGACCTTCTCGGGCGACATCGAGGCCATGGTCGCGCACACCCGCATCCGGCTCGCGGAAGGGTGGCATGCCGTGGTCCTCACCGACGGCCCCGGCTCCGCCCGCCGCCTCGCCGAGCTCAACGCGGAGGCCGGCCTCACGGCCTCCGTGGTGGACGGGCCCCTGCCCGCCGACCTCGCCCCGGGGCGGGTCTCCATCGCGGCGGCGCCCGTCGGCTCCGGCTTCACGATCCCGGACGCGCAGATCGCCCTGATCACGGAGCACGACCTCTTCGGCCGGCACCGCACCGCGGGCACGCGCGCCCCCGGAGCGCGGCTGGCCCGGAAGCGGCGCAACGCCGTCGACCCGCTGACCCTGCAGCCCGGCGACCACGTGGTGCACTCCCAGCACGGCATCGCCCGCTTCGTGGAGCTGCAGCGCCGCAAGGTCACCGGCGGCCCGCGCACCGCCCCCGGCACCGAGGAGTCCTACCGCGAGTACCTCGTGCTCGAGTACGCGCCCTCGAAGCGCGGCGCCCCCGGCGACCGGCTGTTCGTGCCCACCGACCAGCTCGACCTGATCTCCACCTACGTGGGCGGGGAGACGCCGTCGCTGTCCAAGATGGGCGGCTCGGACTGGGCGCAGACCAAGTCCAAGGCCAAGCGCGCCACCCGCGAGATCGCCGGCGAGCTCATCCGCCTGTACTCGGCCCGTATGGCCTCGCGCGGCCACGCGTTCGCCCCGGACACCCCGTGGCAGGGCGAGCTGGAGGAGGCGTTCCCGTTCATCGAGACGCCGGATCAGCTGACCACCATCGAGGACGTCAAGAAGGACATGGAGGCGGCCGTCCCCATGGACCGGCTCGTCTCCGGCGACGTCGGCTTCGGCAAGACCGAGGTGGCCGTGCGCGCCGCGTTCAAGGCGGTGCAGGACGGCAAGCAGGTGGCCGTGCTCGTCCCGACGACGCTGCTCGCCCGCCAGCACCACCAGACGTTCTCCGACCGGTTCGCCGGCTTCCCCGTGAAGGTGGCCGCGCTCTCCCGGTTCCAGACCGCCAAGGAGTCCAAGGAGGTCATCGAGGGGCTCGCGCACGGCGAGGTGGACGTGGTGATCGGCACCCACCGGCTGCTCTCCGACCAGGTGCAGTTCAAGGACCTGGGCCTGGTGATCGTGGACGAGGAGCAGCGCTTCGGCGTCGAGCACAAGGAGGCGCTGAAGAAGATGCGCACCAACGTGGACGTGCTCGCCATGTCCGCCACGCCCATCCCGCGCACCCTCGAGATGTCCCTCACCGGCATCCGCGAGACCTCCACGCTGGCCACCGCCCCGGAGGAGCGCCACCCCGTGCTCACCTCGGTGGGCCCGTACTCGGACCAGCAGGTCACCGCGGCCATCCGCCGCGAGCTGATGCGGGAGGGCCAGGTGTTCTACGTGCACAACCGCGTCACCACCATCGACAAGGTGGCCAAGCGCATCGCCGAGCTGGTGCCGGAGGCGAGGATCGCCGTCGCCCACGGCAAGATGAGCGAGGCCCGGCTCGAGCAGATCATGGTGGACTTCTGGGAGCGGAAGTTCGACGTGCTCGTCTCCACCACGATCATCGAGACCGGCCTGGACATCGCCAACGCCAACACCCTGATCGTGGAGGACGCCCACCGCTACGGCCTCTCGCAGCTGCACCAGCTGCGCGGCCGGGTGGGCCGTGGCCGCGAGCGGGCGTACGCGTACTTCCTGTACGACCCGCAGAAGCCCCTGGGCGAGGTGGCCCTCGAACGGCTCAAGGCCGTGGCCACCCACAACGAGCTCGGCGCGGGCATGCAGCTGGCCATGAAGGACCTCGAGATCCGCGGCGCCGGCAACCTGCTGGGCGGGGAGCAGTCCGGCCACATCGCCGGCGTGGGCTTCGACCTCTACCTGCGGATGGTGGGCGAGGCCGTGGCCGACTTCAAGGGCGAGGAGGACACCGCGCCCGCCGAGGTGAAGGTGGAGCTGCCGGTCAACGCCCACCTGCCGCACGACTACGTGCCGGGGGAGCGGCTGCGCCTCGAGATGTACCGCAACCTCGCCCAGGCCGCGGACGACGCCGCCGTGGACGCCGTGGTGGAGGAGCTCAAGGACCGGTACGGCCCGCTGCCGGAGCCGGTGGAGGCGCTCGTCGCCGTCGCCCGGTTCCGCAACCGGGCGCGAGCCGCGGGCGTCACCGAGGTCATGCTGCTGGGGCAGAACGTGAAGTTCGGCCCCGCCGCGGACCTGCCGGAGTCCCGTCAGATGCGCCTGACCCGCATGTACAAGGGCGCCCAGGTCAAGCCGGCCCTGAACGGCGTCCTCATCCCGCGTCCCAAGACCAAGCCGGTCATGGGTCAGGACCTCGTGGACGTCCCGCTGCTCGAGTGGGCGCAGCAGGTGGTCGACGCGATCTTCGCGCCGGAGGGCTGAGGCGGGTCAGGCCGTCCTCACGCGGACGAGGATGCCGTGCGCCTCGAGCATCTCGAGGAAGGCGTGGACGTCGGCCGCGACGTCGGCGGGAGCGAGGCCGAACGCCTCCGCCACCTGGACCGTGACGTCCGTCGTCGACAGCGGCACCGGCGGATCCGCGACCAGGTCGTCCTCCGGGGTGCGGCCGCCCACGAGGACGTCCCAGATCACGTCGCCCGAGGCGCCCAACAGCAGCGGCTGACCGGCCTCGAGCGTCATGACGGCGGCCTGGCCGCCGGCGGTGCGGGCCCACGCGATGTCGGGGGAGATCGCCCAGCCCTCGGTGGTCTCAACGGTCACGGCGCACCGCCTTCGTCCAGGCCCAGCCGGCGAGTGCGCCGAGCCGGGCGCGCTGCTCGCGCCACAGGTCCGCGCGGGTGACAGGCCGGCCCAGGCGCATCTGCAGATGGGGGCGGTTCACCGGGATCGTGCGGGCCACGAGGACGGCCCGCTCCCGCACCGTGGCGGCCGACCGCCACCGGGTGCGGAACAGCTCAAGACCGCTCTGGCTCTCGTGCAGCGCCGCGAAGAGGGTCAGCTGCCGGGTGTCGACGCCGTCGGCGGCCTCGCCCGTGGCGACGTGCCAGGCCGCGCCCGCGTGCAGCCGGTGGGCTTCCTCGCGCAGGGCGGCCCAGCTCTCGGCGGGGAGGGACTCCCGGATGTGCCGGACGTCGAGGCCACCGCGGAACGGGTCGCGGGCCGCGTGGACGATCACGACGAGCCGCTGGTGGCGCGGGCTCGGCACCGGAACGGGCCGGCCCGCGATCACGAGGTGGGCGTGCTCGCTCCACAGGGCGTCGAAGGCCGCCTCGGGGGACGCGCCGAGGCCGGGGAAGAGCCGATGCACGTCCACATACCCCAGCTGGTCGTGCCAGAGCGTGGCCGCGTGCTGGAAGATCGACCCTTCCGAGAAGTCAGCGACCGGTTCCCAGGCGTGGGCGTGCAGGAGCTCGATGACGGCGGTGGCATCGGCCGGATGGACCAGCAGGTCTACGTCCGAACTGCGGCGGTGCTCCGGGTAGACGCCGGGCTCCGTGGCGTAGCCCTTGACGTGCAGGCCGCGAATGCCGACCCGGTCCAGCAGATGCGTGATGCGGGCGTGGGCGAGGCGGACGCGGACCTCGAAGTCCAGGGACGGCGGGGCGGCCGGTCGCTGTCCCGTCGCTCGTTCTCCCATGGCCGCGAGCTTAGTCGACCCAAAGGAGGCCCGGCGGTGACTGTGCCGGATGCCCGGTGCAAAGTTAAAGGGGGTTCAGGTGGATTCGTGGACTGACGGCGCGAGACCCGCACGCTCCCGGGTGCTCCGTGTTGACGTGCCATCCATGAACGCGTGGCAGGACTCGCGATGAGCTGCGCGACCTGTCTAGATCCACCTGCAGAGTTCCATTCTCATGTTCACCGAGCATGCCGTTCCCCGCGATCGTCCCCCTGCCGCAGGGCATCCCAGACCTGGACTGGTTGCGCTAATGGGCGCGGATCGCGGGCTTCATCGGTCTTGTTGACTGCATCGCCCGCGGTCGGCTCAGTCGCCGCTCGCTCTGATGCGGACGCGGCGGTGGAAGGTGGCCCTGCTCGTCACCGCCGCGGTGTGCGTCTTCCTCACGGGCCCTGCACCTCCATGGCGGGCTTGGCGTGCGCCGTCCTGTGGCTCTGGTCGACGCCGCAGATGGGGGTGGCGTCGTGCTCGTCCTCGCCATCCTCGGCGCCTACGCATTCTTAGGCTGCGCCTGTCCGCCCCCCGGCTGCGCACCCCTGCGCGTGGCAGTGGAGGCGGCCCCGTCCCCGATCTCTGACGCTGGCCGGTCAGGCGCCCGTCGGCTCCTCCTCCACGAGGTCCCCGTCGATCTCCCACGCCAGCAGCTCGACGATCGGCTGCGCGGTCTGCGCCATCGCGGCGTAGCCCTCGGCGGGGCCGCGGAACGGGTCCGGCAGATCCGCGTCCGGCCGCTCCCCGTGGGCGATCAGGCGGGAGCGCAGCTCCGCCAGCGCCGTGACGAGCGCGGTGACGCCCGCGCCCGGAGGGACCGCCGCGGCGAGCTCCTCGCCGTGGTCGCGCAGGAGGGTGCCCATGCCGAGGATCGTGAAGGTCCGGCGCACCGCCGCGGGGTCCTCGCGCAGCACCTCGTCCAGGTGGTCGTCCGTCGCGGTCAGGACGAGGTCCTGTCCCGCCAGCGAACGCCCGGTCAGCTGCTGCGGTCGATGCTGCGTCAACGCGGCGCGGACTCGGCGGCTCGGTGCGAGGTCGAGCAGCGGGCCGGGGACGGTCAGCGCCTGGTTCGGTTCCGTGCCCGCGCTCGTGACCTCCGCGCGGCCCCGGTCACCGAGCAGGGCGTTGAGCTGCGCCTGCAGCGCGTACTCCACATAGGCGGAGCGGCAGATGTTGCCCGTGCACACGACGAGGATGCGGGCGCTCGGCACGGGGCCGGGGACACGGTCGGCCGGTGCGGCAGGCGAGGCCGGCTCAGCGGCCGCGGCGGTCGCGGGAGCCACCGCGCGCTCGGCCGGCGTCGCACGCTGCCGCGGCGCGGCGGGGTCGGCCGGGTGGGGGAGGAACGCCGGGCCGAGCCGGAACTCGGCGAGGCGATCCTCCCGCGCCGTGGAGGCCGCCGGGGCGCCGGCGTCGCCGCCGTCACCCGCCGGGTGGCCGCCGTCGCGGGTCGGCACCTCAGGCTCCTCCGGCGTCGACGGCAGGAACGGATTGCGGATCGGGGGGCGATGATCCCTGCTCATGGGTGTGTCCTCTCCGAGGCGGTCGTGACGCGCGGCAGCGCGGACGTGACGGGGTGCGGGGGCTCCACGCGTCGCAGGCGGTGCACCGGGTGCCAGCGGCGGCGCGCCCCCGTGAACGGCTTGGACAGGGGGTGGCGAGCAGGGCGAGGCCTGCCAGCCAGCTGAGGGCGAGCGCGAGGGCGAACTTGGCGGCGTTGTCCTCCACGCCGTGGCGCGTGACCCACATCAGCACCCAGCCGTGCAGCAGCACCACCACCGTGCCCGTCCGGACCAGGGCGGTGATGGCGCGGCGCAGGGCCTGACCCGTCCCGGTGCGTCGGGCGAAGGAGCGCAGCAGCCTCTCCACCGTGGAACCGAACACGAGCACCATCCCCGCGGACATCAGGACGCCCACGGCGGGGGTGAGCACCGGCGTGCCGAAGCCGCCGAACTTGATGTTGGGCGGCTCCAGGCCCAGCCGGACCGCGACCATCCCGAGCAGCACCAGGCCGACGCCGATGAGCGTCCGGTGGCGCCGCACGTGCGGCTGGACGCGGCGGCGGAACATCTCCCCGCTGAGGACGAACAACAGGCACGGCAGGGCCAGCCCGACGCCCAGCGGCGTGCGGGCGATCGCGGAGTCCGGCACGAGGTGGGCCCACGCCAGCCCGGCCAGGCCCACGGCCCAGGCGACGGCGGACGGGAAGCGCTCGAGGAATCGGCGCAGCACCGTGGTGAAGAACAGGACGGAGATGAACCAGAACGCCCACCACGGGGGCTCCTGGTCCGCGCCCCCGTACCAGCCGGTGATCATCAGGCGCCGCAGGAGGTCGGGGTCGTCGGCGAACCACGCGAATGCGGCCACGGACATGAGCGCCGCCCACACCAGGTACGGCACCATCAGGCTCCGGAAGCGGCCCCACACGTCCGTGGCCCAGGGGCGGCCGCGCGTCCAGAAGTAGCCGGTGAGGAAGAAGAACAGCGGCATCCGCCAGATCTCCAGGTACCGGCTGAAGGTGAGGTCCGTCAGGTATGCGTGACCCAGCACCACCGCCGCGATGGAGACAAGCCGAAGGGCGTCCACCCCCGTGTTGCGGGTGGACGCCCTTCGGCGCGCGGCGGCCGGACGACCGGTGTCAGCGATCCTCGGCTCCGGGACGGCTCAGCGGTGCGCGGCGCCGGTCTCGACGGCGTGGGCGCCGGAGGCGGCGTGCTCGACGACGGGACGGGTGTGGATGGCGGTGGTGTCCACGGTGTCGCTGCGGCCCAGGAACGCCTTGGGGATCATGAAGGCCACAGTGGCCAGGGCCAGCGCGATCAGGCCGGGGATCCAGACCGACTCGAGCGACCAGAAGCCCATGGCGTAGAGGCAGCCGAGGAACGCGCCGAAGGCGACGATGAAGGCGATCAGGGAACCCCAGACGCCGCCCACGTTGGAGTGGTCGATGGCCTTGCCGTTGCGGATCACGTGATGCTCCTTCGGTGCGGTCCCGGCCGGGGCGGACGCCCGGCCGAAGTGATGCGAGTCAGTCGGATCCCAGGATAGCAAGCGCGGAGCTGGCCCCGATCCGGGTGGCGCCGGCCTCGATCATCGCCAGGGCGTCCGCGCGGGTGCGCACCCCGCCGGAGGCCTTCACGCCGATGCGCTCGCCCACGGTGCGGCGCATCAGCGCGACGTGCTCGACGGTGGCGCCCGCGGTGGAGAAGCCCGTGGAGGTCTTCACGAAGTCCGCCCCGGCCTCGACCGCGGCCTCGCAGGCCAGGACGATCGCGTCGTCGTCCAGCAGGGCGGTCTCCACGATCACCTTGAGCAGCGCCCCGCCGTCGCCTGCGGGGCCATCCGCGTGCGCGGCCTCGGCCACGGCGCGGACGTCCGCGACGAGCCGGTCGCGGTCCCCGGCGCGGGCCGCGGCGACGTCGAGGACCATGTCCACCTCGTCCGCGCCGGCGTCGATCGCCTGCCGGGCCTCGAAGGCCTTGACCTCCGAGGCGTTGGCGCCGAGGGGGAAGCCGATCACGGTGCAGGTCAGCACGTCCGAGCCCGCGAGCTCGGCGGCCACCAGCGGCACCCACACGGGGTTGATGCAGACGCTCTTGACCCCGGCCTCGCGGGACTCGGCCACGAGGCGGCGCACGTCCGCCTCCGAGGTGTCGGCCTTCAGGGCGGTCGCGTCGATGTACTTCGCCAGCTCGGCGGTGGTGAGGGAGACGGTCATGTCCGCCAGCCTACCGAGGCTCAGCCGCCCACGAGGGCCGTCACCTCGGCGCGCAGCGCCTCGAGCCGCTCGGCGGCCGCGGCCGGGTCGGCGTCCCGGGTGCCGAGGTAGCACTTGAGCTTGGGCTCGGTGCCGGAGGGGCGCACGAGGACGCGGGTGCCGGAGTCGGTGGCGAACAGCAGTGCGTCCGTCGGCGGCAGCCCGTCCCCGCCGGCGGCCAGGTCCCGGCGCACGGTGACCGGTTCCCCCGCGAGCGTGGCCGGCGCCTGCTGACGCAGGGCCGTCATGGTGCGGGCGATCAGGGACAGGTCCGCCACGCGGACCGAGACCTGGGCGCTGGGCATGGCGCCGGTGACCGCGTCGACGTCGGCCAGGGCGTCCGTCAGGCCGCGTCCCTGCGCTGTGAGGGCGGCGGCCAGCTCCGCGGCCATGAGGGCGGCCGTGATGCCGTCCTTGTCCCGCACCATGTCCGGGTCCACGCAGTAGCCGAGGGCCTCCTCGTAGCCGAAGCCGAGGTCCGGGGCGCGGGAGATCCACTTGAAGCCGGTCAGCGTGACGTGGTGCCTCACCCCGTTCGCCTCCGCCAGGGCGGCCAGCTGCGGGGAGGAGACCACGGAGTTCGCGGCGCTGCGGCCGGCCGCGTGCAGGGCCGGCATCGCGTGCGCGCCCAGCAGCGTCCCGACGGCGTCGCCCGAGAGCATCCGCCACGTGCGGGCACCGTCCGCGTCGGTGACGGGCGCGGCCAGGGCCAGGCGGTCGGCGTCGGGGTCGTTGGCGATCACCAGGTCCGCGTCCACCTCGGCGGCCAGGGCGAGGGCGAGGTCCATCGCCCCCGGCTCCTCCGGGTTGGGGAACGCGACCGTGGGGAAGGCCGGGTCCGGGGCGGCCTGCTCGGCCACCACGTGGACGGGGCCGAAGCCGGCGTCCTCGAGCAGGCCCGGGACCACGGCGCCGCCCACTCCGTGCAGGGGCGTGTAGACCACGCGCAGGTCGCGGTGGCCGTGCCGGTCGTCGTCGAGCACGCCGAGGGCCGCCGCGCGGTAGGCCTCCAGCAGGTCCGGCCCGGCCACGGTCCAGCCGTCGTCGGCGAGCGGGATGTCCGCGGCCCACGCCGCGTGGTCGATGCGGGCGGCGATCTGCGCGTCCGCGGGGGAGACGATCTGCGCCCCCCGGCCCGCCTCGTCCGTGAGCCGCCCGCCGAGGTAGACCTTGTAGCCGTTGTCCGCGGGCGGGTTGTGGCTGGCCGTGACCATCACGCCCGCGTCCGCGCTGAGATGGCGCACCGCGAAGGCGAGCACCGGCGTCGGCAGCGGGTCCGGCAGCAGGACGGTCTGCACGCCCGCGGCCGTCAGGACGGCGGCCGTGTCCGCGGCGAAGGCGGCCGAACCGCGTCGCGCGTCGTACCCGACGACGGCCAGCGGCGGGGCAGCGTCCCGTCCGACGCCGTCCCACAGGTGGGCGGCCAGACCCGCCGCGGTGCGACGCACCACGAGCCGGTTCATGCGGGACTCGCCCGGGCCCTCCTCGGCGCGCAGGCCGGCGGTGCCGAAGGCGAGCGGCCCGGCGAAGCGGGCGGCGAGCGCCGCCCGGGCGGCCGCGGCCTCCGGGCCGACGCCGGCGGCCGCGTCGAGCTCGGCGCGCAGGGTGTCCCGGTGCGCGGGGTCGGGGTCCTCCGTCGCCCACCGCTCAGCCCGGGCGAGGACGTCCTCCGGGAGCGCGGCGACGTCGTCGTGCGGGGGATGCGCGGGCATCAGAGCCGCCCCACGATGTCCGCGAGCAGGCGCGCGATGCGCGGGCCGGCGGCCTGACCGGCCTCCACGACCTCGGCGTGGGACAGCGGCGTCTCCGAGATGCCGGCGCCGAGGTTGGTCACCAGCGAGATGCCGAACACCTCCAGCCCGGCGTGACGGGCCGCGATCGCGTCCAGTGCCGTGGACATGCCGACGAGATCGCCGCCGAGGGTGCGCGCCATCCGCACCTCGGCGGGGGTCTCATACTGTGGGCCGGCGAACTGGACGTACACGCCCTCGCGCAGGGACGGGTCCACCTCGCGGGCGATCGCGCGCAGCCGCGGGGAGTAGAGGTCGGTGAGGTCGACGAACGTGGCGCCGGCGAGCGGGGTGGCGCCGGTGAGGTTGATGTGGTCCGCGAGCAGGACGGGGGTGCCCGGAGCGATCTCCGGGTCCAGGCCACCGCAGCCGTTGGTCAGCACCACGGTGCGCGCCCCGGCGGCGGCGGCGGTGCGGACGGTGTGCGCCACGGCCTGGGCGTCGCGGGACTCGTAGAAGTGCGTGCGCGAGCCGAAGACGAGGGCGTGCGTGCCGTCCGGCAGTCGGACCGAGCGGATCACCGCGTTGTGGCCGGGCACTTTCGGGGCGTGGAAGCCGGGCACCTCGGCCAGCGGCACGGCGGCGACCTCCTCGCCGATCAGGCCGGCGGCCTCGCCCCAGCCGGAGCCGAGGACGACGGCGACGCGGTGCTCCGCCACGCCCGTCGCCCGGGCGAGGGAGTCGGCGGCCGCGCGGGCCTCGGCGAAGCCCGGGTGGTCGCCGGTCAGGGGGGAGTCGGGGGAGGGGATGCTGGTCTGGTCGGTCACGTCGTGGAGTCTAGGCGGTGTCCCGTGGCCGCTGGCTAGGACTTTCCCGTCCGTGGCGGACACAATGGAGCCCGTGACCGAGGAAAACAGCACCTTCATCCCGTCCCTGACCATCATCGGCGGCGGCCCCGGCGGCTACGAGGCCGCCATGGTGGCCGCGAAGCTGGGCGCCCGCGTGACCCTGGTCGAGCGCCAGGGGTTGGGCGGCGCGGCCGTCCTCACGGACGTGGTCCCCTCCAAGACGCTGATCGCCGCCGCCGACTCGATGCGCCGCGTGGGCGCCTCCGTGGACCTGGGCGTCGACCTCGGCGGGGGCGACGTCCACGCGGACATGGGCCAGGTCGGCCGCCGCATCCTGAACCTGGCCCACGAGCAGTCCTCGGACATCCGCGCGGGCCTCGAGCGGGTCGGCGTCCGGGTGATCGACGGCGTGGGCCGCGTCGTCGGCCCCCACGAGGTGTCCGTCCGCGCCCTCGACGACGCCGACGCCGGCGCCGAGCCCGAGATCATCACCTCGGACGCGATCCTCGTGGCCGTCGGCGCGAGCCCCCGCGAGCTGCCCACCGCCGTCCCGGACGGCGAGCGGATCTTCAACTGGAAGCAGGTCTACAACCTCAAGGAGCTGCCCGAGCACCTGATCGTCGTGGGCTCCGGCGTCACCGGCGCCGAGTTCGCCTCGGCCTACAACCGCCTCGGCGCCAAGGTCACCCTCGTCTCCTCGCGCGACCGCGTGCTCCCCGGCGAGGACGCCGACGCCGCCGAGCTGCTCGAGAAGGTCTTCGAGGGCAACGGCCTCAGGGTGGTCTCCCGCTCCCGGGCCGAGTCCGTCGAGCGGACCGAGACCGGCGTGCGCGTGCACCTCTCCGGCGAGGGCGCCGAGGACACCCCGTCGATCGAGGGCTCCCACGCCCTCGTGGCCGTCGGCGGCGTGCCGAACACGGCGGGCCTCGGCCTCGACGACGTGGGCGTGAAGCTGACCGGCTCCGGCCACGTGCTCGTGGACGGCGTCTCCCGCACGTCCGTGCCGAGCATCTACGCGGCGGGCGACTGCACGGGCAAGCTCGCCCTCGCCTCGGTGGCGGCCATGCAGGGGCGCATCGCCGTCGCCCACCTGCTCGGCGACGCCCTCAAGCCGCTGCGCCCGCACCTGCTGGCCTCGAACATCTTCACCTCGCCGGAGATCGCCACCGTGGGCGTCACGCAGGCGCAGGTGGACTCCGGCCAGTACCAGGCGGACGTGCTGCGCCTGGACTTCCACACCAACCCCCGCGCCAAGATGTCCGGCGCGGAGGAGGGGTTCGTGAAGATCTTCGCCCGTCAGGGCTCCGGCACCGTGATCGGCGGCGTGGTGGTCTCGCCGCGCGCCTCCGAGCTGATCTACGCGCTCGCGCTCGCGGTCACGCACAAGCTGCACGTGGACGACCTCGCGGACACCTTCACCGTGTACCCGTCCATGTCCGGGTCGATCGCGGAGGCGGCCCGCCGCCTGCACGTGCGCATCTGACCCAGAGACGACTTTCGGTCGTGAGATAGGCCCTATCTCACGACCGAAAGCGTCCATTCCCCCGATGTCACGTTCGACAGTGCGGGCGGGGGCCCCGGGCGGGCGGGGTCAGCGGGTGGCGGCGCGGCGCTCCCGGGCCGAGGTGACGGTGTCGAGGTCCGTGTGGCGGGTCTCGGGGGAGAGCACCAGCGCGATGACGGTGATCGCCGAGGCGGCGGCCAGGTAGTAGCCGACGTAGGAGACGTCGAACTTCTGCACGAGCCAGGCCGCGATGAAGGGGGTCAGCGCCGCGCCGAGGATCGAGGACACGTTGTAGGCGATGCCGGAGCCGGTGTAGCGCGTGTTCGTGGGGAACAGCTCGGGCAGCACCGCGGACATCGGCCCGAAGGTCAGGCCCATGAGCGTCATGCCCGTGGCCAGGAACGCCAGCATCAGCGGCACGTTCAGCTCCGCGCCCACGCCCATGTTCTCCGGCGAGAGCCACAGGCCGAACGAGAGGCCGAACAGCACCATGAGCACCGAGATCACGATCAGGGTGGGGCGGCGGCCGAAGCGGTCAGCCAGCAGGCCGGAGACCGGCACGAACGCCGCGAAGAACAGGATGCCGACCAGCTGCAGCACGAGGAACTCGGCGTAGGGGACACCCAGGAAGCCGTTGGCCGGCTTGCCGATCGCGTAGGACAGGATCCACGTGGTCATCAGGTAGAAGAGCACGTAGGTGGCGTACATGACGAAGGTGCCCAGGATCAGCTCCCACCAGTTGCGGCGGAAGACCTCGCCCAGCGGCGCCTTCACACGCTGGTCGCGGTCGAGGGCGCGCTGGAAGACCGGGGTCTCCTCGAGCTTGACGCGGACGTAGAGGCCCACGGCCACCATCACGATCGAGAGCAGGAACGGCACGCGCCACACCCACGTGAGGAACGGGCCGTCGAGCACCGGGCTCGTGGAGTCGTGGTCGAAGCCGAGCACGAGCGCGAGGAACAGGCCGTTGGCCAGCAGGAAGCCGATCGGCGCGCCGAGCTGCGGCCACATGGCCGCCTGCGCGCGCTTGCCGTCCTTGGCGTACTCGGTGGCCAGCAGGGCGGCGCCGGACCACTCGCCGCCGAGCCCCAGACCCTGGAAGAAGCGCAGCAGCGTCAGCATGGCCGGCGCCCACAGGCCGATCTGGAAGTACGTGGGCAGCAGGCCGATGAGGAACGTCGCGATGCCCATGGTCAGCAGCGAGCCGATGAGCGTGGTCTTGCGGCCCACGCGATCGCCCAGGTGGCCGAAGACGACGGCGCCCAGCGGCCGGGCGATGAACGCCGCGCCGAAGGTGGCCATGGAGGCCAGCAGGGCCGTGTTGTCGTCGCCGCCCGCGAAGAAGATCAGCGGGAACACCGAGACGGCGGCCGTGGCGTAGATGTAGAAGTCGTAGAACTCGATCGAGGTGCCCACGAGGGAGGCGATGATGACCCGCGAGCGGGGCACCTCCTCCGCGGTGGCGACCGCGTCCGACGTGAGATCGGTGGGGGCGCCCGGGTTCACGGGCGGGGTGGAGTGGGACATGGTGTCTCCCTGGTATGACGGGCACAGGGGGTCGCGAGCGACCACGATGTGAGACGAAGATGCGTGTCAGGTTAAGCCTCGTCGCGCCGATCTGCGAGAGTCACATCCTCGTCGTCCACCATGTGGAACCAGCCCACGACGCCGGCGCTCCCCGCCGTCGTCGCCGGCGGCTCACTCCGCGTCGGCGATGGTGGCGATCACCGTGCCGGCCGTGACCGTCTGGCCCGGCTCGACCTCGAGACCGCTGACCACGCCCGCGCGGTGGGCCGCGAGCGGCTGCTCCATCTTCATGGCCTCCACGACCACGATCAGGTCGCCCTCGGCCACGGTCTGGCCGTTCTCGGCGGCGACCTTCACCACGGTGCCCTGCATCGGGGCGGTCAGCGCGTCCGTGCTGACGGCCGCGGCCACCGGTGCGCCGCGCTTGCCGCGGGGCCGGCGTCGTCCCGCACCGGCCCGCTGGGCGGCGCCGGAGATCGTGTGCAGGGCCTCGCCCCACGTGGGCAGGGTGACGTCCACGCGCTTGCCGTTGACCTCCACGGTCACGGTGTGGCGCGCCTCGCGGGGGGCCGGCTCGGCCGGGGTGAGGGCGCTCGGCTCGATGCGGTTCGCGAACTCCGTCTCGATCCACCGGGTGTGCACCGAGAACGGCTCCTCCGAGCCGGCGATCTCGGGGGCGAAGGCGGGGTCGCGCACCACGGCGCGATGGAAGGGCAGCACCGAGGGCATGCCGACGATCTCGGCCTCGCGCAGGGCGCGGGCGGCGCGCTGCAGGGCCTGGCGGCGGTCCGCGCCGGTGACGATCAGCTTGGCGACCATGGAGTCGAAGGCCCCGGACACGGTCTCGCCCTCCACCACGCCGGAGTCCACGCGCACGCCCGGGCCGCTGGGCATGCGGAACGTGGTGAGCCGGCCGGGGGCGGGCAGGAAGTTGCGGCCCGGGTCCTCGCCGTTGAGGCGGAACTCGATCGAGTGGCCGCGGGGCTGCGGGTCCGTGTAGCCGAGGGCCTCGCCGCGGGCCAGGCGGAACTGCTCGCGCACGAGGTCGATGCCGGTGATCTCCTCGGAGACCGGGTGCTCCACCTGCAGGCGCGTGTTCACCTCGAGGAAGGAGATGGTCCCGTCCTGGCCCACGAGGAACTCGCACGTGCCCGCGCCGACGTAGCCGGCCTCCTGCAGGATCGCCTTGGAGGACTCCACGAGGCGGGCGTTCTGCTCGTCCGTGAGGAACGGCGCCGGGGCCTCCTCCACGAGCTTCTGGTTGCGGCGCTGCAGCGAGCAGTCGCGGGTGGAGATCACGACGACGTCGCCGTGCACGTCCGCCAGGCACTGCGTCTCCACGTGGCGCGGCTTGTCCAGGAAGCGCTCCACGAAGCACTCGCCCCGGCCGAACGCGGCCACGGCCTCACGGACCGCGGACTCGTAGAACTCGGGGATCTCCTCGCGCGTGCGGGCCACCTTGATGCCGCGGCCGCCGCCGCCGTAGGCCGCCTTGATGGCCACCGGCAGGCCGAACTCGTCCGCGAACGCGACGACCTCCTCCGTGCCGGTCACCGGGGAGGTGGTGCCCGGCGCCAGCGGGGCGCCGACCTTGGTGGCCAGCTGGCGGGCCGAGACCTTGTCGCCCAGCCGGTCGATCGCCGCGGCGGGCGGGCCGATCCACACGAGGCCGGCGTCGGCCACGGCGCGCGCGAAGTCCGCGTTCTCGGAGAGGAAGCCGTAGCCGGGGTGCACGGCGTCCGCGCCCGCGCGCTCGGCGGCGTCGAGGATCTTGCCGACCACCAGATAGGAGTCGGCGGCGCTCTCCCCGCCGAGGGCCACGGCCTCGTCCGCGAGCTTCACGTGCAGGGCGTCCCGGTCCGGCTCGGCGTAGACGGCCACGGAGGTCAGCCCCTCGTCCTGGCAGGCCCGGATGATGCGCACGGCGATCTCACCGCGGTTGGCGATCAGCACCCGGGAGAACCGGCGCTCCGCCGCGGGGTCGACGGGCGGGACGACCGAGGCCTGCGGTGCGTCGGCGATGCTCATGGGCGATGGACTCCTCGGACGATCACGGCTGGGGGTGCGGGCGCCACGTCCGGGGTCGTGCCCCTCACCCGGTGGGGCGAAAGGCGCGGGACGGCGCCGACTCTGACCAGCACCCTACTCGTTGTGGCGGAACCCTCCGAGGCACGTGGCCCTGTCGCGCCGGATCAGCGCTGCGCGTTGGAGGGTTCCCACAATCGGGTGAAGTCCTGGCCCAGGGCCGCCGTGGCCCGCCGCAGCCACGCCACGGACAGCCCGATCACCGCGTTGGGATCCCCGTCCACGCCGTCCACGAGGGCCGCGCCCGCGCCGTCCACCGTGAACGCGCCCGCGCAGTGCAGCGGCTCGCCCGTGGCCACGTAGGCCTGGATCTCGGCCTCGGTGACGGCGCCGAAGCGCACGACGGCGGACACCACGCCCGCCTCCGCGGCCATCCCGGACTCGACCCCGGGCTCCGGCAGCACCAGGCCCACCCAGTGGCCCGAATGCAGCACGCCCTCCCGGCCGGCCTGGGCGCGCCAGCGCTCGACGGCGACCTCGGGCTCGTAGGGCTTGCCGTGGGCGCGGCCCTCGAACTCGAACACGGAGTCGCAGCCGAGCACGAGCGTGGGGGCCTCGACGCCGGCGCCCGCCACACGGGCGGCCACATCGCGGCCCTTGGCCTCCGCCAGCAGGCCCGCCAGCTCCGCCGGCGACGGGTCGCCCGCCGCCGCGCCCACGGCCGCCTCGTCCACCCCCGAGACGACGACGCGGAACGGCACCCGCGCCCGGGTCAGGACCTCCGCCCGGCCGGGGGAGGCCGAGCCGAGCACCAGCCGCAGGCCCGTGCCGGGGCCGGCCGCGCCGTCGTCGTGCGGGATCACGCGAGCGCCTCCCGCAGGGTGTCCAGGCCCATGCCGCCCAGGCGCAGGGCCCGGGTGTGGAAGGCCTTGAGGTCGAAGTCGGCGCCCTCGGCCTGCTCGTGCTCGGCGCGGATCTGCTCCCAGATGCGCTGGCCCACCTTGTACGCCGGCGCCTGCCCCGGCCAGCCGAGGTAGCGCGTGAACTCGAAGCGGCGCTGGCCCTCGGAGATCATCAGGTGCTTGGCCAGGAACGCGTAGCCCTTCTCCGGGGTCCACGCGCCGCCGCCCTCGGACTCGGGGGCGTCGAAGCCGCAGTGGTAGCCGATGTCGAACACCACGCGGGCCGCGCGCATGCGCTGCATGTCCAGCATGCCGAGATGGTCGCCCGGGTCGTCGAGGAAGCCGAGCTCCTCCATGAGCTTCTCCGCGTACAGCGCCCAGCCCTCACCGTGGCCGGACGTCCAGCAGAAGCTGCGGCGCCACAGGTTGAGGTTCTCCCGGTTCATCATGGCGGTGGCGATCTGCAGGTGATGGCCCGGCACGCCCTCGTGGTAGACCGTGGTGGTCTCCGCCCACGTGGTGAACTCGTCCTCGCCCGGGGGCACGGACCACCACATGCGGCCGGGCCGGGAGAAGTCGTCCGAGGGGCCGGTGTAGTAGATGCCGCCCTCCTGGGTGGGGGCGATCATGCACTCGAGCCGGTCCATCGGGGCCGGGATCTCGAAGTGCTCCTTCATGGCCTCGACCGCGTCGTCGGAGAGCCGCTGCATCCACGTGCGCAGGGCCTCGGTGCCCTTCAGGGTGCGCTCCGGGTCCGCGTCCAGGATCGCGCGCGCCTCCTCGATCGTGGCGCCCGGCCGGATGCGCTCGGCGTCCGCCTGCTGCGCGGCGATGATGCGGGCCAGCTCCTCCTGGCCCCAGCGGTAGGTCTCCTCGAGGTCGATCTCGGCGCCGAGGAAGACGCGGGAGGCCAGCCGGTAGTAGTCGATCCCGACGCCGTCCGCCTCCGGGGCGTGCGGGCGCAGCTCGGCCTCGAGCGTGGCCGCGAAGTCGCGGTAGGCCTGCGCGGCGGTGTCCGCGCCGGAGCGGATGCGGGCGGCCAGGGCGTCGTCCACGACGTCGGCTGCCTCGGCCCGCTCGACCAGGCCCGGGAAGAACCCGCCCGCGCCGCCGTGGGCGCGGGCCTGCTCCACCACGATGTCCACCTGGCGCACCGCGGCCACGTGGCCGGCGTCGCGGGAGGCGAGCAGGGACTCGGTGTAGCCGCGCAGGGCGGCCGGCAGGTTCTCGAGGCGGCCGGCGATGTGGCCCCACTGCTCCGCGGTGTCCGTGGGCATGAGGTCGAAGACCGCGCGGATGCCCTGAGCGGGGGAGGCGATGTTGTTCAGTTCGGTGCGGCCGGTCGCGTGGATCTCCCGCTCGAGGCCGATGCGCTCCTGCATGGCCGCCTTCGTGACGCGGTCCGTCTCGTCCTGCGGCTCGAGCGCGGCCAAGTCCTCGAGCAGGCGGGCGTTGAGCTCGTCGTCGGCGCGGGCGCCGGCGGGGGAGAAGTCCGTGTACTCGGTCTCCCGGCCGGGGAAGCCGAGCTCGGTGGCGGTGTCCGGATGCAGGGCGAGGAGGTCGGTCACGTAGCGCTCGGCGAGCGCGTCGATGGCGGACGGGGTGCGGGCGCCGTCGGCGGCGGCCTCGGAGGTGTGCTGGGTCATACCGGCACTCTAGGCGCTGGCACCCGCCCCCGGCTCACTGCGGGCCCGCGCCCTGACGCCACTGGCCGCGGCCGGGCCGGGCCCACAGGCCCAGGTCGCCGCGACGGCGGAGCGTGCGGTCCAGGGGACGGGGGTCGGCGGCCGCGGCGGCGAGCCGGGCGGCTTCGGCCCGGGCCGCGGCGGCCGCCTCGAGGACGGCGGCCAGCGCCGCCATCTCCTCCGGCTCCAACTCCGGGCCGCTGAGCTGCAGCGGGTCGGCCGACGCCGGCGTGGCCTGCGTCGACTCGTCGTTCTCGTCCGGGGCGCCCGGACCCAGCAGGGCGCTCACAGCGGCATGTTCCCGTGCTTCTTGGCGGGGCGGGCCTCGCGCTTGTGCAGGGTGGCGCGCAGGGCGCGGATGAGCTGGCCGCGGGTGGCGTGCGGGGGCACCACGGCGTCCACGTAGCCCAGCTCGGCGGCCTGGTACGGGTTGAGCAGCTCGGCCTCGTAGTCGGCCACGATCTCGGCCCGGCGCGCGTCGACGTCGCCGCCCGCCTCCGCCGTCGCCTTCAGGTCGCGCCGGTACAGGATGTTCACGGCGCCCTGGGCGCCCATCACGCCGATCTGGGCGCTCGGCCAGGCCAGGTTCAGGTCCGCGCCGAGCTTCTTGGAGCCCATCACGATGTACGCGCCGCCGAAGGCCTTGCGCGTGATCACGGTCAGCTTCGGCACGGTGGCCTCGGCGTAGGCGTAGATCAGCTTGGCGCCGCGGCGGATGATGCCGTTGAACTCCTGGTCCGTGCCGGGCAGGAACCCGGGCACGTCCACGAGGGTGATGATCGGGATGTTGAACGCGTCGCAGAAGCGCACGAACCGCGCGGCCTTCTCCGAGGCGGCGATGTCCAGGGTGCCGGCGAACTGCATCGGCTGGTTCGCGACGACGCCCACGCTCATGCCGTCCAGGCGGGCCAGGCCGGTGATCACGTTGGGCGCGTACAGCTCCTGCAGCTGCAGCAGGTGGCCCTCGTCCACGATCGAGGCGATGACCTCGAGCATGTCGTAGGGCTGGTTGGCGGAGTCCGGGACGATCTCGTCCAGGGCGAGGTCCTCGTCCGTGGGCTCCGGGTCCGCGGCCTCGAAGGTCGGGGCCTCCGCGAGGTTGTTGGAGGGCAGCAGCTCGAGCAGCTCCTGCACGTAGGCGATCGCGTCCTCCTCCGAGGAGGCCATGTAGTGGGCGGTGCCGGAGGTGGCGTTGTGCGAGCGGGCGCCGCCGAGGGTCTCCATGTCCACGTCCTCGCCCGTGACGGTCTTGATCACGTCCGGGCCGGTGATGAACATGTGCGAGGTCTGGTCCACCATCACCACGACGTCCGTCAGCGCCGGCGAATAGGCCGCGCCGCCGGCGGAGGGGCCCATGATCAGCGAGATCTGCGGGATCATGCCCGAGGCCAGGACGTTGTTCCGGAAGATGTCCGCGAACTGGGCGAGGGAGGCCACGCCCTCCTGGATGCGCGCGCCGCCGCCGTCGAGGATGCCGATCACGGGGCAGCCGTTGCGCGCGGCGAACTCCTGGACCTTCACGATCTTCTGTCCGTTGCGCTCGGACAGCGAGCCGCCGAACACGGTGAAGTCCTGGGAGTAGACGGCCACCTGGCGTCCGTCCACGGTGCCGAAGCCGGACACCAGGCCATCGCCGGCCGGGTGCTTGGCGTCCATGCCGAACGCGGTGGTGCGGTGCACGGCCAGCGCGTCCAGCTCCACGAAGGAGCCCTCGTCCAGGAGGAGGTCGATCCGCTCGCGCGCGGTGTGCTTGCCGCGCGCGTGCTGGCGCTCGACGGCGTCCGGGCCGCCGGGCGCGGCCGTCGCCTCGAGCCGCCGATGCAGGTCGGCCAGCCGGCCGGCCGTGGTGGTCAGATCGGGATCGGTCACACGTCCTCCTTGTGGTGGTCCGCCAGATGCGGAGGCTCAGTCGGCCAGTCTACGGGCCGCCGCGGACGCCCTCGGTTGGAGGAAGCCCACAAACGACGAGGACGTCGGCCCGGGCCGCCCCTCCGCGCGCCCCGGGAGCGGATCGGCCCGCCCAGCCCGCCCCCGGGAACGCCGTGTATATCTAGGGGCATGCACCCCGACGACGCCCCCACACCGGATCTGACCTGGCTGGACTCCGCCGGCTCCACGCAGGATGAGCTCCTCGCACGGCTGGACCGCGAGGGACACCGGCACGGTGCGGCCGTGGCCACCGCGGACCAGCGGGCCGGCCGGGGACGGCACTCCCGGGTGTGGAGCGCCGCGCCGGGTGCGGCGCTCGCCCTGTCCGTGTACCTGCGTCCCGAGTCCGGCGGGGTGCCGGTCTCCCCGGCCCATCTGAGCTGGCTCTCGCTCGTCGCCTCCGCCACGGTCGCCGAGCGCCTCGCGGCCCGGGGCGTCCTGACGCACGTGAAGTGGCCGAACGACGTGCTCGCCACCGACGGGCGCAAGCTGTGCGGCGTGCTGGCCACGGTGGCGCTGTCCTCGGACGGCAAGGGGCCCGGCGTCGTCGTCGGGATGGGCGTGAACCTGGACCACCGCGGGGCCGCCCCGGTGGACACCGCCTCGGACCTGGCGGAGTGGATCGGCGCGGACGCCGTGCCCGCGCCCCGGGACCTCGCGGTCGAGCTGCGTGACGCCGTCGTGGCGGCCGTGGACCGCTTCGCGGCGGGCGTGGCGGGGCAGACGGCGGCCGTGGACGGGCGTCACCCGGCCGTGGCGGCCGTGGCGGACCGGCTCTCCACGCTGGGCCGCGCGGTGCGCGCCGAGCTGCCCGGCGGCGGCGTGCTGGAGGGCACGGCCGTGGGCCTCGGCCCCGGCGGCACCCTGCGCGTGAAGCACGTCACACCGGACCGTGGCACAATCGAGACCGAGGTCAGTGCGGGGGACGTGGCCCACCTGCGCGGAGACGTCCATCGCGGCGCATGACACACCCGTCCCGGTCAGGAGGTGACCGCCGTGCGACTCGAGCCCGGTGAGCAGGTGATGGTGCGCACCCGCACCCACCCGCGCGCGCTGCTGCGCCCGGCCGCGGTCCTCGTGGCCGTCGCGTTCCTGCTCGGCCTGGCCGTCGGCGTGCTCGCACGCCCCGACCTGCCCGGGATCGTCGCCGCGAACCGCGCCGTGCTCGAGGCGGCCGCGTGGGTGGTCGCGGCGCTCGTCCTGCTCCCCGGCACCATCCGCCCGCTGTGGCGCTGGGTCTTCCGGCGCACCGTGCTCACCGACCGCCGCATCCTCCAGGGCGCCGGCGTCGGCGGCTCCGGGGCCGCCATGCCGCTCGTGTCCATCGCCGACGTGCAGCGGCGCCGCCGCGGCTCGGGTGCCGGAGACCTGCACATCCTCTTCCAGGAGCCCGCCCGCCAGGTCCACTGGCGGCTGCGCGACGTCCCCGAGGCCGCGCGCTTCGAGGAGGCCCTGGCCCACCTCACCCGCCAGGCCCGCACCGCAACCTGGCCCGCCCCCGTCCCGACAGGAGACCTCCGATGAGCCGTCCGGAGACACCGGACACCGCACCGCTGCCGATCGTCCCGTCGGCTGAGGACGAGACCGCCCGCGACGTCGAGGAGCGCTCCGCCCAGCCCGCCGGCTGGACGAGCGCGATGCGCACGCTCGACGCCGGCCTGGTGGTGGGCCCGCGCGCCTACACCTCGCGGGAGGTGGCGCGGCGCCTCGGCGTCTCGATGGGCTCCGCCCGGAAGATCTGGCGTGCGCTGGGCTATCCGACGTCGCCGGAGGGGCACAAGGCCTTCACCGAGGCGGACATCGAGGCGTTCGAGTCCGTGCTCACGCTCGTGCGCTCGGGGACGCTGAACGAGGACACCGCCATCTCGCTGGCCCGGTCGATCGGGCAGATGACGGACCGCATGGTGGTGTGGCAGATCGAGGCGCTCGTGGAGGACAAGATCGCCTCCGAGGACCTGACGGACCCGGAGGCGCGGCGGGCCGTCGTCGACATGCTCCCGGACATGGTCGGACCGCTCGAGAAGGCCATGCGGATCGTCTACCGGCGCCAGCTCAACCGCGCCGTCCAGCGCCTGACCGTGCGCGTGGAGGCCGGGCTGGCGGCCAGCGCCCAGGGCCGCGACGGCTCCGAGTCGGATGCGCCGCTGCCGCTGGCCCGCGCCGTCGGCTTCGCGGACATGGTCTCCTACACGACGCTCTCCCGGACCATGGACGACCGGACGCTGGCCCGCATGGTGCTGCGCTTCGAGTCCCTCGCCGCGGAGACCATCTCGGCCGGCGGCGGCTGGCTCGTGAAGACCATCGGCGACGAGGTCATGTTCAACGCCGAGACCCCCGAGGCCGGCGCCGCGATCGCGCTCTCCCTGGCCGAGACCATCGCCGCGGACGAGGAGCTGCCCTCGGCGCGCGTCGCCCTGACATGGGGACGGGTGCTCTCCCGCATGGGGGACATCTACGGGCCCACCGTGAACCTCGCCGCGCGGCTGACGTCCCTGGCCGATCCGGGTACCGTGCTCGTGGACGCCATGACCGCTGCGGCCCTGTCCCGGGACGAGCGCTTCGTGCTCGTCCCGCAGCCGCCCAGGATCGTCCGCGGGTTCGGAGAGGTCCGCCCCTCCCTGCTCTTGGACGGGTCGGCCCAGACCCTGCTCGCCGACTGATCGAGGACCCCGTGGACCCCCGCCCCGAGACCCCGTCCGCGCCGCGGCCCCAGGCCGCGGGCGCCACCCACGTGGGCGCCGTCCGCGACCTGAACGAGGACGCGTGGACCCTCGTCGGGGAGCCGCTGGTGCTCGCCGCCGTGGCCGACGGCATGGGCGGGCACGAGGCCGGCGAGGTGGCCTCGGCCGCCGCGATCGAGACCCTGCGCCGCCGCGCCCCCGAGGTGCTCGCCCCGGGCACGGCCCACACGCCCCAGGAGCTCGGCCACCTGATCCACGAGGCGGACGCCGCCGTCGTCGAGGCCGGGCTGGGGCGCTCCGGCACCACCCTGACCGTCCTGGCCTGCCTGGACACGGAGCGCGGCCGCTGGGCCGTGGCGAACGTCGGCGACTCCCGGGTGTACCTGCGGCCCGTCGGCTCGCCGGTGCTCCAGCAGCTCACGGTGGACCACTCGGCGGTGCAGATGCTCGTCGACGCGGGGGAGCTCACCCCCGCCGAAGCCCGCGTCCACCCGCGCCGCAACGTCATCACCCGCGCGCTCGGCTCGCGCGAGGCGCTCACGGTGGACGTGGCCGAGGTCCCCCTCGCCTCCGGGGACCTCGTCCTGCTGTGCAGCGACGGCCTGACCGGCGAGCTGCTGGACGAGGAGATCCGCGCGCTGATCGACGACGCCGACACCCTCGAGGACGCCCTCGAGAAGCTCATCGGCGCCGCCCTGTGGCGCGGCGGCCGGGACAACATCACGGCGGTGCTCGTGCGCATCCCCTGACCCGGGTGCGCCGTCCGGGACGCCGACTACGCTGGGCCGGGTGAGCACCCCCAAGGAATCCGCCGCCCAGCCCGATCCGCAGGACATCCCCGCCGCGGACCTGCGGGAGGAGTACGAGGACCTCGTGGAGCGGGTCCGCGCCGCCCGGACCGCCTACTACCAGCGGGACGCCCCGGAGATCTCGGACGCCGAGTACGACGCGCTGTACCGCCGCCTCGAGGACCTCGAGGCCCTGCACCCCGAGCTCGTGGCCAACGACTCGCCCACCCAGGAGGTCGGCGGCGAGGTCTCGGAGGCGTTCGCCCCCGTCCGGCACGGGGCCCGCATGTACTCGCTCGAGGACCTGTTCTCCGTCGAGGAGCTCGAGGTCTGGTTCCGCCGCGCGGCGCAGGCCCTGACGCAGGTGCGACCGGGCGTGGCGCCCCGCTGGCTCGTGGAGGTGAAGATCGACGGGCTCGCCGTCGCCCTGCGCTACCGGGACGGGCGGCTCGTGCAGGCCGCCACCCGCGGCGACGGCGTCACGGGCGAGGACGTCACCGCCAACGTGCGCACCATCGGGGACATCCCGCACGAGCTCTCCGGCGAGGGCTGGCCCGCCGAGTTCGAGGTGCGCGGCGAGGTGTTCATGTCCTCCGCCGCCTTCGCCGAGCTCAACGCGCGTCGTGCCGAGGAGGGTCAGACGCCGTTCGCGAACCCGCGCAACGCCGCCGCCGGCGCCCTGCGTCAGAAGGACCCGGCCGTCACCGCGCAGCGCCCGCTGGCCATGTTCGTGCACGGCATCGGCTCGGTCGAGGCGTTCGGACTGGAGTCCCAGCACGAGGTGTACGACGCGCTCGCGGGCTGGGGCCTGCCCGTGAGCCCCTACACCCGCGTGGTGGAGGGTGCGGACGAGGAGGCGTTGGCCGCCGTCGTCGCGGTGATCGAGGAGTACGGCCGGCGCCGGCACGAGCTGATCCACGAGATCGACGGCATCGTGGTGAAGGCGGACGCGTTCGCGGACCAGCGCTACCTCGGCCACACCTCCCGCGTGCCCCGCTGGGCGGCGGCGTACAAGTACCCGCCGGAGGAGGTGCACACGCTGCTGCGGGACATCGCGGTCTCGGTGGGCCGCACCGGTCGGGTGACCCCGTTCGCGGTGTTGGAGCCGGTCACCGTGGCCGGGTCCACCGTCTCTCTGGCCACCCTGCACAACCAGGACGTGGTCAAGGCCAAGGGCGTGCTGATCGGGGACACCGTGGTGGTGCGCAAGGCCGGGGACGTGATCCCCGAGGTCGTGGGCCCCGTGCTGCCGCTGCGCGAGAAGGCGATCGAGGCGGGCCGGGAGCTGCGCGAGTTCGTCATGCCCGCGCACTGCCCCTCGTGCGGCACGCCGCTGGCCCCGGCCAAGGAGGGGGACGTGGACCTGCGCTGCCCCAACGCCCGCTCCTGCCCGGCCCAGCTGGCCGGCCGCGTCGAGCACCTGGCCAGCCGCGGCGCCTTCGACGTGGAGGCGCTCGGCGAGGAGGCCGCCCGCTGGCTCGTCCAGGGCCCCGGCGAGGACCCGGCCGAGCACGAGGGGCAGGTGCGCCCCGAGGGTCCCGGCCCCATCACGGCGGAGGCGCAGATCTTCGACCTCGCCTCCGGCACGCCGGAGGAGATCACGGGCCCCCGCGGCGAGGACGGGCTGACGGACCTGCAGCGCTCCCTCGGCGAGGTCCGCGTGTGGCGCGAGGGCCGTACGAAGGTGGACGGCCGCATGGTGCCCTCGGGCGTGTTCACGCTCAAGCCGTACTTCTTCACCGCCGGCACCGCGAAGAAGCCGTCCGCGCCCACGGCCAACACGCTCCGCCTGTTCGACGAGCTCGAGAAGGCCAAGTCCCAGCCGCTGTGGCGCACCCTCGTGGCGCTGTCCATCCGGCACGTGGGCCCGACGGCGGCCCGCTCGCTGGCCACGGCGTTCGGCTCGATGGCGGCGCTGCGCGCGGCGGCCGAGGCCGGCGACCGGGACCGGCTGGCCGAGATCGACGGCGTCGGTCCGATCATCGCGGACGCGCTCATCGAGTGGTTCGCCGAGGACTGGCACCGGGAGATCGTGGACCGCTGGGCCGCGGCGGGTGTGGCCATGGAGGACGAGCAGGACGAGTCCACCCCGCGCACGATCGAGGGCCTGACCGTGGTGGTCACCGGCTCGCTCGAGGGCTTCTCCCGCGACTCCGCGAAGGAGGCGATCCTCGTGCGCGGCGGCAGGGCCTCCGGGTCCGTGTCCAAGAAGACCGACTTCCTGGTGGCCGGCGAGGCCGCCGGCTCCAAGCTGGACAAGGCGCAGTCCCTCGGCGTGCCCGTGCTGGACGAGGCCGGGTTCACGGCGCTGCTGGCCGGTGGCCCGGACGCCGTGCGCCCGGCGGGCACGGACGACGCCACCGACGACGCCGCAGAGGGGGAGGCCTCGGCATGAGCGCGCGCACCACGGTCCCGGGCCTGCTCGTGGTCGCCAAGGCCGCCGCGCGCGCCGGCGCGGACGTCCTGGCCCGGCGCTGGACCGGTCACCACCCGGCCGTCCCGCTGGGCATCGAGGAGATCGGCGCGCAGACGAAGTCCTCCGGCTCCGACTGGGTCACCGACTACGACCGCCGCGCCGAGCAGGCCGTCCGGGAGGTCGTCGCCGGCTACCGCCCCTCGGACGAGATCACCGGCGAGGAGTACGGCGCCACCCGTCCGGCCGAGCCGTCCGGGTACCGCTGGTCCATCGACCCGCTGGATGGCACCACGAACTTCGTGCGCGGGCTTCCGCAGTTCTGCACCTCGGTGGCCGTCACCGGCCCGGTGGACGCCGAGACCGCCGACCTGCTGGGGGTGGCCGAGGGCACCGAACGCTGGCTGGCCGGCGTCGTGGCGGCGCCCGCGCTGGGGCGCACCTGGTACGCGAGCGCGGGCCGGGGCGCCTTCAGCACCGCGGACGCGACGACGGCGGGCGTGGACCTGCCCGACCGCGATGCCGCCCCCGTGCGGCTCACCGGTCCCCTGCCCGGACGCTCGGGGCGACTGCTCGCCACCGGCTTCGGCTACGACCCCGCCCGCCGGGCCCTGCAGGTGCGGGCGCTCGCGGCCCTGCTGCCCGCGTTCGGGGACGTGCGACGGATCGGCTCGGCGGCGCTGGACCTGTGCATGGTCGCCGACGGCACCCTGGACGCGTACGCCGAGTTCGGCACGCAGGAGTACGACTGGGCCGCCGGCGCGTTGGTGGCGGAGGAGGCCGGCGTCGCGGTGACGCGGCCCGCCTCGGCGGACGGCACGGCACATCCTGACTGGATGGTGGCCGGCGACGTGGACGGGTCCGCCCTGGCCGCCGTGACGGGGGAGAGGGCATGAGGCGGATCGTCGGAGACCCGTGGTTCTACCCGGTCCTGTTCGTGGCCGGCGGACTGACGTTCATGATCGCGGGGACGCGCCTGCAGCAGGTCGGCATGATCGTGGCCGGGCTCGTCCTGGCCGGCTACGCGGTCACGTACCGGTGGGCGGTCCGGGTCCGCTCGCGGCCGTTCGCCGGCGCGCAGGCGCACGTCGAGCGCGGCGGCGTCGTCGTGTTCTGGCGGCCGGGCTGTTCGTTCACGAGGCGGCTGGTCACGGAACTGACGGCGCAGGAGCGGGAGCGCGCCTACTGGGTGAACATCTGGCAGGAGCCGGCGGCCGCGACGTTCCTCGCGGGGCTGCACGAGGCGCGCGACGGCCACCCCCACCAGGCCGTGCCCACCGCCTGGCTGCGCCGGCGCGACTACGTCGTGGCCACGGACGCGACCCGCGCCCGCCTGAAGGACACGCTGCGCCAGCACGCCGGAGGCGACGCATGAGCGCCCTCGTCCGCCCGCTGCGCCCCGAGGACCACGAGGCGGTCGCCGAGCTCACCCTGGCGTCCTATGTCGACGGCGGCCACATCGCCCCCGACGACGCCTACGTGAAGACCCTCATGGACGTGGCCGACCGGGCCGGCCGCGCGGAGGTGCTCGTGGCCGAGGTCGACGGCGAGGTGGCCGGGTCAGTGGTGCTCACCCCGCCCGGCTCGCCCCTGGCCGAGACCTCCGGCGACGGGGAGTACGAGTTCCGCATGCTCGCCGTGCACCCGCGGTTCCACCGCCGCGGGGTGGGCGGCGCCCTGCTGGCCGAGATCGTGGCGCGGGCCCGCGCCGAGAAGGGCGTGGACGCCGTCGTGCTGACCACCATGCCCTCCATGACCGGCGCCCACCGGATGTACGAGCGCGCCGGCTTCGTGCGCGTCCCGGAGCGGGACTGGTTCCTCGCGGACGTGGTGCCGGACCTCGACCCGGCCGACGAGACCGGCCCGTTCCTCGTCTACCGGCTCGCGCTGGACTGACCCCGGGCGGGACATCGGCACCGGGACCCCATTCGGGGCGGGAAATCCCTGTCATGCGGGCCCGGAGCGCCGCGGTGGGGTGGATCTCCCGCCTCGAAGCGGTGGCGGCGGCCGTCCAGGCCCCGGCACTAGACTCGACCCCGATGTGGCCGCCGCCGCGCCGGCGTCGTCCACCCCGCCCCGACCCGTCACACGAGGAGATCCATGCCTGAGATCACCCGGGATCAGGTGGAGCATCTGGCTCGCCTGGCCCACATCCGGATGACCGACGAGGAGCTGGACACGATGTCCGGCGACCTGGAGAAGATCCTGGAGCACGTCTCCGCGGTCCAGGCCGCCGCGGGCGACGACGTGACGCCGACGTCCCACCCCATCGCGTTGGAGAACGTGTTCCGCGAGGATGTGCCCGCCGGCATGCTCACGCAGGAGGAGGCCCTCGACCAGGCGCCGGACTCCGAGGACGGCCAGTTCAAGGTCCCCGCCATCCTGGACGGAGAGTGATCACCCCCATGACCGAGACGTTCGACGTGAACGCGACCCTCGGCGCCGACGAGCTCGTCCGGCTCACCGCGCTGCAGATGGCCGAGCGCCTGCGCGCCGGCACCACCACGTCCGTGGAGCTCGTCCAGGCCCACCTGGACCGCATCGCGGCCCACGACGGCGACGTGCGCGCCGACGCCGACGGCGACCGCGGCGTGCGCGCCTACCTCCACGTGAACACGGACGAGGCCCTCGCCGTCGCCGCCGAGGTGGACGCGATCCGCGCCGCCGGCGGCCCCGAGGCCGACGCCCTGCACCCGCTGGCCGGCGTGCCCGTGGCCGTGAAGGACAACATCGTCACCCGCGGGCAGCCGACCACGGCCGCCTCCCGCATGCTCGAGGGCTGGCTCAGCCCGTACGACGCCACGGTGGTGGCCCGCCTCCGCGAGGCCCGCCTGCCGATCCTCGGCAAGACCAACCTCGACGAGTTCGCGATGGGCGGCTCCACCGAGCACTCCGCGTTCGGCATCACCCGCAACCCGTGGGACGGGGACCGCGTGCCCGGCGGCTCGGGCGGCGGGTCGGCGGCCGCCGTGGCCGCCTTCCTGGCCCCCTTCGCCCTCGGCTCGGACACCGGCGGCTCCGTGCGTGAGCCCGCCGCGTTCACCGGCACGGTCGGCGTGAAGCCCACCTACGGCGCGGTCTCCCGCTACGGCCTCATCGCCATGGCCTCCTCGCTGGACCAGATCGGCCCCGCCGCCCGCACCGTGGCCGACGCCGCGGCGCTGCAGCAGGTCATCGCCGGCCACGACCCGCAGGACTCCACGTCCCTGGCCGAGGCGCCGGCGGACCTGACCGGCGCGGCCCGCGGCCGCGACCTGGCGGGGCTGCGCGTCGGCGTCGTGACGGACCTGCCGGCGGACGCGTTCCACCCGGGCATCCGGGCCGGCTTCGACGAGCACGTCGCGGCCCTGCGTGAGGCCGGCGCGGAGATCGTGGAGGTCTCCTGCCCCAGCTTCGACGCCGCCCTCGGGGCGTACTACCTGATCATGCCCTCGGAGGCCTCCTCCAACCTGGCCCGCTTCGACGGCGTCCGCTACGGCCACCGCGTGGTGCCCGACGGCGGCGGCACGATCGAGCAGGTCATGGGCGCCACCCGCGCCGCCGGGTTCGGCGCCGAGGTCAAGCGGCGCATCATCCTGGGCACCTATGCGCTGTCCGCCGGCTACTACGACGCCTACTACGGCTCCGCGCAGAAGGTCCGCACGCTCGTGCAGGAGGACTTCGCCCGCGCCTTCGAGCAGGTGGACGTCATCCTCACGCCCACCGCGCCGACCCCGGCGTTCGAGCTGGGCGCGAAGACGGACGACCCGATGACCATGTACGTCAACGACCTCGCAACCATCCCGGCCAACCTCGCCGGCATCCCGGGCATGTCCGTGCCGGGTGGCGTCGTCGACGGGCTGCCCTACGGCCTGCAGCTGATGGCACCGGCGCGCGAGGACGCGCGCCTGTACGAGGCCGGCGCCGCGCTCGAACGCCTCGTGGCCCAGCGCCGGGGCGGGCCGGTGTGGGCCGAGGCCCCCGAGCTGGAGAAGGGCGCGCAGCGCGCCACCACCGCGACCACGGCAGGAGGCCGGGCATGAGCCACGCAGAGCAGACCATGGACTTCGCGGAGGCGATGGAGCGCTTCGACCCCGTGCTGGGCTTCGAGGTGCACGTGGAGCTGAACACCGCCACGAAGATCTTCTCCTCGGCGCCCAACGCGTTCGGCGACGAGCCGAACACGAACGTGACCCCGCTCGACCTCGGCCTGCCGGGCACCCTGCCGGTGCTCAACCGCAAGGTCGTGGAGTACGCGATCCGCCTGGGCGTGGCCCTGGACGCGCAGGTCGCCGAGACCTGCCGGTTCGCGCGGAAGAACTACTTCTACCCGGACACGCCGAAGAACTTCCAGACCTCCCAGTACGACGAGCCGATCGTCTTCGACGGCCACCTGGACGTCGAGTTGGAGGACGGTGAGGTCTTCCGCGTGGAGATCGAGCGCGCGCACCTCGAGGACGACGCCGGCAAGCTCACCCACGTGGGCGGCTCCGGGCGGATCCAGGGCGCCTCCGCGTCCCTCGTCGACTACAACCGTGCGGGCGTGCCGCTCATCGAGATCGTCACCAAGCCGATCGTCGGCGCCGGTGCGCGGGCCCCCGAGCTGGCCCGCGCCTACGTCACCGCGATCCGGGACATCGTGCAGGCCATCGACATCTCCGACGCGCGGATGGAGCGCGGCAACGTCCGCTGCGACGCGAACGTCTCGCTGATGCCCAAGGGCGCCACCGAGTTCGGCACCCGCACCGAGACGAAGAACGTGAACTCCACGCGCGCCGTGCAGCACGCGGTCACCCACGAGATCCAGCGCCAGGCCGCGGTGCTCGCCGCGGGCGGCACCGTGACGCAGGAGACCCGCCACTGGCACGAGGACACCCGCAGCACCACCTCGGGCCGCCCGAAGTCGGACGCGGACGACTACCGGTACTTCCCCGAGCCGGACCTCGTGCCCGTGCACGTGGACGCCGCGTGGGTCGAGCGCGTGCGCGCGGCCATGCCCGAGCTGCCGGCCGTGCGGAACAAGCGGCTCAAGGCAGAGTGGGGCTTCTCGGACGAGGAGTTCCGCGACGTCGTCAACGCCGGCGTCCTGGACGAGATCGTCGCGACCGTGGAGGCCGGCGCCTCCGCGGCGGCCGCCCGCAAGTGGTGGATGGGCGAGATCGCCCGCCTGGCGAACGTCCGCGAGGTCGCCGTCGCGGAGCTGGGGATCACCCCGGCGCACGTGGTGGAGGTCGAGGAGCTGATCGCCGCGAAGACGATCAACGACAAGATCGCCAAGCAGGTGCTCGGTCTGGTGGCCGACGGCGAGGGCGCCCCGAAGGAGGTCGTCGCGGCGAAGGGCCTGGCCGTGGTGTCCGACGACGGCGCGCTCACCGAGGCCGTCGACGCCGCGATCGCCGCCAACCCGGACGTGGCCGAGAAGATCAAGGGCGGCAAGATGGCCGCCGTCGGCGCCCTGATCGGCCCGGTCATGAAGGCCACCCGCGGGCAGGCCGACGCCGGCCGCGTCCGCGAGATCGTGCTGGAGCGCCTGGGCGTGTCCTGACGTCCGTGCGGGCCCTCAGCCGTCCAGGGCGGTGAGGGCCCGCGCCACGCGGGGCAGGGTCTTGCGCAGCAGACGCCGCCAGGACCCCGCGGCCAGCCCGCCGACGATCGCGTCCCGGGCCGCCGCGTCGTCGAGCGTCTCCATGGCCATCGCCCCGAGCCACACGCGGGCCCGCCGCGCCTCGGCCGCGTCCCGGGCCAGGTCGGGCACCTTCTCCTCGCCGTGCCACAGCGCCAGGTAGGCGACGTTGAGGGCGGGGTCCCACGCGCACGCGAAGTCCCAGTCCAGCACCCCGGCCAGCGCCCAGCGCAGCGGGGCCCGCGGGTCCTCGTCCTCGGGCACGGCGCGCCAGCGCATGTTGTGCCCGGCCAGGTCGCCGTGCACGAGCGACGGCGGCACGGGCGGCGCGGCGGTCCACGCCGTCACGGCGTCCGTGACGGCGGCGACCGCGTCCGGCCACGCCTCGGCGCCCAGCCGCGCGTCGACGTCGTGCCCCTCCCACGCGCCCAGGCGCGCGGCGACCGCCCCCGGCAGCGCCGCGACGTGCCGGGCGCGCTCCGGCGTCCACGGGCCGCGGAAGGCGAACGGGCGGCCGAGGTGCGGGGCGATCCGCGGGTCGGTGACGTCCACGGCGGCGAGGTCGTCGAGGACGCCGCGCAGCACGGCCGGATCGCCCTCGTGCGGCGGGTGTGGTCCGCCCGGGAGGAAGCGCTGCAGCACCGCGGCGCCCGGGCCCGCGGGGACGGGGTCCGAGAGGGCGATCGGCACGGTCCACGGCACGCGGCGCTCGGCCAGGGCCGCGGCGAGCCCGTCGAGGAGGGCCAGGCGCCGGGGCAGGTGCGCCGCGGGGTCCCGCTCGGGCGCCCACCGCGCGGCCGGGGCGGCCCCCACCTCGTGGGCCCGCGTCATCCGGAGGACGCCGACGTCCTCGAGCACGAGCACGCGGTGGAACTGCCCGCCCTCCTCCACGGACGCCGCGGCCCAGTCGGCTGTGCGGAGCCGCCGGGCGAGGGCGGGGTCGAGGCCGGGGCGGAGGTGCTGCAGGGCGCGGTGGACCAGCTCGAGCTCGCTGGGGGCAGGCGGGGAGACCACACGACCACGCTAACGCTCCCTCCGCCCTCCCGGACTTTCGAACGTGACATCGGGGGAATGGGGACTTTCGAACGGGAGAAAGGCCCCACCTCACGTTCGAAAGCGCCCGGGGGGAGAGGGGCGGGCCGATACTGGAGGGCATGCCCGCCACCCCGCGCACGTCCCGCACCCCACCGCACCGTGCCCGCCCCGTCCGCGCGCACGGTGCGGTGGGAGATCGCGATCGTCCTCGGCCTCTCCCTGGGGAAGTCGGCGGTCTATGCGATCGTCCAGCTCATCGACAAGGCCACCCAGGCCCCGCTCGGCGAGCAGACCACCGTCCTCAACCCGGCCCTGGCCGACCGCTGGGCCTTCGACCTGACCTATCAGCTGCTCGGCATCGGGTTCGCGCTCGTGCCGGTGGCCCTCGTGCTGCACCTGATGCACCTGCGCGGCCGGAACCCGTTCCGGGTGCTCGGCCTCGACCTGCGTCGCCCCGGCCGCGACCTGGCCTGGGGCCTGGGCCTGTTCGCGGCCATCGGGCTGGGCACGCTCGGCGTCTACGCCGCCGGCCGGGCCCTGGGGATCACGACGGCGATCGTCGGCTCGGCGCTCGGGGAGAGCTGGTACCAGGTACCGGTCCTGCTGCTCTCCGCGCTGCGGCACGGACTGCTGGAGGAGGTCATCGTGGGCGCCTGGCTCGTCGACCGGCTCGGGTATCTGCAGCGGCTGCGCGCCGCGGGCCTGGCGCACGATCCGGCGCCGGCCGTGCCGTCGTCGTGGGTGAGCGCCGAAGGGCTGTACCTGCCGACCCGCGTGGCGGTCGTCGTGCTCGCCCTCGCGCTGCTGCGCGGGGCGTACCACCTGTACCAGGGGATCGGGCCGGGCGTGGGCAACGCCCTGATGGGCGTGGTGTTCGCGCTCGTGTTCCTGCGGGTGCGCCGGGTGATGCCGCTGGTCATCGCGCACACGCTGCTGGACGCCGTCGGGTTCGTCGGCTACCCGCTGCTGGCGCGGGCGGGGCTGCTCGGCTGAGCGGCCCCGCCCCCGCGCTCAGAGCGTGACCTCGCCCTTCGGGGTGCGGAAGGTGACCGAGACGATGCCCGGGGTGCCGGAGGGCGCGACGTACTCGATGTTCACGTCCTGGACCTGGCCGTCCTCGTCGTCGCCGAGCCACTCGGCGAGGCGCTCGGGGGAGCCGGCGATGTTCAGGCGCTCGATGGTGGCCTGCGGCTCGGCCGCCTGCGAGGGGTGCATGTCCTCCTGACCGTCGGCCCAGCGCAGGATGAACGGCAGCTGCGGGTCCGCGAGGGTTCCCTTGACGCCGATCTGCCGCCAGGACAGCTCCCGGCCGTCCGGGAAGCGACGGTTGCCGGGGACGGCCTCACGGCCGAGGCGGCGCTCGAACCGGCCGATGTCCGTGGTGGCCACCGCCCAGCTCATCCAGCCGCCGCCCTGCTCGGTGCGGGCGCGCACGAGCTGGCCGAACGGCGCGCTGAGGGAGGCCGGGTGGTCCAGGGCCTCGACGACCTCCAGATACTGCCTGCCCGCCATGGGGAACAGGGCGTTCTGCGTGCCGAAGCGGGGGTGGACACCGCCCTTGATCCGCTCGATGCCCAGCGTCTCGGCGATGCGGGCGACCGTGGCGTCCAGGCCCTCGGGGCCGGCGGCGTAGGACACGTGGTCCATGCGACAGGTGTGCACTGCGCTGTTCCTCTCCGTTCCCGGGCTGCCCCGGGGGTTGACCTGGTGCGAGTCGCGGGGCGTCGAGCCCTTGACGGGTCGGGCGCCCCGTGCGGAGAGCGTATCCGCGGGTGACACGCGTGACGAAATCGTGGCGGGGCGGCGGGCTACACTCGGAGGCACGGTCACGAGAGTCAGCAACAGGCCCCGGCATGCTGACCGGCAACCCTCCTTCCGCGGTGGGGTGCCCCGGGTGACGACCAGGCCGGCCCCACAACGGACGCCGGCAAGCGCGGGCCGATCCCACGGCCCCTCTCGACGGCGCCGGGTCATCTCCGGCACCTCGACGACGCCGGTCCCCGGATCGGCACGTCGGCCGGCGGGCGGGGCGGCCGGGTCCGGCCCCTGAACCCTTCAGGAGGGTCCGCCATGACCGACCAGCCCACCCCGACCCCCGACGCCTGGGGCTTCTCCACCGCGCAGGTCCACGCGGGCGTCGCCGTCGGCCAGCACGCCTTCGGTGCGACCGCCCTGCCGATCTTCCAGACCACCTCGTACGACTTCCCGTCCGCCCAGGTGGCCGCGGACCGGTTCGCGCTCAAGGACCTCGACCCGCTCTACACCCGCATCGGCAACCCGACGCAGGGCCCGGTGGAGGAGAAGATCGCCGCGCTCGAGGGCGGTGTGGGCGCGCTGCTGCTGGCCTCCGGTCAGGCGGCGACGACGTTCGCGATCCTCAACCTCGCCGGCGCCGGCGACCACGTGGTCGCCTCGGCCAGCCTCTACGGCGGCACGCAGAACCTGTTCAAGCACACCCTCGCCAAGGTCGGCGTCGAGACGACGTTCGTGGCCGACCCGGACGACCTCGAGTCCTGGCGCGCCGCCGTCCGGCCGAACACCAAGGCGTTCTTCGGCGAGACCCTCGGCAACCCGCGCGGCGACGTCCTGGACGTGCGCGCCGTCGCCGACGCCGCCCACGAGGCCGGCGTGCCGCTGATCGTGGACAACACGCTGGCCACCCCGTACCTGCTGCGGCCGATCGAGCACGGCGCCGACGTCGTCACCCACTCCGCCACGAAGTACCTCGGCGGGCACGCCGCGGCCATCGCGGGCGTGATCGTCGACGCCGGCACGTTCGACTACGCGCAGCACGCCGAGCGCTTCCCCGGCTTCAACGAGCCGGACGAGTCCTACCACGGCCTCGTCTACGCGCGGGACCTCGGGGTGGGCTCGCCGCTCGGCGCCAACCTGGCCTTCATCCTGAAGGCGCGCGTGCAGCTGCTGCGCGACTACGGCTCGGCCATCTCCCCGTTCAACGCCTTCCTGGTGAACCTCGGCCTGGAGACCCTGTCCCTGCGCATGGAGCGGCAGGTGGCCAACGCGGCCGCGGTGGCGGGCTGGCTGGAGGGTCGCGACGACGTCGAGCACGTGGTCTACGCCGGCCTGGAGTCCAGCCCGTGGCACGAGCGCGCCCAGCGCTACCTGCCGAAGGGCGCGGGCGCGTTCGTCTCCTTCGAGATCGCGGGCGGCCGCGAGGCCGGGGCCGCGTTCGTGGACGGGCTCACCCTGCACCACCACGTGGCCAACATCGGCGACGTCCGCTCGCTCGTGGTGCACCCGGCCTCGACCACCCACTCCCAGCTCACCGACGACGAGCAGCGCGCCGCCGGCGTCACCCCCGGCCTGGTGCGGCTCTCGCTCGGCGTGGAGGACATCGAGGACATCCTCGCCGACCTCGAGCGCGGCTTCGCGGCCGCCGCTCGCCGCGGCGACGACGACGCGGGGGAGCGGGCATGACCGCCGTTGCCACGCGTCCGTCGCGCACCGCGCTGCCCCGCGGCGGCCGCCACCGTCTGCGGGTCGGCGAGCTGCGCACCGAGACCGGCGGGCTGCTGCCCGACGTCGAGCTGACCTACGAGACCTGGGGCACCCTCGCCGCCGACGGCTCCAACGCCGTGCTCGTGCTGCACGCCCTCACCGGCGACGCGCACGTGGCCGCGCACGAGGAGGACCCGACGCCGGGCTGGTGGGACGCCCTCGTCGGCCCGGGCCGCGCCGTGGACACGGACCGGTGGTTCGTGGTCGCCCCCGCCATGATCGGCGGCTGCCACGGCTCCACCGGGCCCTCGACGCCGGCCCCCGACGGGCGGCCCTGGGGCTCCCGGTTCCCGTTCCTCACGCTGCGGGACGCGGTCGAGGCCGAGCGGCGCCTGGCCGACCACCTCGGGATCGGCGCCTGGCGTGCCGTGATCGGCGGATCGATGGGCGGGGCCCGCGCCCTCGAGTGGGCCGCGACCCACCCCGCGCGCGTCGCCGGGGTGGGCGTGCTGGCCGCCACCGCGGCCTCCTCCGCCGACCAGATCGCGTGGGGCCAGGCGCAGACCGCGGCCATCCGCCTCGACCCGGACTTCCAGGGCGGCGACTACTACCCCGGCCCCGGCCCCGTGGCCGGCCTGGGCATCGCCCGGCGCATCGCCCACACCACCTACCGCACGGCGGGCGAGCTCGGCCAGCGGTTCGGCCGGGAACCGCAGGGCGTCGAGGACCCGTTCGGCGCCGTCGTCGGGGTGCCGGGCGGGCGCGGGCGCTACGCCGTGGAGTCCTACCTGGACCACCAGGCGGCCAAGCTCACCGACCGGTTCGACGCGAACTCCTACCTCGTGGTCACCGAGGCCCTCATGGGCCACGACGTCGGGCGCGGGCGCGGCGGCGTGGCGGCGGCGCTCGCGGACTACCGGGGCCGGGCGTTCGTGGCCGCCGTCGACTCGGACCGGCTCTACCTGCCGGCCGAGTCCGAGGCGCTCGCGGCGGCGCTGCCCGCGCGGCCGCCGGTGCACACGATCGCCTCGCCCATCGGCCACGACGGCTTCCTCACCGAATACGGCCAGGTGGCCGACACGCTGAAGCGCACCCTCGCCCTCTGAACTTTCGTTCGGGAAACGGCGGCGTGTCGCGGCACTGTCGTTCGAGAAACGGCCACCGGTCCCCGCCGGCCGGGCTCAGGGCTCGACGATGTCCAGCGGCTCGGTGTGGTCCGAGCCCTGCGGCATCGGCGCGCCGAAGAGCGGCTCGGGGACGGGGCGCTTGGCCGTGACGCCGTCGCCCGAGGAGACGCCGCGGAGGCGGCGGACCACCCACGGCGCCAGGTGCGTGCGCACCCATGCGGCGTCCGACGCGCGGGCCGCGCGCCACGCGCGCGGCGCCGGCGGGGCCAGGCGCAGGTGCTCGAGGCCGTGCTCCACGCCGAGGGTGTCCAGCACCATCGCGGCGATCGTGTGGTGGCCGAGCGCGGAGAAGTGCAGGCGGTCCTCGGCCCACATCTCCCGCCGGGCGAGGTCCTTGAGTGACCACATGTCCGGCACCAGCGCGTCGTGCCGCAGGGCGATGGTGCGCACGTTCTCGTTGTAGATCGCCACGGTGCCGCGGATGCGGCCGATGACGGGCGTGCCCTTCACGTCGGTCGCGTTGAACAGCAGCACGGTGGCGCCGTCGGAGGCCAGACGCTCGACGACGGCGTCCAGCCGGACCGCGATCTCGTCCGGGTCCGCGCCGCGCAGGATGTCGTTGCCGCCCGCACACACGCTGATGAGGTCCGGCCGCAGGGCGAGCGCCGGCTCCACCTGGTCCTCGGCGATCTGGTCCAGCAGCTTCCCGCGGACCGCCAGGTTGGCGTAGGCCAGGTCCTCGCCGGGCGGCGTCAGGCGGGAGAGCTCCTCGGCCAGGCGGTCGGCCCAGCCGCGGTGGTAGCCGGGACGGTCCGGGTCCGGGTCGCCGATGCCCTCGGAGAACGAGTCCCCGATGGCGACGTAGCGGCGCCAGGGATGGGCGGCGGGGTCGTCGACCGGGGTCGCGTCGGAGGCGTGCGGAGGCTGAGAGGAGGATGGGTTACCCACGGGTAGGATTCTGCCCGCGTCGCGCGGGAGGGGTCAACCTCCGGGAGGGGCCGACCGCGCCGCTCGCTAGGCTGGCGGACGTGAACGCGAACCCCACCCCCGCCGTCGAGCCCGTCGTCCGCTGGTCCCGCCCCGAGGGCGAGCGCACCGAGGACCTGCTGATCGTCCTGCACGGCTACGGCGCGAACGAGGACGACCTGTTCGGCCTCGTCCCGCACCTGCCCGAGCACGTCACGGTGGCCGCCGTGCGCGCGCCCCTGCCCCTGCAGCCGGGCTCCCACGCCTGGTTCCCGCTCTCCCAAGACCCGGTCACGGGGGAGCTGGGCTCCACCGCCGAGCCGGTCCGCGAGGCCGTCAAGGCCCTGCACGCCTGGGTGCAGGCCGTGCGCGGGGACTTCCGCACCGTCTCCCTGCTCGGCTTCTCACAGGGCATGGCCATGGCCACGTCGCTGCTGCGCCTGGACCCGGAGGCCTACGCGTGCACCGTGGCGCTGTCCGGCTTCGTGGTGGACCCGCAGCTCGCGGAGCCGCAGCTGCGTGAGCTGTTCACCCGCGACGACGACGTCGCCCGCGTCCGACCGAAGGTCTTCTGGGGCCGCGGCCAGGAGGACCCGATCATCTCCGAGCCCCGGGTCGAGGAGACCCATGCCTGGCTGAACGCCCACGTGGACCTCATGAAGATCGTCTACGCCGGGCTCGGCCACGCGATCAACGAGCAGGAGCTGGGCCACGTGAAGGAGTACCTCGCCCACATGGTGCCGCCCCGCGGCTGACGCACCGGACACGCTCGACGACGGCGCCGCGGCCGCCCGACGGGGCGTCGGCTCAGGCCTGCCCGGCCTGGACGACGAACGCCTCGCCGGCGAACTCGACGACGTCCCCGTCGTGCAGCTGGGCGCCGCGGCGCGTCTCCACCGCGCCGTTGACGGTGACGAGCCCGTCGGTGACGACGTCGCGGGCCATGGCCCCGTCCTCCACGAGGGAGGCGAGCTTGAGCGCCTGGCCGAGGCGGATGGACTCGTCACGGATGGGCAGGGGCTGGGCGTCGGGTGCGTTCGTCTCGGTCATGGTGTCCATCATGGCCGGTAGGCTGGACGGGATCGACCGGCGCGCCGCGCCGGAACGGGCCCGCCGCGTCGGAGGCGGCCGGGTGCCGTCGTCGTCGTGATCCCCTCCCGCCCCGCCGATGAGTACGGAAGTGATGCCCCCATGGCTGCCAAGTCCCCGCTGGACAACGTCATCAACCTCGCCAAGCGCCGAGGCTTCGTGTTCCAGGCCGGTGAGATCTACGGCGGTTCGCGCTCCGCGTGGGACTACGGGCCCCTGGGTGTGGAGCTGAAGGAGAACATCAAGGCCGAGTGGTGGAAGACCTTCGTGCGCTCCCGTGAGGACATGGTGGGCCTGGACTCCTCCATCATCCTGCCGCGCGCGGTGTGGGAGGCCTCCGGCCACGTCGAGACCTTCACCGACCCGCTCGTGGAGTGCACCCAGTGCCACAGGCGCCACCGCCAGGACCACCTGCTCGAGGCGTTCGAGGCCAAGAAGGGCCGGCCGGCCGAGGGCATGGCCGAGATCGTGTGCCCGGACTGCGGCACCCAGGGCGCCTGGACCGAACCGCAGCTGTTCTCGGGCCTGGTCAAGACCTACCTCGGCCCCGTGGACAACGAGGAGGGCCTGCACTACATGCGCCCGGAGACGGCGCAGGGCATCTTCGTGAACTTCCTCAACGTTCTGGGCGCGGCCCGGAAGAAGCCGCCGTTCGGCATCGGCCAGATCGGCAAGGCGTTCCGCAACGAGATCACCCCGGGCAACTTCATCTTCCGCACCCGTGAGTTCGAGCAGATGGAGATCGAGTACTTCGTGCCGCCGGCCGAGGCGGGCCAGCACTTCGACCGCTGGGTCGAGGACTGCTGGGACTGGTTCATCGACCTCGGCATCGACCCCGCGCACCTGCGCAAGTTCGACGTCCCCGCGGACGAGCGGGCGCACTACTCGGACGCCACGATCGACCTCGAGTACGACTTCGGCTTCACCGGCGGCGACGGCTGGGGCGAGCTGATGGGCATCGCGAACCGCACCGACTACGACCTGGGCCGGCACACCGAGCACTCGGGCACCAAGATGCAGTACTTCGACCAGGCCAACAACGAGCACTACACCCCGTACGTGATCGAGCCGTCCTTCGGCCTGACCCGCGCCATGATGGCGTTCCTCGTGGACGCCTATGCCGAGGACGAGGCCCCGAACGCCAAGGGCGGGGTGGACGTGCGCACCGTGCTCAAGCTGGACCCGCGCCTGGCCCCGGTCAAGGCCGCCGTGCTCCCGCTGTCCAAGAAGCCCGAGCTGCAGCCGGCCACCCAGTCCCTCGCCGCGGAGCTGCGCGGCCTGTGGAACATCGAGACGGACGACTCCGGCGCGATCGGCCGTCGCTACCGCCGCCAGGACGAGATCGGCACCCCGTTCTGCATCACCGTGGACTTCGACACCCTCGAGGACCAGGCCGTGACCATCCGCGAGCGGGACACCATGGCCCAGGAGCGCGTGGCGCTGTCCCAGGTGAAGTCCTACCTGCTGGAGCGCCTGGTCAAGTGAGCGGGGACGTGACGGGAGCGGCCGGGGCCGCGGGACACGACGACGGCGGCGCGCTGTTCGACTCCGCCGCGGTCGCCGGCGGGGAGATCGTGCTGCGTCCCTGGCGGCCCGGGGACGACCTGGCCCTGCTCGAGGTGTGGGGTGACCCGGCCAACGCGCAGCAGCACCAGGACCGGGCGATGCTCGCCGAGGACGCGGAACGGCCCTGGCGCCGCGCGCTCGTGGCCGAGGCCGCCGGGGTGCCGGTGGCGGCCGGCGTCGTCTATGCCTCGTCCGTGCACCCGCGGCGGCTGTGGCTGTACGTCGAGACCGCGGCTGCCGAGCGGCGCCGGGGCATCGGCCGGGCGCTCGTGGCGGCCCTGCGGGGGCTCGCCGCGGAGGCGCACGCCGCCGGCGCCATCCCGACGACGGCTCTGAAGGCTCGGTTCGCCAAGGACGCCCTGGTGCCCGGAGTGGCCGGCGCCGACCCGCAGACCGAGGCCGACGGTGCGACGGGCCGCCCGCCCGTGGACACGGAGGCCGTGCGGTCCCAGACCGCCGCACTGGCCGCCGGCACCGAGGCGTTCCTCGTGGCCCAGGGCTTCACCCCCGTGCAGCGCTCCCGCCGCGTCGCGATCGCCCCGGGGGCCATCGGCCTGCCGGATGTGCGCGGGGAGGAGCACCCGGACGGCGTGGTCCTCGAGGAGGCCTCGACCGGCTCCGTCGAGCTGACGCAGGCGGTCGCCGCGTTCTATGACGCCGTGCACGCGTGGGACCCGTCGACCCTGAGCGTCGGGGCCGCCCAGCAGCTGCTGCTGGGCCCGGCCACCGGGGCCGCGGGCGCCGTCGTGCTCCGCGACGCGCCGAAGGCCGAGGGCGGGCGCATCCGCGCGTTCGCGGTGTCCTACACCCCGGAGCGCCAGGACGCGCCGGCCGATGTGCTCGTGGGCTGGGATCCGGAGCTGGGGGAGGAGGACGCGCTGCAGGCCGTGGCCGACCTGCTCGCCCTGCTCGTGGCCCAGTACCCCGTGCAGATCGAGGTGGACGAGGCGATGGCCCCGCTGGAGCGGATCGTGGACGGGCTCATCGGCGGCAACGCGGCGCGGACGCTGGTGGACACGTACGTGTTCGTGGACGACGCGCCGGGCGCGTGAACCGGGCGGCCGTAGCGGACCGCCGGCGCACCCGCACCCTGCGGGGCACCGTCCTGGCGGTGGCCCTGCTCAACGGCGCCTACCTGGTGGTCGAGATCATCCTGGCGGTGGGGATCGGCTCGGTGGCCCTCGTGGCGGACTCCGTCGACTTCTTCGAGGACTTCGCCGTCAACCTGCTGATCTTCGTGGCGCTCGGGTGGACGGCGGCCCGGCAGGCGGTCATCGGCAAGGTCATGGCCGGGATCATCGTGCTGCCGGCCGTGGCGGCGCTCGTCATGGCGGCCACGAAGATCGGCGACCCCGAGCCGCCGGCCGCGGGCGTGCTGCTGGGGGCGGCCGTCGGCTCGCTCCTCGTGAACATCGTGTGCGTGGTCCTGCTGGCCCGCGTCCGCGTCGACGGCGGCTCCCTCACCCGGGCGGCCTGGCTCGCGGCGCGCAACGACCTCGTGGCCGGCGTCGTGCTGATCGCCCTGTCCGGGATCACGGTGCTGACGGCGTCGGGCTGGGCGGACATCATCGTGGGCGTGCTTCTCGTGCTGCTCAACGGCTCCGCCGCCAAGGAGATCTGGGAGGCCGCGACCGAGGAGCACCTGGCGGCCCAGGCCCTCGCCGGCGAGGTCGACGACGACTGAGCGGTTCCTACGGGGCGGCGGGCAGCCGGGCGGCGAGCACCGCCCCGACGGCGGCCAGGCCCAGGAACACCGTCAGCGCCGGTGCAAGACCGACGGCGCCGGCCAGCGCCCCGACCGCCGGGCTGAGCCCAACCCCGGCCAGCCGCATGCACCAGCTCGTCACCGCCAGCCCGGTCTGCGGCCGGAGCCCGGGCGCCTCGTCGCCGAGCGCATAGGCCACGGGCACCACCACGGCGCAGCCGAGCCCCGCCAGGGCCAGCCCCGCGAACGCGGCAGGCACGGCCACCGGCTCGGGCAGCGGCGCCAGGGCCAGCCCCAGCCCCACGACGACGGCGCCCAGCCCCGCCGTCAGCGCCCCGCGGCGTCCCAGGGCGGTGAGGGTTCGGTCGCCCGCGAGGCGTCCGACGAACTGCGCGCCCAGCAGCGTCGACGCGCCGAGCACCGCCGCGGCCGGATCCAGGCCGCGCTCCGTGATCAGGAACAGGGTGGCCCACGCGTTGCCGAACTCCTCCACGCCGAACCCGGCCATCGCGATCACCACGGCGGGGACGAGCACGGCCACGGCGGCGCGGCGGGGGAGGGCTTGGGCGGCCGGGGCAGGCGGCGTGGACGTCTCCGACGGTGCGGGTGACTGATCCGCGGCGCCGCGGGCGGACGCCGAGTCCACGGGAGCCTCCGCCAGGAACAGGCGCCGGACCCCCAGCAGCACCGCGACGCACACGGCGCCGTTGAGCCCCAGGTGCAGGGCCGCGGGGCCGCCCACGGTGATGACCGCCGCACCGAGCCCGGCACCGGCGGCCGCCCCGAGGCTCCAGCCGGCGTGCATGGTCGTGAGCACGGGCCGGGCCAGCCGGGCCTGCACCTGCAGGCCCTGCGCGTTCTGGGCGGTGTCCACGACGGCGTCGAGCACCCCCGAGGCCAGGACGAGGCCCGCGAAGACCCACAGCGGCCAGGCCGCGGCCGTGCCCGCACCGTGCCCGGCCCCCGCACCCGCCCCGGCGACGTCGAGGACGAGACCGGCCGCCGTCGTGAGCAGGGCGATGGCCACGCTGCCGGCGAGCATGACGCGTCGGGCGCCGAACCGGCGCAGGATCGGCGCGGGCAGGGGCCCGGCGAGCGTGCCGCCCACGGCGAGCGCGATGACGAGCAGGCCGAACGCGGCCGGGTCCAGGCCGAACGCGGCCTTGGCCTCCGGGTAGTGCGGGATGAGCGCGCCGAGCAGGGCGCCGTTCGTCGCGAAGGCGGCGGTGACGGCCCAGCGCGCGCGACGGGCTCGGGTGAACCCGTCGGCGGCCGGAACGTGCGGCGCGGCCTGGCTCATGCATCCCAGCCGAGCAGGCGCCAGACCTCCGCCCAGCCGGCGAAGATCTTCGCGTTGTACTCGACCCCGAGCTGGTTGGGGTTGGCGAACAGGACCCAGTCGGCGGCGGCGACGGCGTCGTCGGCGGCGAGCTTCTCCGCGACCTCCTCGGCGGACCCGGCATAGGTCGGGCCGGAGCGGGCGGCGCCGCCCTCGAGCATGCCGGAGGAGTCGCGCGAGGCCCGCTCCCGGCCGAAGTACAGCTCGTCCTCCCGGTCCTGGATGACGAACGCGGAGCGCGTGACCGCCGTGCGGCCCGGACCGGCGTGGCCGGCCGCGGCGAAGGCCTCCCGGTAGCGCGCGATCTGGTCGGCCTGCTGGACGTGGAAGGGGCGGCCGTCGTCCTGCAGGAGCAGGGTGGAGGAGAGCATGTTGTAGCCGTCCGTGGCGGCGCCGGCCACCGAGCCCACGGAGCCGGACCCCCACCAGATGCGGTCCGCGAGCCCGGGGGAGTGCGGCTCGATCCGCAGCGGCTGCGAGCTGTGCGCCCAGCCGGAGGTGAGGTCCGGCGTTGCGATGCCCTCGCCGCGCACGGCCGAGAGGAACCGGCGTCCGCGCTCTCGGGTCACGTCGGCCCAGGTCTGCCCCTCGTCGAGGGCGTAGCCGAACTGCGCCTGGCCGTCGAGGGCGGCCTCGGGTGAGCCGCGGGAGACGCCGAGCTCGAGCCGGCCGCCGGAGATGAGGTCCGTGGTGGCCGCGGCCTCGGCCATGTACAGGGGGTTCTCATACCGCAGGTCGATCACGCCGGTGCCGAGGCTGATCCGCTCGGTGCGGGCGGCCATCGCGGCGAGGATCGGGAACGGCGAGGAGAACATCCGCTGGAAGTGGTGGACGCGGAGCCAGGCGCCGTCGAGTCCGGCGTCCTCGGCGGCCACGGCCATGGCGACGACGTCGTCGAGGGCCTGCCGCGCGTCCGGTTCGGCGCCGGGACGGTGGATCCAGTGGCCGAAGTTGAGGAAGCCGAGGTGCTTGCGGGTCATGCCGGGTGCAACCGCGGGGCGGGCGGGGCTGTTCCCGGTGCTCGTCTGACCGCCGGCCGGCGACATCACCTGCGGGCAGACCCGCGGAGATGTCGCTGCGGAGCGGTCGATCGTCGCGGCGTCCGCCATACTGGCGGGCATGAGTGAGCAGTGGAGCGAGAAGGACATCGAGCTGGCGAACCGGCTCTTCGACATGGCGCGTGACGGGGACACGGCCCAGCTGAAGGCGTACCTGGACGCCGGGGTGAGCACGCGCCTGCGCAACCACGCGGGCGACTCCTTCCTCACGCTCGCCGCCTATCACGAGCACCCGGACACGGTGGCGATGCTGATCGAGGCCGGCGCCGAGATCGAGCACGCCAACGATCGCGGCCAGCGCGCCCTGACCTGCGCCACGTTCAAACGGGATGTCGCCTCGATGCGGCATCTGCTCGCGGCCGGTGCGGACCCGGACGCGGGCACCCCCTCGGCGCGTCAGACCGCTCAGATGTTCGCCGGTGCTGACCTGCTGGCGGTGCTCGACGGCGGGGACGCGGCGCCGGCGTCGGAGGCCTGACCCGCCGGGAGGACGGTCTGCCCGTCCCGGCGGGGTGCCTCTGCGATCGCCTCCCAGCGGGCCTCGTCGTGGGGCACGGTGACGCGGGTGCCGGGCGGAATGGAAGAATGGGGTCCGACATGACTTCTTCCCACACCCTCCCCGCCGCGGCGGTGACCGACGCCGACGACGTCGCGCACTACGCCAAGTCCGCCGGCGCGGGTCGACGCATCACCGACGACGATCAGCTCCACGAGGCCCGCCACCCCGCCCCGACGACGGACCGCCTGACCCTGCCCCCGCTGCGGCTGGGACCGCTGACCATCGACGTCCCCGTGGTGCTCGCCCCGATGGCCGGCATCACGAACACCGCGTTCCGGCGCCTGTGCCGGGAGTACGGCGGCGGCCTCTACGTCAACGAGATGGTCACGGCCCGCGCGCTGGTCGAGCGGAAGCCCGAGTCGATGCGGATCATCCAGCACGACCCGGACGAGGTGCCCCGCTCCGTGCAGCTCTACTCGGTGGACCCGGTCACCACCGGCGCGGCGGTGCGGATGCTGGTCGAGGAGGACCGCTGCGACCACATCGACATGAACTTCGGCTGCCCCGTGCCGAAGGTGACCCGGCGCGGCGGCGGCTCCGCCCTGCCGTGGAAGGCGGAGCTGTTCGCCTCGATCGTCAAGGCGGCTGTTACCGAGGCGGCCAAGAAGGACATCCCGGTGACCGTGAAGATGCGCCGCGGCATCGACGAGGACCACCTGACCTTCCTCGACGCCGGCCGCACGGCCCGCGACCTCGGCGTCGCCGCCGTCGCCCTCCACGGCCGCACCACGCGCCAGTTCTACTCGGGGACCGCCGTGTGGGACGACATCGCCCGGCTGCGCGAGGCCCTGCCGGACATCCCCGTGCTCGGCAACGGCGACATCTGGTCCGCGGAGGACGCCATCGCGATGGTCGAGCGTACGGGCGTGGACGGCGTCGTGATCGGCCGCGGCTGCCAGGGAAGGCCCTGGCTGTTCGGGGACCTGCAGGCCGCGTTCGAGGGCCGGCAGGACCGGTTCCAGCCGACCCTGGGCATGGTCGCGGACACGCTGTACCGCCACGCCGAGCTGCTCGTGGACACCTTCGGCGGCGACGAGACGAAGGCGCTGCGGGACATCCGCAAGCACGTGGCCTGGTACTTCAAGGGCTACCCCGTGGGCTCGGAGATCCGCACCGCGCTGTCCACCGTCCCGGACCTCGCCACGATGCGCGAGATCCTCGCCCGCGTGGACCGGGACCAGCCCTACCCGGGCGAGGCCGCCGAGGGCCCGCGCGGCCGGGCCGGCGCCCCCAAGCGCCCGCACCTGCCGGACGGCTGGCTGGACTCCCGCGAGCTCAACGCCGAGCAGCAGGCCATGATCCAGGCCGCCGAGCTGGACGTCTCCGGTGGCTGAGCCCACAACGCCGGTGCCCGCCGCCGGAACGCCCGCCGCGCCGTCGTCGCCCTGGACCGGCGCCGCCCACCAGCCGGTGCTGTTCGGCCCCGAGGGCCGGCCCCCGTATGCCGGCCGCGCCGTGCAGACCCCCGGCTACACGCCGTGGGACCGGGAGCGGTGGCTGCCCGAGCCGCCCAAGTCCTCGTACCGCTCTGACTTCGAGCGGGATCGTGCCCGCGTGCTGCACTCCGCGGGCCTGCGCCGGCTGGGGGCCAAGACCCAGGTGGTCGCCCCGGACGCGGACGACTTCGCCCGCACCCGCCTGACACACTCGCTCGAGGTGGCGCAGGTGGGGCGTGAGCTCGGCCGGTCGCTGGGCTGCGATCCCGACCTCGTGGACACCGCCTGCCTGTCCCACGACCTCGGCCATCCGCCCTTCGGGCACAACGGGGAGAAGGCGCTCGACGCGCTCAGCGAGGACGTCGGCGGCTTCGAGGGCAACGCCCAGACCCTGCGCCTGCTGGCCCGCCTCGAACAGAAGAAGCTCTTCGCGGACGGCTCCTCCGCGGGCCTGAACCTCACGCGCGCCGCCCTCGACGCCGCGTGCAAGTACCCATGGACCCGTGAGGACGCCCCGCTGCGCCCGGACGGCACGCGTTCGCGCAAGTTCGGCGTCTACGAGGACGACCTGCCCGTGTTCCGCTGGTTCCGCGCCGGGGTGCCCGGCACGCGCACGTCCATGGAGGCCCAGGTCATGGACCTCGCGGACGACATCTCCTACTCCGTGCACGACGTCGAGGACGGCGTGGTCAACGCCGTGTTCCAGCTCAAGTGGCTGGCCATCCCGGAGCACCGGGAGCGCGTCGTGGAGACCACCCGCCAGTGGTACCTGCCGCACACGGACCCGGCCGAGGTCGACGCGGCCCTGGCCCGCCTCGAGGCCACCGACGCGTGGGTCTCCGAGATGGACGGCTCCCGGCGGGCGCTCGCGGCGATGAAGGACATGACGAGCCAGCTGATCGGCCGGTTCTGCAGCGCCGCCTTCGACGCCACGCGCCAGGTGTTCGGCAACGAGCCGCTCACCCGCCACGGCGCCGACGTCGTGGTGCCCGAGGAGACGGAGACCGAGATCGCCGTGATGAAGGGCATCGCGGCGGCCTACGTGATGACCGCGGAGCAGCGCCAGCCGCTCTACGCGCGGCAGCGCGAGGTGCTCGCGGAGCTCGTGACGCTGCTCGACGCCACGGGGGACCGGTACCTCGAGCCGATGTTCGCCTTCGACTGGGCGCAGGCCCCCGACGACGCCGCCCGGCGGCGCGTGGTGATCGACCAGATCGCCTCGCTCACCGATTCGACCGCCGTCGAGTGGCATCACACCCTGGTGCAGGGCGCGGAGTTCCGGCGCGTCTGGCTCTGAGGGGCCGCCCCGGGCCGGTCACTCGCCCGGGGCGACGACGGCGCACGGGCCCGCGAGCCGGACCCCGCAGGCGGCGTCGAGCGGGGGCAGCGCCCCCTCCACGCGGGCCTGGGCCCGGGTGCCGTCGGCCAGCTGGACCGTGGCCACCGAGTCGTGGCCGCGGTAGTCCACGTCCACCACGGTGGCGGGCGTCCAGACGCGCGCGGCCTCGACCCCGTCCACGTCAACGGTCGGGTCGAGGGTGCCGCGCACGTGCTCGGGGCGGACCACCACGAGGTCCCCGGGCACAGCCGTGGCCGCACGCGCCCCGTGCAGGGGCACCGGGCCGAGGGCGGTGCGCCCGATCCGCCGGCCGCCGTCGCGCTCCGGCCCGGTCACGTCCAGCAGCGGCAGCAGGGAGGCCTCCCCGACGAACGCGGCGACCCAGGCGTCGGCCGGGTGCGCGTACACCTCGTCCGGCGTGCCCAGCTGGCGCAGGCGCCCGGCCCGCATCACGGCCGCGCGGTCGGCCATGGACAGGGCCTCGGACTGGTCGTGGGTGACGAGCACGGCCGTGGCGCCGTCCTCCTTCAGCGCCTGGCGCACGTCCCGGCGCAGGCCGCTGCGCAGGGAGGCGTCGAGGGCGCCGAAGGGCTCGTCCAGCAGGATCAGCGGCGGGCGCGGGGCCATCGCCCGGGCCAGGGCCACGCGCTGCTGCTGGCCGCCGGAGAGCTCGTGCGGCATGCGCTCGCCGTGGCCGGCGAGGTCCACGAGCTCGAGGCACTCCTGGATGCGGGCCATCCGCCCGGGCCGGCGGCGGCGCAGCCCGAAGCCCACGTTCTCCGCCACGCTCAGGTGCGGGAACAGGGCGCCGTCCTGGGGCACCACGGCCACGTGCCGGCGGTGGGCGGGCACGTGCACGCGGGGCAGGGCCACCACGGAGCCGGCAAGGCTGATGCGGCCGGACTCGATGCGCTCGAAGCCGGCCAGGCAGCGCAGCAGCGTGGTCTTCCCGCAGCCGGAGGGGCCGAGCACGGCGAGCAGCTCGCCCGGCTCCAGGTCGAACTGCACGCCCTCCAGGACGGGCCCCTCCCCGTAGGAGGCGCCGAGGTCGGCCACGGACACGGCGTGGCCGACGCCGGGCCGGGGACCGGCCGGGCGGGACGCGCGGGTCGAGGCGGCGGGGGAGGGCATGGCGGTCATTCTGACACCTCGTTCGGGGTCGACGGGGCGCTCGAGCGGCCGCGCACGGCCGCGACGATCCCCGTGCGGTGGACCACCACCCACGTGGGCACCGCGGCGAGCAGCACGAGGGTGAGCGCGTAGGGGGCGGCCTCGGCGTACCGGCCCACGCTGGTGGCGTTCCACAGGCGGGTGGCGAGCGTGTCCATGCCGGTGGGCCGCAGCAGCAGCGTGGCGGGCAGCTCCTTCATGGCGGTGAGGGCCACCAGCGCGACGCCGGCGCCCACCCCCGGCAGCGCCAGCGGCAGGGTCACGCGGCGCAGCACCTCGGCGCCCGAGGAGCCCAGGGACCGGGCCGCCTCCTCGAGGGCAGGGGAGGACTGGGCGACGGCCCCGGCCACCGACGTGACCGCCAGCGGCAGGAACAGGGTGGCGTAGGCGAAGGCCACCATCCACGTGGTCTGGTAGAGCGCCGGGACCAGGGAGACCCCGAGGAACACGAGGGAGAGCCCCACGACGACGCCGGGCAGCCCGTGCGCGAGGAACGCGGCGCGCTCGGCGATCCGGGAGACGCGCCCCGGGTGGCGGGCGGCGAGGATGCCGATCGGCAGGGCGAGGGCGAGGGTGAGCGCCGCGCCCGCGCCCGCCAGGACCACGGAGCCGGAGACGGCGTCGAGCCAGCGGTCCCGGACGGCGGACAGGGACGTGCCCTCGCCCATCCAGCGGACCAGGCTCACCGCGGGCACGCCCAGCGCGGCGCCCGTGACCACGGCGAGGAGCCCGGTGCCGACCCAGCGGGACCGGCCCAGCCGGTGCACGCTGACCCGGCGGACCGTGCGACCGGAGCGGACGCCGTCGTCGGCCCGGCGGGTGCGGGACTCGCCCCAGAGCACCAGCACCGTCAGCAGCACGAGCACGGTGGCCAGGGTGAGGGCGAGCTGCCGGTTGAAGCCCACCTCGAGCGCCGTGAAGATCGCCCGGGTGAAGGTGTCCAGGCGCAGGATGGCCACGGCGCCGAAGTCGGAGAGCACGTAGAGGGCCACCAGCAGGGCGCCGCCGGCGATCGCCGGGCGCACTTGGGCGAGCGTGACGGTGAACAGCGTGGCGGCGGGGCCGCGGCCGAGCGAGCGGGCCACGTCCTCCTGGCCGGGGTCGATGCGGGAGAGCGCGGCCGCCACCGGCAGGTATACGTACGGGTACGTGTAGAGGGTCATCACCGTCACCGCGGCCCAGAACCCCTCGAAGCGCCCCGCCTCCACGCCGGGCAGCAGGTCCGAGACGGACACCCACGTGAACGCCGCCACGTAGGAGGGCACGGCCAGCGGCAGCGCCAGCAGGACGGCCAGCAGGCCGCGGCCGGGCGTGTCGGTGCGGGTGACGAGCCAGGCGGCGCCCACGCCGATCACCAGGCACAGCGCGGTCACCACGGCGGTGAGCGCGAGCGAGGTGGCGGCCAGGGCGCCCACGCGCGGGCTCACGACGGCGTCCAGCCAGGGGCCGAACCCGCCCTGGGCGGTGCGCAGGAACAGGTAGCCGATGGGGACGAGCGCGACCGCCGCGGCCACGAGGGCCGCGGCGGTCAGCGCCGCGGGAGCGCGCCGTCCGCGCGTGCGGCGGACGGCCGGCTCCGGTGCTCGGGGGGTCAGAGCAGGCCCGCCTCCTGGATCATCTGGATGGTGGTCTGGAGGTCGTCCAGGTCGTTGAGGTCCACGTCGGGGGCCTTGACCTCGGAGAGCTCCGGGAAGCCGGCCGGCTGCTCCACGCCCTCCACGAGCGGGTACTCGCCGGTCTCCTCGGCGAAGTACGACTGACCGTCCTCGGAGAGAAGGTACTCCACGAGGGCGGCGGCGTCGCCGTCCTCCTGCTCGCCCACCAGGCCCATGCCGGACACGTTCACCAGCGAGCCGAGGTCGCCGTCGGGGAAGAAGTGCAGGGACGCGCCCAGCTCCTCCGGGGCGACGCCCTTCTCCCGGGCCAGCTCGAACAGGTAGTAGTGGTTGACTAGGCCGGTGTCCAGGGTGCCGGCGTCCACGTCGGCGAGGATCTCGCCGTTCTTCTCGCGGCGCTGCGGGTCGTTGGCGGCGAAGTCCTCGAGCCAGGTCCGGGCCTCGTCCTCGCCCTTCTGCAGGCGAAGGGCGGTGACGAACGTCTGGAAGGACGCGTTGGTGGGGGCGACGCCGACGCGGCCCTTCCACTTCGGATCGGTCAGCTCGTCGACCGACGTCGGGAGGTCGGCCTCGGGGACCTTCTCCTCGTTGTAGGCCAGCACGCGGACGCGGCCGGTCAGGCCGACCCAGTCGCCCTCGTCGTCCCGGTAGGTCTCGGGCACGCGGTCCAGGGTCTCCTGGGCGAGGGGCGTGAACAGGCCCTCCTTGGCGACGGCGCCGAGCGCGCCCGCATCCTGGGAGAGGAACACGTCGGCGGGGGAGCCCTCGCCCTCCTCGATCAGCTGCGCGGCCATGGCGGGGGTCTTGTCGTAGCGGACCTCCACCTCGATGCCGGTCTCGTCGGTGAACTCGTCCAGGATCGGCTGGACGAGGTCCTCGCTGCGGCCCGAGTACAGGGTGACCTTCTTGTCCGACTCGGCGGCGGAGGCGGAGCCGGACGCCGCGCCGGACGCGGAGTCCGAGCCGGAGCCGCCGGTGCCGCCGGCGCAGGCGGTCAGGGCGAGCAGCAGCGTGGCGGACACGGCCGAGAGGCGGACACCACGCGAGAGGGCGCGGGACTGGGGCATGGCAATCTCGATTCGGGAGGAGTGGCGGGGGCGGCGCCGCGGGCCAGGGGTTCCTGGCGGGCCGGCAAGGGGAGCCTATTAAGTCATGCGTGTGTTGTCTATTGCGTCACCATGTGACGTGCCTCGCAGTCGACAAGGCCCCCGACGGCCCGGGCCAGACGCCGGCGACGAGCGCGGGCAGCACCGCCCCGGCCGAGCCGCGCAGCGCGTGCGTCACCGCGCCGCTCAGCTCGGTCTCCACGGGGTTCACCTCGACGACGGCGACCCCGGCTCCCAGCGCCACGAACGGCAGGGACGCGGCCGGCTGGATCAGGCCCGAGGTGCCGACGACGAGGGCCAGGTCGCAGCGCTCCAGCGCCTCGTAGGCGCGCTCCCACGGCTCCTGCGGCAGCATCTCGCCGAACCACACCACGCCCGGCCGGATCCGTCCCGTCCCGCACGCCGGGCACGCCGGCGGCGCCTCACGCAGCATCGCCTCCAGGTCCGCCTCCGAGCCGGCCGCGTCCACGTCCGAGGGCGCGCCCGGGTCCACGTCCGCCGGGGCCCCGCACTCGGCGCAGCGGTGTTCGAACAGCGAGCCGTGCAGGTGCGCGAGCACGCGGGCGCCGGCCCGCTCGTGCAGGTCGTCCACGTTCTGGGTGACCACCTCCAGGTCGGGTGTGCGGCGCTGCCAGGCGGCGACGGCGTCGTGCCCCGGATTCGGTCGGCGGGCCCGCACCATCCGGGCACGCCACCGGTACCAGGACCACACGAGCGCGGGATCGGCGAGGAACGCCTCCTCCGTGGCGAGCTGTTCCGCGGAGAAGCGCTCCCACAGGCCGGTCTGGGCGTCACGGAACGTGGGGATGCCGGACTCGGCGCTCATCCCCGCCCCGGAGAGCACCACGGGACGCTCGGCGGCGGCCACGAGCGCGCGGACGGCGTCCAGCGCGTCAGGGTCGAGGTCGGGGGCGGAGGCGGCGAGGACGGGGTGCGGATCGGCCATGTCCCCAGCCTAGGCAGGCCGCACGGGTGGGCGCCCCCCTCGTTTGGGGGCGGTTTGCGGCGTTATTCCGTCGGAATACCGCCGAATATCGCCCCCGAACCACAGGGTGGGGTCAGGCGACGTCGGGCGCCGTCGTCGGCAGGCCCGTTCCGGCGGCGCGGGCGAGGGCCCGGCGCAGGCCGCGGGCCTTGAGGAGGACCTCGTCGTGTTCGGCGGCCGGGTCCGAGTCCGCGACGATCGCCCCGCCGGTCCCCACGGACCAGCGGCCCCCGGCGAGCACGGCCGTGCGGATCACGACGGACAACGACGTCGTCCCGTCCGCGCTCAGCATCCCCAGCGCCCCGGAGTAGACCCCGCGCGGGGAGGCCTCCCACGCGGCCAGCAGCTCGACGCTGCGGCGCTTCGGCGCGCCCGTCATCGACCCGCCGGGGAACAGCGACCGCACCACGTCCACGGGTTCGATGCCGGCCCGCGCGGTCCCCGTGACCGTGGAGACGAGCTGGTGGACGCTCGCGTAGCTCTCCACCGCCATGAGGGAGGGCACCTGCACGGAGCCGGGCTCGCACACGCGGGAGAGGTCGTTGCGCAGCAGGTCCACGATCATGAGGTTCTCGGCGCGCGTCTTGGGGTCGGCGGCGAGCGCGCGGGCGGCCTCGGCGTCCCCGGCCGGGTCGGCCAGTCGGGCGGCGGTGCCCTTGATCGGCTTGGTGCTGTACCGGCCCTCGCGCCCGGAGAGGAAGCGCTCGGGGGAGGCGGAGACCACGGCCCACCGGCGGGAGCCCGTGCCGTGCTCCAGCAGCGCCGCATACGGGGCCGGCTGGTGCGCGGCGAGCTCGTGGAAGAGGACCAGCGGGTCCACGCGCAGCCCGGGATCGGCGTCGAAGCGGGTGGTCAGGCACAGCTCGTAGGAGTCGCCGGCGTGCAGCGCGGCGCGGCAGCGGGCGATCTGCTCGGCGTACGCCGCCCGGTCCTCGCGCCACGTGCCCGGCGCCTCCTCATCGGCCCGTGGTCCCGGGACGGCGTCCTGCGGCGGGGGTACGACGGCGTCGCCCGCCGCCGTCTCGAGAGCGCGGCGGGCCGCGGCGAGGGCGCGGCGCACGTCCGCCGCCCAGCGGTCGGCCCCGGCCTCCGCGGTGGTCGGAGCGAGGGAGACGACGCAGCAGTGCAGCACTCCGGCCGCGTGGTCGGCCACGACGTAGCGGGACGGGCGCACCCAGAACTGAGCGGGCAGGGACGCGGGGTCCTCGGCTCGACGTGAGGGCGGTGTCACCCCCAGATCCGCCAGGCCGAGCTCGTAGCCGAGCCAGCCGACCAGGCCGCCGCGCAGCGGCAGCCCCTCGCCGCCGACCACCGGCCGGGGCGCGGCCGCGGCCGCGAGGTCAGCCCACGCGCGGTCCGGATCGGCGGGGTCGTCGTGCCGGACCAGGCGCGGGCCGGGGGAGGGCGTGCGGCCCTGTTCCTCGCCGAGCACATCCAGCCCGTCGCCCGCCACGGACCAGCGCGCCTCGGCCGGGTCCGGCAGGGCGGAGTCCAGCCAGAACGACGCGGCCCCGCGCATGACGGCGTGCGCATAGACCGCGGCCACGGCGCTCGCCGCCGTGTGCCCGGCCGCCGCGAGCGCCGCGGCGTCGAGCGTGCGCACGGCCACATGCAACGGGGTGGCGGCGGCCTCGGGCGGTGCGGGGGCGGTGGGCATGGCCCCCAGCGTAGGGGTCAGCCCCCGCCCGGATCGCTCCGTACGCTGGCGGCATGCCGTCCGCACCGCCCCGCCGCGCCCTGGTCGCCGCGCTCGAACGCCACCAGGTGGCGCTGTACCTCGCGGGGATCGCCGCGGGCGCCGTCGTCGGGTGGGCCGTGCCCGGGGCCGACGCGTGGGCGGTGCTCGTCGAGCCGGTCCTCGCGCTGCTCCTGCTGGCGACGTTCCTGGCGGTGCCGTTCGCCGCGCTGGGCGCGGGCCTGCGGGACGGCAGGTTCCTCACGGCACTGCTGGTCCTGAACTTCGTGGTGGTGCCGGCGGTGGTGTTCGGGCTGAGCCGGTTCGTGGCCCACGACGACGCGCTGCTCGTGGGCGTGCTCCTCGTGCTGCTGGCCCCGTGCGTGGACTATGTCATCGCGTTCACCGCGCTCGCGGGCGGGGCGGCGGTGGCCGCGGTCGACGTCGGGCCCTTCGTCCGTGCTCTGGTCATGCTGATTCTGGTGCCGCTCGCGCTCGCGGCGCTGCTCCAGTGGGGTGCGGTGCGCGGCCGCGGTGGGGTGCGGGACACGGCGGCCGGGGTGGTGCGCGGGTTCACGGTGGCGATGGTCCCGCTCATGGTCGTCACGCTGTTCACGGTGGTCGCCTCGCAGATCCGCGGGGTGGGGGAACGGCTGCCCGCGCTGGCCGCCGTCGTGCCCCTGTTCGTGGCGTTCGCCGTCGTGATGGTGGCCCTCGGTGTGGTGGCTGCGCGGTGGGCGCGCCTCGATGTGCCCGCAGGACGAGCGCTCGTGTCCTCGGGCGCGACGCGGAACTCCCTGGTCGTGCTGCCGCTGGCGCTGTCCCTGCCGGCGAGCCTGGACCCGGCCCCGCTCGTGGTGGTGACGCAGACGCTCGTGGAGCTCGGGGCGATGGTGAGCCTCGTCCGGCTGGTGCCCCGGCTGCTGCCGCTGCACGGGCAGTCCGCGGGGGCGGGCGCGCGTCGAACCGTGACCTGACCGCCCAGAATGTTGCCTTCCCGTGACCGGAATCACGGTCCCGGGTGGCTATCGTGGGCGACATGAGCCTCTCGTTCGTGTCCTCGGCGCGCCGCCGTCACGGTGGCCTGGCTTCGGCCGCGCTGTTCCATCCGCTGGTCGAGGCGGCCACCGGCGCGTTGCCCGTGATCGACCCCGCGACCGGGCGCCCCACGTCCGAGGGAGCGGGCGCGGCGCGGACCGAAGCGCCCCGCGCGGCGGGGACCGGTCCTGCACAGGCCGCAGCGGATGCCGAGCCGTCCACGGAGGCCGGTTCCGCTCGGGGCTGACCGCCCCGCCCCGTCCCTAGAATGGTCCGCATGGCTGGACTGATCGTGCGCAAGGACATCGACCTCGTCCGCGAGCGCACGGACCTGAAGGCCGTGGTGGAGGAGTTCGTCACCCTGCGCTCGGCGGGCGTGGGCTCGTTCAAGGGGCTGTGCCCGTTCCACGACGAGCGGACGCCGTCGTTCCACGTGCGCCCCGGCGTGGGCACCTATCACTGCTTCGGCTGCGGCGCGCACGGGGACGTCATCAGCTTCCTGATGGAACTCGAGCACACCACGTTCACGGAGACCGTGGAGCGGCTGGCGTCCCGCGTGGGGGTGGAGCTGCACTACGAGGACGGCGGCACCGGCCCGGACAAGGCGGAGACGGGGCGCCGTCGTCGCCTGTTCGAGGCGAACAAGGTGGCGGACGAGTTCTTCCGTCGGGCCCTCGGCTCGCCCGAGGCCCAGGTCGCCCGCGACTTCCTCACCCAGCGCGGATTCACGCAGGAGCACGCGGCGCAGTTCGGCCTCGGATATGCCCCGCAGGGGTGGTCGCATCTGCTGGACCACCTCCGGCAGAAGGGGTTCCGGGACGAGGAGCTGCGCGCCTCCGGGCTGGTGTCCGAGGGGCAGCGCGGCCTGTACGACCGGTTCCGCGGCCGCCTGCTCTGGCCCATCCGGGACATGACCGGCGCGACCATCGGCTTCGGCGCGCGCAAGCTGTACGACGACGACCCCGGGCCCAAGTACCTCAACACCCCCGAGACGCCGCTCTACAAGAAGTCGCAGGTGCTCTACGGGATCGACCTGGCCAAGCGGACGATCGCCAAGGAGCGTCAGCTGGTGCTCGTCGAGGGGTACACGGACGTGATGGCGGCCCACCTGGCCGGCGTCGGGACGGCGGTGGCCACGTGCGGCACCGCGTTCGGCGCGGACCACATCAAGGTGGCCCGCCGCCTGATCTCCGACGACGGCACGGGCGGCGAGGTGATCTTCACCTTCGACGGTGACGAGGCCGGGCAGAAGGCTGCTCTCAAGGCGTTCGACGAGGACCACCGGTTCCTCGCCAAGACGTTCGTGGCCGTGGAGCCCAGCGGCATGGACCCGTGCGATCTGCGCATGCAGAAGGGCGACGAGGCGGTGCGCGCGCTCATCGCCTCGCGGCGGCCGCTCTTCGAGTTCGCGATCCGGGCCGGGCTCAAGGACTACGACCTGGACACCGTGGAGGGCCGCGCCGGCGCCCTGCGCCATGCCGCTCCGATCGTGGCGGGCATCAAGGACGCCGTCCTGCGTCCCGGCTACGAGCGGGAGCTGGCCGGCTGGCTCGGCCTCGACCCGAACGCCGTGCACCGCGCTGTGGCCGCGGCCGGGCGCGCACCGCGGCGGGGGCCCGAGCCCGAGGCGCGGCCGGCCCCGGCGGACGACGGGCAGGCGATCGGGCCCCAGGGCCGCCACGGGGAGGCTGCCGCCCCGGCGCCGCGGATCGTGGTGCCGGTGGATCCGCGCGACCCCGTCGCCCGTCGGGAGCGGGAGTCCCTCGAGGTGGTGCTGCAGCATCCGACCCTGCTCTCCGCGGAGCAGTGGACCGCGCTGTACGCCGCCCGCTTCACGGTCCCGCAGTACGCCGCCGTCCACCAGGGCGTGAAGATGGCCGGGTCGGCGGGGGCGACGCCGCAGCGCTGGGTCGACGCCGTGCGGGACGCGGTGCCCCAGGAGGTGGCCGGCGTCGTCTCCGAGCTGGCCGTCCGCGACCTGCCCGCCCGCACTCCCGAGGATGTGGACCGGTACTGCCGGGACATCATGAACCGCCTGTTCGCCCTGCAGATCGTGCACCGCAAGGAGGAGCTGCTCGGGCGACTGCAGCGGCTCGGCCCCGAGGGCGACCCCGCCGAGTTCACCCGCCTCAACAGCGAGCTCATGGAACTGGAGGCGCGCCGCCGGGCCCTCCGAGCCGACGACTGACCCCCACCCGTTTTCGTTCGGGAAACGGCGGCTCCAGGCGCGTTTTCGTTCGGGAAACGGCGGCCCGTCGGCCGCGCGGCGTCAGCGCTCGTCGACCGTGAGCACCTCGCCGGACGTGGCGTCGATCTCGACCTCGGGGCCGTCGGAGCCGTCCTCGCGATCGAACCGGACCTCCCACTGGAGGGTGCCGTTGTCGTCCTCCAGGTCCATCTCGTCCAGGGTCACCCCGTCACGGCCCTCCCGGGCGGTGTCGAGGGCCTGCTGGGCGGTGACCTCGGCCTCCTTCGCCTTCTGGACGTCCTCGGGATCCGACTCGCGATCGGTCTCGGTGATGTCGCCGTCGGCGGTGACGTCCAGCTCCTTGGCCCCCTCGCCCACCACGACGTCGACCTCCCAGGTCGTGTCATCGTCGTTGGCATCCACCGCGACGATGATGCCGTCGGCGTACTTCTCCAGGACCGCGTCGATCACCGCGTAGGCGGGCTCGTCGGCCTGGCCGGTGGCCGAGCCGCTGCCGGCCGCGGCGGCCGTCGACGAGGCCGAAGCGGAGGAGGCTGATGACGACGCCGAGCCCGACGCGTCGTCCGTGGTGGGGGTGCTCGCCACCGCCGAGGAGGCGTCGACCCCCGGCGAGGCGGAGCCGTCGTCGCCGTTGTCGGAGGTGGTGCCGCAGGCCGCGAGGGCGAGGGCGGCGAGCATGCCCGTGCCGGTCAGGGCGGTCTTGCGTGTGAGGGTCGTGATGGTCATGGACACGTCTCTCCTTCGGGTCCGTTCCTGATGGTTTTGGGGTGTCCGCGCACCGTAGGCCCGCCGGAACCGTGCCTGGCAAGGGCCCGGTCCCCGGGCGTGGGTAGGACGACGACGGCGCCCCGCGGCCGGGTGGCGCGCAGGCAGGGGCTCTGGTAGAGTTCCATCCGTTGTCCGAACGGCTCCGGCGGTTCGCGGCACATTCCCCCGTAGCTCAACGGCAGAGCATTCGACTGTTAATCGAAGGGTTGTTGGTTCGAATCCAACCGGGGGAGCGATCCTGAGGCCCCTGCACCGACCATGTCGGTGCGGGGGCTTCTTCGTGCCTGGAGGACGACCGGGCCGAACAGTTCAGCGAGCGTGATGTCGAGCCACCCCGCGATCGAGGCCAGTTCGGGGAACGTGAAGTCCTGCTGTCCGCTCATCCGCCGGCTGACCGCGCTGCGTGTCAGGCCCATGTGCCGGGCCATGTCGGACTGGTTGACCTGCCGGCGGCCCATCCAGGCGCGGATCTCCGCGAGGAGCGCGGTCTTGATTTCTGACTCATCCATGTGTCCAGCGTAGCGAAGGGCAGGCCAGTCGTCATGGGATACGAAAAAAAATTGCTACATAAGCAACATACGGCTTGACCAGTGTTGCGGGTAGCACAACACTGGTGGCCATGACGAGACAGAAGCAGTTAACTCTGCAAATCCGCTCCAGGTTGGCCCTGGCCGACAAAAGCATGGGGGACCTGGGCGAAGCCCTCGGTCTAAGCCGCGCATCGGTGTCAGCACGTATGAACGGGCACCGCGATTTCACCTTCACGGAACTCGAGACCGTCGCTGACTTTCTTGGGTTGTCGATGCGAGACCTCTTCGTGTTCGAGGCCGAGGAGGGGAAGCCGTGACGGCGACAGTGGTTGACCCTGACCACGGCGCGTCCATGACTGCTGCGGCAGCGCGTGACCTCACGGACCAGATTAAGACTGGCATGGAGTCGGTCTACCACCTCATCCGTTCGGCATATCGAGGACGGGCCTGGGCCGTTCTTGGCTACCGCAGCTGGGACGACTACGTGACCCGTGAGTTCGGAAACCTCCACCTCCGTCCGCCCTTGGAATATCGGCAGGACGTGGTCCTCTCACTTCGTGAGGCCGGCATGAGCGCACGCGCCATCGCAACCGCCACTCAGTTGTCTAAGAGCACCGTGCACCGGGAACTCGACGCGACGGCGGGTCGAGATGTCCCAAATGGGACACCTGGAAACGCTCGGCGGGTGACTGGCACGGACGGGAAGACCTATCAGCCGGTGCGCGAGCGAGCCGCGACGTCGTCCGAAGGGCCAGAGGCGGTGCTCGAGGGCCAGATGGGCCTGGACTCGGTGCTGGACATGCCGGCCGAGGACTTCGGGATCGAGCCGCTGAACTTGGTCCGGCACGACGAGGAACAGAAGGGCCGCGCGCGTCGTGTGCTGACTGCGTTCAACGGGTCGGGTGCGGCCGCGGTGCCAGCGCTGATCAAGGCGGCTACCCCGGTGGCCTCGCTGGTGTCTCCGGCGACGGGTAAGGCGCTGGTCGAAGACGAGGACTTGCACGGGGTCGTGTGGGACTCGGTGCGGTGCGTGCGGACGCTGGCGCACGTGATCCGGTCCGTGGGGCATGTCGAGGGCGAGTCCCAGGCGGAGATCCGGTCGACGCTGCGGGACGCGGTGGACGACCTGGATGAGGTGCTGAAGAAGATCGAGGAGGGCACGCGATGAGCGCGCAGCAGATGTGGGAGGCCCGAACGTCTGGGCCGAAAAGGGCGGAAGCCCCGGCCAGCGGGCAGGCTGTCGGGGCTTCCGAAAACGCTCAATCCGAGACGGTGCACATTCCAAAGAACACGCTGGTCGAGCACTCAAAGGATAGCACCGGGGCGCGGCCCACGGACAGTGGGATTCGGACGCTTCCGCGCCGGGTCAACCCGAACGATGGGCGGTTCATCCGGGCCGTGGTGGCCGGGACCGCTGTGGCCGGGCTGGTGGCGTTCTCCATTTCGTTCGCGGCGCTGTACGAGGTCGCGGCGTGGCTGGGGCTGCCGCCGTTCATGCATTGGGCAGTGCCGGTCTTCATAGACCTGGCGATCCTGGTCTACGCAGGCTCCGTACTGGTGCACGAGTCTCGAGGGGAGTCCGCGCGGGCGTCGTGGTGGGCGCTGGGGGCGTTCACGGGGCTGTCGATGATCGCCAACGGGGCGCATGCGTGGAGTGCTGAGAACGCGAGCGTGTGGCAGTCCGTGGTGGGTGCGCTCATCGCGGTGATGGTTCCGGTGGCGGTGTTCGTGGCCACGGATCAGCTGGCGCGGGTCGCGGTGGAGAACCCGGACTCGCGGCGGGCCGAGCGCGCATCGCAGGTGTCGGAGGAAGCAGAGCAGCTGAAGGCTCAGGCGGAGCTGGATCGTCAGCGCGCGGAGCTGGAGGCCGAACTCGCAGCGAGCCGCTGGCAGATCGAGGCCCAGCGGCGCGAGGCCGAGCGGGAGGCCGAGGTGGCCGAGGCTCGGCACCGGCAGGAGCTGGAACGGATGGAGCGTCAAGCCAAACTCGAGACCGAACGCGAGGCCCGCGAGGTTCCGCAGGCCGTGGTCGAGGAATCGCAGGTCGCCCAGGGGATCGAGGTCGTCGAGACCGTGGCGTCGTCAGAGCCGGTCGCCGCAGAGACGAAGACGGTGGAGAAGGCATCGGGTGCGGACATCACCGCATGGATCGTGGCCCGTGCGCAGGAGGGCCAGGTGCCCTCGGCGGCGGAGGTCGCAGAGAAGTTCGGGTGCTCAGAGCGCACCGGGCGCCGCCGCTTGGCCGATGCCCGTGAGGCGCACGCCGAGGCATTCGGGACCGAGGAGGAGCAGGCATGAGCATCGAAGCGATGAAGTGGGCGCAGAAAGTCGCGGAGACAGGCCAACTCAACACCGGCCAGGCGTTCGTGCTTTTGCTGCTGGGTGACCATGCGGACGAGGCGTGGTCGTGCCACCCGAGCCAGGAGTTGTTGGCCCGGCGGTCGGCCCAGACGGTGCGTTCGGTGGAGCGGCACATCGCCCGCCTGCGAGACCTGGGCCTGGTGGACACCGAGTCTCGCTACGGGGACGGGCGCGGGCGGATCGGCTTGGGGCGTGTCAGATGGTCTGTGTAAGCCGTACCGAGAGGAACGGTAAGAATCATGACCATGATCGACGAGAAGAACCCAGGCGAGCCCTCGGGCCAGGACCTGGTCGAGCAGCTGAAAGCCTCAGGGCAGCTTGATGCCCTGTTCGCGCAGATCGACGCGGGCGGCGTCGAGCTCACCGGTGACGGCGGGTTCGTGCCCGCGCTGGTCAAGGCCGCGCTCGAGCGGGNTACGGGCGGGCGTAGAGGACCTCATCGACCATCAGCCGGTTGTACCGCTCGACCTTCCCGTTATGGCGCGGGGTGTAGGGGCGGATCCGGTGATGCCGGCCCCCGAGCGAGACCACCTTCGCGGTGAAGTCCGCAGCCCGATAGTTGTTCCCGTTGTCCGTGATCACCCGGTCCACGGTGATGCGGGGTGAGCGATAAAGGCATGTTCTTTCCTGGGCGGCCACCGTGCGATCCCCCCGTGGATGGAGGGGTGTGGGCCGGGCGGGAGGGTCAGTGGATGTAGGAGAAGACGCCCATCATCCCGGCCTCGGCGTGGTAAGCGTTGTGGCAGTGGGTTAGCCACTGGCCCGGGTTGTCCGCCTCGAAGTCGAAGACGATGGTATGCCGGGGTTTGATGATGACCGTGTCCTTGCGGGCGCCATGGTCGGCCAGCTGGAAGGTGTGGCCGTGCAGGTGCATGGGGTGCCACATGTCGGTGTCGTTGGTCATCGTGACCCGCACGCGTTCGTCCAACCGGAGTTCGAAGGCGCCCTCGAAGGGGTTGGCCGGGTCGAAGCGTCGCCCGTTGATGCCCCAGTCGTACTCCATCATCGATCCGGTGAGGCGTACCTCGTGGGTCCTGGTCGGGTCCTTGGGTGGGAGCAGGACGGATTCGTGTGCCTTCAGTCGGCTGCCATCGAGCACGGTTCCGCCCAGGGTCTGCGGGAGCCGACCGGAGAGCGTGGTCTTTGGACCGGCTGCGATGATGCCGTAGGCGTGGCCGGTCTTGCCCTCGGGCAGGGCCAGTACGGGCACCGCCTGGTCGCCGAGGGTGATCAGCACGTCCAGGCGTTCGCCCATCCCCAGGACGACGGCATCGGCCTGGCGGGGCTGGACCGGGAACCCGTCGGTGTGGGTGATGGTCAGTTCCTGGCCGGGGATCCCGACCCGGTAGGCGGTGTCTCCGGCCGCGTTGATCAAGCGCAGGCGGATCCGGTTGCCCGGGGTGCTGGAGAAGGTGTCCGGGTCGGATGGGGGGCGGCCGTTGAACAGGTGCACGGGGATCTTCACGTCGCCGGCGTCCCCGCCCAGATAGTCGCTCTCAGCGCCCATGAGCATGTGCTTCATGGGCATGCCCGAGGAGCTGTCCTGGCTCATGGACCCGTGGTCCATGCCCGCCATGCCGGCCATGCCCTCCATGTCGCCGGACATGTCCATCCCGGCGGAGAGTTCCTCGACGACGTCCTGCGGTGTTCCGGTGATCCCGTCGAGCCAGTCGTCCAGGATCACGACCCATTCCTGGTCGTAGCTGAGGGGCTCGTTGGGGTCCTCGACGATCAGGGCCCCGTACAGGGCGCGTTCGCGCTGGGTGTCGAAGTGGGAGTGGTACCAGTACGTGCCCGGATGGGACAGCCGGAAGCCGTACGTATAGCGTCCTCCGGCGGCGATGGGGTCCTGGGTCACCCCCTGGACTCCGTCGGCGTCGTTGCGCAGGGCCAGCCCGTGCCAGTGCACGCTCGTGTCCTCGGGCAGGTCGTTGGCGACGCTGACCTTGAGCAGGTCCCCGGTCTGGGCGCGCAGCAGCGGCCCGTTGAGGCCGTCGTTGTATCCCCAGGTGGTCAGGCCCCGACCCTGGAGGGAGGTCTCGAGGGGTGCGGCGGAGAGCCGGTGGGTGACGGTGGTGCCCGAGGCGGCGCGTCGTTTCTCGTACTCGGCGACCAGCGGGTCGGTGGGCAGGATGCGCCCTGACGGTTGGGGGCTGATGGCGGGATCGGCGCAGGCGGCCAGCCCGGCCAGCGCCAGGGCCCCGACGGAGGCGCCCAGGAAGGTGCGGCGGGTGGTCAGTGAGGAGGTCATCGGTTCTTCTTTCCGTCATCCGGCCCCGTGTCGCAGGCGGGCGCGACGGGGCCGGGCATGGCTGATCAGTTGCTGGGTGAGGCCGGTGGCGTACCGGGGCTGCGTGCCGCTGTCACCCGGAGGTATTGGCGGACCCTGCGCTCACCGGTGGGGCGCGGCCGGGGGCTTTAGGTGCGGCTGACGGCCAGTTGAGCCAGTGAAGGGTCCACGGGGGCCGGAAATGGGCAACCCAGGGCAGGGGTGGTGCGGTCAGTCCCCCACCGGGGCTAGGCAGGAGGGCCCGGGAGGCCAAGTGGGACACGACAGGTGCCTTGGTCAGGGCCGAGGCGCAGGTATCGTCCACGGCCTCCAGGGCACAGACCGGCAGCCCGGGGTCGGCTGCCTCATCCCCGGCAGGCTCGGCCGGGAGCACGACCTCGGGCACCATGCCGGCCGGACCGATGGCCCCGGCCCGAGGTGATGAACAGTTGTGGCGGCGGCCGTACCGGTGGCGGCCCAAGCCGCGCTGGTGCCCGTACCAGCGTGCATCCCGAGCAGGCCCAGGATCAACACGAGGGTGCCCAGAACGGTTCGAAGGGCGGGCCAGCCGGACAGGGGGCGGCGGGGGGAGGTCACAGCAGCGATTCGGTGGTGTTCCCGCCGTCCGTGGTGGACAGCACGGTCGAGCCGACGACCAGCAGTGCTTCGGTCTGCCCGTCGTCGGTGATGCCCGTTCCCAGGGCGGTGGCCGTGCCGACCGGGCGGTCGCTGGCGGTCCAGGTGTCGCCGGCGTCGGTGCTGGTCAGCAGGTGTCCCTCGGTGCCGGCGCCCACGGCGGTGGTGTCATCGGCCCAGGCGACCAGGTGCATCAGCTGGGGGGTGTCCAGGGTGGTCCAGGTCGCGCCGTGGTCGGTCGAGCGCAACATGCCGGTTTCGGTGGTGGCCAGCACGGTCCCGGTTTTGGGGGAGATCGCCAGCGATGCCGGGGCGACGGGGATCTCAAGGCTCTGCCAGGTGAGGCCGTCGGTGCTGGCGCGCAGTTGCCCATCGAAGCCGAGGACCCCGTTCGGGCCGGCGGCCAGGGCGTGGAAATCGGATGCGCCGCCGCGGGAGAGCACCGTCCAGCTCTGGCCCCGGTCGGTGGACTCGGCCAGGCCCAGCGGCTCGGGCAGGTCGGTGCGCGGCGCGGGGTGACCCGAGGCCAGGTAGCGGCCCTCGGGAGTCAGAGTGAAACCCATGAAGTCCACGACCGGACCGACCTGGGTCAGCTCCCCGTCCTGGAGCCGGAACAGGCCCTGGTGGGTGGCCAGCAGCACCTCACCGGACTCGGGGTCCCGGGTGAGGGCATGGACGTGGGTGATGGCCGTGCCGGTGCCCTGCGTGCCGGTGCCGGCCGCCGGGGATGTCGCGGGGTTCGGCGCGGCGCAGGCGGTGAGGGTGCCAGCGCCGAGCAGGGTCAGCCCGCCGGCGATCAGGGTTCTGCGGGTCAGGGGGGTCATGGAGCCTTTCCGCCCCGGGCCAAAAGGCGGGGCTTCTACCATTGTCGGCCGGTGACGCGCCGGGATGGGGCGGTTTGCCTTGAAGATTCGATGAAGATTCCCCGCCCCGGCACCGTTCTGAGCCGCCGGGGCGCGAGACAGAGCGAGACTGGACCCATGAACTCTGGCACTGGCACTGGGACTGACACTGGGACTGGTCCGGCGGCCGGCCGGGTGTTGGTGGTCGATGACGAGAAGCCGCTGGCGCGCATGGTGGCCACCTACCTGGAGCGGGCCGGCTACGAGGTGGCCCTCACCCACACCGGCCCGGCCGCAGTGCAGGCCGCCCGGGTTCACGAGCCCGACGTGATAGTCCTGGACCTGGGCCTGCCCGGGCTGGACGGGATCGAGGTGTGCCGGCGGGTGCGGGCCTTCTCCGAGTGCTATGTGCTGATGCTCACCGCCCGCGGCGATGAGCACCACCGGTTGGAGGGATTGGCGGTGGGGGCCGATGACTACATCACCAAACCCTTCAGCGTCCGGGAGCTGGTCGCCCGGGTGGGGGCGGTCATGCGCCGGCCGCGCACAACGGTGTCAGCCCCCGAACCGGAACGGGTCTGCGGTGACCTGGTCATCGACCTGGCCGCCCACGAGGCCCGCGTGTCGGGCCAGGTGGTGCAACTAACGCGCACGGAGTTCGACCTGCTGGCCGCCTTGTCGGGGCGCCCGCACCAGGCCTTCTCCCGGCGCCAGCTGATCGATATCGTCTGGGACCCGGCCTGGGTGGGCGATGAACGGCTCGTGGACGTGCACATCAAGAACCTGCGCCGCAAGCTCGACGCGGACCCGGCCCGCTATATCGACACCGTCCGCGGGGTCGGCTACCGGATGGCGGAGCAATGACCGGCCGGCGGCGCTACCAAGGATTAGCGGCCCGGTTCTTCCTCGCCCAGCTGCTGGTGGTGGGGGCCAGCGTGCTGGCCGCGGTGGTGGTGGCCTCCCTGGCCGGCCCACCACTGTTCCACGAGCACCTGGAACAGGCCGGGGCCGGACACGATGCAGCCCAGATGCTGCACGTGGAGCAGGCCTACCGGGACGCCAATTTCTGGACCCTGGGCGTGGCCCTGGCCACGGCCTTGATCTGTTGTCTGGCATTGACCTGGCATGTCGCCCGCCGGATCCAGAGTCCGATCAACGCCCTGACCCAGGCGGCCAAGGCCATGGCCGGTGGACGGTACGACACCCGCGTGCCGGCCATGGGCGCCGGCACCGAGGTGGAGGAGCTGGCAGGGTCTTTCAACACCATGGCCGCACGGCTTCAGCGCACCGAGGACACCCGTCGACGGATGCTCTCGGACCTGGCCCACGAGCTGCGCACCCCCGTCTCCGTGCTGACCGTCTACCACGAGGCCCTGCAAGACGGGGTGTCCCACTGGGACGAGCCCACCGGTGAGCTGATGGGCGAGCAGCTGGCCCGGTTGACCCGGCTGGTGGAGGACATCAACGACGTCTCCCGCGCCGAGGAGGGCCGGATCGAACTGGACCGCAGCCCCCAAGGGGTCAGCGGGCTGCTGCATGCCGCGACCGAGGCCCACAAGGAGGCCTACGCCACCAAGGGCGTGGCCCTGACCATGGACGCCGATCCGGGCCTGGCCGTGGACGTGGACCGCCAGCGCATGGGCCAGGTCCTGGGCAACCTGCTCACCAACGCCCTGCGCCACACCCCGGCCGGGGGCCGGGTCACCCTCGAGGCCCGACAAAGCCCGTCCGGGGTCACGCTCAGCGTCACCGACACCGGGGAGGGGATCTCTCCCGAGCACCTGCCGCACGTCTTCGAACGCTTCTACCGCGGGGACACCGCCCGCGACCGTGACCACGGCGGCTCCGGGGTCGGCCTGGCCATCTCCCGAGCTCTCATCCAGACCCACGGCGGCACCTTGAGCGCCACCTCCACCACGGCCGGGGCGACGTTCACCATCGACCTGCCCACCAAGCAGCCCCCGACCAGCCCACCTACCGGCGCACCCGTTTATCCACCGTGAACACCGGCGCTCCACCCCTTGAATGATACCCCCGGGGGGTATATACCAAGAGGAGAGGCGCCGTCCGGCGCCGCCCTCAGACCTGAAGGAGACCGTCATGACCGAATCCGCCCGCACCCCGCTGCCGGGGGCCACCAACGGCTGCTCGTGCTGCGCCCCAGCCGCCGACGCCACCGCCCCCGCCGGGCACCAGAGTGCCGACCCAACCGGGACGAGCGCCGGCGACGCGACCTACCAGGTGGAGGGCATGACCTGCGGACACTGCGTGGGCTCCGTCGCCGAGGCCGTGAGCGCCCTGGACGGGGTGGACGATGTCCGGGTCGAACTGGTCGCCGGCGGGGCCTCCCCCGTCACCGTGACCGGGCCCGCCTCCGCGGACTCCGTGCGGACGGCCATCGAAGCGGCCGGCTACCGCGTCCGGATCTAACCGACCCATCCCCTCGAGGTCGGCGCCCCACCGCCGAGCCGGTCGCCGAACAGACCGCCGAGCAGAAGGAACACCATGAGCACCCCGCACCACCACGATCACCCCACCGACCAGACCGCCGAACACCCAGACCCGAACCCCCACGCCGGCCACGCCAACCACACCGACCATGCCGCCCACCACCCCGCGGACGCGGCCACCCACGGGCAGGCCATGCCCCAGGGCCACGCCCACTCGGCCCTGGACGAGGAGCACCAGGTCCACGACCACGGTCAGCACGCCGGGCATTCCACCGCGATGTTCAAGAACCGGTTCTGGGTCTCACTGGTGCTCTCCATCCCGGTGGTGTTCTTCAGCCACATGGTCGGGCAGCTGCTGGGCTACCACGTCCCCGAGTTCCCGGGCTCGGCGTGGATCGCCCCGGTGCTGGGCACCGTGATCTACCTCTATGGCGGCATGCCCTTCCTGAAGGGCGGGCTGACCGAGTTGCGCGCCCGCCAGCCCGGGATGATGCTGCTGATCGCGATGGCCATCACGGTGGCCTTCGTCGCCTCCTGGGTCACGACCCTGGGCATCGGGGACCTGATGCTGGACTTCTGGTGGGAGCTGGCGCTGCTGGTGGTCATCATGCTGCTGGGCCACTGGATGGAGATGCGCGCCCTGGGCGCGGCCTCCTCCGCCTTGGACGCGCTGGCGGCGCTGCTGCCGGAGGAGGCCGAGAAGGTCGTGGACGGTGACACCATCACCGTGCCGATCACCGAGTTGGCCGTGGGCGATGTGGTGCTAGTGCGGGCCGGGGCCCGGGTGCCGGCCGACGGGACCATCCTCGAGGGCGCCGCGGAGTTCGACGAGGCGATGATCACCGGGGAGTCGAAGCCTGTGCTGCGCCAGGCCGGGGACACGGTGGTCGCTGGGACCGTGGCCACCGACAACACCGTGCGGGTGAAGGTGGCCGCCGTCGGGACCGACACGACCCTGGCCGGGATCCAGCGGATGGTCGCTGACGCCCAGGAATCCTCCTCCCGCGCCCAGGCGTTGGCCGACCGGGCGGCGGCCCTGCTGTTCTGGTTCGCCCTGGTCGCGGCGATCATCACCGCGATCGTGTGGACCGCGATCGGCCAGCCCACCGACGCGGTCACCCGCACCGTGACCGTGCTGGTCATCGCCTGCCCGCACGCCCTGGGCCTGGCCATCCCGCTGGTGATCGCCCTCTCCACGGAGAAGGCCGCCAAGTCCGGGGTCCTGATCAAGGACCGGATGGCCCTGGAGCGGATGCGCACCATCGACGTGGTCCTGTTCGACAAGACCGGCACCCTGACCGAGGGCGCCCACGTCGTCACCGCCGTCACCGCGATGCCCGGCGTGTCCGAGGCAGAACTGCTGGCGGTGGCCGCCGCGGCCGAGGCTGACAGCGAGCACCCCGTGGCCCGGGCCATCGTCACCGCCGCCGGGCAGCACCCGCAGGCCAGCACGTTGCGCAAGCGCGGCACGGACTTCAGTGCTGCCATGGGCCGCGGGGTGCGCGCCACCGTGGACGGCTCCGAGATCCTCGTCGGGGGCCCGAACATGCTGCGCGAGCTTAACCTGACCATGCCGGCGGAGATCACTGAGCACACCGCCTCCTGGACCGCGCGCGGGGCCGGGGTGTTGCACGTGCTGCGCGAGGGGTCCGTTATCGGCGCGGTCGCCGTGGAGGACAAGGTCCGCCCCGAGTCCCGGGCCGCCGTGGCCGCCCTGCACGCCCGCGGCATCAAGGTCGCGATGATCACCGGCGATGCCCGCCAGGTCGCCGAGGCCGTCGGGGCGGACCTGGGCATCGACGAGGTCTTCGCCGAGGTCCTCCCCCAGGACAAGGACACCAAGGTCACCGAGTTGCAGTCCCGGGGACTGTCCGTGGCCATGGTGGGCGACGGCGTCAACGACGCCCCGGCGCTGGCGCGGGCCGAGGTCGGCATCGCCATCGGCGCCGGCACCGACGTGGCCATGGAGTCCGCCGGCGTTGTGCTGGCCAGCAACGACCCCCGCGCGGTGCTGTCGATGATCGAGCTCTCCCAGGCCAGCTACACCAAGATGATCCAGAACCTGGTGTGGGCCACCGGCTACAACGTGCTCGCCGTGCCGCTGGCCGCCGGCGTGCTCGCCCCGATCGGGTTCGTGCTCTCCCCCGCGGTGGGCGCGATCCTGATGTCCGTCTCCACCATCGTGGTGGCCCTCAACGCCCAGCTGCTGCGCCGGATCGACCTGGACCCGGAGCACCTGGCTCCTCTCGAGCGCCCCCGGTCGCAGGCTGCCCTTCAACCCGCGACCTCCTGATCGCGCCTCTTGGCGCTAACTCTGATATGAACCCTCAACCCACTGTGGAAGGACCCACCATGAAACGCACCATGACGCTGACCGCCCTGGCCCTGGCCTCCGCCCTGACCTTGACCGCCTGCGGCACCGGCGCCCAGGACGAGAACGCCGGCGCTGAGGCCTCGGCCACCGCGACCAGCTCCGCCCCCGCCGCCACCCCTGCGGCCACGGCCACCGCGACACCGTCCACCACGGCGACCGGTTCGGCCGAGGAGGTCTCCGCCGAGCACAACGACGCGGACGTGATGTTCGCCCAAATGATGATCCCGCACCACCAGCAGGCCGTTGAGATGAGCGAGATGCTGCTGGCCAAGGATGACGTCCCGGCGGAGGTGGCCGCGTTCGCCCAGAAGGTCATCGACGCCCAGGGCCCGGAGATCGAGCGCATGAACGCCATGCTCACCGCCTGGGGCCAAGACCCCGTGGACACGGACGGTATGGAGGGCATGGACCACGGCGGGATGTCCGGGATGATGTCCGAGGAGGACATGGCCGCCCTGGAGCAGGCCCAGGGCACCGAGGCCGCCCGGTTGTACCTGGAGCAGATGACCGCCCACCACAAGGGCGCCGTGGACATGGCCAAGGACGAGGTCGAGGACGGCCAGAACCCGCAGGCCGTGCAGCTCGCCGAGCAGGTCATCGCCGACCAGGAGGCCGAGATTACCGAAATGCAACAGATGCTCGACAAGCTCTGAGCACCGTCGTCCGCTGCGGGCATCCGGTGAGACGCGGCTGGCGATAGACCCCGAAACCGGAACGGGTCCTCCAGGAAAGGAGACGAGCATGCAGGACAAGATCAAGGTCGCGGTGAACGGGTACGGGGTCATCGGCAAACGCGTCGCCGACGCGGTCCGGGCCCAGGAGGACATGGCGCTGGTCGGAGTCAGTGACGTCATCGCTGACTACCGGATCGCGACTGCGGCCGGGAAGGGTATCCCCGTCTACGCCTCTACCGAGCAGGCCCTACCGGTGATGGCGGATGCCGGCCTTCCCGTCGTCGGAGGCCTGCACGACCTGCTCGAGAACGTTGACGTCGTGGTGGACTGCACCCCGGCCCAGGTGGGCGCCGGCAACCTGGAGCTCTACCGTGCCCACGGGGTCAAATCCGTGTTCCAGGGCGGGGAGAAGCACGATCTCACCGGCCACTCCTTCGTCGCCCACGCCAACTACGCCACCGCCCTGGGCCGGGACAGCACCCGGGTGGTGTCCTGCAATACCACCGCCACCGTCCGGGCCCTTACCGCGCTGAAGGACGTCGGACTGCTGTCCAAGGCCCGGGGGGTGCTCATCCGCCGGGCCACCGATCCGTGGGAATCGGACCACTCGGGGATCATGAACACCATCGTCCCCGAGGGCCGAATCCCCAGCCATCAGGGGCCCGACGCCCAGTCGGTGGTCCCGGACCTGGACGTGGTCACCATGGCCGCCAAGGGAGCCCACACTCAGAACCACCTGCACTACTGGACGATCGAGCTCACCCGCCCGGCCGAGAAGCAGGAGGTGTTGGAGGCGTTCCGGGCGATGCCGCGGATCGCCTTCGTCCGGCGCTCGGACGGCGTCGTGGCGGTCAATAGCACCGTGGAACTCATGGAGGACCTGGGCCGGCCCCGGGGTGATATGTATGAGGTGGCCCTCTGGGAAGACATCCTCACCGTGGACGGCAACGAGCTGTACTACACCTACACGGTGGACAACCAGGCGATCGTCGTCCCCGAGAACATCGACGCGATCCGGGCCCTCACCGGAACCGTCGACGACGGCGGCGAGTCCATCCGGCGCACCGACCGCGCCTTGGGGGTGCGCCAGGACTTCGTGCGCTCCTCGGTGGCTGCCCGTTGAACTGCGCGGCAGACGCCGCTGAGGCGGTGCCCGGCCCCAGGAATGGGGGGTGGTCGGACACCGCTTCGGCGGCCGCAGACTACCGCAGCGGTCCTATGGCCTCCGGTCAGGTGCGAGAGGCCGTCGCGATCGCGTTGATGGCCTCATCCAACACCGCATTGAACTGCGCTGGGCTCTGGGCCGTACTCAGCCCTTCGGTCAGGGCGCGGGAGAAGCTGGCGATCACGCCGTGGTTGCGGGCCAGCAGGGTGGTGGCCTGGGCCCGGGTATAGCCGCCCGACAGGGCCAGGACGCGGATCACTCGGGGATGGTCCACGAACTCGCGGTAGAAGTCCGCCCGCTCCGGCAGCGTCACTTTGAGGATGACCGACTAGGGCATGTCTGACAATCGTTTGGACCATGCGATCACAGCATTCAGCACCACAGCGGACCGGTAGACGATCGCGTACTTGTCATACCGGGTCGCCAGACCCCGCCACTGCTTCAGGTGCGCGTACTGACGCTCGATGACGTTGCGGCCCTTGTAGGCGTCCGCGTCGAGGCTGACGGGGCGCCCGCCGCGGGCACCGCGCCGTCTGCGGTGGCCCTGCTGGTCGGCCGGTTCGGGGATGACCGCTTCGTAGGTGGGTGCGGATCGCCCGGGAGGAGTACGCCTTATCGCCCAGCACGGCCTCGGGGCGGGTCCGGGGCCGCCCTACTGGCCGGGTCACGCGCAGCTGCTCCAGAAGAGGAAGCAGCATCGGGGAGTCCCCTGCCTGGCCGGGGGTGATCAGGCTGACCAGCGGCAGCCCGGTCCCATCGACGAGCTGATGGATCTTCGTGCTCAGCCCGCCACGGGAGCGCCCGATGCCGTGATCGGCCGGCTCCTCACGCGGATTCTTGTAGTTCGATCCATCCCCCTGTGTGGCGGGTGATGTTCGTCGCGTGCTGGTGGGCGCGGGCGATCGTGGAGTCCACCGAGACCGACCAATCGATCAGGCCTTCGGCGTCAGCGGCGGCGGTCAGCGTGGCCAGCACCGTGTCCCAGGTGCCTTCTTCGGCCAAGCGCCGATGCCAGGTCCACACGGTCTGCCAGGGCCCGTAGACCTCGGGCAGATCCCTCCAAGCGATTCCGCACCGGTACCGGTAGATGATCGCCTCCACCATGGCGCGGGCGTCGGCGAACGGCCTGCCGGCGCGGCCGGTCCGGGTCGGGAGCATCGGGGCGATCAACTCCCATTGGGCGTCGGAGAGCATCTGGAACCGGGACATGTCCCCAGGGTCTCAGCTGACTCGTGCATCTATTCTCAGACACGCCCTAGGNGAGGAGCGTCTCCGCAGGAGGTATGAGGCCGATGGTAGTTGTAGTGGTTCACCCACACCGCCAGGGCCTCACGCCGAGCTTGCTCTGAGGAGTACGGGCGGGCGTAGAGGACCTCATCGACCATCAGCCGGTTGTACCGCTCGACCTTTCCGTTATGGCGCGCGGCCAAGCGGGCGCCGCTCGGGCGACAGCGGCACCCGAGACGCGATCCTCGACGCCGCGAAGGAACTGTTCGCCGAACTCGGCTATGAGGGCGCATCCGTGCGGGCCATCGCCGGTGCCGCCGGGGCGTGTCAGATGGTCTGTGTAAGCCGTACCGAGAGGAACGGTAAGAATCATGACCATGATCGACGAGAAGAACCCAGGCGAGCCCTCGGGCCAGGACCTGGTCGAGCAGCTGAAAGCCTCAGGGGGGGCGTGTCAGATGGTCTGTGTAAGCCGTACCGAGAGGAACGGTAAGAATCATGACCATGATCGACGAGAAGAACCCAGGCGAGCCCTCGGGCCAGGACCTGGTCGAGCAGCTGAAAGCCTCAGGGCAGCTTGATGCCCTGTTCGCGCAGATCGACGCGGGCGGCGTCGAGCTCACCGGTGACGGCGGGTTCGTGCCCGCGCTGGTCAAGGCCGCGCTCGAGCGGGGCCTGCAGGCCGAGCTGACCAGCCATCTGGGCTACGAGAAGGGCTCGAGCGAGGCGCCGAAGCACGCCAACTCCCGCAACGGGACCACCCCGAAGACCGTGGAGTCCGAGGTCGGGCCGATCGAGCTGGACGTCCCGCGAGACCGGGGCGGGTCGTTCACCCCGCGCCTGGTGCCCAAGGGCCAGCGGCGCCTCGGGGGCCTGGATGACATGATCATCAGCCTCTATGCCGGCGGAATGACGATCCGGGACATCCAGCACCACCTGGCCTCCACGATCGGCACGGACCTGTCGCACGAGACGATCTCCAACATCACCGACGCCGTGAGCGAAGAGGTCCTGGCGTGGCAGTCGCGGCCGCTGGAGGAGTTCTATCCGGTGATCTATCTCGACGCAATCCGGATCAAGATCCGAGAGAACAGCCAGGTCCTCAACCGTGCCGCCTACATCGCCGTCGGCGTGGACCTCGAGGGCATCAAGCACGTGCTGGGGATCTGGGTCCAGGACACCGAGGGCTCGGCGTTCTGGGCCCACGTCTGCGCCGATCTCGCCAACCGGGGCGTGCAGGACGTGCTGATCGTGTGCTGCGACGGGCTCAAGGGCCTGCCGGAGGCGATCGAGGCGACGTGGCCGGACTCGATGGTCCAGACCTGCGTGGTTCACCTGATCCGGGCCGCGATGCGGTTCGTGGCCTACCAGGACCGCAAGAAGGTCGCCGCCGCGCTGAAGCCGATCTACACCGCCCCCAACGAAGAGACCGCGAGGAAGGCGCTGGCCGAGTTCGAGGCCTCCGAGCTCGGCACGAAGTACCCGTCTGCAGCCGCGACCTGGGCGAACTCCTGGGAGCGGTTCATCCCGTTCCTGCAGTTCCCACCCATGCTCCGCAAGGTCATCTACACGACCAACAGCATCGAGTCGCTGAACTTCCAGCTACGGAAGGTGACCAAGAACCGCGGCCACTTCCCCTCGACCGAGGCGGCGGTGAAGCTGCTCTGGCTGGCGATCTGCAACATCGAAGACAAACGCGCCGCCGAACGCGCTCGGGACCGGGGCAAACCCGCCGGCCAGCGCAAAGCCCAGGGCCGGCTCGTCGAAGGCCAGGCCGTCACGAACTGGAAGCAGGCCCTCGCCCAGCTCGCCGCGGCCTACCCCGACCGGATCAACCCCTACCTGTGACCACCCCGCTTACACAGACAAGTTGACACGCCCGGGTTCGTCCCTGCGGGCTTCGGGTTCAGCCGGCGGGCCGTCAGCCGCCGGTTCAGCTCGTCTCGGCTGAGCTGGGCTGCGGCCCGGGGGAAGCGGGCGAGCTTGGAGGGCTTGGTGGGGGTGGTCTTGGACAGGCCCAGCCGGGCGGCCCAGTCGGCCAGGGACTTGCCCTTCTTGTGGAGGTCGTTGCGGATCTTGAAGACGAGGGCGATCACGGCGACGGTGACCAGGAACAGGATCATCATCTGCAGGACGACGCCCAGGCCGGTGGTGGCCTCCAGCACTGAGACCAGCAGGTTGACCGCGGCTGCGGTGAGCACGGTGGTGGTGATGATGGCGGCCATGCAGGCAAGGACGCCGAAGAACGCGCGGAGGAACGAGGTGCGGGAGCTGCCCGGGAGGATGGCGATCAGCACCGAGATCATCTGCCAGGTGCCGTAGAACATGGCCAGCAGCACGCTGATGATGAAGATCAGCGCCAGGGCGAACCCGAGTACCAGCAGCACCAGGACGCCGCCGCCGATGAACAGCATCTGGGCGGGTTTGAAGAAGTCCGCCGCGGAGACGTAAGCCTTGGCTGCTTCGTCGCAGTCGCTCACTGCGTCGCGCACGTCCGTGGAGGTGGTGTCCAGGGGGTCGGCGGCGATGGTGGCGTCGGTGAAGGCCTGCCCGCACTCGCCATCCAGGATGTGCCCGAAGGCGGAGGTCTGGGCCGGGTTGCGGAGCAGCAGGGTGCCGAGGTCGGTCATCACCGTCTCGTTGAGGGCGGCGGAGGCATCCTCGGGGCTGGTGACCTGGCTGCTGTCGCCTCCGACGATCTCGACGGCCATCTGGGCGCCGAAGATCTGGGACTTCTCGAGCATGCCGCCGGGGCCGGTGATCCACGTGACGGGGTTCATCAGGGCTCCGGTGGCCAGCACCACCATGGTCACGCTCAGGACGAGCTCGCCCCAGCCTTGGTTGCGGCGGCCGGCGATGAACAGCAGGCCGATGGTGGCTCCAGCGACGGTGGCGGCGAAGGGCACCCAGTTCAGGCCTGAGAGCAGGGCCTGGATCTGCTCGGCCATGGGCTTGATGGGGGTGATGATCATCGAGACCCACTCGAAGCTGAGCAGGAACTGCAGCAGCCACAGCAGGGCGGTAACGAGGCTGTAGTGCAGACCCCAGATGAAGCCCATGATGCCGGCCAGCAGCATGAGGTCGGAGTGCAGGAGATCCCCGCGGTCCAGGGGCAGGGTCTGGTAGTGGTCCAAGGGGACGCCGTAGGCGTCGGTGGTCTGAGACAGCCACTCTTGCAGGCCCACGGTCTCCGCGGAAGCGCCGGGGGCGATGATCGCGCTGAGTGCCATCACGGCCATCAGGGCGGCGATCGGGCGGGCGCGCTGGGTGGTGGTCACGGGGTCACCGCCATCGTCTGAGGGGCACTGGTCAGCGTGTGAGCGGCGTGGCTGGCCAGGGTGGAACTCTTGCGCTTGGGCGGGGTGGTCAGAACGGCCTTGCGACGCACTTCGGAGCGGGGCAGGCGGGCTTGGATCTTGCCGACGCGGCCGCGGGCGTCGCGCATCAGTGCCTCTCCTCGGCGTTCCATAGGCACACCGTCCACGCCCATTGGAGACATGTCCTCCATGACCATCTCCACCCACTCGTCCTGGTCCATGGAGTCCAGCCACTTGAGGTTGCGGCGGGCCATGCCCTCGTCGCGGGATCGGAAGACGAATCGGATGGGGATCAGCGCCTGCAGCTCCTGGGGGCCGAAGTCCGAGGAGGCGTCATGGGATCCCAGGCCAACGGCGTGCTTGTGCTTGCGGCCGTACCGGACGATGTCCTTGATCTCCTTGACCGTCTCGGGAGAGCCGGTGGCGTGGTGGGCCTCGTCCACGATGAACAGCGACTCCTGGGAGTCGTCGGCGAAGCCCACGGCCTTGCAGATCGCCACGATCAGGGCGTAAATGCCGCGGCCCATGATCTTTTCCACGGGCATCTCGGCCTTGAGGGAGGCGGAGTTGAGCTCGTCGGCGCTGGGCAGGTCCACGCCGTGCGTGCAGAACACCAGGCAGCGGGAGTGGATCTGCAGCGGCGGCAGGGACTCGTCGAACATGACCCGGCCCAGGTCGGTGGCCGCCATGTTGGACATCAGGAAGCCGATGTCGCGGGCGACCTGGGCGTTCTCCCGTGCCAGGCCCGCGTCGCCAGCCTCGAGGTGCCGGCGCAGCGCGTTCAGGGAGTCGATCCCGTGCTCTGCCCGGTAGTCCTCCCTCAGCATGCGGCCCATCAGGGCGCCGCGGTCGGACTGGGGGTGCACGCCGAGCATGACCGCGCACAGGGACTGGGTGATGCGGAAGGCCTCACGGTCCTCGAAGATGCGCATCGGGTCCAGGGACCACATGGGGTCGGAGATGTCCACCACGGTGGGAGTGGCCCCGGCAGCGGAGGTCAGGAGCTTGCCCAGGGCGGCCCATTCGAGGTTGTCGGAGCGATCCACGGCCATGATCTGACCGCCCCGGTCGTAGACGTTGCCGGCGATGATCTTGAGGAAGGTGGACTTGCCCGACCCGTTCTCCCCGGTGACTCCGAACGAGCCGGAGCCGTCCTGCTCCATGAGGCCGCCGATGTCCATGTAGACCGGCGAGCGGCGGCTGGAGGAGATGTTGGTGGCGATCTGGAACCCGGTCTCGGTGCCCAGGTCGTCGGAGACCAGCGGCACGCCCATGGCGAAGTACCGGCCGGTCGTGACCTGCTGGAATCTCTGTACCTCTCGGGTCAACGCGGTGCCGGGGATCATGGCCCCCCACAGATCTTCCTGATGCCCCAGAGGTGCGGTCAGCTTGAACTCCCGATCGGCGTAGTGCCGGGCGATGTAGCGGGCGTCGGCCTCGGCGTCGTCGGGGGTGGGCCCGCCCACGGCGACGATGATGGTGGCCTGCACCTCGACCTCCCGCTCGGAGGCGTTGAGCGCGGCGTGGTACTCGCCCAGGTCCGCGGCGAGCCGGTCCAGCTTGGTGGAGGCGCCGGTGATCGTGGTGCCCTCGCCCTGCTGCTTGACCTCTTCCTGCAGGTGGGTCTCGGCGCGGCGGTTGCGCCGGCCGACCTTGGAGGCCGGGGAGATGGTCATGCGGATCGCCCAGTCGGCGTCCACGGGCAGGCGGTCCAGGTAGGAGATGTACTCCCCGCCGGGGAAGGCGAAGCCGCCCACGGGGGTGCCGGTGAGCGCCATGAGCACCTGATAGGAGGCCTGACCGTCGGTGGTCTCGGAGGCGACCTTGATGAAGCGGTCACGGAACGGGTTGGCCTTGGAGGTGCGGTCCTTGGGGTCGCGGTCGGAGCGGCCGCCCTCGTCCAGCCACGGCGCCGGCACGTAGGAGCTGGTTCGGGTCACCCCAGGCTCGGCCGACTTCTCCGCCGGCACACCCTGGTCGATGCCCAGCCCACGGCTGTGGCAGTGCGCGGTGATCCAGGCGTACTCGGCGGCTGTGGCCCGGCGAGGGGTGAACACCGCGGGGATGGCCTCCTGCACGGCGTCGGCCGACTGTTGCCAGGCGCGAATCTCCTCCACGGAGGGAACGCGGGTGGGCAAGGCCAGCCGCTCACGCAGCACGGCGTCCACGGAGGCCAGGCGCGTCTTGGCGCGGTCGGCGCTGGTGGCGTTGCGCAGCGGGACAGCCAGCCACAAGGCCCGCTCGCCCACCGGCATCTCCTCGAGCTCGGCCAGGGTCAGCTCGACCTCCTCCAGGTAGGTCTGGCAGGCGTTGAGGTCCAGGCCCTCGAGCATGCGCTCGACCACGGCTGCAGGGTCCAGGTCGGCACAGAACCCCAACAGCATCGACTCGCCGGGCAACGCCTGGAACAGGTGCTGGTGAGAGAGCAGCACGCGCTGCTTCTCCTCCTCGTTGCCGAAGCCGTAGGGGATCGGGTGCAGCCTCCACATCGCCCACACGGTGCCCTGCCGGGTCCACAGCAGGTTGGAGTGCAGGTGCTGGATCGGATTGCGGAAGCTCATCGCGGTGTCTCCTCGGAGGTGTGCGCCAGCAGGCGATCGACGGACGAGGTGCCCAGGTGGCGGCGCGGCTGCGGGTCATCCAGCTCGTGCTCTGCACGGATCTCCTCTACCGTCCCGGTGTCGGCCAGGGTCGGGACGACCAGCCCCGCAGGCACCTTGGGCGGGCGGCTGGTCTTGAGGGGCTTGCCCTCGTAGGTGCCCCCGGAGGGGGCGTCCAGGATCTTGGTGGCCCCGATGCCCAGGGTCCACAGCTCGGTCAGGTCATCGGGCATGAACCGCAGCAGCCACACGGTGAGGGCGGTCAGTCCCGCCCCGATGACCAGATCCGCGATCACGAGGCCGGTCCCCCAGAGCGAGTTCGTCAGCCACAGCAGCAGCCCCACCCCGATGCCGCCGAAGGCCTGCACCGAGGTGTAGGGCCCTCCGGGCAGCCGTTCGCCGGTGGCGGGGTTGGTCCCGAAGGTCATCGGGATGTGCCGCGTGGAGGTGAAGAACCTGCCGTACTCGCTCATGGGGGCCGGACTCCGTGCGGGTTCAGCCGGCCAGGGCCGGGATGATCACGGCCGCGCCGATCGTGGACTGGGCCTGATCGGCCATCCACGGCACACCAGCGACGGCGCCCCAGATCAGCAGGCCGCCCACGAGCACGCCAATGACGATGGAGTTGATGCGCCAGGATCCCTTCGCGGCGATGACCAGGGCGGCGATGATGCCCAGCAGGGCGACGACGACCTGCACGGTGGTGGTGGCCTGGCCCACCAGGCGGTTGATCTCGGTGAAGATGTTGCCGACCACGATGGAGTCGTGGAGGCCGGAGGTGATGTTCGAGGTGAAGTTCATGGGTCTTCCTTCTGGTTCAGATGCGGGTGGAGTCGTGGGGACTCAGGAGATGTCCTTGGCGGTGATCAGCGGCGCCGGATCGACGGTGGTTACCTCCCAGCGGTCCTCTCGTTTCTGCATGGTCAAGGCGATCGTGATCGCCTGTCGGTCTCCCTCGCTGGAGGGAAGCTCTGCCTCGGCCTGGACGAGCAGGCGCACGGGCTGACCGGCGGCGTCTTCGACCGGCTGGTCGGCGCGCAACTCCCTCAGATGCGCCTGGGCATAGGGGGCCGGTTCGATGCCACGCACAGTGGAGCCGGACGCCACGTAGCGGCTCGTGTCGCCCTGCCCAGCGACGTAGGACTGCAGGAAGCCGTTGACGGTCTGACCGAGCTCCGTGGTCGGGTCCAGGCGCTCGGAGTAGTCCAGGACGAGCTCCTTGTCGGTGCCCGGCGGCGCCGGCACAGGCGTGGGGTACCCCACCACCTGCACCTGGCCGCCGCTGCCCACATGGACCGCCACCTGCCAGTAGCGCACCTCGAACTGGCTGCCCTCACCGAGCCGCGGCCCTTCGGCGTCCCGCTTGGCCTCCTCTGCCAGCTGCTCGGCCTCCTGGGCGGTCTGCTCGGCCTGCGTGCCAGGGGCGGAAGGCAAAGCCGCCGCGGACGAGGCTGGCCCTGACTTCGGGGCAGCCGTCTCCCCCTCGTCAGCTGTGTCCGAGCCACCGGACTCCACGAGAGCGGAGACAGTCACCGCCACCACGTCGGAATCCGGGCTGCGCTGGGCATCAGCCACAGCCACGTTGGAGAAACGCAGAGGCTTCAACGGAGCCACCGGAAGGCCCGACCCGGAGGTCTCCTTCACGAGCTCCTGGTCGGCCTGGGTCGCCTGCAGCCACGCCGTCACGTAGGTCAACGCGGCCCCCTCCGCGGAGGTCGTGGGGACGTACTCCACCGGGGCAGCGACAGTCTCGGCCGGGCTGAGCGCGCCGGCCACACCCACTACCCCGCCGAGGGCGCCGAGCCCGATCAGCCCGTACACCCCCGCGACCATCGCCCGGGTCGCCACGGAGTTCACACCCGTGCGCTCCGGCCCCGTTGGCTGGCGTTCTGAGCGGGACTTCTTGCCCTTGCCGTCGGTCGTCGGCAGAGCACGGTCCGCACCGGCCTCCACGGGGCTGTCCTTCCCCTGCTTCTTCCAGAGCTTCATCAGCCCTGCCCACCGATCCGCCGGGCGGCCTCAGTCGCCCGCTGCAGCTGCTCGGATCCGAGGTAGTTGGCCAGGGTCTGCTGCACCCGGGCGTCGAAGGGGGCCTGGACGAGATCGGCCACAGCACTGTCCAGCTCGCGCTCGGCGTCGAACATGACCACGGCATCGCCGTAGAGCGTCTGGAGCTCGGCGTCGTCCAGGGCCTCGTTCTGGGGGGTGGGTCGCTCCGTCATCGGTGTCTCCTCGCACGGGCAGGGGCAGTTCGGCGTCTCTCTACCCAGGTATGCCGTTCTGGGCCCATAGACGTTTCACCCCCGCCGAAATCGGCATCGTCATGCGGTTGCGCGCGCCAGCGCGGATCTGGAAATCCAGCCGCTTCCGCTATCCCGATTCACTTCCCGACCCGCTGAACAGGCTGAGTGCGATCCCCTACCCCGGCCGCTCCCCCGCGGCCATGACCGTGGAGAACCGCACATGATCACCGCCGCCGCCCCGTCCGTCATCACCCGCCTGAACCGCGAATGGCAGGCGCGCTGGGCCCAGCACGAGTACGACTTCCCTCACGGGCGCATGACGTGCGAGCAGACTTTGCAGATCGTCTCCCGCCGCGAGGAGAACGCGGATGCCGTGCTGCGCGGCCTGCTTACCTCCGCAGCCCAGGACGGCCCGAACGACACTGTGTGCGCGCGTACGGCGCTGCAGATCATCCTTCCCCGCGTGGTGTCCATCGCCGCCCAGTGCGCCCGGCGTCAGCGCGTGCAGCACGCAGGTGTCTACGAGGAGCCGCTGGCAGTGACCGTGGCCCTGGCTCTGGAGCGCATCAAGAACGCCCCCCTGCACCGCCGCGGCAGCGTACTGGGCAACCTCGCCATGGACCTGCTCAAGCTCTCCCTGGCGTACTACACCGCGGCGGACGCCGAGATCCCCGCAGACACCACCGACGGCGCCATGTTCGAGCCCCGCACCCTCAACGAGCTCGCCAGGATCGACAACGAGGTGTCCTCGACCGAGGCGGCGACGCAGCAGGTGCTCGCACTGGCGGCTTGGGCTCGTGACCGTGAGGTGCTCACCGAGGCCGAGACCTCCCTGCTGGTGTCCTACGAGCTCGCGAACTGCCAGGAGCGCAAGCGTCTGGCAGCCACGCTCGGTATCGAGTCCCAGGCGCTGCGTCTGCGTGTGCACCGCGTGCGGCAGAGCCTTCGTCAGGCGGTGCAGACGCATGCCCTGCAGCGCACTGATCTGATGCCTCAGATGGCGGCTTGAGTGATGGCTATCCACGGATCCACACGACGCACCCCACCCACTACAGGGAGTAACTACATGGGTTCTTACTACATGGGGGAATCGCATCGCGCCTTGTCAGAGCGGGGAAAGAGGGGGCTATGCGTCACCAAATGCACGTACTGCCCGTCACCAGATGCACGTGGACAACTTCGGCCGTTCCGAGGGGGGCGTCACCAAATGCACGCGCTCCTTCCCGCCTATCAGGCCGATCGTCTCCCCCCTTGCACCCTGCAGGGCGGTCGTGAGTGGGTGCGTCACCAAATGCACGTGGATAACTACCTCCGTCCACAGCCCTGACCCCTCCCGCGGCGCACGCTCCATGACTCGACCAGAAAGCCCCTCCACGATGACCAACCCCACCGCTATCTCCGCCACGCCGACGCTGATCTCGGACCGTCAGCTGCGCTTGGTCGAAGCCGGCGAGCAGATCGAGCTCAACCCCGGTGAGATCTCCTTCTCCGCGCGCCTGTGGGCCCAGCTCTCCCTGCCCTACCGCGACCCCGGAGACCTGCCGCGCTGGAGCAGGCAGAACGGCTCGATCACCGTGACCGTCACCCCCGGACCCGCCGGCTACCCGTTCGGAGTCGTGGCGCGGTACCTGCTGATCTGGATGTCCACCGAAGCGGTGCGCACTCAAGACCGCCACCTGAACCCGGGGCAGTCCCTGAATGCCTTTCTGCGTGCCCTGGGCATGAACACTTCCGGCGCCAGCGCCCGCCGGGTGGCGGACCAGCTGCACCGCCTTGCGACCTGCTCGATCACCGTCGAGGACACTCGGGTCACGGAGCAGACTCGTCGCGTCTCCGGGGCGAACATCCACGTGGCCAGCCGCTATGAGCTCGTGTTCCCGCGCGCCGCCGAGGCTCAGGCCACCACCGCCTCGATCGTGCTCAGCGAGGACTACTTCGCTGACGTGATCGCCGCTCCCGTCCCGGTCTACACCGCAGCCCTCAAAGCCCTCTCCGGCTCCCCCCTGCGGATGGATCTCTACGTGTGGCTTGCCTACCGCATGGCGACCCTGCGAGGTCCTGTGACGATCACCTGGGCGCAGCTGGCGGGCCAGTTCGGCGGGGAGTACGCCCAGCTGCGTCAGTTCAAGGCCAAGTTGATCAAGCACCTGGATGCCGTGCGCGTGGTGTACCCGCGCGCCCGTGTGGCCGTCACCGATGCCGGGCTGCGGCTGCACCCCTCCGCCACTCATGTCGCTCGCAAGCGGAAGAAGGCCCTGCGCCGCAGTGCATGACCCGGACAAGCAAGGGCCCCCGCCGAGACGGCGGGGGCCTTCTTCATGTGCGCCACTCGAGACGGGCGCCGGTGCTGATCAGGAAGCGCGGTCGCTGGCGCCGCCGTGCTCGCGGTTGATCCGTGCGGTCTCCTCGACCATGAGCCGGTTGAGGTGGTCACTCAGTGATCCCAGGGACTCGTCGTACACCTGCAGGAGCCGGTGGGCCCGCTTGAACTCCTCGTAGGGCTCCTGCTCCGCGTAGAACTTCACCTGCTGGCGAGGGGTCTTCTTGACGACCTCCGGGGCCGGCGTCGAAGTACCAGCGCCGTCGGCGAGGGACATGGCCGCTGTGCTCGAGGGCCCCCGCTGCGGGGCGTTCTGGCTGAACATCGAGTTGTTCCCGTTCAGCAGGCTGCGCTTGTCGCTCATGGTGGTCTCTTTCAGTCGTAGGGGCAGGGTCAGGAGGCAGGGTGCAGTGTCTGCAGGTGGCGGTCGAAGATCGGCACCAGATCGGCTGCGCGCCGGTCTCTGGACAGGTCCAGGCGCGTGCCGGAGAACGTGCACTCCACGAGAGTGATCCGCTTGGGGACCGGAGGATGCACCACCGGGATCTCCATCTGCTCGGCAGCCGCGTTGATCTCCCGGTACCAGTGCGCCTGCTCCTTCACGTTCGGGTCGTAGGCGTTGAAGATGATCCCGGCGATCCGCAAGTCGGGGCGGGCGCAGAACTGGCGCACCTGGGACATGGTTCCGGCGAGCTTGATCAGGCCCTCCCCCGCGTACTTGTCGGCGTGGGTGATCACCACGACCTCACTGGCGGCCGTGAATGCGTTGATGGAGAGCGCGTCCAGGCTCGGCGGGCAGTCGATCAGCACGAGCTCGTAGGTGTCCCCCAGCAGCTCGAGGCGCTGCCGCAGCACGTGCTCGCGGCCAAGAGAGAGCGACGCGATCTCCTGCTGCACCGCGGCCAGAGTGGTGCCGGTTGTGGGGACCAGATCCACACCCTCCCACTCGGTCTGGACGATCACATCCGAGAGCGTCTCGTCGGTGTTCGGGGAGAGCGCATCGGCCAGGCCCACAGAGTCCGCGGCCAAGTCGGCCGGCCCCAGCGAGGAGGTCAGATTGCCCTGGGGGTCAGCGTCGATCACCAGAGTCCGCAGACCCCGACGAGCGGCCGCACCGGCCAGGTGGAACGTCGTGGAGGTCTTCCCGACCCCGCCCTTCTGATTGGCAACCGCAAGCGTGTGCGCCATGAGATGTCCTCTGTCGATGGTGGTACTACGGGTCTCAAAGGTACCGCTGGTACCTCTGGTACCAGGCTAGTTGTTTATGGGTGGTACTACAAGTACCCACGGTACTGGTAGTACCCCGGGTACTGGGGGTACTTATGTCGCCTGGGGCCCGAAGGTACTACTGGTACCTACCCAAGGGGGATGACCATCTGGAAAAACGGCGGCGCCGGTGTCGGGAAAACGGCAGGGAAGCCGCTGGGGCGGTCGAGCTGCTGGGCGCCTTCATGGGATAGGTCCACCCCTGGCCGGATCTCGGCGCGTGAGGCGCGCACCCGAGGCGTTGCCCACCGGTACTACTGGTACCGGAGGTACTTGCATGCGCCGCGGAGGTCCTGCTGGTCCCGCTGGCCCCACTGGTCCCACCGGTCTCACCGGTCTCACCGGTCCCACTGGTCCCACTGGTCCCGCTGGTCCCATCGGTCCCACTGGTCCCACTGGTCCCGCTGGTCCCATCGGTCCCACCGGTCCCACTGGTCCCGCTGGTCCCGCTGGCCCCACCGGTCCCACCGGTCCCACTGGTCCCACCGGTCCCACTGGTCCCGCTGGCCCCACTGGTCCCACTGGTCCCACCGGTGCCACCGGTGCCACTGGTCTCGCCGGTCCCACCGGTCCCACCGGTTCCACTGGTCCCACCGGTTCCACTGGTCCCGTCGGTTCGTGCGTGTCGGCTACTCGCGACAACACATGTGGAGGTACCAGTGGTACTGGTGGTACTAAACGGCGGTCCCGGCTCGGCGTCGATGACCGACTGGTGTCGAGATGCAGCGAAGAGTTCACACGACGCGCGGTGAACTCTTCGCATATCAGGCGGGATCCGGTCGGCGTGAAATCTGGGTGTCCCGGTGGGCGCTCCCGCGCGCCCCAGGGCCCGCCAGAAACGTACGGGCGGCTGCCGCTCTGGCGGGTCGGTTGTGGCGAGTCATGTGGCGGGCGGACAGGGTCGGATGTGGCGCGCACGGCGCATGGCGGGGTCCCTCGCCACAAACGACCGTTTGGGCGGGCTCAACGCGAGCAAGTCGTCCGCACGGCACATATGAGCTGCTCGGTCTGACTGAGGTCGTCGACGACCACGACAGAGCGCAGCCCCTCAGTGGTGCTCATGTCGATGTGGGCCTGGCCTCCGTTGTTGATCCGCAGCCCGTCTGGGGAGGTGGCCAGCCCGGTGACGAACCAGTTGAGCAGGCCATGGTTCATGCCGTCGTCGGGTCCGCAGGTGATCGTGGCGATCTGATGGACAGGGATGGCGCGAGAGTAGAACGGCGCGTGCACGTGCAGCTCGGGGTTGGCCCCCTCAGTGAGCTCGAGAGTGATTCTCGCTCCGAGACTGGCCAGGCGGTTGCCGTACGAAGCTGCCTCCGCCCCCAGCTCTTTCAGGCCGGGCCGCGCGATGTGAGGACGGCATCGACGGCGTCGGCCTCCTTTCCCGTGGACTGGTCCACGATGCGCAGGGATTCTGCGATGCCCGGTGACTGAAAGAGGTGGTGGGAGATCTTCGTCTCCACCGCCTCGAGCTTCTGGCGGAGGTCTTGGTGTGAGTCTCTGCGGGGCATGGGGATCCCTTCGTCTGGAAGGCGGAGATTCCCGGTGTCGGAGGCGGACTTCTTGGGGACAGGATCCCACGAGGTGAACAGCGCCGGGTAAGGCCCGGGCTGGTGTCGCCTATCACGGCGTCTTCCGATCCGCCCAGGAATTACGGTGAGCGTTCTCGGGGGTGGGGTGGAATTTGACGTCCACTTTATAAGGGAATACGTTCATCAGGAAAGAATCCATTTCGTGAAAGGAAAGACAATGGCGATCATCTCCACCGTGGCCGATGACTTCGACGGCTCGACCCCTGCTGAGGCGGTGCGTTTCTCCGTGGCGGGGCGTGATTACGAGATCGACCTGTCCAAGGAGCACCGGGCCGAGCTGGACGCGATCATGGCCGAGTTCCAGGACCGGCTGAAGAAGTTCACCGACGTCGCCCGGCCGGCCGGCCGCGCCGCGTCCACCGGGCGGACCCCGGCTCGCCGTTCCTCGGGTTCCGGCGTGGATGCCTCTACCGTGCGGCTGTGGGCCGTGGAGAACGGGTTCGACGTCAAGGACCGCGGACGCATCCCGGTCGAGGTCATGGACGCCTACCGCAACCGCGGCAAGAAGGGTTGAGCCCGCAACTCGCTTGGACGCCGGTCCGCGTCCTGTGTGAGCGTAGGGCCGGCGCCCCAAGAGTTCAGCTATATTAAATCTTATGCCTGCATCGTCACGCGAGCTCCGGATGGCCGTCGGATCGGATCGGCCAAGTCGTCAGGGAGTGCGGCTGTTGGGACCAGCCTTCGTGGCGGCGGTGGCCTATGTGGACCCCGGCAATGTCGCGGCGAACCTGACGGCCGGGGCCCAGTACGGATATCTGCTGGTCTGGGTGCTGGTCGCAGCGAACCTGATGGCCATGCTTGTGCAGTACCTCTCAGCGAAGCTCGGGCTCGTCACCGGCCGCTCGCTGCCCGAGCTGCTGGGACACCGGATGCCGCGCGGGCGGCGTCTGGCGTACTGGGTGCAGGCGGAGATCGTGGCCGCCGCCACGGATCTGGCCGAGGTGATCGGAGGGGCCATCGCTCTGCACATCCTCTTCGGCATCCCCCTGCTGGCCGGCGGGGTGATCGTCGGGGTGGTCTCGATGATCCTGCTGGGTGTGCAGTCCCGGCGCGGGCAGCGGCCCTTCGAGTTCGTCGTCGTGGGCCTGCTGGCCGTGATCACCCTCGGGTTCGTCTCGGGGCTGTTCTACGGGCCCATCTCCTGGGGTGAGGCCGTGGCGGGCATGGCCCCCCGGTTCGAGGGAACCCAGACCGTGCTCTTGGCGGCCGGCATGTTGGGGGCCACAGTGATGCCCCACGCGATCTATGTGCACTCAGCTCTGGCGCGCGACCGCCACCAGGGAGCCCACACCAATCCGGCCACGCTTGGCGGGCTGCTGCGGGCCACCCGGTGGGATGTGGGACTGTCCCTTCTGGTGGCAGGGTCGGTGAACATCGCGATGCTGTTGCTGGCGGCGGCCAACCTCTCCGGGGTCTCCGGGACGGACAGCATCGAAGGTGCCCATGCGGCGATTACGGCCGCGCTGGGCCCCACGGTGGGTGTCCTTTTCGGCGTCGGCCTGCTGGCCTCCGGGCTGGCCTCCACCGCGGTGGGCTCCTATGCGGGGTCGGAGATCATGGGCGGGCTGCTGCACTGGCGCATCCCTCAGATGGTGCGACGGGTGCTCACGCTGATCCCCGCGCTGTTGGTCATCGCCTCCGGGGTGGATCCCACCTGGGCGCTCGTCCTCTCCCAGGTGCTGCTCAGTGTCGGCATCCCCTTCGCCATGATCCCCCTAGTCCGCCTGACCGGCGCCCGGGCCGTGATGGGCCGACACGTGAACTCCGCGCCCCTGCAGACGGCGGCATGGGTGGTCGTGGCTCTGATCGTGGCCCTGAACGCCGTGCTGCTGTGGCTGACGTTGACCGGGCAGGAGTGAAGGAGGCCCCGCTATCGTGCAGGCCATGAGCCTTGACGAGATCACTCCGGTGGCCCAGGACTACCTCAAGGCAATCTGGTCTGCCACGGAGTGGGGAGACGCGCCGCTGAGCACGAATAGCCTGGCCGCACGAATGGGCACCACCGCGCCCAACGTCACCGAGACGGTCAAGCGCCTGGCAGCTCAGGGCCTGGTCGAGTACCAGCCCTACAAGCCCGTGACCCTCACCGGGAAGGGACGCGAGCACGCGATCGCGATGGTGCGCCGACACCGGCTGCTGGAAAGCTTCCTCGCCGCGACCCTGGGCTACTCCTGGGACGAAGTCCACGCGGAAGCCGAACGACTCGAGCACGCCGCCTCCGACGAGCTGATCGAGCGGATCGACCAGATGCTGGGCCGCCCCACGCGCGATCCCCACGGCGACCCCATTCCCACTCCCGAAGGGCAGCGGGCACAGCCAGCCCACGCGGTCCGCCTGGACGTGGCCGAGCCGGGGTTCTACCGGGTCCTACGCATCTCCGACGCCGACCCGCAGCGTCTGGTCCGCTTCCAGCAGGCCGGACTCGTTCCCGGCACTGTCGTCGAGGTGACCGAGGCGGGCCACTCCCGACTGCGCGTGGTCGCAGTCGGGCCCGTGGAACTCATCGAGACGGATGCGGCTGCCATCTGGCTGGTGCCGAGCGCGACTCGAGGATGAATCGTCCTCACCTTCATTGCGCATCGGTGCCGCCCCCGTCGAGAAGCAGGCTGTCCAAGGGGGTATACCCCTTTACACACCCCCCCGCCGACACGAGAGGATTGTGAGCAGCTTCGCTCTGTGTCGCGGTTTTCGCTGCGTTCCGTGTCGGGTTAGGTGGTGCCGATGACGAGGGTGCTGCGGGCGGCTTCGACGACGTCGTTGGTGATGACGTCGAGCTCGTTGATCTTCAGGACACGTTGAATCTGTGGGAGGAGACGTTCGAGGAGACGGAAGTTGCCGCGGGTGATGCGTTCGACGGCGGCGATGGCTTGCGCGTCAGTGAAGTCGTCGGGGTCGAGGGTCTTGCCGAGCTTGCGCCATTGACGTTCGAGGACGAACAGCAGCTCGTCGTGGCCGAGGGGGCGGTACTGGTGGGCGAACCCGAGTCGGCTGTAGAGCTGTGGGTAGTGAGTGAACTGCTTCTCGATGCCGGGCATGCCGATCAGGATCATCGCGATGCCTGTTCGGTCGTACTGGTCGCGGAGCCACTCGATGGCGTTGCCGGTGAGGCGTTCGGACTCATCGATGATGATCAGCTCGAGCAGTGACGGGTTGGGGCCGTGCGCGTGGTCGACGTGGCCGCCGTGGAGGACGAGGTGTTCCTCGATGCAGCGTTCGGTGCGGATCATGTCGTGCCGGAGGTCCTCTTGCAGGGCGCGCATCGTCGCGGAGACCTCGGGCGTGTAGAAGACGGTCCGGGCGCGGTGGGCCGCGGCATAGATCTTGGTGACGTTCACCTCGTCGGGCGTCGGTTCGTGGTTTGTGAGCTCGTTCCCGGTGCCGGCGCGGCCGGCCCACCAGGTGTTCGAGAGAATCTGGCCCGGGTTAAGAACCGGGATGGGGCGTTCGTAGCGCTTGACGAGGTAGGGCGCGAGGAGCCGGTCGGAGTCGTCGGGGATGACTATGGGCGGATTAAAGGTGACGGTGATGTCTCGCGCGGGGGTCGGTCCGAGGTTGGTGATGATGAAGTCGATGGAGGAGTCGCTATCGACCGCGGGGCGGAACTCGGCGGCGATCATCGGCTGGGATCGGGCTTTGCTGTCCAGGGCGGCGGAGATGAGCGCGATGATCGCGACGAGCGCGGCGACAACGCCGGCGACGGCGCCGATCGCGCTGCCGTACTCGTTGATCCAGGTCCAGGCCTCGAGCACGCTCATCCGGGTCATGAGGTGAGCGTAGCTGCGAGGCGGAACTGGCTAGAGAGACGGGGCGCGTCGTCTGGACATCGTGCCGCCGCAGGCTCTGAGGCGCCGGCGGCCGCGGATCGCGCCTGAGATGGATCGGCGGCCACCGGCGCGGGGGTCAGTGCGCGGCTCCGAGCTCGATCATGAGCACCCCGACGATGATCAGGCCGATACCGGCCGCCATCACCTTGGTCAGCGGTTCCTTGAAGAGGATGCGGCTGAGGACCGCGGTGAGCGCGACACCGGACGCGGCCCAGATGCCGTAGGCGACTCCGAGGGCCAGGCCCTCCACGAGGGCCATGGTGATGCCGAAGAACGCGATGCCGTAGCCGCCGAGGACGGCGAGCAGCCACAGGCCCTTCTTCTTGGAGCCGGAGGTCGCCATGCGCAGCGAGAGGATGCCGGCGACCTCGAAGATGATCGCGATGATGAGGAACAGGTAGGCCATCAGACGGTCCCTTCACGCTTCTTCGTCGCGGCCTGCGAGCCGAGCTCGACGCACAGGACCCCGCCGATGACGACGGCGATGCCGAGGGTCATCAGCGCGGTCAGCGGCTCTCCGAAGATGACTGCGGAGAGGATCGCGGTCAGGGCCACTCCGGCGGCTCCCCAGATGCCGTACCCGACGCCGAGGGGCATGCCCTGCTTGAGCGCGCCGGCCAGGAGCGTGAACGCTCCGATGTAGCCGACCGCGACGAGCGCGAAGAATCCGGGGGCGTCGACGGCAGCTTTCAGTGACAGGGAGCCTGTCACCTCGAGCGCGATCGCCCCGGCGAGGAACACCCACTTCATTTCTGTACTCCTTCATCGATCAGTCGTTGGGCGATGCCGCGCACGAGTGCACGCTGCTCACCGGTCATGCTCAGAAGTCCGAGCGCCTGGTCGGTCCAGGCGCCGTCAGCGATCAGACGCGCCGACTGCAACGCGGCTTTCTGGCCAGCGTCGCCGGGTGCGTCCTCCCCGAACCAGGGCCGCAGGCGCTCCCGCCACTGGGCGGCGAGAGTGTCGCGCAGCTTCACATCCGCGAGCAGCGCGAGATCGCCCCCGTCGAAATCGGAGAGCACCTCGAAGTCCACATACGCGCGCAGCCGCTCGACCGGATCGGTGACCTCCCCGATCGTCGCGGCGAGCTGTCCCTCCCAGAGGTCCATCACCCGATTGACGACGCCGACCATCAGCGCCTCCTTCGAGGAGAAGTGATGCACCACCCCCGCCTTACTCATGCCTGCTTCGGAGGCGACGGAATCGATCGTCACCACGCCACCGCGCCGCAGCACGGCGATCGCATCATCGAGCAGCTGCTCGGTCGTCTTTGCCATGCCCCGAGAGTACCGACCAAACGTTTGGTCGGTCAAGTGACATAGCGCTATGGGTAGCAGGCGTCCCGTAAGGGGATCGCTTACCGGCACACACAGATACGACGCCGAGCGCCGCGAAAATCCGCGGCGCCGAGTGTCCCGTGTGAGCAGCTTCGCTCTGTGTCGCGGTTTTCGCTGCGTTCCGTGTCGGGTTAGGTGGTGCCGATGACGAGGGTGCTGCGGGCGGCTTCGACGACGTCGTTGGTGATGACGTCGAGCTCGTTGATCTTCAGGACACGTTGAATCTGTGGGAGGAGACGTTCGAGGAGACGGAAGTTGCCGCGGGTGATGCGTTCGACGGCGGCGATGGCTTGCGCGTCAGTGAAGTCGTCGGGGTCGAGGGTCTTGCCGAGCTTGCGCCATTGACGTTCGAGGACGAACAGCAGCTCGTCGTGGCCGAGGGGGCGGTACTGGTGGGCGAACCCGAGTCGGCTGTAGAGCTGTGGGTAGTGAGTGAACTGCTTCTCGATGCCGGGCATGCCGATCAGGATCATCGCGATGCCTGTTCGGTCGTACTGGTCGCGGAGCCACTCGATGGCGTTGCCGGTGAGGCGTTCGGACTCATCGATGATGATCAGCTCGAGCAGTGACGGGTTGGGGCCGTGCGCGTGGTCGACGTGGCCGCCGTGGAGGACGAGGTGTTCCTCGATGCAGCGTTCGGTGCGGATCATGTCGTGCCGGAGGTCCTCTTGCAGGGCGCGCATCGTCGCGGAGACCTCGGGCGTGTAGAAGACGGTCCGGGCGCGGTGGGCCGCGGCATAGATCTTGGTGTCGTCTTCACTGCGTGCGGCCCACCTGGCGATGAACGGGCCGATGCTGTCCCAGTGCGCGTAGCGGCGCGCTGAGAGGGTCTTGCCGACGCCGGCGGGCCCGAAGCAGACGCCGATGGTGTTCTGCTTCCGGACCGCGTCGGCAAACTCTGCGAACCGGCGGTGCTCCTTGGTGACGATGAACTGGCTCGTCATGACCGGTCCTCCTCGTAGGTCTTCAGTCGCGGCCGATCCGTCTCGACGGCTGCCGGTGTGGTGGTGTCGTCGAGTTTGGGATTGACGATCGCGATGCGTTCGTGGATCTGCCCGCGTAAAGCCCGGCGGTGAGCGTTCCTGGCGGCTTGGATCTGCTTGAGGCTGATCGTCTCGGTCTGGTGCTCGGTGCTGATCGCGGTGCAGAGGAACACGTCGCGGTGGAAGACGCGGATCTCGGTGACGTCGCGTGGGTCGTACCGGACACTCACGGTGCTACCGACGAACGGCGCGAGAGTGGCCGCGGTGTAGCGGAGGCCCTCGAAGTGGATGCCATCGCGCTGCACGACCCGCGTCGTGGGGACGGTGAGCAGGAACCCGTCGAGCTGTTCAAGGGACTCCGGGAGCCGTGGCAGCCACCCGTCTGCAATCCACGCGTGCAGTGGGCTCGTCCGGAGCTCGCGGTGGGTGCGGGCGTTGTAGCTGCGGATGAACGTGCTGATGGCACTGTCGACGCCGCCGAGATCCAGCGCCGGCGTCGGCGCCGAGGATCCGGCTGCGAAATGGCCGGGGAGCGTTGGGAGCAGTTCGGTGTTGATCGTGCCGAAGAACCGCTCGATCTTCCCGCGCCCCTGGGGCCGGGCGACCTGCGAGTGGATGATGCGGAGGTGCAGCACAGCGGCGGTGTCGCCGAGACGATGGCTGGTGAAGTCGGACCCGTGGTCCGTGTAGAGCACGTCCGGGATCCCGCAGACGGGCCAGTCCGGTTCCGGCTTGTGCCAGATCGCTTGGCGCAGCGCGAGCGCGGTGTTCGCCGCTGACGGGGCACCGAGGAACACCATGTACCCGCAGATCGCGCGGGAGTAGTCGTCGAGGATCACCGTCAACCACGGCCGTGCGGGCTTGCCGTTGGGCCCGACGATGAGCAGGTCAAGCATCGTGTGGTCCGCCTGCCAGATCGCGTTCGGGCGGTCCGCGCGACGTCGGAGCAGCAGCTCGTGTTTGTCACGGTATGACGCTGGCCCCTCGAGTGCGAGCGTCACCATTCCGGGATCGAGCCCGTTCACGATCGACCGCACGGCGGAGTACGACGGCGACGGCAGTCCCCGTTCAGCGCAGTGGACGCCAACCTGACGGTGAATGGTGGCGATCGACGGCCGCGGCTTGGTGAGCGCAAGCCCTTCGACCAGGCGGACGAGTTCCGGTGCTGTGCGTCGGACGCCATGGTCGGCGCGAGCGTCGTCGGCGAGGGCGGCGTATCCGCCTGTCCGGTAGCGGGCGAGCCAGCGTTGCAGGGTGCGCTCGGTGACGCCCGTGCTGCGGGCCAGAGTGGCAAGCGGGATTGCGTCCTCGACGTGCAGTCGAAGGATTCGCCACCGCTCGCTCGCGTCCATGACCGGCTACATCGTCGGTGAGGGCTTTGCGCGTCGGCGGGCGACGGGTTCGGCGTGCTTCGCGAGCGTCCGGTAGATGGTGGTGCGGCTGACGCCGAGGACATCGCCGATCTGCGCGACGGTCATGTCCTGCTGTTCGTAGAGCCGGCGTGCGGTGCGCACCTGGTCCGCGGAGAGCCGAGATGGTCGGCCGCCGGTTCTGCCGCGGGCTCGGGCGGCGGCGAGGCCGGCGTTGGTGCGTTCCTTGATGAGGTCCCGTTCGAACTCCGCCAGCGCAGCGAAGACGTGGAACACAAGCCGGCCACCGGGTGAGGTGGTGTCAATGGTCTCCTGCAGCGACCGGAACCCGATGCCGCGTTCGGCGAGTGCGTGCAGCTGGTCGATGAGGTGCCGGATGGATCGACCGAGCCGGTCGAGTCGCCAGACGACGAGAGTGTCGCCGGGGCGGAGCTGGTCGAGGAGCTTGTCGAGCTCGGGCCGGTGTTGCAGCGACCCGGACATGGTGTCGACGAACACGCGGTAGCAGCCGGCGGCGCCCAGCGCGTCGATCTGTAGCGACGCGTCCTGGTCGGTGGTGGACACGCGCGCGTACCCGAGGAGGTGACCCATGGAGAGAACGTAGCGAAACTCGACCAGGAGGGGTAGTGGCGGCACGTAGATTCCGGGATTGGGTTCCGTTACAAGACACGCCGCCTCACACGCTGCCGAACCGTCGGCACGGGCAGTTGTAGCGGAGTCGTTCGTATTTGCTACAGCCGGTGAGTCAGCGCCGCGAGCCGGAGCGCTTGGACGGAACGTCGTTGTTGTTCCGCGCGATGGCGGCCGTTGGCCGGAGAGGGGTGTGGTGCCGCGATGACGGGTACGAGTCGGGGGTGCTCGTCCAGGGTGAGGTGCCGCATGACTCCGTTGAGGGCGGCGGTACCGTACGTGACGATGGCATCGAGCACGGGGAGCACCTTGAGCAGAGTTTCGAGGGCGTGTCGCCCCTCGTCGATGTCCACAGGTCGGACGCGGCCGAGAATCTCCCACGGGATGAGGTTCCAGCGGAGGTAGTCGTTGCGTGCGAGTCCGGACTCGATGCGGGCTGCGCGGAACGCGGCCGCGGTCGGGCCCGGGTTGTCCTCGCTGCAGATCGCCGTGTGCGCTGCGGCGATCGTCTGGGGGCCGGGCGACTGCATGAGGACCAGGACGCGGCTGGATGTGCCGCCGGATCTCGGGTCGAAGTTCGGGACGAACCGCCGTGAACCGTCGGGTGCGGTGCGCCATGCCTCGGCGAGGGCGTTCAGGGATCGAACGTCCGCGACCTCGTCCGCGAGTTCGTCGGGGGTGCTCATGCCGGCTGTGGTGGTGCGAGGAGTGTGCCGCGGATGACGGAGCCGTGGAAGGTGCGGACGGCAACGGTGATCCACGCGGCGACGAGGCCCACGTAGTAGACGACTGCGAGGACGGCGACGACGGTGAGTCCGGAGTGCAGGGCCAGGCCGTTCAGGCCGGTGACGCAGGTGCCGACGGGGAACGTGAATGACCACCAGGTCAGGCTGAACAGCAGGTGTTCGCGGGCGGTGCGGATGGTGATGGCGAGGGCGATGACGGTCCACAGCAGCGCGAAGCCGAGCATCGCGAACCCGTACACCAGCGCCACGACCAGCAGTGCGTGGGCGGTCGACGCGTCGACGACGGCGGGGGCGTTCGATGCGAGGAGGTTTACCGCGGTGATGGACTGTCCGACCGGTCCGAGGACGATCCACAGGGTCGGCACCATACCGGCGGCACCGACCTTGTGTTGCGCGAGACGGTTCCAGATCAGCGTAATGACGACCAGGGACGTGATGAGGCTGAGGCCGAAGAAGCCGTAGCAGGACCACAGCAGGGTCTCCCGTGCCTGCCCGGCGGGGGCATACGGCAGGAGGAGCGCACCGGTCGAGGCGGACACCATCGGCGGGACGATCGGCATCAGCCAGCCGCCGAACGCGGATTCGGGCGTGTTCTCGTGGCGGGTGAACGCCAGGTACGGCACCAGGACCGCGGTGAGCAGGCCGCCGATGGTGCCGATGGTCCAGAGGACCCAGTCGACGGTGACGGCGGCGGGGAGGCCGATCCAGTCCTTGCCGAGGAGGATCGTGCCGGCGCCGACGGTGAGGAACGCCATGGGCGGTGCGCCGTAGAAGTGGGAAATCACCGGGTTGAGGTGGTGCTTCGCTGCGGTGCTCCGGTAGCGGACCCAGTGCAGGACCGTCGCGATGGTGAGGGCGACGAGCAGGACCGCCGCGATCGCCCAGACGACCGTCGCCGCCGTGCGCAGACCGGGGAACTGCAGCGGTAACGACGCGGCCGCGACGGCGACGATCCCGGTCCCCATGATCGACGCGAACCAGTTCGGGGTCAGGTTCGACACGATCAGGCCGGGCCGCTCCAGCTCCCGGAACAGCCGCCGGTCGCGCACACCGTGCTCAGAGGCTGCGGGTGCGTGGGCGAGGTGAGCGGACATGCACCCATCGTGCGCGTGTGCCCCGTGGTTCGGGAACGGCGGACTCGTTGGCAGGGCACAATGGTTGCTTGTGGCACTGCGGCGGTTGACGGACCGGATCCTGGACCTCGACACCCTCGAGGTCCTCGTCCGCGTCGCGGAGACCGGGTCGTTGACCCGCGCGGCCGAGGTGTTGGGGGTGACACAGCAGGCGGTGTCTGCGCGCTTGCGTGCCGCGGAGCAGGCGACCGGTCAGCCGCTGGCGCACCGGACGGCATCCGGGACCGCGCTGACCGACGCCGGCCGGGTGGTGCTCGGTCTCGCCGTCCCGGTGTTGGAGGCCTCCCGGCGGCTTGAAGCAGGCGTCGCCGCGCTGCGGGAACCGGCGGGATCCCTCGTGATCGCAGCGTCGCAGACGATCGCCGAACTCCTGCTGCCCGGATGGCTGCTCACCCACCGTGCTGCCACGCCGGATGCGTCGGTGCGTTTGATCGCGGGGAACTCCGCCGACGTGACCGACCTCGTCCGTTCCGGCGCTGCCGACGTCGGGTTCACGGAGACTCCTGCTGCGCCGATTGGCCTCTCATCGTTGGTGGTCGATGAGGACGAACTCGTGGTCGTCGTCGCCCCGCACCATCCTTGGGCAAGCGCTTCGGCCATCACCTCGGATGACCTCGCGGAGACACCCCTGCTGCTCCGTGAGGAAGGGTCCGGCACCCGCTCCACGGTCGAAGCGTGGCTCGACGACGCGGGTCTGACCCTGGTCCCGCCGGCTGCAGTGCTGGAAACGACTGGCATCATCCGCGCCAACGCTCGAGCGGGCATCGCGCCCGCGGTGATGAGTCTCCGCACCGTCGACACTGACCTCGAAGACGGTGCCCTCGTCCGGGCGCTACTGCTCGGCCCGCCACTGATCCGGCCGCTGCGAGCGATCTGGTCAGGCCGCCCGGGGCCCGCTGTGACGGCGTTCCTGGACACTGCTCGCAGCTCGAGTACCGGTGGTCAGATCAGTCCGTAGGGCAGCTCCGGGTGCTGCTCGGCGATCTCGGTGAGCCGGTTGTACTTCGCGACGCGTTCCCCGCGGCCGGGTGCGCCGGACTTGATCTGCCCGGTGCCGGTCCCGACAACGAGGTCCGCGATGAACGTGTCCGTGGTCTCCCCAGAACGGTGGGAGACCATGCTGGCCATCCCGATGCTCTTGGCGGTGGCGATCGCGCCGAGGGTCTGGGAGACGGTCCCGATCTGGTTCGGCTTGATCAGTGCCGCGTTCGTCAGCTGCTGCTCGCCGCCGTCGCGGATCCGCTGTGGGTCGGTGACGTAGAGGTCGTCGCCGACGATCTGGATCCGGTCGCCGAGCGCCGCTTGCATGCGGCGGAACCCCTCATGGTCGTCTTCCGCGAACGCGTCTTCGATGCTCCGGATCGGATACGTGTCGATGAGGTGCCGGTAGTAGTCGACCAGCCCGTCCCGGTCGAGGCTGTCGTTGAGCACCCGGTAGGAGCCGTCGCCCTGGGAGAACTCGTTCGCGGCCGGATCGAGCGCGATCGCCACCTGATCGACGCCCGGCTCGTAGCCGGCGGTACGGATCGCGTCGACGAGCAGGTCGAGCGCTTCCTCGGGCGCAGCGATCGACGGTGCGAAACCGCCCTCGTCGCCGAGGCCGAGGCTGCCGAACCGGTCCCGAACCAGCGCCGCGAGAGCGTGGTACACGTCTGCGCCGATTCGGACGGCGTCTGCCATCGAGCCTGCGTTGACGGGAGCGATCATGAACTCCTGGAAGTCCAGCTCGTTCGCTGCGTGCGCGCCGCCGTTGAGGACGTTGAAGTGCGGGACCGGCATCCGCGGCGTCGAGCCGGTGATCTCAGCGATCCACTGCCAGAGCGGGAGGTCCGCGGCATGGGCGAGGGCCCTGGATGCGGCGATCGAGGTGGCGACAACGCTGTTCGCGCCGAGCCGGCGGTACCCGGTGGTGCCGTCGAGTTCGGCAAGGGCGGCGTCGATCTGCCCGATCGCCGACCACGACCGGCCGGTGAGGAGCCCTGAGATGTCGGTGTCGATCAGGTGGAGCGCCTGGGTGACGTCGCGGCCGCCGAACGCGGAACCGCCGTCGCGGAGCTCGACGGCTTCGTGGGCGCCGGTGGATGCGCCCGCGGGGGCGTCCCCGGTGACGGTGCGGCCGTCGTCGAGCTCGAGGGACACGCGGACGGTCGGGTAGCCGCGGGAGTCGAGGATGCGGGCGCCGTGGACGGCGTCGATGGTGACGGGGTGGTCGTGGTGGGTGACGTACTCACCCTGATGGGCTCCGTGGTGGTGGATGCCGCTGATGTAGTCGTTCATGGTGACGCTCCTTCGGTTCGGTTCGGGTCATGCGTCGAGCTGGTCTGTGGTTGGAAGGGGAAGCCGCGGGGAGGCGGAGGGACGACCTGCTGGCGATCACTCAGCGCCAGTGCCTCCCCGCGGCAGTCTGTGGACCCGTGGGTCACGGGTGTCGGGTGTGGGCGTTCTGTGCGGTGCGGATGACGGCTTCGGCAGCAGCACGGTCGGCCCACCCGTTGGTGGTGACGTGCTTGCCGTGCTCGATCTCCTTGTAGTGGGCGAAGAAGTGCTCGATCTCCGCCAGCGTGTGTTCCGGCACATCGGTGATGTCCCGCAGCTGCGCGAAGCGGTCGTCGCCAGCGGGAACGGTGAGGATCTTGTCGTCGCCGCCGTTCTCGTCGACCATGCGCAGCATCCCGACCGGCCGGACCGTGATGACGACGCCGGGGAACGTGGGACGGGGCAGGAGCACCAGGGCGTCGAGGGGGTCGCCGTCATCGCCGAGGGTGTTGTCGATGGAGCCGTAGTCCTGGGGGAACACCATGCTGGTGAACACCGCCCGGTCGAGCCGGATCCGGCCGGTGGTGTGGTCGACCTCGTACTTGTTGCCGCTGCCGCGGGGAATCTCGATCGTGACGTCGAACAGCATGGGTACCTCCGGTGCTGGAGCGGGTGGGTGGTCAGTGAGTGGGGTGGTCACAGGGTGCCGCCGAGGAGGATGCCGGCGGTCGCGGCGGCGACGGAGACGACGAGCATTCCGAGACCGTTGATCGCGGCGGCGGTGATCCGTCCGCTGCGGGCGAGGCGGACGGTTTCGAAGCTGGCGGTGCTGAACGTGGTGTAGCCGCCCATCACCCCGGTGCCGAGGACCGCGACCGGCACCGCGCCGAGGTGCGTGGCGGCGCCGACGATGATCCCCAGCAGCAGCGACCCGGTGATGTTGATCGTCAGCGTGCCGACGGGGAGCCGGAACTCCCGGCCGGTGTTGATCAGCCCGTCGAGGAGGAACCGACCGGCAGCGCCGGCACCGCCACCGAGGGCGACGACGACGATGAGGGCGGCGTTCATGCTTCCTCCGTTCGGGGACGGAACCAGCCGGCGACGACGAGACCGCAGGCGGTCGCGATCGCGCCGGATAGGACAGTGAGGAGCGCGTAGCCGGTGCCAGCGAGGCCGTGGCCGTCGAGGAACAGGGCGGCGGTGGACTCGGCGAGGGTGCTGTAGGTGGTGAACCCGCCGAGGACCCCTGTCCCGAGGAGCAGCCGCAGCACCCTCCGGCGACCGGCATCGGGCCCACGGTGCGCGAGCGCTTCCAACAGCACACCGAGGGCCAGCGCCCCGGTGATGTTGATCCAGAAGATCGACCAACTCACCCCGCCATCGGCAGGGAGCACGCTACTGATGACGTCGCGGAGGGCAGTACCGCCGGCCCCACCGACGGCGACGAGGCCGACGTACCGCCACCGCAGATGCACCGGCCGCATGGTCGTTGCCGGGTCGGAGACGTCGACGTCCGGGTCGGGAGGGAGCTGGTCGTCGGGCATCGGGGTGTCCGTTCGGGTGGTCATGTTCCGCCTTCTGCCGCGACCAGCGCCGCGGCGTGCTGTGCTGCTACCGGATCCAGGAACGCCCCACCCCGCGGGACGAGAGCACCCGTCGGGGCGAGGTGGTACTGCACGGGTTGCCCGGTCGGCAGGTTGAGCTGCTCGAGCTCCGGGTCGGTGAGGTCGTCGATGCATGCGCAGAGTGCGCGGAGCGAGTTCCCGTGCGCGACGACGAGGACGCTCCGCCCTGACCGCACCATCGGCAGGAGCCGGTCGTGCAAGACGGGGCGGACCCGCTTGATGACGTCCGAGAGTGCCTCGGTGCGTCGGAGGGCGCCGTCGGGCAGGCCGCGCAGCGCGGAGCTCGACCGCAGTTCCTCCCACAGGTGCAGCGACATCGGTGGCGGTGTGCCGGTACGGGACCTGCGGAGCCGCACGTACTCGTCGTCACCGAGCATCCGACGGGCGTCGGTCTTCGTCATCCCGGTCAGGGCACCGTAGTTGCGTTCGTTGAGCTGCCACACCGCTTCCGTGGGCAGCTGTGTCCCGAGGGCGTCGCAGACCAGTTCGGCGGTGCGGACGGCACGGCGCAATGTGGAGGTGACCACGACGTCCGGCGTGATGTGGTTCGACCGGAGGAGCTGTCCGGCTGCGGATGCTTGCCGTTCGCCGCGGTGCGTGAGCGGGACGTCGAGGAGCCCGGTGAAGGTGCCGGCTTCGTTCGCGGTGCTCTCCCCATGCCGCAGGAGCGTCAGCATGCCCGTCACGGGGCTTCCGACGGGAGGAGGACGGTGGCGCCGACCGGGTCGTGCGGGACGACCAGTATCGGCCGGTGCTGCTGATGCGTCAGGTGCGCGGCGACGGACCCGGTGAGCAGTTCCGCTATCCGGCGTCGGCCAGCCTGGGATCCGACGACGATCATCACCGCGTCACGTTCCTCAGCCACCGCAGCGAGTGCGTGACTCGGGTCCCCGACGCGGGAGACGAAGTCCACGTCGACCGATCGCGCCGCAGCAAGATCTCTGATGACCCGCATGTCTTCGTCGGGGAGCTGCTGCGGGTCGCTGTCCGCCGTGTCCGGGTCGATCGGTTCGATGATCTCCGACCCGTCCGCACGCACCCCCGCTGACAGCAGCGCCGGATCGACGACCACACACACCAGGCGGGCGCTGAAGCGTTCAGCGACGGCAGCCGCGACACCGACGACGTCGTGCCCCTGCCCGGACTGCACACCGACCACGACAACACCGGCAGTGTTCGACTCGACCATGACATCTCCCTACCTCAGGCGCACAGAAGCGCAACCAGCTGAGATAGGGACTGTTGTCGACGAGTGTCGAGGTTGGGTCCGGCAAGCCCCACTGCCGGGTCCGAAGACACCACCAGTATGCACCCACCACCCCATGCCCGCACCGACGATCTTCCGCACCTCGAGAACCGGTCCGCTTCGTGACGCGGGACGACAGGGAGAGAAGCTTGAAGGACGACACAGAGCGAAGCTGTTCACAGAGAGGATCACGTCAGAGTGGGTCCATTTTGAACCCCTTGGACACAAGTGGCGGAGGGTCTTAAACGTGGTTGGACAGACTGTGGGGTACGTGCGGGTGAGCTCGGCCGAGCAGAACCTTGACCGCCAGCTCGAGGCAGTGGGGGAGTGTGATCGGATCTTCGAAGACAAGATCTCCGGCAGCTCCCGCGCCAAGCGCGCCGGGTTGGCGGAGCTGATGGCGTACGTGCGGGAGGGGGACCTGGTGAAGGTCGCCTCCATGGATCGGCTGGGCCGTGACACCCGGGACTTGTACGCGATCGTGGACGAGCTCACGGACAAGGGGTGCGCGGTGCGGTTCGTGTCCGAGCGGATCACCGTGGACAAGTCCGGGACCTCCCCGGTGGACGGGCTGATGCTGGGCATCCTGGCCGCGTTCGCGGAGTTCGAGCGCCGGCGGATCAAGGAGCGTCAGGCCGAGGGCATCGCCTTGGCCAAGGCCCGCGGGAAGTACGTACAGACCCCGAAGCTCTCGGACACTGATGTGGAGCAGGTCGAAGCGATGATCCAGATGGGGATCCCGAAGGCGGAGGTGGCGCGCACGTTCGGGGTGAGTCGGCAGACCCTCTACACCTCGATTGCCCGTCGAGCATCAACCCACCAGTAGGGCGGCCTCGCTCTGGATCTCGTACCGCTACGAGTTGGCCGAGGCCCTAGGGCGTGTCTCCTAACCGTGAGTCACGGTTTACTGTCAGGCATGTCACCCGTCTACTCTCACTGTCGCCTACACGGCACGTTCACCTCCAGAGCCATTGAGGTCGTCGACAGTACCGACGTCACCATCGGCCCCTTCTGGGAACCGTGCCCTGTCTGCGAGCAAGCCTCGCAGGTGTTTCCGGGCACGTTCGACTTTGACAAGGACGGGATAGCGACAGTCCTCAGCGGGCCAGACTGGACGCGGAAGACGTATGCGAACGCGCAAAGAGTGCTAGGGCGTGCTCGACAAAAACTTGAGAACGGCGAAGACCTCAAGCGCGTTATCGCAGATACAGCCCGGGACTTGGATCAGACCAAGCCAGGATTTGGCTCATGGTTCGCGAAACAAGCACGGTCTCAAGAAGTCAGCTTTACTCTTGCTCTGATCGCGCTCCTTATTGCATTGACAGGGGTCGGATTTCAGGCAATTTCGACGGGACTCGATATAGCTGACGCCATGCGTGAATCGGTGGAGCGGTCACAGCAGGAGAAGTTCAGTGGCGCTCCCTCACTGGACCGCGCCACTTCCAGCGGAGTGGCACCTAATAGCAATAGTGCAAATGATATTAAGAAACGCAACGACTCCGACGATGACTTGGAACTAAATGGTCTCGTCGGAGATCACCAGGACGTGAATACAGGCGAGACTGGAAACAAAATTCAAGACTGACCGATCCATTGGTAATTCTTTTCAATGAGGGCTAAGGCTCTATCGGGGGTCATGCGTGTAAAGGTTGGTGAATAATCGGCCCACACCCGTAGGAGGGAGGGTGCTGGGACGCCCCAGGCCGATCGAACGTGGAAAAACGCGGAGAGGGAGGCCTACATTCATAGGGGACGCCCCGCCGGCCTCGTTGGTCCCGGCACGAGTCAACAACGTCATGACCTCTTACAACTAGCCACCACCACAGGAGGACAGCATGAGCGCCCCTGAAACACCGAAGAGCAGCCCCACTGCACTTGAGGTGCTCGACGACGCCTACAAGATCATCGCTGCTCACATCGAGCGCGAGGCCGCCTCTGAGGACGTGGCCGCGACGGTACGGGTGCTGGGCGCGCTTGCCAGGAAGCGTGAGGTCGATGCCTTTCAGGCCCAGGTATCCGGGGTGCCCGACACCTATGGCAATGACTACGAGGATCGTGACCAGCTCGTGATGACCGTGAACAGCCTCTGCGCCGACCTTCTGGCATTCGCCCGGTACCTCCCGAAGCAGGGTGACCACTGAAGGGACCGTCCGTGAGGGCTCGACACCCAGCGAGCCGGCTCGTCCACTACGTCGTTCGCGAGGACTGAAGCGCGCTGGGTTTCGTTCCAGGGCCAGGATGCAACGGGCGGTGAGTCCTGGTCGTTAGTTTAGGCGGCTTCGACTTCCGAGGGAGTGCGGTAGCCCAGGGCCTCGTGAAGGCGGGTGGTTTTCCACCAATACACCACCCCTCGGCCCCGAACTGGACCATTGGACATACACGGCGGAGGGCCTTCGAAATGACTGGACGGGGGTGGCCGGCGCGCGGACGGCTCTCCGCCGCCTCCTCTCCAGTTCCTGGCTCTGCATACGCGCTAGGCATGTAAGGGGATGGTGTCGCAGATGATGCCTGGGTCGTAGTTATCTTCTGCGTGGGTTTTTGACGGTCCATGCCTTGCCTGGCGGCCTGTGGCCGCCCTCGTGTGAGACTGGCAACAGATCGACCGATTATCGACAGGTCGGCTTGAGCGTGAGGAGACGGCGTGTCCCTGGAGAGTACCCACGGCACCTACATGACCCAGCGGCAGCTGGAGTCCATCCTGTGGGCTGCGGCGAACGCGCTGCGCGGCCCGGTCGAACCCGGGGACTTCAAGGCGTACGTCTTCCCTGTGATGTTCTTCAAGTGGATCTCCGACACCTGGGACTTCCATCACGCGACCGCGCTCGAGGAGTGGGGTGATGAGCTGACCGAGGAGATCGAGGCCGACTACCAGCCCTTCACGATCCCGGACGGCTGCCACTGGAGCGACGTCCACAATAAGACGACGAACGTCGGCGTCGAGCTCAACGGCGCCCTCCAGCGCATCGAACAGGCCAACCCCGACCTCACCGGCGTGTTCGGCGACGTGAACTGGGCGAACAAGGACCGCCTGCCGGAGACGGCCCTGGTGACCCTCCTGGACACCTTCCACGAAGTGCGGCTTGATCCGGACCACGTCCGCGGCGACATGCTCGGCGCCGCCTACGAGTATCTGCTGCGCGAGTTCGCGGAGGCCTCGGGCAAGAAGGCCGGCGAGTTCTTCACGCCCCGCCACGTCGTGCACCTGCTCGTAAAGATCCTCGATCCCCAGGCCGGTGAGTCCGTGATCGACCCGGCGTGTGGCTCCGGCGGCATGCTGGTGGAGACCGTCAACGCCGTGCGCGCCGCGGGTGGAGACCCCCGCACCCTCAAGCTCAACGGCCAAGAGGTCAACCTCACGACCTCGGCGATCGCCAAAATGAATCTGTACCTTCACGGGCTGCACGACTTCTCGATTCGCCGCGGCGACACCTTCCGCGAGCCTCGCTTCGTGGCCGGCGGCCGGCTGGACCAATTCGATGTGGTCATCGCCAACCCACCGTTCAGCCTGCAGAACTGGGGGGCGGCGCAGTGGTCGAACGACCCGTGGGGGCGGGCGTTCTGCGGCGTCCCGCCGGTCAAGAACGGCGACTTCGCTTGGATCCAGCACATGGTTGCCACGATGAAAGACGACACGGGCCGAGTCGGCGTCGTGATGCCGCACGGCGTGCTGTTCCGCGGAGGCAAGGAGGGGGCAATCCGCCAGTGCCTGCTGGAGAAGGACCTGATCGAGGCCGTGATCGGCTTGCCGACCAATTTGTTCTACTCCACCTCGATCCCGGTGTGCCTGCTCATCCTGCGCAAGGCGAAGCCGGCCGAGCGGCAGGGCAAGGTCTTGTTCGTGGACGCCTCAGCGAAGTTCCAGCCGGGCAAGAACCAGAACACCATGGGCGACTCGGACATTGAGGCGGTCCACGCGGCGTACGCCCGCGGTGAAGACATCGACGGTGAAGACCAGGGCCTGCACCTTCGACTGGTCGAGGTGGACGAGATCGCGGACAACGGGTTCGACCTCAACATCGGCCGATACATCACGACCGAGGCCGCGGCCGAGGTCAACGTGGAGGCAGCCTTGGCGGCCTACCAGGACGCCCGCGCCGAGCTGCGCGCAGCCGAGCGCGTGCTGGACGAGAAGCTGAAGGCGGCGGGCTTCGATGTCTGAAGACTGGATCAAGGTCACTCTGGGCGACATCGTGACCATGACCAAGGGCTCGACCGCAACTCAGAAAGCGATTCCCGGTAAATATCCCCTGGTCGTCACCGCCGCAGAGTTCCTGTCGTCGGACCATTATCAGTTCGAAGGCGAAGCAGTCTGCGTGCCGATGGTGTCCTCCACAGGTCATGGGCACGCATCTCTCAAGCGTGTCCACTACGCCTCCGGCAAGTTCGCTGTAGCCAACATCATTACCGCCTTGCAGAAGCGTAATGATGCGCCGGTCGACATGAAGTACCTACATCTGTTGTTGGACCACCAGCGAGACTCCATCATTGTGCCCTTGATGAAGGGGACAGCCAACGTCTCCCTATCTCAGCGGTCCCTCGCAGGGGCCATCGTGTCGTTGCCGCCGGTAGAGGAACAGCACCGGATCGTGGACCTGATCGGTGCGGTTGACGACGCGACCGCTGCCGCTGAGGCTAATCATCGTGAAGGGCTCGTTGCAGGGGCGCAGGTCGTTGGCGAGGCCATGCTGGCTGGAGACCCGGACATGGGGATCTTGGATGATGTTGCGAAGTGGTACAGCGGGGCCACTCCTAAGGCAGGGAAACCTGAGTTCTACGAGGGCGGCACCATCCCCTGGGCCGTGATTGCCGACGTGCAGGACAAGCCGATTTCCGGCACGGCCAAGTCCCTCACTGAGGCCGGAGCCGCGGTTGTGGGCCGCAAAGCCCCCGTCGGATCGGTGCTGGTGTCCATGTACGGAACCATCGGGCGCAGCGCCATCGTCACCACAGAGATGACCACGAACCAGGCCATCGCCTGGGGCGTTCCGAAGGCCGGACATACCGGTGAGTTCATCTTTGCGTGGATTCGTTTGAATCGCGTGAAGCTTGACGCTCTCGGACGCGGGGCGACCCAGAGGAATATCAACCGGGCGATGCTCCGTGAGTTCCCGATCCCGTTGGTTTCCGAGGCTCGCGAACAGGAGCTGATGGAGTTGTCGGACGCTGTCGATGCTGTTGTGCAGGCAAGCGAGTCCACGGTCACCCGCCTCCGCGGCCTCCGTTCCAATCTGCTCACCGCGCTCCTGTCCGGGGAACACGTGATCCCTGAGTCCTACGACGAACTGCTGGAGGTGAGCGCGTGAGCGGCATGGGAGAGCTCCTCAGCGTCCAGGCACCCTTGGTCAAGACCTTGGCCGAGAACGGCTGGGACTACGTCCCCGGTGAGCAGCTGGGCCGTCCTGACGAGGACCCGTTCATCCCGGCTGAAGTCGAGGCCGCCCTGGTGCGGCTGAACCCGGCCATCGCCGAGGAACCCGAGCGGGTTCATGAGGTCCTGCGCCGGCTGCGGACACTGCCGCTGACGGCCCTCGAGTCGGGGCTCGTTGATGCGAACCGGGACTTCGCCGCCTGGCTCAAGGGCGAGATCACCCACGAGTACGTGGGCACGAAGGGCTCAGTCCCGGTCCGGCTGATCGACTTCGAGGACCTCTCGAAGAACCGCTACGTCGTCTCGGAGGAGGTCCGCTACGGCACGCCCGGGCACATCGCCCGGTTCGACATCGTCCTCTGGGTCAACGGCTTCCCCCTGGTCGTCGGCGAGCTGAAGACGCCCCTGCAGAAGGGCAAGTCGTGGGCCACGGGTGCGCGGGAGCTGGTGAAGATCTACCAGCCGGGCTGGTCGCCGTTCTTCGTGTCGAACGTGTTGTGCTTCGCTACCGAGGGCAAGCAGTACCGGTACGCCGGCGTGGGCACACCCTTGCAGCACTGGTACACGTGGGGTGCTGTCTCCGACCAGCCGCGGCTGAGCCACGTCCTGGAGACCGTAGCCTCCATGCTTACGCCTGCCGTCGTGCTGGACTTCTTGCAGGACTTCAGCATCTTCGAGGTCTCCCAGTCGGCTGCCGGCTCGCTGAACAAGCTCCTGGCCCGCTACACCCAGTACGAGGCCGTCAACCGCATCGTCGAGCGCGTGAAGGACCCGGACAAGCGCAAGGGCCTGATCTACCACACCCAGGGTTCGGGCAAGACGCTGGCGATGGTCTTCGCCGCCGGCAAGCTGCTGCGTGACCCGGAGCTGAAGAACCCGACGATCGTGCTGGTCGCGGACCGTGTGCAGCTCGTGCAGCAGTTGTGGGACCAGTTCCGCACCACGTCCATGCCGCGGCTGCAGGTGCCCGGCACCGCGGCCGGCCTGCGGTCTGCGCTGTCCTCGGATCGGCGCGGGTTGATCTTCACGACGGTGCACAAGTTCGCCGGCGCCGGGGTGCTGAACACCCGGGAGAACGTCGTTGTGATGGTCGATGAGGCCCACCGCACGCAGGAGGGCGACCTGGGCCAGACCATGCGCGCGGCCCTGCCGAACGCCAACCTGTTCGCCTTCACCGGGACGCCGATCGCCGATGTGGACCGCAACACCTTCGCCACGTTCGGGGACGAGTTCGACCCGGGCAGCGCGCTGCACACCTACGGGACGGATGAGTCCATCCGTGACGGCATGACCGTGCCGATCCATGTGGCCCCTCGGAAGGTGGAGTTCTCCTTGGACAAGGAGACTTTGGACCAGGCCTTCGCCGTCATGGCCGCCGATGAGAACCTCAGCGACGAGCAGCAGGATCAGATCGCGCGCCGGGCCTCGCGGGCGGCGACGTTCTTCGCCAACCCGGAGCGCATCCGTGCAGTCTGCGCCGACATCGTGGACCACTTCTACGAGACGGTGGACCCGCTGGGCATGAAGGCCCAGATCGTGGTGATCGACCGTGCCGCATGCGTGGCCTACACCGAGGAGCTGGACCGTCTGCTCCAGGAACGGTACGAACGCCAGAGCGTCGCCGCGTGCACGGATCCCTCCGCGGAGCCGCCCGTGCGCGATGAGGTCGGGGTCGTGATGACCGTCGGGACGGCTAAGGGTGAGGACCCGGCGTGGCAGAAGTACGCCCTCACGGACGCCCAGGAGGCGGCGCTGCTCAAGCGGTTCCGCACCTTCGATGACCCGCTGAAGTTTCTGGTGTGCACCTCGAAGCTGGGCACCGGGTTCAATGCCCCCATCGAGGGGGTGATGTACCTGGACAAGCCTTTGAAGGACCACACCCTCTTCCAGACGATCACGCGCGCGAACCGCACCTGGCGCAACCCGCAGACGGACGCGGACAAGCGTTACGGCATCATCGTGGACTACGTGGGCCTCGGCGCGGGCTTCGCCAAGGCGATGGCCCCGGCCAACCCCGACCAGGTGGCACCGCAGATCGAGGTGTCCGGCCTGATCGAGATGTTCAAGGGCCAGCTCGAGCACATGATGGCCCGGTTCGCCGGCATCGACATCGACGAGCCCGGGCCCCAGACACTGATGGACGCCCAGGCGCGCATCCCGGGCCAGGCCGACCAGGATCAGTTCGCTGCGGACTACGCGATGCTCGAGGGTGTATGGGAGTCGCTGTGGCCCACCGAGGGCCTGCGGCCGCATCGGGGCGCGTACCGGTTCCTGTCCCAGGTCTACGCCTCCCTGCAGCCCTCCCCGGGCGAGGGAGACCATCTATGGCATCGGCTGGGTGTGAAGACGCTCGAGCTGGTCCACCGGCACATGGACGACATCATCGTCACTCGCGCCGACGACGTCGTGGTCGCCGACGAGGACACGGTGCGCACGCTCATCGACGAGGGCCTCTTGGATGACCCGAAGGAAGTCGAGGGCAAGAGCGCGGACGACCTCATCGACTCGATCGCCGAGCGGCTGAAGAAGCGGCTGGCCGGGCCCTCGGGACAGAGCCCGCAGTTCAAGTCCCTGGCGGAGCGGCTCGACCGTCTGCGTGAGCGCACGATGGCGGCCGCCCAGCAGTCGATCGACTGGCTGCGTGAGGCCTTCACGTTGGCCAAGGACCTCACGGCCGCGGAGAAGGCCGACGACGAGGGCACTCTCGAGCTCCTGCCGGACCCCCGCATCGGGGCACTGACGCAGATCTTCCAGGAGTACGCGCCGGCCGATGCGCCGATGCTGGTCGAACGTGTCGTGAAGGACATCGACGCCATCGTGAAGCAGGTCTCCTACGACGGGTGGGAGGCCACGCTCGAGGGAGACAAGCTGGTGCGCCGGCACGTGCGCCAGGTACTCCGCAAGCATCAGCTCCACACGGCCGACGGTCTTTTCGAGAAGGCCTACGCCTACATCGCGGAGCACTACTGATGGACGGTCGGGTGCGAGCGTGAAGGTCGGCTACGCCCGGGTGAGCACGCGGGACCAGGAAGGATCCCTGGAGGGCCAGGAGGCCGCCCTGAGGCAGGCCGGCTGCTCGAAGATCTTCCGGGACCGCCTCTCCGGTGCCAGAGCCGACCGGCCCGGCCTGGCCGAGGCGCTGGCCTACCTGTGTGATGGCGAGGACGCCCTCGTCGTCACGCGTCTGGACCGGTTGGGCCGGTCCCTGCCGGATGCGTTGCGTACCGTGCAGGCCCTGGCTGATCGGGGGATCGGTTTGCAGGCGTTGGACGTGGACCTGGACACCTCCACGGCCTCGGGCCGGCTGATGTTGAACATGCTGTTGATGCTGGCCGAGTGGGAGCGGGATCTGTTGCGTGAGCGCACCCGGGAGGGTGTGGCTCGGGCCCGTGCGGCCGGGCGCCGGCCGGGCCCGAAGCCGAAGTTGGATGAGGAGAAGATCGCTGCTGTCCGGGCGGCGGTGGCAGGCGGGCAGCCCGTGGCAGCGGTGGCCCGCTCGTTCGGAGTCTCCCGGCCCACGATCTACAAGGCGCTGGGGACGGCGTAGAAGGGCCGTTTATGGGCGCCGGCTGGTTCTGCTTAGGATCAGCGCTGATGCAGTTGCGCATCCCCGTTCACTCGAGCAAGGAACTCGCCCCTGTCACGACGCTCTTTGGCTTCTCTGGCCACTGCTGCTGTTTTCGTCGCCACCGCTGTCTTCGGGGGTGCTACTCCTGCTTCGGCCGGCACCACGTATTCGGCCCCGTTGCGCACGGCGGTGTCGTCGTTGCCGGTCGCCGCTGAGGTGAACACCGGCTATGACCGGGACGCCCAGTTCGGTGGCTGGAAGGACGTGAACAAGGACTGCCAGAACACGCGGGCTGAGGTGCTGATCGCCGAGTCCAAGGTGTCCCCGACGTACACCACGACCCGTAAGTGCACGGTGGCCAAGGGCAAGTGGGTGACCGGTTGGGATCTGGTCACGCACACCTCGGCGTCGACGGTGCAGATCGATCACATGGTGCCCGTGCATGAGGCGTGGGGCTCGGGAGCCCGGTACTGGACCAAGGCCAAGCGGGTGGCGTTCTACAACGACTTGGGGGATGCCCGGTCGCTGAACGTGCAGACCTCGGCGTTGAACTCGGCCAAGCAGGCCCGCGGTCCGGAGCAGTGGCTGCCGCCGAAGAACCAGTGCCAGTACATCGCGGACTGGACGGCGGTGAAGATCCGCTGGGGGTTGAAGGCTGATGCCACGGAGAAGGCGTTTCTGGTGAAGAAGGCCGCGTCCTGCGCGAACGCCACCCTTAAGGTGACCCGGTACTGAGCCTGCACGGCCGCAATGGTGCCCATCCCCTAGACGTTGACGGTTGCGGGTGTGGGCACTGGCCTGCCCGGGGGCTGGCTCGAGGACTTGTGTTCGTATTTTGTCTGTCATGGCCACCCCTCCACTGGAGCTTGCCGGGAGTCGAGGCGTCTGCTTCCTGCTGCGAGCCCGTCGGTTACCCCCGCCACCCTGTCCAGAGGTCTCGAGGCACCCGCCGTATGGGGCTTCTGCCGTCTTGAGTAGGCGTGGTCCAGGAGCTCCGGTCGTCCGGAGAGCGCGAACATGCTACGGGGGTCTTACCTCACGGCGGGGGACCGCTTCACCGTGCGGGTCGGGGGCGTCGTTGTCGGCATTGGGAAGGTGGCGGTGCAGGACGCGTGGAGTCGGGGCGGCCCGCGGCAGGAGGGCCGGAACGCCGGCCACAAACGACGGTTCGCGGCGCCCAAGGGGAGCGCTCGCTGACTGTCCAGACGCGGTGAAGATCGAACGCGAATCGCGAAGGACGGTTCCCTGGAAAATTTGGGGCGGAAAGCGCCAGACGATTCATTCCCTGACAGCCTCGATCCACCCGTGCCGGCGGGCCCCCGTGTCCTGCCGTGTGCCGCGGCTGACCACGGTGAACCCCGCCGCGGTCATCACGCCCGCGAGCTCATCGACCGGCCAGTACCACGCCGTGGTGACGGCGTGATCGAAGGCCTCTACCTGGTCTGACGCGAAGAAGCCCAGCAGCAGTGACCCGCCAGGGCGCAGTGCCTGGTGTGCGCGCTCCAGGAGGAGAGGCATCTCCACCGGCGGCGTGTGGATGATTGAGTACCAGCCCAGGATCCCGTCGACGGCGGCTACGGGCAGGGTCTGGAACGAGCCCGGCTCCACGCGTACCTCCGGGTGGGTTCGGTGTGCGTGGGTCACGAACTCTTCGACCGGCTCGATGCCCGTCACCTCATGGTCCAGCGAGGCCAGGTGCGCGGTCCAGTGGGCCGGCCCGCAGCCGACGTCGGCCAGAACCCCATCCACCCGGTCGGCCCAGGCTTCGACCAGCAGCCTGTCGTCCTCGGCCACGGCGTCCATGGTCCCCAGCAGCTCCGTGTACTCGGCCGCGCGGGCGTCATAGGCGGCCCGGTTGGTGAGAAGTCCTTCCCGGGCGGCGTCGTCAGGGGTCACTGCTGCCCCTCCGCCGGCGCGAGGAGCTGCCAGAGCTCGTGGTCCTGCCAGCGGCCGGCGATCCGCAGGTACTGCGGAGCCAGGCCGTACCGCTGGAACCCGTGGTGTTCCAGCACGCGGCGGGAGGCGTGGTTGTGGGGGAGGATCTCTGCCTGCACGCGGTGCAGGCCGAGCTCGCCGAAGGCGATCTGCAGGGCCTGCCCGACGGCGGCGGTTGCCACACCGCGGCCCGTCGCCTCGCGGGCGACCCAGTAGCCGATCGAGCAGAACTGGCCGGCCCCGCGGACCACGCTGGCCAGGGTGAGACGGCCGAGCAGGTGCCCGGCGTCGTCGGTGATGACGAAGGCGTAGGAGCGGCCGGCGGCCCGGTCACGGTCTGCCTGTTCGAGGGCCTCGCGCTGCCCGGCCTCCGTGAACCAGTGGGCGGGGCGCTCCGGCTCCCACGGGCCCAGGTGCTCGCGTTGGCTCCGTGCCAGGGCGGCGAGGGCCTCGGCGTCGTCGAGGACGGTAGGGCGCAGACGGACGGGCATGGATCGAGCGTAGCGACCGTGATCCCGTGCGCTGGTCAGGCGAGGGGCAGGAGGAGCCGGTGTCAACCCTTCAGGGCCTGATCGGCGTATGAATCAAATTGGCGCGTTTCTGAAATCTTCGTTGCATCTCGACAACTGGAGGGCGTGGGCATCGAGCCGTTTCTGGAAGGTGGGCACCCAGGTGGCTACGGGATATTCAACCCTCTGGAGCGGGGTTTGCGGGGTGGTTGCTCGCAGCCTGATTCGCTCCGCTCACAGTTGCGAGCATACCCACCCTGTCAAGCCCGATCAAGAATGGGTGCCGGCCGCATGGGGTCGTCGTGGGCGGTCGGCGTGGAAGTGGAGCGGCAGGCAGCGTGAAACGCCGCAGTCTCCGTTGCGGCCTACCTGGGTAGGAAGCCAGCCCAGCGGACGAGGAGAGCGGCGAGTATGAGCCAGACGATGAAGGCCGGCCAGGTGCAGGGGGACTGGGAACTCGATGAAGGTGTGCGCCGGCTGGAACCGGTGGAGCGCATGGACGGCCGTGCGGCGGTAGCCGGCGGGCTGTTCGCGGTAGGGGCTACGGCCCTGGCGGTGGTTGGCTCGGACCCGGGGTTGCTGAGCGCTTCGGCTGCGGGGGTGGCGGTGGCGGCGCTGGCCGGTGCGTCGAACCGTCGAGGGGTGAAGCGGCAGGAGCTGCACGATCACCTCACCGAACAGGTCTGCCCGGTGCTGGGGCTCTCCGTGCCCTCGCGCAAGGCGGTGCAGCTCTCCGGTTGGTCGGAGGGTTTCGTCGGGGAGCCGGGCAAGGTCACGTTGGTCTACCCCGCGCGGGTGATCCCGGATGCGATCTGGACGGGCAAGGTCACCGCGGTGGTGGAGAACAGCCTGGGCGGGCGGTACCGGGTGAAGTCCCTGCAGGAGCGCAAGCATCGGCTGGAGCTGGAACGGTTCGAGCCGGAGCAGGCGCCGCAGGAGGAGCAGGCCATCTCGCGGACCCGGCAGGTTGTGGGTGAGCTGCTGGGGGAGTCGGCTCAGGTGAAGATCGAGCTGGACAACGAGGGCGAACCGGCTCGCATCCAGGTCTCCCACGACCAGGGCAATGCGATGGCCATGGCGAACCGCCGTCAGCGCGTGCAGCGGATCCTGGCGACTCGTATCCCGGGGGAGTGGCAGGCCCGATGGGATCTGCAGCAGGACACCGTGGAGTTCTTCATCCGCACCCCGATGCCGACTCTGCTTTTCCCGCCGGAGGAGCACTCCTCCACCGCTGTGGCACATGAGGCCTACCAGGATTTCCAGGTGCCGCTGGGGGTGGACGAGGACCGCGAGGTGCTCACGTGGTTCCCGCGAAAGCAGGCGCACCTGCTGATCACCGGCCAGTCCGGTTCTGGAAAAACGGTCGTGCAGCACAACGTGGCAGAGCGTCTGACTCAGGCCGGGTGGCGCACGTGGATCCTGGACGGCAAGCGCATCGAGTTCATCGGCTTCAGGTCGTGGCCGAACGTGGAGCTCGTGGCATCGCGCCTGGAGCATCAGGTCAAGATGATCGTGGACGCCCACGCGCTGATGATGGAGCGCTACGAGAAGATCGAGGACGGCTCGGCCAGCCTGGCTGACTTCGAGCCCCTCGCCCTGATCATTGACGAGGCAACAACCTTCCTCAAGGGAGTGGACCGGTGGTGGAAGCAGGTCAAGCCCAAGGGTGCCCCGGCCAAGCCGCCCGTGCTGGACCTGATGGCGGACATGGCCCGCCTGGCCCGCTCCGCGAAGATCCACCTCGTGCTGGGCCTGCAGCGTCCTGATGTGGAGTTCATCGGAGGCGAGATGCGCGACAACTTCGGCGCCCGTGTGGCCATGGGCCGGCTCTCCCCACAGGGCGCGATGATGATGTGGGACTCCGCGGCCATCGGCACCGCGGTGCCTCGCCATATCAAGGGCCGCGGCACCGCCCTGAATGCCAACGGCACTCCCGTGGCCCTGCAGACCTACCTCGCCCAGAACCCTGACCCCAACGCCCCGGGCTACGACGAGAAGGCCACCGAGGCGGTCCGTCCGCGCGAACTGCTCTACCCCCGCAAGCTGATCGAGGTGCTCGGCTCCACGCAGACCGACATCGACGGCGACGAGGTGCCCCTGAGCTATGACGACTACATGGACGCCCGCGTGTACGTGGCCGAGGACCAGCCCCGGGTCGGGGGCGTCGTCGATCCGACCGTGGCGGCCCCGGCCCCCTCCGCGCTGAGCGTGCTGCAGAACCTCACCGGCTCCAAGGACAAGATCACCCCCAAGCCCGAGACCCACGGCGGAATCCCACCCGGGCTCAGCCCGGAGCGCGTCGAGGAGCCCCTGGCGCCCCTGGAGTTCGAGGCGGCCACGGAGGGCGAGTTCGAGGGCTTCGAGGACGAGTCCGACGAGGTGGGCGTGCTTGAGCTCACAGCCGGGGATCTGGTGCTGATCGACCCCGGCGCCGGCCGCTGGGCCGTCGTGCAGGAAGACCCGGAGGCGGACGCCGAGGATGAGGTGTTCCTGGATCTCGTGGACTGGAGCACCGGTGAACCCGAAGGCGTGTCCCTGTCCGCAACCGAGATGGTCCACACCCGACGAGTCCTGCAGGAGGCGTGATGGACGAGAACACCAAAGACCAGATGACCCTGATGCTGGTGGGCACCCTGTTCCTGATGGGCGGCGGACTGTCCATGGTGGCCGGCGCCGTCTTCCCCCCTGTCCAGGCGTTCCTCATGGACAACGGCATCCTGGTCCCTGCCAGCCAGGCCGTGTTCGAGTTAGCCGACACCGGCACCGGGCCCTCCGCTTGGTCCCTCCTCACGCTGCTGGGCCTGGTCTGCCTGCTGATCGTGGTCGGCCCCAAGGTGCGCCACCCCAAGAACGGGGACCGACGATGATGGGCGCCTCCCACGCGATCACCGGCGCCGCGGGGTGGCTGGTGCTCACCGGTCCCCTGGCGGCGGCCGTGGGCATCCACGCGGACCCACAGCTGCAGATCATCGGCGCCCTCACAACAGCCGGCGCAGCCCTGATCAGCGATTGGGACCACCCCCGTGCCACCATCGCCTACGCCCTGCCTCCGATCACCAACGTGCTCGCCGCCGGCATCCGAGCGATCGCCGGCGGCCACCGCCAGGGCACCCACTCTCTGCTCGCCGTGGTCGCCTTCACCGCACTGACCGCAGCCTTGACTCCGCTGCGCATCACCCTCGACGGTCAGACCTATGCCATCGGTCAGGGCATCGTCGCCGCGTTCCTGGTCGCAGTGGCAGCCAAGGCGCTGCGCATCATCCCCCCCTCCGGCTACATCAGCGCCTGGGCCATCGGGCTGGCCGTCGGTGCGCTGGCTGCCACGACCGCCCCGGGCGCCTGGTGGATCCCGGTGTCCGTTGCACTGGGGGTGAGCCTGCACATCATCGGAGACGGGCTCACCAAGGAGGGTGTCCCCCTGCTCTGGCCGGCCAAGCCTGCTCCTCCCGTCCCCAACCCCGTCTGGGGCCAGGACGGCCGGTTCCGCATCATGCTCGTGGGCACCACGGGATCCTGGCGCGAGTGGTTGCTGATCACCCCCATCACCCTCTACACCCTCGTCGTGATGGCTCAGCTACTGCCCGCCCTGGTCCACGCCGGCATAGACCTGCCCTTGGTCTCCCACTACCTTCCGCTCTGAAACACCTGCCCCCCGCCAGTGGCCTGCCTGGAGTGGAGACACCCCCCACCGGAGAGGACACCCCGTGAGCTACACGATCTACTCCCAGCCCGGATGCGGCCCCTGCATCAGCCTGGCCGCCATGCTCAAGCGCCGCGGCATCGCGCACACCATCGTCAACATCCGTGAGGATCCTGGGGCAGCTGAGCGCGTCGCCGCGCTCGGTGGCACCGGAACCCCCTTCACGGTCAACGAGGACACCGGTGAGTGCTGGAGCGGTTTCCTCCCTGACCGGTACACCGCTCCCGTCCCTTCCCAGTCCCCTTCGCCGGCGGCCGTCGAGTTCTCCCTGGGGGTCACGGAGGATGGCACCCCAGTCCATTGGGGCCCCGTCACCGACGGTTCCCTTCTCGTGATCACCCGTGAGGACACCACCGCTCTATGCCGTCGGCTGATCGAGGACGCTGCCGCGGCGCAGTGGCAGGTGCGTGTACTCGTCTCCCCGGGCACCGCGGTGGCGAGCACCGCGCAGCATCCGTCTGTTCAGGTCGCCGCCGACACGATCGCCCAGCACGCGCTGCTCCAGGAGGTGCGTGAGCTCATTGACTCCCGGCATGCCCAGGCGCAGGCGGCCCCCCTGGGCGGCAGCCGGCCCGGCTTCACCCCCACGCTGGTACTCGTGGACCGGCTCGAGGCCCTATTCCACCGCTGGTCCCAGGGCCCCGGGGGCTACCGTCGGACGGCCGATGCGCTGCTCACTCTGGAAACCCTCGCGGAGTACGGCAACACGCTCGGTGTGCACCTCTGCGTCTCCATGTCGGAGCGGTCCAGCGCCTTCATGGCGCAGGACAGCTACCTGACGACCCTCACGTCCCTGACGGCCGGCCACTCGGAGGAGTGGGGCGAAGGAACCGCCTGGGGTGATGCCTCCCACGCGGTGCTGCGCACCCCTGTCGGCGATCAACAGCTGGTGATGCTGGGGGCCTCCCACCCGATCCCGGCCCATGCCTGATCCCATGGTGGCGGCGAGTTCCCAAGACCGCCTGCCGGCCGGGGGGCCGGTAAGGGATGTGAGCGTTGAGGCGCTCCCCTCGGATCAGCCGCCTCTGTTGCCTGGGCAGGTGGACTTGTTCGACATGCTCCCCGACGAGCTCCTCGACCGCTGAGGGCAACACCAGCTGCACCAACCAACTCTCGTGAGGTAATATAGGGTTACCTCACGAGGGTTGTTGCATCTCACCGATCAGGAGGCACCGATGCCCTACCAGAACCGCACCACGGGGAACCGGGGCAGGGGGTCCGCGCCGAAGCGTGAGAGTGCGCGATTCCGTCCCACGCCGTTCCGTCATGTCGGCCGGATCCCCACACTCTGGGCCGACTACACGACCGGCCAGGGAGTGCTCGGCAACGGACAGCGCGTGCAGCCGAAGATCGGGGCGCGACGTAAGAATCCGAACCTGCAGGACATGCTCGACACCGCCGCCGACGTGGGTGCCGAGCGCATCATGTTCACCGGCAAGGTGCCGGCGGCGGACCAGGGTCAGCGGCACTGGCTGCTCGTGCAGACCCCGGGCTGGAGCAGTCACGGCCACTGGCTGGGCACCCCGATTACCGGCCGCTTCGAGCGCACCGCCACTGGTCAGAAGGTCGAGGTGCGCACGGCCAGCGAGTGGTTCGGCTCCACCCCCCTGAACCCCGACCAGGCCCGCACCGCATGGGACGCGCTCGAGACCGTGGTGGGAGCGTTCTTCCCCGACGCCAAGTTGATGAAGACCCCCGCCCGCACCGGCGCCAACCTCTGGGCGCTGTCCCTGCCGGCCAACGTCGATCCCATGCCCGTGACATCGGACATCGCGGAGGAGCTCCACCGCACCTCGGGCCAGCACCACATCGAGCATCTGGTCGCCGGTCCTTCGCTGGACACCCACGAAGACTGCGTGGCGCTGGTCGATCCAGAACAGACCCCCAAAATCCCCGGCTTCGGATATGTAGACGGCCGGTTCATGTACGCGGCGCTCTGTCGCGAGCTCGGCATCGGGCCGGCGATCCGCCTGAACAAGGCCGACACCTGGGACATGCTCGAGCGCGACCCCTACGCCCGAGCTCGCATCTACGTGCAGTTCCGCGTCCCGGAGACCTGGAACCACATCGGCATCTTCGGATGCCAACATGCCGACGTGCGCCACGGTTGGTACTACCCCAACCGTCCCGGCGCGATCGGTGAGACCTGGGCCGATGCCGCGGAGATCCAGATCGCCCGTGCCCACGGATGGATGGTGGACCCCCAGGAAGCGGTGGTCTTCACCACGCGGGTGCCAGGGCTGCACGACAAGACCAAGACCGTGACCGCCCGCCCTCTGGACACCTGGGCCAGCCGCCTGATCAAGGCCCGCGAGGCCGTGGACGCCGACATGGAGATGCCCCAGATCATCAAGACCGCCGTGTCTGGGGCGATGCGCGCGATGCTGATCCAGACGATCGGCAACTTCGCCTCCCGCGGCCGCCGCCAGACGTTCGTGAGCTACGACCCCAAGGACGTTGACCCGAACGCCTCCGACGTGCGCCGGCAGGGCAAGGCGTTCGTGTGGACCACCACCCCGGTGGTCGATCCAGCCACCCAGAAGTTCTACCGGCCCGAGCTGGCTATGCAGGTCTGGGCTCGGGGCCGGGCGCGCCTGCTCTCTGGTCCCATGGCCAACGGCCTCAAGGGCGGGGCACTGCACGTGCCTGCCCACACGCTGCTGGGCGTGCGCGGTGATGCCATCTACACCACCGAGCTGCCCCAGTGGTCCCTGCCTGTGGAGCGTGGTGGCGGCGACGACGGCAAGATCGGCCGCATGCGCCTGCAGGGCTGGCTCGACGGACCCATCAAGACGCCCCTGACCGAGGCCGACCGCAACACCCTGCGCCAGAAGGCCGCCGCCCGCGGCGTGGACGGCGCATTCAGCGACCACGAGTTCACCACCCCCGGGGACAACTCCAGCTACGAGATCGACATGGAGGGCGCCGAAGCATGAGCGAGCAGACGCAGCTGAGCCCCGCCCAGCTGGTAAACCAGATCCGCAGCTCCTACGGCATGACCTGGGACGAGATGGGTGCAGCCATGGGGCGCTCGGGCCGCATGATGCGCAAGATCGCCCGCGAGGAGACCAGTGGAGAGTCCTACCGGGCCGCTCTGACCGAGCTCCACGAGTCCGGTCGCATCGAGCACCGACCCCCGCGACGCCGGGGCAAGGGCGGTGAACTGGTCAAGGTCCGCGCCAAGCGCGGCACCGGATCCACCACGGTGACCCCGGCCGACCTGCCTGCCACCCCGGCGGCCCAGGACGGTGCAGAGCTGGACCGTGATGATGCCCGTGCACCCGGCGCCCCCTCGGATGGCTCGCGTCGGTCACGCTCGCCGCGGCGCCAGTTCTCCTCGGAGACGACCTACCTTCCCGACGGTAACCGCATTCACACCATCGAGATGCCCAAGACCCAGGGCGCCCGGGGTCGTGAGGAGGGCGTCAAGGAACTGCGCCAGAAGATCGTCAACGTCGCTCGCGGCACCAAGCACAAGGACAAGCGTGTGCGCCTGGAGGCCACCGTGGACATCGGTGGCGGTCGGACCCGCCGGGTCACGGTGGGCGACAAGGCCGGTTATCTGGCCAACGATGTCGTCTCGGATGTGCGCGACCGCGCCGGCGGCGACATGACCGCATGGCTGCGGGGGCAGATGGGGAACCGGTACGTCGAAGAGCTCGGCAGTCAGGCCCGCGTCGTCTCGGTCACCATGACCACTTTCAACGCGACCCGCTCCAAGTCCGAGCGCGTGGCCCAGGACGAGGCCGGCTCCCGCCGATGGAACCGCAAGTGGACCGGAACGAGGTGGACATGACCGAGGCAACACCGCCTCCCAAGAACCGCCCTACGCGACTGGACCCCGACCAGCACGCCGGGGAGTACGCCCCTGAGCCGGCGCTGTTGGAGATCCTGGCGAATCTAGGCGGGGCCGCCAGTTGGCGCACGGCCACCGCCGGCCAGCGCGCTCGCGTCATCGCCGCAGCCGGTCAGCTGCGCTCGGCGGGGCTGGACCCGCGCAGCATCGGCCTGGTGAGTGAGGCCCGTGTGGCGCAGCTGCAGGGCATGGAGCGCCCCGCAGCACGTGTGGCCCGGTCGAAGGTCACGGACTTCCCGGCGCCGGCCGTGACGGTGCGCCTCTGGGACGAGAAGGACGTGGAGGCGTTCCTGTCCTGGCGCGTCCAGCACTCGGCCTACCCGAGGCGCTTCAAGAACCGCTACGCCCCGGGAGCCGCGAGCTCGACGGACTGAGCCTGCTCATATGCGGCGCACGCGCAGCTCGGCACCCGCGGGGAGTAGCCCATGTGCCTGTGCGTAGAGGCCTGCGAGTGTCTGGGCGAAGTGAGGTTGAACGCCCATGAAGGTCTCGACTTGGGCTGCCGTGGGAGCCTGAGCGGCACCATGCAGGCGGCGGACCAGCTCTGGGCGTTCGCGGACCACCCACTGCGCTACTTGGGCGCACGTCACCGGCAGATCGGTGGTGATCGTGCCAACCCACTGCAGCTGCATCGGATCCTCCTGCCGGCTCCTCGTTCCCTGGGTGCAACACGGTAGACACTACGGTGCAATCGGACTGCATGCAACTATGCAATAGGGGAGATTCTAGGGATGGAAGAAGGCCCCCGCGAGTCGCGGGGGCCTTCGGTGCTCCTCGAGGCCCCTGTCGGGTCAGGGGGCGTGCGGCGCGTCGCGACGGGG
>NZ_LR732370.1:398042-436822 GCF_902506395.1 Micrococcus sp. 116
CCGAGCTCCCGGCACACCGCCGCGACGTCCTGACCATCGGCGAGCATCCTGTCGGCCTGCCCGAGCTTACGGACGACCTGCTCGGGGGTGTGACGCTTCCTGCTGTTCGTCATGATCTGACCAGTCTCCCTGCCCGCGACCGCGGGCAACAGGACGACTCTCATAACGACTGGACCTACGAAACGGGGTCAGCCCATCAGCGCTATAACCGCACCACCGCGCTACCGCAGCACCGCACGGGTGAATGCGGTACTGCGGTACTGCGTTAGTTGCACTACTTCCCCGGTCTGACCACGGGTGATGTGTGCTGGGCGCTGCCGATGGGTCGCGCGTGGACCGGGCGGAAGTGAAATCCCCTTGCCCCCTATTGACCAAGACAAGGGCGGGGTGACCATACCCGGACAGGAGAACAGGCGGCTCACTCACCGTCGCGGCCCTCGAAGAAGAACACCGCGACGGGTCTCACCCTACGGAGAAGAACCGGCCCGGACCACGGGTATCCACAGGGCGTGGGCCGTTCAGGGCTGGCCGGTCTCGGTGGTGTTGAGGGCCTTGTAGATCGTGGTCCGGGAGACTCCGAACGCGCGGGTCACCACGGCCTGGACCGCGGCGGTCTTCTCCTGGTCTAGCTTTGTCACAGGCTGACCCCGTCCAGGCGGGTATACCCACTAGGCGCATGTGTCAGAGCCAGTTGGGTGCTGCTGGACAGAGGTGCCAGGGTGCGATCTTGCTTGACAGGGTTGCCCATCATCGCGCTCGACGGATTCGTCGATCCGGCCTTCTCCAACCGCGCGCTGGCTCGCTTACCCGTTGGGCTTGGCCTCGGATTCATGGACGTCATTCTGGAGTAGCGCGATGATCTGCTTTGCGGTTTCACTCCGGTGGTCCTGTGAGATGGGCCTGCTTCCGATCAGGTCGTTGACCCAGAGCCCGTCAGCAGCGAGCAGGGCGAGCGAGGTCATCTGGTCGCGCTCAGCTTCGTCTCGTTCGCTACGTCCGGTCCATCGGTCGATGAGGTCTTCCCAGATCGCCTTGTGCTGGGTGTGCTGGCTGTCGAGAATCATCTGGAACTCGGCGCGGGAGGCGGCTGTCGAACAAGTGAGTATGTAGGCGGTCAGGCGCTCCATCGGCGTTGCCTCAGCGGTCGGCTTTCCACAGGCGATCTCTAACTGCCGCTCCCAGCGATCAGCGAGTCTCTGGTGGATCGCAGCGATCAAGTCGTCTCGTGACGGGAAGTGGTAGATGATCCCGGCCCTGGTGATCCCTGCAGCGGCCGCGACAGAGTCAAACGTGACTGCTGTGATCCCGTCTTCCTCGATCACTTGGATCGCGGCGTCGAGGATCATGGTCTTCTTGCTCTCACGCACCATCATGCGCCCCTCCGATTGGTTCAGTGGTTTTCGGCGTACTCCATTGCCTCGCTGCCGCGCCCGTAAGCGCGGAGCAGCCGATTGGTCAGAGCGGCTCCACTAGCCAGCATGACAGCGAGGACGATCATCGTGACCAAATAGGCCGTGTCGTAGGCGGAGGTGGCGGCTGCGATCACGTCGAGATCTCCGTCGGCGATCCCGAGGGCATCGGCAATGCTCTCCCCCGCTGCGGCGGGAGTGCCATCCGGGAGTCGGACGACTGTGGCGTAGACGAAGGTCAGGAGGCTCCCGAGGAGTGCTACAGCCGAGAGGGAGCCCATCTCATAGGAGACTTCTTCGATCGAGGCCGCCATGCCGGCCTTTCGCGGAGGCGCGTTGCCCATAATGGCGGCGGAAGCGACGGCGAAGGTGCCGCCCAGGCCGAAGCCGGTCACGATGAAGCTGACGACCAGCAGGGGTAGTGATCCGTTCGCAGAGGCCAGCACGGCGAGAGCTAGTCCTAGGGCGGCGATGGCGAGGCTGCCGGAGATAATGATCCGCAGGCCCACGATGTGCAGGATCGCGGCCCCTAGGACACCTGAGGGCAGGGCGCCAAGCGCGATGGCTGCGACTAGCAGGCCTGCTTGCAGGGGGGTGAAGCCCTCGACGAGCTGGAAGCGCTGTGTGGTCGCGAGCTGGGCGCCAGCGATGGTGAACATCGCGAAGAAGGCTGCCAGAGAGCCGCCAGCGAAGGCGCGGTTGCGGAAGATGGAGAACTCGATGAGTGGTTCTTCCAATCGGCCCTGGCGTCGCACGAAGAGGACGAACCCGATGACTGCTGACGCCAGCGCCCCTGCGATCAGAACCCAGTTCTGTGGAATATGGGCCAGTTCCTTGATGACGAGCACGGTGCCCACCAGCCCGACCATCGCATAGAGGGATGAGACGAGATCCCACTTCTTCGACGGATCGGGATGGTTGTGCGGCGCGATGATTGCGGTCGCCACAAGTGCGATGGCAACAACGGGGACATTGATGAGGAAAACAGATCCCCACCAGAACCGTTCGAGAAGGGCGCCGCCGAGAATGGGTCCGAGCGCTGCCCCCGCGATCGACAGGCTCCCCCAGATGGCGATGGCGATGTTGCGCTCACGAGGATCGTCGAACGCGAGGCGGATCAGAGCAAGCGTGGCGGGCATCATCGCTGCGGCCCCCACAGCGAGGAGTGCCCTGGCGCCGATCAGGAAGGCAGGGTTGGGCGAGAATGCCGCTGCCAGTGATGCGGCACCGAAGATCCACAGGCCGACGACGAACATTCGGCGGTGGCCGATGCGATCGCCCAGTGTGCCTGCTCCCAAGAGGAGGCCAGCCATGACCAGGGGGTAGGCGTTGATGATCCACAGTGTCGAGGATCCGGACGCGCCGAGGTCTGCGGTCAACGTAGGCAAGGCGGTGTAGAGGATCGAATTGTCGAGGGTGATGAGTAGCAGGCCGGCCCCCACGGTCATGAGCAGCCACCACCGCCGCGGCGATGATCCAACGTCGTTCACTGTTGTACCCCTGTCCTCTGCCTGTAGTCGCATCAACGAAACTATACTAACAGGTTAGTAAAGTAAACGTCAACGCTCCGACAGAGGGATGCCTCACAATCCAGCTGGGTGTTCATTGCCCCATCCCGGCGTCAAGCCGGGTATACCCCTTTACACACCCTGCCCGGTCACGAGACCATCACGTCAGAGACGGTCCCAATCGGGCCCGTTGGACACAAGCGTCGGAGGGTCTTAAACGTGGTTGGACAGACTGTGGCCTACGTGCGGGTGAGCTCAGCGGAGCAGAACCTGGATCGTCAGCTCGAGGCGGTGGGGGAGCGCGACCGGATCTTCCAGGACAAGATCAGCGGCAGCTCGAGGGCCAAGCGCACGGGGTTGGCGGAGCTGATGGCCTACGTGCGGGAGGGGGACCTGGTGAAGGTCGCCTCGATGGATCGGCTCGGCCGGGACACGCGGGACCTGTACGCGATCGTGGACGAGCTCACCGGCAAGGGGTGTGCGGTGCAGTTCGTGTCCGAGCGGATCACCGTGGACAAGTCCGGCACCTCTCCGGTGGACGGGCTGATGCTGGGCATCCTGGCGGCGTTCGCTGAGTTCGAGCGCCGGCGGATCAAGGAGCGTCAGGCCGAAGGCATCGCCCTGGCCAAGGCCCGCGGCAAGTACGTGCAGGCCCCGAAGCTTTCGGACACCGACGTGGAGCAGGCGCGCGTGATGATCGACATGGGGATCCCGAAGGCCGAGGTGGCGCGCGCGTTCGGTGTGAGCCGGCAGACCCTATACACCTCGTTGCGCCGGCCAGCCTAAGACTGAGCCTTATCCTCGGCCGCCTACGTCTCCGGGGTTTCTGCGTCAGCACGCGGGTGGGGCCTTGTACGGGGATCGAGCGTCTTGGGCTGAGTGATGGCACGCGCGGCCGACGAGCGTTGTGTTCCGCGGTTGCCCCGGAGTGGTTCGGGACAACGGCGCGAGCATACTTGCTATCAGGGCCGTATCGGATCTAACAGCGAGGTGACCCCATGATGCTCCGCCGACTCCGGATTGAGCACTTCCGTGGCATTGAATCCGCGAACTGGGCGATCCACCAGCGATTGATCAGTTTGGTGGGAGCTGGCGACAGCACCAAGACCACATTGTTGGACGCGATCGGGCTGGTACTCAGCCCGAACTACAGCCCGCAGTTCACGGATGCCGATTTCTTCGACCTTGACCTAACCAAGAACATCGTCATCGAGGCAACGATCACGAACCTCCCGGACAATCTCGTCAAGGAGAGCCAGCTTGGCAAAGACCGCTCAGGCATCCTGCCGGGCGGCACTCTCGTCCACGACCCTGTCGAGGAGGCCGATGAGTGCCTCGTCGTCAGGCTGACCGTGACCCCAGAACTCGATCCGACGTGGGAGGTCGTGCGCCCCGACTCTGAAGACGCCCGCCCGATTTCCGCCAGCCAACGTCGCCAGCTCGGCTTCTTCCGCCTGGGTGAACGGGCCGACCTCCACCTTCGCTGGGCGCGCGGATCGGCCCTGTCTGGCCTGACCGATGGTAGCGATGGGGCTTCGTCTGTCGTTCTCGATGCCCACCGTGAAGCGCGGAGAGCAGTCTTCGACGCCCAGTCGAGCGCCCTACATGATGCAGCTTCCAAAGTTCAGCGGTCGGCCGGGAACTTCGGTGCAGGGAAATTTGATGAGCTGCGGCCTGGTCTCGAGCCAGGCTCGGCCACCTCCACACATTCGCTGATGCTTCATGACGGTGACGTGCCTCTGTCGAGCCTCGGGCTCGGCACGCGCCGGCTAACAAGCTTGTCGATCCAGGATCAGGCGATGGACGACGGCTCGATCATTGCCATCGACGAGGTCGAACACGGGCTCGAGCCGCACCGACTGGCGCAAGTCCTCCACCACCTCAAGAAGCGAACTGAAGGGGGCAACCTGCAAGTCATTATGACCACCCACTCTCCCATCGCGGTGAAGACGCTGAGCGCCGTCGATCTCGTCGTAGTCCGCGCGGATGGAACTGGCGTGACCACCTGCCAGCCGGTTCCTGAAGACCTCGACAACGTGCAGGGCACGTTCCGTATTGCCCCAGAGGCGCTCCTTGGCCGTCGCGTACTTGTCGGAGAGGGTGCGACCGAGGTGGGTTTCCTGCGCGGCCTGCTTCGTCACTGGGACGCCCAGCGGATCGCCGCTGAGCAGCCTGGTGCTGCTTCGCTTGGCGTCGTGTTGGTGAATGGAGGGGGAGGGACCCAGTCGACCAAGCGAGCCCAGCACTTCCAGCAGCTCGGCTACCCAGCCTGCCTGCTAGTGGATAATGACGACCGCGCTATTGACAAATCGGTGAGGCAGGCAATGGACTCCGGCGTAAGCGTATACCGCTGGGGTCCGGGCAATGCGATCGAAGATGAGATCATTCAGACTCTCGGCGCCAAGGGGCTGCAGGCACTCGTTGACCTAGCCGTAGAGATCAGGGGTGAGCATTCCATTCGAGCTAATGTCGGCGCAAGTCTGAACAACGATCAGCTGACTGGAACCGACTTCGCTTCATGGCAGGCACAGGCCGGTGTCAATGAAACCGAGATCCGCGGTGCCATCGCGGCCGCGGCGACTGCCAGGGATAAGGAGTGGTTCAAGCGCGAAGATAGAGGCGAAGAACTTGCCGAGGTCGTCATCAGGCACTGGGCTGATTTGGACAGCACCCACTTGATGAAGGTGATCGACGATCTGCAGACCTTCGCTTACGCCGCGGAATCCGAGCCGCCAGCGGAGTCTTCGGAGGGGTCCTTCGATGGTTGAGGACCCTCCCATCTCGAAAGCAGTCGAAGTTGTACTCAGGGCACTACCCTGTTCGGTGGCTCTTCCCGCCGGTGCTGGGAAGACCGAGCTGATCGCGGCCAGTGTGGCAAAAGCTACCCAGCAAGGCGGGACATGCCTCGTGTTGACGCATACGCATGCTGGTGTGGACGCCCTTCGCCGCCGCATGAAAAAGTTTGGCGTTGCCAGCGACCAAGTCGTCGTGCGCACAATCGATTCATGGTCGTATGACCTGATTGCCCACTTCCCGAGTCTCGCGGGGCTCGACGTGTCCGGTGGTCCCGACTGGAGCAAGTCTGCCGAATACCATCGCGCAGCGGCGCGGACAGCCACCAGCAGGGCAGTGGGGAAGATGCTCAAAGTCAGCTATACCCACCTGTTCATCGACGAGTATCAGGACTGTCTTGTCGATCAACACGAGCTGGTGCTCGCCCTGGCCATGACGGTCCCCACTGCGGTGTTCGGTGACCCACTACAGAGCCTGTTCAACTTCAGTAATAATCGAAGGGTTGTTGGTTCGAATCCAACCGGGGGAGCCGAGCAGAGGCCCCTGCACCGACCAGATCGGTGCGGGGGCTTCTTCGTGCCTGGAGGACGACGGAGCCTCGAATGTGTCTGGCAATGAATCCAGGGGCCAGCTGACGCCCTGGATCGCATCTCTCGTATCCAGGCGCTCTCCGACGCCCATGGGGAGCCGCCGACCACTTCGATGCACCCGGCCTGGCCCGGCCCGGCCCGGGCCAGCCGGCAGGGCCGGCCGTTCGCCGATGTCCGGGCGATGATCGAGGCGACCATCTACCCGCATCGGCACGAGATTCCGTAGCGGGATATGCCCGAGGTCTACGGGCCCTGGCAGACCGCGCTGACCTGGTGCTGGCGGATGGCAGCTGCGGGCACCTGGCATGAGGTGCTAGCAACATTGGCGGCCGCCAGCGACGCCCAGGGCCTCATCGATGGATCGGTCCGGACTGGACTCCGCGATCGCCCACGCTCATCAGCACGCCACGGACATTGCCCGCCATGCAGGGGATGGATCGAACTACGGGAATCTGCGGGATGAACCTGCCGGTCGCGGTATCGGACGCTCACGTGGCAGGTTGAGCACGAAGATCCATCAGCTCGACGCGGGGGCAGGAATGCCATTGGCCAGCTTGATCGCCTGAGCCAGGCAGGGGATTGACCGATGCCGACTCCACTGCTTGGGCAGCCGCGGCGGTCATCCCCGTGTGAGCTGACCATCAGGGCCACCGCAGGCGTCGTGGCTGCAGCAGCGGGTGCCCCGTCGGCTTCGACGCAGTCGCCTGTAGGGGCCGCAATGTCATCGAACGTCAGTATGCGCCCCTGCAGCAGTCGCGCGGACGGGTGGCCAGGTATGACGAGTGCACGATCATCTACCGGCCCGCCGAGCGCCTGACCACTGGGGTCACATGGTTGAAGCTGGTGTCAGACACGCCCTGGGCGCGCCCGGCGCCGTAGTTCTGCTCCGCATGTGTCAAGGGCCATTGAGTTCTGCCCATAGGCGGCCAGTGTTTCTTCCCGCTGGTGGCCATCAGAACTGCCCACTGGTGGCCAGCTGGTTTGCCCGTTTGGGTGGTGGTGCTGGCCACCGTGATGGGATCAGTTCAGTGGCATGACTCCCTTCCCGGCCATTGCCTGGGTCATCCGTACGGAGTCTCCGGTGGTCTGGCACACGTGGGCGTGGTGCAGGAGCCGGTCCNCGCCTGACCCACCCCGCGAGCGCCACCCCCACACCGGAGCGGTGCTCCCGGCAGGAGGCAAACAACAGCGGGCCAGCCTCGAAGGAGGCTGGCCCGCTGCGTTCAACGCCCGGTCAGCGGGTGCGCACCTTGATCGGCACGCCGTCGCTGATGTGCTGGGCGTAGGTGCTCAGCTCCGGGTCGGTGATGCTCCCGCCGATGCGGGACCACTCAGCCTGCAGCACCGGCTTGATCGTCTCGACGCTCTGGCCTGCGTACTGCCGGCCGAGGCGATCCAGCATCTGCTGATACTGGTCGGCGATCGCCTGCACCTGCGGCTGGACAACGCGCTGCAGTTCGCGCTCCAGGTTGCTGGAGATCTTCACCCGCGCGTTCACCGGGACACCTGCTGGGTCATGGTGGTCCCCGGGTGCCGGGCCACGGTGGCGGCGGTGACGAACCGGCCGGTGATGGCCGAACGGCCGACCGCCCGGGTGGTCCCGCCGGAACGGCTGACGGTTTCGGTGGTGGTGGTCCGGGGGCTGCGCTTGGCCGTGGAGGCCTTCACGAATCGACCCGTTCGGACGCTGCGACTGACAGTCCTACCCAAGATGGGCTCCAATCTGGGTGCCGCCGCTCAGCGAGCGTCACCCATCGAGAACACAGCAGTGAGGGCGCTAGAGTCAGAGTCCTAGCCTGCGAAACTAGACACCGAGCCCTGCGCGCCCTCCACCCTGGAAGGCCCAGGGCTTTGGTGCTCAAAAAACAGTCTATCCGGTGGCCGGACACCACACCAAGGACCCCCAAAATCACCCGTGGACAACAACGAAACCCCAGGTCAGTGACCTATTACAGAGACCAGTCCACCACTCGCCCCACATTTTTTCGCAGCGTTTTCCACACACGCGAGAGAACTCTTTTCCGCTCTGGGATGAAAACGACGACCGCTCCCCCACACCGCAGCGAGGCAAATGCCCTCCCAAGCCTTCTTTCACCCCACCGCGGGACGCTCGCGGGCGGTGTTGTCCTGGATGACCAGATCGGGCCGGTGCTGGGCGATGCGCGCGGCGATGTGGCGTTGCCAGCCGGCCGGGCGGCAGCCGGGCACGTCCTCAATGGTGAACACCGGCCCTGGGACAGCCTCGGCGGGGCCGGGCTGGGCCAGGTAGTGCCCCAGAGCGGTGGCGGCCTCCTCGTCCAGGGCGTCCTGCAGCTGACGGAGCTGGGTGATCACGCCGGGTGGGGTGCCGCGGCGATCGCCTTCCCAAGAGCGCACGGAGTCGAAGGACACCTCGAGCAGGGCGGCGAGCTCGCCGCGGGTCAGGCCCAGGTACTCGCGGATGATGCGCACGGTGGTCCCGCGCAGCAGGGACGGATCTGGGCGGGCCGGCATGCAGGTCTCCTCTGGCTTGCATACCCCCGTCGCGCGCAGCGGCCGGGGTGGTGGGGGCGTGTCCTCCCACCACCCCCGACTGTACCGGTGGCCTGGTACAGGGTCAGGTGGTCGCGGTCATCTCCGCGTACCGGTCGAACAGCAGCTCCTGGCGCTCCAGTTCGGTGCGGCACCGGCGTGCGGCGCCGAAGGCCTTGTCCACCTCGGTGTCCAGCGCGTCGTGGGCCTTCACCAGCGCCGGGTCCATGCCCAGGGCCGTGTAGTGCTGCGCCAGGGACCGGTCGGGGTGCAGGGCCCGGGCGGCGAGCACCTTGGCGCCAGCGGCGACGATCCGCAAGCGCTGGGCGTCCTCGAGGGCGGGCAGGGGCAGGGTGGTCCAGGTGAGGGTGGATCCGAAGCGCAGGTCGGACTTGAGGCGACCGCCGACGCTGCGCTGCCAGGTGAGGAACATGGAGGAGGACAGCAGGGCGAACTGCAGGCCGTCGGGGTCGGCGCATTGGAAGGTCGCGTCGGAGGCGATGACTTCGGGAGGCAGCAGCTTCACAGGGAAGTAGGGGCGCTCCTCGGAGACATGGCGGGGGATGCACACGAAATCGGTGGTCATGGGGGCCAGCTGGCGGAAGAGGTGGTGGTGGCGGTACTCGCGGGTGGAGGCCGCGTTGGAGGCCGCGCGCAGGGCCCGCACGGCGGCCACGCGCTCGCGGAGCACGGGAGAGGTGTGGATCTCCTCGCCGGTGGCCTCGAGCAGCCACAGGCACCAGCGGTCCTCGTTGTGCAGCAGTTCGCGGGCCCCGACGTAGGGGCGCAGGTACTTGGCTGCGATGGGGTCTGCCTGCACCTGCTCGAGCTCTGCGGTGCCGACCAGGAGGTGTCCGCCGTCGGTGGGCTTGGACCCGTACATGGGCATGTTCAGCTCGGGGGAGAGCGGGCGGCTGTGCTTGGTGACGAGGACGTTGGCTCCGTCCACCAGATAGGCGTTGATGGTGCGCACCCCTGAGCGCTCTACGGGGGCACTGGAGGGGCGGTCGTAGTCGAACAGGCGGGGCCGAACGGTGGTGTCTCGGGTGAAGCCGACGATCACGCAGTGCACGGCGGCCTTGCCGGGGGCTTCGGAGTCCCAGCGGAAGGTGCGGTGGGCGAACTTGATGCGCCAGCCGGCGGCGAAGATCGGCTCGAACAGGCGTGCGGCCTGGTCGCCCTGGACGATGGAGTTGGTGGTCACGAATGCCCACTCGCCGTCTCGGTCAGCGAGCAGGCGCAGGGTGAGGGCGTGCCAGGCGGTGACGAAATCTAGGCGGGAGAGCTGCTTGTCGCCGCCCCAGGCGGCCTGCATCAGGGCCAGCTGGTCCTTGGTGCGGGTGGTGTCTCCCAGGAACGGGGGGTTGCCGAAGATGTAGGTGCGGCCGGCCGGCACGGGCAGCGCTTGGGCCCAGTCCAGGGTGAGCGCGTCGTGCTGGTAGATCGTGGCGGTGATGGTGATCGGCAGCCGGTCCGGGGCCTGACCCAGGGCGGTGGCCAGCTGGCGGTTGGCCTGGTGGTCCACCAGGAACATCGCGGTCTCCGCGATCTTCGCTGGCCACCAGTTGATCTCGATCCCGTAGAACTGGTCGATGTGGATCCGCTGGTCCAGGGTCACGTCCAGGGAGAGGTCCAGGCTGCCGGAGCGGCGGCGCTGGTCGGCCAGCAGGTCGGTCTCGATCTGGCGCAGCTGGGCGTAGGCGACGTTGAGGAAGTTGCCGGCGCCGCAGGCGGGGTCCACGTAGAGGTTGGCGGCCATCTCCTCGATCAGGGCGATCGCCTCGCGCCGGCTGGTGCTCTTGTTCTGGATCAGCCGGTCCGCGCGAGCGCGGTAGTCGTCCAGGAACAGCGGCCCGATGGTCTTGAGGATGTTCGCCTCAGAGGTGTAGTGCTCGCCGTCGCCGCGGCGGGCCTGCCGGGACTTCACGAGCTGGAACATCGAGCCGAACACGGCCGGGGAGATCCGGGTCCATCGGAACCGGCAGGCGGCCAGCAACGCCTCGCGGAACTCGTCCGTGAGGAACCCGGCCGGCGCCGTGCCGTCGAAGATGCCGCCGTTGACGTAGGGGAACTTGGCCATCGCCGCCGGTGCGGTGCGCCGCACAGGGCTGGCCGGGCCGGCGTTGAGCACGCGGAACAGTCCGTCGAGCTGCGGGCCCAGGCTGTCGGCGGTGGTGTCCCACTCCACCCACCGGTGGAACAGGTCGGCCTCCCACAGTCCGGCGTCGTCGCCGTAGAGCAGGAACAGCAGCCGGGTGAGCAGGATCGAGGCCTGCTGCGTGGCGAAGTCCTCCTCCTCCTGGTCCTCGGGAGCCTCATCGGCCACGGGCACGTCCACGTCCCCGACCAGCGCGGTGAACATGTCCGCCATCAGCTGCGCAGCCGCGATCGAAGCCTCCTGCTCCTCGGCCCGGCTCACGCTCTCCCGGCCAGCCAGGAACATCAGCTCGTCCACGTGGTCGGCGCTCTCCTCGACCCGGAACTCCGCGACCCAGCCCTGCTCCCCCAGGCGCTCCACACGGATCCGTGCGAAATCGGTGACCAGCACGTACTTGGGCCACTCGTGCTGACCGATCGAGCCGCCAGCGAGGTAGTCCAGCGCCTGCGCGTGGGCGGCGTCCAGGTCGGCGCCCGGAGACTTGGCCTCCCCGATTGCCACACCGGACCAGAAGAAGTCGATGTATCCGGCCCCGCCGGTCGTCGCGCGCTTCGCCCCGCGCTCGAAAAGGTCCATCCGCTCGGAGATCACTCCGAACGCGCGCAGCAGGTCGGTCCAGAACTGGGAGGCGTAGGAGCGCTCCACGTGTCCCTGTCCGGTCTCGTGCCACTCACGGATCCGCTGCGCCCACGCATGGGCGAACTCCGTCACGTTCCTGCTGATGACCCCACGGTCCATGTGCTGTTCCACCGGGACAATCTAGCCGCCACCCCACCCACCGCCCCGGGCGGGCAAAGCAGTGCTGGCCTGGTGGAAGGCTTCCCCTCCTCCACCAGACCAGCAGCCCCAGACCCTACACCGGGCCCCCGACGCGATAAGCCTCCCCAGCCATCGGCGCCCGAGCATGCGCGGCCCCTGGTGCGCCCACCATGTCGGGCACGTCCAGTTGGGAGGATGCCGGCCATGCACGAGCTGACTGCCGACGACCTACCCGCCGCGGCCCTGGATTCCGATCTCACCGTGTGGGTCCGCCTACCCCCGCGCTACAAGGCCAGCAAGCCCTCGCACCGGTTCAAGTACGAGCAGCGGCGCGTCCGCGAGATCGGCGGCAGCTACCACCCCGACGCCCACGCCTGGACGGTCCCCGAGCCGGCCAAGCACCTACTCCAGCTCACCTACCTGCTCGAGCGCACCCAAGCCGTCCTCTACGCCGCCGACACCGACGAGAGCCCCACCCCCGACACCTTCTGAGACGACACCGCCACCGGGTGTCATCGACCAGTGGGGGAAGGGCTCATCCCTGCGTGCGCGGGGCGTCCGGCTGCGGAGACATCGTTGTCCAAATGCACTCAGGCTCATCCCTGCGTGCGCGGAGCGTCCATGAAGACCGGTGAGCGGCGCGAGCTGGAGATGGGCTCATCCCTGCGTGCGCGGGGCATCCGGCCCGCGTGTCAGGTCAACGATGTCACGCTTGGGCTCATCCCTGCGTGCGCGGGGCATCCGTACTGCCCTCGGGGATGTTCACATCGCAGAAGGGCTCATCCCTGCGTGCGCGGGGCATCCATCGACTACCTGCTGGTGGACGAGGCGCACATGGGCTCACCCCTGCGTGCGCGGGGCATCCTGGTCAAGCTCGCGCTTGTCCTTGACCAGCTGGGGCTCATCCCTGCGTGCGCGGGGCATCCTCTACCTGACTGGGCCGAATACGTCCGCTTCCGCGTGTTCCCGCTCGATGTGAGGGGTGTGGGATGACCAGCCAGTTGCCCGGCTGGATCTGCCCGCACCGCGCGGTGCGGGCTTGACGCTTCGGCGCTGCCACCCGGTGGGCCCACCCGATGGTGGGGTCCGGCCAGCAGCTCGGCGTCCGTTTTGGCTCTCCCCATTGCCCTGGGCGAGCTCGACCCGGTGACCCGTGCCCTCCTGCACGGCCCACGCCCGGATGTTGATCGCGGCGTTCACGTCGCGGTCGATCACCAGGGCGCAAACCTCGCATTCGTAGACGCGCTCGCGCAGGGACAGCGTGGCTTTGACTGCCCCGCAGCGCGAGCACGTCTTCGAGGACGGCGCGAATCGGTCGATCATCTTCACCTGGGATCCGGCCCAGGAGGTCTTGTAGTGCAGCTGCGCTCGCAGCGTGCCCAGGCCGGCGTCCAGGATGGCCCGGTTCAGGCCGGCCTTCGCCGCGACGTTCTTGCCGGGGTGCTCGATGGTGCCAGCCGCGGAGCGGGTCATCCCGGCCACGTTCAGATCCTCGAGGGCCACGATCGCGTAGTCGCGGGCCAGGCGGGTGGACACCTCGTGGAGCATCCCGGTCCGGCGCAGCGCGACCTGATGGTGCAGCGCGCTGATCTGCCGGCGGACCCGCTCGCGGCGGCGGGAGCCGCGCTCGGTGCGGGCCAGGGCACGTTGCAGCCTGGCCAGTCGGCGGGCCTGGGCTTGGCCAGCGCGCGCGTTCGGGATCAGCTCCCCCGTGGACAGCGCAGCCAGGTGCTTCACACCCAGATCCACACCCACGACGCCGTTGGCGCGCTGGCGACGGGAGGGGCCACGGCGGAGGGTCACTGGCTCGGCCACGAGCACCGAGGCGTACCAGTGGCCGCCGGCCTGGGAGATCGTCACCGAGCGCACCACGGCCCCCCGCCGGCACGAGCGCACCAGCCGGGTCGTCTTGTCCATCGTGCGGATCGTTCCCAACGAGGCCAGGCGCAGGTGCCGATGGTCGGTGATCACCCCTCCCCTGGCCTCCCCGCGCTTGTACGCGGTCCCGGCGGCGCCGATGACCTCCGGCGCCGGGATCGTGAACGAGTCCCGCGACCGGCCCTTCTTCTTGAACCGCGGCAGCCCCACCCGCCGGCCCGCGCGGGCACCGCAGGCCGAGGCCATCCAGTTCTCCGTGGCCTTGGCCGCGTTCTGCAGCCCCGAGACCAGCACACGCCGCGGCACGGTGTGCATCCACGGCTGCGCGTACCTCTCGTCCGCCCACACCTGCCCCGGGTCCGCGCCGGCAGCGATCGCTTCGGCCGCCTCACGGTGCGCACGGACCATCGGGGTCAGGTGCGCGGTGGCGAACTGCTGATACCCGGCGACCTTGAGCGCCGAATCCGCAGCCCGCTCCGCCTTCATCCGTCCCGCCAGCTCCTCCACCGGCACCCCAGCCTCCGCCAGCTCGCGGCGCCGGTCCCAGCCGGCCTGCAGCGCGGCCCGGTTGTGCGCGGTGAGCATGTTGAACGCCACCCGCGCGGCCCCGGCGTACTGGCCCAACAGCTCCAGCTGGCTGGCGTTGGGGTCCAGTCGGTGCTTGAACGCGCGCAGCCGCTGCGTCGGGGCATCGGTGGCGACACTCACGGGCCGGACCTCCTCGCGCTCACACCTGACCTGGAAGACATCCCCGATGCTCACCAGCGGACCGGACACGATAAGCACCCGCCCCCGACCGGCGGGCTCAGCCGCGCACGGACAGCCGCGCCATCATCTCCGCCGGCCCGCCGATCGCCACCACGGCCCCCGGCGTCTGCAGCGCCGCCGACACCGCCGCCAGCACGGCCAGCGCCTGCCCTCGAGTGCCCGCGTCCTCCACATGCACCACCTCCACGCCCTCCAGCGCCTCCAGCTGCGCCACCAGCGCCGCCGCACCTCCCACAGCCACCAGCTGCGGCACCGCCCGAACCCACTCGGCCGCCGGCTCCGGCGCGTCCTCCTCACCCTCCCCGGGACTCATGGCCGGCACCGCGGCCTTCCTTGACCGGCGCCCACGCCTCTTCCGCGCGGGCTCCTCCCCAGCAGGATCCGCGGCGGCCGGCGCATCCGCCGCGGCCACCTCTTCGCCCGCCTCGCCCTCCTCGCTCTGGACGTCCGCGCTCGCGGACGTGGGCAGGGTCATGCCCTTGTTGTGGAGGCGGCGGACGAGCATGTCCCAGCTCTTGCGGTCCTGTCCGGTGAGGGTGTCCGGGTCGATCAGGGTGAGGGCCTGGATCAAGAGGCTCTGGTCGGGTTCCTCGAGGTAGGTGAGCACGATCAGCTCGACGCGGCCTTCCTTGCCGGCGTCGTGGCCGGGGTCGCCGGGCACGGGGTGCTCGGCGGTGAGGGTGTCGAGCTGGGTGTGGGTGAGGGCGGCGGTGATGACCTCCACCAGGGCCTTGCGGTGGCGGACAGTGAACACGGCGGTGGGGGTGTCGGTCATCAGAGCAGGCTCCAGATCAGGGTGAGGACGGAGCCGGCCAGGATGCCCGGTCCCATGGGGATCCTCTCGCGGCGGCGGACGGCGCGCATCATCGTTAGCGCCGCCGGCAGGGAGAGCACGAATCCCAGCCCCAAGGCGAGCAGGGTGGCGCCGAGGCCGTGAACGCCCCAGGCGAGCGCGCACACGGCGGCCAGCTTCACGTCCCCCATGCCCATGCCGCCGGCCAGGTTCAGCAGGAACAGGCCGATGCCGACGGCGGCCGCGGCGGCCAAGGCTGGCAGTAGCAGGGCCGGGTGCACGGCCACGGCGGCCAGCGTGCCGGCTCCGAGGGCGAGGACCAGCCAGTTGGGGATGCGGTGGTGGCGCAGGTCGGTGACGGCGATCGGTGCGCCCAGGGTCAGCTGCAGCATGGTCGCGGTGACTGAGACGGCCGCGGTGCCGGGGAGCTGGCCCAGACCGGCGACGAGGGCGGCCGCCGCGGCTCCGGCGGCCGCGGCGGCGATGGTGATGCCTCGCCGAGTGCGCCGGGAGGGCATCCGGTAGGGGCGGGTGTCGGCGGGCGCCGAGCCGGCGTCCGCCGATGTGCACAGATCAGGCGACGACGCGGTAGCCATGCTCTCGCAGGGTGTCGATCAGCTCCACGGTCTCGTCCTCTGGCTCCAGGCCCTCCTCGAACTCCTCGAGCCAGGTGTAGAGCTGCTCGACCAGGCGGGAGACCTCCTCACGGTTGCCCGCGGCGGCCTCGGCGGTGATCGCATCGCGCCACATGGCCTCGCTGGCGGGGTCCACGGTGCGGCCCACGCGGGCGGCGAGCTGGGCGTGGCCGTGGTGGCCTGCAGCCAGAGAGCGGTGCACGAGCTCGTGGGCGGCGTCGCAGATCAGCTCGACCATCTCCTGGTGCAGGTCGTCGGCCCAGGCGACGTTCTTGGACTTCGCGTGCTGGAACGGGGCTCCGCGTACCAGACGCATCCCGGCGACCAGGGCGGGGGTGGACACGGTGGCCGGGTCGTTGCCGATCAGGGAGCGCAGGATCTGCCAGTCCGTGGTGACGCGCGGATCCAGGCGATAGCCGTCGGAGGAGGCGCGGGGGAAGAACTGAGTGCCGTCCTCCTCCTGGCCCAGGTACTTGCGGGTCTGGGCGGCGAGCTTGTTGCGGTTGGAGGAGGCCGTGGTGCCACTGGGGTCGGCGTTGGGCCAGAACGCGGCGTGGTAGGCCTCGGCGGAGGCCCCGGGGTGCAGAGCCAGGTACGCGGCCAGGGCCACGCAGCGCTCGGCCTGCTGGTCGGAGACCTTGCCGGTGGAGGCGCTGACGGGGGCCTCGCCGCGGGCGCCGACGATGCGCATCGGCCCCAGCAGGGACACCAGGGGCACCTCGGGGGTGACCTGATCGAGCAGGTCCGCGGCCTCGCAGTCCAGCTCGCTCTCCTCGGTCTCCAGGCTCAGGCGGGTGACGGTCGCCGCAGCCGTGGCCGGGGCGGCCTCATCCTGGACCTGCTCGGTCTCCTCGTGGTCGTGTTCCGCGGTCTCCTCGGCGGCGGCCGGGGTAGCCACGGGCTCCTGCTCGGGCTCGGCGGCCGGGCGCTCCTGCTCTGCCTCGTCCGCCTCCGGTTCGGTGGTGTCCGACTCCTGCTCGTCCGCGTCCGTCTCGATCTCCGCGGGGGTCTCCTGCTCTTTGGACTCCGCGGCGATCGTCTCGGGTCCGTGCGGCTGGTCGTCCTCGGCCGTGGGAGCCGACGGCTCCTGCGCGGTCTCCTCGTGCTCGTCGGCGGTCGGCGCGGCAGCCGCCGCGGGCTCAGTCTCGTCGATCAGCTCGTCCTGCTCGGCTTCGGCGGTCTCGGCCGCGGGGGCCTGGTCGTCCTCGTCGGTGGGGGTGAGGTACTCGTCGTACTCGGCGGGCCCGGTGGTGATCTCCATGCCGTGGTCCGTCTCGTCGTGCGCGGTGGCCGGAACCAGGGACAGCTCGGCGGTCTCTGTGTCGTCCTCGAACCCGTAACGCTCGGTGTCCTCGTCCTCATGGGTGGGCACGATCGTCAGGTGGGTGGCCGGGCGGCCCAGGATCGCGGCGAGGTCCACGGTCTGAGTGCCAGAAGCGTCCGTGTCCTCAGGGTCGGCCAGGGCGGTGGCGAGCACGGCGATGATGCGCTGGGCCTCGGCGGCGGTGATGCGCTGCGGGGTCAGGTGCAGCCCGGCCGGCTCCAGGTCGGCATTGTCCTGGTCCACGAGCTCCAGATGCCAGGGCGCCGAGAGCGGGTTCTGCGTGGTCACCGCGGCCACGCCCAGCCGGGGAATGGTGCGGGTGAGCTCGCGGAGCTGATCGGCCTGCGCGTCGGTGGGGTCCACACCCAGCAGGACGATCTCCGGGGCCCATTCCTGTTCGATCCCGGCGCCCTTGGCCTCATGCACGGTGGCGACGCCGGCCTCGTCCAGAGCGGCCTTCACGTCCTCAGCACGTCCAGCAAGCATGCGCAGCAGCTCGTCCAGGTCGTCCACCTGACGGACGCGTCCGGTGCCGACGGCGGAGGCCAGGCCGGGAGCGACGCCCACGAGAGTCACCTGCAGCGACTCGCCCCAGGCGGAGGTGGCCAGCTCCACGGCCATCGCATCCAGGGCCTCGGAGACCAGCTGGCTTTCCCCTTCCAGGCCGAGGGTGCCCAGGTACTCGAGGTCCAGCAGCAGCTGGGCGCCGGTGTCGTCCTTGCCTACGGTCACCAGGGCCGGATAGGGGGCTTCGGGCATCTGCTCGAGTCCCTCGATCTGCCCGGACTCGATGGTCCACACGGTGCCCTCCTCGTCCTCGCGGACGAACGGGGCGGGCAGCTCGGCGGCCGCGGGGGCGGCGAGGTAGAGGGCGATCTGCTCGTCGGTGACGCGCACGCAGAACATCTCCGGCAGGGTGATGTGCTCGCTGGCGGCCCACAGGGCGACGGCGCGCAGCACCAGATCGAGCTCGTCCACGGCGGGCTGGTCGGCCACGGTGCGCAGCTGGGCTTCGATTTGGGCGTCCTCGCCGGCGGGGCGGGGCACCTGCTGGCCGGGCTTACGGCGGCGGCGCTGGGCCATGCGGCGGGCGCCGATCAGGCCGAGCACGCCGGCGGCGAGGGTCGCTCCGATGCCGCCGGCGGTACGCCAGTCGATCTCGTCGGAGCCGTCCACGGCCCCCTGCTGATCGACGTGGGCGGCCTGGGCGGGCGCGGCCTGCTCCTGCACGGGCTCGGAGTAGGTGGCCCCGGGCACCGCGGTGCTCTGCTCGGTGGTCTTGTGCTGCTCGGGCTGCTCGGCGGCCGGGGCGGCATCCTGGGCTTCCTGCACCTGGCGCTCGGCGGTGCCTGCGGTGGTCTGCTGCTGGGCATCGGCGGCCGCAGGGGCCTGCTCCGGCGCCTCGGCCGCAGCGGGCACCTCCTCGAGACCAGGACGATCCATCATGTCGGCGGCATTCAGGCCACCCACCTCGGCACCATCAGCAGTACCCGAAGTCCTACTGGTACCTGTAGTACCTGCAGTACCGGTTTCCGTGGTGGGGGTGTCGGTCGCGGTCGGCGCGGCCGTGGAGCCGGTGCCGGCCGGGGCGTTCACGGCCCCGTCCACGGGCACCTCCCAGCCGGCGTAGATCAGGTTGGGATCCTGCAGGGAGCGTCCGTCGGGCTGTTCCACGCCCTGCATCTGCTGGGCCAGGTCGCTCCAGCGGCTCTCGTCCCCGAGCTGGGTGCGGGCGATGCCGGCCAGGGTGTCGCCCTCGCGGACGGTGTACGTCTTTGCCGCCTCGTCAGAGGAGGGGGCCTGGCGGGGCTGATCGAGCACCTGGGAGACGCTCGCGGAACCGGCGCCCGGGCTACTGGAGGCGGCCGGGGCGTCCTGGGCCATGGCCGGGGCACCACTGCCGATGGCCAAGACCGCGGCGACCAGGCTGCCGGCCAGTGCCTGCTGGGCGCTCAGGCCCTTGAGCTGCGGGGCGCGCACGTTGCGGGCCTGGGCGACCAGCTCGATCACTACGGACACCGCGAAGGACGCCCAGGCGGCCCAGCCGATCAGGGGCAGGATCGTGCCCATCAGCACGCGTCCCCCGTAGTCCACTCCGGTGAGGGCCTGGCGCAGAGCGTCGAGCTCCGGGAGCGGGTTGCCACCCAGCGCAATCAGCGCCACGGGGATGCCGATCAGCAGCGCCAGCAGCAATGCCAGCGCGCCGAGTCCTCTGAGTGTCCGCATGATCGTGAGCTCCTCCAGTGCAGATGCGATCGGTCTCCTACCCGGGTAGGCCTTCCCGGAAACGAAACATCTCGCGTCGGGTAATCTCAGATTACCCGACGCGAGATGTCCGCGGCACTCCCCCAGCCTCAGCCGCCGGGCTTGACGTTCACGGCCTGCAGCTCACCGATCACCACCGGCTGAGAGCTGCGCGTGACCGTCTCAATCACCCCGGACTCCCCCCCGGCCGACCACTCCACCGCCCACGTGGTCACCGCCGTCACGTCGTACTGACCCGTCTTCTTGTACGTGTACCCGCACGAGGGCGACTCCTCACGCCCATAGCGCTCGCTGTACGGGGTACCACCGGTGTTGCAGACGACCTGCTGGCCATCACCCATATCCCAGGTCACGAACAGCGGACGCGCCGTGCCCGTCACCGAGAGTCCGTCGATCTCACGAGCCACTGTGTACGGACCCCACGCCTGCGGGTCATGCGTGTTCTTCACCCACATCCACGCCGGCAGACCCACAGCACCCATGGCGTTCGAATCGGACGCCACCGAGCGCGGCACCATGCCCATCTCCACGCCCTTGAGGTTCATCTGCGTGATCAGCTGACGAGCCGCCTCAGCAGGGGTGGTCGCGGCGGCAGCCGTCGAATCCATCCACCGAGTCGGGAGCCCCTGCTGGGCCAAGAGGGCGTTCTGCGGGGCGCACTGCTCCCAGGCCCCCCGCGTCGGATCCTTTCCCGCTGGAGGGGCCGGCTGTGGGGCCATGATCTGCCACACACACTCACGCACCGGATCCCAGTTGGTGTCGCAGTTGTACGGGGTCTTCCAGTCCTGGTCACCCGGCGTGTTCACTTCACAGAAGTTTGCCCGCTTAGGCTCACCGCTCACCGGCTGCACCGGCTGAGACAGATCCCCGCCGCCAGGCGCGCCGGGGATCTCACCCTTCACGACGCAGAATCCAGCCAGGCAGTCCGCATCACCAGCCGCGAGCGCGGCAGGAGCGGCAGCGAAGGTCATCAGAGTCAGGGTGGCAGCAGCGAGCAGGCTGCTACCCAGGGGGGCTCGGGAGCGCGTCAGCATGTCGTCGGGTTGCCCTTCTCGTCGCGCTCGACATCGCGGGTAGTCACCTTCCAGGCCTGATCGTCCGGCTCCCAGGTCACGATGTAGGTGATCTCGTACCGCAGGGCGGAGCCGGAGGACACCCGCTTGCCGTCCTTGTCCTTGACGACCACTCCGGTGTTGTCCTCGCAGACCCGTAGCTGGGCGTTGGCATGCTGGGTCAGATCGCCCTTCATGGTGGAGGTAGGGCCGATGATCGGCTCGAGCAGCTCGATCTTGGACTTCCCCGAGTAGGACTGTCCCGCAGTCTCAATAGGCTTCATCTGCTCTGCCAGCTTGGACAGATACGGCTCTCGCACAGCGACAGCCAGCTGCTCCTTATCGACACTCCCACCCACGAACTGAGCGTTCTGGATGTCGTAGAGCCGCTGCAGCGCTTCGAAGCCCTTGATCTGAGCCGTCTGATCATCCTTGGGCTGCGGGGACGTGACCGGCTCGAACGACGGCGCCGACGACGAGGACGCCGCAGACCCCGAAGAAGCAGGCTGCGAGCTCGTCGCACTCACGGAGGAACTCTGGGAGGCGCTCGCGGAAGAACTGGTCTCCGTCGGAGCCTGGGAGGTGCTGCTGGAGGCAGCGGAGGTGGTGCTGGCCTCCCCGTTGCCGGCGGTCCCGTTGCAACCGGTGAGGGCGAGGGCAAGCACGAGGCTGGCTCCAGCCAGAGTCTTGGTGCGGGTGGTCATGGCGATCTCCTTCGGTGGCGTCCCCTCGTGCAAAGGGGTGATCATCTACAGGTTACCTGGCGCGTTCTTTACGGTCGAGCGTCTGCTGTGCAAGCTCTAGGGCTTGGCGTGTCTCCGGCAAAGCGGCTTCGATGCCGTCCATCAGCTCCGCGCCTCCCACGCTCCTGAGCGCGGCATACCGGTCCTGCGGGTCCAGGCCGACTTCATCCCAGCGCAGCCAGCCAGTCACCGCGAGCGCGAGGCCGAGGTGCCATCCGGTCCATGTGCAGAGCTGGGTGAGTTCGGGGATGGTCCAGGAGCCGCGGCGTTCTTTGGTGCGCAGGGTGTTGTAGGGGATGTGGAGGAGCTGGTGGGCGGCATGTTTGCGGCGTTGGCCGCGGTGGCCGGCGGGCTGGTTGGGGGCGGACGACCTGCTCGGGGGTGTGACGCTTCCTGCTGTTCGTCATGATCTGACCAGTCTCCCTGCCCGCGACCGCGGGCAACAGGACGACTCTCATAACGACTGGACCTACGAAACGGGGTCAGCCCACTGGGCCATCTGGCATCGATGAACGATCGCCCCTGTCAGATGCCTCTATGCATTGGCCGGTGACGGTCCGCGGGCCTGGTCTCGTGCTGGGGGTCTGCCATGAGTTTGCTTGACACGAGTTATCAGGCGGCGGCAGCCGCCTGGACTGATTGAACCATCTCGAACTCGACAGGGGTGAGCTTCCCGAGACGGGCCTGCCTACGACGGCGGTGATAGGTCCGCTCGATCCAGCTCACGATCGCGAGCCGGAGCTGGTCGAAGGACTGCCAGCGACGCCGGTTCAGCACGTTCTTCTGCAACAGCGCGAAGAAGGATTCNCCCATCACGGTGGCCAGCACCACCACCCAAACGGGCAAACCAGCTGGCCACCAGTGGGCAGTTCTGATGGCCACCAGCGGGAAGAAACACTGGCCGCCTATGGGCAGAACTCAATGGCCCTTGACACCACAGCTGGTTCGGCTTCTCAGCGGCGAACTCACGACGAACCAGATCATCATGAACGGCAGGGCCAGGACGCTTGCCCGAGCCGCGACGGATCGAGTGGCAGCAGCGGACCTTCACGAGCCGACAGGCCTTCAACACCTGATGGTCCGACACGGCCAGGCCACGGCCGCGGAGCTCATCAGCCAGGAACCGGTATCCGAACTCCGGGTCATCGGCATGGGCATCGAGGACGGCGTTGGCGGCATGCGCGTCGGACCATTCCCGCTCGCTGACAGGTTCGGCCAGCCACTGGTAGTAGGCCTGACGGGAGAACCCGAGGACCCGGCAGGAGAGTTTCACGGGAATCCCGTCGCGGGCCAGGTCCTTCACGACGGGATAGGTCATTTTGGGGACTGACCCAATTTCAGGTTCGCCTGGGACAGATACGCGGCCGCACGCCGTAGGACCTCGTTCTCCATCTCCAACTCGCGGTTGCGGCGCTTGAGAGCCTTCAGCTCCTCGTTCTCAGCCTTGGTGATGCCGGGCCGGATCCCGGCCTCGACATCATCCTGGGCCAGCCAGCGCCGTAGGCAGGACTCGGCGATGCCGAAGTCCTTCGCGACCTGCGCGATCGGCATCTGACCCTTACGGGCGATCGCGACCACGTCCTGGCGGAACTCTCGGGGGTATGCAGCGGGCATGGGGTCATCCTTCCAGCAGTCCCTCCCGGGACCACAGATCAGATGTCAACCAAACTCACGGCAGACCCTTTCCTCCTACGGGTCAGGACGGGGGTGCCGGGCCAGAGGTCTCGGGCGGGCTGGGCACGGTGGGTGGGGGTGAGCGATAAAGGCAACGAGCAACGCGGGCAAACCAGATGGCCAGCACCGGGCAGTTCCCGTGGCCATCACTGGGCAGTCCTCATGGCCGTCAGCGGGTCATTCCCTGGCCACCTATGGGCAGCTTTTCATGGCCGCTTACACTGTGGCTCACGGACATCTCAGAGCATTGGGCCGGGGATTCCAAGCTCTATCTCTGCGCGGTCAAGGACGTGTTCTCGAACCGGATCGTGGGCTACTCGATCAATCGGCGGATGAGCTCGCAGCTGGCCGTGGACGCCCTGCAGATGGCTCTGGGCCGGCGTGGAGGCAAGGCCGAGGTGCAGGGTTGCCGGGTGCATTCGGATCGAGGATCGCAATTTCGAGCCAGGCGGTTCGTGGAGACGCTCCGGGTCAACGGCCTGGTCGGGTCGATGGGCAGGGTCGGTGCTGCTGGGGACAACGCGGCAATGGAATCCTTCTTCGCGCTGTTGCAGAAGAACGTGCTGAACCGGCGTCGCTGGCAGTCCTTCGACCAGCTCCGGCTCGCGATCGTGAGCTGGATCGAGCGGACCTATCACCGCCGTCGTAGGCAGGCCCGTCTCGGGAAGCTCACCCCTGTCGAGTTCGAGATGGTTCAATCAGTCCAGGCGGCTGCCGCCGCCTGATAACTCGTGTCAAGCAAACTCATGGCAGACCCTTCTCACGCGCCTGAATCTCGCCGTCATGGATCGACAGCACCTCGGTCTGTGCGCCAGCCCGCTCCAGAAGCGCCGCGCAGGCTCTGACTGACCGACATCAGGAAGCACTTCACGGCTGAGGAGAAGCTCTGTCTCTGCGCGAACAAGGCCGTCGCAGGCCGCGGCGGTGCAGCCGTGGTGGCTGGGTGCCTGGTGCACGAGGACCGGGGCTCGCAGTTCCGATCTGGCCTATTTCAGGACGCGCGCACCCGTCATGGGCCGATCGGCTTCGTACTCGACGTCCTGACGCGCGGTTCTGCCGGCCGGTCGGCCTGATCCCGCGCTCCGGGTGATCACGGCGTCGGATCGAGCCTGACAGGTCAGCGTCGGCGCCGTGGTGGATGGCATGCACCACCCCCACGAGCGCCGTGTCGCGTTCAGTACTCTGGTGGGCCTACCTGCCCCCTCACTCCGCCAGGAATTCCAGCAGGATCCGGTTGAACTCCTCGGAGTGGCTGGTGTTGAAGCCGTGCGGGGCATCCTTGACCAGTTCGACGCGGCTGCCGTCGATCGCCTTGTGCGTCCGCTTGCCGGAGCCCTTGAACGGCACGATCTGGTCGGCGTCGCCGTGCAGGACCAGGGCCGGCACGGTCACTGCCGGCAGGTCGCGGCGGAAGTCGGTGGCCCCGAACGCGTCCATGCAGGCCAGCGCCGCCGTCTGGTCGGACTGCAGCGCCATCCGGATGGCCTCCTGGCGCTGCTCCTCGGTGACCTTGAGGCTGCTGGTCAGGCCGGCCAGCTTGGGGGTGGAGAAGAACGTCGTCGTGAAGTCGTCGAAGAACGACTCGCGGTCCTTCTCGAGACCCGCGCGCATCTCGGCGGCCTGCTTCTCGGTCAGCGGGCCGTCGGGGTTGTCGTCGGTCTTCAGCAGGTACGGGGGCACCGCGCCGGCGAACACCACCGAGTGGATCCGGTCCGCGCCGAACCGGGACATGTAGCGCGCCACCTCGCCACCGCCCATCGAGAAGCCCACGAGCGTCACGTCACGCAGGTCGAGCTCGGTGAGCAGACCGTGCAGGTCGGCGGTCATCGTGTCGTAGTCGTACCCGCCGGCGGGCTTCTCCGAGGCGCCGAAGCCCCGCCGGTCATAGGTGATCACGCGGTAGTGCGGGGACAGGGCTGCGACCTGGTCCTTCCACGAGTCGAGGGTCAGCGGCCAGCCGTGGATGAGGACCACGGGACGCCCGTGGCCGGCCTCCTCCACGTTCAGTCCGATCGTGCCGTGGTCCGTGGGGATCTGCATGAGGGTCATGTGCGTCTGCCTTCCTGTGCTCTCGGGGGACGACGGCGGCGCTCGGCCGCCGCTTCCTCCTCACGCTAGGCACGCGCTCGGCACGTGTCAGGCTTCGGTCTCCGCCATCCTGCGCAGCGTCAGCGCGTTGAACGCGGCGTGGCCGTGGTTGTCGTTGTTGAAGTAGACGTAGGCGGGGCGCGCGCCCGCCGCGTCCGCGCCGGTCAGCTCCCGCAGCCGCTTCACCCAGGGGGCGAGCTCGGCGTCGGAGAACGAGCCGCCGTAGCGCCAGTCCGGGTCCGCGTTGTGGAAGCGCACGTAGGCGAGGCGCCCGGTCGCGCGCAGCACCGGCTCCCGCCCGGCGATCACCGAGACCACGAACCCCGCCCCGTGCCGGTCGAGGAGGTCGAACACGTCCTCGTCCAGCCAGGACTCGTGCTGGACCTCCACCGCCACGCGCACCCGCTCGGGCAGCAGGCCGAGGAACCCGGCGAGTCGGTCGTCGTCGCGGTGCAGGTTGGCCGGCAGCTGCAGCAGCAGCGGCCCGGCGTGGTCACCGAGCAGGTCCAGCGTGTGCACGATGCGCTCCACCCAGTCCTGCGGCTCGTTGAGCTTGCGGTAGTGGGTCAGGTAGCGGGAGGCCTTGACGGCCATCTCGAAGCCGGCGGGCAGGCGCTCGCGCCAGGCCTCGACGGTGCTGTCCGCCGGCCAGCGGTAGTGGGAGCCGTTGAGCTCGACCGTCCGGAATCGCTCCGTGTAGTGGTCGAGCTGATCGGCGATCCGCAGCCCCTGCGGGTAGAAGGTCCCGCGCCAGTGCCTGTAGGTCCAGCCGGAGGTCCCGATCCGCACGTCCATCCCCCGACGATAGCCCCGGCACGGGTTCCCGGGTCTTGCCTTGACCCGCCGCGGCAGGCGTAGCGTCCCGCTGATCATCGCGGTGGCTCAGAGGTACGACCGGAAGATGGGCATCGGCTCCCTGATCGCCACGATGCTCCCGTCCTCGATCGCCTTCCTGCCCGCGTGCACCGGCATGGTCATCGGCTGGATGCGGCTGGACCTGCCGATGGGCCCGAATGCCCCGGTCCAGTGAACGCCGTGACCGGCCCGGCGCCCGCCCGCCTGCCCGTCCACTACTGTGACCAGGAATGGACACGACGCGATTCGACGACGACCTGCGCGCGATGCTCGACGAGGTGGAGTCCGACCGCCGCGGCGAGCCCTCCGACTACCTCGAGGACGTCGCTGGCCAGCATGTGGACGGCCTCGCCGTGGCGGTGTGCACGGTGGACGGCCACCAGGCCGCCGCCGGGGAGACCGAGCACGCCTTCGCGCTGCAGTCGGTCTCCAAGGCCCTCACCTACGCGGTGGTGCTGCAGGAGATCGGCCTGGACCACGTGCTGGAGCACGTGGGCGTCGAGCCCTCCGGTGAGTCGTTCAACCACCTGTCCCTGCACGACGACGGCCGGCCGTGCAACCCGCTGATCAACGCCGGCGCCATCCTGGTCCACTCCCTCCTGCCCGCCGGGGACGAGGACGAGCGGACGGCCCTGCTGCTGCGCCGCTACAGCGCGCTGGCCGGCGTCGAGCTGGAGGTCAGCGAGGACGTCCTCGACGCCGAGCGCACCCGCGCCGACCGCAACCTGGGCCTGGCCCACCTGCTCGCCGACGCCGGCCGGCTGCCCATCTCGGCCCGCGAGGCCGTGGCCGGGTACCTCGCGCAGTGCTCGGTCCTGGTCACCGCACCCCAGCTGGCCGTCATGGGCGCCACCCTCGCCGCTGGCGGCACGAACCCCGTGACAGGGGAGCGGGTGCTGGACGAGTGGGTAGCGCAGCAGGCGATGTCCGTGATGCTCACCTGCGGCATGTACGACGCCAGCGGCCAGTGGGTGGCCGAGGTCGGCGTGCCCGCGAAGTCCGGCGTCTCGGGCGCGCTGCTCGGCGCCGTGCCCGGGGCCCTGGGCATCGCCACGTGGTCGCCGCGCCTGGACGAGCAAGGTAACTCCCGGCGTGGCATCGGGTTGTTCGAGGGGCTCAGCGCACGCTGGGACCTGCACGTGCTCCAGCACCGTGGCGCCCTGCGCGGCCTCAGCGGGCCCCGCTGACCCCGCGTTGACGCCTAGCCGCCGCGGCGCCGTCGTCGCGTGGGCCACGCCGCCGACGACGCCGCGCCCCGTCCCTTGTCACCCTCTGGCGCTCGCCTCGTAGCATCGGGCCCATGACCACTCCAGAGAAGAAGGACGACGCCCCCGCGATCCCCGTGCGGGACTCGCAGCTGGCCCACGACGACCCGCGCACCCGCCACCCGAAGCTCCGCGTCGCCAAGCAGCGCCAGCCCGAGCCGGGCCTGGACGTGAAGACGGATCCCGTCCCGGACATCGGTCTGGACTCGTACCGGGGGATGGGCCGGCTGACCGGCCGCAAGGCCCTGATCACCGGCGGCGACTCCGGCATCGGTGCCGCGGTCGCCATCGCCTACGCCCGTGAGGGCGCGGACGTCGCCATCGCCTACCTGCCTCAGGAGCAGCCCGACGCCGACCGCGTCCTGGCGGCGATCGAGGCGGCCGGGCGCACCGCCGTCGCGTTGCCGGGCGACCTGATGGACGCCGACTACCGCGCCGCCCTCGTGGACGAGGCCGCGCAGCGCCTCGGCGGCCTGGACATCCTCGTGAACAACGCGGGCAAGCAGTTCATCTCCGATGACCTGACCGATCTCACCGACGAGCAGGTCCACGAGACGTTCCAGATCAACATCATGTCCATGTTCACGCTCAGCCGCGCCGCGCTGAAGCACATGGGCCCGGGCAGCACGATCGTGAACACCACCTCGGTGCAGGCCTACAACCCCAACCCGAGGCTCCTCGACTACGCGGCCACCAAGGGCGCCATCAACAACTTCACCAAGGGCCTGGCCGAGCAGCTCGGCCCGAAGGGCATCCGTGTCAACGCGGTGGCGCCCGGGCCCATCTGGACGGTGCAGCACGTGTCCTACGGTGAGCCCGAGGAGAAGCTGCCCGAGTTCGGCCACAGCACCCCCATCGGCCGCGCCGGCCAGCCCGTGGAGATGGCGCCCGCCTACGTGTTCCTTGCCTCGGGCGAGTCCAGCTACGTCAACGGCGAGACCCTCAACGCCAACGGCGGCACGCCCACCCCGTGACCGCCCGCCTCCTCGCCGACGTCGACACCGGCATCGACGATGCCTGCGCCCTGCTCCACCTCGTGGGCGCCCACCGCCTCGGTGTCGGCCCCGAGCTCGCGGCCGTCACCACCACGGGCGGCAACGCGACCGCCCGGGACTGCGCCCTCAACACCGCCGCGGTGCTGGACCTGGCCGGTCGGGCCGACGTCGAGGTGGCCGTCGGTGCCGAGACCCCGCTGCGCCGCCCTGCGGTCACCACCCCGGAGACCCACGGCGACGGCGGTCTCGGCCATGCCCGGATCGTTCGGCGCCCCGAGCGGCTCTCGTCCCGGCCCGCCGTGGACGTGTGGCTGGACGAGCTGCGGGCCCACCCCGGGGAGACGACGATCCTCTGCACCGCGCCGCTGACGAACCTGGCCCTCGCCCTGCGCACCGAGCCGCGCCTGCCGTTCCTCGCCCGCGGCATCGTGATCATGGGCGGCTCCTTCTATCATCCGGGCAACACCACGCCCACCGCCGAGTGGAACACCTGGGTGGACCCGGACGCCGCGAAGGAGGTGTTCGCGGCCGTCGAGGGCCTGCCCGAGGACCGCCTGCCGATCGTCTGCGCGCTCGAGACCACGGAGCGGATCGAGTACACGCCGGCCCTGCTGGACGGCCTCTTGGCCGACGCCGGGGCCCGCCCCGTCGGCTGGTCCGCGGACCGGCCGCGGGTCGCCGGGCCGGCCGCCGCGACCGGCCGCCCCGTCCTGGACGTGCTCGCCGACGCGCTGCGCTTCTACTTCGAGTTCCACCACGACTACGACCAGGGCTACATCGCCCACCTGCACGACCTCTTCGCCGCCCAGGTGGCCGCGGGCCAGGCCCGCATCGCCACGCGGGCCACCGTCGTCGACGTCGAGGCGGACTCGGAGCTGCTGCGCGGCACCACCGTCCACGACACGCGGGACATCTGGGGCAGGCGCCCCAACGCCCAGCTCGTCACGGCCAACGACCCCGCGGAGGTGTTCGCGGCCTTCGCCCGCGCGGTGGGCGCCGTCGTCGCGGGGGAGCGCACGCTCGACGGCGGTTCCCCGGCCCGGTGACCGCCGTCGGGAATGCCCCCCGTCCGCGTGCGGTTGCACCCGAGGCATCCGCCCGACCCCGACCCTCCAGGAGCTCCCTCATGACCGACGTTCCCACCGTCCCCTTCCACGACGGCCAGCAGATCCCGCAGCTCGGGCTCGGCGTGTGGCAGGTCGAGGACGACGTCGCGGCCGACGTCGTCGAGCAGGCGATCCGCGCCGGCTACCGCCACATCGACACCGCCGCGATCTACGGGAACGAGGAGGGCGTGGGCCGCGGCATCGCCGCGTCCGGCGTCGCCCGCGAGGAGCTGTTCCTCACCACCAAGGTGTGGAACTCGGACCAGGGCTACGAGGAGGCGCTCGCCGCCCTCGACGTCTCGCTGGACAAGCTCGGCACCGACTACGTCGACCTCTACCTCATCCACTGGGCCAAGCCTGCGCAGGGGAAGTACCTGGAGACGTGGAAGGCCCTGATCGAGGCGCAGAAGCAGGGCAAGGTGCGCTCGATCGGCGTCTCCAACTTCCCGGCCGCCCAGCTCGAGGAGATCATCGAGGCCACCGGTGTGGTGCCCGTGATCCACCAGGTCGAGACCCACCCGTACTGGCAGCAGCGTGAGCTGCGCGAGGTCGAGGGCCGCCACGGCATCGTCCACGAGTCCTGGTCCCCGCTGGGTCAGGGCGGCGACCTCCTCGCCGACCCCGTGGTCACGGAGATCGCCGAGGCCCGCGGCGCGACGCCGGCCCAGGTGGTCATCGCGTGGCACCTCGCCCACGGCTTCGTGGTCATCCCCAAGTCCGTGACGCCCGAGCGCATCGTCTCGAACCTCGAGGCCGCGGGGGTGGAGCTGACCGACGACGACGTCGCCCGGATCGACGCGCTGGACCGCGAGGACGGCCGTCTCGGCCCCGACCCGGCGGTCATCGACTTCTGATCCAGCCGCCATCGCGCGCACCCGGCCCGTCCCCCTGGGGGCGGGCCGGTGATAGCTTTGCTCGAGAATGCCCGGCGACCGCCGCGCCGCCCGGGCGCATCTGTCCAGGCACTCCACGGAAGGCATGCACCATGTCCCACCAGGCTCCCCCCGCCGATGCGTCGAAGGTCCGCGCGCCGCGGACCGCCGTCCCGGTGACCCCGCAGACCCGCGCGAGCTCGCTGACCGACCTGCTCGGCGCCGTCGTGCGCCTGTTGCCCCTGCAGATGAAGGACGAGCTCGAGCTCGCCAAGAGGCACGTGGCCGCGAAGGGCAAGAAGGCCGGCATCGGCGCCGGCATCGCGGTGGTGGGCCTGTTCTTCCTCGCACTCATGGTGGTCGCCCTCGTGGTGACCCTGATCGGCGCCTTCGCCGACCCGAGCTTCTGGTTCCCGGCGCTGATGGTGGCGCTGGCGTTCCTCGTGCTCGGCCTGATCTTCGCCGGCGTCGGCCTCATGATGGTCAAGGGCGCCATGCCGCTCGTGCCGCAGGAGATCGTGCGCAACCTCGAGTACGACCTCGGCTACCTCAAGGAGGGCAACGCCTTCGATCCGGCCGAGTACGACCGCCTCAAGGCGGAGCGCGCCGAGGCCAAGCGTGTCGAGGCCGCCCGCGAGGCCGAGCGGAAGAAGGTGGAGAAGGAGGAGAACAAGAAGGCCCGCAAGAACGGCGAGGCCGCTCCCCATCCGGACCGCGCCGACGCCAGCGAGGCGGAGATCCGTCGCCGTGCCGACCTGCGCCGCCGCCACCTGGGCGACATCCGCTCCGGCCTGGACGAGAAGACCAGCGTGAAGGGCCAGCTCGCGGCCTTCGCCGCGCAGCGCAAGGGTCGCGGCGTCACCCCCGAGACCGCACACGCCACCGAGCAGACCGCGCCGTTCACCGGTGCCGCCCGCGCGGGGGAGCGGACCGCCGAGGCCGAGGACTACGTGAAGGACAACTGGCAGCCGCTCGCGCTGCTCGGCGCCTCCTCCGCCGCGTTCGTGGCGCTCGCCGGCCGCCTGCGCCGCCGCTGACCCGGGGGGGGGTGCCCGCCCGCCCCTGAGGCCCCGATCCCCACGGATCGGGGCCTCGTCGTCTGCGGGGAGGGGCGACGGCGTCGGTAGGCTGGGCGTGTGGGGCGCCCGGCGGGGGCGTCCGCCCGCGGACCCTGGAGGAGCGACCCATGCGTGTGATCGACGTCGGCCTGCGCGAGGGCCACGAGTACCGCGTCCGCGACACCTGGCTGACCGTGCCGAACCTCATCACCCTGGCCCGCTTCGCCCTGGTCCCGGTGTTCGTGTGGCTCACCGTCGACGGCCGGCACCTGGACGCGTTCGTGATCCTGGCGGTGCTCTCCGGCACGGACTGGGTGGACGGCTACGTGGCGCGCCGGTTCGACATGATCTCCACGGTCGGGCGGTGGCTCGACCCGGTGGCGGACCGCCTCTCCCTGCTGGTGGTGGCCGTGACGTTCGTGGCCACCGGCATCGCCCCGCTCTGGCTCGCCCTGGCCATCGCGATCCCGGACCTCGTGCTCGCCGCCGTGTGCCTGTGGCTGTTCGGCGGCAGCCCGGATCTGCCGGTCACGGTCCTGGGCAAGGTGCGCACCGCGCTGCTGCTGGTGGGCACGCCCCTGCTGCTGCTCGCCCGTGTGCCGGGGGTCGACGGCGGCCCGTGGAGCGGCGTGGCCCTGGCTCTGGTCGGCGCCGGTTGCCTGCTGCACATCCTCGCCGCGGGGGACTACCTCGTGCGCGCGGTGGGCAAGGCCCGCGGCCTGCGGGCGGACGGTCAGGACCCGCGCGAGCACCCGTCCCGCCGGGGCTGACCCCCTCGCGCATCCTCGTGCCGGCGCCGACGGTTGCTACCGTGGGACGCGCGCCGTGCCCGCGGCCGATCCTCACGGCACGGGCCGGGCGCCGTCGTGCCATCGCCACCACAGAGAGGGACCGCCGTGTCCGACCGTCCCGGGATCGCCGCCGACCGCCCCCTGAAGGTGCTGATCGCCGCAGACACCTATCCGCCGCACGTCAACGGGGCCGCCACCTTCGGCCACCGCCTCGCCACGGCGCTGCACGCGCGCGGCCACGAGGTCCACGTCGTGATGCCGCGCAGTGACGCCGGCCCGGACACCGTGGAGCACCGGCCGGAGGCCACCGTGCACCTGCTGCGCTCCCTGCCGGCGCCGACGCACGAGTACTACCGTGTGGTGCTCCCGCGGCATGCCAAGATCTCCTTCCGCCGCATCTACCGCGAGGTCCAGCCGGACGTCGTGCACGCCCAGTGCCACTACATGATCGGCGAGGCCGCCATCAACGAGGCCGAGCGGCGCCGCATCCGGATCGTCTCCACGAACCACTTCATGCCGGAGAACCTCGAGCCGTTCCTGCCGTTCCCGCAGTGGTTCCTGGACACCGTCTCCCGGGTGTCGTGGAAGGACATGGGTCGACTCATGGGCAAGGGCGCGGTGGTCACCACCCCCACGGCCCTCGCCGCGCAGGCCATGGCCGAGCACGCCGGCCTGGACAACGTTCTCCCGGTCTCCAACGGCATCGACGCGAGCGCCTACGAGCTGCAGCCGGGGGAGAGGGTGGACCATCCCGGCCATCCGGTCGTGCTCTTCGTGGGGCGGCTGGCCGTGGAGAAGAACGTGGAGGTGCTGATCCGTGCGATCGCGCACCTGGCCCGCACCCGCCCCGACCTGGACGTGCACGCCGAGATCGTCGGCGACGGCGAGCAGCGCGACCGCATCCGTGCCACGGTGGACGAGGAGGGGGTGGCCGACCGCGTCCTGCTGCGCGGCCACGTCTCCGAGGAGGAGCTGCGGGCGGCCTACCTGCGCGCCGACGTGTTCTGCCAGCCGGGCACGGCGGAGCTGCAGTCCCTCGTGACCCTCGAGGCGCTCAGCGCGTCCACCCCGGTGGTCCTCGCGGACGCCCTCGCGTTGCCCCACCTCGTGGACGAGGGCGTCAACGGCCACCTCTTCCCGCCCGGGGACCACGTGGCCCTGGCCGATCGGATCGCCCGGATCCTCGACCTCTCGGACGCGGACCGCGCCGCCATGGGCGAGGCGTCCCACGCGAAGGCCCTGCATCATTCCGCCCAGAAGACGGTGGACATCTTCGAGCGCCTCTACCGCGGCGCGACGGCCGCCGAGGTCCGCGCGATGCTCTGAGACCCGTCGGTAGGATGGGCGGGTCCCGCGCGATGCCGCGGGGGAGGGGCGTTAGCTCAGTCGGTCAGAGCAGGGGACTCATAATCCCTGGGTCGCGGGTTCAAGTCCCGCACGCCCTACAGAAAACGGCCCCCGGCCGCGCGGTATGGCGCGGGCCGGGGGCCGTCGTCGTGCCGGTGCTCAGTAGCGGGCGGCCACCGCGAGCATGTCGGACTTCATGATCGTCGTGGAGGTGAACACTAGGCCCGCGTCCTCGTTGAGGGCGTGGGCGAGCTGGCCGCCGCCCATGTACATGGCCGTGTGGTAGATGCGGCCGGTGGACTGGTTCGCATAGAACACGAGGTCGCCGGGCTGGGCCTGGGAGATCGGCACGTAGGACTTCGCGGCGAGGTACTGGTCGCCGGCGCGGCGCGGGATGGAGATGCCGGCCCGGGCCATGGCCTGCTGGGTGAGGCCGGAGCAGTCGAAGCCGGAGGGGCCGTTGCCGCCCCACACGTAATAGGAGGACGGGTTCCGGACGGCGGAGCGCACGTAGTCGACGGCAGCCTGCTTGGACGCGGGCGCCGGCGCAGGGGCGACGGCGGGGGCGCTGGAGGTGGAGACCGAGGTGGTCTTCAGGACCATCCCCGGGTGGAGCATGGTCGAGGAGCTCATGCCGTTGATGGACTGCAGGATCGAGGCGGACACCCCCGTGCGGTAGGAGATGATCCACCAGCCGTCGCCGGCCAGCACGGTGTAGGTCGAGCCCGAGGTGGACGGCGCCGGGGCCGGGGTCGGGGTGGCAGTGCCGGAGGTCTTGAGGACCATGCCGGGATGCAGCACGGTCGCGGCGGTCATGCCGTTGAGCGACTGCAACCTGGACATGGAGACGCCGGTGCGCTGGGCGATGATCCACCAGCCGTCGCCGGAGCGGACGGTGTAGGCGGTCTCGGCGGCCTGGGCGGTCTCGGCGACGGACACGGTGCCGACGCCGGTCAGGGCGGCGGCGCCCAGGGCGAGGGCCACGGAGGCGGCGGCGGTGCGGGGGGCGCGACGCACAGCGGCGTGCGAGGAGGTCACGGACATCGGATCTTCTTCCCGGACAGGACCTGCGGCCCGTGAGGGCGGTGCCTCCGGGCGATGCCCGGAACGAGGCCGGACCGCGGGTGCGAGTTGACGAGCAGTGCGGATGACCGGGTACGCGAGGACGCGGAGGAAGCCCCGGTGTGGCGGATCGGCTGTAACCGATCCGTGATCAAGATACACGATCGTTATCGAAACGCAATCAGAAATTCGGATGACGTCCAGGTGGCCGATCGGCGCTCGACGCGCCCCGGTCGGCACCTACCGTGCGCGGCTGTCCCCGCCCCTCTCCGGCGCGGCGCTAGCGTGGTGCGGGTGAGCCCCTCCCGCCCCCTGCGCCTGCTGATGGACGCCCGCTACACCCGCACCGACTTCCACGACGGCATCTCCCGCTACGGCGCGAGCCTCATCGAGGCGGTCGCCCGCCGGACCGACGCGCCGGGCCCGGAGGGGGCCGACGTCGAGGTCGAAGTCGCGATGCTGATCTCGGACGAACGACAGCTGGCCCTGCTCCCGGACGGCGTGCCGTGGCACCTCGTCTCCGGCCCCACCTCCCCACGCGAGCCGTTCGTGGCCCGTCAGGTCGCGCGCCTGCGACCGGACGTCGTCTTCTCGCCCATGCAGACCATGGGGTCGTGGGGGCGGGACTACGCGCTGATCCTCACGCTCCACGACCTCATCTACTACGAGCACCGCACCCCGCCGCGGAACCTGCCCGAGCCGATCCGCTGGCTGTGGCGGGCCTACCACCTGACCAAGACCCCGCAGCGGCTCCTGCTCGACCGCGCGGACGCGGTCGCCACGGTCTCCCGGACGACGGCGGAGCTCATCGACCGGCACCGCCTCACCCGGCGTCCGGTCCACGTCATCGCCAATGCGGCGCAGACGGTACCGGAGCCGCGTGACCCGGACGAGACCCCGGACCGCACGCTGCTCTACATGGGCTCGTTCATGGACTACAAGGACGTCGAGTCCCTCGTGGCGGCCGCGCCCCTGCTGCCGGGCTACGCGCTGCACCTGCTCTCCCGCATCAGCCCGGAGCGCCGCGGGCAGCTCGAGGCCCGGCTGGCCGCGCGCCGCGCCGGCGCAGGGGCCGCCGGCGCGGACGTGGTCTTCCACGACGGCACCGACGAGGCCGAGTACGTGCGCCTGCTCCGCCGGGCCACCGCGGCCGTCACCCTCTCCCGCGCCGAGGGCTTCGGCCTGCCCGTGGCCGAGGCGATGGCCCATGGCACGCCGGTGGTGTGCTCGGACCTGCCGATCTTCCGCGAGATCGCCGGCGCGGGCACCCCGTCCTTCCGGGGTGTCCCGCTCGAGGGGGACCGGGCGGCCGCGCTCGCGGCCCGCGTGCGGGAGCTCGAGGACCCCGCCGAGTTCGCCGCGGCCTCCCGGGCGAGCGTCGCCCAGGCGGCCCGGTTCAGCTGGGACGAGTCCGCCCGCCGGCTTCTGGACCTCACGGCCGCGCTGGGTGTGGCGCGGCGTGCGGCCAGAGCACGGACGGGCCGCTCCAGCCGATGAGCACCAGCGGGTCGAGGTAGCGGTCGAAGGCCGCGTCCCCCACCCGCCAGCCATCGGGCTCCCGCACGCCCCAGTGCACGCACGCCCGCGGGCAGTGGGGTGGCGCCCCGGCCAGTCGCCCCACGGGGTCGCCCGCGTCGACGACGGCCCCCACCGCGACGTCGGCCTCCACCGGCTCGAGGGAGCTGCGGGTCCCGTTCGCGTGCTCGAGGGTCAGCACGGGGCGGTCGACCACGACCCCGGCGAACACGACCCGGCCCGCCGCCGGCGCCTGGATCGGAGCCCCGGTCTGCACGGCGAGGTCCACGCCCCGGTGCCCCCGACTCCACGGTCGCTCGGGTGCGACGAACGCGCGGAGCACGTCATCCGGGGCGGCGCCGGCGACGGGCGGGTGCCACGCGACCGGCGCGGCCGTCGCGCCCGGACCTGCCGGGGACGCCGCGACGAGGAGCAGCGCGTCGCGCGTGGACGGTGCGGGCGTGGCCCGGGACACGGGGCCGAGGTCGCCCATCCCCAGGGCGAGGACGAGCCAGGCGAGCAGGGCTGCCGCGACGCACCCCGCGATGCGCGGACGCGGGAGCGGACGGGGGAGGAGCGTGCGAGGGGTCATGGCGTCAGCCTGGCGTCCCGGGCGGCCGCGTGGCGGGCCCGCAGTCCCATCGTGGAGAGCGCCCGCCGCACCGGCCCCTGTGCAGGAGTCGGCGATGGGAGCGGTCGCCCACCTGGGGTAGGATTCACCTCAGCGGTGTCCTGTGGCCGGCCCTGTGCTGTGCCCCGGACGCCGACTCCGCGCATCGCGGTGGGTCGCTTCAGCGGCCCAGCCCCCACGCTCGGTCCCGTCCCCGCCGTCCTCCTGGAGAGGACGTCGGCGCGGGTGCTCGTGGGGCCCGGCAGCCCGCCGTCGTGATGCCAGGGGCCGCCCGACCGGGCCGGCCGCCAACCGTCAAGAAATCGACCGGCAGACCGCCCGCGCGTGAAGCGCGGGGTGCCACGGCTGCCACAGAAGGGAACGTCATGCCCGTCGTGACCATGCGCCAGCTCCTCGACTCCGGTGTCCACTTCGGCCACCAGACCCGCCGCTGGAACCCCAAGATGAAGCGCTTCATCTTCACCGAGCGCAACGGCATCTACATCATCGATCTCCAGCAGTCGCTGTCCTACATCGACCGCGCCTACGAGTTCGTCAAGGAGACCGTCGCCCACGGCGGCACCATCCTGTTCGTCGGCACCAAGAAGCAGGCCCAGGAGGCCATCGCGGAGCAGGCCGGCCGCGTGGGCATGCCCTACGTGAACCACCGCTGGCTCGGCGGCATGCTGACCAACTTCTCCACCGTCTCCAAGCGCGTGCAGCGCATGAAGGAGCTCGAGGAGATCGACTTCGAGGACGTGGCCGGCTCGCAGTTCACCAAGAAGGAACTGCTGCTGCTCAACCGTGAGCTCGAGAAGCTGCAGGCCAACCTCGGCGGCATCCGCAACATGGCCAAGACCCCCTCCGCCGTGTGGGTCGTGGACACCAAGAAGGAGCACCTGGCCGTCGACGAGGCCCAGAAGCTCGGCATCCCGGTCGTCGCCATCCTGGACACCAACTGCGATCCGGACGAGGTCGCCTACCCGATCCCGGGCAACGACGACGCCATCCGCTCCGTGAACCTGCTGACCCGCGTGGTCGCGGACGCCGTCGCCGAGGGCCTGATCGCCCGTCAGGGCGGCAAGTCCGGCCAGGCGGCCGCCGAGCCGATGGCCGAGTGGGAGCGCGAGCTGCTCGAGCAGCACAACGCCCAGCAGGCCGAGCAGGCTGAGCAGGCCGAGGCCCCCGCCGCCGAGGCGCCGGCCGAGCAGGCCGAGGCCCCCGCCGCCGAGGCCGCCCCGCAGGGCGAGTGATCCCGGCCGGTCCGTCCGCCCGGCCCCACCCGGCCGGGCCGACGGGCCGGTTCAGACCCCGAACATCCCGCACAACCCACACCACGGGAAGGACCGAACGAGCATGGCGAACTACACCGCTGCTGACATCAAGGCCCTGCGCGAGCGCACCGGCGCCGGCATGATGGACGTGAAGAAGGCTCTGGACGAGGCCGACGGCGACGCCGAGAAGGCCATCGAGATCATCCGCGTGAAGGGCCTCAAGGGCGCCACCAAGCGCGAGGGCCGCTCGGCCGCCGAGGGCCTCGTGGCCGCGACCGTCGAGAACGGCGTCGGCGTCATGATCGAGCTCAACTGCGAGACCGACTTCGTGGCCAAGGCCGACAAGTTCATCGCCCTGGGCGACGTGGTGCTGCGCGCCGCCGTCGCCTCCGGCGCCACCGACGTCGACGGCCTGCTGGCCTCCGACTACGAGGGCCGCACCCTGGGCGACTACGTGACCGAGGAGGGCGCCCTGCTGGGCGAGAAGGTGGCCGTGCGCCGCCTGGCCCGCGTGGAGGGCGCCTACGTGGACGCCTACCTGCACAAGACCTCCAAGGACCTGCCGGCCCAGGTGGGCGTGCTCCTCGCCGTGGACGCCGACTCCGCCGAGGCCAAGACCGCCGCGCACGACATCGCCGTGCACGTCGCGGCCTACTCGCCCACGTACCTCACCCGTGAGGACGTGCCGGCCGAGACCGTCGAGAACGAGCGTCGCATCGCCGATGAGACCGCCCGTGCCGAGGGCAAGCCGGAGCAGGCCCTGCCGAAGATCGTGGAGGGCCGCCTGACCGGCTTCTTCAAGGAGATCGTGCTCGTGGACCAGCCGTTCGCGAAGGACCCGAAGCAGACCGTCGGCAAGGTCGCCTCCGACGCCGGCACCAACGTCACCGGGTTCGCCCGCTTCCGCGTCGGCAACTGACCGCCGCACCCGGACCGGCCGCTCCCGGTCCACGCCCCGCGGGGGCGTAGGATCGGGAGCGACCCGAGGTCCACTCCGGCGCCGGATGGCGCCGACGACCATCGCATGACGGGGTGGCCGCCCCGACCGGGCGGCCACCCCGTCCGCGTGTCCGCCCCCGGGA
>NZ_LR732370.1:436922-471200 GCF_902506395.1 Micrococcus sp. 116
ACCCCTCACCGACCAGGAGATGCTTCCCATGGAGACGAACCGCGCCCCCGAGGACCCGACCACCGCCCACGCCCCGCAGACCTCGGACGACACCGGCCGCCGTCGCGTGCTCCTCAAGCTCTCGGGCGAGGTGTTCGGCGGCGGCAAGATCGGCGTGGACCCGGAGACCGTCCGCGGCATCGCCGAGCAGATCGCCGCCGCGGCGGACCAGGTGGAGATCGCGATCGTCGTCGGCGGCGGCAACTTCTTCCGTGGCGCCGAGCTGTCCGAGAACGGGATGGACCGCCGTCGGGCCGACTACATGGGCATGCTCGGCACCGTGATGAACTGCCTGGCCCTGCAGGACTTCCTCATCCAGGCCGGGGTCACCACGCGCGTGCAGTCCGCCATCCACATGGAGCAGGTGGCGGAGTCCTACATCCCGCTGCGCGCCATCCGCCACATGCAGAAGGGCCGCGTCGTGATCTTCGGCGCCGGCACCGGCCTGCCCTACTTCTCCACGGACACCGTGGCGGCCCAGCGCGCCCTGGAGGTCGGGGCAGACGAGGTCCTGATGGCCAAGTCCGGCGTGGACGGCGTCTACACCGCGGACCCCAAGAAGGACCCCACCGCCGAGCGCCTCACGCACCTGACCTACGATGAGGCGCTGCTGCGGAACATCCGCGTGATGGACCTGACCGCCATGACCATGTGCAAGGACAACGACCTGGACATGCGCGTGTTCGGCATGGAGGGCCCGGGCAACGTGACCCGCGCCCTGCTCGGCGAGCCGATCGGGACCACCGTCACCGTCTGAGGCCCGCCGCGTAGGATGGCGGCAGACCTGATCCACCACACCGAGGAGACACCGTGATCCAGGAGACCCTGCAGTCCGCCGAAGAGCAGATGGACCGCACCATCGAGGCCACGCGTGAGGACTTCGCCTCCGTGCGCACCGGCCGCGCCAACCCGGGCCTCTACTCCAAGGTGATGGTCGACTACTACGGCTCGTTCACCCCGCTGCAGCAGCTGGCGTCCTTCACCACCACGGACGCCCGCACGCTGCTCATCACGCCGTTCGACCAGTCGGCCCTGCGCAACATCGAGAAGGCCCTGTCCGAGTCCGAGGTCGGCGCGAACCCGTCCAACGACGGCAAGGTCATCCGCATCGTGATGCCGGAGCTGACCGCGGAGCGCCGCAAGGAGTACGTGAAGCTGGTCAAGTCCAAGGCGGAGGAGCACAAGATCTCCGTGCGCAACGCCCGTCGCAAGGCCAAGGAGGCCATGGACAAGGCCGTCAAGGACGGCGAGGTCGGCGAGGACGAGGGCGCCCGCGGCGAGAAGGAGCTGGACGCGCTCACCAAGCGCCACGTCGAGCTCATCGACGAGATGGCCAAGAACAAGGAGCAGGAGCTGCTGGAGGTCTGAGCCTCCCGCCGTCCGCGCTCGTCCCATGACCTCCGCCGTGCCCACCTCGCCCGCACCCCCGCGCGGCGGCCGCGACCTCAAGTCCGCCGTCCTCGTGGGGGTGGGGCTGCTGGCGACGGCCCTGGTCGGCCTCTTCTGGCTCGACTGGCTGCTGGTCGTGCTCGTGGTCGCCCTGCTGGTCGGCGCGGTGTCCGAGATCGCGACGGCGGTACGCGGCATCGGCCTGGACGTGCCGCGGCCCCCGCTCTGGGTGGCCGCGGCGGTCCTGCCGCTCACCGCGTGGCGGTGGGGGGTGCCCGCGCTGTTCATCGCCCTGGTGGCATGCCTGGCGCTGGTGGCCGTGTGGACGGCGCTGACGCGCCGGCGCCCGGCGGGCCAGTTCATGCTCGCGGGCGTGTTCATCGTGCTGTGGGCGCCGTTCCTGCTCTCCTTCGCCGCTGCGCTCCTGGACGAGCCGCTGGGGCACCGCATGGTGGCGATCCTGCTGCTGATGGTGGTCTCCAACGACACGTTCGGCTACATCGTGGGCTACCGCCTCGGCCGCACCCCGATCGCCCCGCGCATCAGCCCCAAGAAGTCCTGGGAGGGCCTGGCCGGCTCCCTGGCGGGCTCGGTGCTGGTGGGCGTCGTCGCCGTCCCCCTGCTGGTCGGCCAGCCGTGGTGGATCGGCGCCGTCCTCGGCGTGACCACCGTCGCCGCCGCCACCGCGGGGGACTTCTCCGAGTCCATGGTCAAGCGTGAGCTCGGCATCAAGGACATGTCCTCCGCCCTGCCCGGCCACGGCGGCGTGATGGACCGCCTGGACTCCCTCGTGTTCGCCTCGCCGGTGGCCTACACCGTGCTGGCGCTGCCCCTGACCTGATCCACCCCTCGACCCGGCACGTCCGGGACCCGCACCGCAGGAGACGCCCATGACCCCCCGCACCACCCCGGACGCCGAGCCGGTCTTCGAGCTCGTCGAGCAGGACGAGATCGGCTACGAGACCACCCACGTGGACGCCTTCATGGCGCGTGCCCGTGAGGCACGCGACGGCGGTGCCCCGCTGACGGCGGAGGAGGTGCGCCAGGCCCGCTTCGCGACCGTCAACGGCGGCTACGCCACGGACGAGGTGGACGACGAGCTGGACCGCCTCGAAGAGGAGCTGGCCGCCGCCGAGCGTCAGGCCTTCGTCGCCGAGCGCGGGGACGAGGACTGGGCCGCAGACCTCGAGGAGCGCGTGGCCGAGCTCGTGGCCCGTGCCGACCGGGCCCCGGCGGAGCGCTTCCGCCGCCCCTCCCGCGCGGACGCCGTGAGCTACGACGTGGACCAGGTGGACGCGCTCGTGGACCGCCTGCGCGTCACCCTGGCCGGTGCGGAGGACTCGACGGATCCCGACGCCGAAGGCGGGCTGACCGCGGACGACGTGCGCCGCGCGGCGTTCAGCGAGGCCGAGGGTGCCGCCGGCTACGAGGAGGGCCAGGTCGACGCCTACCTTGACGCCGCCGTCGACGTGCTGCTGCGCCGCGCCTGACACCCGGCCCTCGCGCGGCGGCCCCGGGAGAGTGGCGCAGATCACACTGAAGTGATTACAATCACACCACCGAGACGCCGCGCGCTCCACCCCTGCTCGCGCATGCGTACAACTCCCTCGCCCCGCACCGTGGGCGTCGATCGGAAGGCAGTGCAGTGACCCTCGTGGACCACACCCGTCCCACCGGCGGCCGATCCGCCGGCTCTCCGCCCCCGGCGGGCCCGGCTGAGGCCGTGATGCTCCAGGTGCTCGACGCGGAGGGCCGCCGCCGTCCGCAGCCGGAGCTCGCCCCGTGGATCGAGGACGTCGACGCCGACGCCCTCGCCGCGCTGTACCGCCAGATGGCCGTGGTCCGGCGCCTCGACGTCGAGGCCACGCACCTGCAGCGTCAGGGCGAGCTGGCCCTGTGGCCCCCGCTGCTGGGCCAGGAGGCCGCCCAGGTGGGCTCCGCCGTCGCGCTGCGCCCGGACGACTTCGTCTTCCCGTCCTACCGCGAGAACGGCGTGGCCCTGCTGCGCGGCGTCCCCGCGCTGGACCTGCTGCGGGTGTGGCGCGGCTCCACGTTCTCGAGCTGGGACCCGAACGAGACGCGCGTGGCCACCCAGCAGATCATCATCGGCGCGCAGGCCCTGCACGCCGTCGGCTACGCGATGGGCGTCCAGCGGGACCAGGCGGACGTCGCCACGATCGTCTACTTCGGCGACGGCGCCACGAGCCAGGGAGACGTCAACGAGGCCATGGTCTTCAGCGCCTCGTACCAGTCGCCCGTGGTGTTCTTCTGCCAGAACAACCACTGGGCCATCTCCGAGCCCGTGCGCCTGCAGACCCGCCGCAGCATCGCGGACCGCCCGTGGGGCTTCGGCATCCCGTCGATGCGCGTGGACGGCAACGACGTCCTGGCCGTGCTCGCCGCGACCCGCGCCGCCGTCGAGCGCGCGGCCGACGGGGGCGGTCCCACCTTCATCGAGGCCGTCACCTACCGCATGGGCCCGCACACCACCGCGGACGACCCCACCCGCTACCGGGACGACGCCGAGCTCGAGGCCTGGAAGGCCCGTGACCCGTTGACCCGCGTGGAGGCGCACCTGCGCACCCTCGATGTGGACGTGGACGCCGTGCTCGCACAGGCCCAGGCCGAGGCCGACGAGCTGGCGGCCGAGGTCCGCCGCGCCCTCGAGGCGCTCGAGGAGGACGGCGCGGACAGGCTCTTCGACGAGATCTACGCTGAGCCCCACCAGGAGCTCGAGCGGCAGCGCCGCGAGCACGCCCTCTACCTGCAGCAGTTCGACGACGAGGAGGCGGGCGCGTGAGCGAGCGCATGACCTTCGGCCGTGCGATCAACCGCGGCCTGCACCGTGCCCTGGCCGACGACCCCAAGGTCCTGCTCATGGGCGAGGACATCGGCGCCCTCGGCGGCGTGTTCCGCATCACCGACGGCCTGCAGGCCGAGTTCGGCGAGGACCGGGTGCTCGACACCCCGCTGGCCGAGTCCGGCATCGTGGGCACGGCCATCGGCCTGGCGATGCGCGGCTACCGGCCCGTCGTCGAGATCCAGTTCGACGGCTTCGTGTACCCGGCGTTCGACCAGATCGTGGCGAACCTGGCCAAGCTGCGTGCCCGCACCCGCGGCGCCGTGCCGATGCCGGTCACCATCCGCATCCCCTTCGGCGGCGGCATCGGCTCCCCGGAGCACCACTCCGAGTCGCCCGAGGCCTACTTCCTGCACACCGCGGGCCTGCGCGTGGTCTCCCCGTCCTCCCCACAGGAGGGGTACGACCTCATCCGCGCCGCGATCGCCTCGGAGGACCCGGTGGTCTACCTCGAGCCCAAGCGTCGCTACCACGACAAGGGCGACGTGGACCTGGACGTCGCGATCCCGCCGATGAGCCCGGCCCGCATCCTGCGCGAGGGCCGTGACGCCACGCTCGTGGCCTACGGCCCGCTCGTGAAGACCGCCCTGCAGGCCGCCGAGGTGGCGGCCGAGGAGGGCGTCGAGGTCGAGGTGGTCGACCTGCGCAGCCTGTCCCCGCTGGACACCGGCCTCGTCGAGTCCTCGGTGCGGCGCACCGGCCGGCTCGTCGTGGCGCACGAGGCCTCCCGCACCGGCGGCCTCGGCGCCGAGCTCGTGGCCACGGTGGCCGAGCGCGCGTTCCACTGGCTCGAGGCCCCGCCGGTGCGCGTCACCGGCATGGACGTGCCCTACCCGCCGTCCAAGCTCGAGCACCTGCACCTGCCGGACCTCGACCGCATCCTCGACGGCCTGGACCGTGCTCTGGGCCGACCGAATTCGCTGGACTCCGTGGACGCGTTCGCCGCCCCCGAGACCGCCGAGCAGTTCCTCGCGGCCCAGAACGCCGGGGAGGAGACCCGATGAGCCAGAAGACCTTCCGCCTGCCCGACCTCGGCGAGGGCCTGACCGAGTCCGAGATCGTGACGTGGCGCGTGGCCGAGGGCGACGCGGTGAGCGTGAACCAGGTGCTCGCCGACGTCGAGACGGCCAAGGCCGTGGTCGAGGTCTCGAGCCCGTTCGCGGGCGTCGTCGCGGCCCTGCACGGCGCCGAGGGTGAGACCCTCGAGGTCGGTGCGCCCCTGGTGACCTTCACCCTCGAGGGCGCCGAGCCCGACGTCGGCGGGCCCGCCGAGGGTGACGGCCGCGTGCCCACCCTCGTCGGCTACGGCGCCGCGCCGGACACCGGCAAGCCCGGCCGCCGTGCGCGGCGCGGCTCCGCGGCCCCGGCGACGTCGGCCGCCCCGGCGGGCGAGCCCGCCCGCGGACAGGCGCCGTCCACGTCGGAGGCGGCCCCCGCCGGCGCCGGGCGCCCGCAGCCCGAGGCCGCCGAGCCGGACCGCGCGGACGCGGCCCACGAGCCGGCCCCGGGCGAGCGACCCCGGTGCACTCCGCCCGTGCGCCTGTACGCGCGCCGCGCGGGCGTGGATCTGGAGCAGGTCACCGGCACGGGTGTGGGCGGGGTCATCACCCGCGCGGACGTCGAGGCGTTCCTGGCCGGGGGCGGGCAGCCCGCGGCCGCGGCGGCGCCGCCGCAGTCCGGCGCCGAGTCGGGCTCGACCGGGGGCGTCCGCACCCTGGGCGGCCGCCCGCGCACGGAGGCCGTGCCGGTCAAGGGCGTGCGCAAGGCGACCGCGGCGGCCATGGTGCAGTCCGCGTTCACCGCCCCGCACGTGACCGAGTTCCTGCAGGTGGACGTCACCGAGACCATGGAGCTGCTCGCCGAGCTCAAGGCCTCCCGCGAGTTCCGGGACGTCAAGCTCACGCCCATGACGCTCGCCGCCAAGGCGTGCCTCGTGGCGATGGAGCGCACCCCGGACGTCAACGCCCGGTGGGACGAGGCCGCCGGGACGATCGTCCAGCAGAACTTCGTGAACCTCGGTTTCGCCGCCGCCACCCCCCGCGGGCTGATGGTGCCGAACGTCAAGGACGCCCAGGCGATGAGCCTGAGGGAGCTGGCCGACGCCATCCGCGATCTCACGGGCCTCGCCCGCGAGGGGCGGCTGTCCCCGGCGGATCTGGCCGGCGGCACCTTCACGCTCACGAACGTCGGGGTGTTCGGCGTGGACGCGGGCACCCCGATCATCAACCCGGGTGAGGGGGCGATCATCGCGATCGGCCAGGTCCGGAGGATGCCGTGGGAGCATCGCGGCGAGATCGCCCTGCGGGACGTCATGACGCTGTCCCTCTCGTTCGACCACCGCTTCGTGGACGGCGAGCAGGGCTCGCGCTTCCTCGCGGACGTCGGCGCGATCCTGCGCCGCCCGGGTCTGACCCTGACCATGGTCTGACGGCCCCGGACGCGCCGCGGCCCCGCCACCCGGGCACCGGGAGGCGGGGCCGTCGTCGTGGCAGGCCGGTGCGGCCGCCGGCACGGCGGGGGCCGCGGGGCGCGCTCAGTCGGCGGCGGGCAGCTCCATCACGAGCTCGGTGATGACCTCGGCACGGGCGTTGGAGAAGACCTTCTCCTCGCCGACGGTCTCGAAGCCGCGGCGGGAGAGCACCTTCACGGAGCCCACATTGTCCTCGGGCACGTGCGCCCGCAGCGGGCGGGCGGTGTGCTCCTCCAGGAACCGGTCCACGGCCGCGGTCGTCAGCCCCAGGCCCCAGTAGTCCTGCGCGGTCCAGAAGGACAGCTCGCCCACGCCGTCCTGCTGGGTGCACACGAGCGCACCCACGGCGCGGCCCTCGTGCTCGATGGTCCGCACGACGGTGTCCTCGTCCCCGAGCAGGTGGGCCCAGTGGTAGTCGAAGACACCGCGGTCCCGGGGGTTGCGGGGGGCGAAGGCGGACATCAGGTTGGCCTGCTCGTCCTGCTGGTGGAGGAAGAACTCGTCCAGATCCTCGGGTCGGACGTCACGAAGAAGCACGGCGGTGGACCTCTCGGGGCGGGGTTCGACGGCGTCGCCGTCGCGGGTACCGGCCACCGTATCACCGGGCACGACGCCGGCCCGCCGGGCCGGTGCCGCCCGCTCAGTCCCCGCCGGGCAGCGGCCCGGGGGCCGTGGCCGCGGCCCAGGCCATGGCCACGAGGGTCGCGCGGCGAGCCGCGCGGTCGGCCGCGGTGCGCCGCACCGAGCGGGGGGTGGAGTTGAGCAGGCCCAGCACGGCCTGGGCGCGGAACACGGCGGTGGCCTGGTCCTCGTGGGGGTGGACGACCTGCAGCTGGCGCGCCCACACGTCGATGTAGGCGCGCTGGGTGCGCGTGATGGCCGTGCGCGCGCCGTCGGGCAGGGCGGACATGTCGCGGTCCTGCACACGGATCACGTCGCGCTGGGCGAGGGCGAAGTCCGCCTGGAAACCGATGAGGGCCCGCAGGGTCTCCGCCCCCGGCGCGTGCTGCGCCTCGGCGGCCAGCCCGCCGTCCAGCAGGTCCTGCGAGGCCGTGTCGAGGATCGCCGTGAGCACGGCGGCCTTGCCGGCGAAGTGGCGGTAGATGGCGGGGCCGCTGATCCCGACCGCGGCGCCGATGTCCTCGAGGCGGACCGCGTCGAAGCCCCGGGCCGCGAACAGTCGCGCCGCGGCCGCGAGCAGGTCCACCCGGCGTCGGGCCTTGGCGGCCTCCCGGGCGGTCGGCGGGGTCGCCGGGGCGGTGGGGGACGCGGGATCGACGGCGGGCATGGGATCCACTGTAGGACGGGACGAGGCGCGCCGGGCGCCCGGTCGACGTCAGTGACGATCGTCACTACACTGAGGCTCGGTTCAGTTAGTCGTCATTCACTGAAGGGGGTCTCATGACCGCCAGCACCCCGGCCCCGGCCGCGCAGTCCGCGCCCACCGTGGCCGAGCGCAACGCGGCCGGCCACGCCCGGCTGGAGCAGGAGCTCGCCGACCTCGTCGCCCGCACGTCGCTCGGCGGGCCCGAGCGTTCGCGCGAGCGCCACACCGGCCGCGGCAAGCTGCTGGTGCGGGACCGCATCGACGCGCTGCTCGACGAGGGCTCGCCCTTCCTCGAGGTCGGCGCGCTGGCCGCGCACGGCCTGTACGACGGGGACAGCCCCGCCGCGGGCGTCGTGGCGGGCATCGGCCTGGTCCATGGCCGCCTCGTGATGGTGGTCGGCAACGACGCCACCGTGAAGGGCGGCACCTACTACCCCATGACGGTGAAGAAGCACCTGCGGGCCCAGGAGATCGCCCTGGAGAACCGCCTGCCGTGCATCTACCTCGTGGACTCCGGCGGCGCGTTCCTGCCCCGCCAGGACGAGGTCTTCCCGGACCGCGAGCACTTCGGCCGCATCTTCCGGAACCAGGCGCTGCTCTCCTCGCAGCGCATCCCGCAGCTGGCCGCGGTGTGCGGCTCCTCCACGGCGGGCGGCGCGTACGTGCCGGCCATGTCGGACGAGACCGTGATCGTGCGCGAGCAGGGCACCATCTTCCTCGGCGGCCCCCCGCTCGTGAAGGCCGCGATCGGGGAGGACATCTCGCCCGAGGACCTCGGCGGCGGCCGGCTGCACGCCGAGCGCTCCGGCGTCGCGGACCACCTGGCGGACGACGACCTGCACGCCATGCAGATCCTCCGGGACATCGTGGCCACCCTGCCCCCGGCCGAGGCGCCGGCCTGGGAGGTCGCCCCCGCCGCGGAGCCCGCCAAGGACCCGGCCGAACTGACCAGCGTCGTGCCCGTGGACGTGAACACCCCCTACGACGTGCGCGAGGTGATCGACCGCCTCGTGGACGGCGGCTCCGTCCACGAGTTCAAGCCCCTCTACGGCACCACCCTGGTCACCGCGTTCGCGCGGATCGACGGCCACCCCGTGGGCGTCCTCGCCAACAACGGCATCCTGTTCGGAGACTCCGCCCGCAAGGGCGCGCACTTCATCGAACTGTGCGACCAGCGCGGCATCCCGCTGCTGTTCCTGCAGAACATCTCCGGCTTCATGGTGGGTCGGGACGCGGAGGCCGGCGGCATCGCGCGCGACGGCGCCAAGATGGTCACCGCCGTCGCGACCGCCCGCGTGCCCAAGCTGACCGTGGTGATCGGCGGCTCGTTCGGCGCCGGCAACTACGCGATGTGCGGCCGCGCCTACTCACCCCGCTTCCTGTGGATGTGGCCGAACGCGCGCATCTCCGTGATGGGCGGCCCGCAGGCCTCCTCCGTGCTCACGCAGATCAAGCAGGACCAGCGGGCCGCCGCGGGGGAGGAGCCGATGTCCCCCGAGGAGGTCGAGGCCTTCCAGGCGCCGGTCCGCCGGCAGTACGAGGACCAGGGCAGCCCCCTGTACTCCACCGCCCGCCTCTGGGACGACGGAGTGATCACCCCCGGCCAGACCCGCCGGGTGCTCTCCCTGGCCCTCGACGTCATCTCCCGTTCCCCGCTGCCGGACTCCCGGTTCGGCCTGTTCCGCATGTGAGGCACCCGTGACCGAGAACCACGCCCAGGGGACGCCCCTGTTCGACACCGTGCTGGTGGCCAACCGCGGCGAGATCGCCGTGCGCGTCATCCGCACCCTGCGCCGCCTCGGCATCCGCTCGGTGGCCGTGCACTCCGACGCCGACGCCGACGCGCGGCACGTCCGCGAGGCGGACACGGCGGTCCGCCTCGGCCCGGCTCCGGCCCGCGAGTCCTACCTGGACATCGACGCCGTCGTCGACGCCGCGCGCCGCACCGGCGCCCAGGCCGTGCACCCCGGCTACGGCTTCCTGTCCGAGAACGCCGACTTCGCCCGCGCGCTGGACGCGGCCGGCATCGTGTTCGTGGGCCCGCCCGTGGCCTCGCTCGACGCGATGGCGGACAAGATCCGCGCCAAGGAGACCGTGGCCGCGTACGACGTGCCGGTGGTCCCCGGCATCCAGGACCCCACGCTCACCGACGAGCAGATCACGGCCGAGGCCGAGCGCGTCGGCTTCCCGCTGCTGATCAAGCCCTCCGCGGGCGGCGGCGGCAAGGGCATGGTGGCCGTGCGCGCCGCCGAGGAGCTGCCCGGCGCCCTCGCCTCGGCCCGGCGCACGGCGCGCTCCGCGTTCGGCGACGACACCCTGCTGCTCGAGCGGCTCATCACCGCGCCCCGGCACATCGAGGTGCAGGTGTTCGCGGACGCCCACGGCGCCACCGTGCACCTGGGCGAGCGCGAGTGCTCCCTGCAGCGCCGCCACCAGAAGGTGATCGAGGAGGCCCCCGCGCCCCTGCTGACCGGGCTGGCGCACGGGGCCGAGCTCCGCGAGCGCCTGGGCCGGGCCGCCGTGGACGCGGCCGTGTCCGTGGGCTACCGCGGTGCCGGCACCGTCGAGTTCCTCGTCTCGGACGAGAACCCGGACGAGTTCTTCTTCATGGAGATGAACACCCGCCTGCAGGTGGAGCACCCGGTCTCCGAGGAGGTCGTCCGGGTGCGCGGACAGCGCCTGGACTTCGTGGAGCTGCAGCTGCGCATCGCCGCGGGGGGGCCGCTCGGCTTCGCCCAGGAGGACGTGACCCTCGACGGCGCCGCCGTCGAGGCCCGCGTCTACGCGGAGGACCCCGCGAACGGCTTCCTGCCCTCCACCGGGCCGGTGCTGCGCTGGCGCGAGCCCGCCGGCGAGGGCGTCCGCGTCGACACCCTCCTGCTGCCCTCCCGGCCGGCCGAGGAGCGCGCGTTCGGCTCCGGACCGCAGACTGGCCCCGCCGCCGGCGCCGTGGACCCCGTGGACGTCGACGGCGCACAGCCCGAGATCACCGGCTTCTACGACCCGATGATCGCCAAGCTCATCGCCCGTGGCGCCGACCGCGCCGAGGCCCTGGACCGGCTCGACGCCGCGCTCGCGGACACCGTGCTGTTCGGCGTCCGCTCCAACCTGGGCTGGCTGCGCGAGCTCGCGGCCCGCGAGGACGTGCGGACCGGCCGGCTCACCACCGAGCTGATCGACGGCCTCGAGGCGTGGACCGCCCCCGCGCTGCCCGAGGACCTCGCCGCGCTCGCGGCCGAGGCCCTGGCCGACGTGTCCGAGGACGCGGCCGCCGCCGAGCACCGCGCGGCCGGCACCGCGTGGGCCCGGGCGGACGGCTGGCGCGGCGCGGGCGCCCCGCAGCCCGGGATGCGCGTCCGGGTCGGGGACGAGGACCGCATCCTCACCGCCCCCGCCGCCGACGCCGAGGTGGACGAGGACGCCGGAGGCCTGGCGGGCGTCAACCTCCTGGCCGGTGACCCGCGGGACCCGCGCTCAGCGTGGCTGCACCGCGACGGCGCCGCGTGGCAGGTCCGCCGCCTCACCCGGGCCGAGGTGGTCGAGGCCGCCCGCGCGGCCGCGGCCGCGCGTCGTGCCCCGGCCGGCGCAGCGTCCCCCGAGGCCCGCACGCCCATGCCGGGCACCGTCGTCGCCGTGTCCGTGGCCACCGGGGACACCGTGGCCGCGGGCCAGGAGCTGGCGGTGGTCGAGGCCATGAAGATGGAGCACCCCGTCACGGCCGCCGTCGCCGGCGTCGTGACCGTCCACGTCGCCGAGGGCGACGCCGTGGCCGCGCAGGCGTTGATCGCCGTCGTCGAGCCCACCGAGCACGCAGCACCCGCAGAGAACACCTGAGAACAGGAGAGGACCATGAGCACCAAGCACCGCACCCTGCCCGCCCTCGAGGAGGACTACCAGGTCCTCTCCGACACCGTCCGCGAGTTCGCCGACGAGGTCGTGGCCCCGGTCTCCGCCGAGCTGGACGCCCAGCACGAGTTCCCGTACGAGATCGTGGCCCAGATGGGCGAGATGGGCCTGTTCGGCCTCCCGTTCCCCGAGGAGTACGGCGGCATGGGCGGCGACTACTTCGCCCTGGCCCTGGCCCTCGAGCAGCTCGGCCGCGTCAACCAGTCCGTGGCCATCACCCTCGAGGCCGGCGTCTCCCTGGGCGCCATGCCGCTGCTGAAGTTCGGCACCGAGGAGCAGAAGCAGCGCTGGCTGCCGGACCTCGTGGCCGGCACGCACCTGGCCGGCTTCGGCCTCACCGAGCCGGGCGCGGGCTCCGACGCCGGCGGCACCCAGACCACCGCCGCGCTCGAGGACGGCCAGTGGCGCATCAACGGCGCCAAGGAGTTCATCACCAACTCCGGCACGGACATCACCTCGCTCGTCACCGTCACCGCCGTGACCGGCACCGTGGAGGGCAGGACCGGCCACGACGGCCGCCCCGCCAAGGAGATCTCCACGATCCTCGTGCCCGCCGGCACCGAGGGCTTCTCCGTGGCCAAGGCCTACGACAAGGTCGGCTGGAACTCCTCGGACACCCACGCCCTGCACTTCTCGGACGTGCGCGTGCCGGAGGAGAACCTGCTGGGCGCCCGCGGCCGCGGCTTCGCCCACTTCCTCGAGATCCTCGACGAGGGCCGTATCGCCATCGCGGCCCTGGCCACCGGCGCGGCCCAGGGCTGCGTGGACGAGTCGGTCGCCTACGCCAAGCAGCGGACCTCGTTCGGCCAGAAGATCGGGCAGTTCCAGGCCGTGTCCTTCAAGATCGCCCGCATGCAGGCCCGCGCGCACGCCGCCCGCCTGGCCTACTACGAGGCCGCCCAGAAGATGCTGGCCGGCAAGCCGTTCAAGACCGAGGCCGCCATGGCCAAGCTGATCGCCGGCGAGGCCGCCATGGACAACGCCCGGGACGCCACCCAGGTGTTCGGCGGCTACGGCTTCATGAACGAGACCCTCGTGGCCCGTCACTACCGCGACTCCAAGATCCTCGAGGTCGGCGAGGGCACCACCGAGGTGCAGCTCATGCTGATCGCCCGCGAGCTGGGCCTCTGACGTGACGGAGCGCGTCGAGATCGAGCAGCGGGGCCGCTACGCGGACGAGCTGGCGGTCGGTCAGGTCTACCTGCACCGGCCCGGCCGCACGCTCACCGAGGCGGACAACGTCCTGTTCACCACCCTCACCATGAACCCGCAGGCCCTGCACCTGGACCACGCGTACGCGGCGGACCAGCCGTTCGGCCGACCGCTGGTCAACTCGATGCTGACGCTGTCCACCCTGGTGGGCCTCGCCGTCGGGCAGACCACACAGGGCACGCTCGTGGCCCAGCTCGGCCTGGGGGAGATCGCGTTCCCGAAGCCGGTCTTCCACGGGGACACGCTCTACGGGCGCTCCGAGGTCACCGCAATCCGCGAGTCCTCCTCGCGGCCGGGGCAGCGGATCGTCACGTTCGCGATGACGGGGGAGAACCAGCACGGCGACGTCGTCGTCCGCGCCCAGCGCACCTGTCTGATGTGGACCGCGCAGGCGCACGCGGAGGCCAAGGCGAAGGCCGCCGACGCCGCAGGCACGGGGGAGCGGGCATGAGCGCGCTGACCCTCGGACCGGCCGTCATGTTCACCCCGGCGGACCGCCCCGAGCGGTACGCCACGGCGCTCGAGCGCGCGGACGCGGTGATCCTCGACCTCGAGGACGCCGTCACCCCGGACGCCCGGCCCACCGCGCGGGACGCCGTCGCGGCGGCCTGGGCGGGGCGGGCGACGGGCGGGGTCGACGGCGGCCCGCTGGACGAGGACCGCGTGGTGGTCCGCGTGAACCCCGCGGGCACCGCGGACCACGACGCCGACCTGGCCATGCTCGCCGGGACGGGCTGGCGCACGCTCATGCTCGCCAAGGCCGAGTCCGCCGCGCAGGTGGACGGGGTCGTCGCCGCCCTCGGCCCGCAGACCCGCGTCGTCGCCCTATGCGAGACCGCGGCCGGGATCCTCGCCGCCGCCGACCTGGCCGCCCACCCGCACGTGGGTGCGCTGATGTGGGGCGCCGAGGACCTCGTGGCGTCGATGGGCGGCAGCTCCTCCCGCACCCCCGAGGGCGCCTACCGCTCCGTGGTCCAGCACGCCCGCGCGACGGTGCTGCTGGCGGCGGCCGCCCACGGCGCGGCCGCATGGGACGCCGTCCACCTGGACCTCGGCGACGAGGCCGGGCTGGCCGCCGAGGCCGAGGACGCCGTCGCCCTGGGCTGCACCGCGACCGTGTGCCTGCACCCGCGCCAGGTGCCCGTCGTGCGCTCCGCCTACACGCCCGCCCCGGAGGCCGTCGAACGCGCCCGGCGCGTCCTCGCCGCGGCCGAGGGCCGACACGGGGCCTTCGAGCTGGACGGGGCGATGGTCGACGAGGTGGTCCTCGCCCAGGCCCGCGCGGTCCTGCGCCGCGCGGACGCGCCCCGGCCGGCGAGCGCCTGACCGGCTCCTCGGCGGCTCCGCGCCCCGGCGGCCCCGTGCCGTCGGGGCGCGTCCGCGTCCGCACGGCTGCGCCCCGGGGCTGTCACACGGGCGCACGGCCCCGGGGCGCGCTTGACGGCGCACCCCTCCGCCCGCCAGAGTGTGGTTGTCATCACAGTGATCTGTCTCACACTGATCCGTCCTACGCACCCCCGGAGGGCCCATGTCATCCAGCGAGCCCACGGCGCCGGTCCCCACGGCCGCGCAGTTCCGCGCCGCGCAGCAGTCCGAGGAGTTCATCGAGCTCCGGCGCACCCACCGATCCTTCGCCTTCCCCATGACCGTGGCGTTCTTCGTCTGGTACCTGGTGTTCGTGATCGTCGGCGCGTTCTTCCCCGAGTTCATGGCGATCCGCCTCGGCGGCAACATCACCCTCGGCCTGATCCTCGGCCTGCTCCAGTTCGTCACCACGTTCCTGATCACCTTCGCCTACGTCCGTTTCTCCAACCGGACCCTGGACCCCCGCGCCACCGCGCTGCGTGAGCGCCTCGAGCGCGAGGCCGCCGGCGCCCACGAGAACCCGGAGGCCACGCGATGAGCGCGCTCACCCCCCTGCTCCAGGCCGCCCCGCAGACGGTCGGCAACCCCGCCGTGAACATCGGCATCTTCGTCGCCTTCGTGGTGGTCACCCTCGTGATCGTGATCCGCGCGTCCAAGACGAACGCGTCCTCGGCCGACTACTACGCCGGCGGCCGCGGCTTCTCCGGCACCCAGAACGGCACGGCCATCGCGGGTGACTACCTCTCCGCGGCCTCGTTCCTGGGCATCGTGGGCGCGATCGCCCTCTACGGCTACGACGGCTTCCTCTACTCGATCGGCTTCCTCGTGGCGTGGCTCGTGGCCCTGCTGCTGGTGGCCGAGCTGCTGCGCAACACCGGCAAGTTCACCATGGCGGACGTGCTGTCCTTCCGCCTGCAGCAGCGTCCCGTGCGCATCGCCGCCGCCTTCGGCACCATGGCCGTCTGCCTCTTCTACCTCCTGGCCCAGATGGCCGGCGCCGGCGGCCTGGTGTCCCTGCTGCTGAACATCAACGACCGGGCCGGCCAGGCCCTCGTGATCGTGATCGTGGGCGTGCTGATGATCGTCTACGTGCTGATCGGCGGCATGAAGGGCACCACCTACGTGCAGATCATCAAGGCGATCCTGCTGATCGCCGGCGCGGGGATCATGACCGTGTGGTCACTGGCCCTGTTCGGCTTCGACTTCAACGCCATGCTGGGGGCCGCCGTCGAGATGAACCCGAAGGGCGAGGCGATCCTCGAGCCGGGCCTGCAGTACGGCGCCAGCGCGCTGACCCGCCTCGACTTCGTGTCCCTGGGCATCGCGCTCGTGCTCGGCACCGCCGGCCTGCCGCACGTGCTCATGCGGTTCTACACGGTGCCCACCGCCAAGGAGGCGCGCAAGTCCGTGGTGTGGGCCATCGTCCTCATCGGCGCGTTCTACCTGTTCACCCTCGTGCTGGGCTACGGTGCCGGCGCGCTGATCGGCCCCGAGCGCATCCTGGCCGCGCCCGGCGGGCAGAACTCCGCGGCCCCGCTCCTGGCGTTCGAGCTCGGCGGCTCCATCCTGCTGGGCCTGATCTCGGCGGTCGCGTTCGCCACCATCCTCGCGGTGGTCGCGGGCCTGGCCATCACGGCGGCGGCGTCCTTCGCCCACGACGTGTACGGCTCCGTGATCGCCAAGCACCCGCTCACCCCGCAGGAGGAGGTGCGGATCGGCAAGATCACCGTGGTGGTGATCGGCGTCCTGGCGATCGTCGGCGGCATCGCCGCCCAGGGCCAGAACGTGGCGTTCCTCGTGGCGCTCGCCTTCGCGGTGGCGGCCTCGGCGAACCTGCCGACCATCCTCTACTCCCTGTTCTGGCGGCGCTTCACCACCCGCGGCGCGGTGTGGTCGATGTACGGCGGACTGCTCTCCGCGATCATCCTGATCGTCCTGTCCCCGGTGATGTCCGGGACGCCGACCTCGATGATCCCGGGCGCGGACTTCGCGGTGTTCCCGCTGAAGAACCCGGGCATCGTCTCCATCCCGCTGGCCTTCTTCCTCGGCTGGCTCGGCTCGGTGACCTCGTCGCGCGCCGAGGACCCCGACAAGCAGGCCGAGATGGAGGTCCGCTCCCTCACCGGCATCGGCGCCGAGAAGCCGGTGCAGCACTGATCCGCGGCTGACCCGGTCCCACGGGGGCCGGCGGGGCGGGACGTCGGGGTGCGGCGTCCGTCCGGCCGGCCCCCCGTCCGTGTCCAGGCCCGACTGGCATCATGGCGGGGTGACGCACGGATCCCTCACCGACTACACGCTGCCCGCCCCCGCCCCGGCGGACGACGACGGCGCCCCGCGCGCCGTCGCCCTGATCGGCTCCACGGGCTCGATCGGCACCCAGGGCCTCGACGTGATCGCCCAGGACCCCGCCCGGCTCCGGGCCGTCGCGCTCGCGGGCGGGGCGAACACGACCCTGCTGGCCGAGCAGGCCGTGCGCTTCGAGGTCGAGGCGGTGGGCTCCGCCGCGGCGGGGGAGGAGGAGCTGCGCGCCGCCCTCGCCGACGCCGCCGCCCGCCTCGGGCGCCCGTCCCCCCGACCCGTGCTGTTCACCGGCCCGTGCGCCGCCGAGCAGATCGCCGCGTGGCCCGGCGCCGACACCGTGCTCAACGGGATCACGGGCTCGATCGGCCTGCGGCCCACCCTCGCCGCCCTGCACGCCGGCCACCGCCTGGCCCTGGCCAACAAGGAGTCGCTCATCGTCGGCGGGGCCCTCGTGAAGGCGGCCGCGGCGCCGGGCCAGCTCGTGCCGGTGGACTCCGAGCACTCCGCGCTCGCGCAGGCGCTGCGCGGGGGCACGGCGGACGAGGTCCGCCGCCTCGTGCTCACGGCCTCGGGCGGGCCGTTCCGCGGCCTGGACCGCGCCGCCCTGCACGCCGTCACGCCCGCCCAGGCCCTCGCCCACCCCACGTGGGACATGGGCCGCGTCGTCACCACCAACTCCGCCTCCCTCGTGAACAAGGCCCTCGAGGTGATCGAGGCCCACCTGCTGTTCGACGTGCCCCTGGACCGGATCGACGTCGTGGTCCACCCGCAGTCCGTGGTCCACTCGATGGTCGAGTTCGTCGACGGGTCCACGCTCGCCCAGGCCTCCCCGCCGGACATGCGCCTGCCCATCGCCCTGGGGCTGTGCTGGCCGCGCCGTCTCCCGGGCGCGGCCCCGGCCTGCGACTGGACGCGGGCGGCCACCTGGACGTTCGAGCCCCTCGACGAGGAGGCCTTCCCCGCGGTACGGGCCGCGAAGGAGGCGGCGGCCGCCTCGCCCACCCACATGGCCGTGTTCAACGCCGCCAACGAGGAGTCCGTGGACGCCTTCCACGCCGGCGCCCTGCCCTTCGACGGGATCGTGGACACGGTCCGCGCCGTCGTCGCCGACTATGCCCCCGAGCACGTGCTCGCCGCGGCCGGCCACGACCCCGCGCCGACGGGGCTCACCGTGGATGCCGTGCTCGCCGCCGAGGCCTGGGCGCGCCGTGCGGCGCGGGCCCGCTGGTGACCGTCGTGGAGATCCTCTGGTACGTCGCGGGCGTCCTCGCGGTCGCGCTGGGCCTGGCGGTCTCGATCGCCCTGCACGAGATCGGCCACCTCGTCCCGGCCAAGCTCTTCGGCGTGCGCGTCACGCAGTACATGATCGGCTTCGGCCCGACGCTCGTCTCGTGGCGCCGCGGCGAGACGGAGTACGGGTTCAAGGCCGTGCCGCTGGGCGGCTACGTCGCGATGATCGGGATGCTGCCCCCGCCGCGGCCCGGGCAGACGCCCCGCGCGGCGTCCACGGGCTTCGTCCAGCAGCTGGGCCGCATGGCCGACGACGCGCGGGCCCAGGCCGCCGAGGAGGTCCGCCCCGGCGACGAGCACCGCCGCTTCCTCGCCCTGCCGGTGTGGAAGCGGGTGGTGATCATGCTCGGCGGGCCGTTCATGAACCTGCTCATCGCGCTGGGCGCCACCGCCCTGCTGGTCACCACGGTGGGCACCTCGCAGCCCAGCACCACCGTCGCCGAGGTCTACCGGTGCGTGGTCACGATGCAGGAGCAGCAGGCCCGCGCCGCCTCCGGCGGGACAGAGGACTGCCGCCCGGGCGATCCCGCCGCGCCCGCCCACGAGGCGGGACTGCGCCCCGGCGACACCGTGCTCGCCTTCGACGGGCGGCCGGTCTCCGACTGGGACGCCCTCTCCGCCGCGATCCGGGACCGCGCCGGACAGCCCACCCGGATCGAGTGGGAGCGCGACGGCGAGCGGATGAGCGCCACCCTGACCCCGCGCCTGACGGAACGGCCCGTGACGGACGCGCTGGGCCGGCCCGAGCGGGCCCCGGACGGGACCGTGGCGACCCACGAGGTCGGGTTCATCGGCATGGGCGCGCAGCTCGAGACGGTCCGCGGCACCCCGCTCGACGCCGGCCCGCTCGTGGCCCAGCAGGTGCGGGGCGTCGTCGACGTCGTCCTCGTGCTGCCGCAGCGGCTGTGGGACACCGCCGTCGCCGTGGTGACCCCGGCCGAGCGCGACCCGGACGGCCCGATGTCCGTGGTGGGAGTCGGCCGGATCGCCGGGGAGGCGGCGGCGCTCGAGGAGGCCACGCTGACGGACAAGGCCGCCCTGCTGCTGTCCCTGCTGGCGGGCGTGAACGTGGCGCTCATGGTGTTCAACCTCATCCCGCTGCTCCCGCTCGACGGCGGCCACGTGGCCGGCGCCCTGTGGGAGGCGGTGCGCCGCGGCTGGGCCCGGATCACGGGCCGCCCGGACCCGGGGCCGTTCGACCTGGCCCGCATGCTGCCGCTGACCTACGCGGTGGGCGCGGCGATGCTGCTCATGGGCGTCATCCTGATCGTGGCGGACATCGTGGAGCCGGTCCGGCTGTTCTGAGCCCGGCCCGTTCGCCGTGGGCGGTCGCCCCGCGCCCCGGGGCGCCCGCGCGCCTAGGATGGACCGGAGAACCCGGCGGCCCCGCGCCGTCGACCCCGAGAACCCATGAGGAGCGCCCCCGTGCCCGTCAGCCTTGGAATGCCGTCCGCCCCGCCGCCCGTGCTGGCCCCGCGCCGCACCACCCGGCAGATCCAGGTGGGCTCGGTGGGCGTCGGCTCGCAGCACCCCGTCTCGGTGCAGTCGATGACCACCACCAAGACGCACGACATCGGCGCGACCCTGCAGCAGATCGCCGAGCTCACGGCCGCCGGCTGCGACATCGTCCGCGTGGCCTGCCCCACGGACAAGGACGCCGAGGCCCTCAAGGTCATCGCCCAGCAGTCCACCATCCCCGTGATCGCGGACATCCACTTCCAGCCGAAGTACGTGTTCGCGGCGATCGAGGCCGGCTGCGGCGCCGTGCGCGTGAACCCGGGCAACATCAAGAAGTTCGACGACAAGGTCAAGGAGATCGCGCAGGCCGCCTCGGACCACGGCACCTCCCTCCGCATCGGCGTCAACGCCGGCTCCCTGGACCCGCGCCTGCTGCAGAAGTACGGCAAGGCCACCCCGGAGGCCCTCGTCGAGTCCGCCGTCTGGGAGGCCTCCCTCTTCGAGGAGCACGGCTTCAAGGACTTCAAGATCTCCGTCAAGCACAACGACCCGGTGATCATGGCCCGCGCCTACGAGCTGCTCGCCGAGCAGGGTGACTGGCCGCTGCACCTCGGGGTCACCGAGGCCGGCCCGGCCTTCCAGGGCACCATCAAGTCCGCCACCGCCTTCGGCTACCTGCTCGGCCAGGGCATCGGCGACACCATCCGCGTCTCCCTCTCCGCGCCGCCGGTCGAGGAGGTCAAGGTGGGCCTGCAGATCCTGCAGTCCCTGAACCTGCGTGAGCGCAAGCTCGAGATCGTCTCCTGCCCCTCGTGCGGCCGCGCCCAGGTGGACGTGTACACGCTGGCCGAGCAGGTCACCGAGGGCCTCCAGGACCTCGAGGTCCCGCTGCGGGTGGCCGTCATGGGCTGCGTCGTCAACGGGCCGGGCGAGGCCCGCGAGGCCGACCTCGGCGTCGCCTCCGGCAACGGCAAGGGCCAGATCTTCGTCAAGGGCGAGGTCATCCGCACCGTGCCCGAGGACCAGATCGTGGAGACCCTCATCGAGGAGGCCAACCGGATCGCCGGTGAGATGGACCTGGGGGAGGACGGCGGTGACCAGGCTGCCGCCGGTGCCCCGGTGGTCTCCGTCCACTGACCGGGAGGTCCGGGCCGCCACGGGTGACCGCGTCCGCCTGCTGACCGACGCGGACACCGCCGCGCTCGCGGCCCTGTCCGCCCGTGCCCCCGTGTCCAACGTGTTCGTGGACTCCCTGCTCGAGGCGGGCCGCCTGGCCGGCCCGCGCGGGGGAGCGGCGGGCACCCTGTTCCTCGGGATCGACGACGACGCCCCGGGCGCCGGCGCGCTGCGCGCGGCCGTCTGGATCGGCTCGAACGTGGTGCCGGTCGCCGCGTCCGAGGCCCCGGACGCCGGCTGGGCGCCGGGCGACGCGGAGGCGCTCGGCGCGGCGGCCGCCGCGCTGCGCCGCCGGTACGGGTCGATCTACGGCCCGGCCGGTCCCGTGCTGGCCGCCGGCGAGGCCCTCGCCGCCGCGGGCCACCGGTCCCGGTCCGTGCGCGCCGACCAGCCGCTGCTCGTGCTGGGCGCGGCCGGGGGGATCGACCCGAACCCGTACGTGGTGCAGGCGCAGCCACGCGACTTCGCGCGCGTCCTGCCGGCCAGCGCGGCGATGTTCGAGGAGGAGCTCGGCTTCTCCCCGTTCGCCGGCGGCGCGGCCCAGTACCGGGACCGCGTCGAGCGGCTGATCCACGCCGGGCGCGTCTTCATCGACCCGGGCCCGCGCGACGCGGGCGGCCCGCTGCGCTTCAAGGCGGACATCGGGCTGCTCTCCTCCCGGTGCGCCCAGATCCAGGGCGTGTGGATGGCCCCCGCCGCGCGGGGCCGAGGGCTGGCGGCGTCGGCGATGGCCGCCGTCGTGGACTACGTGCGCCTCCAGGCGCCCGTGGTCAGCCTCTACGTCAACGCGTACAACACCCCCGCGCTGCGCACGTACGAGCGCGTGGGGTTCGAGCGGCGCGGCACGTTCGCGACTGTCCTGTACTGACCCGGCGGACCTGCGCGGGCGATAGGATCGGCGGTCAGGACGCCGGGCACCCCCGTGCCGGCGTCGTCCCGTCCCGCGCGCCGCCCCCGACCGCGCGAGCCCGTCCGAGGAGGCCCCGTCATGCCCCTGCGCATGTCCACCCTGTTCCTGCGCACCCTGCGCGACGACCCGGCGGAGGCCGAGGTGGCGAGCCACAGGCTCCTCGTCCGTGCCGGGTACATCCGTCGCGCGGCCCCGGGCATCTACTCGTGGCTGCCGCTGGGCCTGAAGGTGCTGGCCCAGGTGGAGCGGATCGTGCGCGAGGAGATGGACGCGATCGGCGCCCAGGAGGTGCACTTCCCGGCGCTGCTGCCGCGGGAGCCCTACGAGGCCACGGGGCGCTGGGACGAGTACGGCGACGGGCTGTTCCGCCTGCAGGACCGCCGGGGCAACGACTACCTCCTGGCCCCCACGCACGAGGAGATGTTCACGCTCCTGGTGAAGGACCTGTACTCCTCGTACAAGGACCTGCCCGCGTACCTGTACCAGATCCAGACCAAGTACCGGGACGAGGCCCGCCCGCGCGCCGGCCTGCTGCGCGGGCGCGAGTTCATCATGAAGGACTCCTACTCCTTCACGGTGGACGACGCCGGCCTGGACGCCGCGTACGAGGCCCACCGGGCCGCCTACCTGCGGATCTTCGACCGCCTCGGCCTCGAGGTCGTGCCGGTGCGGGCCACCTCCGGTGCGATGGGCGGCTCCCGCTCCGAGGAGTTCCTGCACCCGACCGAGGTGGGCGAGGACACCTTCGTCGAATCCGACGGCGGCTACCGGGCCAACGTCGAGGCCGTCACCACGGTGGCCCCCGCCCCGCTGGACGAGGCCGCCATGGCGGCCCTGCCCGCCGCCGAGGTCAAGGACACCCCGGTCTCCACCACCATCGCCGCGCTCGTGGACGTCGCCAACCAGCTGGCCCCGCGCGAGGGCGAGCCGTGGACCGCCGCGGACACGCTCAAGTGCGTCGTGGTCACCGCGGTGGTGGACGGCGGTGAGCGCCGCCCGTTCGTCGTGGGCGTGCCCGGCGACCGGGAGGTGGACCTCAAGCGTCTCGAGGCCTCCGTGGGCCCGGCACTCGGGGTGGTCGGCGAGCCCACGCTCGAGGCCGCGACCGCCGCGGACCTGGCCGCGCACCCGGCCCTGGTGAAGGGCTACATCGGCCCCGCGGCCGTCGACGCGGTCGAGGGCACCCCGGTGCTCGGCGCGGAGGACTCCGTCTCGGGCCTGCCCTTCTTCGTGGACCCGCGCATCGCCCCCGGCACGGCGTGGATCACCGGCGCGAACGCGGACCAGCGCCACGTGTTCGGCCTCGTGGCCGGCCGCGACTTCACGTGGGACGGCGTGCTCGAGGCCACCGCGGTGCGTGAGGGCGACGAGGCCCCCGACGGCTCCGGCCCGCTGCACACCCGCCGCGGCATGGAGATGGGCCACATCTTCCAGCTCGGCCGCAAGTACGCCGAGGCCCTCGACCTGAAGGTCCTCGACGTCCACGGCAAGCAGGTCGTGGTGACCATGGGCTCCTACGGCATCGGCATCACGCGCGCCGTCGCCGCGATCGCCGAGCGCTACCACGACGACAAGGGCCTGGCGTGGCCGCGCGCGGTGGCCCCGGCGGACGTGCACGTCGTCGTCGCCACGAAGGGCGAGGACGGCCTCGCCGCCGCCGAGACCCTCGCCGCGGGCCTCGAGGCCGAGGGCCTGACCGTGCTCGTGGACGACCGTCCGAAGGTCAGCCCGGGCGTGAAGTTCAAGGACGCCGAGCTCATCGGCGTGCCCACCACCGTGGTGATCGGCCGCGGCCTGGCGGACGGCGAGCTCGAGCTCAAGGACCGTGCCACCGGCGAGGCGCGCCCCGTGCCCGTGGACGGGGCCGTCGCGGCGGTGCTCGCGGAGGTGCGCGACGGGCGCTGAGTGGTTCGGCGCCGTCGAGCTGACCGCCGGGCTGCTCGTCCTCGTGCTCGCCGCGGGCTTCGCGGCGGGCTGGATCGACGCCGTCGTGGGCGGGGGCGGGCTCCTGCAGCTGCCGGCCCTGCTGCTGGTGCCCGGGCTGAGCCCGATCCAGGCCCTGGCCACCAACAAGCTCGGCTCGGTGTTCGGCACGGCGACGTCGGCGCTCACCTACCGGCGGCGCCTGCGGCAGGATCTGTCCACCGCACTGCCGATGGCCGCCGTCGCCTTCGCGGCGGCCCTGGGCGGGGCCGTGGTGGCCGCGCATCTGCCGGCCGGCGTGATCCGGCCCGTGATCCTGGTGGCGTTGATCGCCGTCGCCGTGTTCACGGCCGTGCGCCCGGGCCTCGGGCAGGTCGCCGGCGTGGGACCGCGGCGGAGCACCGCGCTGGCCCGGGCCGTGGCGCTCGGCGCGGCGGTGGGCTTCTACGACGGCGTCCTCGGCCCCGGCACGGGCACGTTCCTCATCCTGGGGCTGGTCCTGCTGCTCAAGTTCGACTTCCTGCACGCCTCGGCACAGGCGAAGGTGGTCAACCTCGCGACCAACCTCGGCGCGCTCGCGTACTTCGTGCCCTCGGGGCACGCGGTGCTGGGCCTGGGGCTGCTGCTCGGCGCGGCCAACCTCGTGGGCGGCTACGTGGGGGCCCGCATGGCGATCGCCCGCGGCACCGGCTTCATCCGCGTGGTCTACCTCATGGTGGTGGCCGCGCTCATCGTCAAGGTCGGCGCGGACACCCTCGCCCCGCTGCTGCGCTGAGCCCGCCCCGTCCGACCCGGTCGGGAGCACTCGGCCCCGCCGTGGGCCGCCGGTAGGCTCGGCCCCGGATCCCGACCCCGGCCCCCGCCCGCGTGACGCGGCGGCCCCGACCCGACGAGTGAGGCACCCCATGGACAGCACCGACCGCCGCGACGACCTCGCCGAGCTGCGCACCCGCGTCGAGGAGGCCCTGGCGGCCGACGACGTGGTGGTGGAGCAGGTGCGTGCCACGGGCACCGCCGAGCACCGCACCGTCGAGGTGGTCCTCGATCGCGCCTCGGGCACCCAGGGCCTGAGCCTGGACGACGTCGCCCGCCTCTCCGGCCGGGTCTCCGCCGCCCTCGACGCCCTGGGCGACCACGTGCCCGGCGTCGGCGCGGGGGAGTACCTGCTGGAGGTCACCACCGCGGGCGTGGACCGCCCGCTCACCGAGCCCCGCCACTTCGCCCGCAACGTCGGCCGTCTCGTCGAGGTCTCGGTCGACGACGCCGCGCCTGTGACCGCCCGCCTGAAGGGCGTGACGGACGACGACGTCGAGCTGGCCGTGGTGCGCCCGCCCGCGAAGAAGGGCATGAGGGCCAAGGAGCTGCCCGCCGAGCGGGTCGCCCTCGACCGCCTCGGTCCGGCGATCGTGCAGGTAGAGTGGAGCCCCGCTCAGCAGGCCGGCGACGCCGACGCCGCCGCGGGCGAGGACACGGCCGAGCACACGGAGGCATGAGTTGGACATCGACATGAGCGCGCTGCGCATGCTGGAGGCGGAGCGGGAGATCCCGATGGACCGCCTCCTCCCCACCATCGAGCAGGCCCTGCTCATGGCGTACCACCGCACCCCGGGGGCCCTGAAGCGCGCCCGCGTGGAGATCGACCGCGCGACCGGTCACGTCACCGTGTGGGCCACGGAGCTGGACGAGGACGACACGCCCATCGGTGAGTTCGACGACACCCCGAACGGCTTCGGCCGGGTGGCCGCCTCCACGGCGCGCCAGGTGATGATCCAGCGCATGCGCGAGGAGGACGACGACAAGGTCCTCGGCGAGTTCAAGGACAAGGAGGGCGAGCTCGTCTCCGGCGTCATCCAGCAGGGCCTGAACCGCCACATGGTCCAGGTGAACCTCGGCACCCTCGAGGCCGTCCTCCCGCCGCCCGAGCAGGTGCCCGGCGAGGACTATGCCCACGGCCGCCGGATCCGCGCCTACGTGGTCTCCGCGACGCGCGGCGCCAAGGGCCCGTCCGTCACGGTGTCCCGCTCGCACCCCGGCCTCGTGCGCAAGCTCTTCGAGCTCGAGGTCCCGGAGATCGCGGACGGCTCGGTCGAGATCACGGCGCTGGCCCGCGAGGCCGGCCACCGCACCAAGATGGCCGTGCGCGCCACCCGCCCCGGGGTGAACGCCAAGGGCGCCTCCATCGGGGAGATGGGCAGCCGCGTGCGCGCCGTCATGACGGAGCTCAACGACGAGAAGATCGACATCGTCGACCACGTGGACGACCCCGCCGCGATGATCGCCAACGCCCTCTCGCCCGCCACGACCGTCTCGGTGGAGATCCTCGACGCGGACCAGCACTCGGCCCGAGCCGTGGTGCCGGAGTACCAGCTGTCCCTGGCCATCGGCAAGGAGGGCCAGAACGCCCGCCTCGCGGCCAAGCTCACGGGCTGGCGGATCGACATCGTCGGCGACGGGGTCACCACCTCCGCCCCGGGACGCTGACCGTCCCCGGGAACAGATCCGGGCCCGGACGCGCTAGGATGGATGAGGTCCTTTCTCGATCCGACGCCCGTGAGGGGTGAACGCATGACGTCTCGGACGGTCGTGCGCACCTGCATCGGATGCCGATCGAGGGCGGACCGGCAAGAGCTGGTGCGCGTCGCCCTGGACTCCTCGACGGAACCCCCATCCGTCGTCTGGGACCCGGAACGACGCCGTCCCGGCCGGGGTGCATGGCTGCACCCCGGCGAGGACTGCCTCCACCTCGCCCTGCGCCGCCGCGCGTTCGGGCGGGCCTTCCGGTCCGCCGTCGACGCCGACGCGCTGGTCCGCACCGCGGAGGCACCGGCTGACAGACCGACAGATGAAGGCGGGTCAGAGATCTGATGCGTACCCGATGAGCACTGAAGCATGAGTGCCCAGCGATGAACTTCACCCCCTGCTATCAGGCAGGCCGTGGTGCGCGTGCCCTGGTGGCGCGCGCGACGGCCTGGAGCAACGTCAACGGTCCCAGGACGCGCTGAGACGGACAGCCCGAGCGGCTCCGTTCCGGCCCGTGGGGCCAGAACAGGAGAACCGTGGCCAAGGTCCGCGTCCATGAGCTCGCCAAGGAGCTCGGCATCACCTCGAAGGAGGCCTTGAGCACGCTCAAGGACCTCGGCGAGTTCGTCAGCTCGGCTTCGTCCACCATCGAGCCCCCGGTGGTCAAGAAGCTGCGCAACGCCTACCCGGGTGCCGGCAAGTCCGCCGCCAAGCCGGGCGCCCCGCGTCCCGGCAACAACCCGTTCAGCCCCAAGGGCGGTTCCGCCGGGTCTCGTCCGGGCGCCCGCCCGGGCGGCCGTGGCGGTGCTCCGCGCCCGGGCAACAACCCGTTCGCCCCCTCGCAGGGCATGCGCTCCGGTCGTGAGGATCGAGCGCCTCGTCCGGGCGGCCCCCGTCCGCCGGCCGGTGCCGGCGGGCCCCGTCCGGGCGGTCCGCGCCCGGCCGCGGGCGCCGGCGGCCCCCGCCCCGGTGGGCCGCGTCCGAACCCGGGCATGATGCCCAAGCAGATCACCCCGGCCCCGCAGCCGGCCCGCGGCCGTGGCCGTCCGGGCGGCGGCCCCGGCGGCGGCCCGGGTCGTCCCGGCGGCCCGGGCGGCCGTGGCGGTCGCGGCAACGCCCAGGGCGCCTTCGGGCGCGGCGGCGGCCCGCGCAGGGGACGCAAGTCGAAGCGCGCGAAGCGCCAGGAGTTCGAGCAGCAGCACACGCGTGAGATCGGCGGTGTCAAGGTCCCCAAGGGCGACGGCACCACCGTCCTGCGTCTGCGCCGCGGCGCGTCCCTGGCCGACTTCGCCGAGAAGATCCGCGCCGACGTCGCCGACCTGGTGAAGGTGCTCTTCACCCTCGGCGAGATGGCCTCGGCCAACCAGTCCCTCGACGAGGAGACCTTCCAGCTGCTCGGCGACGAGCTGGGCTACAAGGTCCAGATCGTGTCCCCGGAGGACGAGGACAAGGAGCTGCTGGAGGCCTTCGACATCGACCTCGAGGCCGAGGAGGCCAACGAGGACGAGGCCGACCTCGAGCCGCGCCCCGCGGTCGTCACCGTCATGGGCCACGTGGACCACGGCAAGACGCGTCTGCTGGACGCCATCCGCTCCTCGAACGTCATCGAGGGTGAGGCCGGCGGCATCACCCAGCACATCGGCGCCTACCAGGTGCCCGTGGAGCACGAGGGCGAGCAGCGTCGCCTCACCTTCATCGACACCCCGGGTCACGAGGCGTTCACCGCCATGCGTGCCCGCGGTGCGAAGGTCACCGACATCGCCGTGCTGGTGGTGGCGGCCGACGATGGCGTCATGCCGCAGACCGTCGAGGCGCTCAACCACGCCCAGTCGGCCGGCGTGCCGATCGTGGTGGCGGTCAACAAGATCGACAAGGACACCGCCGCCCCGGACAAGATCCGCGGTCAGCTCACCGAGTACGGCCTCGTGCCCGAGGAGTACGGCGGCGACACGATGTTCGTGGACGTCTCCGCGCGCAACAACATCAACATCGACCAGCTGCTCGAGGCGATCCTGCTCACCGCGGACGCCGCCCTCGAGCTCACGGCGAACCCGCACAAGGCCGCCCGAGGCGTGGCCATCGAGGCCAACCTCGACAAGGGCCGCGGCGCCGTCGTCACCGTGCTGGTGCAGACCGGCACGCTGCGCGTGGGCGACACCATGGTGGTGGGCTCCGCCCACGGCCGTGTGCGCGCCATGTTCGACGAGAACGGCAACGCCGTGGAGGCGGCCGATCCGTCGCGTCCCGTCCAGGTGCTCGGCCTGTCCGCGGTGCCGCGTGCCGGCGACTCGTTCCTCGTCACCGACGACGAGCGCACCGCCCGCCAGATCGCGGAGAAGCGCGAGGCCGCGGACCGCAACGCCCAGCTGGCCAAGCGCCGCAAGCGCATCACCCTGGAGGACTTCGACCAGGCCGTGGCCGAGGGCAAGCTGGACACGCTCAACCTCATCATCAAGGGCGACGCGTCCGGTGCCGTCGAGGCGCTCGAGGACTCGCTGCTCAAGATCGAGGTCGGCGAGGACGAGGTGCAGCTGCGCGTCATCCACCGCGGCGTCGGCGCCATCACGCAGAACGACGTGAACCTGGCGACCGTGGACAACGCCATCATCATCGGCTTCAACGTGCGCCCCGCCGAGCGGGTCGCCGACCTGGCCGACCGCGAGGGTGTGGACATGCGCTTCTACAGCGTGATCTACGACGCGATCGACGACATCGAGAACGCGCTCAAGGGCATGCTGAAGCCGGAGTACGAGGAGGTCGAGCTCGGCTCGGCCGAGGTCCGCGAGGTGTTCCGCTCCTCCAAGTGGGGCAACATCGCCGGTTCGCTCGTGCGCTCGGGCCTCATCCGCCGCAACGCCCAGGCCCGCCTGGTGCGCGACGGCGTGGTGGTCTCCGAGCACCTCAAGATCGAGTCGCTGCGCCGCTTCAAGGACGACGCCACGGAGGTCCGCGAGGGCTACGAGTGCGGCATCGGCCTGGGCAGCTTCAACGACATCAAGGAGGGCGACGTGATCGAGACCTTCGAGATGCAGGAGAAGCCGCGCGTCTGACGGCCGGGGCGGGGGCCCGCACGGGCCCCCGCCTTCCGCGTCCCACCCTCTGAACCATCACCACCGGAAGGAACCGCACCATGGCCGATCCGGCACGCGCCGGCCGCCTGGCCCAGCGCATCAAGGTCCTCGTGGCCGAGGCGCTGCGCCGCGGCGTCAAGGACGATCGCGTGGAGCCCGTCACCGTGACGGAGGTCCGCGTGACCAACGACCTGCAGCACGCCACCGTCTACTACACCGTCCTGGGCGACGAGGCCACGGTGGCCGCCGCCCACGAGGGCATCCAGGACAACCGCGGCATCCTGCGCCGCGAGGTGGGCCGCGGGCTCACCATCCGCCTGGTGCCCACCCTCGAGTTCGTGGCGGACACCGTCCCCGAGGCGGCCGCACACCTGGAGGACGTCCTCCGCGCGGCCAAGGAGCGGGACGCCGAGCTGGCGAAGGCGCGCGAGGGCGCGTCGTACGCCGGTGACGCGGACCCGTACCGCACCGCGGAGCCGGACGCCGACGCCGACGACGCCCCGCGCGCCTGAGGCCCGCGGCACGGTGAGCGCACGCAGCACCGGGGGACAGGCCCCCGACGCGCCGGGAACGGAGGCGTCGGGGGTCGTCCTCGTGGACAAGCCGCAGGGGTGGACCTCGCACGACGTCGTCGGGCGGGTCCGCCGGCTGGCGGGCACCCGCAAGGTGGGCCACGCCGGCACCCTGGACCCCATGGCCACGGGCCTGCTCGTGGTCGGCGTCAACAAGGCCACGCGCCTGCTGACCGCCATCACGGGCACGGACAAGACGTACACGGCCACGATCCGGCTCGGGCAGTCGACCGTCACGGACGACGCGGAGGGCGAGGTCGTGCAGACCCGGCTGGCCAACGCCGTCACGCCCGAGCGCGCGGCCGAGCAGGTCGCCGCCCTCACGGGCGAGATCCTGCAGGCGCCCTCGGCCGTCTCCGCCGTCAAGGTGGCGGGCCGGCGCGCCTACGATCGCGTCCGCGCGGGAGAGGACGTCACCCTCGACGCCCGCCCCGTCACCGTGCACGAGTTCACGGTGCACGAGCTGCGCCGGCTCGACGGCGGCCGGCTGGTCGACCTCGACGTCACCGTGCGCTGCTCCTCCGGGACCTACATCCGGGCGCTCGCCCGCGACCTGGGCGAGGCCCTCGAGACCGGCGGTCACCTGACGGCGCTGCGCCGCACCGCCGTCGGCCCGTTCGACGTGGCCGACGCGCTCTCGCTCGAGGCCCTCGCGGAGCGGTTCGCGATGACCGAGCTCTCCGAGGCCGCCGCCGGGCTCTTCCCGGTGCGCGAGCTGACGGAGCACGAGGCCCACGAGCTCGCCTTCGGGCGGGTCGTGGCGCCCACCGGCACGGGTGAGACGCTCGTCGCCGGGCGCGCGCCGGACGGCCGCGTCATCGCCCTCGTCTCCGACGTGCGCCGCCGCGGCGCCGACGTCGCCAAGCCCCAGCTCGTGTTCGCCCCGGCCGAGGGGCCGGGACAGGGAAGGACCGCATGATCCTCGACGCCTGGTTCTGGACGGGACTGGTGATCGGTGCCGTCTCGTTCGTCGTCTGCGTGGTGATGACGGCGATCCGCCGCCACCCCGCGGACGCCTCGATCCTCTCGGTGGCCGCCGTCGAGCTGTTCACGCTCGTCTATGCGGCGGCCGCCGCCGTCCGCCAGCTCGGCGGGGACACCCTGAACGGCCCCGGCTGGGAGTTCTGGGGCTACATCCTCACCGCCCTGATCGTGCCGGTGATCGCCGTGGGCTGGGCCGTCACGGACAAGACCCGGTGGTCCAACCTCGTGCTGGCCGTGGTCGGGCCCACGATCGCCGTGATGCTGCATCGCATGCAGGTCATCTGGTTCGGGCAGTGGTGAGGAGGATGGACATGGCACCCAGCGACGGCGCCCCCGCGCGCAACCAGGGTCTCGGCCGGATCATCGTCATGGTCTACGCGGTGTTCGCCCTCTCGGCGAGCGCGCGCAGCCTCTTCCAGATCCTCACGCAGTTCGACGCCGCCCCCGTGGCGTACACGCTCTCCGCGGTCGCGGCGGTCGTGTACATCGTGGCGACGTTCGCGCTCGCCCGCTCCGGCGCGCGCGCCTGGGCCGTGGCGCTGGGCGCCGTGCTCGTGGAGCTGGCCGGCGTGGTGGGCGTGGGCCTGTGGACCGTCCTGGATCCGGGGATGTTCGCCCACGACACCGTGTGGTCCCGGTTCGGCGCGGGCTACGGCTATGTGCCGCTCGTGCTGCCGGTGGTCGGCCTGATCTGGCTGCTGACGCACCGCCCCGCCCGCCCGGCCGAGGCGGGGGCGCTCTGATGCGGGTCTGGAACAGCCTGGACGAGGTCCCCACGGACCTGCCGCGCACCGTGGTCACCCTGGGCAACTTCGACGGCGTGCACCGCGGCCACCGGGAGGTGCTGCGCCGGGTCGTCGAGCTGGCGCGGGCCCGCGACGCCCTGGCCGTGGCCGTGACCTTCACCCCGCACCCGCGCGCCGTGCACCAGCCCGAGGTGCCCCACGTGGACATCATCAGCCCCGAGCAGCGGGTCGTCCTCCTGGAGGAGGCGGGTCTGGACGCGGTGCTCCTGCAGCGGTACACCCTCGAGTTCGCGGACCAGTCCCCGGAGGAGTTCGTCCGCGGCATGCTCGTGCACGGGCTGCATGCCGCCGTCGTGGTCGTGGGGCACGACGTGCGCTTCGGCCGGGGCAACACCGGCGACGTCGCGGAGATGGTGCGCCTGGGGGCCCGCTACGGCTTCGAGGTCGAGGCCGTCGAGGAGTTCCCCGCCGAGCACGGGGCCGAGCCGGAGCGCCGTTGCTCCTCGACGTGGGTGCGCGAGGCCCTGGCCGCGGGCGACGTCGCTCAGGCCGCGGCCGTGCTCGGCCGGCACCACGTGCTCGCCGGCGAGGTGGTGCACGGGTTCGCGCGCGGCCGCGAGCTCGGCTTCCCCACGGCGAACCTCGAGACGGATGTGCAGGGCATGATCCCGGCCGACGGCGTCTACGCCGGTTGGGTGCACGACGCGCACGGCGGCGTGTGGCCGGCCGCGATCTCCATCGGCTCGAACCCCACGTTCGAGGACGTCTCCCGCGTGGTGGAGGCGCACGTGATCGACCGCCATGACGAGCGGGTGGAGGACTTCGACCTGTACGGCCAGCACATCGAGGTCGAGTTCGTGGCCCGGCTGCGCGGGATGGTCGCCTACGAGGGCGTCGAGAAGCTCGTGGCGCAGATCACGCAGGACGTGGACGAGGCCCGGGCGATCCTGGCCACGACCCCCTCCGATCGGTGAGCGCCCCGGAGCTGGGCGCTCTCCCCGCCGTGCCGAACCTGCCGGGGCGCCCGGCCCGGGCCCGTCGGGCCGGGCCCAACCCCTTCGAGACCGGCGGGGAGCACTACGACGCCGTCCGCCCCTCCTACCCGGTCGCCGCGGTGGACCGCGTCCTGGCGGACACCGCCGATGGCGCGGACGTGGTGGAGCTCGGGGCCGGCACGGGACTGTTCACCCGGCTGCTCGCGGCCCGCCCGGCGGACCGGGTGCGGACGGTGACGGCCCTCGAGCCGTCGGCGTCGATGCGCGCCGTCCTGGAACGCGAGGTCGCGGCCGGCACGGGCGGGCGGGTGCGCGCCGTGCCGGGCACGGGCGAGGCCACGGGCCTGCCGGCGGCGAGCGCCGACGTCGTGGTGGCGGCCCAGGCGTGGCACTGGATGGACCCGGCCGCGGCGAGCGCGGAGGCCGCACGGGTGCTGCGCCCGGGCGGGCGCCTGGCCGCGGTGTGGAACCAGCTCGACACGGCGGTGCCGTGGGTGCACCGTCTCACCCGGATCATGCACGCCGGGGACGTGCACGCCGCCCGGCCGGAGCAGCGCCGGTTCGCCGCCCCGTTCGGGGCGGAGGAGCACGCGCGCTGGGCGTGGACGCAGCCCATGACCGCGGCGGGGCTGCACGGACTCATGGCCTCGCGCTCGTACTGGCTGCGCGCGGACGAGCGGATCCGGTCCCGGATGACGGCCAACCTCGACTGGTACCTGCACGAGCACCTGGGCCATGCGGCGGACGCGGTCCTGCAGGTGCCCTACGTGACGGTGGCCTGGTGGGCGGCGCCGGTCAGGGGCGGGCGCCCACGGTGACCGGGACCGTCCGGGCGATCCCGGCCCGCCGCGCCTGCCAGAGCAGCAGCGCCGTGGCCACCGCGACCACCGCCACCGAGAGCAGCGTGGCCGCCGGGGAGCCGGCGGTCTCCGCGCCCACGTAGCTGTCCTCGACGGTGCCCACGAGCGTGCCGACGGCGATGATCACCACGTTGTTGACCACGTGGAGGGCGACGGCGGCCTCGAGCCCGCCCGTGCGCCACGTGAGCAGGACGGCGGCGACGGCGAACGCGGCGAGGTCCAGCAGGATCCACGGGTCGAGCGAGCCGTGGGCGAGCGAGAAGGTCGCCGCCGAGAGCACCGCGGTGACCGCGGCGGCCACGACCGGCCGGCGGATCCACGTGCCGACGGCCAGCAGCAGCCACCCGCGGAACAGGTACTCCTCGCCTGCGGCCTGGAACGGGGTGAGCACGAACGCCATGACGAGCAGCCAGACCCAGTCCTGCGCGCGCGGGGCCGTGGGGGCGCCGTCGAGGGCCCACGCGCCCAGCACGTAGGCGAGGAACAGCGGCGTCAGCACGACGACGCAGCGCGCCAGCCAGCGCCAGCGCACGCGGCCCTCGACCGAGTGGACGAAGCGGGCGGCGACGGGGTGGCCCAGCGCCACGGCCAGCAGCGCGACCCCGATCAGCGCGGCGAGCAGGAGGTTGTTCAGCAGCACCATGGGCGCGGAGTACAGGTCGAGGTCGGTCACGTCCGTCGGGTCGGCCGCGCCGAGCAGCGCGGGCCCGGACGTGGCGATCAGGGCGAGAGCGCCCAGCACGCCCCCGAGCACGAGGAGGCCCACCAGGCCGGCCAGCACGAGGCCGAAGGACGCGAGCGGGTTCCACCATCGGGCCCGCGGCGTGCGCAGCAGCGCGGGGTAGCCGTGGCCGATCAGCGGCAGATCCAGGGGCGGCGCGGGCGGCCGGAGGGGGAACGACGA
>NZ_LR732370.1:471300-495286 GCF_902506395.1 Micrococcus sp. 116
GTGGGGGACCGGTGGGGTGCTCACCGGGCCAGGGTAGGCGATGCGGTAGACTCGACCCTCGGCCTCCCTGCAGTCCGCGGTGGGGTGGGCCCCGCGTCGTCCGCCCCGGCGGGGCGCGGCCCGTGTTCGCGGTACCGAAGTGAAGGAGGCCCACCATGGCCCTGGATCCCGCTGTCAAGCAGCAGATCATCAAGGAGTACGCCACCCACGAGGGCGACACCGGTTCCCCCGAGGTGCAGATCGCGGTCCTGTCCCGCCGCATCAAGGACCTGACCGAGCACCTCAAGGAGCACAAGCACGACCACCACACCCGTCGCGGCCTGATGGCCCTGGTCGGTCGCCGTCGTCGCATGCTCGGCTACCTGCAGAAGGTCGACATCGAGCGCTACCGCGCGCTGATCGAGCGCCTCGGCCTGCGCAAGTGACCTGAGGAGGCGGCGCCGGAGCCCGCGGGAGACCCGCGAGCGCCGGCGCCGCCTTTCGTCTGCCCCCGGACGCACGTAGTGTGTCCCGGGGGAGAGATCGCCGCAGCCTGCGGCACTCCGGCGCGCCATGGCGCGCATCCCCGCATCATCGACACACCCGACGGCTCCGCGCCCATCGCTCGCGGTCCTCGACAGTGGCTCCCGGACCCCGCCGCACGGCGGGATGCCGAGGGCCTCGATCGAAGACCAGGGGGACAGGGACGCCTGCGGCGCCGTCCACCTGAAAGGAGGCCCTCATGGAGGGTCCTGAGATCACCTTCGCCGAGGCCGTCATCGACAACGGCTCGTACGGCAAGCGCACCGTCCGCTTCGAGACCGGGCGCCTCGCCCAGCAGGCCGCCGGCGCCGCCATGGTCTACATCGACGAGGAGACGTCGATGCTGTCCGCCACCACCGTCGGCAAGTCGCCCCGCGAGGGCTTCGACTTCTTCCCGCTGACCGTGGACGTCGAGGAGCGCATGTACGCCGCGGGCCGCATCCCCGGCTCGTTCTTCCGCCGCGAGGGCCGCCCGTCCACGGACGCGATCCTCACCTGCCGCCTGATCGACCGCCCGCTGCGCCCGGCGTTCGTCAAGGGCATCCGCAACGAGGTCCAGGTCGTCGTGACCGTCACCTCGATCGCCCCGGACGAGATCTACGACACGGTGGCCATCAACGCCGCCTCCCTGTCCACGCAGCTGTCCGGCCTGCCGTTCTCCGGCCCCATCGGCGGCGTGCGCATGGCCCTCATGGACGACGGCTCCGGCACGCGCCAGTGGGTCGCGTTCCCGAAGCACTCCCAGCTCGAGGGCGCCGTGTTCAACATGGCCGTGGCCGGCCGTGTGGTGGGCGACGACGTCGCCATCATGATGGTCGAGGCCGAGGCGACCCCGGACTCCTGGACCCTGGTCAAGGAGCGCGGCGCGCAGGCGCCCACCGAGGAGATCGTGGCCGAGGGCCTCGAGGCCGCCAAGCCCTTCATCCGCGCCCTGTGCGAGGCCCAGGCCGACCTGGTCAAGCGCGCCGGCAAGGACCCGGTGGACGTCCCCGTGTTCCAGGACTACCAGGACGACGCCTACGCCGCCGTCGAGAAGCTCGCCACGGGCCGCCTGACCGAGATCTTCTCCATCGGCGACAAGCAGGAGCGCGAGTCAGCCTCGGACGCCTACCTGCTCGAGGTGCTCGAGGAGCTCGCCGGCGAGGGCAAGGACTTCGCCGAGCGCAAGGGCGAGATCGCCAAGGCCTACGGCTCCCTTACCAAGCAGATCGTGCGCCGCCGCATCCTCACCGACCAGGTGCGCATCGACGGCCGCGGCCTGACGGACATCCGCAAGCTGACCGCGGAGGTGGAGGTCCTGCCCCGCGTGCACGGCTCCGCCATCTTCGAGCGCGGCGAGACCCAGATCATGGGCGTCACCACGCTGAACATGCTCAAGATGGAGCAGCAGATCGACTCGCTGGCGCCGGAGACGGCCAAGCGGTACATGCACCACTACAACTTCCCGCCGTACTCCACCGGCGAGACCGGCCGCGTGGGCTCCCCGAAGCGCCGCGAGATCGGCCACGGCGCCCTCGCCGAGCGCGCCCTGGTGCCCGTGCTGCCGGCCCGCGAGGAGTTCCCCTACGCGATCCGCCAGGTCTCCGAGGCCCTCGGCTCCAACGGCTCGACGTCGATGGGCTCCGTCTGCGCCTCCACCCTGTCCCTGCTGAACGCGGGCGTGCCGTTGCGCGCGCCCGTGGCCGGCATCGCCATGGGCCTGGTCTCCGCCGAGGTGGACGGCCAGACCCAGTACGCGGCCCTGACCGACATCCTCGGCGCCGAGGATGCGTTCGGCGACATGGACTTCAAGGTGGCCGGCACCGCCGAGTTCGTCACCGCGATCCAGCTGGACACCAAGCTGGACGGCATCCCGGCCTCCGTGCTGGCCGCCGCCCTGACGCAGGCCCGCGAGGCGCGCCTGCACATCCTGTCCGTGCTGAACGCCGCCATCGACGCCCCGGACGAGATGGCCCCCACCGCCCCGCGGATCATCTCCGTGCGCATCCCGGTGGACAAGATCGGCGCGGTCATCGGCCCCAAGGGCGCCATGATCAACCAGATCCAGGACGACACGGGCGCGGACATCACCATCGAGGACGACGGCACCGTGCTGATCGGCGCCACCGACGGCGCCTCGGCCGAGGCCGCGCGCTCCGCGGTGAACGCGATCGCCAACCCGCAGGTCCCCGAGGTCGGTGAGCGCTACCTCGGCACCGTGGTGAAGCTGACCACGTTCGGCGGGTTCGTCTCGCTCACCCCGGGCAAGGACGGCCTGTTGCACATCTCCGAGCTGCGCAAGCTCAACGAGGGCAAGCGCGTGGACGACGTCGAGGACGTGCTCGGCGTGGGCCAGAAGGTCCAGGTCGAGATCACCAAGATCGACGACCGCGGCAAGCTGTCCCTCTCCCCGGTGGTGGCGGAGTCCGACGCCCTGGCCGAGACCGCGGACGCGATCGAGTCCTCGCAGATCGAGGCCTGATCCGCCCCGCCCGGCCCGGTGACCACGACGGCGCCGCACCCTCCCCGCGAGTGGTGCGGCGCCGTCGTCGCGCATGGGCGAGAATGGCCGTCATGAGTGTTCACCGTGAGATCCCCCTGGACTTCGACGGCGTGCTGGCGGACGAGGGCAACGGTTCCGTGGTGCGCCGCTCCGTGCTGCCCGGCGGCGTCCGCGTGCTCACCGAGGCCATGCCGGACCAGCGCTCGGTGACCATCGGCTACTGGGTGGCCGTCGGGTCCCGTGACGAGTCGCCCGAGGGCTACGGCGCCACGCACTTCCTCGAGCACCTGCTCTTCAAGGGCACTCCCACGCGCACCGCGATGGACATCGCGGCCGCCTTCGACCGCGTGGGCGGGGAGTCCAACGCCGGCACGGCCAAGGAGTCCACCGTCTACCACGCCCGCGTGCTGGACGAGGACCTGCCGATGGCCGTGGAGGTCCTCACGGACATGCTCACCTCCTCCCTGATCGACCCGGACGAGCTCGAGACCGAGCGCGGCGTGATCCTCGAGGAGCTCGCCATGGACGCGGACGACCCCGTGGACGTGGCCCACGAGAAGCTCGCCGAGGTCATGCTGGACGGCCACCCCCTCGGCCGGCCGATCGGCGGCACGCCCGAGACGATCCGGGCCGTCACCCGCGACCATGTGGTGGGGCACTACACGCACTGGTACCGCCCGGACGAGCTCGTCGTCACCGCCGCCGGCCACCTCGACCACGACGAGGTCTGCCGCCTCGTCCTCGCCGCCCTGCGCGCCTCGGGCTGGGAGCTCACCCCGGGGGCCCTGCCCGCCCCGCGTCGTGCCGTGGACACCGCCGGGGCCGCGGCCTCGCGGGTGCGGACCGGCACGCACACCGTCACCAAGGCGGTCGAGCAGGCCAACGTCCTCGTCGGCGGCCGCTCGCTGTCCACCACGGACCCGGACCGCTTCGCCCTGGGCGTCATGCAGTCCGTCCTGGGCGGGGGCATGTCCTCGCGGCTGTTCCAGGAGATCCGCGAGCGCCGCGGCCTGGCCTACAACACCTACTCGTTCTCCGCCGGGTACTCCGACGCCGGCTACTGGGGCCTGTACGCGGGCTGCCAGCCGGACCGGGTGGACGAGGTGGCCGCGCTGATGGAGGCCGAGCTGGACCGGATGGCCGAGGCCGACGTCACCGGGGAGGAGCTCGCGCGCGCCCACGGGCAGATCTGCGGCGGCACCGTGCTGGGCATGGAGTCCACGGGCGCCCGCATGTCCCGGCTGGGACGGGCCGAGCTGGTCACGGGGGAGTACGTGGACCTGGCGGCCTCCCTCGCCCGGGTCCGCGAGGTCGACGCCGGCCAGGTCCGGGCCGTGGCCGCGCGCCTGGCCGCGGGGGACCGGGCGCGCGTCGTCGTCGCCCCGGCCTGACCTCGGCCACGGCCGCCGGGGCGGGCCGCGTAGGCTGGAGGCCATGACCGAGACCCGCACCCCCTCCGCCGTGTCCGCTCCCGACGACGTCCCGCGCGTCGCGATCCTGGGCGCCCGTGGCCGCATGGGCCGCCACGCGGTGCCCGCGGTGCGAGCGGCCGAGGGGCTGGAGCTCGTGGCCGAGCTCGGCTCGCAGGACCGCCTGGACGCGGTGCTCGACGCCGGCGCCACGCACGTCCTGGACCTCACGGTGCCGGACGCCTCGCCCGAGAACGTGGCCTTCGCCGTGGAGCATGGGCTGCACACGGTCGTCGGCACGTCGGGCTGGGTGCCCGAGCGCCGCGAGCGCCTCGAGGCGCAGCTGACTGAGCACCCGGGGGTGGGCGTGCTGATCGCCCCGAACTTCTCGGTCGGCTCGGTGCTGGCCTCGGCGTTCGCCGCGCAGGCGGCGCGGTACTTCGAGTCCGTCGAGCTCGTCGAGCTGCACCATCCGGACAAGGTGGACGCCCCGTCGGGCACGGCCGTGCGGACCGCCGAGCTCATCGGCGCGGCCCGGGACGCGGCCGGCGTGCCCGTCTCCCCGGACGCCACCGAGCACGACCCGGACGGCGCGCGCGGCGCCGTCGTCCACGGCGTGCACGTGCACGCGGTGCGCCTGCGTGGCCTGGAGGCGCACCAGGAGGTGCTGCTGGGCGGGCCGGGCGAGCAGCTCGTGGTCCGGCACGACGCATTCGACCGCGGCGCCTACATGCCCGGCGTCGTCCTCGGCCTGCGGACCGTGGCCTCCCGCCCGGGTCTGACCTACGGACTGGACGGATACCTGGACCTTGGCTGAGCCCTCCCGCACCCCCGACGACGGCGCCGTGGGCCCGACCGCGCCCGCCGCCCGTGCCCGCCGCTCGACCGTGATGAGCAAGGTGTGGGTCGGCTTCGTCTGCCTGCTCGTGCTGCTGTTCGCCGGGTTCGCCCTCAACGCGTCCGTCGCGCTGGTGCGCGCCCCGCAGCCGCTGGCCAAGGCGATCGGCGTGGGCGTCATCCTCGTGGTGCTGGTGACCGTGGCCGTCCTGGCCCGCGAAGTGTGGTTCGGCCGCCAGACCGAACGCCTGGCCGACCAGCTCGAGGCCGAGGGCGGACTGCCGGAGGACGACCTGCCGCGCTCGCCGGGCGGCCGGATCGACCGGGAGGCCGCCGACGCCCAGTTCGAGCTGTACCGCGTGGAGGCCGAGGCCGCACCACGCGACTGGCGCGCCCGCTACCGCCTCGCCCTGGCCTACGACGCCTCGGGCGACCGCCGCCGCGCCCGCGAGGCGGCCCGGGAGGCCGTCCGCCTGCACCGCGCCGGCTGACGCGGCCCACGCCTCGCTCAGCGCCCCCCGACGGCCCGTTCCCCACCCGCCCGGGAGAGCCGGGCCATCACGGCTTCGAGCGGACCCCGTCGGCCGCTGAGCTCGGCGGCCAGCCCGGCCGCGAGGCTCAGCACGACGAGGGCGGCGAGCAGCGCCCCGTCGGCCGGATCGAGTCCGGTCGCGTCCACGAGCGCGAGCACCACGAGGTGCCCCACGTAGAGCGTGAGCGGGATGCGCCCCGCACCCACGAGCGGGCGCAGCGCGGCGTGCCCGACCAGCGGCCGGGCCAGCAGGCAGGCGCCCAGCACGGCGCAGGCCCAGCCCGCCGCGAGCACGGCGGCCACCACGGACCCGGAGTGCGGGGTCGGCAGGGCGAGCCACAGCGGATCCGGGATCAGCAGCGCGAGCCGCGGCTCGCCCGTGCGCAGCGTGAGCGCCGTCTCGGCCGGGTCCGTGCCGATCGCCGCGGCGACCCGCCCGACCGTGCCCGGAGCCCGCAGCACCGCCGCACCGACGACGCCGGCCGCCGCCCACGCCGCGGCCCCGCCGCCGAGGATCCCGGCGGCCACGCGGGGCCGGTCCAGCGGCAGCCGCCCCAGGGCCAGCCCCAGCACGAGGAACGCGCCCCAGGACAGGACGGGGTAGTAGCCCGTGAGCGTCAGATCGGCCAGCAGCAGCCCGGGACGCAGCAGGTCCGCGGGGCCGGGGGAGAGCCAGAGCCGCCCGCCCAGGAAGAACTCCTGGCGCCCCACGGCGGCCTGCGCGGCCGCGACCACCGCGAACACCAGCACCGGCCCGAGCACGAGCCACGCCCCCGCGATCAGGCCCAGGGCGCGGGCGCGCAGGCCCAGCAGGGGCAGCGCGAGCAGGAAGAGCAGGGCGTAGTGGCACAGGATGACGGCCACGGGGACGCCGAGCGTCCCGCACGCGAGCCCGAGTACGAACAGCAGGCCCGCGCGTCGGGCGATCCGGCGGCGCAGCGCCGCGCGCCGGACCCCCGTGGCCGGCGTCGCGCCCCCCGTGGACAGGGCCAGCCCGACGCCGGCCAGCAGGACGAACAGCACCGAGGCGCGTCCGGCGAACCACAGGAACGCCGGGTGCGGCGCCCCGTCCGCCGTCGCCGGGTCGACGACGTGGACGGTGATCATGCCGAGCAGGGCGATCCCGCGGGCCGCGTCGACGCCGGGCAGCCGGCGACGCGCGGGCCGGTCCGGGCGGACGGCGGCTGCCCGGCGTCGACGGCCGCCGTCCGCCCGGACCGGCCCGCGCGTCGCGGAGGGGCCACGGACGGCGCGGGCCCCCAGTCTCGCAGGTAGGGTGGGGCCCATGAGTGCCGTCCGTTCCGCCGTCATCCCCTCCGAGCTGCTCTTCGGCACGGTCGTGCCCGCCATGGTCACCCCCATGACGGACGAGGGCGCCGTGGACCTCGAGGCGGCCGCCGCGCTGGCAGAGCACCTGGTGGACCGCGGGGCCGACGGCCTCGTGGTCACCGGCACCACCGGCGAGACCTCCACGCTCACGGACGACGAGAACGTGGCGATGTTCCGCACCGTCGTCGAGGCCGTGGGGGACCGCGCCAGGGTCGTGGCCGGCACCGGCACCAACGACACGGCGCACACCCTCGAGCTGTCCCGCCGCGCGGCCGAGACGGGCGTGGACGGGCTGCTGCTCGTCACCCCGTACTACAACAAGCCCAACCAGGCCGGCATCCGCGCGCACTTCGAGGCCGTGGCCGACGGCGTGGACCTGCCGATCATGCTCTACGACATCCCGGGCCGCTCCGTGATGCCGATCGAGCCCGAGACGATCATCGCGCTCGCGCAGCACCCCAACATCCGTGCACTCAAGGACGCCAAGGGGGACCTGCAGTCCACCACCACCGTCCTGGCGCACACGGACCTCGACCTCTACTCCGGCGACGACGGCGCGACCCTGCCGCTCATGGCGCTCGGCGCCGTCGGGGTCGTCTCGGTGGCCGCACACGCGGCCCCCGAGCTGTACCGCCAGCTCGTGGACGCCGTCCACGCCGGCGACCTGGCCGGTGCCCGTGACCACCACTTCGCGCTGGACCCCGTCCAGCGCGGCATCATGACCCACGTCCAGGGCGCGGTGGCCGCGAAGGCTGTCCTCGCCGCCCAGGGCGTCATCCCGTCCGCAGCCGTGCGGCTGCCCCTCGTCCAGGCCACGCCGGACGAGCTCTCCGTCATCCGAGCCGACCTCGCGGAGGCCGGCATCACCTTCTAGAAGGGACCCGTTCCATGACCGCAGGCACCCGCCTGTCCACCCCGCCCAAGCTCAAGCGGGGCACCTGCCGCATCGTCCAGCTGGGCGGCCTCGAGGAGGTCGGCCGCAACATGGTCACCTTCGAGATCGACGGCAAGATCCTCATCGTCGACTGCGGCGTCCTCTTCCCCGAGGAGCACCAGCCCGGCGTCGACCTGATCCTGCCGGACTTCGACTACATCCGGGACCGCGTGGACGACGTCGTCGGCATCGTCCTGACCCACGGCCACGAGGACCACATCGGTGCCGTGCCGTACCTGCTGCGCCTGCGCGACGACATCCCCGTGATCGGCTCCAAGCTGACCCTCGCCCTGATCGAGGCCAAGCTCGAGGAGCACCGGATCAAGCCGCGCACCCGCGTGGTCAAGGAAGACGACATCGTCGAGTTCGGCCCGTTCGAGTGCGAGTTCGTGGCCGTGAACCACTCGATCCCGGACGCGCTCGCCGTCGCCATCCACACGGACGCCGGCACCATCCTGCACACCGGCGACTTCAAGATGGACCAGCTGCCGCTCGACGGCCGCATCACGGACCTGCGCGCCTTCGCCCGTCTCGGCGAGGAGGGCGTGGACCTGTTCATGACCGACTCCACGAACGCCGAGGTCCCGGGGTTCACCACCACGGAGGCGGAGATCGGCCCCACCCTCGAGCGCTACTTCGCCACGGCGAAGCGCCGCATCGTGGTGGCCTCGTTCTCCTCCCACGTGCACCGCGTGCAGCAGGTCCTCGACGCCGCCCACAAGCACGGTCGCAAGGTGGCCTTCGGCGGGCGCTCCATGATCCGCAACATGACCATCGCGGCGAAGCTCGGCTACCTCAACGTGCCGAACGGGATCCTCGTGGACATCCGCAAGGTGGACAAGTACCGAGACGACGAGATCGTGCTCATGGTCACCGGCTCCCAGGGCGAGCCGATGGCGGCCCTGTCCCGCATGGCCAACGGGGACCACCAGGTGCAGCTGGAGGAGGGCGACCTCGTCGTGCTGGCCTCCTCCCTGATCCCGGGCAACGAGAACTCCGTGTTCCGCGTGATCAACGGGCTCATGAAGCTCGGCGCGACCGTGGTGCACAAGGGCATGGCCAAGGTGCACGTCTCCGGCCACGCCTCCGAGGGCGAGCTGCTGTACTGCTACAACATCGTCGAGCCCGAGTTCGTGATGCCGGTGCACGGCGAGACCCGCCACCTGATCGCCAACGGCCGGATCGCGGAGAAGACCGGCGTGCCGGCCGAGAACGTCATCCTGGCCGGCAACGGCACCGTGGTGGACATGACCGACGGCCTCGTGAAGGTCGTCGGCGAGGTGGAGTGCGGCTACGTGTACGTGGACGGCTCCTCCGTGGGTGAGATCTCCGACTCGGACCTCAAGGACCGCCGTGTCCTGGGCGAGGAGGGCTTCATCTCGATCATCACCGTGGTCAACCGGCAGACGGGCACGATCGTGTCCGGTCCGGACGTCCACGCCCGCGGCGTCGCCGAGGACGAGAAGGTGTTCGAGGAGATCAAGCCGAAGATCGTCCGGGCGCTCGAGGAGGCCGTGCAGTCCAGCAAGGACCACACCGCCCACCAGCTCCAGCAGGTGGTCCGCCGGACCGTCGGCACGTGGGTCAACCGCAAGCTGCGCCGGCGCCCGATGATCATCCCGGTGGTCCTGGAGGCCTGACCCCTCCGGGTCGCCATGCCTGCCGTGTCCGCGGTTCGCGGTAGTTTGGTGGGCATGGCGACCCGTACTTCCCCCACGCGTTCGTCGTCCTCCTCCTCCGCCACGTCCCGCTCCGGCTCCGCCGGACGCCGAGGCTCCGGACGGAAGGGGTCGACCGCGACCGTCCCCGAGGCCGACCGGCCCGCCGCGCCCCTGCGCGCCCTGCACACCCTGTGGATGGGGTTGGCCACACCGGTCGGCGCGGGCTTCCGCAAGCTCGGCCCGGACGTGCGCATCGACCGCGAGGAACGCCGTGACGGCACCGGCCTGGTCCTGCTGCTGCTCGCCGCGCTGATCGCGGCCGTGGAGTGGTGGGGCCTGCGCGGCACCGCCGTCGGCCGCGTGGTGCACGGGGTGGTGGGCGGCACCGTCGGGTGGTTCGCCCTCCTGGTGCCGATCGCCCTGCTCGTCGTGGCCGTGCGCTGCTTCCGCCACGCCACGGACCATCGCGCCAACGGACGCATCATCATCGGCCTGCTCATGGCCACCGTCGCGGGCTCCGGCATCGCCCACCTCGTGGGCGGCGTGCCCTCGGCCGCCGACGCCTTCGAGGACATGCTCGGCGCCGGGGGCATGGTCGGCTACCTCGCGACGGCGCCGTTGGCCTCCCTGCTGACACCCGTGCCCGTCTGGGTCCTCATGATCCTGCTGGCTTTCTTCTCGGTGCTCGTGCTCACCGCGACGCCCGTCGGCTCGATCCCGCAGCGGATCGCGGGCGGCTACGACTGGCTCACGGGCCAGGACCCCGAGGGTGCCTCCGAGCAGCGGGCCGCCCGCCGTGCCGAGCGGCGCCGGGCCCGGGAGGAGCGCCGCGAGGCCGAGGACCTCGCCACCCCGCTCTCCGTGGATGCGGAGACCGGGCGCACCCACCCGGACCACGACCAGTCCTACCTGGACGGCCCGGCCGCCGGCGCCCACGCCGCCGGGGCCTCCCGCCCCGGCCTGTTCGCGCGCCTGTTCGGCGGGCGCCGGGCACGCGAGGAGCAGGCCGCCGACGCCGCCCCGGAGCACACCGCCAGCACCGCCTACGACTCCCCGGTGATCCACGAGGCCGAGGCCGGCTCCCACGCCGCCCCCGAGGCGGAGACCACCCAGGTCCTGCCCCGGCCCGCCCCCCGGCGAGCCGCTCGCGGGGAGCAGGGCGTGTTCGACGCCGAGCAGGCCGCCGCGGACGCGCGGGACGCGGGCCGGGACGCCTCGGACGACTTCGACCCGTGGGTGGACGAGGACGACGCGCCCGAGGACGCGGACGCCGAGCCGCAGCCGCCCGCCGGAGTGCGCCGGCCCACGGCCGCGGACCGTGCCCTCGAGCAGGTCCGCGAGCATGCCCGCGCCCAGCGCGAGTCCGCCGCCCCGGCCGCCGCGCGCCAGGAGGGGGACGCGGGGGAGGACACCCCGTTCGCCCTGGACGACGCCCCGGGTCAGGGCTCCGGGGCCGCCGCGCCGTCGTCGTCCTCCGCCGTGCCCGCCAGCACCCCCGCGCCGGTGCCGCCGGTGACCGCCGAGCCGGCCCGCGGCACCCAGTCCGAGCTGGGCGGGGACGTGTCCTACACGCTGCCGCAGTCGGCCCTGCTCCCGGCCGGGCCCCAGCCGAAGGAGCGCTCCGAGGCCAACGACCGGGTCGTCGCCGCGCTGACCACCACGTTCACCGAGTTCAAGGTGGACGCCCAGGTCACCGGGTTCTCCCGCGGGCCGACGGTGACGCGCTACGAGGTCGAGGTCGCCCCCGGCACCAAGGTGGAGAAGGTGACGGCGCTGGAGAAGAACATCGCGTACGCGGTGGCCTCCTCGGACGTGCGGATCCTCAGCCCCATCCCGGGCAAGCGCGCGATCGGCATCGAGATCCCCAACACGGACAAGGAGGTCGTGGCCCTCGGCGACGTCCTGCGCTCGCAGGCCGCCCAGCGCACCGACCACCCGATGGTGATGGGCGTCGGCAAGGACGTGGAGGGCGGCTACGTGGTGGCCAACCTGGCGAAGATGCCCCACATGCTCGTGGCGGGCGCCACCGGCGCCGGCAAGTCCTCGTTCGTGAACTCGATGATCACCTCGATCCTCATGCGCTCCACCCCGGACGAGGTGCGCATGGTGATGGTGGACCCCAAGCGCGTCGAGCTCACCGCGTACGAGGGAGTGCCCCACCTGGTCACCCCGATCATCACGAGCCCGAAGAAGGCGGCCGAGGCGCTGCAGTGGGTCGTCAAGGAGATGGACACCCGCTACGACGACCTCGCGGCGTTCGGCTACAAGCACGTGGACGACTTCAACAAGGCCGTCCGGGCCGGCCAGGTGAAGCTGCCGCCGGACTCCAAGCGCGTGCTGCGCCCATACCCGTACCTGTTGGTCATCGTGGATGAGCTCGCGGACCTGATGATGGTCGCCCCGCGCGACGTCGAGGACGCGATCGTGCGCATCACCCAGCTGGCCCGTGCGGCCGGCATCCACCTTGTTCTCGCCACGCAGCGGCCGTCCGTGGACGTGGTCACGGGCCTGATCAAGGCCAACGTGCCCTCCCGCATGGCGTTCGCGACGTCGTCGGTCACGGACTCCCGCGTGGTCCTGGACCAGCCCGGCGCGGAGAAGCTGCTCGGCCAGGGCGACGCCCTGTTCCTGCCGATGGGCAAGTCCAAGCCCATGCGCGTGCAGGGGGCGTGGGTCAACGAGTCCGAGATCCACGCCGTCGTGGAGCACGTGAAGTCGCAGATGCAGGTCCAGTACCGCGCGGACGTGATCCCCGAGAAGACCGAGAAGGTCATCGACGAGGACATCGGCGACGACCTGGACCTGCTCCTGCAGGCCGTCGAACTCGTGGTCACCACGCAGTTCGGCTCCACGTCCATGCTGCAGCGTAAGCTGCGGGTGGGCTTCGCGAAGGCCGGCCGCCTCATGGACCTCATGGAGTCCCGCGGCGTCGTGGGCCCCTCCGAGGGCTCCAAGGCCCGCGACGTGCTGGTCAAGCCCGACGACCTCGCGGACGTGCTCGCCACCATCTCCGGAGACACCCCGCCCTCGGCCACCTCCGGCGACGGCGACGCCTCGGCGTCGGCCGGTCCGCGCGACCTGGTGCAGGAGGATCTGGACTCGCGCCCGGCCGCCGTGGACTGGAACGATGAGGACGACGACGAGGGATCGGAGGACGCGTGGCAGCTGACGGGCAGATGAGCACGGCGGGTGGGGCGCAGCACGTGTCCGCCTGGAACCTGCCGAACATCCTGACCTCGGTGCGCATCCTGATGGTGCCCTTCTTCGCCTGGGCGCTGTGGGCCGGCGGGCCGTGGGGCGGCGACTCGCTCGTCGCCCGCTGGGTCGCGCTGGCGCTGTTCGCGGCGGCCATGTACACCGACAAGCTCGACGGGGACATCGCCCGCGCCCGCGGGTTGATCACCGACTTCGGCAAGATCGCGGACCCCATCGCGGACAAGCTGCTCACGGGCACGGCCCTCGTGCTGTTCTCCCTGCTGGGCGAGCTGTGGTGGTGGGTGACCATCGTGATCCTGGTGCGTGAATGGGGCATCACCCTGATGCGCTTCGTGGTGATCCGCTACGGCGTGATGCCGGCCGGCCGCGGCGGCAAGCTCAAGACCGTGCTGCAGACCGTGGGCATCGGCCTGCTGCTCCTGCCCCTGGCCCCGCTCGTGGGCGGCTGGTGGCCGTGGGCCGGATGGGTGGTCATCGGGGCCGCCACCGTGCTGACGGTGCTGACCGGTCTGGAGTACGTCAAGGACGCGTGGGTCCTGCGGCGGGACGCGCTCGCCGCCCAGCGGGGGGCCTGAGGCGATGACCATGGCGGCGGCCCGGGACGTGGTGCACGCGCTCGCGGACGCGGGCCTCACGGTGGCGACGGGGGAGTCCCTCACCGCCGGTCTGGTGGCCGCGCGCCTGGCCGACGTCCCCGGGGCGTCGGCCGTGCTGCACGGGGGCGTGGTGGCCTACCGGAACGCCGTGAAGACCGGCCTGCTGGGTGTGCCGGAGGACCTGCTCGCGCGGGTCGGGGCGGTGGACGCGGACGTGGCCCGGCGGATGGCCCTCGGCGCCCGGGCGGCCCTGGGCGCCGACGTCGGTGTGGCCACCACGGGCGTCGCCGGGCCCGAGCCGCACCAGGGCCAGCCGGTGGGCACCGTGTGGCTCGGCCTGGCCGTGCCCGACGCGGACGCGAGCGCGCTGGACGTGTTCGGCGGCGAGCACGACGGCGCGGCCACCGCGGTCCTCCTCCGGCTCGACGGCGACCGGGCCGCGATCCGGGAGGCCACCGTCGCCGCGGCGCTGCAGGCCCTGACGCGCCTGCTCGCCGGCCGCGGCCACTGAGGCTGCACGGGGGCGCCGACCGACCCGCCTCGGCGCCCCGTCCCTGGTGCCGGCCCGCCCCGCCGCGTAGGTTCGGCGCGATGGAGACCGCATCGCCTCCCACCCCGCCCGAGCATGCGCCGCAGGACGGCGACGACGCCCCGGGCCCCCGCGTCATCGGCCTCGTGGCCGACCCGGGCACCCCGTGGGCCCTCGTGCGCCGCATCGCCGGGGATGTCGAGGACCGGCTCGACGACCGCCTGTCGCAGCCCGGCGGCTGGCGGGTCGAGACCCGGCAGGAGTCGCTGCCGGTCGGTGCGACCGGGGGCATGGTCTTGGAGGAGCCGGTCCGCTCACTCGCGGACGGGCGGGGATGGGACACGGTGGTCGCCGTCGTCGACCTGCCCCGGTTCGACGACCGGCGCGGCGTGGTGGCGGACGTCGTGCCGCAGCTGCGGGTCGGCGTCGTGTGCGTCCCGGCGCTGGGGGTCATCACCCCGGCCCGCCGGCTGCGGGAGACGGTGCTGCGGATCGTCGAGCACATCGACACCGCCCCCCACGTGGACCCGCCGGACGGGGAGCTGGACGTGCAGTCCTCCGACGAGTCCGGCGAGGTGGAGGAGGACGGCGGCCCGTCCCCGGCGGACGAGCCCCCCGAGCCCGACACGGACGCGCTGCGGGGCATCGCCCCGCTGGTCGACGTCGACGCGGACGTGACCACGACCACCGGGATGGGCGGCGGGTCCCGGCGCACGTCCACGGTGTACGTGAAGGGCTGGGCGGGCACGCTGCGTCTGCTGGCCGGGATGGTGATGGCCAACCGGCCGCTGCTCATGCCGCGGGACATGACGTTCACGATCGCATCGGCCAGCGCGGCCGGTGCCTACGGCGTGTTCTTCGGCTCCATCTGGGTGCTCTCCAGCGTGATGTCCCCGGTGCGGCTCGCGGCGGTCAGCGTGCTGTCCGTGGTGCTGCTGGTGGCGTGGCTGGTCACCACGAACGGCCTGTGGACGCACGGTGCGACCCACCGGCACAGCTCGCGGCTGGACAACCTCTCCACCGTGCTCACCGTCGGTCTGGCCTGCACCGTGGTCTACGTCCTGCTCTTCGTCACGCTGCTGCTGGTCGCGCTCATGATCATCCCCGTGGAGTATCTGGAGGAGGAGCTCGACCAGCCCGGCGGCGTGGGCGACTACGTGCGGCTCGTGTGGCTCGCGGCGTCGATGGGCACGATGGCCGGGGCCGTCGGCTCGAGCCTGGACGACTCCGACCGCATCCGGAACGCCACGTACTCCTTGCGGGAACGACATCGGCGCTCGGAGCGGCACGAGGGCGACGGGGCCGCCGAGGACCCGACGGCGGAGGAGACCATGTCTCGGGAATGAACGCGACCCCGCCCGACGTTGAATGTAACGAGTCAAGAAGAGTGCCCCGGCGGGATCAGGCCCGCGGCCCGGCGCCCTTCAGGAAAAGTCCAGGAGCAGGCGATAGACATGATGCGACATCCCGTCCATTCCCACGGAATCACGCGCTGGGTCGATGACCAGCCCCGTCCCCGCGCGGCCGCCCCCGACATCAAGGAGCGCAGCATGCCCCTCCTCCGCCACGAGATCGGCGACGTCCTGCGCGACGTCCGGCAGCTCCAGGGCCGCACCCTGCGCGAGGTCTCGCACGACGCCCGTGTCTCGCTCGGCTACCTGTCGGAGGTGGAGCGCGGCCAGAAGGAGGCCTCCTCCGAGCTGCTGGCCTCGATCTGCCAGGCGCTGGACATCCCGCTGTCCTACCTGCTGCGGGAGGTCTCGGACCGGCTCGTGGAGCAGGAGGGCATGGTCGTCCCGGACACCCTGCCGGACGACCTCACGGACCCCAGCCTGGGCTCGCTGGCCGGCCGCTGACCCCGCCACACCCACGGCGCGGGCGCCCCGTCTCGGGGCGCCCGCGCCGTCTGCGTCCCCGTCCCTGACCCCGCGACCGACCACAGAGAGGACCGCCCGTGCGCGAGAGCGAGTTCCGCCGGCTGATGGACGAGGAGTTCGGCCCCGCCCGGGCCGGCCTCGTGGCCGACTCCCTGCACCTGCCCGGCCTGGACACCACCGCGACGGCGGCGCTCGCCGCCGGCGTGGACCCGCGGCGGGTCTGGCTGGCGGTCTGCGACCTGCATGAGATCCCGCAGGAGCGGCGTCTCGGTCGGGACGTGCCGCCGAAACGCTGACGCCGCGACGCGCTGGCGGGGCACTGCCCCTGTTCGAACACGTGTTCGAAGAATGCGGTAGAGTCCTGCACAGCAGTGCGACGGGGTGATCTCGTGCACAGGCGGGGCGGGCCACGCTTATCGTGTCCGCCGCCCCCCGTAGATTCACGGACATGACCGAGGCGGGCGCTCCAGCGTCCGCGGCAGCACCACCAGAGCTAGGGGTGAAGGATGAGCAAGGTGACGGATCGCGAGAAGGCCCTCGAGGCCGCTCTCGCCCAGATCGACAAGCAGTTCGGCAAGGGTTCCGTCATGCGGCTGGGGGACCAGACCCAGGCACCCGTCGAGGTCATCCCCACGGGCTCGGTGGCCATGGACGTGGCCCTGGGCATCGGCGGCCTGCCGCGCGGCCGCGTGGTGGAGATCTACGGCCCGGAGTCCTCGGGCAAGACCACCCTGGCCCTGCACGCGGTGGCCAACGCGCAGCGCAACGGCGGCATCGCGGCCTTCATCGACGCGGAGCACGCCCTGGACCCGGTCTACGCCCGCCAGCTCGGTGTGGACACGGACGCCCTGCTGGTCAGCCAGCCGGACACCGGCGAGCAGGCCCTGGAGATCATGGACATGCTCGTCTCCTCGGGCACTCTGGACATCGTCGTCATCGACTCCGTGGCCGCGCTGACCCCGCGCGCCGAGATCGAGGGCGAGATGGGCGACTCCCACGTCGGCCTGCAGGCCCGCCTCATGTCCCAGGCGCTGCGCAAGGTGACCGGCCGCCTGCACCAGACCAAGACCACGGCCATCTTCATCAACCAGCTGCGCGAGAAGATCGGCGTGTTCTTCGGCTCCCCGGAGACCACCACGGGCGGCAAGGCGCTCAAGTTCTATGCGTCCGTGCGCATCGACGTCCGCCGCATCGAGACCCTCAAGGAGGCCGGCAACCCCGTCGGCAACCGCACCCGCGTGAAGATCGTCAAGAACAAGATGGCCCCGCCCTTCAAGCAGGCCGAGTTCGACATCCTCTACGGGGTCGGCATCTCCCGCGAGGGCGGCCTGATCGACGTGGGTGTCGAGGAGGGCATCGTCAAGAAGTCCGGCGCGTGGTTCACCTATGACGGGGACCAGCTCGGGCAGGGCAAGGAGAACGCCCGTCGCTTCCTCAAGGACAACCCGGACCTCGCCAACGAGATCGAGGAGCGCATCCTCACGAAGCTCGGCATCGGCGTGGCCCCGGAGGCCGAGGACGACGAGGCCCCGGCCCTGACCGCGGTTCCGGGGGACACCGCGGTCGGATGACCCGATCGCGCAGGAACGTCGGAGGCGGGGCCGCCCACCGGTCGGAGACGACCGGCCGGAGCGGCTCCGCCTCCGGTGCGTCCGCGTTCGACGACGCCCGGGACTCGGACGTGGGCCGGATGTGGCTCGATCTGGCCGGCGCACCGGAGCCGACGTCGTCCGACGCGGACGCCACGGAGGCCGCGCGGAACGCCGTGCCCGCGCACGATGCCGGGACCCCCGCGGGGGACGTCCCGGATCCCGCCCCCGGCGTGGCACCGGATCTCGGGGCCCTGCTGACTCGCGCGAGCGACCTGCCCAGCCCCGCGCCCGGCGCCGGGCCCCGGACGCTGCCCTGGTCCGGGCGCGAGGACACCCGGGCGGACATCGAGCGCCGGGGCCGGAAGCGGGCCACCACGCCCCCGCGGCGTGGCCGTCCTCGCGACGAGGGACGCCCGGCCGTGGATCCCCGCCCCGCCGTCGAGACGCCCCCGACGTCGCCCCGGCCCGGCGCCCCTGCCCACCGCACCGCGTGAGCGCGAGGAGGCCGCACGCGAGGTCGTCCTGCGCCAGCTCGCCCTGGGCCCCCGCTCCCGCGGCCAGCTCGAACGCAAGCTCGCCGAGCGCCAGGCCGAGCCCGAGCTGATCGAGCGCGTCCTCGACCGCTTCGAGGAGGTGCGCCTCGTGGACGACGCCGCCTTCGCCGAGGTCTGGGTCCGCAGCCGTCACCGAAGCAAGGGCCTGGCGCGCCGTGCCCTCGGGCACGAGCTCCAGCAGAAGGGCGTGGACCGGGAGATCGCCGCCGAGGCGCTCGAGGCCATCGACGGCGAGGACGAACGGGCCGCCGCCCTCGACCTCGTGCGCCGACGGCTGCGGGGCCGCACCGTCCCCGGCGGTGCCTCGCCGGAGGCCCGGGCCGAGCGGGACAAGGTGACCCGCCGCCTCGTCGGCATGCTGGGACGCAAGGGCTACGGCGGCGGCCTCGCGTTCGCCGTCGTGAAGGAGGTCCTCGCCGAGCACGAGGAGTGAGCGGACCCGGGCCGCGCCCGGAGTTCCTAGAATGGTGCGGTGACTCTGACGGACCCCACCCCCCGCACCACCCCGCTCGCGCAGGACGGCGCCGCCGCGCGCCCGCACGAGGGCCTGACCTATGAGGTCCGCACCTTCGGCTGCCAGATGAACGTGCACGACTCCGAGCGCATCTCCGGCCTGCTCGAGTCCACCGGCTACGCCCCGGTCGCCGAGGACGCCCAGGCCGACCTCGTGGTCTTCAACACGTGCGCGGTCCGCGAGAACGCGGACAACCGCCTGTACGGCAACCTCGGCAACCTGCGTGCGGTGAAGGACGCGCACCCGGGCATGCAGATCGCCGTCGGCGGGTGCCTCGCCCAGAAGGACCAGGCCGCCATCCAGCGCAGGGCCCCGTGGGTGGACGTCGTCTTCGGAACCCACAACATCGGCTCCCTGCCCGTGCTGCTGGAGCGCTCGCGCCACAACGCCGAGGCCGAGATCGAGATCCTCGAGTCGCTCGAGGTGTTCCCCTCCACCCTGCCCACCAAGCGCGACTCCACCCACTCCGGCTGGGTGTCCATCTCCGTGGGCTGCAACAACACGTGCACGTTCTGCATCGTCCCGTCGCTGCGCGGCAAGGAGAAGGACCGCCGCCCCGGGGAGATCCTCGCCGAGGTGCAGGCGCTCGTCGACGCCGGCGCCGTCGAGGTCACGCTGCTGGGCCAGAACGTGAACACCTACGGCGTCGAGTTCGGCGACCGCGGCGCGTTCGCCAAGCTGCTGCGCGCGTGCGGGGAGATCGAGGGCCTCGAACGCGTCCGCTTCACCAGCCCCCACCCGGCCGCGTTCACGGACGACGTCATCGACGCGATGGCCGAGACCCCCAACGTCATGCCGCAGCTGCACATGCCCCTGCAGTCGGGCTCGGACAAGGTGCTCAAGGACATGCGCCGCTCCTACCGGTCCGCGAAGTTCCTGCGGATCCTGGAGAAGGTGCGCGAGCGCATCCCGCACGCCGCCATCACCACGGACATCATCGTCGGCTTCCCCGGGGAGACCGAGGAGGACTTCGCCGAGACGATGCGGGTGGTCGAGGCCTCCCGCTTCTCTTCCGCGTTCACCTTCCAGTACTCCATCCGCCCGGGGACCCCGGCCGGGGAGATGGACCACCAGGTGCCCAAGGCCGTCGTCCAGGAGCGCTTCGAGCGCCTCGTGGCCCTGCAGGACCGGATCTCGGCCGAGGAGATGGCCACGCTCGTCGGCACCCGCCAGGAGCTGCTCGTCACCGCCGACTCCGGCTCCAAGGCCGCGGAGCGCGGCCGCCTGTCCGGGCGCGCACCCGACAACCGGCTCGTGCACTTCTCCGTGCCCGCCGGCGCCGAGACCCCCCGCCCCGGCGACTTCGTCACCGTGACGGTCACCGAGGCCCACCCGTTCTTCGCCGTCGCCGACCCGACCGCACAGGACTACGTCCTGCGCCGCTCCCGGGCCGGCGACGCGTGGGACCGCGCCCAGGCCGAGTCGTGCGGCGCGCCCGCCCCCGGCACGGCGGGCGGCTCCGGGGCCACGAGCCTCGGCATGCCGACCCTGCGCCCGCGGTCCTGATGTCCGCCGCCGCGGCCCGGCCGCCCGTCGTCGCCGTCGTCGGGGCGACGGCGACGGGCAAGTCCGCCCTCGCCGTCGCCCTGGCGCACGCGCTGGACGGCGAGGTGGTCAACGGGGACGCCCTGCAGTTCTACCGGGGGATGGACGTGGGCACGGCGAAGGTCACCCCGGCTGAACGCGAGGGCGTCCCGCACCATCTGCTGGACGTGCTCGACGTCGGCCAGGAGGCCTCGGTGGCGGCCTTCCAGTCCGCGGCCCGCGACCTGTTCGACCAGATCCGCGCGCGGGGTCGGACCCCGATCCTCGTGGGCGGCTCCGGGCTGTACGTGCGGGCGGCGCTGGACGTGCTCGAGTTCCCGCCCACGGACCCGGCGCTGCGGGCCGAGCTGGAGGCGCGCGCGCAGCGGGAGGGCCTGGCCGGGCTGAGGGCCGAGCTGGCCGCCCTGGACCCGGTCTCGGCGGAGCGGCTGCAGGACGCCCGCCGCATCGTGCGCGCGCTGGAGGTGTGCCGGCTGACGGGCCGTCCGTTCTCCGCGTTCATGCCGGAGCGCACGTACGCCCCGGAGGTCGCCCCCGTGGTGCAGCTCGGCCTGCGCCTGGACCGGGCCGAGCTGCACCAGCGGATCGCGGCCCGGGTGGAGCGCATGCTGGCCGAGGGGTTGCTGGACGAGGTCCGCCGCCTCGACGTCCCCGGGCCGGGCGGGCTGCGGCAGGGACCGACCGCGTCCCGCGCGATCGGCTACGCCCAGATGCTCGCCGTCCTCGACGGCGAGCTCACCGAGGCGGAGGCGGCCGAGCAGACCGTCGTGGCCACGCGCCGGTTCGCCCGCCGTCAGGAGACCTGGTTCCGGGCCGACCCGCGCGTCGTCTGGCTCGACGCGCAGGGCGAGGACGTCGTGGCGGAGGCGCTCGCCGTCGTCGCCGGGGACGCCACCTAGACTGGGCCCATGACCGAGCAGCCCGCGGCGCCCGCCGCCCAGGACCCCCTCCACGCGAGCGCGCCGCGCGTGCCGTTCACGAAGGGCCATGGCACGGGCAACGACTTCGTGCTGATCGCCGACCCGGACGGCAACACGCAGCTCGACGCCCAGCGCGTCGCACGGCTGGCTGACCGGCACCGGGGGATCGGCGCCGACGGCGTCATCCGCGCCGTGCGCTCGGCACGCCTGCCGGAGGGTGAGGCGCTGCTCGCCGAGCACCCCGAGGCCGAGTGGTTCATGGACTACCGCAACGGCGACGGCTCGATCGCCGAGATGTGCGGCAACGGGGTGCGCGTCTTCGTGCACTTCCTGGTCGAGAAGGGCCTCGTGGACCTGGCCCCCGGCCGGGCGATCACCATCGGCACGCGCGCCGGCGTGAAGGCCGTGACCCGGCTCGAGCACGGCTACGCGATCGACATGGGCCCCTGGTCCTACCTCGACCCCGAGCTGGCGGAGGAGGCGGCGTCGGACTCGATGGTCCTCGCCCACGGCCTCACCGATCCGCGTCCGGCGCTGAGCGTCTCGATGGGCAACCCCCACACCGTGGTCCCGCTGGCCTCCTTCGCCGACCTGCAGGGGCTGGACCTGGGCCGCGCCCCCGAGGTGGACCCCGCCCCGCCGCACGGGACGAACGTCGAGTTCGTGGCCGCGCACGAGCCGCTCGTGCGCGAGGGCGTCGGCCGCGTGCGGATGCGCGTGCACGAGCGCGGGGTGGGCGAGACCCAGTCCTGCGGGACGGGTGCGTGCGCGGCGGCTGTGGCGATGCGCGCGTGGTCGGGCGACCAGGGCTCGGACTCGTGGCTCGTCGAGGTGCCCGGCGGCGTGCTGGCCGTGGATGTCGTGCCGGGCCCGGAGGGGGCCGAGCACGTGGTCCTCTCGGGGCCGGCCGAGCTCGTCTTCGACGGCGAACTCACCGCCTGACCGCTGTCGTTCGGGAAACGGCGGGCCACGGACCGCTGTCGTTCGGGAAACGGCGCCTCAGCGCGCCCGCGCCACCCGCAGGATCCGGAAGCCCTTGACGCTGTCCGCCCGCTCCGCGGTGAACCGGCTGGGCGCGCGCTCCTCGAGCATCCGGCCGATCCACGGCAGCAGCGAGTCCGCGCCGAGGTTCTTCTGCACCACCAGCCAGGCCTCGCCGCCGGGGGCCAGTCGTGGCAGCCACCGCTCCAGCAGGGCGTGCAGCGCCGGCTTGCCGATCCGGATGGGCGGGTTGGACCAGATGAGGTCGAACTCCGCGCCCTCGGGGACGTCCTCCGGCCGCAGTGCCACGAGATTGCCGAGGCCCAGCGCCGCGGCGTTGTCGCGGGTCAGCTGCAGGGAGCGGTCGTTGACCTCGACGGCGGTCACCTCCGCCTCGGGCGACCGCAGCGCCAGCGTGAGGGCGATCGGTCCCCAGCCCGCGCCGACGTCGAGGAACCGGCCCGTCGCCGGCGGTGCGGGCACGGCCGAGAACAGGGCCGCGGTGCCCTTGTCCAGACCGTCCGGGGAGAAGATCCCGTTGGCCGTCTGGACCTCGACGTCGCGGCCGGCCAGGCGTGTCCGCACGGTGCGGCGCCGCTCGGGTGCGGAGGGGTCGGCGTCGAAGTAGTGGGATGCGGAGCTCACGGCGACCATGGTAGCCAGCGGGTCGTGGCGGCCCTCAGCCCGATGCCGGCCCGGCCAGGTCCGCGAGGATCGCGCGCACTGCGTCGCGCCCGGCGCGGTTGGCCCCGACCGTGGACTGGGAGGGCCCGTAGCCGAGCAGGAACAGGCGCGGCTCGTCCAGGGCGCGCCCGCCCGCCACGCGGATGCCGCCGGCGGGCGTGCGCAGCCGCAGGGGAGCGAGGTGCCGGATCGCCGGCCGGAAGCCGGTGGCCCAGAGGATCACGTCCGCCGGTTCGAACGAGCCGTCGGGCATCCGCACCCCGTCCGGCTCGACGGCCGTGAACATGGGGTGGCGCACCAGCACGCCTCGTGTCTCGGCCTCGCGCACCCAGGACGAGCGGTGCATCCCGGTCGCCCCGACCACGGAGCCCGGCGGCAGGCCCGCACGGGTCCGTTCGTCCACCCCGCGCACCGACTCGGCCAGGGCGCCGGGCGCGGCCGAGTCCTGCCACTGCGGCTCGCGGCGGGTCACCCACAGGGTGTCCGCGACCGTGGAGATCTCGGCCAGCAGCTGCGTCGCCGAGACGCCCATGCCCACGATCACCACCCGCTGCCCGGCGAACTCGTCCTTGGACACGTAGTCACGGGTGTGCAGCTGCCGGCCGCGGAACGAGCGCATCCCGGGCACCGAGGGCCACCGTGGGGACGTCCAGGTGCCGGTCGCGTTGACCACGAAGTCCGCCCGCCACGTGCCCGGCGCCCCGTCCGTGCGGACGAAGAACCCGCGCGCACGTCCCGGCTCGCCGATCCGCTCGACGCGCCTCACGTGCACGGGCCGCCGGATCGGCAGGGCGAACCCTGCCTCGTAGTCCGCGAAGTAGGCCGGCAGCAGGGCGTTGGCGCGCGCGGCCGGGTCGGCCGGCGGCACCGGGTCGCCGGGCAGCTCGTGGATGTGGTTGACGGTGGCCATCGTGAGCGAGTCCCAGCGGTGCTGCCACGCACCGCCCGGGGCGGTCTCCGCGTCGAGCACCACGAACGTGCCGGGGGCGTCCTCGGGGACGCCGGCGGCGCCGTCGTCGTCGTTCGGAGTCAGCCCCACGAAGCCGCGGCGGCGCAGGTGGTAGGCGGCGGACAGCCCCGCCTGGCCCGCGCCGATCACGACGACGGTCGCCCGGCCCGTCCGGCCGGGCTGCGGCGGGGCAGGGGAGGGGGACGCGGTCATGCCCGCAGGATACGTGCGCGTCGTCAGCGGACCGGGCGCCGGGGCCCCTGTCGCCCACACGCGCCGCCCGGTACACTCGACGCCCATGTGGATCTTCCTGCGCTGACGCC
>NZ_LR732370.1:495379-546825 GCF_902506395.1 Micrococcus sp. 116
CCCCCGCCCCCTCGCGCGCCCGCCTCGGATGAGGCCGTCGAGCGCGCCCCGGCACCTGATGGAGATCCCACCATGGACGATGTGGTCCGCCCCTGCACGCCCGCCGACGAGACCTCGTGGCTGCGGTGCCGCGTGCTCACCTTCCTCCCGCGAACGGAGCCGCCGCGAGATCGTCGCAGCGCGGCGCCGACCTCCGCCTAACCGGCCGTGCGCGTCACCCGCCACGTCCGCCCCCTGCGGACAGCCGCCTAACGCGTCCGCCGACCCCTCTACCCTGAGACGATCGGGTCGCCCGACCGCGGCGGCCCAGAGGAGACCATGACTGAGAAGAACCAGCACACCCCCGGCCCCCAGGGCGCCCACGGCTCCGAGGACGAGATCCAGGCCGTGATCGACCGCATCCTGGGCGCCGATGACGCTCGCCGCGCCTCCGAGCGCGAGGCGACCGGGCGCGGCTCCGCGGACAGTGTGGTCGCGGACCACGAGGACGCCCCCGACGCCGGCACCCCGGACCGCTCCGGCGCGCTCGCGGGCCGTGCACTCGCCCTGGACGAGGGCGAGGACGGGCACACGGACGCCGACGGTGACCAGGACGAGCTCGCCGCGCGCCACTCCCTCAAGCGCGTGCAGGGCCTGTCCACCGAGCTCGAAGACATGACCGAGGTCGAGTACCGTCAGCTGCGCCTGGAGCGCGTGGTGCTGGCGGGCGTCTGGACCGAGGGGTCCGCGGAGGACGCGGAGAACTCCCTGCGGGAGCTGGCCGCGCTCGCCGAGACCGCGGGCTCGGAGGTGCTCGACGGCGTCATCCAGCGCCGCGCCACCCCGGACCCGGCCACGTTCCTCGGCAAGGGCAAGGCGCAGGAGCTCGCCGAGATCGTGGCGCTCTCCGGTGCGGACACCGTGGTGGTGGACTCCGAGCTCACCCCGTCCCAGCGTCGCGCGCTGGAGGATGTGGTGCGGGTGAAGGTGATCGACCGGACCGCGCTGATCCTGGACATCTTCGCCCAGCACGCGAGTTCGCGTGAGGGCCGCGCCCAGGTCGAGCTCGCGCAGCTCGAGTACCTGCTGCCGCGCCTGCGCGGCTGGGGCGAGTCCATGTCCCGGCAGGCCGGCGGCCGTGCCGCCGCCGGCGAGGGCATCGGCTCCCGTGGCCCCGGTGAGACCAAGATCGAGCTGGACCGCCGCCGCATCCGCACCCGCATGGCGAAGCTGCGTCGGGACATCGCCGGGATGAAGCCGGCCCGCGAGGCCAAGCGCGCCAACCGTCGTCGCAACCGGGTGCCGTCCGTGGCGATCGCCGGGTACACCAACGCCGGGAAGTCCTCCCTGCTCAACCGCCTCACCCACGCCGGGGTGCTCGTGGAGAACGCCCTGTTCGCCACGCTGGACCCCACCGTGCGCAAGGCCATGACGCCGGACGGCATCGGCTACACCCTCTCGGACACGGTCGGCTTCGTGCGGAACCTGCCCACGCAGCTGGTCGAGGCGTTCCGCTCCACCCTCGAGGAGGTCGCGGACGCGGACGTCATCCTGCACGTCGTGGACGGCTCGCACCCGGACCCCGAGGGCCAGATCGCCGCGGTGCGCTCCGTGTTCGCGGAGGTGCACGCGCACCGGATCCCCGAGATCATCGTGCTGAACAAGGCGGACGCCGCGGACCCGGCCGTCATCGCCCGGATCCGGGCCAAGGAGCCCCACGCCGTGGTGGTCTCGGCGCGCACCGGCGAGGGCATCGACGAGCTCGAGCGCGCCATCGCGGCCACCATCCCGCGGCCGGACGTGCGGCTCGAACTGCTGATCCCGTTCACCCGGGGTGAGCTGGTCTCCCGCCTCCACTCGGCGGACGCGGAGATCCTGGCCGAGGGGTACGAGGAGGGCGGCACCCGCCTGTCCGTGCTGGTCCGTGAGGACATCGCGCCGGACTTCGCCGAGTTCGTCGTGGAGGCGGACGCGTTGTGAGCGGCGGGGCGGAGGAAGTCGGGGCAGGCGGCGCGCAGCCCCGCACGGAGCACGAGCGCGAGGCACTGCGCCTGCTGGACGCCGCGGTGCAGGCCACCGGCGGCCAGCACCGCGCGGGCCAGCGGGAGATGGTGCTGCAGGTGGCGCGCGCCCTCGAGTCGCGCCGCCACCTGCTCGTGCAGGCCGGCACCGGCACCGGCAAGTCCCTCGCCTACCTCATCCCCGCGCTCCAGCACGCGATGACGCAGGAGGACCCCGTCGTCGTCGCCACGGCCACGCTCGCCCTGCAGGCCCAGATCATGAAGCGGGACGCCCCCCGGCTGGTCGAGGCGCTCAAGGACGAGCTGCCTCGCGAGCCCGTCGTCGCCCTGGTCAAGGGCCGCTCCAACTACCTCTGTCGCCACAAGGTGGACGGCGGCTACCCCGGGGATGAGGGCGAGGAGGCCCTCTTCACGGTCGCCGACGACGGCGGGGTGATCGGCTCCGCCACGGACGGCGCCGCCGGGCCCTCCTCCCTGTTGGGCAAGGAGGTCATGTACCTGCGGGCGTGGGCGGACCAGACCGAGACCGGGGACCGCGACGACCTCGAGGTCCCCGTCACCGACCGCGCGTGGCGGCAGGTCTCCGTCACCGCGGTCGACTGCCTCGGCGCGTCCCGCTGCCCCCAGGCCGAGGAGTGCTTCTCCGAGCGGGCCCGCGCGGACGCGGCGGACGCGGACGTCGTGGTCACCAACCACGCGATGCTCGCCATCAGCGCCTTCGAGGGGCTCGCGGTGCTGCCGGCGTACTCGGCCGTCGTCGTGGACGAGGCCCACGAGCTGCAGGACCGGGTGACCGGTGCGGTCACCGGGCAGCTGTCCGGGTCGATCGTGCACGGCGCGGCCACCTCGCTGCGCCGCCACACCACGGTGGCCGTGGAGGACCTGATCGAGGCCGGGGCGGCCCTGGACCGCGCGTTCACGGACACCCCGTCCGGCCTGATCGCCGCGGGCCCGGACGAGGTGCAGGAGCAGGCCCTCACCGGCGTCCTCACCGCCGCGCGTCAGTGCCTGTCCGACCTCGGCCAGGACAAGGACAAGGAGGCCGACGCCGACGGCGGACGGCAGATGGCGCGCTCGCGGATCCTCGAGGTCCTCGAGGTGGTGGAGCGCATGCTCGCGGCCCGGCCCGAGGCCGACTTCCCCGAGGTGCTGTGGGCCACCCGCCCCGGCCACTTCGAGCCCGGCGTGGGCTGGCAGCCGGGGGACGAGACCGACCCGCCCCAGCTCTACGTGGCCCCGCTCTCGGTGGCCGGCAAGCTGCGGGAGGGCCTGTTCGGCAAGGCGACGACGGTGCTCACCTCCGCCACGCTCACCGTGGGCTCGGGGGAGCGCCGGTTCGACTCGGTGGCCGGCGACGTGGGCCTGGCCGGCCCGGACGCCCCGAAGTTCGAGGCCCTCGACGTCGGCAGCCCCTTCGACTACCCGCGTCAGGGGGTGCTCTACGTGGCCCGGCACCTGCCCCGGCCCGGCCGGACGGCCTCGCCCGAGTCCCTGGATGAGCTCGAGGCGCTCCTGAGGGCGTCGCGGGGCGGGGCCCTCGGCCTGTTCTCCTCGCGCCGGGCGGCCGAGGACGCCGCCGCCGAGATGCGCCGTCGGCTCGGGCCGAAGACCACGATCCTGTGCCAGGGGGACGCGACCCTCTCCGCCCTCGTGCGCCAGTTCTCCGAGGAGCCGGACACGTCCCTGTTCGGGACCATGAGCCTGTGGCAGGGCGTGGACGTGCCGGGGAACTCGCTGCGGCTCGTGGTGATCGACCGCATCCCGTTCCCGCGGCCGGACGACCCGCTCTCCCAGGCCCGCACCCGGGACGTCGCCCGGCACGGCGGCAACGGGTTCATGCGGATCTCCGCCACGCATGCGGCCGTGCGCATGGCCCAGGGCGCCGGGCGCCTCGTGCGCTCCGTGACGGACCGCGGCGTGGTGGCCGTGCTGGACCCCCGCCTGGCCACCGAGCGGTACGGCGGCTACATCACGAGCGCCCTGCCGGACTTCTGGCGCACCACGGACCGCGACGTCGTCCGCGGGGTGCTGGCACGGCTCGCCTCGGGCGATTGACCTCGCTCGGCCTCGGGCCGTCGGCCCGGCCGGAGGGAGCGGGTCAGAGCGAACGCAGGACCGTGACGACCCGCCCCATCACGGTGGCGTGATCGCCGAGGATGGGCTCGTAGGCCGTGTTCTGGGGGAGGAGCCAGGTGTGCCCGTCGCGGCGGCGGAAGGTCTTCACGGTGGCCTCGTCGTCGAGGAGGGCCGCGACGATGTCGCCATTCTCCGCCGTGTCCTGCCGGCGCACCACCACCCAGTCGCCGTCGCAGATCGCGGCGTCCACCATCGAGTCGCCCGTGACGCGCAGCATGAACAGCTCGCCCTCGCCCGTGAGGCGTCGCGGGATCGCCATGACGTCCTCGACCTGCTGCTCAGCCAGGACCGGGCCGCCCGCCGCGATGCGGCCGACCCAGGGGACCGGCACGCTGTCCGCCTCGTCTGCGCCGGTGTGCCACGCGGGGATCGCGGAGACCCGCGACGACGGCGCAGCGGTGGGGGAGGCGGCCTCGCCCAGCGGGGTGCCGTCCACGTCGAGCAGCACCTCGAGGGCACGCGGGCGTCCGGGGTCGCGCCGGATGTAGCCGTGCCGCTCGAGACGGCCCAGCTGGTGCGTGACGGAGGAGAGCGAGGCCAGGCCCGCGGCGTCGCCGATCTCGCGCATGGAGGGCGGGTAGCCGTGGTCGGCGATCGCGTCCCGGATGGTCTGCACGATCCGCCGCTGGCGGTCGGTGAGCGGCGCGCGCGCCGCCGGCTGATCGTCGGTGGTGCTCATGGCTGCCGTCCGTTCTCCCGGGGTGATGGTGGCCGGACTCGTGTTCCGGCGTCCGGCTGCCGTCCGGACGCTTACCGTGTCCGCCCCCGCTGGTTGCCTGTGTCTTGGCGGTCCCGGGGCGTTCCGGGGCGTCCGTGCATGGCCTCGAGCCTAGAGGAGAGCCGCCTCTCCTTCAAAGATATGTTCGATCTCGTCGTGGCATGTCTCGAACACCTGTGCTAGAAAGGCATTCGAACGGATTCGAACACATGTTCGATCACCTGGAGGGCATCCGCCCCGGAGGAGGACACCATGACGCTCACCACCGCCCAGTTCGCCGGCTCGCCCGCGACGGCGCGGCCGCGTCCGGCCACCATCCGTCTGACCCGCCGCGGCCGCCTCGTGCTGCGGGGGATCCCCGTGATCGCCGCGGCCGTGGCCGCCACGCTGGCGGCCGCCTTCTTCCTGGGTGTGCTGCTGTCGCCCGCCGCGGTGTCCGCGGACACCGCGGGGCCCGCCACCCAGTCCGTCACGGTCATGCCCGGGGACAGCCTGTGGACCATCGCCACCACGGTGGCTCCGGAGGCGGACGTCTACGAGGTGATCGCCACGATCGACGAGCTCAACGGGCTCGAGGGCCGGGCCCCCGCGCCGGGCGAGGAGCTGTTCGTCCCGGCCACGCGGTGACGCACGGCGGGCCTCGCCCTCCACGCTTCCTAGACTGGCGGCCATGACCGACCTCAGCTCTCTGCCCCTGCGTGAGAACCTCCGCGGCCTGAGCCCCTACGGCGCCCCCCAGCTGGACGTGCCGTACATGCTCAACACCAACGAGAACACGCATCCGGTGCCGGAGGAGGTCGCCGCCGCCATCGCCGAGCGGGTCGCGGCCGTCGCCGGGGGGCTGAACCGCTACCCGGACCGCGAGTTCACGGGGCTGCGACGTGCGCTCGCCGGCTACCTCGGCCACGGCCTCACGGCGGACCACGTGTGGGCCGGCAACGGCTCCAACGAGATCCTGCAGCAGATCCTCCAGGCCTTCGGCGGCCCCGGGCGGACACTGCTGAGCTTCCTGCCCTCGTACTCCATGTACCCGCTGCTGGCCGGCGGCACGGACACCGTGTTCGTGGACGGCGGCCGTGCCGAAGACCACACCCTCAGCGCCGAGCACGCGGCGGCCATGGTGCGGGAGCACCGTCCGCACGTCGTCTTCCTGGCCTCGCCCAACAACCCGACGGGCACCGCCCTGGACCTGGCGACCATCGAGGCCGTGTACGCCGCGCAGGCGCAGAACGAGGCCGCCGGCGGGCCCGGCGCCATGGTCGTCGTGGACGAGGCCTACGCGGAGTTCGCCCTCGCCGGCACCCGCTCCGCCCTCACCCTCCTGCCCGGCCGTGAGCGGCTGATCGTCACGCGCACCATGTCCAAGGCGTTCGCCCTGGCCGGCGCGCGCCTGGGCTACCTGGCCGCGGACCCCGCCGTCGCCGACGCCCTGCGCCTGGTGCGCCTGCCGTACCACCTCTCCGCGGTCACGCAGGCCACGGCGGAGGCCGCCCTCGATCACGTGGACGCGCTGCTGCGCACCGTGGAGGACATCAAGGCCCAGCGCGACCGCATCGTCTCCACCCTGCGCGGCCTGGGACTGAGGCCCTCGGTGTCCGACTCGAACTTCGTCTTCTTCGGTCACCTCGAGGACGCGTCCGACGTGTGGCGCCGCCTGCTCGACCGCGGCGTCCTCGTGCGGGACGTCGGCATCCCGCACCACCTGCGCGTCACCGCCGGCACCGAGGCGGAGACGACGGCGTTCCTCACCGCTCTCGCGGAGGTCCTCGGCGAGACCGGGGACCGGTCCTGAGGCGTCACCGGAGTCTCGGCGTCCGCCCGGCTCCCTAGGATAGGGACAGCGCGCGCGGCGCCCCGGCCCGCCGGCACCGGCCGCGCGCACCCGCATCCCCCCGCACCCGTCCCGGACCGGTGCGGACCCAGCCCGAGGAGGACCCGTGGCAGCCGAGTTGATCTCCGGACGCCGTGCGCGCATGACGCGCACCACGAGCGAGTCGGACGTGTACGTCGAGATGGATCTGGACGGCACCGGCCGCGCTGAGATCTCCACCACCGTGCCGTTCTACGACCACATGCTCACCGCGCTGTCCCGGCACTCCCAGATCGACCTGACGGTCCGTGCCACCGGGGACACGCACATCGACGTGCACCACACGGTCGAGGACGTCGCCATCACCCTGGGCGAGGTGCTCAAGACCGCGCTCGGGGACAAGTCCGGCATCCGCCGCTTCGGCGAGGCGTCCGTGCCGCTGGACGAGGCGCTGGCGCGCGCCGTCGTCGACGTCTCCGGCCGGCCGTACCTCGTGCACGAGGGCGAGCCCGAGGGCCAGCAGTACCACCTCATCGGCGGGCACTTCACCGGTTCCATGACCCGCCATGTGTTCGAGTCGATCACGTACCACGCGGCGATCTGCCTCCACATGGACGTCGTGCGAGGCCGGGATCCGCACCACATCGTCGAGGCGCAGTTCAAGGCCTTCGCCCGCGCCCTGCGCGCCGCCGTCGAGGACGACCCCCGCATGACCGGCGTGCCCTCCACCAAGGGCGCCCTCTGATGGCCCGCCCCACCACCGTCCCCGGCGTGCGGCCGCGCGTCGCCGTCCTGGACTACGGCTCGGGCAACGTGCACTCGGCGCTGCGTGCCGTGGAGCGGGCCGGCGCGGAGGTCGAGCTCACGCGCGATCCGCAGGCCGTGCAGGAGGCCGACGGGCTGCTCGTGCCCGGCGTCGGGGCGTACGCGTCCGTGATGCGGGCACTGACCGAGGTCGGCGGCACCCGCTGGATCGGCCGCCGCGTGGCCGGGGGCCGACCCGTCCTCGGCATCTGCGTGGGCCACCAGATCCTCTTCGACGCCGGCGTCGAGCACGGCGAGCGCACCGCAGGCATGGGGGAGTGGCCGGGTGTCGTCGCCGAGCTGCCCGCCGAGGTCCTGCCCCACATGGGCTGGAACACCGTCCGGCCGCCCGAGGGCAGCGCCCTCTTCGCGGGCATCGAGGACGAGCGGTTCTACTTCGTCCACTCCTACGGCGTGCTCGAATGGGAGTTCGACCAGACGATCTCCGCCATGCGTCCGCCCCAGGTCACCTGGGCGCACCACGGCGCGGACTTCATCGCCGCCGTGGAGAACGGCCCCCTGTCGGCCACGCAGTTCCACCCCGAGAAGTCCGGGGACGCCGGGCTGCAGCTGCTGCGCAACTGGCTGGAGACCCTCTGATGCCCTACTGGTCCGTCCTCTACCTCGCCCTCGGCGGGCTGCTGCTCGGCGCCGCCTGGTCCATGCGCACGCAGAAGGCGCCGCTGTGGGCCATCGTGATCGTCCTCGTGCTGGCCGGCATGGCCATCGCCGCCTCCTTCCTGACCGTCGGCGCCTGACCGCGCCGGCCGCCCCACCCGAGAGGAACCCCATGACCCCGAACGCCCCCGCCCTCGAGCTGCTGCCCGCCGTCGACGTCCAGGACGGCCAGGCCGTCCGCCTCGTCCAGGGCGAGGCCGGCAGCGCCACCTCGTACGGCGACCCGGTCACCGCCGCCCTGGACTGGCAGCGCGCCGGCGCGGAGTGGATCCACCTCGTGGACCTGGACGCGGCCTTCGGTCGCGGTGACAACCGCGAGGTCATGCGCCGTGTGGTGGAGGAGATCGGCGTGAAGATCGAGCTGTCCGGCGGCATCCGCGACGACGCCTCGCTCGAGAACGCCCTCGAGATGGGTGCGGCGCGCGTGAACCTGGGCACCGCCGCCCTCGAGGACCCGGACTGGACCGCGCGCGTCATCGAGCGCTTCGGCGACCGGGTGGCCGTGGGCCTCGACGTGCGCGGCACCACGCTCGCCGCCCGCGGCTGGACCAAGGAGGGCGGCGACCTCTGGGAGGTGCTCGCCCGCCTCGAGGATGCCGGCTGCGCCCGCTACGTGGTCACCGACGTCACGAAGGACGGCACGCTCAAGGGGCCGAACACGGAGCTGCTCGCCCAGGTCTGCGCGAAGACCGCGAAGCCGGTCGTCGCCTCGGGCGGCATCTCCTCCCTCGAGGACGTTGCCGCGCTCGCGGCCATGACCGGCCAGGGCGTCGAGGGCGCGATCATGGGCAAGGCGCTGTACGCCGGCCGCTTCAGCCTGGAGCAGGCGCTGGCCGTCGCCGGCGGCGCCACGGTGGAGCAGGCGCGCTCCGAGCAGCCCGGCCCGGTCGCCCCGTGACGGGCTCGCACGACGACGGCGGCCTGGCCCGCGGCGACGGGCTCGGTCCGATCGACGAGACGGTCGCGGTGCCGCATCCGGCGGCCCGGGAGCTGCCGGGGCACATCCGGGCCGCACTCGACCGCATGCGGGAGAAGACCGCGGGCGAGAACACCGCGGACACCGCGGGCATCCCGTGGCAGGGCCGCGACCTCTCCGGCCCCGGCGTGGACGGCTCCGCGAACCCGTTGCACGTGTTCGACGAGGACGACGGCACCAGCCCGGCCGAGTGGACCGCCGTCATGGCGGCCCTGACGGACGGCTCCGCCGGTGAGCGGGAGGTGACGGAGGTGCTCGCGCGCATCCGCGTGTTCGCCGCCGTCGTGCCCACCCTCGCCGGGGACGAGGACGACGTCCACGACCACGCCGACCACACCGGCCACGAGCACGACGTCGCGGCGCACGGGGACAAGGCCGCGGACGTGGCCCTCGTGACCATGCGCGCGCCGGACGGCCGGCAGGCGCTGCCGGTGTTCACGAACGTGCCCGCGCTGACGGCGTGGAACCCGGTCGCCCGACCCGTGGCCGTGTGGCTGCCGCGTGCCTGCCTGTCCGCCGTGGACGAGGGCTGTGAGCTCGTCGTCATCGACGCCGGCGCCGAGCACACGTACGTGGTGCGACGCCCGGCCGTGTGGTCGCTCGCCCAGCAGAGGGAGTGGACCCCCGCCTATCGGGACCAGGAGATCGCGGACGAGATCGCCGAGATCGCCGACCTGGTCCCGAACCTGTTGAACCTGGGCCTCGCACCCGGGTCGGGGGTGGCCACACACACGGGTTCCGGCGCGGTGATGAACGGAGGCGGGGCCGGGCCCGAGCTGCAGATCGTCGCGATGCCCACCCGGGACGCCGACGCGGCCGGGGTGCGCCTGATGACGGCCACGCTCAAGACCCTCCTGGCAGACCTGCCGCTGCTGGCCGAGCGGGCCGACTCCGTGGAGATCACGGTCCGCCGACCCTGATCGGTTGCCCGGCCTGTCCGGTACCGTTGAGGGGGAGGGGAGGGCCCGTGGTGGCCCCACCCCATCCTGGAGGCCGTGCGCCGCGCGCCGGCCCCATGCCTCCCATCCTCCGAGGAGTACCCATGAGAACCAGAACCTTGACCGGCGTCGCCACCGCGGCGCTGGGCGCGGTGGTGGTGGCCGGTGCCGGCCCCGCCCTCGCGCAGACCACGCTCACCCAGGGCTCGGCGATCACCGCGCCGGCCGGGGCGTGCAGCCTGACCATCGTCGACGACGCCACCGCCTACACCGCGGCCCACTGTGGTGCGGGCCAGTGGCAGATCGGCTCGACCGTCCGCGACGTCGACGGCACCGCGATCGGCACCGTCTCGGCACTGCCCGGCGATTCGGGCGTGGACGCGGTCCGCGTGGCCCTGGCCGACGACGTCGACGTCGTGGGCGACTGGTCCACGCGGCCGGCCTCGTCCATCGGTGTGGGCGAGACCGTCTACACCCACGGCTCGTCCGTGCCGCTGGGCGCGCCGAACACCGTGTCCCACACGCAGACCTTCGAGGCCGCCACGGTCTGCGACGACGCGTACGCGGATCAGGTTGCCCTCGACACCGCCTCGACCTACGCCGGCGACTCGGGCGGGGCCGTCTATGACGCCCAGCAGCGGGTGGTCGGGGTCATCTCGGGCATCGCCCCGGTGACCTTCGACGCCGAGGGCAACGTGGTGGGCTGCGACGCCCAGGCGATGTCCTCGATCATGGTCCCGGTCGAGTCCCTCGACGCGCTGGACGCCTCCGCGGCGCCCGCCGCCGAGACCGCCGCGGCCGCGGAGACCGCTCCGGCCGCCGAGACCGCCCCGGCGATCGCCGACGTCGCGGGCCCCGTGGCCGACGAGGACCTGCCCACCGGCGGCGAGCCCGCCGTGGACGAGTCCGAGCTGACCGAGTTCACGCCGGCTGAGGAGGAGGCCATCGCGGCCGAGCTCAAGGCCCGCGCCGAGGCCGCCGCGGAGGAGGAGGCCGCCGAGGCGGCCCCCGCTGCTGAGGCCCCGGTCGCCGAGGCCGCTGCGCCGGGCGTGACCGACGTCGTGGCCGCGCCCGCCGAGGGTGTCGCCTACGGCACCCAGGTGGTCGCGCAGACGGATCAGGGCGGCTTCGCCTCCGTCACCGTCACGGCCTACGACGCCGACGGCACGGTCCTCGGCCAGGACGGCCTGGACCTCACCGGCGAGTACCGCGCCTGGCTGCCCGTGCCGGCCGAGGTGCCCGCGGGCGGCTCCGTGGTGGTCACCGTGGTCGACGCCGCCGGCGCCGCCACGGACGCCACCGTGACCCTGGGCGGTCAGCTGGTCGGCTGATCGATTCCGCCCCGAACGACACGACGAGGCCCGGTGATCCCGCACGGATCACCGGGCCTCGTCACGTCCCGGGGCGGCCCCGGCCAGGTGGGGACGCGGTCAGCACAGCCCCTCGAGCCGCCGTCCCAGGCGGGAGAAGATCCGGGTGAGGGACTCCGCCTCGCCCGGCGCCAGGTCGCCGAGGAAGAGCTCGTCCACCTGCCGGGCGTGCTCGATCGCGGCGCGCCGGAAGGCGGACCGGCCCTCGTCGGTGAGGACGGCCTCGAAGCCCCGCCGGTCACAGGCCACCGGGCGGCGGTCGATCAGGCCGCGGGCCACGAGCGTCTTCACCTGGTAGGTGATGCGCGACGGGGAGAAGACCATCCGGGACGCCAGCTCTCCCAGCCGGAGCCGGCCCTCGGGGGACTCGTAGAGGAGCAGCAGCAGGTTGTAGTCGGCCAGCGACATGCCGCAGTCCTGTTTCAGGCGGCGCTCCAGGACCTCCGTGAGCATCTGGGTGGCCTCGAAGTACGCGCGCCAGGCGCGCTTGGGCGGGTCCACCGGGCGGTGCGCCTCCGAGGCGGAGCCGAACCAGCCGCCGTCGGGCTCCGCCGGCGCCGCGTCCTGCGTGGCGGGCTCAGGGGCCGGGGTTGAGGAGCTGCTCAAAGGGGGTCACCTCCAGGTCGAGGTCCGCGGGCGCGGCGGCGCGTGCCCGCGGGGGGCGGTTCAGGGTGATCTCGGCCAGGTCGCGTCCGGCGGCCCGGATGCGGGACTGCAGCGGGTCGGTCCGCATCGAGGCCTGCACGCCGGCCGCCTCGCCCCAGTCGTCCGAGGCCGCGAAGACCGCGGTCGGCACGATGCGGGCCTTGAGGTAGGCGAACAGCGGCCGCATGGCGGTGTCGATCATGAGCGAGTGGCGGGCGGTGCCGCCGGTGGCGCCGAGGAGCACGGGCACCCCGACGACGGACGTGGGCTCCGCGAGGTCCCAGAAGGACTTGAACAGGCCCGAGTAGGAGGCCTTGTACGTGGGCGAGACCGCGATGACGGCGTCGGCCTGGGCGACCTCGTCCAGGGCGGCGCGCAGGGCCGGGGAGATGGCGAAGGTCACCAGGGCCTGCGCGATGTCCACGGCGAGCTCCCGCAGCGTGATCAGGTGGATCTGCGGGACCACGCCGTGCTCGGAGAGCGCGGCCGAGGCGGATTCCGCCATGCGTTCGGCGAGCATGCGGGTCTGGGACGGGTCCCCGGACCCGCCGGAGACCACGGCGAGGTGCCGGGCCTGCGGCGTGAACGGGGCGGAGGCATCGACGGCGCCGGGGGTGGTCACTTCGCGGCACCGCCCTTCGCGGCATCGGCGGCGGCGCGCTGCTCGGCGGCCGCAGCGCGGTCGAGCTGGGCCGGCGATCCCTCCTTGCCGCCGGGCACGGGGGCCTCGCCGCGGCGGGCGCGCGCCACGAGGAACTCGTGGGTCGGGGCCGCCGGGACGTCGTCCGGCTTCAGAGCGTCGAACTCCTTGCGGAGCACGGGCAGGACCTCCTCGCCGAAGAGGTCGATCTGCCGGAGGACGGTGTCCGTGGGCAGGCCGGCGTGGTCGATGAGGAACATCTGGCGCTGGTAGTCGCCCACCCAGTCGCGGAACGTGAGCGTGCGCTCGATGACCTGCTGCGGCGAGCCGACCGTCAGGGGCGTCATCCTCGAGAAGTCCTCGAGGGAGGGGCCGTGGCCGTAGACCGGCGCGTTGTCGAAGTAGGGGCGGAACTCCGCCACGGCGTCCTGCGACTTCTTCGCCATGTAGGCCTGGCCGCCCAGGGCCACGTACGCCTGATGGGCCTTGCCGTGGCCGTAGTACTCGTAGCGCTGGCGGTACAGGCGCACCATCTGGATGACGTGCTCCTTGTTCCAGAAGATGTTGTTGTGGAAGTAGCCGTCGCCGTAGTAGGCGGCCTGCTCGGCGATCTCGGAGGAGCGGATGGAGCCGTGCCACACGAAGGGGGCGACGCCGTCCAGGGGCTGCGGGGTGAGGGTGAAGTCCTGCAGCGGGGTGCGGTGATTGCCGCTCCAGTCCACGGTCTCCTCGTGCCACAGGCGATAGAGGAGGTTGTAGTTCTCCACGGCGAGCTGGATGCCCTGGCGGATGTCCTTGCCGAACCACGGGTACACGGGGCCGGTGTTGCCGCGGCCCATCGTCAGGTCCACGCGACCGTCGGCGAGGTGCTGCAGGTACGCGTAGTCCTCGGCCAGACGCACCGGGTCCATGGTGGTGATCAGGGTCGTCGCCGTGGAGAGCTGGAGGGTCTCGGTCTGCGCGGCCAGGTAGGCCAGCAGCGTGGGCGGGTTGCCCGGGGCCACGAAGGGCGGGTTGTGGTGCTGACCGGTCGCGAACACCTCGAAGCCCGCCTGCTCGGCGTGGCGGGCGATCTTGACGGTGTCCTTGATCCGCTGATGCTCGGTGGGGGCGGTCCCGTTCGTCGGATCGGCGGTGATGTCACCGATCGTGAAGACGCCGAACTGCATGGTGTGCTCCTCAGTGTGCCCGGGGGAGGGTCTCACGGTGCCGGCCGCGCCGTCGCCGTGTCCTTCAAAAATGAACTATACCGCACAACGAGCCGCCCCGTCCTGAATATTCCGCAGGGCCCGACACGGCAGACTGGTCCCATGAGCCCCGCCTTCGACGCCGGTCGCCTCGCCCACACGGACGTCCTCATCCTGCAGCAGGTGACGAGCTTCCTGTCCAACGACATCCAGGTGACGGACCCGGACGGGCGCACCGTCGTCTCGGTGGTCACTACGGGCGGGGGCCTGGGCCGAATGCTGATGGGGAACCGCAGCTTCGACGTGGTCGACGGTGACGACGGCCGCGTGCTCTTCCGCCTCGCCGACCCGGCCACGTTCGGCCGCGACCGCTTCGCGATCCTGGACGCCGACGGGCTGCCCCTGGCCCACCTCGCCCGCCAGTTCGCGTTCCTGCGGACGTCCGTGAGCGTCGAGGTCGTGGACGGCACGTGCTTCGCGGTGATCGGCGACCTGTGGGACCACGACTACGCCATGACCGTGGGCCAGCAGCCGATCGCCCGCGTGACCGCGCGGTTCGGAGGTGTCATGAACGCCCTGGCCGGGCGCTCGCGGTACGAGATGCGCCTGGAGCCCGGCATGCCGCCCGTGGTGCGCTGCGCCGTGCTCGGCACGGCCATCGCCCTCGACCTGATCCGGGCCAAGGACCGGCGCAGCACCAGCTGAGTCCGCTGGACGTGCGGCCGTCTCGGCGGCGCCTCCGGGGCGTGCCTTGACGCCTCCCATAGGATTCGACGGTGGACTTCGGAGCGTACGGACGGCTGTTGCAGGACCCTCGGATCCGCCATCTGCTGGCGGTGGGGTTCATCGCCCGCTTCCCGCACACCGCGGCCGGGGTGATCCTCACCCTCCACGTGGCGCTCACGCTGGGGCTGGGCTACGGCCAGGCCGGCCTGGCCGCGGCGGCGATGACGCTGGGCATCGCGGTGGGTTCGCCGTGGCGGGGCCGCGTGGTGGACGCGAAGGGGCTGCGCCGCGCACTGCTGCCCTCCGTGATCGCGGAGGCGGTGATCTGGCCGATCGTCCCGTGGCTGCCGTTCTGGCCGATGCTCCTGGCCGTGTTCCTGGGCGGCGTGTTCTCGCTGCCGATCTTCTCCGTCGTCCGTCAGGGACTCGGCGTGCTCACCCGCGGCAAGGACCGGCAGACGGCCTTCGCCCTGGACTCCATCGTCACGGAGACGATCTTCATGATGGGCCCGGCGCTGGGCGCCGTCGTCGCGGCCACGTGGTCGAGCGCCCTCGGCCTGACCATCGTGGGCCTGTCCAGCGCGCTGGGCGGCATCCTGCTGATGTGGTTCAACCCGCCGACACGGTCGAGTCAGCTGGCCGTCGTCGGACCGGCGACCGAGGACCCGTACACCGAGGAGCAGGACCGTCAGGAGGCGATCGCCCAGGCGGTGACCGCCGCGCCCATGCACGTGGAGATGGCCGCCCCCAGCCTGGCCACTGGCGCACTGCCGGCCATCACGGAGGCCATCCCGATCGTCAGCGGGGCGCTGCCGGTGATCGCCGCGGACGGCTCCGGGCCGACGACGGCGCCGCGCCGGGCCCGGGCCGAGCGGCTGCGGCAGTGGCGGCGGAGCCACTTCTCCTGGGTCGGGTCGGAGGTGCTCGGCGTGCTCGTGGTGTCGATGGCGGCCGGGATCGTCATGGTCGGCACCGAGGTCTCGATGGTGGCCGAGCTGGAGTCGCAGGGCGCCGCGGCGTCGGTGGGTCTGGTGTATGCGTTCTGGTGCGGCGCCTCCGCCGTGGGCGGGCTGTTCTACGGGGCGTGGGGCCGCCAGGTGCACCCGTACCTGCTGATGGCGCTGTTCGCCGTGGCGACGGTGCCGCTCGCGCTCGTGGACGGCGTGTGGGCGCTCGCGCTGGCCTCGATCCCCTCCGGCCTGCTGACGGCGCCGACCCTGGCCTCGGCCTCGTCGCGGCTGTCGCATCTCGTGGAGGAGGAGCGGCGTGGCGAGGCGATGGGCTTCTACGGCTCGGCCATGACCGCGGGCGCCGCGATGGGCGCCCCGCTGGCCGGCGTGTTCATCGACAGCATCGCCCCGTCCGCGGGCTACGTGTTCGCGGCGGCCGCGGGCTTCGTGCTCGTGCTGCTGGCCGCCCTGGCGACGGTGGCGCGCGGGCGGCGCTCCGCCTGAGTCGGGCCCGCTCCGCGGCTCAGGCCAGGAGCTCGTGGATGCGTCGGATCAGCATGGCGGTGAGGTCCGCGTCGAAGTCCGCGGTGGAGGAGTCCATGAACAGGTGCCGGTCCGTGTCGTACTCGAAGAGGTCGGCGGGGCGGTCCGGGTGCTCGGCGGTGGCCGCATAGGAGCGGGCGGTCTCGAGGTCGCCCTCGAGGGCCCAGGGGTCGCGGGTGCCGAGGTGGATCTGCAGGGCGGTGTGGGGCTGCCAGAGCGGGGCGTAGGCGTCGAGGGCCAGGACGCCGGCCATGGCGATGCACGCGCGGAAGCCGGGGACCACCTGGGCGGCACGCCAGGCGGGCATCACGCCCATGCTGATGCCCGCGACGACGGAGGCCTCCTGGTGCTCGGCACACGCCCGCATGCCGCGTCGGCCGATCTCCTCGAAGCCGAGGTGCTGGGCGTGGGCGACACCCTCGTCCACGGTGGCGAACGTGCGGCCGTCGTAGAGGTCAGGGGTGTGGACGGTGTGACCGCCGCTGGCGATCTGTTCGGCGAGCGCGCGCACGCCGTCTGTGAGACCGAGGGCGTGGTGGAAGAGGACGATCTGCGCCATGGGTCAGAGCGTAGACCGCGGTGAGCGGCTGCCCCAGAGTGCGGGTGGGTGATCGGGGCGAAGAAGTGAGGTGGCTCGCGTCTGTCGCCACGGGTGAGTTGCCGCTCATTGCGTGGAGGGCAAGCGCAGTGTTTCTCCGACCGGTGCCCTGGGTTCTCGTTGCAGCGCTCCTCCCCGGGCGTGCTCTGCTGGGTGGGGGCGAGACTCGGGGACGCATGCTGTCGGTGCGGATGCGGAAAGGAGGCTCCTGCCCACCGGAGACTGCGCGAGCGAGCGGCGAGGAATCTTCTGCATGAGTGCCGAGGCACTCGTGCGAACGGTCACGGGGCTACTCGAGGCAGGACCGGACAGCAGCCTCCTCGCTTCATCCGTCTTGCGACCTTCGGGACGTCTTCGCCGGACGATGCGGCGTCCCCTTTGGACGGACGGCGACGAAGGGGCGCCCTGTCCGACTGCTCCTGGCGACCTCGACCACGGCATCCACGTTCGACGGAGGACGGGAGAACGTCTCGCCGGGTGGACGTCGGAGCTGAGTCCACCGTTCCGCTGCGGTCACACGGGAATCGCCGTCAGTGCGGTCACGCCGGGGCGGGAGACGCGAGCTGGCAGGGCATGCCGGGTTCGGGGACGGCGGGACTGATGTGCACGGCCCGCCCCGGCAGGGGCTCGACCTCGGTCAGCCGTGGCCAGATGAGCCGGTGCTCGGCGTTCGTCCCGGCCGGCACGAAGAAGCGGTGGGGCAGGTGCAGCAGCAGCCGGCCCGTCGCCAGCTCTCGGCCGCCGAACACCGCCAACCGCAGGCCGGCGGCGGTCGGACGGCCGAGCCAGTCGTGCACGTCCTCCTCGACCGTGCGGTAGGTGTCCCCGACGCGCAGGCCGGACCACGCGTTCCAGCCCGTGATCACCGCCGTGCCGCCGGCGGCCGCGAGCTCGCGCAGGCGGGCCAGGGCGGCCTCCCCGGCCCCCTCGACGTCCGGGGTCAGCACCGGCGTCCCGGACCGCGCGGCCGCCGCGGCCTCCCCGGTGCCGTCCAGCACGGCCACCGGCCGGCCGCTGCGCAGCGCCACTTCGACGACGGCGGCCAGCGTCTCCGCGCGACCGCCCGCGGCCTCGACGATCCATGCGGTGCGTCCCTCCGCGCCGGTCGGCCACCGCCAGGGACGGTGCCGGCCGTGGGCCGCGTCGTCGAGCAGGGCCAGGGCCGTGGCCTCCGCCCGGCGAGCGCGGTCCGGCACCCAGCGCTCCGGCAGGGCGGGGGTGACCACGGGCGGGGGTGTCGGCCAGTCACCCGCCGCGTACTTCTCCACCAGGACCGAGACGACGGCCTCCCAGGGGGCGACGGCCGGGGCGGCCGCGGCCTCGCCCAGCCGTCGCCACACGGGCGTGCCGCCGTCGACCGTCCACTGGGACGCGCGGAACGCGACCGTCGGGCGCCCCGCCGTCGAGAGGATCGCGGAGCCGGGGCGACGCGGGTCGAGCCGGGCCGCGGCGGCCGTGCCCACCAGGTCCCACGACTCCTGCTCCGTCGCGGTGCGCAGGGCGATCGTGCTGCCCAGGTTCGAGCGCAGGTCCGAGCCCACCGCACCCGTGGCCCGCTGCGTGGCCAGGATGAGGTGGAAGCCGAGGGAGCGGCCCGTGGCGGCCAGACGCTGCAGGACGGCGGCCGCGTCCGGGTGGTCGTCCACGAGCACGCGCAGTTCGTCGATCGCCACGACGAGCCGAGGCAGCGCCGCGTCCGGATGGCGGCGACGGAAACCGGGATAGTCGCTGACCCCGGCCTCCGCGAAGAGGGCCTCGCGGCGATGCAGCTCCGCCCGGATGGCGCTCAGCGCCCGCAACGAGGCCGTTCCCACGTGGTTGGTCTCCAGGCTCATCGTGTGGGGGAGCGCGCCCAGCGAGCCGAACGACGCGCCGCCCTTGAAGTCCAGCAGCAGGAACGCGACCTCGGCCGGCGGGTGGTGCGCCGCGGCTCCCAGCAGGAGGGACAGCAGGAGATCCGACTTCCCGGATCCCGTGGTGCCCGCGATGAGCAGGTGCGGACCGTCGGCGGCCAGGTCCATCTCGACGACGCCCGTCTCGTCGCCGCCCCGGGCGAGGGTCACGGTGAGCCCGTCGACGGCATCACGGGCGCCCACCTGCCCCGGTGGTGTGAGCGTGCCGTCCCCGTCGTCGGTGGGCAGCAGGCCGAGGTTCACGACGTCGTCGGCCAGCTCGGTCAGCCAGGCGACCAGGGTGCCGTCGGCGAGGCCGTCGGCGGTCACGTCCTCGAAGCGCTGTTGTTCCGCCGGGACCACGACGGTGCGCCCGCGCAGGTCGACGACGGCGTCCCCCGGCGCAGGCGACGGCCCGGTGAAGTCGTACCGCGTCCAGGGCAGATCCGTCCGGGCCGTGGGCGTCGTCCCCGCGTCGTCGCCGATGGCGGCCCGCCACGCTCGCCACGCCGGATCCAGTGCCGCGTCCTCAGGAGCCGACACCAGCAGCCGCGGGCCGGACCCGCCCGACCGCCAGGTGCGGCGGACTCCACCGGCCTCCACCACGAACGCGCCGTCGGCGGCCACCGCGTGCCGCAGGAGCTGGAACACCGCCCACCGGCAGGCCCCGGCCACATCGCGCGGCGGCCCGACCACGACGACGCGCGACTCCGGCGGTGACGTCGTCATCACGGTGCGCCGCGACGTGACGGCCTCCACCCATGCCTCGTCCGGGTCGTCCCGCGACAGGGACAGCGCCCCGATGCCGGAACCCCACGAGACCGCCACGGCCTCGTCGGCCCCCGCCGTCAGTCCGAAGCGGTCCGTCGCGCCGGAGCGGACGGCGCGGGCCACCCCACCGGGGCTCAGTGCCGCCCGAGCCCGCCGGCGGACGACCGCGTCCGCGCGGGCGGCGAGCAGCCGCGCATGCCGCAGCCGGGTGCGGCGCTGCATCGCCAGCATGACCAGCGCCACCGTCACGGACAGCACGCCGAACAGCAGGAACATCGGGTTGCCCATCATCAGGACCAGGGCGACCCCGAGCACCAGCGGGCCCAGGGCGGCCACCAGCGGGATCACGACGGACTGCCGGGCCGGTGGGGATCCGAGGTCGATGGCGGGCGGCTCCGGTGTGATCGGCCGCGGCAGGGCGGACCCGGGCCCGCGGACCAGGCCCAGGGCGGTCCGGCCCACAGGGAGCGGGCTGCGGCCGTCCCACAGGCGTCCGGTGCCCCGAGGGCCGTCGTGGACGTGCAGCCCGGTGGGCGCGAGCCGCAGACGCATCGGCCGCGACGGGGCAGAGGGATCGTCCAGCAACAGCCGCGCCTCGCCGCGTCCCACGCTCAACCCGCCCTCCCCCAGAGGGACGAGGCGGCCGGCGTCGGGTCCGTGCTCGGTGACCACCGCGAGCTCCGGCCCGCGGGTCGGTGCACTCCCGACCCGTTCCGCGTACGTCACGCTGCGCGGCCCGGCAGCGCACCGGCGCAGCGACCGGGCGGGAAAACGTTCCCGCACCGCCCGATCCTGCTCGCCCGCGTCGGCGGGGAAGTGCTCCACCCGCCACGTCTCGGGAGCGGCCCCGCCCAGGATCCGCACGCTCCAGGCCATCCCCGCCCCTCCCTCCCGAGAACGGCGACCGGCCCGTCCGGCCGCCTGGGGACGACCCTGCCACGGCCGGATGGCGGTTCGGGCGGCCTGTGGACAACTCCCCGTCGAACGGGACCGCCACCACGTTGTCCACAGTCATGGTGTCCTGGACCACACGCGTCGACGGAACGGGGTATCTTCCTGATCGAGACGTGTGCGGCGCTGGGGATGGCGCCGAATCGGGCACAGGAGGGACACATGGATGCGGTGCGCATTCTCGAGGACGAGATCCGGGAGATCGTCCGGCGGCAGGGCATTGACCCGCAGCGTGAGCACGCCCGGGTCCTGACGCTCATCCAGGACGCGGCGGCGGACTACGAGTCCCGCGCGATGGTCAGCTCGCTGCCGGACCTGGAGGATCCCGTGGCGGCGCGGCAGGACCTGTTCGACCGCATCGCGGGCCTCGGGCCACTCCAGCGGCTCATGGACGATCCGTCCGTGGAGGAGATCTGGCTGAACGCGCCGGACGCCGTCTACTGCGCGCGGTCCGGCCGCTCCGAGCTGACGGGCATCGTCCTGACCGAGGAGGAGGTGCAGGACCTCGTCGAAGTCATGTTGAAGTCCTCGGGCCGGCGGCTGGACCTGTCGATGCCGTTCGTCGACGCGGCCCTGCCGGACGGTTCGCGCCTGCACGTGGCCATCCCCGACATCACGCGGCGGCACTGGGCCGTGAACATCCGGAAGTTCATCGCCCGGGCGCGCCGGCTGGACGACCTCGTCCGGGGCGGTTCCCTCACTCCGACGGCGGCCCGCTTCCTGGACGCGGCCGTGGACGTGGGCATGAACATCCTCGTCAGCGGGGCCACCCAGGCGGGCAAGACCACCCTGCTCAACTGCCTGGCCTCGGCCATCGGCCCGCGGGAGCGGGTGATCACCGTGGAGGAGATCTTCGAGCTGCAGATCCCGGTGCGCGACGTCGTCGGGCTGCAGTGCCGCCAGCCGAACCTGGAGGGCCACGGCGAGATCCCGCTGCGCCGCCTCGTCAAGGAGGCGCTGCGGATGCGCCCGGACCGCCTGATCGTCGGCGAGGTGCGCGAGGCCGAGGCACTGGACATGCTCGTCGCGCTGAACTCCGGCCTGGCCGGCATGTGCACGATCCACGCGAACTCGGCCGCGGACGCGCTCACGAAGCTCTGCACGCTGCCGCTGCTGGCCGGGGAGAACATCTCCCGGGACTTCGTCGTCCCGACGGTCGCCACGTGCATCGACGTCGTCGTGCACTGCGAGCGCGACCGTCAGGGCCGCCGGCGGGTGCGGGAGATCCTCACCGTCGGCTCACGGGTGGAGGGCGGGGTCATCGAGACGTCGGCGCTCTTCCAGCGTGACGCCGAGGGCGACCTGCGCCTCAACGAGGGTGCGAACCTGGAGTTCGAGGCGCTCGCCCGTCGCGGCGTGGACGTCCACGAGCTGGTGGGGCTGCGCTGATGGCCGCGCTGCTGGGGCTCGCGCTCGGCTGCGGCCTGTTCCTGCTGTGGTGGTCCCTCTGGTCCCCTCCCACGGAGAAACCCGGGGCCGCCCGCCCCGACTCGCGCCTGCGTGTGCTGATCGCCCAGTCCGGCATCCAGCGTCTCAGCCCGGCCGGCGTCGTGTCCGCCATGGCCGTCGGCGGTCTCGTGGTCGGGCTGCTCGTCCTGTCGCTGACCAGTACGTGGACCATCGCCGCGTGCTTCGCCGTCTTCGGCGCGGCCGTGCCCTGGCTGCTGTTGTCCTGGCAGGCCCGCCGGCGGTCCACGGCACTGCGCGAGCTGTGGCCGGACGCGATCGACCACGCCCGGTCGGCCATCCGCGCGGGCCTGACTCTCCCGGAGGCGCTCATCCAGCTCGGGGAGACCGGGCCGGAGGGGCTGCGCGAGCCGTTCCAGCAGTTCGCCCGGGACTACCGGGCCGGAGCCCGCTTCGTGGACGCACTGGACCGGCTCAAGGCCCGGATGGCCGACCCCGTCGCGGACCGCCTGGTGGTCTCGCTGCGCCTGACCCGCGAGGTCGGGGGCGCCGACATCGGCCGTCTGCTGCAGACCCTCTCCGAGTTCCTCCGGCAGGACGCCCGCATCCGCGCCGAGCTCGAGGCCCGGCAGTCGTGGACCGTGAACGCGGCCCGGTTGGCGGTGTGCGCCCCGTGGCTCGTGCTTCTGCTGCTGGGGACCCAGCCCGCCGCGGTCGCGGCCTATCGGTCCGCCGCCGGCGGGGCCGTGCTCCTCGCCGGCATGGTGGCCTCCGTCGTCTGCTACCGCGTCATGCTCCGCATCGGCGCGCTGCCCCGGGAGAAGCGGGTGTTCGCATGACGTCCGCGCTGATCTGGGCCGCGCTCCTGGGCCTCACCCTCGGGGCGGGACTGCTCCTCATCCTGGTCACCCAGCCGGTGGGCTGGCGCCCCAGCCTCGAGCAACGGGTCGAACCGCAGCTGCGCCACCACATCCCGGCCTCCCGCCTCCTCGAGGAGGAACGTGCGGGCGCCTCACCCTGGGGAGCGTGGGGACGCATCCTCGATCCCGTGGTGCAGGCCGGAGTCGGCTGGGTCCAGCGCATCTCCCCGGGCGGGGTGGCGCTCGACCGCAAGCTGGCCGCCGCGGGGCTCGCGGTCACGTCGACGGACTTCCGTGCCCAGCAGGTCCTGAGCGGAGCCGCGGGGGCCGCCGTGGCGGCCGTCCTCGCGCTCAGCCTCACCGTCACGGGCCGCGTGCCGGTGATCACGGGGGTCGCCCTCGTGATCGCCGGCGGCATGGCCGGGTTCCTGCTCCGGGAGCAGCTGCTCTCCCTGCGGGTGCGACGGCGGCGCGAGGCCATCCTCTCCGAGTTCCCGTCCGTGGCCGAGCTGTTCGCGCTCTCGGTGGGCGCGGGGGAGAGCGCCGCCGGAGCGCTCGAACGCATCGCGGGGACGGCGCGCGGGGAGCTGGCCGGCGAGTTCCGCACCACGCTCGCCGACATGCGTGCCGGGGCGTCGCTGTCCGCGGCGCTCAAGGCCATGGGACGGCGCGTGCAGCTGGCCCCCGTCGAACGGTTCATCGGGGGCGTGCTCATCGCGCTCGACCGCGGCACGCCCCTCGCCGACGTCCTGCGCGCGCAGGCCCAGGACGTGCGTGAGATGGGTCGCCGCGAGCTCATGGAGGCCGCCGGCCGGAAGGAGATACAGATGATGGTGCCCCTCGTGTTCGGCATCCTCCCGCTCACGGTGATCTTCGCCGTCTTCCCCGGCATCTCCCTGATGCGCCTGGGGTTCTGAAGACCCACAACTGAATAGTCCATCCATCCACCCACGATCACCATCCACTCCGGCCGCACGGGCGGCCGGCCACCCGAGGAGGGGACCATGCTCCACCACCACGCCATCACCGTCCTGGCCGCCCTGCGCGCCCTCATCCACGACGACGTCCGCGACGAGCGCGGCGACGTCCCCGGCTGGGTGATGATCACCCTCATGTCCGCCGTGCTCGTGGCCGGCCTGCTGGCCCTCGCCCTGCCGGCGCTCCAGGGACTGTTCAACCAGGCCATCTCCCAGGTGTCCCAGGGCGGCTGAGCATGCCCCGGGGTGCTGCCCACGGCGCGCAGGCGCCCCGTGGCGGCCACACGGGTGTCCGCTGGCGGGACGACCGGGGCGCCGCGGTGGCCGAGTCCACCATGGTGATGACCCTGGTCGTCCTGCTCTTCGCGGCGCTGCTCCAGGCCGGCGTCGTGATCCACACGCGCAACGTGATGATCGACGCCGCCTCCGCCGGCGCCCGGTACGGGGCGCTCGCGGACCGGAGCCCCGAGGACGGCGTCCAGCGGGCTCGGGAGCTGCTCTCGGCCGGCGTGCCCGGCCAGTCCGGGGCCGACGTCGCCGCGGAGCTCACCAGCCAGGACGGGGTCCCGGTCCTGCGCGTCACGGTCTCGAGCTCGCTGCCCGGCCTGGGGTTCCTGCCGGGCCCGATCCCCGTGGAGGTGAGCGGTCATGCGTTCCGTCAATGACGTCCGCGACGAGCGGGGAGCGGCCACGGTCGAATTCCTGGGCCTCACCCTCGTCCTGTTGATCCCCGTGGTGTACCTGATGATCTACGTCTCCCAGGTCCAGGCCGCGGCGTTCGCCTCGGTCGCCGCCGCTGACCAGGCCGTCAAGGCCGTGGTCGCCGAGGCTGATCACCCCAGCGCAGGCGCCGCCCACGCCACCGTCGAGCTCACGCTGGCCGACTACGGCGTGGGCGCCGGCCAGTACGACCTGACCGTCGGCTGCGATCAGGGCGGCTGTGGCACGCTCGAACCGGGCGAGGTCGTCGCCGTGCGGGTGGACGTGGGGGTGCCCGTCCCTCTCACGCCGGCAGCGTGGTCGCTGACCCCCGTGACGGTGGGTTCCGACGCCCGGCAGACTGTGCCGAGGTTCTGATGCGCCGCCGCCTCACCGCTCGCCTGGGTCACGACGACGGGCAGACCACCGTCCTCACCGTCGGCCTGTGCGCCGTGCTCGTGGCCCTCATGCTGGTCATGCTCGCGGTCACCACCGTGCAGTTGCAGCACCGCCGCCTGCAGTCGCTCGCGGACTCGGCCGCCATCGCCGGGGCAGAGGAGCTCGGCTTCCGGCTGGGGGAGGACCCGGGCGTCGTGCTCTCCGACGACGACGTCGCCGCCTCCGCCAGCGCACACCTCGCGGCCGTCGGTGCCCAGGAGGCCGTGCCCGGGCTCGGCGGGATGAACGCCCGCGTGGCCGACGACGGCACCACCGTCGTCGTCACCCTCGACGCCCGGGCCGATCTGTTCGCCATGACCGGCCCGTTCGCGGGGACACTGCCCCTGTCGGTCCCCCTCGAGGCGACGGGCAGCAGTCGCACTAGCCTGGCCCGGTGATCCGCTTCCTCCACGGCATCGGTGGCCGGCCCGCCCACTTCGAGCCCCTTGCTGACGCCCTCGGCGCCGTGGCCGACCTCGCCGCCTCGCCCGCCCTGCCCGGCCACCCGGGCACGGACGCCGGCGGTCAGGGCCGCCCCCGGGCCGCACGGCCGGCGACCGATGCGGACCCCGTCCTCGACGCCGCCCGCACCTGGGCGGCGCAGGCCGGCCCCGTGCCGGGGCTGCTGATCGGCCACAGCACGGGCGGGGTCATCGCGCTGCGCGCCGTCGCCGACGGGCTGGTGCGGCCCCGCGCCCTCGTGGTCATCGACTCGAACGTCCCGGTGACGGACACCGCCCTGGCCGCCCGGGCGGCCAAGGCCCGCCTCGCCGCCCGCCCGGACTGGCGGAGCGTGCTCCGCGCCTCGCTCGCGCGGGACCTCCTCGTCCCGGAGCCGTGGCGCGAGCGGATCCTGACCGACCTGGACGCCACGCCGGACCATCCGATGCGCGAGCTCTGGGCCGCCGTCCTCGCCGCGGACACCCGTGCCCTCTGGGCCGGCATCACCGTCCCGACGCTGTACGTGCGCAGCACCCGGGACGTCCACCAACGGGACCTGGACGCGGTCACGCAGCACGCCACCGTCGTCGATGTCAGCACGGGCCACTGGCCGCACGTCACGGAGCCCGAGGCCGTCGCGGCGGCGATCCGCCGCTGGCACACGACCGGCGTCCACCCCACGCGGTAGGCTGGCCGAATCATGGCTGACACTGACTTCTCCGCGGAGATCGACTCCCTGCGCCACACCCTGGCCTCCATCGAGCAGGTCTCGGACCTCGACCGCATCAAGGCGGACATCGCCGAACTGGAGCAGCAGGCCTCCGCACCGGACCTCTGGGACGACCCGGAGGAGGCCCAGAAGGTCACCTCCAAGCTCTCCCACCGTCAGACGGACCTCAAGCGCATCACCTCCCTGGAGAGCCGCATCGAGGACCTGGAGACCATGGTCGAGCTCGCCGCGGAGGAGGACGAGCCCTCCCTCCTCGACGACGCGAACCAGGAGCTGACCTCCATCCGCAAGGCCCTGGAGGAACTCGAGGTCGTCACGCTGCTCAGCGGCGAGTACGACCAGCGCGACGCCGTCGTGACCATCCGCGCGGGCGCCGGCGGCGTGGACGCGGCCGACTTCGCCGAGACCCTCATGCGCATGTACCTGCGCTGGGCCGAGCAGCGCGGCTGGTCCACCAAGGTCATGGACACCTCCTACGCGGAGGAGGCCGGCCTGAAGTCCGTCACCTTCGAGGTCAACGCGCCCTACGCGTTCGGCACCCTCTCCGTGGAGGCCGGCACGCACCGCCTCGTGCGCATCAGCCCCTTCGACAACCAGGGCCGCCGCCAGACGTCCTTCGCGGCGGTCGAGGTGGTGCCGCTGATCGAGTCGGACGACTCCATCGAGATCCCCGAGTCCGAGATCAAGGTGGACGTGTTCCGCTCCTCGGGCCCCGGCGGCCAGTCCGTGAACACCACGGACTCCGCCGTCCGCATGACGCACCTGCCCACCGGCATCGTCGTGTCCATGCAGAACGAGAAGTCGCAGATCCAGAACCGTGCCGCCGCCCTGCGCGTGCTCCAGTCCCGTCTGCTGCTGCTGCGCAAGGCCGAGGAGGACGCGAAGAAGAAGGAGATGGCCGGCGACGTCAAGGCGTCCTGGGGCGACCAGATGCGCTCCTACGTGCTGAACCCGTACCAGATGGTCAAGGACCTGCGCACGGGCCACGAGGAGGGCAACCCCTCCTCCGTGTTCGACGGCCACATCGACGATTTCGTGGACGCCGGGATCCGCTGGCGCGCCGAGCAGGTCAAGGCCGCCCAGGAGGACTGAGCCCCACGGCGCGGCCCCGCCGCCCAGGCCACCACGACGCCGGCCCGCACCTCCGCAGTGAGGCGCCGGCCGGCGTCGCCGTTCAAGCCCCCGCAGGGGCCTCGGGCCTGGCCCGGGAGACCGGCCCGGTGGGATGCTCGAAGCACCGGGCAGGCGCCCCCGCGCGCCGGTCCGGCACCAGACTCCATTCCCACCCAGGAGGTCGACCAGCATGACCATGCGCGCCGCCCGTTGGCACGGCAAGAAGGACATCCGCATCGAGGAGATCGACTCGCCCACGGCCGGCCCGGGGCAGGTCCTCGTGGACGTCGCGTGGTGCGGCATCTGCGGCACGGACCTGCACGAGTACCTCGAGGGCCCGATCTTCATCCCGCCGGCCGGGCACCCGCACCCGATCTCCGGCGACGCCGCCCCCGTCACGCTCGGCCACGAGATGTCCGGCACCGTCGCCGCCCTGGGCGAGGGCGTCACGGACCTCGAGGTCGGCCAGAAGGTCGTCGTGGAGCCGTACATCGTGCGCGAGGAGGACCGGGACCGACCGGACTACAACCTCGCGCCGGACATGAACTTCATCGGCCTGGGCGGCGACGGCGGCGGACTGGCCGAGCAGATCGCGGTGCAGCGCCGCTGGGTCCACCCGGTGGCCGACTCCGTGCCTCTCGACCAGGCCGCGCTCATCGAGCCGCTCTCCGTGGCCCACCACGCGTGGGTGCGGGCCGGCTCTCCGACGTCGGGCGTGGCAGTGATCGGTGGCGCCGGCCCCATCGGCGCGCTCACGGCGGCCGTGCTCAAGGGCAAGGGCCTGACGGTGTACGTCTCCGAGCTCTCGGAGCTGCGCCGCCAGAAGGTGCTCGAGGCCGGCGTGGTAGACGAGGCATTCGACCCCCGCGAGGTGGACGTGCCCGCGAAGATCCGCGAGCTGCACGACGGCCAGGGCGCGGACGTGGGCTTCGAGTGCACCTCGGTGGACGTGGTGCTGGACATGCTGCTGGACGCGGTGCGTCCCGGCGGGGTGATCGTCAACGAGTCCATCTGGGGCCACGAGCCCGCCGTGGCCCTGCACAAGCTGGTGATGAAGGAGATCGACCTGCGCGGCACCATCGCGTACGCGAACGACCACGCGGACACCATCCGCATGGTCGAGGACGGCGCCGTGGACCTCGCGCCGTTCATCACCGGCAAGATCGGCCTCGACGACCTGGTCGACCAGGGCTTCGAGACCCTCATCCACCACAACGAGACGGCCGTGAAGATCCTCGTCTCGCCCACCGGCCAGGGCCTCTGAGGCTCCGGCCCGATCCCCGGACGTCCCGACGACGGCCCGCACCCGCGCGCTGCGGGTGCGGGCCGTCGTGGTCCCTGTGCCGCGGCGCGCCGTCACAGACGCGTCGCTCCCTGGCGCGCCTGTGACCGGGGTCATAGACTGCATTTGAGTGAATCGTGATGAACCGAGTTGAACGTCCCAGGAGGACCGCATGACCGCCGAGCTGCCCCAGCCTCAGCCCACCGATGCCGTGATCGTGGGCGGTGCCCGCACGCCCTTCACCCGGCTGCTCTCGCAGCAGGCCGACCTGCGCGCCGTGGACCTGGGCGCCCACGCGATCACGCACGCGCTCGAGCGCGCCGGCGTGGCCCCCGAGGACGTGGACATGGTCTACATGGGCCAGGTCGTGCAGGCCGGCGCGGGCCAGAACCCGGCCCGCCAGTCCGCGCTCGCCGCGGGCATCCCGTTGAACGTCCCGGCCATGACGATCAACAAGGTGTGCCTGTCCGGCCTCACCGCCGTGATCGACGCCGCCCGTCTCATCCGCCTCGGCGAGGTGGACGTGGTGGTGGCCGGCGGTCAGGAGTCCATGACCAACGCCCCGCACCTGCTGCCCGGCGCGCGCAAGGGCTTCAAGTACGGCCCGGCCACCATGCTCGACGCCGTCGCGTGGGACGGCCTCACCGACTCCCTGAGCCACGAGGCCATGGGCGAGCTGACCGAGTCCGGCAACGGCGAGCGGAACATCGCCCGCGCCGAGCAGGACGAGGTCGCCGCGGCCTCGCACCAGCGGGCCGCCCGGGCCCAGTCCGAGGGCGTCTTCGAGGGCGAGATCGCCCCGGTGGAGATCCCGCAGCGCAAGGGCGACCCGCTGGTCGTCTCCCAGGACGAAGGGGTCCGCCCGGACACGACCGCCGAGTCGCTGGGCGCCCTGCGCCCGGCGTTCGCGAAGGACGGCACCATCACGGCCGGCAACTCCTCGCCCCTGTCCGACGGCGCCGCCGCCCTCGTGGTGACCTCGCGGGCCTTCGCCGAGGAGAAGGGCCTGACGATCCTCGCCACGGTGGGCGCACCCGGCCAGACCGCCGGCCCGGACAGCTCGCAGCTGCACTCGCAGCCTTCGGACGCGATCGCCGCGGCGGTGCGGAAGCAGGGCTGGGACGTGGCCGACCTTGACTTCATCGAGATCAACGAGGCGTTCGGCGCGGTGGCCGTGCAGTCCCTGCGCGACCTCGGCTACCCGCACGAGAAGACCAACATCCACGGCGGCGCCATCGCCCTGGGCCACCCGATCGGCGCCTCCGGCGCCCGGCTGGCCCTGCACGCCGCCCTCGAGCTCGACCGGCGCGACGGCGGCCGCGCGGCCGTCTCGCTCTGCGGCGGCGGCGGCCAGGGCGAGGCCCTGATCCTCTTCCGCTGACAGACCGCCCCTGACAGAAAGGACCCCGGACATGGCTCTCGACAAGACCGTGGCCACGCCCGCCGAGGCGGTGGCGGACGTGCCGGACGGCGCGTCCCTGGCCGTCGGCGGCTTCGGGCTCTCCGGCAACCCCGTGCAGCTCATCGAGGCCCTGCTCGAGCAGGGCGCCACGGACCTGTCCGTCGTCTCCAACAACTGCGGCGTGGACGGCTGGGGCCTGGGCATCCTGCTCGGCGCGCGCCGGCTGCGGAAGATGACCTCCTCCTATGTGGGGGAGAACAAGGAGTTCGCCCGCCAGTACCTCAAGGGCGAGCTCGAGGTGGAGCTCGTCCCGCAGGGCACCCTCGCGGAGAAGCTCCGCGCCGGCGGCGCCGGCATCCCGGCGTTCTACACCCGCTCCGGCGTCGGCACCCAGGTGGCCGAAGGCGGCCTGCCCATGCGCTACGACGCGGACGGCACCGTGGTGAAGTCCTCGCAGGCCAAGCCCACGGACACGTTCGTGCTCGGCGAGGGCTACCTCAGCCAGACCCCGGACGAGCCCGAGACCTATGTGCTCGAACGCTCCATCGTCACCGACTTCTCCCTCGTGCACGCGTGGAAGGGCGACCGCCACGGCAACCTCGTGTTCCGCAAGGCCACCCGCCAGTTCGGCCCGCCCGCGGCCATGGCCGGCCGCGTGTGCATCGCGCAGGTGGAGGAGCTCGTCGAGCCCGGCGAGATCGACCCGGATGACGTGCACCTGCCCGGTGTCTTCGTGCACCGGATCGTGGAGGTCGGCACGGACATCGAGAAGCGGATCGAGAAGCGCACCGTGCGCGCGTCGGGGGAGGGGCGGGCATGAGCGAGCAGACCACCGGGCGTCCCCAGGGCCTGAGCCGCGACCAGATGGCGGCCCGCGCCGCGCAGGAGCTGCCGGACGGCGCCTACGTCAACCTCGGCATCGGCATGCCCACGCTGATCCCCAACCACATCCCCGCCGGGCGGTCCGTGGTGCTGCAGTCCGAGAACGGCATCCTCGGCACGGGCCCGTACCCCACGGAGGACGCCGTGGACCCGGACCTGATCAACGCGGGCAAGGAGACCGTCACCGTGAACCCGGGGGCGTCCTTCTTCGACTCCGCGCTGAGCTTCGGCATGATCCGCGGCGGCAAGATCGACGTCGCCGTCCTGGGCGGCATGGAGGTCTCCGCCGCGGGCGACCTGGCCAACTGGATGGTGCCCGGCAAGATGGTCAAGGGCATGGGCGGTGCGATGGACCTCGTCCACGGCGCCGGCCGCGTGATCGTCATGATGGACCACGTGTCCAAGGACGGCACCCCCAAGATCGTCGACCAGTGCACCCTGCCGCTGACCGGCCGCGCCGTCGTCGACCGCATCATCACGGACCTGGCCGTGATCGACGTCGTCGGCACCCCGGAACAGCCCCGCCTGGCGCTCGTGGAGACCGCGCCCGGCATCACCGAGGAGCAGGTCCGCGCGCTCACCGGCGCGCCGCTGGACTGAGCCGACGACGCCGCCCCGCGGCCCCGGCGCACCGCCTCGGCGGGCATCGGGCCGGCACGGGATAGACTGGACGGCCGCGCCCTGATCGGGGCGCGGCCGTCGCCGTGGACGCTGGAAGGACGTGAGGCCATGGGCAAGAACAGCAAGGGCAAGGCCGCCAAGCAGCCGGCCCCCGGCGAGCGCCAGGTGATCGCCAACAACAAGAAGGCGCGCCACGACTACACCATCCTCGACACGTACGAGGCCGGCATGGTGCTCACCGGCACCGAGGTGAAGTCGCTGCGCGAGGGCAAGGCCTCGCTCGTGGACGGCTTCGCGGTCTTCTACCGGGACGAGCTGTGGCTCGAGCAGGTCTACATCCCGGAGTACCTCAACGGCTCGTGGACCAACCACGCCGCCCGCCGCCGCCGCAAGCTGCTGCTGCACCGCGCCGAGCTGACGAAGATCTCCCGCCAGATCCAGGATCCGGGCCTGACCATCGTGCCGCTGTCCCTGTACTTCCTGAACGGGCGCGTGAAGGTGGAGATCGGCGTCGCGCGCGGCAACCGCGAATACGACAAGCGGCACAAGCTGCGCGAGCAGCAGGACAACCGCGAGGCCCAGCGGGCCATGCGGATGCGCAACCGGCGCGCCGGCGTGGCCTGAGCGCGGTGGACCCCTTGGGAATGCCTCGGGGGCGTGCTACGTTGTATCTCTCGCAGGGCCGGTTTCAGGACCGGCGGGCCTCGCGCCCTCCGCCTGCAGTGGTGATTGACAACCTCATAGAGGAGTCGCCCCCATGGGGCCGATCGGTTTCGACGGTGTGTGTCGCGTCGGGAGAAGCGGGCCGAGGATGCAGAGTCATCTCGTCAAACGCTCTCTGCAAACCAATAAGTGCCGAATCCAAGCGCACTGACTTCGCTCTCGCTGCCTGATCAGTGATCGAGTCCGTCACCCCGAGGTCGCTGTCGCCTCGGATCGTGGCGTCAGCTAGATAGCCACTGGGCGTCACCCTCGCCGGGGGTCGTGACGCCGACATCAATCCGGCTGGGTCCGGGTTGGCCGCCCGTCTGCGGGACGGCCAGGACCGAGCAACACCCACAGCAGACTGCGCCCGGAGAAGACCTGGCAACACCTCATCGGACGCGGGTTCAATTCCCGCCGGCTCCACTCACCACCACGGGAAGGCCCCGGAATCACCCCGATTCCGGGGCCTTCGTCGTGTCCATGCCGGTGTGCGGCGGCCCGCCCCTCAGCCGGCCAGGACGGCGTGCAGGCCCAGGCCGGCGCCCCAGCCGACGACGACGGCCACCAGCCCCAGCCCCAGATGCGCGGTCCACAGGCGGGCGGCTGTGCCCCATCGACGGGCGAGCGCGGCGTCAGCCGCCTCAGCGGCCACGGTGGACCACGTCCCCAGGGCGAGGCAGAACCCGGACACCACGGCGGACACCGCCGCGACGAGCACGAGCCCCTGCCCGTCGCCCCAGCTCTCGGAGGCGTACACCAGCTCCGGCACGGCCAGGCCGACGGTGACGCCGAGGAGCAGGGCCGCCGTCGTGTTGGCGGTGAGCAGACCCCGGGGGCCGAGCCGGTCGGTCAGGCGCCGGCGCACCAGGGCGCCGAGCGCCCCGCCCGCCGCGAGGCAGGCCAGGAGGGCCACCTGGAGGAGAGCGAAGACCTCGTATCCCGCGCCGCTCATGCGTCCTCCGCCGAACGATCCGTCCCGACCGCGCGCGACCCCGGGGCGCCACCGGCGCGCAGGCCGAGCACGGCCGCCGCCGTCGAGAGTGCAGCCATCAGCGCGAGCACCAGCAGCACCGCTACCGCCGCGGCGAGGACGCCACCCGCCCCGGACGCCGCGGCGCCCAGCCGCACCGGCCACAGCACCAGGGCGACGGCGCTGGAGATGGTGGTGAACGCACCGAGGAAGCCGGTTCCCAGCCCCGCCACCAGGCGTGGACGCCAGTCCGGCCCGCGGCGTCGCGAGGCCGCCCACAGCAGGCCGAGCAGGAACGAGCCGAGCACGTTCACCACGAACAGCGGCAGGGCCTGGACCAGCACGTCGACCGCCCCGAACGCGGCGCCGAACGTGCCGCGGAAGTTGGGCGCCCCGGCCAGCGCGGTCACCGCGTTCATCACCCCCGCACCGCACAGCACGCCCGCGGCACCGCCGAGGGCCACCGCACCCGCAGTGCCGGGCCGGCGATCTGTCCCGCGCCCGCCCCTCCGGTCGGCCGTCGTCTCCCCCCGCACTGCTATCAGGCGCCGCCCTCGGTCTCGTCACCCGCGCGGAGGCGGGCGAGGACGTCGTCGTGGAGCAGGCCGTTCGTGGCCAGCGCGTGCCCGCCGAACGGGCCGTCCTCGCCGTCCAGCGAGGTGAAGCGGCCGCCGGCCTCGCGCACGATCGGCACCAGAGCGGCCATGTCATGCAGCTCGAGCTCGGGCTCGGCCGCGATGTCCACGGCGCCCTCGGCCACGAGCATGTAGGACCAGAAGTCACCGAAGCCGCGCACGCGCCACACGTCCGAGGTGAGCTGCAGGAACGCGCGGATCGAGCCGCGTTCGCGCCAGCCCTCGATCGAGGAGAAGGACAGCGACGCGTCCTCGACCCGATCCACGCCGGACACGGTGATCCGCTGAGCACGCGTGAGCGAGGTGCCCGCGAAGGCGCCCTGGCCGGCCGCGGCCCACCAGCGCCGGTGCAGGGCGGGGGCGGAGACGACGCCGACGACGGGCTCGCCGTCGATCAGCAGCGCGATGAGGGTGGCCCACACGGGCACGCCGCGCACGAAGTTCTTGGTGCCGTCGATGGGGTCGACCACCCACTGCCGGCCGGAGCGGCTCAGAGATCCGCCGAACTCCTCACCCACGATGCCGTCGCGCGCCCGGGCACGGGACAGGGTGGAGCGGATGGACTCCTCCGCGGCGCGGTCCGCATCCGTGACAGGGGTGAGATCCGGCTTGGTGCTGACCTCGAGGTCCTGGGCCTTGAACCGGGACATCGTGATCGAGTCCACGTTGTCCGCCAGCATGTGGGCCAGCCGCAGGTCCTCCGTGAGGTCGCGGCCGCGGGTCGCAGGGTTCTCAGGTCGCTCCATGCCGCCCACGCTATACCGCGCGGGCCGCCTCAGTCCTCGGACGACGCCGCGTCCTCCGCCCCCGAGGGGGCCAGCCGGTTGCCGAGCAGACGCCGCAGCGAGGCCAGGCGTGCCGCTCCCGAGGGGCCGGCGTGGCCCGCGGCCACCCATGCGTCCAGGCCGCAGCCGGGGGAGTCGGCGGTGTGGGTGCAGCCGCGCGGGCAGTCCGCCAGCCCGCCGGCGAGGTCGTCGAACGCCTCCACCACGCGGTCCGGCTCGACCCAGCCCAGCCCGAAGGACCGGATGCCGGGGGTGTCCACCACCCAGGTGTCCGGCAGGGGGGCGCCGTCGTCGCCCGTCAGCGGCAGTGCGAGCGCGGACGAGGAGGTGTGCCGGCCCCGGCCGGTGACGGCGTTGACGTGGCCGGTGGCCCGTTCCGCGCCGGTGAGCGCGTTCAGCAGCGTGGACTTGCCGACGCCGGAGGGCCCCACGAACGCGCTCGTGTGCCCGATCAGCCGCTCGGCCACCCGGGCCACGAGCGAGGCGTCCAGGGCGGTGTCCCCGGTCTCGGCCTCGAAGGTCGCCGCACCGGAGGTCATCACCTCCAGGTCCAGGGCCTCGTAGTGCGCCACCAGCGCGGCCGGATCACGCAGGTCGGTCTTCGTGATGAGCAGCACCGGGTGGATGCCGGCGTCGTAGCAGGCGACCAGGGCGCGGTCGATGAAGCCGGTCCGGGGCTCCGGATTGGCCGCGGCCACCATGATCACCAGCAGGTCGGCGTTGGCCACCACCACCCGCTCGACCTCGTCCGAGTCGTCCGCCGACCGGCGCAGGACCGTGCTGCGCTCCTCGACACGGACGATGCGTGCGAGCGTGCCCTCGTCCCCGGAGAGGTCCCCGACGACGGCCACCCGGTCGCCCGTGGCGATCGGCGTGCGGCGCAGCTCGCGGGCGCGCATCGCCGTGATCCGCTCGTCCAGGCGATCCGGCAGCACCACGGCGTACCGGCCGCGGTCCACCGTGGTGACCATGCCGACCTGCGCATCCTCGTGCTTGGGCCGCTCCTTGGTGCGCGGGCGGGTGCCGCGTTTGGACGGGCGCACCCGGACATCGGACTCGTCCCACGCGGAGGGATCGAGGCGCCGGGCCATCAGCGGGCCTCCTCGGCCGCATCGCCGGGTGCCACGAGCGCGGTCCACAGTGCGGGGAAGTCCGGCATCGTCTTCGCGGTGGTCGCCACGTCCACGATGCCGGTCCCCGGCACGCGCAGGCCGACGACGGCGGCGAAGGTCGCCATCCGGTGGTCGTGGTAGGTCTCGAGGGCGGCGGGCGACAGCGGCCCCGACGCGTCCGTCCCCGGGAAGCCGAGCGACGTCTCGTCCTCGTCCACGGTGATCCCCAGGCGGGCGGCCTCGGCGGTGAGCGCGGCGAGCCGGTCCGTCTCATGGCCCCGCAGATGGCCGATCCCCGTCAGGCGGGTGGGCCCGGAGGCCAGCAGGGCGAGCGCGGCCGCGGTGGGGGCGAGCTCGGCCGTGTCCGCGATCTCACCGGCGCCGGTGATGCGGGGCGCGCCGTCGTCGTGGACCGCCCCCGTCACCGTGAGCCGGCCGCGGGAGCGGTCCGTGCGGTCGACCGTGAGGGCCACGCTCGCCCCGAACTGCGGCAGGATCCGCCGCCAGCGGTCGCCGATCTGCGTCGTGCGGGTGGGCCAGTCCGGCACCGTCACGGAGCCGCCCGTGGCCACGGCGGCGGCCAGGAAGGGGCCTGCGTTGGACAGGTCCGGCTCGACGGTCGCCTCGTGTGCCGGGATGCGCCCCGGGGCCACGGTCCACGCCCCGGGACCCGTCTCGGCGACGTCCACCTCGAGCGCGCGCAGCACCCCGACGGTCATCGCGACGTGCTCCGGACTCGGCACGGTCTGCCCGGTGTGCCGCAGCCGGAGGCCGCGCGGCATCCCCGCGGCCGCCAGCAGCGCGGCGGACAGGAACTGGGAGGAGCCGGAGGCGTCGACCGCGACCTCCGGCACGTCGCCGTCGGGGGCCACCGTGGCCGCGTCCGCGCGGGTCGTCATCGTGAAGGGCAGGCGACCGGGCTCGCCCTCCTCGTTGACGGCCACCCCGAGCTGGCGCAGCGCGTCCAGGACCGGGGCCATCGGGCGCAGGCGCGCGCCGGCGTCGCCGTCGAAGCGGACCCGGCCGGGCCGCAGCGCGGCGACGAACGGGACGAAGCGCATGACCGTCCCCGCCAGTCCGCAGTCCACGGCGACATCCCCGGCCAGCGGCTCGCCGACCGGCATCGGATGCACCCGCAGTCCGCCGTCGGACAGGGGCTCGAACCGGGCCCCGAGCGCTGTGAGCGCCGTGCGCATCAATGCCGTGTCCCGCGACTCGAGGACGCCGTGCAGGACGCACGGACCGTCGGCGAGCGCGGCGAGCACGAGATGCCGGTTCGTCAGCGACTTCGATCCCGGCAGCCGCACCTCTCCGCGCACCGGGCCGCGCGCCACGGGCGCGGGCCAGGTCTCGGCGGCGTCGGGACGGGGGGCGGGGGAGTGCGCGGCGGGCGGCACGCGTGGGGCGGGTCACCGGACCAGCCTATCCGGCGGCTGTCGGCCGGGGTCGGCCTGTCGCGGGGGAATACCTGGAACGCTCCTGGCGCTCCACTGGACGACCCCGTACCCGTGTCGGCGCACCGGTCCCGCTCGCCGCGGACCGCAGCCGGAGAGGAGCCCCGCATGAGCGCCGCCCTGCTGACGCATCCCTCCCGGACCGTAGACTGGCCCGCGATGAGCACTGACAACAGCCGGCCGGAATTCGCCCGGCCCGAGGACGCCCCCGAGCACGACCGCGCCGACATCGACGTCGCCGCCGAGTCCGAACAGCAGCGCCGTGCCCGGTTCGAGCGTGACGCCCTCGAGTTCGTGGACCAGTTGTACTCCGCTGCGCTGCGCATGACGCGCAACCCGCAGGACGCCGAGGACCTGGTCCAGGAGGCGTACACGAAGGCCTACTCCTCGTTCCACCAGTACCGGCCCGGCACCAACCTCAAGGCCTGGCTCTACCGGATCCTCACGAACACGTACATCAACCTCTACCGCAAGCGGCAGCGCCAGCCCCTCGAGGCGGACAACCCTGAGGTGGAGGACTGGCAGATGGCCCGGGCCGCCGAGCACACCTCCGGTGGCCTGCGCTCGGCCGAGACGGAGGCCCTCGACCGGCTGCCCGACTCCCAGGTGAAGGACGCCCTGCAGGCGATCCCGGAGGAGTTCCGGCTCGCCGTCTACTTCGCGGACGTGGAGGGCTTCGCCTACAAGGAGATCGCCGAGATCCTCGACGTGCCGATCGGCACCGTCATGTCGCGGCTGCACCGCGGCCGCAAGCAGCTGCGCGAGCGCCTCGCGGACTACGCGGCCGCGCGCGGCATCAAGGCCCAGCCGAAGAAGAAGACCGGGCGCGGCGGCACGAAGCAGACCGAGACGAGCACGAAGGAGGCCACGCGATGACCGCGGACCAGCACGGCCATGAGTGCCGCGTCGCCCAGGACGCCTCCCTGGAGCGGCTGTACCAGTACCTGGACGGCGCCCTGACGCCCGAGGACATCGAGCAGGTGCGCGCCCACGTGGCGGAGTGTCCGGACTGCCGGCACCAGAAGGAGCTCGAGGAGCTCATCCGCTCGGCGGTGCGTCGGTGCTGTCAGGAGAAGGCGCCCGCGCAGCTGCGGGCCACCATCATGACCCGCATCACCCAGATCTCGACGACGACCGTCACCTGGGGCTGACACCGCGACATGCGGACCCGTGGGCACCCGATCGGGCGCCCCGACGATGACGAAGGGCCGTCCCCTGAGGGGACGGCCCTTCGTGGTCTCTGCGGTCGCCGGGTGGCACCCGGCCGGTCCGCGACGCCGATCAGCGGATCAGGCGTTGGGACGCTTGCCGTGGTTGGCGCCGTTCCTGCGGCGGTCGCGACGCTTGCGTGCACGCTTGCTCATGACGTCTCCCTTCAACGAGTCGGTCGGTGGTCCATTCTGTCACATCAGGCCGTGGGCTCGGGCAGACCGAGCCACTGGTACCAGCCCCGATGCAGCACGAGCCACGCGATGAGCCCGTGGCCCGCCTGGCCCGGCCGGCCCTGGCCGGAGGCCAGGTCCGAGCGCCACTGCTCGTGGCCCACCAGCGGGGTGAACGTGTCCACGTACACGTGGTTGCGCCGGTCGGCCACATCCAGGTAGGCGGCGTTGAGCTCGGCGAGCCGGGCGTTGCGCTGCTCGTCCAGGGTGGGCGTGGGGCCCACCACGAGCACCGGGATGTTCCGCTGCGAGGCGGTGTCCAGGACGTTGGCCAGGTTCAGCCGCGAGCGGGCGGTCGAGGTGGCCTCCAGGTCCAGGTCCGCGTCGGACAGGGCCACGACGAGGCGGTTCTCCGTCTCCTCGGAGAAGCGCCGCGAGGCCTCGCCCCACCAGCGCTCGTTGAGGTCCTCGGTGGTCTCGTGCGGCACGGCCAGCACGTAGTTCTCCAGCTCCACGTCGGGGGCCTGGGTGCGGGCGAGCACGCGGCCCCACCAGCCGATGGCGCGGGCGTCGCCCGCACCGGCCAGCAGCTGGTCGCCGACGGCGGCGATCCGGATCCGGCGGTTGTGCACAGTGTGTCCTTTCGTCGGCCGATCCGGCGCCGCCGCCGCACCGGAGGGTGCGGCGGCGGCGCAGGGTCGGTCCGGGTCAGCGGCCGAAGGCGGCGTCCAGCAGCGTGCTGAGCTCCTGGTCGTGGCGGCCCTTGGTGCCCGCGGAGGTCGCGGCCGAGGCCGGGCGGGACACGAGGGTCACGGGGCCGTCGAGCTGCGGCACGAGGTTCAGTGCCATGAACGGCCACGGGCCCTGGTTCGCGGGCTCGTCCTGCACCCAGGTGACGTCGGCGACCGGGTAGGCGCGGAGCGCCTTGCGGATCTCGTCGAGCGGCAGCGGGTAGAGCTGCTCCACCCGCACGATCGCGGTGGACGTGTCACCGGACTTCTCGCGGCGGGCGAGCAGGTCGTAGTACAGCCGGCCGGAGACCAGCACCACGCGCGTGACGTCCTTGGCGTCCACCCCGGCGTCCGGGATGACCGGCTGGAAGCCGCCCTCGGTGAAGTCCTCCACCGAGTTCGCGGCGGCCTTGAGGCGCAGCAGCTGCTTCGGGGTGAACACGATGAGGGGCCGACGCGGGCGGGCGTAGGCGTGCTCGCGCAGCAGGTGGAAGTGGTTCGCGCCCGTGGAGGGGTTGACCACGCGCATGTTGTCCTCGGCGCACATCTGCAGGAAGCGCTCGATGCGGGCGGAGGAGTGGTCCGGCCCCTGTCCCTCGTAGCCGTGGGGGAGGAGCAGGACCACGGACGAGGTCTGCGACCACTTCTGATCGGCCGAGGAGATGAACTCGTCGATGATCGTCTGCGCGCCGTTCACGAAGTCGCCGAACTGGGCCTCCCACAGCACGAGGGCGTCGGAGCGCTCCACGGAGTAGCCGTACTCGAAGCCGAGGGCGGCGTACTCGGACAGCAGCGAGTTGTAGACCCAGAACTTCGCCTGGTCCTCGGAGAGGTGCCTCAGCGGCGCCCACGTGTCGCCGGTGATCCGGTCGTGGAACACCGAGTGGCGCTGCGTGAAGGTGCCGCGCTGGGAGTCCTGGCCCGCCAGGCGGACCGGCACGCCCTCCATGAGCAGCGAGCCGAAGGCCGCCAGCTCGGCGAAGCCCCAGTCGATGCCGCCGTCGACGGCCATCTTGGCGCGGCGCTCGAGCAGGGCCGCGAGCTTGGGGTGGACCGTAAAGCCCTCGGGCACGTCGATGTGCGCCTGCCCGATGGCCCGCAGCGTCTCGGCCGAGATGGCCGTGGACGCCGGCGCCTCCGGGGCCGCGTCCCGGTCCTCGGCCGGGCGGAGGCCCTCCCCGCCGGAGGCGGGCGCGTCCTCGTGGGTCTCCGCGAAGACCCGCTCCAGCTGCTGCTGGTAGTCCTTCAGGGCGCTGTCCGCCTCCTCCTGCGTGATGTCGCCGCGGCCCACGAGGGACTCGACGTACAGCTTGCGGGTGGAGCGCTTCTGCTCGATGAGGTTGTACATGCGCGGCTGCGTCATCGACGGGTCGTCGCCCTCGTTGTGGCCGCGGCGGCGGTAGCAGACGAGGTCGATGACGACGTCCTTGTTGAACCGCTGGCGGTACTCGAAGGCGAGCTGGGCCACGTGCACCACGGACTCCGGCTCGTCGCCGTTGACGTGGAAGATCGGGGCCTGGATGGTCTTGGCCACGTCGGTGGAGTACACCGCGGAGCGCGCCTGGGTCGGCGGCGTGGTGAAGCCCACCTGGTTGTTCACGACCACGTGGATCGTGCCGCCGGTGCGGTAGCCGGGCAGCTGCGAGAGCTGCAGGACCTCGGTCACGACGCCCTGGCCCGCGAAGGCCGCGTCGCCGTGCACGAGGATCGGCAGCACGGAGAAGGAGTCCGGGCGCTGGCCACCCAGATCGAGGCGGTCCTGCTTGGCACGCACGACGCCCTCGAGGACCGGGTCCACGGCCTCCAGGTGCGAGGGGTTGGCGGCGAGGTACACGCGGGTGCTGTTGCCGGCGTCGGACACGAAGGTGCCCTCGGTGCCCATGTGGTACTTCACGTCGCCCGAGCCCGAGGCGCCGCCCGGGGTGGCCCCCTCGAACTCGCGGAAGACCTGGCTGTAGGTCTTGCCGGCGATGTTGGTCAGCACGTTCAGGCGACCGCGGTGCGCCATGCCGATGGCGACCTCGTCCAGCCCGGCGTCGGCGGCGTCGCCGAGGATGCCGTCCAGCAGCGGGATGAGGGACTCGCCGCCCTCCAGGGAGAAGCGCTTCTGGCCGATGTACTTGGTCTGCAGGAACGTCTCGAACGCCTCCGCGGCGTTGAGTCGGCCCAGGATGCGCAGCTGCTCCTCGCGGGTGGGCTTGGCGTACGGCTGCTCGAGCTTCTCCTGGAACCAGGCGCGCTCGGCCGGGTCCTGGATGTGCATGTACTCGACGCCGATGGTGCGGCAGTACGCGTCACGCAGCACGCCGAGGATCTTGCGCAGCGTCAGGCTGCTCGCCCCGCCGAAGCCGCCGGTGGGCCACTTGCGGTCCAGGTCCCACAGGGTCAGCCCGTGCTCGCGGATGTCGAGGTCCGGGTGGTAGGCCATCGAGTACTCGAGCGGGTCCACGTTGGCCAGCAGGTGGCCGCGGTCCCGGTACGCGTGGATGAGCTGCTGGATGCGGGCGACCTTGCCGATCTGCTCCTCCGGGTTCACCTGCACGTCCTGGGCCCAGCGGACGGGCTCGTAGGGGATGCGCAGGGAGTGGAAGACCTCGTCGTAGAAGCCGTCCTCGCCCAGCAGGAGGCCGTGCACGATCTTCAGGAACTCGCCGGAGCCGGCGCCCTGGATCACGCGGTGGTCGTACGTGGAGGTCAGCGTGATCGTCTTGGAGATCGCCAGGTCGTGCAGCGTGGACTCGGCGGCGCCCTGGAAGGCGGCCGGATAGGTCAGCGCGCCGACGCCGATGATGGCGGCCTGGCCCTGGGACAGGCGGGGCACCGAGTGCACGGTGCCGATGCCGCCCGGGTTGGTCAGGGAGACCGTGGTGCCGGCGTAGTCGTCCATCGTCAGCTTGTTCTTGCGGGCGCGCTGGACGAGGTCGTCGTACGCCTTCCAGAAGCCGCGGAAGTCGAGGGTCTCGGCGGCCTTGACGTTGGGGACCACGAGCGCGCGGGTGCCGTCCGGGCGGGGCAGGTCGATGGCGAGGCCGAAGTTCACGTGGGCCGGCTCCACCATGGTGGGCTTGCCGTCGCGCTCCTCGTAGGTCACGTTCATCGAGGGCATGGCCGCGAGCGCGCGGACCACGGCGTAGCCGATGAGGTGGGTGAAGGAGACCTTGCCGCCGCGGGTGCGGGCCAGGTGGCTGTTGATGACCACGCGGTTGTCGATCAGCACCTTGGCCGGCAGGTCGCGCACGGTGGTGGCGGTGGGCATGGACAGGGAGGCGTCCATGTTCGTGGCCACGGCCTTGGCCATGCCCTTGAGGACGGTGGCCTTCTCCTGCTTCTCGTCCGCGGTGGTGGCGGTGGTGTCGGCGGGCTCGGAGGGCACGGCCTGGGCCGCCGGGGTCTTCTTGGGCTTGGGGCCGGTGCTGACCGAGGTCTCCTTGGGCTGCGGACCCCGGGCCGGGGCGGTCGCCGCCTTCGGCTCGGTCACCTTGGCGGAGGCCTTCGGCTCGGTCTGGGCGGCGGCCTTCGGCTCGGTCTGGGCGCCGGCCTTCGGCTCGGCCTCGGCGGGGGCGCTGGCCTCAAGACGGGCGAAGATCTGTGCCCACTGCCGGTCCACGGAACCGGAGTCCTCGCGGTACTTCCGGTAGATCTCGGCCACGAGCCGTTCGTTCCCCGGGAACTCCTGTGCGAGCCGGTCCGACGTGAGTTCTGGCACTGTGTAACGCCTCTTCCTGAGCCTTGGGATGCGATGTGCTGCGCCGGGCCACCCGCGCGGCGCGCGTGGGGCCGGGAACGCCTCGAGACATCATAGTTCTTCGACGCCCCCGGTCGGAATGCCGCGGCCTCGGCTCGACTCCGCTCCCGGCGGACGCGCGGGGGGCTCTCGGCGTCCACCGCGTCTGGGAGACTGACACCATGCGCTTCCTCACCGACCCGGCCGTCGACCTGACGTACAACGACGTCTTCCTCGTGCCCTCGCACTCGGACGTCGCCAGTCGCATGGACGTGGACATCGCCCCGGATGACGGCACGGGCGCCACCATCCCCCTGGTCTCCGCCAACATGACCGCCGTCACCGGGCGCCGGATGGTCGAGACCATGGCCCGGCGCGGCGGTCTCGGGATCCTGCCGCAGGACATCCCGGCGGACGTCATCCGGGACGTCGTGCGTCGGGTGAAGGCGGCCCACCCCGTGGCGGACACCGCCCTGACCGTCGGCCCGCAGGACACGGTGCTGGACCTGCTCCACCTCGTGGACCGCCGCAACCACGGGGCCGTCTGCGTGGTGGACGCGCACGGCGGGCTGCTCGGCGTGGTCCGCCCCCAGGACTGCGAGGACGTGGACCGCTTCACCTCGGCCGCCTCCGTCATGCACCCTCCGGTGGTGACCCTCACGCTCGCCGAGCTCGGCGGCACGGACGGCGCCCCGGACAAGGACGCGCTGCGGGCGGCCTTCGAGCGCCTGCACGCCGCGCACCAGGAGATGGCCCCCGTCGTGGACCCGGCGGTGGGCACCGCCGCCCCCGTGCTGCGCGGGGTCGTCACCGCGGCGGGCCTGCTGCGCTCGTCCTTGTTCACGCCCGGTCTCGACGACGACGGACGGCTCCGCGTCGGCGCCGCCGTCGGCATCAACGGGGCGGTGGGGGAGAAGGCCGCCGTCCTGGTCGAGGCCGGCGTCGACGTGCTCGTCGTGGACACCGCGCACGGTCATCAGCGGACCATGCTGGACGCGCTCGCCGCCGTGCGGGCCCTCGACCCCGGCGTGCCCGTGGTGGCCGGCAACGTCGTCTCCGGCGACGGCGTCCGGGACCTGGTCGCGGCCGGCGCGGACATCGTCAAGGTGGGCGTGGGACCGGGCGCGATGTGCACCACGCGCATGCAGACCGCGGTGGGCCGGCCCCAGTTCTCGGCGGTCCTGGAGTGCGCCGCCGCGGCCCGCGAGCTCGGGGCACGCGTGTGGGCGGACGGCGGGGTGAAGCACCCGCGGGACGTGGCGCTCGCGCTGGCCGCCGGAGCCAGCTCGGTGATGATCGGCTCGTGGTTCGCGGGGACGCTCGAGTCTCCGGGCGACCTCGTGCACGGTCCGGACGGTCGGCGGTACAAGGAGAGCTTCGGCATGGCCTCGGCCCGCGCGGTCCAGCACCGCACCCGCCACGAGGACGCCTTCACCAAGGCCCGCAAGGCGATGTTCGAGGAGGGCATCTCCTCCTCGCGCATGTACGTGGACCCGCGCCGCCCCTCGGTGGAGGACCTGCTGGACACCATCACGTCCGGTGTGCGCTCGTCGCTGACCTACGCCGGCGCCCACGACCTGGCGGAGTTCCGTGAGCGCGCCGTCGTCGGCCTGCAGTCCGCGGCGGGCTACGAGGAGGGCCGGCCGGTCGCCTCGTCGTGGTGAGGCGGCCGCATGCCCCTGCTCGTTCCGCCGGGGCCTGACGCCCCTATACTGGGCGGACTATGGATCACCCTGACACCTGTGTGCCAGACCGCTCGTCCGCCCACGCGGACGCGGCCGGATCGGAGCCTTCCAGTCCCGGTGCCCCGCACCGCCGCCCGGCCCGCCGTCGAGGGGGTGAGGTCGGGTGGAGTGGCTCCTGCTGATCCTCGGCCTGGCCCTGATCGTGGGCACCGGGTTCTTCGTGGCCGTCGAGTTCGCCATGATCGCGATCGACGTGCCCACCGTGCAGCGCATGGTGGACGCGGGTGACCGCGGCGCCGAGCCCCTGCTGCGCTGTCTCAAGTCACTCTCGACCCAGCTCTCCGCGTGCCAGCTGGGCATCACTCTGACCACACTGCTCACCGGCTACGTGATGGACCCGGCGATCAGCCGGCTCATCGACCCGCTGCTGCTCCAGGTGGGGCTGCCGGCCGGCGTGGTGGGCACCGTCTCGCTCGTCGTCGCGATGGTCGTGGCGACCCTGCTCTCGATGCTCCTCGGCGAGCTGATCCCCAAGAACATGTCCATCGCCGAGCCCATGGCGATCGGCCGCGCACTCGCCCGGCCCCAGCTCGTGTTCAGCACCGTGTTCAAGCCGGCGATCCTGGTCCTGAACGGGTTCTCCAACGGCGTGCTGGCCCGCGTGGGCATCGAGGCCAAGGAGGAGATCTCCGGCGCCCGCAGCCCCGAGGAGCTCTCCTCGCTGGTCCGCCGCTCGGCCCAGCTGGGCACGCTCGACGCGCAGACCGCCACGTTCCTGGACCGGACGCTGCGCTTCGCGGACCGCACCGCCGCGGACGTGATGACCCCGCGCATCCGCGTGGAGACGGTGAGGGAGGACCAGGCTCTGCCCGAGGTCCTGGACCTGGCCCGCAGCACCGGCTACTCGCGGTTCCCCGTGATCGGCGACTCCTCGGACGACATCCGCGGCGTGGTGCACGTGAAGAAGGTCGTGGCCGTGCCGCGGGAGCGCCGCGCCGACCTCGAGGCCGGTGCACTGATGACGGAGGTCATCCGCGTGCCGGAGACCGTGCACCTGGACCAGCTGCTGGCCGAGCTGCGCGACGCGAACCTGCAGATGGCCGTCGTCGTGGACGAGTACGGGGGCACCGCAGGGGTGGTCACGCTCGAGGACGTGGTGGAGGAGATCGTCGGCGAGGTCGCGGACGAGCACGACCGCGTCACCCCGGGGGTCCTGCAGACGGCCTCCGGCCGCTGGTACTTCCCGGCGGAGCTGCGGCCCGACGAGGTGCGGACCCAGATCCCGGCCCTCGTGGTGCCGGAGGACGGTGCCTACGAGACCGTCGGCGGGTACATCCTGGCCCGACTGGGGCGCCTGGCGGAGGTCGGGGACGTGGTGGACGTGGACGGCGGTGTCCTGACGGTCGAGCGGATGGACGGCCGCCGCATCGAGCGCGTGCGCTTCGACCCGGCCGCTGAGGACGAGGAGACGCGCGCATGAACGGGGACGTCGTCGGACTGCTGTGGCTGGTGGTCCTGTTGGCCGCCAACGCCTTCTTCGTGGCGGGCGAGTTCGCCGTCATGGGCGCCCGCCGGGCGCAGATCGAGCCGCGGGCCGAGGCCGGCTCCCGCCAGGCCCAGGTGGCGCTCTACGCGATGGAGCACGTCTCCCAGATGCTGGCCGTCTGCCAGCTCGGCATCACGGTGTGCTCCCTGCTCATCCTCAACGTGTCCGAGCCGGCGCTGCACCACCTGCTCGTCGTCCCGATGGCCGCCCTCGGGGTCCCGTCCGCGGCGGCGGACGTGACCGCCTTCGTGCTCGCGCTGCTGGTGGTCACCTTCCTGCACGTGACCCTGGGCGAGATGGTGCCCAAGAACGCCGCCGTCTCGTTCGCGGACCGCGCCGTGATGCTGCTGGCCCAGCCGCTCGTGTGGCTCTCGAAGCTGCTGCATCCGGTCGTGGCCGCGCTGAACTGGACGGCCAACCTCGTGCTGCACGCCCTGCGCATCGAGCCGAAGGACGAGGTGGCCTCCTCCTACACGCTCGAGGAGGTGCAGTCGATCGTGGCCGAGTCCACCCGCTCGGGCACCCTGGAGGACGAGTCCGGCGTGCTGCACTCGGCCCTCGAGTTCTCGGACCACCGGGCCGGGGACGTGATGGTGCCGCTCGAGCGGGTCGTCACCGTCCCCGAGGGGATCACGCCGCACGACTTCGAGTGGACCGTGGGCCGCGTGGGCTTCTCCCGGTTCGTGGTCGAGGACCCCGACGGCGGCTACACCGGCTACCTGCACCTGAAGGACGTCCTCACCGTGGGCCCGTCGGGACACGACGAGCCGATCCCGCTCACGCGCGTGCGCTCGCTGGCCAACGTGCGGCTCGAGGACGAGGTCGAGGACGCACTCGCGCTCATGCAGCGCACGGGCTCCCACCTCGCCCGGGTCATCACGCCCGAGGGCGAGACCGCGGGCATCCTCTTCCTCGAGGACGTGCTCGAGGAGCTCGTCGGGGAGATCAACGACGTGACGCAGTCGCCACGTCGGTTCCGGCCCGCGTGAGCGTCGCGCGGGCGGCGCGGTGCTACTGTTGAGAACCGATTTCACACATCCTCCCGACACGAACGAGGTCGCCCCATGCTCCGCCGCCGTCGTCTGCCCGCCCTGACCGGGGCCCTCACCGCGCTCACCCTGAGCCTCGCCGCGTGCGGCGGGACCAGCGGCGACTCCGCGGGCGAGCAGGCCGCGGGCGCCTCTGCTGCCGCCGGGTCCGGCTCGGCCGCGGGCGCGCCCGTGGCCGTCGCCACGACGACGCAGCTCGGCTCCGTGCTCGACCGCGTGGTCGCGTGCGCCGACGCCCGCAGCGTCACGGTGATGGGCCCGGGGGATGATCCGCACGACTTCTCCGCCTCGTCCGCGCAGGTGAAGGACATGGTCTCCTCCGGCCTCGTGTTCTCCAACGGCCTCGGCCTCGAGGGCGGCATGGAGTCCGCCCTCGCCAACGCCGAGGCGGACGGCGCGACCGTCGTCGAGGTGGCGCCCCAGCTGGATCCGCTGCCCTTCGGCGGCCATGACCACGCCGAGGAGGGGGCGGGCCACGAGGGCCATGACCACGGGTCCGAGGACCCGCACGTCTGGATGGACGTCGCCCGCATGGCGAGGGCCGCCGAGCTGATGGGCGACACGCTCGCCCAGGAGCGGGGTGACGAGAGGTTCGCCGAGTGCGGCGCGACCGTGCGCGGGGAGCTCGAGCAGACGGACACGCAGGTCCGGGAGATCCTCGCCGGGGTCCCGGAGGACCGCCGCACGCTGGTCACGGACCACGACGCCTACGGCTACTTCAGCGAGGCCTACGACTTCACCGTGTCCGGCGTCGTCGTCCCGGGCGGCTCCACCGACGGCGAGCCCTCCTCCCAGGAGATCGCCGAGCTCGCCCGGTCCATCCGCGACGGCGGCGCAGACGCCGTGATCACGTCCGTGGGCGCGCGCAACAGCCTCGTGGACACCGTGGCCGAGGAGGCCGGCGACCTGCCGGTCATCGAGGTCTACGAGGGCGGCGTCGGCCCGAAGGACACCCCGGAGGCGGACTACGCCGAGGCCATGCTCCTCAACGCCCGCACCCTCGCCGACGCGCTGGAGGGCTGAGGATGGACTGGCTGCTCGAACCCTTCCAGATGGGCTTCCAGCAGCGTGCCCTCGTCGGCGGACTCATCGCGGTGGTGATGTGCTCGGTCGTGGGCACGTGGCTGGTGCTGCGCGGGATGAGCTTCTTCGGGGACGCGTTCGTGCACGGTGTCCTGCCGGGCATCGCCCTGGCGGTCGTCACCGGCGGCAGCCCCCACCTCGGTGCCGCGGTGGCCGCCGTCGTCATGATGGCGGGCATCTCGCTGGTGCACCGGGCCACCACCCTCAAGGAGGACACCGCCATCGGCCTGCTCTTCGTGGGGATGATGGCCCTGGGCGTGGTGATCATCTCCAAGTCGGACTCCTACACGGGTTCGCTCACGTCGATCCTGTTCGGCGATGTGCTGGGGGTCAGCGTGGACGGCATCGTGACCCAGGCGGTCATCGCCGTCGTGGTGATCGCCCTGGCCCTGCTGCTCTACCGGCCCCTGTTGGCGCTGAGCTTCTCCGAGGTCAAGGCGCGCTCGCTGGGCATGCGACCGGGGCTGACGCACACGTTGCTGCTGGTGATGATCGGCGCGGCCGTGATCGGTTCGTTCCAGGCGGTGGGCACCGTGCTCGTGTTCGGCCTCCTCGTGGGACCGCCCGCGACGGCGGCGCTGCTGACGCGCAGCGTCCCCCAGATGATGCTCGTCTCCGTCGGTATCGGCGCGGCGTGCGTCGTCACCGGGCTCACCCTCAGCTACCGGCTGGGCACGGCGGGTTCGGCCACCATGGCGCTCATGCCGATCCTGCTGTTCTTCGTCGTGCTCGCCGTCCGCGCCGCCGTGCTGGCGCTCCTGGGCCGGCACGTGCGCTCGCGCGCGCAGCGTGAGCAGGAGGTGCCGGTCGTGGCCCTGCCCGGAGCGGAGGCCGCCCGATGAGCGCGTCCTTCCCCGCGGACTCCGCGGCGGCCCCGCCTCCCCTCGCGGTCGCCCGGGCGCTCGAACTGCGCCATGGCGCGCACGTGGCCGTCAGACCCTCCGACTTCACCCTGCCGGCCCGGCGGCTGATCGCGGTGATCGGGCCCAACGGCTCCGGCAAGTCCACGCTGCTGACCGCCCTGGCGGGCCTGAGCGACCCGGCCTCCGGTGCGCTGGAGGTGCTCGGTGAGGACCCGCGGCGGCGCTCGCAGCGCACCTCCTTCGTGATGCAGTCCATCGGCGTGCCCCAGGGCGTGCCGGTGACGGTGCGCGACGTCGTCGGGATGGGCCGATACCCCACGCTCGGATGGTTCCGTCGGTTCCGGAGGGAGGACCGGGACATCGTGGGGGCCGCCATGGAGCGCATGCAGGTCGCGGACCTGGCGCGGCGGCACCTCGACCAGCTCTCCGGAGGCCAGCGCCAGCGCGCCTACGTGGCCCAGGGCCTCGCCCAGGACCACGACGTGCTGCTGCTCGACGAGCCGATGACGGGCCTCGACATCGTCTCCGCCCGCACGATCGACGACCTCCTCCACGAGGAGCCGACGCGCGGGGTGTCCGTGGTCTACACGACCCACGATCTCGACGAGGCCGCGGAGGCGGACCACGTGGTCCTGATGAGCGGGCGCGTCGTGGCCTCCGGCCCGCCGCGGGACGTGCTCACGGTCGAGAACCTGGACATCGCGTACGGCCGGGGCGCCCTGCACGGGCCCTCCACGGCGGTCGAGGACGCGGCGGAGTTCCTGGACGACCCCGCGGGCGGCATCCGCCACTGACCGGGGCCCGGCCCGGGGTCAGGCCGCGCGGGTGCGCCCCTCGGCCCGGCAGCGGGCACACACACCGGTGATCTCCACCGTGTGGTCCGCGTCCGTGAAGCCGTGCTCCGCGGCGACGGCGGTGGCCCATGCCTCGACGTGGGGGGCGGTGACCTCGACGGTGGTCCAGCAGATCCGGCACACCAGGTGGTGATGGTGGCCCTCGTCCTCGCACCGGCGGTACACGGACTCGCCGTCGTCGCGGCGGAGCATGTCCACGAGCCCGTCGTCGAGCTGCTGCTGCAGGGTCCGGTACACGGTGGCCAGCGAGACGCGTTCGCCCTGGTCCTGGAGGCGGGCATGGAGCTCCTGCGCGCTCACGAAGTCCGGGATGCGGTCCAGGGCTCGGTCGACGGCGGCCTTCTGCCGGGTCGCCCGGGGACGGGCGGCACGGGGGCCGGGCTCGGGGGCGCTCACGGTGCTCACGACTCCTTCTGCGGCGGCTGCCGCCTCCTCCGCGCGGTCCGGAACAGGTCCGCGCGGGCCATCCTCCAGGTTATCAGCGACGCCGAAGGGGGCGTGGAGTAGGGTGTCCGGGTGCACAGCGAGAGCCCGGACCCATCCCCTGTCCCGGACCGCGACGGTGCCGCCCCCGATCGACCCGACCCGCTGATCGTCGTCGACGAGGGGCAGGGCCGCGTCGTCCCGGCGCCCACGGCGGCCCCGTCCTCGTCCCATGACGCCGGCGGCGACCCGGACGCGGACACCGACGGCGTCGATCCCGAGGCCGCCGAGCCGCCCACCCTGGTGACGGTGGACGTGCTGGCCGGCTGGCTCGGCCTGGCCCCCGTCGAGGACCTGCCGCCGGTGCCCGAGGGCCCGGCCTACGCCCAGCCGGGCCGATGCCGCCCGAACCGGGTGATCCTGCTCGACGTCCGGTTCCGGGCCACGGGGGGCGGGCCCGACCACGCCGCCTATCTCCAGGGCCATCTGCCGGGCGCCGTCTACGTCTCCCTGCCCAGCCAGCTCGCCGGCCACGCCGGCCCGGCGGCGGGGCGTCACCCCCTGCCGGACGCGCGCCAGTTCGCGGAGACCGTGCGGATGTGGGGGATCGACGAGGGCGACACCATCGTGGTCTACGACGACGACCACGGCCTGTCCGCCGCGCGCGCCTGGTGGCTGCTGCGCCACGCGGGGCTGCGGGACTCCATGCTCCTGGACGGCGGCCTCGAGGCGTGGCGCGCCGCGGGCCTGCCCCTGCAGCCCGGCGAGGTCATCCCGGTGCCCGGCACCGCCCGGCCGTCGTGGGGCCGCATGCCCGTCGTGGACACGGCCGGCGCGGAGGCGATGGCCTCCGGCGGTCTGCTCCTCGACGCGCGGGCGGCCGAGCGGTACCGCGGGGAGGTCGAGCCCTTCGACCCCGTGGCCGGGCACATCCCCGGGGCGCGGAACGTGCCCACGGCGGAGAGCATCGCCGAGGACGGCCGCCTGCGGCCCGCCGCGGAGCTGGCGGAGCGGTTCGACGCCGTCGGCGTGGACGACGCCACTCCCGTGGCCGTGTACTGCGGCTCGGGCATCACCGCGGCGCACGCCGTGCTCACCCTGGCCGTCGCGGGGCGACCCGGAGTGGCGCTCTACCCGGGTTCGTGGTCAGCATGGGTCCAGGACCCGTCCAACGCCGTCGCGGTCGGCCCCGAGCCCAACGGCGCGTCCGGCCGGGACTGACGAGCCCCGGGGCCCCGCCCCGCCGACCCCCAGGAGGAC
>NZ_LR732370.1:546925-631124 GCF_902506395.1 Micrococcus sp. 116
ACCCCCAGGAGGACCCCCCATGGCCACCGTCTTCAGCAGGATCGTCGCCGGCGAGCTGCCCGCCCGCTTCGTGTGGCAGGACCAGACGTGCGTCGCGTTCCTGTCCGCCGCACCGCTCCAGCCGGGGCACACGCTCGTGGTGCCCCGTGAGGAGGTGGACGAATGGGTGGAGGTCGACCCGGCGCTGGTCACGCACCTGACGACGGTCGCCCAGCAGATCGGCAAGGCGCAGGTGGCGGCGTTCTCCGCGCGCCGGGCCGGGCTCATGATCGCCGGCTACGAGATCCCGCACCTGCACGTGCACGTGTGGCCCTCCACCTCGCTCGCCGACTTCGACCTGGCCCGCGTGGACAACGCCCCCGATCCGGCAGACCTGGACGACGCCGCCGCCCGCCTCCGCGCGGCCCTGCGGGACCTGGGCCACGGCGAGGTCGTCCCGCAGGACTGACGGCCCGCGCCGCCCGGACCCGGCTCAGGCGCGCGTGGCACGGGCGAGCGCCTGACGCACCCGCTTCTCGGAGACCGAGACCGCCGTGCCCAGCTCCTGGGCGAAGAACGAGACGCGCAGCTCCTCGATGAGCCAGCGCACCCGCTCCAGCTCCGCGGGCACGGGCGTGCCCGCGAACCGGGCGCGGTGGGCCGCGACGGCGGCGTCGAACTCGTCCTCGAGCCCCTGCACGACCGCCATGTGCTGCCCGTCGCGCTGCAGGTGGCCGCCGGCGTCCAGCCGGTCCATGCGCGTCAGCATGCCCTGCAGGTAGCGCGGCAGGTGCTGCAGCCGCTCCCAGCCCGTGGCGGCCACGAAGCCGGGGAACACGAGCTGCTCGAGGTGTGCCTTCACGTCCGACAGCGCCGGTGCGAGGGCGAGCGAGACCGAGCCCTTGAGCCGGCGTCGCACCTGCGCGGCCCGGGAGAGCACCTGCTCCACCAGGGACGTGACGGCGAAGACCGTGTCGATCAGGTCGGCCCGCACCCGGTCGAACAGGGCGCGGAACGCGGCCTCGTCGAACGGCAGCTCGTCCCCGACGAGACGGTCCACGGCGGCCTGGGTGCAGTCCGCGACGAGGGAGTCCACCGAGCCGTGCGGGTTCTGGGTGAAGGTGAGCTTCTCCCTGTTGTCCAGGTGGTCCAGCACGTAGCGCTGGGGGCTGGGCAGGGTGGCCAGCAGCAGCCGGATCACCCCGGCCCGGTGCCAGGCCGCCTGGTCCTCCGCGGACCGGGCCACGGTCAGGCCGGCCGCGGGGCCGCCGTCGGGCGTGGTCTCGGGCACCAGGCTCGGGTAGCCCGTGATGGCGGGGCCGCGCGCCCCGGCCGCGGTGGAGACGGCCTTCGGCACCGTGCCGATGCTCCACGAGGTCAGCCCGTGCCGCTCCTCGAAGGCCGGCGTCGCGCCGGACCGCCCGGGGCCCTCCGGGCGACGGCGTCCCTCGGCCCCAGCCCGCGCGTCGGCCTGGGCACGGCCGCCGCGGCCCTTGCCGCGCGGCCCCGGCCGGGCCGAGACGGGGTCGTCGGTGCCGGCGAGCCGGGCGGCGATCGCGGAGCGGTTGGCCTGCGCGAGCCGGGCCTGCAGCGCGGGCAGGTCCTGGCCGGCGCCCATCACGGCGCCGCGGGCGTCCACGACGCGGTAGTCCATCCGCAGGTGCAGGGGCACCGCGTCCGGGGCCCACAGTCCGGGCTCCACCACCACGCCGCGCACCCGACGCACGGCCGCGGACAGCGCCTCCGGCAGCTCGTCCCGCAGCGGGTCGGCGTGGGCCTCGAGGTCCGCCACGAGCTGCTGGGCCACGTCCGGGGCGGGCACGAGGTTCTTGCGCACCGCCTTGGGCAACGCCTTGATGAGGGCGGTGACGAGCTCGACCCGCAGGCCGGGGACCAGCCATGCGAAGGGGCCGGGGGAGACCTGGTTGAGCAGCAGGATCGGCACGGCCACGGTCACGCCGTCGGTGCCGGCCGCGCCGGTCGGGTCGAACGTGTACTCGAGGTCGAGCTCCACGTCGCCGCCGGGCATCGGATACGCGAACGTGGTGGGGAACGCGTCGGTGTCCAGGTCCTCGGCGTCGGCGGTGAGCAGGGCGGCGACGTCGAGGTCCAGCAGGTCCGGCTGCTCCTGGCGTGCCTTCTTCCACCACGCGTCGAAGTGCCGCTCGGAGACGACGTTCGCCGGGATCCGCGCGTCGTAGAAGGCGAACAGGTCCTCGTCCCCGATCCGCAGGTCGCGGCGGCGCAGGCGCGTCTCGAGGGCGTCGACCTCCTCGAGCGCGGCCCGGTTGCGGGCGAAGAACCGGTGGCGCGTGCGCCAGTCGCCCTCCACGAGGGCGTGCCGGATGAACAGCTCGCGGGAGAGCACCGGGTCGATGCGGCCGTACCGGACCGAGCGGTCCGGGATCAGGGTGACACCGAACAGCGTCACCTTCTCGCGGGCGACGACGGAGCCCGCCCGCCGCGACCAGTGCGGCTCGTTGTAGGCCCGCTTGACGAGGTGGCCGGCGACCTCCTCGGCCCACTCCGGCTCGATCCGGGCCACCGTGCGCGCCCACAGCCGCGAGGTCTCCACGAGCTCGGCTGCCATGACGAACGGGTGGCGCTTCTTGAACAGGGCGGAGCCGGGGAACACGGCGAAACGGGTGCCGCGGGCGCCCGCGTACTCGCGACGGCGCTCGTCGTAGGCGCCGATCTGCGAGAGCAGGCCCGTGAGCAGGGACTTGTGCACCGCCTCGTGCCGGCCCACCGGGTCCACGGGTCCGGCCTCGACGGTGAGGCCCACGTCCTTGGCGAGCTGGCGCAGCTGGCGCACCAGGTCCTGCCACTCCTGCACGCGCAGCCAGTTGATGTGCTCACGGCGGCACAGCTTCCGGAACTGGGAGCCGGAGAGCTCCTGCTGCCGTTCGCGCAGGTACGCCCACAGGTTCAGGATCGCGGAGAAGTCCGAGTTCTCGTCCGCGAACCGGCGGTGCAGCTCGTCCGCGGCCTCACGCTGCTCCGTGGGGCGCTCGCGGGGGTCCTGGATGGTCAGGGCCGCGGCGATCACCATGACCTCCCGGACGCAGCCGCGCTCACCGGCCTCCAGGATCATGCGGCCCAGCCGCGGGTCCACCGGCAGTCGGGCCAGGCGGCGTCCGACCCGGGTGATGGTGCCCGCGCGGGCGCCGCCGGCCTCGAGCGCGCCGAGCTCGGTGAGCGTGGTGGCGCCGTCGGTGACCTGTCGGCCGTCCGGGGGCTGGACGAAGGGGAACTCCTTGACGTCGCCCGGGGTGCGGGCCACACCGAGGGACAGCATCTGCAGGATCACCGAGGCCAGGGAGGTGCGCAGGATCTCCGGGTCCGTGAACTCGGGGCGGGAGAGGTAGTCCTCCTCCGAGTACAGGCGGATCGCGATGCCGTCCGAGGTGCGGCCGGACCGGCCCGCGCGCTGGTTCGCGCTGGCCTGGGAGACGCGCTCGATCGGCAGGCGCTGCACCTTGGTGCGGTGCGAGTACCGCGAGATGCGCGCGGTGCCCGTGTCGATCACGTACTTGATGCCCGGCACGGTCAGGGAGGTCTCGGCGACGTTCGTGGCCAGCACGATCCGCCGGCGCACCCCGGCCCCGGCGCGGCCGAACACGCGGTGCTGCTCCGCCATGGACAGGCGGCCGAACAGCGGCAGGATCTCCGTGCCGGCCAGGCGCGTGGTGCCGGCGACGACGCCGGTCAGGTGGTCCGCGGCCTCGCGGATCTCCCGCTCGCCCGGCAGGAACACGAGGATGTCACCCGGCGGCTCGGCGGCCAGCTCGAGGACGGCGTCGCCGATCGCGTCGAGGGGGTCGCGGGTCTCGGCGGCATCGTCCGCGTCGTCCTCGGGGTCGTCCGGGGAGGGCTCGTCGGTCAGCGGCCGGTACCGGATCTCGACGGGGTAGGTCCGCCCCGAGACCTCGATGATCGGCGCCGGGACCACGCGGCCGCCGTCGTCGGCCTCCACCGCGTCCGCATGGTCCTCGCCCTCGGCCAGCGGCCGACCGAAGTGCCGGGCGAAGCGCTCCGGGTCGATGGTGGCCGAGGTGATGATCACCTTCAGGTCCGGGCGCTGGGGCAGCAGGTTGCGCAGGTAGCCCAGGAGGAAGTCGATGTTGAGGCTGCGCTCGTGGGCCTCGTCCACGATGATCACGGAGTAGCGGCGCAGCTGCGGATCGTGGGGGATCTCGGCCAGCAGGATGCCGTCCGTCATGACCTTGACCCGGGTGGCCTTCGAGGTCTGCGCCGTGAAGCGGACCTGGTAGCCGACCGTCTGCCCGATCTCCTCGCCCAGCTCGTGTGCGATGCGCTCGGCCACGGAGCGGGCGGCGATGCGCCGGGGCTGGGTGTGGCCGATCGAGCCGGCCTCCCCGAGCCCGAGGGCCAGGCACATCTTCGGCAGCTGCGTCGTCTTGCCCGAACCGGTCTCACCCGCGACGATCACCACCTGGTGGTCGCGGATCGCGGCCATGATCTCCTCACGGCGCTCCGCCACCGGCAGGTGTTCGGGGAACGTGATCGCGGCGGCGTCGTGGGGCGTCGCCGACGGCTGCGCGGCGGGCGTGGAGGGCGGGGGAGTCTGCGTCATGACGGCCTCCATCCTAGGCGCGCGGGGGCCCGGGCCGACCCGGACGGGGCGAATCCGGGACTGGGGCTGAGAGTCCGGATGTGATTCTCTGGAGCCCATGGACACGAACACCGTCTCCCTGCTAGCGGCGATCGGCCTCTATTTCCTCGCGATGATCGCGATCGGCCTGTACGCCTCCCGCAAGAACACCGACCTCGACGACTACATGCTCGCCGGACGCGACATGAAGCCGTCCGTCGCGGCGCTCTCCGCGGGTGCGTCCGACATGTCCGGGTGGCTCCTGATGGGCCTGCCCGGCGCGATCTACGCCGCGGGCCTGGTCGAGGGCTGGATGGCGGTCGGCCTGACCGTGGGCGCGTGGGTGAACTGGCGCGTGGTCGCCCCCCGCCTGCGCTCCTACACCGAGGTGGCCGGGAACTCGATCACGATCCCGTCCTTCCTCGAGAACCGGTTCAAGGACCGCACGCACATCCTGCGGATCGTGGCCGGCCTGATCATCCTCGTGTTCTTCACCTTCTACGTCTCCTCGGGCATGGTGGCCGGCGGCAAGTTCGTCGAGTCGACCTTCGGCCCCGACTCCTTCTACGCCCAGGGCATCAGCATCAACTACCTCACCGGCATGCTCGTGGTGGCGGGCATCACGGTGCTCTACACCCTGTTCGGCGGCTTCCTCGGCGCCTCGCTGACAGATGTGGCCCAGGGCATCCTCATGTTCCTCTCCCTGCTGGCCGTGCCCATCGTCGTGATCCTGACCATGGGCGGCTGGGACGCCGTCGTCGAGGGCATCCGCGCCGCCGACGCCGCCGGCGGCGGAGTGAACCACTTCTCGATGTTCGAGAACGCGACGCTGATCGGCGTCCTGTCCTCCCTCGCCTGGGGCCTGGGCTACTTCGGCCAGCCGCACATCATCGTCCGCTTCATGGCCCTGCGCACCCCGCACGACGCGGCCGTCGCCCGGCGCGTCGGCATCGGCTGGATGGCGCTGTCCGTGTTCGGCGCCGTGATGGTCGCCCTCGTCGGCATCGCCTACTTCCAGGCCAACCCCGGCACCACGCTCGAGGACCCGGAGACCGTGTTCCTCGTGCTGGCCTCGATCATGTTCCACCCGTTCGTGGCCGGCCTGGTGCTGGCCGCCGTCCTCGCCGCGATCATGTCCACGCTCTCCTCGCAGCTGATCGTGTGCTCCTCCGCCCTGGTGGAGGACCTCTACATGCTGCGCGGGCGCACCGGGTCCCCGACGTTCACCCTGTGGCTCGGCCGCATCGGCGTGCTGGTGGTGGCGCTCGTGGCGGGTCTGCTCGCCCTCAACCCGGACTCCTCCGTGCTCGAGCTCGTCTCCTTCGCGTGGGCCGGCTTCGGCGCCGCCTTCGGCCCCGTGATCCTGCTCGCCCTGTACTGGCCGCGGTTCACCTCGTGGGGGGCGATGGCCGCCATGGTCACCGGCGCCGCCGTCGCCTGGTTCTGGTCCGAGGCCAGTGCCGAGACGTGGGAGTGGTTCGGCCTGTACGAGCTGCTGCCGGGCTTCGTCGCCGCCCTCCTGGTGGGTGTGGTGGTGTCCCTCGTGACCCAGCGCTCGCGCCGTGTGCAGCGGCGGATCGACGCCGAGTTCACCGGCGCGATCGACATCGTGGCCGGCCGCGAGCCGCACCCGGACGTGGCCCCGGCCGCCATGACGCGGGACGCCGCCGGGGGCTCGACCGCAGCCGCCGCGGATCCGCGCGCGCAGGCGTGAGGCTCTTCCTCGCGATCCGTCCGCCGAGGGCCGCGCTCGACCACCTCGAGCCGGCCCTCGACGGCGTCCGGGACCGGGCCGGGCGCGTGCTGCGCTGGACCGAGCCGGAGCAGCGGCACCTGACGCTGGCGTTCCACCCGGAGGTGCCCGCCGGCGCCGTGGACGACGTCGTCACCGAAGCCGGCCGTATCGCGGTGGGACATGCCCCGCTGGACCTGCACCTGGCCGGAGCGGGGGAGTTCTCCCACCGCACGCTCTGGGTGGGGGTGGGCGGGCAGGTCCGGGAACTCGGCGCGCTTCTGGCGGAGCCCTGGCTAGCCGACGACGACGGCCAGGACCGCCGGCGTGCCCATCTCACCGTGGCGCGGGTCTCGGGGGCCGCGCCCCGACCTCGGGGTCGGAGGCGGGGCGAGCCCCGTCCGCCGGCACCGGCCACCGTCCTGCTGGCCGAGGCCGTGCACGCGCTCACGGTGTACCGCGGGCCGCAGTGGACCGCCGACGAGGTCGAGGTCGTGGCGTCCCGGCTCGGCGAGGGCCGCTCCGGCGGGCCGCTGCACGAGGTGCTGGCGACCGTCCCGCTGCGCGGCTGAGGGGCCGACGAGCAGGCCCGAACGAACAGAGTGGTCACGACATGCCGCCACCGGACTCCGGTGACGGCATGTCGTGACCACTCTGCGTGCCTCAGGCGGCCGACGGGGCGGCCGGAGCGGGAGACCCGTCCGGCCGACCCGGCCCGGGGTCAGCCCTCCAGCGGGCCCTGCACCGCGTAGAGGCGCTTGTTGGCGAACTCGTCCACGGCCATGGGGCCGAGCTCGCGGCCGAAGCCCGAGCGCTTCACGCCGCCGAAGGGCAGGTTCGCGCCGGCGGCGGAGGCGAGGTTCACGTTCGCCATGCCCACCTCGAGCTGGTCGGCCACGCGCTTGGCCTCGTCCAGGTCCGTGGAGAACACGGCGCCGCCGAGACCGTACTGGGAGTCGTTGGCCAGGGCCACGGCCTCCTCGGCCGAGGACACCTTGTAGACCACGGAGGCCATGCCGAACAGCTCCTGCGTGTAGGCGGGGTTCTCCTGGTCCACGTCCGTGATCACGGCCGGGGAGACGTAGAAGCCCTCGCCCTCGGGGCCGGAGACGCGCTCGCCGCCCACGTGGACGGTGGCGCCGGCCTCCTTGGCCGCGGCGATCTGCTCGGCGAGCCCGTCGGCCGCAGACTCGGAGGACAGCGGGCCGTAGACGTCGGCGTCGCGCGAGGTCGGGTCGCCGGGCTTCATCTCCGAGGAGCGCTGGACCAGCTCGTCCACGAAGTCGTCGTAGAGGTCCTCCATGACGATCATGCGCTTGTTCGAGTTGCAGGCCTGGCCCCAGTTGCCCATCCGGGTGGCCAGTGCGTCGCGGGCGGCGGCGCGGGCGTCCGGCGCGGAGAGCACGATGTACGGATCGGAGCCGCCGAGCTCGAGCACGACCTTCTTGAGGTGCCGGCCGGCCTGCTCGGCGACGGTGGCGCCGGCCCGCTCCGAACCGGTGAGGGACACGCCCTGCACGCGCGGATCGGCGATGATCGTGGAGATCTGGTCGTGGGTGGCGAACACGTTCTGGTACACGCCCTCCGGGAGCCCGGCTTCGGTGAAGAGCTCTTCCAGCAGCTGCGCCACCTGCGGGTTGATCTCGGCGTGCTTGAGCAGGATGGTGTTGCCCAGCACGAGGTTCGGCGCCACGAAACGGGCCACCTGGTACACCGGGAAGTTCCACGGCATGATCCCCAGCAGCGGGCCGAGCGGCAGCCGCTGGATGAACGCCTCCTGCCCGGAGAACTGCTTGATCGGCTGGTCCGCGAGCAGCTCCTCGGCCTCGTCCGCGTAGTACCCGAAGATCTGGGCGCCGTAGCGCACCTCGCCGACTGCCGCGCCGAGGGACTTGCCCATCTCCGTGGTGATCAGCGCGGCGATGTCCTTGGAGCGCTCGGCCAGCAGCTCGGAGATCCGCTTCACGACGGCGGCGCGCTCGGCCACCGACTTCCGGGACCACTGCTCGTAGGCGGCCTGCGAGGCGTCGAGGGCGTCGGCGATCTGCTGATCCGTGGCGTTGTCGAAGGACTTCAGCAGCTCCCCGGTGGCCGGGTTGATCGTGCGGTAGCCCTGAGAGGCGGAGGTGGTGGTCATCAGTCGTCACCCTTTCGTGTGGACGTCCTGCGTTGAGCTCCCCATCCTGCCGGAGGCCCCCGCTCACTCCCAGATCCCGGACGCCCCTCTTCGCCACGAGCCGAGAAGGTGGGTGTCCACGACCCCGGCGGCCTCCATCAGGGCGAAGCACGTGGTCGGCCCCACGAATCGGCAGCCGTGCGCCTTCAGCGCCCTCGCGAGCGCGCGCGACTCCTCCGAGGCCGAGGGGACCTGCGCCACCGTCTCCGGCCGTGGGGTCGCGGCAGGCTGGTGCGCCCAGACCAGCCCCGCCAGACCGCGGGCCGGCCGGTCGCCGTCGCCGTGCCAGGCGGGGCCCGCGCCGGGGGAGCCCGGGTGCAGCGGGGTGAACCGCTCGCCGCGCATCCCGACGACGGCCTGCGCGTTCGCGATCGCCGCCTCGATCTTGCGCCGGTTCCGGATGATGCCGGGGTCCGCCAGCAGCGCCTCGACCTCCGCGTCCCCGAACGCCGCGACGGCGTCCGCGTCGAAGCCCGCGAACACCTCCCGGAACCGGGGCCGCTTGGCCAGGACGGTCCGCCAGCTCAGGCCCGACTGGAACGCCTCGAGGACGAGGCGCTCGAACAGGCCCCGCTCGTCCGTGACGGGCAGGCCCCACTCCGTGTCGTAGTACTCCCGCAGCAGCGGATCCCGTGCCGCCCACGGCGGGCGGGCCCGCCCGTCCTCACCCACGACGACGCCACTCGGCGGCGCCTGTCGCCCGTCGGCCGGTGGATCCTCGGCGAGGGTGGAGACGGGGGCGGGGAGGCCGTCGTCGGCGTGGTGCGCGCTCATGCATCCGAGCCTAGGAGCGGCCCCGGACATCCGGAACCGGAACGCGACGCCCGGGGACGCCACGCCGTCTGCGGACACCTGTGCAGGAGGCACGGCCGGACCTCGTCACTCGAGCCGCCCGGCCCGCAGCCGCCACGTGTGGTCGCACCGGGCCGCCACGGCGGGGTCGTGCGTGACGACCACGATCGCCCGCTCCGGCTGGGACATGGAGCGGAAGAGCCCCATCACCTCGTCGGTGCGCTCCTCGTCCAGGGCGCCCGTCGGCTCGTCGGCGAGCAGCAGGGAGGGCCCCATGATCACGGCCCGGGCGATGGCCACGCGCTGGCGCTCGCCGCCGGAGAGCCGGCCGACGGGGTGGTGGAGACGGTCTCCGAGCCCGAGGCGCGTCAGAAGCTCGGCGGCCATGGTGCGGCGCTCCCGCTTCGAGGTGCGCGGCCGCGCGTAGAGCAGCGGCAGGGCCGCGTTGTCCACGGCGGTCGCCCGATCGATGAGCAGATGGTCCTGGAGCACGATGCCGCACGTCCGGTTCCGGTAGGCGTCGCCGTCGGACGACCACGGTGCCGGCAGGCTCCGCCCGGCCACACGGATGCTCCCGGCGTCCGGTGTGTCAAGGCAGGCGAGGAGCCGCAGCAGGGTCGACTTGCCGGACCCGGAGGGTCCCATGATCGCGTGGACGCCGCCCCCGGGGACCTGGAGCGAGACGCCGCGGAGCACGGGGACATCCCCGGCGGGGCCGCGGTAGGAGCGGTGTACGTCGTGCACGGTGAGCAGGGACATCACACGGTCCTTTCGACGAGTGCCGCCGTGCGGACGGCCCGGTGCAGCTGGCGGAGGGGATGACGGGTGCACGCAGCGGCGATCGCCAAGACGACCGCCAGCCCGACCACGACGACGGCAGGCGCCGGACGCAGTCCGCCCGCTTCCGAGGCGATGCCGAGGCCGAGCAACGATCCGAGCACGGCCGGAATGCCCCATACCGCGGCCACGGATGTGGCGATCCGGAGCCGGATCAGTCGTCTGGGCGCCCCGACCGTCAGGTGCGCCAGCCACGTGGGCGTGAGTCGACGGGTCATGGTCGTCAGGAGGCTCACCACCGTCACGACGGCGCTGGCAAGCCCGGCGGTGTAGGCGGTGACCATGAGCGCGGCACCGCGGGCTTCTCGGGCGATCGGAGACCTGGCCGAGGCGATCGGGGCCAACTCGGCGACCACGCCCGTCTCGTCCTCGAGGACGTCGAGTGCCGCTCTCACCTCGGAGGCCGCGTCCTGGCATGCCACGACGGAACCGTAGACCGCCGCGAGCTGGGCCGGTTCGATCAGGCCGGCCATGGTCGTCGTGCTGGTGACGATGACGGGCGACTCACCCAGGGGCCAGAGGGATCCGTCGGCCCGCGGCGCGGCCGCGTCCCCGGGGAGTGGGCCGGCATAGCTGTGGGGTGTGGACCCCACGTACACGGTGCCGCCCGGTGCCCCGGAGGTGATCGCGGCGGGAGCGAAGTACACACCCTCGGCGGGACTGACGGCAGCAGCGGCGCCGAACTCCCGGGCCAGACCAGGCGTGGCGATGACCGCCCCCTGCAGCCGGGGGTCCTCGATTCCGATGGCGTCCGTCACGAGGAAGGCACGGGGGTCGACTCCGTCGACATGGGCGGCGAACGCCCGGGAGACGGTGTCGACGGCGCGGGGGTGGAGGTCGGTCGTGACGGCGGGGTCCAGGATCCTGGTTGCCACCAGGCCCGACGACTCGGCGTCCTCGAGCACCTCGAGCGCCGTGGTCACTCCGCCGGCGACGCCCAGGGCCAGTCCGAACACGACCGACGCCACGGTCGTGTGCAGCAGGGACAGGAACAGCAGTCCGGGCGTGTCGAACAGGTCGCGGAGGCCGTCCGCAACGGCCCGCATGGCTGCCGTCATGCGTGTGCCCTTCGGACCCAGAGGGTGGACAGGGTCGTGCCGAGGATGAGGATGGCGTCCACGACGAGCACGGCGGACCAGAGGAGAGCGGTGTCGCCGGTGAGACCGATCTCCGCGTCCCACCGGGGCCATGCCACGAGCCAGACTCCGCCGGCACTCGCGGCGGCGGTCGTCCAGGCGACCATGGCGGGCCGGACACCGAGCCGGGCCGCTCGCAGTGGGGAGGCACCGACGAGGCGGTGCGAGGTGACGGCAGGGAGCAGTCGACTGCGCAGGGTCGTGCGCCAGACGACCTGTGCGCCCAGCAGGGCGAAGCCGACGGTCACGGCGAGCAGGGGCACATGGACACTGCGTCGCATCGCTGCCTCCCACGGCGGCGGGAGCGGGACGACGTCGACGACGACACCGGCCCGCCGCAGCGATTGGACGAGCTCGTCGACCTGGGCCGGTGAGCCGCCGATCACGCCGGCAAGGGACGAACTGTCGGTGGAGAGGAACGGGACCAGGAGGTCTGCTTCGGTGGCGCGATCCGGCGCGGAGGAGAGGTCTCGGACGACGACCCGATCGACGTCCGGCCAGCTCAGTTCGCCCGCAGCGGCACGTGCGGCAAAGGGGGAGGTGCTGGGGACGACCGCGGTCGGGGCGACGCCATCCGGGAGCACGTCCAGAGCAGGTCGGCCGGCGAGGGCAGTCACGTGGGGGCTCGTGGACGTGGCCGCAGAGCCGGAGTCCGGTCCCGTCAGCGACGTCCGGATCATGGGCCAGGCCTCGCCAGCGGGGAATGCCGAGATCTCGTACACCGTGCCGTCCATGCGCCAGCGTTCCTCCTTCTCCACCCCGACGTAGGACGCGAGGAGCGCTGCTGTTCCGAGCGTGATCAGGAGAAGGAGGAATCTCGAGACGAGCATCCGGGTCATCACGGCTGGCCCGAGGAGAGCTGAGCGGCTGGATGATGCCTCACCTGGGAAGCGCCCCTGGGGTGCGGACCGGCGGGGTCATGTCGACTTTCACGTCATATTCCATCCACTCAATTCCTGTGGGCGAATGGGACACGCATCACAGGGGCCTGACGGAATAGTGAGCCCAGTGTGTGTGTGAGTCAAGAGGCATCACCACTCGATCGACCACCGAGCGCACTGCCCCGTCCGTGGGGCCGCGCCTTCGCCGTCCCGGAGGGCCTTGTCCTGGCGATCGCGTCATGACCTGGTGGCGGCCCTCAGGTCATGACGCGATCGTCAGGTGGCGCAGGGGCGGGCCATCCCGCCCCACCTCACCCCGCGTCCGGCCTCAGGCGTCCGAGGCGGTGCGGATCGTCGGCTCGGGCAGGTACACGGACCCGCCGGCGGCCCGGAACTCCGCGGACTTCGCGGCCATGCCGGCCTCGGCGATCCGCGCCTGCTCGGACGCGCCGCCGAACTCGCTGCGGATGTCCTGGCTGATGCGCATGGAGCAGAACTTCGGCCCGCACATCGAGCAGAAGTGGGCGGTCTTGGCGGGCTCGGCCGGCAGCGTCTCGTCGTGGTACTCCTCGGCGAGCTGCGGATCCAGGCCGAGGCCGAACTGGTCGCGCCAGCGGAACTCGAAGCGCGCCTTGGACAGCGCGTCATCGCGGTCGCGGGCGCCGGGGTGGCCCTTGGCGACGTCGGCGGCGTGCGCGGCGATCTTGTAGGTGATCACGCCCGTCTTCACGTCGTCCCGGTCCGGCAGGCCCAGGTGCTCCTTGGGCGTGACATAGCAGAGCATCGCGGTGCCGTAGCGGGCGATCTCGGTGGCGCCGATGGCCGAGGTGATGTGGTCGTACGCCGGGGCGATGTCCGTGACGAGGGGGCCGAGCGTGTAGAACGGGGCGCCCTTGCACAGCTCCTGCTGGCGCTCCACGTTCTCCCGCACCAGGTGCAGCGGGATGTGGCCGGGGCCCTCCACCATGACCTGGACGTCGTACGCCCACGCCCGCTCCGTCAGCTCGGCGAGCGTGTCGAGCTCGGCGAACTGGGCGGCGTCGTTGGCGTCCGCCACGGAGCCCGGCCGCAGGCCGTCGCCCAGGGAGAACGCGACGTCGTAGCGCGCGAAGATCTCGCAGAGCTCGTCGTAGTTCTCGTAGAGGAAGTTCTCCTTGTGGTGGCCCAGGCACCAGCCGGCCATGATCGAGCCGCCGCGGGAGACGATGCCGGTCACGCGGTCCGCGGACAGCGGCACGTGGCGCAGCAGCACGCCGGCGTGCACGGTCATGTAGTCCACGCCCTGCTCGCACTGCTCGATCACGGTGTCGCGGAAGATCTCCCAGGTCAGGGCCTGGTGGTCGCCGCCGACCTTCTCGAGGGCCTGGTAGATCGGCACGGTGCCGATCGGCACGGGGGAGTTGCGCAGGATCCACTCGCGGGTGGTGTGGATGTCGTCGCCCGTGGACAGGTCCATCACGGTGTCCGCGCCCCAGCGGGTGGCCCACTGCAGCTTCGAGACCTCCTCGGCGATCGACGACGTCACCGCCGAGTTGCCGATGTTCGCGTTGACCTTCACGGCGAACGCCTTGCCGATGATCATCGGCTCCGACTCGGGGTGGTTCACGTTCGCCGGGATGATGGCGCGGCCGGCCGCGACCTCGGAGCGCACCAGCTCCACGTCCACGCCCTCGCGCAGGGCGACGTAGCGCATCTCCGGGGTGATCTCGCCGCGCCGGGCGTAGTGCATCTGGGTGACGCGCGCGCCCTCCTTGGCGCGCAGCGGGGGGCGGCGCTCGCCGGCCCACTCCTGTGAGGCGGCGCCGCGGCGCACGGCCGAGCGGCCGTCGTCGAGCAGGTCGCGCTCGCGGCCCTCGTACTCCTCGACGTCGCCGCGGGCGCGGATCCACTCGGCGCGCTGGGCCGGCAGGCCGCGCTCGGGCACGGAGCCCGGGCCCATGGTGCGGTAGACGGTCAGGGGCGCGTTGGGCGTGCCGTCGGGGGAGTCGTCCTGGTGGACCTCGGTGACGGGCACGCGGATGCCGTGCTCGGCGTCCTCGAGCCATCCCAGACGGTGCGTGGGGTAGTTCTCCTCGGCGACGACCTCGGCCGTCGACTCGGCTGCGGGCAGGGGGGTGCGCTCGGAAACGGACATGGCCGCGGCTCCTTCTTCCTTCGCCGGAATGACCCGGACAGGTTCAGACGGTCTCCGGGCGGCGTCAGCCCGGTCTCAGCCCCGTGCCGTGGGGCTCCCGTGGGATGCGAGCGACCCTAGCACGTCCCCCGCGAGGCCTCACCGCCGCCGTCCGGCCATGCGGCCGGGCGCTCAGGCGCGCGCCGCGCGGGCCGCCCGGCGGCGCACCGTGGTGCGCTCGACGATCCACGTCACGACCAGCATCACGATGATGACGATGCCGGCGTAGCCGAGGACGGGGTAGACGGTGCCCACGAGGTCGGAGAAGCCGACGCTCGAGAGCAGGGTGGCGGCCAGGGCCGTGACGACGGCGATGACCCAGCCCGGCACGCGGCGCATCGAGGACAGCAGGGCGATGCGCTCCACCCCGCCGTACAGGCACGAGACCGCCGTCGTGAACTGCGCCAGCAGCAGGACGACCGTGTACAGCAGGGCGGCCCAGCCGCCGATCATCGCGGCCAGCTCGACCATGGGCAGCTCGGCGCGGCCGATGAGCTGGGCGTGGGCGGTCATCGCGGCCATCACCGCGCCGGCCATCACCACGAGGCCCAGGGCCCCGAGCCCGGCCCCGGCGACGAGGGAGCGGCCCGACGAGGAGCTCTCCTCGCCGATCGGGGCGAGCACCGCGTAGGCCAGCTGGATGTTGAAGGCCACGTACAGCACGCCCGAGAGCCACCACTGGTTGATCAGCGGGGACGAGGTCACGAGCGCGGCGACGTCGTCCACCGCGGCCCCCGGGTTCGCCAACCCCCACACCGCGACGCCGACGGCGACCACGATGATCAGGGGGACCACCACGGCCTGGACGCGCACGAGGCCCGTGATGCCGGCCAGCACCGAGACCACGCAGACGGCGGCCATCACCAGCGAGCCCACGAGCGAGGGCAGCCCGAACGCGGTGTGCACCGCCGCCCCGGCCCCGGCCAGCATGATCACCAGCGTCCCCAGCAGGGACGTGGTGATGCACAGGTCCGCGAACCAGGTGGGCACGCGCGACGTCGTGGGGTTCACGATCCGGTGGATGTCCGTGGTCCGCAGCTTCTGCGCCAGCCGCAGCACGATCACCGCGAGCAGGAAGAACAGCGCGCCGGCGATCACGAGCGCCCCCGTGCCGCCCCAGAGGCCGAAGCTCACGAAGTACTGCAGGATCTCGTTGCCCGAGGCGTACCCGGCGCCGATGGTGGTGCCGATGAACGTGGCGGCGATCCCGAGCGGGGAGGTCGGCCGCAGCGGCGCCGACTCCTCGGCTCGGCCGGGGTGCGCGGGAGAGCTCTCTGTGACGTGGGACATGCGACTACATTCTCATGGGCGGGATCGGCCCGGCCCGGGCGGCCGATCCGCCCCGACCCGAAGGAGCCCCCGCATGACCTCCGCCGTCCCCCGTGTGCTCAGCATCGCCGGCTCCGACTCCGGCGGCGGCGCCGGTGTCCAGGCCGACCTGAAGACCATCGCCGCGTGGGGCGGCTACGGGATGACCGCGATCACCGCGATCACCGCCCAGAACACGCAGGGCGTGCAGGCCGTCCACCCGCTGCCGGTGGACGTGGTGCGCGCCCAGCTCGACTCGGTCGCCGCCGACATCGCCGTGGACGCCGTGAAGATCGGCATGCTCGGCACGGTGGAGCTCATGCGGGCCGTCGCCGGCTGGCTCGAGGAGACCCGGCCCGCCGTCGTCGTGCTGGATCCGGTCATGGTGGCCTCGAGCGGGGACGCCCTCACCGCGGTGGGCGACGACGACGGGCGCGCCGCGTGGGCCCGGCTGCTGCGGGTGGCGCACCTGGTGACACCCAACCTGCCCGAGCTGGCCCGGCTGACCGGGCGGGACGCGACGGACTGGGACGCCGCCCTCGACGCCGCGCGGGGCCTGGCCGCCGAGCACGACGTGACGGTCCTGCTCAAGGGCGGGCACCTGGACGAGGCCGCAGCGGCGGAGGTGCCGGACGCCGTCGTGCGCGTGGACGGGGCTGTGCACGAGGTGCGCGGCCCGCGCGTGACGACCCGCGCCTCGCACGGCACCGGCTGCACCCTCTCCTCGGCCCTGGCCACGCTGGCCGGGGCGGGCCTGAGCTGGGAGGACGCACTCGAGCGGGCCAAGCCGTGGCTGGCCGACGCGATGCGGGCGGGGGAGGCGCTCGCGGTCGGGGACGCCTCGCGGCCGACGTGGCACGGGCCCGTCGACCATGGTCATGCGCAGCGGGGCTGAGGGCGGGACCTCCGGGCTTCGACACGTTCGAGGCGGGAAATCCGGCGAATACGCACCTCGGGACGTCCCATGAGGTCGATTTCCCGCCTCGAATGCCGGTGACCCGGACCTCCCGCTCCGCTCGAGCGTCCGGGTCCGCAGAACGCAGAAGAGCCGGACCACCGTGTCGCCACGGGGGTCCGGCTCTGTTCGCTCGTGCCCCCGGCAGGATTCGAACCTGCGGCCTTCTGCTCCGGAGGCAGACGCTCTATCCCCTGAGCTACGGAGGCGGGGGTCGCGACGCGTCGAGCGCGTTGCGGACTCGTCGACTCTACACCATCAGGACGGCCCGTCCGTGACCTCCCCGCGGGGCGCGTCAGCCGGGCAGGCCCGCGCGCAGGGTCCGGGCCGCGGCCTCGGGGTCCTCGGCCTGCGTCACGGCGCGGACCACCACGATCCGTTCCGCCCCGGCCGCGCGGACCTCGGGCAGCCGGTCCGCGTCGACGCCGCCGATGGCGAACCACGGCCGCGCCCCCGCCGGGTCCTCCGCGTCCAGGCGTGCGGCGAGGGTCGGCAGTTCCAGTCCGACGGCGGCCCGGCCCGGCTTCGTGGGCGTCACCCACACCGGCCCCGTGCAGAAGTAGTCCAGGCCGTCCTCCGCGCGGGCGCCGCGCACCTGCGCCTCGGTGTGGCACGAGCGGCCGAGCACCACGTCCGGGCCCAGCAGGGCGCGGCACTGCGCGGTGGTCAGGTCGGTCTGGCCCGTGTGGAACACGTCCACCCCGGCCAGGGCGGCGACGTCGGCGCGGTCGTTGGCGGCCGAGAGCGCCCCGTGCTCCCGGGCCAGCGGGACGAGCGTGGCGAACGCGGCCAGCTCGACCGCCACGTCCACGGCCTTGTCCCGCACCTGGATCACGTCTACTCCGCCGCGGAACGCCGCCGCGCAGAAGTCGGCGAACGCGGCCGTGTCGAGCGTGCCGTCCGGGCGCAGGAACCGCTGCAGGTCGGTGCAGACGTACAGCCGGGAGGCGGCGAGGCGGGCGCGGCGGCGCGCGCCGGGGCCGGTGCCGCCGTCGTCGCGGCCGGCCGCGGTCATCAGGAGCGGATCGGGGGAGTGCATGCGCCCACTGTGGCAGACTGGCCGCTGTTCCATGGGAGCCCGGGCCGCACACGCCGGGCTGAGAGGGCCGCAGGGGCGCACCGCGCCGGCGCGGCCGACCATCACCACTCGATGCGGGTCATGCCGCCGTGAGGAGGACCGGTCCGTGCACGTGGCCGTCGTCGGGGCCGGGATCATCGGCCTCACCGCCGCCGTGCGTCTGCGTGCCGCAGGCCACGCCGTCACCCTGATCGCCCCCGAGCTGGACGCCGCCGGGCGCCCGCACGCCGTGGCCGGGGCCACCCACGCCGCGGCGGGGATGCTCGCGCCGCTCGCCGAGACCCAGTTCAGCCAGGACGACCTCGCCCCGCTGCTGCAGGCCGGCTGGGAGGCCTACCCGGCCCTCGTGGACCTGCTCGCCGCCTTCACCGATGTGGAGACGGGCTTCCTCGCACAGGGCGCCTGGATCGTGGCCGCGGACCCCTCGGACGCCCGCGCCTGGGACCACGTGCTCGAGCACGCCTCGATCCTCGGTCGCCGGGTCGAGCCCGTCTCCGTCCGCGCGCTGCGCCGCGCCGAGCCCGCCCTGGCCCCGGGCCTGGCCGCCGGCTTCGACGCCCCGGACGACCATCAGGTGGACCCGCGACGGCTCGCCGCCGCCTGCGTCGCCGCCCTGCGCGCCGAGACCGGACCCGACGGCGGCCCGCTCCCGGTCGGCGCCGGACCCGCCGCCCGGTTCGTGGCCGGACGCGTCACCGCCGCCGGCCCGGAGGGCGAGGGGGTGCGCCTCACGCTGGCCGACGGGGGCGTCCTCACCGCCGACGGCGCGGTCCTCGCCGCGGGCCTGGGCCACCGCGGGATCGGCGGCGCGGCCACCGCCGTCGAGGTCCCGCTGCGCCCCGTCCACGGCGACGTGCTGCGTCTGCGGGTGCGCCCCGAGCAGCTGCTGCCGGGGGAGTCGCACCTGATCACCCGCACCGTCCGCGGCCTCGTCCACGGGCGCCAGGTCTACCTCGTGCCCCGCGCGGACGGCACCCTCGTGGTCGGCGCCTCGGCCCGCGAGGACGGCCTGGCCGGCACCTCCGCCGGGGCCGTGCTGGACCTGCTCGCCGACGCCGCCGCGATCCTGCCCGCCGTCCGCGAGTGCGAGCTGGTCGAGATCACCACCGCCGCCCGCCCCGGCACCCCCGACGACGCCCCGCGCGTGCTCGCCGTGCCCGAGGCTCCGGGCGCCGTCGTCGCCACCGGCTTCCACCGTCACGGGATCCTGCTCGCCCCCTGGGCGGCCGGGCGGATCCTCGAGCTGCTGCACGCCCGCCTGAAGGAGATCGCATGAGCACCCTCCCCCTGACCCTCAACGGAGAGCCCGCCGAGCTGGCCGTGGCCACCGTCCGCGACGTCGTCGCGCACGTCACCGGGCGCGCGATCGGCGAGGACGGCGCCGCCGCGGATGGGCGGCGGCTCGGCGTGGCCGTGGCGGTCGGCGGCGAGGTCGTGCCCCGGTCGGCCTGGGCCACCCGGGAGCTGGCCGCCGGGGACGAGGTCGACGTCGTCACCGCGGTGCAGGGGGGCTGAGCGATGGCCGAGCACCGCACCCCGCCCGCCGCCCCCGCGATCCCGCCGCTGCGGATCGGCGGCTACGACCTGGCCTCCCGGCTCATCATGGGCACGGGCGGCATCACCGACCTGACCGCCCTCGAGGGCGCCCTCGTCGCCTCCGGCACCACGCTCACCACCGTGGCGCTGCGCCGCTGGTCCGCGGACACCCGTGACGGCCTGGTCGCGCTGCTGGACCGCCTCGGCATCGACGTGCTGCCCAACACCGCCGGCTGCTACACCGCCCGGGACGCCGTGCTCACCGCCCGGCTCGGCCGGGAGGCGCTCGAGACCGACCTCGTGAAGGTCGAGGTCATCGCCGATGAGCGCACCCTGCTGCCCGACGTCGTCGAGACCCTCGAGGCCACCGAGCGGCTCGCCGCCGACGGCTTCACCGTCCTGGCCTACACCTCGGACGACCCCGCCATGGCGCTGCGCCTCGAGCAGGCCGGCGCCGCCGCCGTCATGCCGCTGGGCTCGCCGATCGGCTCGGGGCTGGGCATCCTCAACCGCGCACACCTGGAGCTGATCGTCTCCCGCGCCTCCGTGCCGATCGTGCTCGACGCCGGCGTGGGCACCGCCTCGGACGTCGCCCTGGCGATGGAGGCCGGCTGCGACGCCGTGCTCGCCGCCTCCGCCATCACCCGCGCCGCCGAGCCCGCCCGCATGGCCCACGCGTGCCGGCTCGCGCTCGAGGCGGGCTTCCGCGCCCGCCGTGCCGGGCGCATCCCGCGCCGCGAGCACGCCCTGGCCTCCTCGCCGATGGCCGGGCGGGTCACGGCCGAGGAGGACGAGCGGTGACCGCCGCCCTGGACCCCGCCGCCCGCGAGCCCCGCGACCTCACCGCACTGTCCGACACCCAGCTCGAGCGCTTCGCCCGCCACCTGAGCCTGGACGGCTTCGGCCCCGAGGCCCAGCTGGCGCTGCTGCGCTCCCGCGTCCTCGTGGTCGGCGCCGGCGGCCTCGGGGCGCCCGTGCTGACCTACCTCGCCGCCGCGGGCGTGGGGGAGGTCCACGTGATCGACGACGACATGGTGGACCGCTCCAACCTGCACCGCCAGGTGATCCACGCCGAGGCGGACCTCGGCCGTCCCAAGACCGCCTCCGCCGCCGCGACGATGCGCGGCCTGCACCCCGAGGTGCGCGTGGTCGAGCACCGCGAACGCCTGACCGCGGCCAACGCGCTCGAACGGGTCGGCGGCGTGGACCTCGTGCTCGACGGCACGGACAACTACGCGACCCGCTACCTCGTGGCCGACGCGTGCGAGATCGCCGGCGTGCCCGTGGTGTGGGGCGCGATCCTGCGGTTCGCGGGGCAGGTGAGCGTGTTCGCCCCGGGCGGGCCGCTGTACCGGGACGTGTTCCCGGAGCGGCCCGAACCCGGCGAGGTGCCCTCGTGCGCGCAGGCCGGAGTGCTCGGGGTGCTGCCCGGGATCATCGGCTCCCTCATGGCGGCCGAGGCGATCAAGCTGCTCTCCGGGGTGGGTGAGCCCCTGGTCGGGCGGCTGCTCTCCGTGGACGCCCTGACGATGCGCTTCCGTGAGCTGCGGCTCGTGCCCGACCCCGAGCGGACCCCCGTGACGGACCTGTCCGCCCACGCGGACCAGGCCCCCCGCCCGGACGACGCCGGCGCCCCCGGCTCGGCGGAGGCGTGCGGCGCCGCGGGCGGGGAGATCGCCCCCGCCGCGCTGGCCGCCCTGCTCGCCGACCCCGCCCGGGCCGCGTCCCTCACCCTGCTCGACGTCCGCGAGGACTGGGAGCGGCGCCTGCGCCGCGTCGAGGCCCCCGCGGCGGTGGCCGATCGACACGTCCCGCTCGAGGCCGTCCTCGCGGAGCCGGCGGCCCACGCGCCCGGGCAGGACCGCGTCCTGGTGGTCTACTGCGCCGCCGGAGCCCGCTCGGCCCGGGCGCGGGACGCCGTCGTCGGGGCCGACCCGGGCGCCGGCGGGCGCGTCCTGTCCCTCGCCGGCGGCCTCGCCGCCTGGCCCGCCTGACCCCCACCCCGACGAACCCTGCGAGATGGCCCCCACCGCGGGCCGGAGGGGGCCATCTCGCAGGGTTCGTTCGCACGCGCACGGGCGCGGCGGCCCTTCCGTAGACTTGCGCGGGTGAAGCCCGAAGACCTCTCCGCCCTGCTGTCCGCTGTCCTCACCGACGCCGTCGATGCCGGTGACCTCCCCGCCGCGCTGCGGGAGGAGATCACCCCCGCGCGCGTGAAGGTGGAGCGACCCCGCAGCCGCGAGCACGGCGACTGGGCCACCAACGTCGCCCTCCAGCTGGGCAAGAAGGCCGGGATGACCCCGCGCGACCTCGCCGGGCTCGTGGCCGAGCGCCTGACCGGGAAGCCGGGCATCGCCGCCGTCGACGTCGCCGGCCCCGGCTTCCTCAACGTCACCCTGGACGCGGCCGCGGCCGGCGCCCTGGCCCGCGAGATCGTCGAGGCCGGCCCGGAGTACGGCCGCAACGACGCCCTGGCCGGGCACACCGTGAACATGGAGTTCGTCTCCGCCAACCCCACCGGCCCGCTGCACATCGGCCACACCCGCTGGGCCGCGCTGGGCGACGCGATCGCCCGCCTGCTGCGCGCCTCGGGCGCGGACGTCACCGCCGAGTACTACGTCAACGACGCCGGCAACCAGATGAACGTGTTCGCCGACTCGGTCCTCGCCCGCCTGCACGGCCGTGACGTCCCCGCGGGCGGCTACCCGGGCGCGTACGTGCAGGAGCTGGCCGACGCCGTCGCCCTCGAGCACCCGGACGTGCGCGAGCTGACGGACGAGGCCGCCCGCCCGGTGGTCCGCGAGGCCGCGTACCGGCTCCAGATGCAGGACATCAAGGACACGCTCGCCGCCTTCGACGTGCACTTCGACGTGTTCACCTCGGAGCAGACGCTCCACGACTCCGGCGCGATCGAACAGGCCGTGCAGCGGCTGCGCGAACAGGGCCACATCGAGGACCGCGAGGGCGCCGTGTGGCTCAAGACCACCGACTTCGGCGACGACAAGGACCGCGTGCTCATCCGCGCCAACGGCGAGCCCACCTACTTCGCCGCCGACGCCGCCTACTACCTCCACAAGCGCGACCGCGGCTTCGAGGAGAAGGTGTACCTGCTCGGCGCCGACCACCACGGCTACGTGAACCGCCTCAAGGCGATCGCCGCCGCCGCCGGCGACGACCCGGCGACGAACATCGAGATCCTCATCGGCCAGCTCATCTCGGTCAACGGCGCGAAGCTCTCCAAGCGCGCCGGCAACATCATCGAGCTCAAGGACCTCGTGGAGTGGCTCGGCCGCGACGCCCTGCGCTACGACCTGGCCCGCTACCCCGCGGACTCGCCCCTGACGATCGACCCCGAGCTGCTGCGCTCCGCCACGAACGACAACCCCGTCTACTACGTGCAGTACGCCCACGCCCGCGCCTCGGGCGCGGCGCGCACCGCGCAGGCCCACGGCGTGGACCGCTCCGAGTTCGACGCCGCCCTGCTCACCCACGCCACCGAGTCGGAGCTGCTGGCCCAGCTGGCGGAGTTCCCGGCCGTCGTCGGCGCGGCGGCGCGCCTGCGCGAGCCGCACCGCGTGGCCCGCCACCTCGAGGTGATCGCCGGGGCCTACCACTCGTGGTACGCCGCCTGCCGCATCGTGCCCATGCCCACCGACGACGGGACGCCGCGTCCCGTCGAGACCCTCAACCGCACCCGCCTGTGGCTCAACGACGCCACCGCCCAGGTGCTGGCCAACGGCCTCGGCCTGCTCGGCGTGACCGCCCCGGAGAAGATGTGAGCGCCCGGATGACGACGCCGCAGCCCGCCCCCGCCCCGTCCCTTCTCGCCCCCGCCTGGCTCCCCGCGCCGGGGGACCCGGACGCGCTCGTGCCCGGCCTGTGGGCCGCCGGCGTGGACCGCGCCGCCGACGGCGAGCTCACCGTCCAGGGCCTGCGCGCGAGCGCGCTCGCCGCGGAGTTCGGCACGCCGCTGCTCGTGGTGGACGAGGACGACTTCCGCGCCCGCGCCCGCGCGTTCCGCGAGGGCTTCGACGCCGCGTTCGCCGACCTGTGCGGGGGAGCGGACGTCTACTACGCCGGCAAGTCCATGCTCACCCTCTCCACCGCCCGCTGGGCGGCCGAGGAGGGCCTGCGCGTGGACACCGCCTCCGGCGGCGAGCTGGCGATCGCGCTGGCCGCCGGCGTCGACCCGGCCCACATCGGCCTGCACGGCAACAACAAGTCGGACGCCGAGCTGCGCACCGCCCTCGAGGCGGGCGTGGGCCGGATCATCGTGGACTCGCTCGACGAGCTCACCCACCTGGCCGCGCTCGCGGCCGAGGCCGGCCGCCGCGCCCCCGTGATGCTCCGGCTGACCCCGGGCGTGCACGCGCACACCCACGACTTCATCGCCACCGCGCACGAGGACCAGAAGTTCGGCCTCTCCCTGGCCCCGGCCTCCACCGACCGGGACGGCAACGTGGCCGGCCGCTCGCCGGCCGCCGTCGCCGTGGCCGCGGCCCTGGCGGCCGAGTCGATCGACCTGCTGGGCGTGCACTGCCACATCGGGTCCCAGATCTTCGAGGCCGAGGGCTTCGGGCTGGCGGCCGGACGCGTGCTCGAGTTCCTCGCCGAGGTCAAGGCTGAGCATGGGGTGGAGCTGGCCGAGCTCGACCTCGGCGGCGGCCACGGCATCGCCTACACGGCCGTGGACGAGCCGCGCCCGGCCGCGGAGATCGCCGACGCCCTCGCCGACGACGTCCAGAAGACCGTCGAGCGCCTCGGCCTGAGGTGCCCGCGGGTCTCGCTCGAGCCGGGGCGGGCCATCTCGGGCCCCGCGGGGCTGACCCTCTACACGGTCGGGGTGACCAAGACCGTGGACGCGGACACCCCCGACGGCGGCACCGCGGCCCGCCGCTACGTCGCCGTGGACGGCGGCATGTCCGACAACCCGCGTCCCGTGCTCTACGACGCCGACTACACCGCCGTCTCCGCGCGCCGCACCTCGGAGGCCGAGCCGGTGCTCTCCCGCGTGGTGGGCAAGCACTGCGAGTCCGGCGACATCCTGGTCCGCGACGTGTACCTGCCGGCCGACCTGGGCCGCGGCGACCTGCTGGCCGTGCCGGCCACGGGCGCGTACACGCACGTGATGTCCTCGAACTACAACGCGCTGGCCCGCCCGGCCGTCGTCGCGGTCTCCGGCGGGCAGGCGCGGGTGATCATCCGTCGCGAGACGCAGGAGGACCTGTTCGCCCGCGAGGCCGATCCGCGCCTCGCCCGCTGAGGACGCGGGCGCGGCGCACCCGGCCGCCGGCCTCGAGCCCGGGTGGGTCCGTCCCGCTCTGCGGACACCGAGTGTCGCGCGGTGGGACGGGCCGGGGCGCCGCGCTAGATTCGAGGCCAGCCGGGCCGCGCGGTCGCGCGGGCCCGACCCCACCCTGGATCACGGAGGACCATGCCCCAGCACACCGACGCCCCCACCGCACTCAAGGTCGCCCTACTGGGCGGCGGGACCGTGGGGTCCCAGACCGCCCGGATCCTCACCGAGGACGCCGACATCCTGCGGGACCGCGTGGGCGCCGACCTCGAGCTCACGGGCATCGCGGTGCGGGACACGGGCGCGACGCGCGACTGGCAGGCGGGCCCGGCGCTCTACACGACCGACGCCGAGGCGCTCGTGGACGGCGCGGACGTCGTCATCGAGCTGATGGGCGGCATCGAGCCGGCCCGCACCCTGATCCTGCGCGCCCTGGCCGCCGGCACGTCCGTGGTGACGGGCAACAAGGCGCTGCTGGCCCAGCACGGCGAGGAGCTGTACGCCGCGGCCGCCGCCACCGGCGCGCAGCTCAGCTTCGAGGCCGCCGTCGCCGGCGCCATCCCGATCCTGCGCCCGCTGCGCGACTCCCTGGGCGGCGACCGCGTCACCCGCGTGATGGGCATCGCCAACGGCACCACCAACTTCATCCTCGACCGGATGGACTCCGAGGGGGCGGACTTCGACGACGCCCTCGCCGAGGCCCAGCGGCTCGGCTACGCCGAGGCCGACCCGACCGCCGACGTCGAGGGCCACGACGCCGCCGCGAAGGCCGCGATCCTGGCGACCATCGCGTTCGGGGCGCCGTACACCCTGGACCAGGTGGCCGTCGCGGGCATCACCGCGATCACGGCCGAGGACAACGCCGCCGCCGCGGAGGCGGGCTACGTCATCAAGCTGCTGGCGATCGCCGAGCGCGGCCGCGCCGCCGACGGCGCCGAGGGCGCGGTCCTGCGCGTGCACCCCACCCTGCTGCCGCGGGAGCACCCGCTGGCCTCCGTGCGCGGGGCGTTCAACGCCGTCTTCGTGGAGGCCGACAACGCCGGCGAGCTCATGTTCTACGGTCCCGGCGCCGGCGGCGCCCCCACCGCCTCCGCGGTGATGGGCGACGTCGTCTCGATCGCCCAGCGCATCGTGCGCGGCGGCCCGGCGCGCCTGCGCACCCCCGTCACCGCCCTGCCCGCCCTGGACCCGGCCGAGGCCCACACCTCCTTCATGGTCGTGCTGCGCGCGGCGGACCAGCCCGGTGTGCTGCGCCGCGTCGCCGGGGTGTTCGAGGAGCACGGCGTCTCCATCGAGACGCTGCGTCAGGTCCCATCTGAGCGCGAGGACGCCCCCGGCGCGTCCCTGCGGCTGATCACCCACCGTGCGCGGCAGCGCGACCTCGACGCCACCGTCGGGGCGCTCGCCGCCCTGGACGTCGTCCACGAGGTCGCGTCCGTCCTCCGAGTCGAAGGGAACTGACCCATGGCCCACCAGTGGCGCGGCGTCGTCCGCGAGTACGCCGACCGCCTGCCCGTCACCGAGGACACGCGCGTGATCACCCTCGGCGAGGGCGGCACCCCGCTCATCCACGCCCCCCACCTCTCCGAGCTGGTGCAGGGCACCGTGCACGTGAAGTTCGAGGGCATGAACCCGACCGGCTCCTTCAAGGACCGCGGCATGACCATGGCGATCACCGCCGCCGTCGCTGACGGCGCGAAGGCCGTCGTCTGCGCGTCCACCGGCAACACGTCCGCCTCGGCGGCGGCCTACGCCGCGCAGGCCGGGATCACGTGCGCCGTGCTCGTGCCCGAGGGGAAGATCTCGATGGGCAAGATGTCCCAGGCCGTGGCCCACGGCGCGGAGATCCTCCAGGTGCAGGGCAACTTCGACGACTGCCTCGAGGTGGCCCGCAAGCTGGCCGAGAACTACCCCGTGTTCCTCGTGAACTCCGTCAACCCGGCCCGCATCGAGGGGCAGAAGACCGGCGCGTTCGAGGTCGTGGACACCCTCGGCGACGCCCCGGACTACCACCTGCTGCCCGTGGGCAACGCGGGCAACATCACCGCGTACTGGAAGGGCTACCGCGAGTACGCCGCCCCCTACGTGAACCCGCACGAGGGCGCCTCGGACGCCGAGCTGCCCGCGGTGGCCACGAAGACCCCCGTGATGTGGGGCTTCCAGGCCGCGGGCGCCGCCCCGATCGTCCAGGGCCACCCCGTGACCGACCCGGACACGATCGCCACCGCCATCCGGATCGGCAACCCGGCCTCGTGGGAGCAGGCCGAGGCCGCCCGCGACGAGTCCGGCGGGATGATCGACTCCGTCACGGACGAGGAGATCCTCGAGGCCCATCGCTGGCTCTCCGCGAAGGAGGGCGTGTTCGTCGAGCCCGCCTCCGCCGCCGGCGTCGCCGGGCTGCTCAAGCACCACGCCGCCGGGAACGTGCCGGCCGGCAAGAGCTGGGTCATCACCGTCACCGGCCACGGCCTCAAGGACCCGCAGTGGGCCCTGCGCGGCGCCGACGGCGCCGACGTGACCCCGCGCTCGGTGCCGTTCGACGTGGTCACCGTCGCCCAGGCCCTCGGCCTGAGCTGAGCCATGGCCGCACCGCAGCCGCTGGCGCCCGGGACCGCCGCGTCCGTCTCCGTCCCCGCCACCTCCGCCAACCTCGGCCCCGGCTTCGACTCGATGGGCCTGGCCCTGGAGCTGCGCGACGAGGTGACGCTCACGGTCGTGGCGGGCCCTGACGTCGCGGAGGTCGAGGGGGAGGGGGAGGCCACCCTGCCGCGGGACGGCGCGCACCTGATCCTGCGCCTGGCGCACGAGCACCTGCGGGACCGCGGGTTCACCGCGCCGGGGCTGCACCTGCGCGCCGTGAACCGGATCCCGCACGCCCGCGGGCTCGGCTCGTCCGCGGCCGCCGTCGTCGCGGCCTACGCCGCGGCCGAGGCCCTGCTGCCGGCCGCCCTGCGCCGGGCGCCCGCGGACCTGCTCGAGGCGGCCACCCGCTTCGAGGGGCACCCGGACAACGTCGCCCCCGCACTCGTGGGTGGGGCCACCGTCTCCTGGATCCGTGACGACGTCCCCGGCCCGGCCACGGCGCGGCTGCGGCTGCACGAGCGCGTGGTGCCGGTGGTCGCGATCCCGGACACCGAGCTGTCCACCCACGTCGCCCGGGGCGTGCTGCCCGCCGAGGTGCCCCACGCCGTGGCGGCTGCCCAGGCCGGCCGTGCCGCGCTGCTCGTCCACGCCCTGGCGGAGGACCCCACGCTGCTGCCGGCCGCCACGCGCGACTGGCTGCACCAGGAGCCGCGCGCCGTGGCCATGCCGGACAGCGCCGCGCTCGTCGCGGGGCTGCGTGAGCGCGGCCATGCCGCCGTCGTCTCCGGCGCGGGCCCCACGGTGCTCGCGCTGTGCGACGGCGTCCAGGCGGCTGAACACGCCGCGGAGGCGGCGCGTGCTCTGACGGCGGACGGGGCGGCCGCCTGGCGCGTGCTGGTGCCGTCCGTGGCCGTGGACGGTGTTAGGGTGGAATCACTCCACCACGGCTGACCCCACCGCCTCGCGCGGCCCGGGTCTCTGGTGCCCGGGCCTGTGACGGCCGGACGCACCGTGCGCCGTCGGCCGGAACCCCGCCGCGATCCATCCCGTGCTGCGCACGGCCGGTGAGCGGGACCCCCTCCGGCTCGGTCGAGTCCGGACGCCTCCGCCCCGTCACGCAGCGACTGCGCACGATCAGGGGAGGCGCCACTGATGAGTTCACACCATGAAACCCGGTTTTCTGGGGCGCCGCTGCGCGGCCCGACCGGATGCACACCGCAGCCCGACGCGCCACGCGCCGCCGGGCCGCATTCGAGGGAGAAGGAACCTTCGTGACCGAATCCACGGAACAGACCACGCCGACGAACGGCGGTGGCCTGGCCTCGCTCAAGCTCGCCCAGCTCCAGGCCCTGGCCTCCCAGCTCGGCATCGCCGGCGGCTCACGCATGCGCAAGGCCGACCTGGTGACCGCGATCTCCGACCACCAGCGCGGCGGCTCCGTGGCGGACCGCGACGCCGCCGAGCGCGCGGCCCAGGCCCCCGCGGCCCCCGCCGCCGAGGCCGTCCCGGCGGCCGCGTCCTCCGAGGACGCCGCCCCGGCCGCCGAGCGCCCGGCCCGCCGCCGCTCGCGCCGCGCCGACGCCGACACCTCCGCTCCGGCCGCCGCCCAGGACGGGCAGCCCCAGGCCGAGGCCCGCGAGGCCCAGACCGAGCAGGCCCCCCGGGAGACCGCCTCGGACCAGGATCGGTCCGGGGGGTCCGAGACCCGCGACGAGGGCGAGGACCGCCCGCAGTCCGAGCGCCGCTCCCGCGGCCGCCGCCGCGCCGGCGACGACGACGCCCAGCAGGGTCAGGACCGTCGCTCCGACGGCGCCAAGGGCGAGGACGGCGCCGACGCGGACCGCCGCGGCGACCGGGAGGACCGTGACGACAACGGGCGCGAGAACGGCCGCGGCCGCAACGGGCGGGACCGCGAGAACGGCCGCGACCGCGAGAACGGCCGCGAGAACAACCGGGACCGTGAGAACGGCCGCGAGAACAACCGGGACCGTGAGAACGGCCGCGACGGCTCGCGCGAGCAGCGCGGCGACAAGTCCGAGGACGGCGGCCGGGGCGACGGCGGACGCGGGGACCGCAGCCGCCGCGACGACCGCGACGACGAGGGCGGCCGCAACCGCCGCAACCGTCGCAACCGCAACGAGCGCGGCCGCAACCGTCGTGGCCGCGGCGGCCCCGAGGTCGACGAGACCGAGCTGACCGAGGACGACGTCCTGCAGCCCGTGGCCGGCATCCTCGACGTGCTGGACAACTACGCGTTCGTCCGCACCTCCGGCTACCTGCCGGGCCCGAACGACGTCTACGTCTCCCTGGCCATGGTGAAGAAGTACGGTCTGCGCAAGGGCGACGCCGTCGTCGGCGCGATCCGCGCCCCGCGCGACGGTGAGAAGCAGCAGCACCACGGCGGCGGCTCCAACCGTCAGAAGTTCAACGCCCTGGTGAAGATCTCCTCGGTCAACGGTCAGCCCGCCGTCGAGCACCCGCAGCGCGTGGAGTTCGGCAAGCTCGTGCCGCTGTACCCGCAGGAGCGCCTGCGCCTGGAGACCGATCCCAAGCTGATCGGCCCCCGCGTGATCGATCTGGTCAGCCCCATCGGCAAGGGCCAGCGCGGCCTCATCGTCTCCCCGCCCAAGGCCGGCAAGACGATGATCCTGCAGTCGATCGCCAACGCGATCAAGACGAACAACCCCGAGGTCCACCTCATGATGGTGCTCGTGGACGAGCGCCCCGAGGAGGTCACCGACATGCAGCGGTCGGTGGACGGCGAGGTCATCGCCTCCACGTTCGACCGCCCGGCGGACGACCACACCACCCTCGCCGAGCTGGCCATCGAGCGTGCCAAGCGCCTCGTGGAGATGGGCCGCGACGTCGTCGTGCTGCTCGACTCCATGACTCGCCTGGGCCGCGCCTACAACCTGGCCGCCCCGGCCTCGGGCCGCATCCTCTCCGGCGGTGTGGACTCCTCGGCGCTGTACCCGCCGAAGAAGTTCTTCGGCGCCGCCCGCAACATCGAGAACGGCGGCTCGCTGACCATCCTGGCCACCGCGCTGGTCGAGACCGGCTCGCGCATGGACGAGGTGATCTTCGAGGAGTTCAAGGGCACCGGCAACATGGAGCTGCGCCTGTCCCGTCACCTCGCGGAGCGCCGCATCTTCCCGGCGGTGGACGTCAACGCGTCCGGCACCCGCCGCGAGGAGGCCCTGCTCTCGCAGGAGGAGGTCAAGATCATGTGGAAGCTGCGCCGGGTGCTCTCCGGCCTCGAGCAGCAGCAGGCCCTCGACCTGCTCACCAACAAGATCAAGGACACCGCGTCCAACGCCGAGTTCCTCATGCTGGTCTCCAAGACCACGCTGGGGTCCAAGGGCGACGACTGACCGTCCCGTCGCACGGCCCCGTCCCGCCCGGGGGAGCTCGTCTCCGCCGGACGGGGCGGGGCCGTCCACGTCGGACAGCCCGGCCCGCTGAGGCCGGAGGAGGAGAGGCACGCACGTGTTCGATTCGGACCAGCGGCGCGAGGCCGTGGATCGGCTCCTGGCGGAGCATCGCGAGCTGACGGCGCGCCTGTCCGACCCGGCGGTGCACCAGGACCCGGCGCTCGCCCGGCGGCTGAACCGGCGGTTCGCCGAGCTCGGCGCCGTGGTGACGGCCCACCGCGCCTGGTCGGCGGCCGCGGAGGAGCTGGCCGACGCGCGGGAGCTGGCCGCGGCCGGCGACGACGACGCGGCGGCCTTCGCGGCCGAGGTGCCCGGTCTGGAGGCGGCCGAGGCGGAGGCCGCCGAACGGCTGCGCCGGCTGCTGATCCCGCGCGACCCCGACGACGCCCGCGACGTGATCCTCGAGATCAAGGGCGGCGAGGGCGGCGAGGAGGCGGCCCTGTTCGCCGGCGACCTGTTGCGCATGTACCTGCGCTACGCCGAGTCCCGGGGCTGGAAGACGGAGGTCCTCTCCGCCACGCACTCCGACCTGGGCGGCTACAAGGACGTCCATGTGGCGGTGCGGGGGAGCGCGGCCGACCCGGCCGACGGCGTCTACGCCCGGCTCAAGTTCGAGGGCGGCGTGCACCGCGTGCAGCGCGTGCCCGTCACCGAGTCCCAGGGCCGCATCCACACCTCCGCCGCCGGCGTGCTCGTGCTGCCCGAGGTGGACGCCCCGGACGAGGTCCACCTCGATCCGAACGACCTCAAGGTGGACGTGTTCCGCTCCTCCGGGCCGGGCGGCCAGTCCGTCAACACGACCGACTCCGCGGTGCGCCTGACGCACCTGCCCACGGGGATCGTCGTCTCCATGCAGAACGAGAAGTCCCAGATCCAGAACCGCGAGGCCGCGCTGCGCGTGCTGCGGTCGCGGCTGCTCGAGCGGCAGCGGGCGGAGCAGGACGCCGAGGACTCCGCGGCGCGCGCCGCGCAGGTGCGCACCATGGACCGCTCGGAACGCATCCGCACCTACAACTTCCCGGAGAACCGGATCGCGGACCACCGCACCGGCTACAAGGCGCACAACCTCGACGCGGTCCTCGACGGCGACCTCGAGGCCGTGATCGCCTCCTGCCTCGCCCTCGACGAGGAGCGGCGGCTCGCCGCGCTGGGCGGGGACGCGTGAGCGCACCGGCCTGGTCCGCGCTGCTGCGCGACGCCGCCGCCCGCCTGGCCGCGGTGGGCATCGACTCGCCGCGCGTGGACGCCGAGCTGCTGCTGGCCCACGTGCTCGGCCTCGACCGCGGCGCGCTGCTGGCCCGGGTGTTCGCCGGGGCCGTGGCCGAGCCCGCGCAGGCGGCGGCGTTCGAGGCGCTCGTCGGACGCCGCGCCGCCCGCGAGCCCGTCCAGCACCTGACCGGCGTCGCGCACTTCCACGGGCTCGACCTGGCGGTCGGCCCGGGCGTCTTCATCCCGCGGCCGGAGACCGAGCTGCTCGTGGAGACCGTCGTGGCCGACCTGGCCGCGCGGCCGGCGGCGGGCGTCGTGGTGGACCTGTGCACCGGCTCCGGCGCGATCGCCGCGGCCGTCGCGGCGTGGGGCGAGGCGCGGGGACGCGCGCTCGCCGTCACCGCCGTCGAGCTCGACCCGACGGCGGCCGACTGGGCCCGGCGGAACCTCGCCCCGCGCGGGATCGACCTGCGACAAGGCGATGCCCTTGTCGCATGCCCCGACCTCGAGGGCCGCGTGGACGTCGTCGTGAGCAACCCGCCCTATGTGCCCGAGGCCGAGGTGCCCGCCCAGCCCGAGGCCCGACTGGACCCGGCGCGGGCGCTCTACGGCGGGGACGCGCCCGGGCTGCGGGTCCCGCGGGCCATCGCGCACCGGGCGGCGGACCTGCTCGCCCCGGGCGGCCTCTTCGCCATGGAGCACCACGAGACGCAGGGCCCGGCGCTCCTGGCCACCCTCGGCGCGGACCCCCGGTTCACGGGCGTCCGCGTGCACCCGGACCTCACCGGACGAGACCGGTTCCTGACGGCGCGCCGGTCCTGCGACGCCGCGGCGGGCGCGGAGGTGGAAGAATGACCGACGTGAGTGACTTCATCGACGTCTCGGATCCGGCCGCCCTCGAGAATGCCGTGGCCCGCGCCCGCGAGGTCCTCGCGGACCGCGGCTGCGTGGTCCTGCCCACGGACACCGTCTACGGCATCGGAGCGGACGCGTTCTCCCCGCTGGCCGTGGCCGTGCTGCTGGCCGCCAAGGGCCGCAGCCGCACCATGCCGCCGCCCGTGCTCATCGCGGACCGCCGCGTCATGGCGGGCCTCGCGTACGACGTGCCGGAGGAGGCCGAGGCCCTCGCCGAGCGCTTCTGGCCCGGCGCCCTCACGCTCATCCTCAAGTCCCAGCCCACGCTGACCTGGGACCTCGGCGAGACCCGCGGCACCGTCGCCCTGCGCGTGCCGGACGACGCGGTGGCCCGCGAGCTGCTCTACGCCGTCGGCCCCATGGCCGTCTCCAGTGCGAACCGCACCGGCATGGACGCCGCCACCACCGCCGACGCCGCCCGCTCGATGCTGGGGGAGTCCGTGGCCCTCTACCTCGACGCCGGCCCCCGCGAGAGCCGGGATCCCTCGACGATCGTGGACTGCACCGTCACCCCGTTCCGGGTGGCCCGGCAGGGCTCCGTGCCCCTGGAAGAGCTGCGCGCGGTGGTGCCGGACCTGCTCGCCGAGGGCGAGGAGCCGCCGGTCGCCGCCGAGCGGATCGCGGCCGACGACGCCGCCGCGGCGCGCCCCGCCGACCGGGAGGCCTGACCGGCCCCCATGCGCGCGTATCTCGTCCTGGTCGTGGTCACGGCCGTCGCCTGCGGGGCCCTGACGCCCCTCATGCGCCGGCTGGGGCTGCGCGCGCGCGTGTTCACCCCGCTGCGCCAGCGAGACGTGCACCGGCACCCCGTGCCGAAGCTGGGCGGCGTGGCCATGGCCGCGGCCGTGCTGGTGGGATTCGCCGTCGGGGGAGTCGTGCCGTTCCTCCAGGGGATCTACGCGGACGACGCCGCGATGCGCGGGCTCCTGGTCGCCGTCGCCGTCGTGCTCATCGTGGGCATCGCCGACGACATGTGGGACCTGCGCTGGTGGGTGAAGATGGCCGGCCAGGTGCTGGCCGGGCTCGCGGTGGCCCTGGGCGGGATCCGCATCGAGGCGATGCCGGTGGGCTGGATCCCGGTGGGGAACGAGACCACGCAGGTCATCCTCACGGTGTTCGCCGTGGTGCTGACGATGAACGCGATCAACTTCGTGGACGGTCTGGACGGCCTGGCGGCGGGCGTCGCGCTGATCGGCGGCTCGGCCTTCTTCGTCTACTCGTATCTGCTGACGCGGACCATCAACCAGTTCGACTACGCCAACCTCGCCACCCTGCTCATGGCCCTGCTCGTCGGCGCGTGCGTGGGCTTCCTGCCGTGGAACCTGGCCCCGGCCCGCATCTTCATGGGCGAGGTGGGGGCCATGCTCATCGGCCTGCTGATGGCCGCGGCCGCGGTCGCCGTGACCGCGGACGTGAACGCCCTGGACGGGATGCGCTTCCGCAACGTCCCCGCCTACATGCCGATCCTGCTGCCCGTCGCCGTCCTCGCACTGCCGCTCGCGGACCTCGCCCTGGCCGTGCTGCGGCGGACGGCCAAGGGCACCAGCCCCTTCTCGGCGGACCGCGGGCACCTGCACCACAAGCTCGTGGACGGCGGCTACACCCAGGCGCAGGCCGTCGCGCTGCTCTGGCTCTGGGCGTTCCTCGTGGCCTGGGGCGCGGTGTCCCTGAACTTCGTGGACCACAGGATCGTCCTGCCCGTGCTCGCCGTGGCCCTGGCCGGAGCCGGCTACCTCACCCTGCATCCGCTCGTGGAGCGCCGTCGCGCGGTCCGGAACGACGCCGCGGCCCACCCGGACGAGCGGGGGGACGCGTGACCGGGGCGGGAGGTCGCCGACGCCGGCGCCGCTGGGAGAACCGCCGTGGCTGGTGGGGGATCCTCGGGTGGTCCCTGGCCGCGGCGGGGGCTGCCCTGGCGATCACGTGCGCCGCGTGGCTGCTCTCCGCCGGCGGTGAGGCAGCCGGGAGCGCCCTGTTGGGCGGCGGCGCGGTGCTCGCGCTCTCGGCGCTCACCGGGGTGACGACGGCACTCGTCTGGGACCGGGCGCGCGAGGCGGCGCTGCCGGTCAGCGTGGGGCTGTTCGTGCTCAAGATCGCGGTGTTCGCGGTGCTGCTGGGGGCCCTGCCCCGCCCCGACTGGGTCCGGCCGGACGCGGCGGCGATCTCCGCCCTCGTGACGATCCTCGTCTGGCAGACCGCGGAGGTCCTCGTCTTCGCCCGGACCCGCCGCGGGATCTACGCCGATTGACCCGCCCGAGGGGCGAAGACACGGAGCCGCGGGCCATGTCGTGGGCCCCGTCTGCGGTACGGAGCACGGGTCACCGTTTGGTATCGTTGGCGGCGAACACTTCGACGGCGCCCATCTGCCGCCATCCGTGTCTCGCATCGCACCGGTACCCCCGCAATGTCGCGGCGCCCGCCTGTGGTCCGGGGACGAGGCTGCGGTCCCGTCGACTGCATCACTTCGGAGAGGAACCGCGTGCTGACCCTCGTGCTGGCCAACGCATCATTCGTGCCCCCCACCATCTCTGATGGTCACCTCCCGGAGATCTTCCCCTGGGGTGCGGAGTACGGCACTGGCTTCGGCAAGCAGATGCTGCTCGTCCTGCTCTCCGTGGTGCTCATCACCGCCTTCTTCGCGTGGGCCATGCGCCGTCCCCGGCTCGTGCCCGGCAAGGCCCAGTGGCTCGCCGAGTCCGGCTACTCCTTCGTCCGGAACGACATCGCGAAGGACATCCTGGGCGAGAAGAACTTCAAGCAGTGGGTCCCGCTGCTCTTCGCCATCTTCTTCTTCGTGCTGCTGAACAACCTGTTCGGCGCCATCCCGGTGCTGCAGCTGCCGACCTTCTCCCACGCGGGCGCCGCCTACGGCCTGGCCCTCATCGTCTACGCGATCTGGATCGGCGTCGGCATCAAGCGCCACGGCGTGCGCTACCTGAAGCTGGCCGTCGTGCCCTCCGGTGTGCCCGGCTGGATCCTGCCGCTGCTCGTGCCGCTGGAGATCATCTCCAACTTCATCGTGCGCCCCCTGACCCACTCCCTGCGTCTGATGGCCACCATGCTCTCCGGCCACATGATCGTGATGCTCGCCGGCGCCGGCGCCGCCTACCTGATCACGCAGACCGGCAGCCTGGCCCTGCAGGGCACCGGCATCCTGGTCATCCTCGGCTCGGTGGCCCTGTACTTCCTCGAGCTGCTGATCATGTACCTGCAGGCCTTCGTCTTCACGCTGCTGACCGCGATCTACATCCAGGGCGCGATCGACGCGAACGACCACTGATCTTCCGGGGCCGCCTCGGGCACGACCCAGGCGGCCGCGGTACGGCGGGAGAGCCCGCCACCAGTCTTCCCGGCCCTCCGCAGGAGGACCACCCGGGAGGCCGACCCTCCACAACCCGGCCGGACACCTCGGCCTCGTGAAAGGAACACCATGGAACTGCACGGTTCGCTCAACATGATCGGCTACGGCCTCGCCGCCATCGGCTCCGCCATCGGCGTGGGCCTGATCTTCGCCGCCTACATCAACGGCGTCGCCCGTCAGCCGGAGGCCCAGCGCATCCTGCAGCCGATCGCCCTCCTGGGCTTCGCGCTCGCCGAGGCCCTCGCCATCCTGGGCCTCGTCTTCGCCTTCGTCATCGGCGCCTGACGCGCCGCGTCCACGGAGCGCCCGCACGGTGAGACCGTCGGTGCTCCCTCTCCACAGGACTCTTGACCGAAGGATGGTTGAAACATGATCAGCAACGGACTGATCCTCGCGGCGGCTGAGGGGGCCAACCCCCTGATCCCCAACCCGTGGGAGATCCTCGTCGTCGTGGTGGGCTTCGCCCTGCTCATGTTCATCGTCATCAAGTTCATCGTCCCGACCCTCGAGAAGTCCTACCAGGACCGTGTCGAGGCGATCGAGGGCGGTCTGGCCAAGGCTGAGAAGGCCCAGGCCGAGGCGAACGCGATGATGGCGGACTACGAGTCGCAGCTGGCGGACGCCCGCACCGAGGCGAACCGCATCCGCGAGGATGCCCGCACCGAGGCCGCCGAGATCGTGGCCGAGGCGCGCGAGCGCGCGACCGCCGAGGCGACGCGCATCTCCGAGCAGGCGCAGGCGCAGATCGCCGCCGATCGTCAGCAGGCCGCCGCGCAGCTCAAGGGCGAGGTCGGCTCGCTGGCCACGACCCTGGCCGGCAAGATCGTGGGCGAGTCCCTCGAGGACGACGCCCGCTCGCAGCGCGTGGTCGACCGCTTCCTGGCTGACCTGGACCGTCACCAGAGCGCAGGTGTCGCCGAATGATGACGGGCGCATCGAGGGACTCCCTGGCCGCCTCCCTGGAGGCCGTCGGTCCGGTGCTGGACGAGGGCGGCGTGGCCCTGGCACGCGAGCTGTTCGGCGCGCTGGACGTGGTGGACGAGCACGGCGCCCTGCGCCGCGCCCTGACCGACCCCGCCTGGACCACCGAGCGCCGTCACGGCCTCGTCGACTCGCTGTTCGGCGCCCGGGTGACCCCCGGTGCACTGCAGGTCCTCAAGGACCTGGCCGGCCGCCGCTGGTCGGCGGAGCGCGATCTCGGGGACGCCCTCGAGACGGTGGCCGCGCACGCGGCCGCCGCGGAGGCCGCACGCGGCGGACACGCGGGCCTGGCCGCCCTCTCGGGCGAGCTGCTGGCCTTCAACCGCACGGTGGAGGACTCGCACGAGGTGCAGCGGGCGCTCACCGATCAGCACGCACCCCTCGAGGCGCGGGCCGCTCTGGCCGGTCGTCTCCTGGGCGAGTCGGCCAGCCCGGCCGGCCGACTGCTGGTCGAGCGCGCCGTCGCGGCCCCGCGCGGCCTGAAGCCGTCCGCCGCCGTCCGCAAGGCCGCGGACGTCGTCGCCGAGCGGCAGCGCCAGTGGATCGCCGAGGTGACCGTGGCCCGGCCGCTCGAGGCCGAGCAGCAGGAGCGGCTGGCCTTGGGCCTGCGCCGCGCCTTCGGTCGCGATCTCGTCATGGACGTGACGGTGGACCCCCACGTGGTGGGTGGCATCCGCGTCCAGGTCGGCGACGACGTCGTCGACGGGTCCATGGCCTCGCGCCTCCACGACCTCCAGCGGCGGATGGCCGGCTGAGGCCGGCTCCCGCCCGCATCCGGAACACCCACGAACGTAAGCATCATCGTCACGTCGATGATCACCAAGCACAGAGAGCAGGGACTGCAGATGGCCGAATTGACCATCAACGCTGACGATGTCCGCAATGCCTTGAACGATTTCGCGGCATCGTACGAACCGTCGGGCACCGATCGCACCGAGGTCGGCCGTGTCATCTCCGCGGCGGACGGCATCGCTCGTGTGGAGGGTCTGCCCTCCGTCATGGCGAACGAGCTGCTGCGCTTCGAGAACGGCATCCAGGGCCTGGCCCAGAACCTCGACACCCGCGAGATCGGTGTCGTCGTCCTCGGCGAGTTCCAGGAGATCCGCGAGGGCATGGAGGTGCAGCGCACCGGCGAGATCCTCTCCGTCCCGGTGGGCGACGCCTTCCTGGGCCGCGTGGTGGACCCGCTGGGCCAGCCCATCGACGACCTGGGCCCGATCGAGGCCGAGGGCCGCCGTGCCCTCGAGCTGCAGGCGCCGACCGTGACCGAGCGCAAGTCGGTCCACGAGCCGCTGCAGACCGGCATGAAGGCCATCGACGCCATGATCCCGATCGGCCGTGGCCAGCGTCAGCTGATCATCGGTGACCGCCAGACCGGCAAGACCGCGATCGCCGTCGACACGATCCTCAACCAGAAGGCCAACTGGGAGTCGGGCGACGTCGAGAAGCAGGTCCGCTGCGTCTACGTGGCCGTGGGCCAGAAGGCCTCCACCATCGCCGGCGTCCGCGCCACGCTGGAGGAGCACGGCGCCCTGGAGTACACCACCATCGTGGCCTCCCCGGCGTCCGACCCGGCCGGCTTCAAGTACCTCGCCCCCTACGCCGGCTCGGCCATCGGCCAGCACTGGATGTACGGCGGCAAGCACGTGCTGATCATCTTCGACGACCTGTCGAAGCAGGCCGAGGCCTACCGTGCCGTCTCCCTGCTGCTGCGCCGCCCGCCGGGCCGCGAGGCCTACCCGGGCGACGTCTTCTACCTGCACTCCCGGCTCCTCGAGCGCTGCGCCAAGCTCTCGGACGAGATGGGCGCGGGCTCCATGACCGGCCTGCCGATCATCGAGACCAAGGCGAACGACGTGTCGGCCTACATCCCGACCAACGTCATCTCCATCACCGACGGCCAGATCTTCCTGCAGTCGGACCTGTTCAACGCCAACCAGCGTCCCGCCGTGGACGTGGGCATCTCGGTGTCCCGCGTGGGCGGCGCCGCCCAGGTCAAGGCCATGAAGAAGGTCTCCGGCACGCTGAAGCTGGACCTGGCGCAGTACCGCGACCAGCAGGCGTTCTCCATGTTCGCCTCGGACCTGGACCCGGCCACCCGCCGCCAGCTCGCCCGCGGTGAGCGCCTCATGGAGCTGCTCAAGCAGCCGCAGTACTCGCCCTACCCGGTCGAGGAGCAGGTCGTGTCCATCTGGGCCGGCTCCAAGGGCCACCTCGACGAGGTGCCGGTGCAGGACGTGCTGCGCTTCGAGCGCGAGTTCATCGACCACCTGCGTCGCCACACCTCCGTCCTGACCGACATCGCCTCCACCGGCAAGCTCGAGGACGGCACCGTGTCCGCGCTCGAGTCGGCCGTCGCCGAGTTCTCCAAGGGCTTCCAGTCCTCCGAGGACGGCGGCGTGCAGGCCGGCCACGAGGAGCACCGCGCGATCGAGCAGGACCAGGTCGCGCAGGAGCAGATCACCAAGCAGAAGCGCTGACCGCCGGTCGGTGAGGGAGCGGTCCGGCGTCGGACCCCACGGGGACGACGCCGGGCCGCCCTCCCGCCAGGGAAAGGACCACCATGGGAGCCCAGATCCGGGTCTACCGTCAGAAGATCGCGTCGACGTCGTCGATGAAGAAGATCTTCAAGGCGATGGAGCTGATCGCCACGTCCCGCATCACCAAGGCACGTGAGCGCGTCAGCGCGTCGCTGCCCTACGCGAACGCGATCACCCGCGCCGTCTCGGCCGTGTCGAGCCAGCACGACATCGATCATGTCCTCACCACGGAGCCCGAGAACCCGACCCGGGCGGCCGTGCTCATCATGTCCTCGGATCGCGGCCTCGCCGGCGCGTACTCCGCGAACGTGCTGCGCAAGGCCGAGCAGCTCCTCACCCGCCTCGGCGAGGAGGGCAAGGACGTGGACGTGTACGTCGTCGGCCGCAAGGCGCAGACGTACTTCGACTTCCGCGGCCGCGACTACAAGCAGCTGTGGACCGGCCAGACGGACGCCCCCGTCGCCGAGCGCGCCTCCGAGATCGGCGAGGTGCTCGTGGACGCGTTCCTCACGGACACGGCAGACGGCGGCGTGGACGAGATCCACGTCGTGTTCACCGAGTTCGTCTCGCTCGTGAAGCAGAACCCCCACGTGGTGCGCCTGCTGCCCCTCGAGGTCGTCGAGGAGGAGGCCGCCACCGCCGAGGAGGTGCTGCCGCTCTACGAGTACGAGCCGGACGCGGAGGAGGTCCTCGACGCGCTGCTGCCCAAGTACATCGAGTCGCGCATCTTCAACGCGATGCTGCAGTCGGCGGCCTCGGAGCTCGCCAACCGTCAGCGCGCCATGAAGTCGGCGGGCGACAACGCCACGAGCCTCATCAAGGACTACACGCTCCTGATGAACAACGCCCGTCAGGCCGAGATCACCCAGGAGCTCACCGAGCTCATCGCGGGCGCGGACGCGCTCAACAACTCCTGAGCCCGTTCGGGACTCACCAGACTCGCCATCCACACACGATAGAAGTGAGAGAGATGACTGCCACCATCACTGACCAGGGCACCGGGACCCCCACCGGCGGTGCCACCGGACGCGTGTCCCGCGTCATCGGCCCCGTGATCGACGCCGAGTTCCCGGCCAACGCGATGCCGGAGATCTACAACGCGCTGACCACTGAGATCGACCTCAACGGCCAGCGCCGCACGGTCACCTTCGAGGTCGCCCAGCACCTCGGCGACAACATGGTCCGCGCCATCTCCCTGCAGTCCACCGACGGCCTGGTGCGCGGCACCGACGTCGTGGACACCGGCGCCCCCATCTCGGTGCCGGTCGGTGACGCCGTGAAGGGCCACATCTTCAACGTGCTCGGCGAGACCCTGGACATGCCGACCTCGCAGCTGCAGGCCGAGGACCGCTGGCCGATCCACCGCCCGGCCCCGAACTTCGCCTCCCTCGAGGGCTCCACCGAGATGCTGGAGACCGGCATCAAGGTCATCGACCTGCTGACCCCCTACATCAAGGGCGGCAAGATCGGCCTGTTCGGCGGCGCCGGCGTGGGCAAGACCGTGCTCATCCAGGAGATGATCACCCGTGTGGCCCGCAACTTCGGCGGCACCTCCGTGTTCGCCGGCGTCGGCGAGCGCACCCGTGAGGGCAACGACCTCTGGGTCGAGATGGAGGAGGCGGACGTCCTCAAGGACACCGCCCTCGTGTTCGGCCAGATGGACGAGCCGCCGGGCACGCGTCTGCGCGTGGCCCTGTCCGCGCTGACCATGGCGGAGTACTTCCGCGATGTGCAGAACCAGGACGTGCTGCTGTTCATCGACAACATCTTCCGCTTCTCGCAGGCCGGTTCCGAGGTCTCCACGCTGCTGGGCCGCATGCCCTCCGCCGTGGGCTACCAGCCGAACCTGGCGGACGAGATGGGCGTGCTCCAGGAGCGCATCACCTCGACCCGCGGCCACTCCATCACCTCGATGCAGGCCGTGTACGTCCCCGCGGACGACTACACCGACCCGGCCCCGGCCAACGTGTTCGCGCACCTGGACGCGACCACCAACCTGACCCGTGACCTCGCGTCCCGTGGCCTGTACCCGGCCGTGGACCCGCTGGCCTCGACCTCGCGCATCCTCGACCCGCAGTACGTGGGCCAGGACCACTACGACGTGGCCATCCGCGTGAAGCAGATCCTGCAGAAGAACAAGGAGCTGCAGGACATCATCGCGATCCTCGGCGTGGACGAGCTCTCCGAGGAGGACAAGATCACCGTGGGCCGCGCCCGCAAGATCGAGCAGTTCCTCTCGCAGAACACCTACACCGCCAAGCAGTTCACCGGCGTCGAGGGCTCCACCGTGCCGGTCAAGGACACCGTCGAGGGCTTCAAGGCCATCGCCGACGGCGACCTGGACCACGTCGCGGAGCAGGCCTTCTACAACGTGGGCGGCCTGGACGACGTCGAGCGCGAGTGGGCCAAGATCCAGGCCGAGGGCTGATCGATCATGGCTGAGCTCAACGTCGAGATCGTCTCCGAGGAGCGGTCCATCTGGTCGGGCGCCGCGTCGGCCGTGTCGGCGCGCACCGTCAACGGTGAGATCGGCATCCTCCCGGGCCACACCCCGATGCTCGCCGTCCTCGGCGACGGCGAGGTCGTGGTGCGGACCACGGACGGCGGCACCGTCACCGCGCAGGCCCGCGGCGGCTTCTTCTCCGTGGACCACGACCGTGTCGTGATCGCCGCGACGTCCGCCCGGCTGGGCGACGCCGCGGCGGCCTGACGCGGCGCGGCAGGACCTGACGGTGGAGGGCCCGGTGCTCATCGCCTCGGCGACCGTGGTGGCAGTCATCGTGCTGTCGGCACTCGCCCTGGTGATGCGGCGCCGGGCCCTCGCCCGTGTCACGGCCGCCTTCCCTGCGGTCCTGGAGCGGGAGGGCCCGGGGCGTGAGCGTGTGATCGGCGTGTACGACGAGTCCCGCCTGCGCCTCACCGGGGGCTGGCGCCTCTCGCGAGAGCGCTGGAGCGCGGACCGGAGCCGCCTGCAGATCGACCGCCTCCCGGCGGACGAGGCCGGCCGGGCCGTCCTGGAGCTGAGCGCCGGCACACGTCCGGTGCGCGTCGTCGTCGACCCCGACGACGCCGGCGCCCTGCGCGCCTGGAGCGAGGCGGGGCCGTCCGCGGCGTCGTCCTTCTGGCGCCGCTGAGCCCGCCCGGCGCCTCAGAACAGGCGGGACTCGGCGTCGTCCACGCCGCGCATCGCGTCGTAGTCGAGGGTGACGCAGCGGATGCCGCGGTCCTCGGCGAGGGTGCGGGCCTGGGGCTTGATCTGCTGGGCCGCGAACACGCCGCGCACGGGCGCCAGGAGCGGGTCCCGGTTCATCAGCTCGAGGTAGCGGGTGAGCTGCTCGACCCCGTCGATGTCCCCACGGCGCTTGAGCTCGACCGCCACGGTGCCGCCGTCGGCGTCGCGGGCCAGGATGTCCACGGGGCCGATCGCCGTCATGTACTCGCGGCGCACGAGGGTGTGGCCGTCGCCGAGCAGGCTGATCTGCTCGGCCAGCAGACGCTGCAGATCCGCCTCCACGCCGTCCTTGACGAGGCCGGGGTCCACGCCGAGCTCGTGGGAGTCGTCCGCCAGGACCTCCTCGATGAGCACGATGAGTCGGTCGTCGGACTTCTTGGCCTGCACGCGCCAGACCTGCGTCACCCCCTGGTCGGCCTGATCGGGGGAGGGCTCCTCCACGTGCAGGGTCGCGGGCGGCGACATCCAGTTGAGGGGCTTGTAGGAACCGCCGTCGGAGTGCACCAGCACCGAGCCGTCCGCCTTCACCATGAGCAGGCGGGTGGCGGTGGGCAGGTGGGCGTTCAGGCGGCCCTCATAGGTCACGGAGCAGCGGGCAATGACGAGTCGCACCGGTCCATCCTAGGCGGACCGTGCCCACCCGCTCGTGTGTCAGCATGGGGACATGCCCCGTTCGAACCGTCCCCGCCGCTCGTCCGCGCCTCGGCGGAGCGAGCGCGGGGCCTCCGGCGTCTCCCGGCGGTCCCGGCCGTCGCCGGGGCGGTCCGACCCGCTCGAGGAGCTCCTCGGCCTGGACGCGGGCTACTCGCGCCAGTCCGGGTCCGACGGCGGCTGGCACGTCCGGCAGATCCCCGCGTGGCGCGCGGTGAAGGACTACACGTGCCCCGGCTGCGGCCGGGTGATCCGGCAGGGCCAGGCGCACCTCGTGGCCTGGCGCGCCGACTGGATCATGGGGGACGAGGACGCGGGAGCGGACCGGCGGCACTGGCACCCGGTGTGCTGGCGCACCCGCCCGAGCCGCTGACCGCGACGGTCCGGGCCGCGCCGCCGTCGTGGGCCTACCGGGCGTCCTGACGGGGGATGAAGACCTCGCGGACCAGCAGCAGCAGCGCGGCGGCGAGCGGGATCGCCATGAGGGCGCCGAGGACGCCCAGCAGCGCGCCTCCGGCGGTCACCGCGATCACGGCCACGGCCGCCGGCACGGACACCGCGCGCGCCATGACGCGCGGCGAGATGACGTAGGCCTCGATCTGCAGATAGACGAAGTAGATGGCCGCGAACACGGCGGCGGTCTGCCACGACGTCAGCAGGCTCACGAGGGTCAGCAGCGTGCCGCCGATCGCGGCGCCCACCAGCGGGATGAACGCCATGAAGGCGGCGATCGCGGCGAGCAGGACGGCGAAGGGGGCGCCGGCGATGGCCAGCGCCGTGAACGCCACCGCGCCGTTGAGGGCGGCCACGAAGGACTGGCCCATCACGTAGTGGCCGACCGAGGAGGTGATCTGCTCGGACAGCGCCTCGATCCGGGGCCGGCGCGAGCGCGGTGCGAGCCGGTAGGCCCAGTACTTCATGTGCGGCAGGGAGGAGAGGAAGTACAGCGTCAGCACGACCACCACGAGCACCGAGAAGACGGCGTTCAGCACGGTCTGGCCGAAGCCGAGGAGCCCGCCGAACAGGTCGGTGACGGCGACGCCGTCGGCGGCGAGGCGCTCGGTCTGGGCGCGAACGGCCTCCTGGAGGTGGAACTCCTCGTCGAGCTGCACGAACCACTCGGCGGTCATCACCCCGTCGATGATGGCCGGCAGGTCCTGGACCAGCTGCGTGGACTGCTCGATCACCGTGGGGACCAGGAGGGCGACGAACGCCCCGGCCACGGCGGCCAGGCCGAGCGCGGCCGTGAGCACGCCGACCCAGCGGGGCGCGCCCCAGGACTCGACCCGGCGCACCAGCGGATCCAGGCCCAGGGCGATGAACAGGGCCGCGGCGATCCACACGATGAGCTGTCCGTTCGTGCGCAGCACCGAGACGACGCCGATGGCCAGGGCCACGCCGACTGCGAGCAGGAAGCCGGTCAGCACGGGGGACTCGACAGCCACGGCCGCGACCGCCGGATCCTCGGCGCCGTCGACGGGGACCGACTCGGGGTCCACCCGGTCCTCCTCGAGGAAGGGTCGGCGCCGCCGCAGGACGGAGCCCAGGCGGGGCAGTCGACGACGCCCGGCGGGCGTCGGCCCGTGCGACGGCGGCGCGGCGGCCACCCCGACCGGCTCCACGGGGATGCCGGCCACGGGCGGCTGCTCGGTGCCCTCGGGCTCGGCCGGGGCGCGGACGTCGGCGACGCCGGCGGCGTCCGGGCCGGATGCGGTCTCCTTCTCCTCCACGCGCTCAGCGTACGTCAGGGCCCCGGCCTGACCGCGCCGCGCCGGGGAGGCTACCGTGGGGCGCAGTGACAACGCCCCTCGCGCCGGCGACGGGGCGGACCCGGACCGGAAGGATCGTGACCGACGTGACCGCCCAGCCCCCCTCCGACGCCCCGTCCCACCTGCGCGGCGCCGTCGACCTGTCCTCGCTCGGCACCCCGGCCCCGGCCGGGCGGACCGCGCCGGGGGCCGACGCCGGCGCCGGCGGCGGCTCGTGGGTGATCGCGGACGCCGACCAGGGTCTGCTGCAGCAGCTGGTCCAGCTCTCCGCCCAGGTGCCGGTGCTGCTGCACCTGCACGTGCCCGGGGACGCGGCGAGCGAGGCGCTCTACCGGCAGTTCGCGGACGCGGTCGACGCCCAGGCGGGACGGCTCGTGCTCGCGCGTCTGGACGTGGCGAAGGAGCCCGCCGTGCTGCAGGCGCTCGGCCTGGGGGCCGGCCCCGCGGTCATGGCCGTGGTGGCGGGGCAGCCGGTGCCGCTGGTCAATCAGGAGGTGCCGGAGGAGACGCTGCGCCAGCTCATGGGGGAGATCCTCGAGGTGGCCCGTCAGAACGGCGTCGCCGGCACCGTGCCCGCGGTCGCCCCGGCGCGCCAGGACGCCGGCGCCGCGGCCGCGGAGGCCCCGCCCGTGCCGCCGCTGCACCGGGCCGCCCACGAGGCCCTCGCCGCCGACGACCTGCCCGGGGCCGTCTCGGCGTGGGAGGCGGCGCTGGCCGACAGCCCCGCGGACGCCGTGGCCCAGCAGGGCCTGTCCGCGGCCCGCCTCATGCTGCGCGCCCGTGACGCCGACGCTGCGGCGGTGCGCGCGGCCGCCGCGGACGGCCCGGACGACGTCGCCGCCCAGCTCGCCGTCGCCGACCTGGACGTGCTCGGTGGCCACGTGGAGGACGCCTTCGCCCGGCTCGTGCGGTTCATCGCCCTCCACCCCGGCGACGACCGGGAGACGGCGCGCGCCCACCTCGTGGACCTCTACACCGTGGTGGGCACGGACGATCCCCGTGTGCAGGCCTCGCGGCGTCGGCTGGCCGCAGCGCTGTTCTGAGGGACCCACAGTTCATCCCTGAGGAGGACGCCGTGTCCGCCTGACGGTGGGTAACGTCCCAGGCATGACTCCGCATGCGCCCGAGCCTGCCCCCGCCCACCTGGCGGCCGCCGCCCGTCGTCGCGCGGTGGACGCCCCCGATCCGGACCTCGCCCTCGTCACGCGCGGGCTGACCCAGCGGTTCGGGGACAAGCTGGCGCTCGACGCGCTGGACCTGGACGTCCCGGCCGGATCGTTCTTCGGGGTGGTCGGGCCCAACGGGGCGGGCAAGACCACCGCCCTGTCCATGGCCACCGGGCTGCTGCGCCCGGACCACGGCCGCGCCTGGATCCACGGCGTCGACGTGTGGGAGCAGCCCCTCGAGGCCAAGCGACGGGTCGGCGTGCTCGCCGACGGCGTGCGCACCTTCGACCGCCTCACGGGCGCGCAGCTCGTGACCTACGCCGGGCTGCTGCACGGGCTCGACGCGGACACCGTGGCCGAGCGGACCACGGACCTGCTGCGGGTGATGGACCTGGAGGACGCCGGCCACAAGCTCGTCGCCGACTACTCCGCCGGCATGACCAAGAAGGTGTCCCTGGCGGCCGCCATGGTCCACGCCCCGGACCTGCTCGTCCTGGACGAGCCGTTCGAGGCCGTGGACCCGGTCTCCGCCGCGAACATCCGGGACATCCTGCACTCGTACGTGGAGCGGGGCGGCACCGTGATCGTCTCGAGCCACGTGATGGACCTCGTCCAGCGCATGTGCACCCACGTCGCCGTGATCGCGGCCGGGACGCTGCGGGCCGCCGGCACGCTCGAGGAGGTCCGGGACGGGCGCGACCTCGAGGACCGCTTCGTGGACCTCGTCGGCGGCCGCCACGGCTCGGCGGGGCTGACATGGCTCTGACGCTCGTCCGACTGCGCTGGACGCTGACCCTGAACCAGTGGCGGCGGTCCCCGTTCACCCTGGTGATGAGCGTGCTCGGCGCGCTGTACGTGCTCGGCATGGCCGCCGTGGCGGTGACGCTGCTCGTCACGGGCCTGCCCGCCCTGCCGGACGAGGCCCGCGGCGCCACGACCGTGCTGGCCGCCGCCGTCGTGGTGCTCGCCTGGCTCGTCATCCCGCCGTTCGTCACGGGCGTGGACGCCACCCTCGACCCGCACAGCTTCGTGCTCTTCCCCGTCCCGGCCCGCACCCTCATCGCCGGTCTGGTCCTGAGCGCCTTCACGACGCCGGTCGGGCTCGCCACGCTGGCCGTGCTGGTGGGCCTGGGGGCCAGCTGGTGGGACCGGCCGGCCGCGCTGGCGGCGGGCCTGGCCGGGGGCGCGATCACCGCGGTGACCGCCGTGGCGATCGGCTCCGGCCTCGCCGGCCTCTTGGCCGCCTACGCGAGCCGGCGTCGGGTGCGGGACGTCGTCTCCGTCCTGCTGTTCATCCCGCTCATGCTCGGCGGCCTCGCCCTCTCGCGGGCCGTCGCGTCGTTCGAGGACTTCCTGGCGATCGCGCCCCAGATCGCCCGCGGCGCGGCGTGGACCCCGTTCGGGGCGGGCCCCGCCGCGGCGTGGGCGGCCGCCGAGGGCCGCGGCGCCGCCGTCGCGCTCCACCTCGCGGTGGCGGCCGCCTGGTGCCTGGCCGCCCTGGCCCTGTGGCACCTGGCCGTGCGCCGCACCGTGGAGCCGGTGGCCGTGGGCGGCGGTCGGTCCCGCCGCGTCGCCGCGGGAGCGGACCCGACGCCGCTGCGCTGGCTGGGCCGACCGGCCACGGGCCCGCGCACCGCGATCGCGGCCCGCGCCCAGCGCTACTGGCTGGCCGACCCGCGGTACGCGGCCGGGCTCATCATCATCCCGCTCATGGCCGTCCTGCTGTGGTTCACCGGGGGCATGGCCGGGGAGGGGGGTCCCGGACTGGGCCTGCTGCTGGTCCTCGGGCCGATCACCGCCTGGTCCCTGGCCTACTCGATCTCCGCGGACATCGCCTACGACCACACGGCGTTCCACCTGCACGTCGTCTCGGGCGTGCGGGGCGTGGACGACCGCTGGGGCCGGGTCCTGGGCCTGGCGGGCTGGGGCGTGCCGATGATCCTGCTCGTGACGACGGCGACGGTGGCGGCGGCGGCGGGTGACTGGTCCCTGCTGGCGCCGATGCTGGGCCTGGCCCTCGGCCTGTTCGGGACGACCGCCGGGCTGTCCGCGTTCGTCTCCGCCCGCTTCGTCTACCCGGTCCCGAAGCCGGGGGACAGCCCGTTCGCGACGCCGCAGGGCGCGGCCATGCGCACGATGCTCGTCCAGGGCGCCGCGATGCTGGTCAGCCTGGCGCTCGCGGTGCCGTTCCTGGTGCCCTTCGTGGTCCGGCTCATCACCGGGGCCGCCGTGTGGGGGTGGGTGACGGTGGCGCTCGGGCTCGCGTGGGGCGCTGTCGCGCTGTGGCTGGGCGTGCGCCTGGGGGCGCGCTGGTACGACCGCGCGCAGGCCGAGACCTACCAGGCCGTGGCCGCCTTCTGAGGGGCGCGGCTAGACTGGCCCGCATGAGTGTGACCGGCGAACCCGACCTGAACGACCCCTTCGCGCCCGCCGGCGGCGGCACGTCCGTCCTCGAGCGTGAGGAGCTGCGCCAGGAGATCGAGCCGGGCGACCACGAGCGCTTCGCCCACTACGTCCGCAAGGAGAAGATCACGGAGTCCGCCGTCACCGGTGCCCCCGTGATCGCCCTGTGCGGCAAGGTGTGGGTGCCGGGCCGGGACCCGAACAAGTTCCCCGTGTGCCCCACGTGCAAGGAGATCTACGAGGGCCTGCGCGAGCCGCAGGACGGCGGCGACGGCGACGGCGGCGGCAAGCGCGGTGGCTGGTTCGGAGGCCGCGGCCGTGGCTGACGGCCGCTCCCTGACGAGCGGCACCCCGGACGGCAGCGTCCAGCACGACCTGTTCCACATCGGCGAGGACCTTCCCCCCGCCATGCCCGAGCGCGCGGCGTGGGGGACGGCCCCCAAGCTGCGCCAGTGGCAGCAGGAGGCGCTGGAGCGCTATCTCGAGAGCGCGCCGCAGGACTTCCTGACGGTCGCGACCCCCGGCGCGGGCAAGACCACGTTCGCGTTGCGCGTGGCCAAGATCCTCCTGGACTCCGGCGTCGTGCAGCGGCTGACCGTCGTCGCGCCCACGGACCACCTCAAGCGCCAGTGGGCGGACAACGCCGCGCGCGTGGGCATCGCCATCGACCCGAACTTCAAGAACGCCGACGGGCGGCACGGCGCCGAGTACCGCGGGGTGGCGCTGACGTACGCCCAGGTGGCGAACAAGCCCGTCCTGCACCGCAACCGCACCGAGGCCGCCAAGACGCTGGTGATCCTGGACGAGATCCACCACGGAGGCGACGCCCTGAGCTGGGGCGAGGGCATCCGTGAGGCGTTCGAGCCGGCCACGCGGCGTCTGTCCCTGACCGGCACCCCGTTCCGCTCGGACACCGCCTCCATCCCCTTCGTCCGCTACGAACTCGGTGCGGACGGCATCGAGCGGTCGAAGGCGGACTACACGTACGGCTACGGCCCGGCGCTGCGGGACCACGTGGTGCGCCCGGTGATCTTCATGGCCTACTCCGGGCAGATGCGCTGGAAGACCTCCACCGGCGAGGTCATGGAGGCTCAGCTCGGCGAGGCCGCCACGAAGGACATCACCGCCTCCGCCTGGCGCACCGCGCTGGACCCGGCGGGCGAGTGGATCCCGTCCGTGCTGCGCGCGGCCGACCGGCGGCTCAGCGAGGTGCGCCGCAACGTGCCCGACGCCGGCGGCCTCGTGATCGCGACGGACCACCAGGACGCGCGCGCGTACGCCGCGCAGCTCGAGGCGCTGACCGGCCAGCGGCCGGCCGTGATCCTCTCGGACGACAAGGGCGCCTCGGATCGCATCGAGGAGTTCGCCGCGTCGGACGAGCGGTGGATGGTGGCGGTGCGCATGGTGTCCGAGGGCGTGGACGTGCCCCGCCTGTGCGTGGGCGTGTACGCCACGTCCACATCCACGCCCCTGTTCTTCGCCCAGGCCGTGGGCCGCTTCGTGCGCTCCCGCCGGCGTGGGGAGACCGCCTCGGTGTTCCTGCCGTCCGTGCCCGCGCTCATGCTGCTGGCCAACGAGATGGAGCTCGAGCGGGACCACGCGCTGGACCGCAAGGAGGGCGCCGTCGAGGTCGAGGACCTCGAGGACGCCCCCGAGGAGGACCTCATCGCGGAGGCCAACCGGGCCGAGAGCGGCTCGGACGCGCTGACGCGGGAGAAGTTCGAGGCCCTCGAGTCCCGGGCGAGCTTCGACAAGGTGCTCTTCGACGGCGGCGAGTTCGGCCTCGGCGGCGCCGTCGGCTCGGAGGAGGAGCAGGACTTCCTCGGCATCCCGGGCCTGCTGGACGCCGAGCAGGTCTCCGCCCTGCTGCGGCAGCGGCAGGCCGAGCAGATCCAGCGCCGGCCGCGTGCGCAGGCGGCCGAGCCCGCCGACGTCGTGGACCACCGGCGGATGAAGGAGCTGCGCTCCGAGCTGTCCAAGACGGTGTCCGCCTGGGCGGCCCGTTCCGGCCAGCCGCACGGGGTGATCCACAACCGCCTGCGGGAGATCTCCGGCGGCCCCGCCGTGGCCCAGGCCTCCCGCGAGCAGCTGGAGAAGCGGCTGAGCACCCTGCGCGGGTGGTTCGTCGGCCGGACCTGAGGTCCGTCGGGAGCGCGGCGGGCGCTCGCGGGCTGAGGTTCGCCTCCCCTGGCTGGCACCCGGCACGGGGACGGGCTGGAATGGGGGCACGATGTCAGGAGTCGCCATGCCCGTGTCCGCCCCGTCCCCGTCGTCGTCGCGCCCCGCCGTCCTCGGGTTCGCCGCGCGGTACCCGTGGGTGCTCGCGACACTGGTCGTCGTCGCCCTCACCCTCGGCCTGCACCTGGCGGGGGCGGAGGATCCCGCGCGCTGGATCGCCTCGGCGTACGCCCTGGTGGTGGCCGCGTGGACCTCGGTCGGCATGGTCAGGGACCTCATGCGCGGGCACTGGGGTGTGGACGTCCTCGCCGTCACCGCGATCGTCGCCACCGTGCTCGTGGGGGAGCACCTCGCCGCCGTGCTCGTCTGCCTGATGCTCACCGGCGGGGAGGCCCTCGAGGACTACGCGGCCGGCCGCGCCCGGCGGGATCTGTCCGCCCTGCTGGACCGCGCCCCGCAGCGCGCGCACCGACTGCGCCCGGACGGCTCCGTGGAGGACGTGCCGGTGGAGGAGGTGCGTCCCGGTGACCGGCTCCTGGTGCGTCCCGCCGAGGTGCTTCCCGTGGACGGCACCGTGGCCTCCGCCGAGGACGGCGGGGAGGTCGCCGTGGACCTGGACGAGTCCTCCCTGACCGGCGAGTCCCTGCCCGTCACGCACCGCACCGGCTCGGCCGTGATGTCCGGCGCGCTCAACGGCACCCGCGCCTTCGTGCTCGAGGCGACCGCCTCCGCGGCCGACTCGCAGTACGCGGCCATCGTCTCCCTCGTGCAGCAGGCGGCCGAGTCCCGCGCCCCCATGGTGCGCCTGGCCGACCGCTACGCCGTGCCGTTCACCGCCGTCGCCTACCTGATCGCCGGCCTGGCCTGGTGGCTGTCCCAGGACCCGGTCCGCTTCGCCGAGGTGCTCGTGGTGGCCACGCCATGCCCGCTGCTCATCGCCGCTCCGGTGGCCTTCCTCGGCGGCATGTCCCGCGCCGCCACGTCCGGGGTGATCGTGAAGTCCGGCGGGACCATCGAGGCCCTCGGCTCCGTGCAGACCGTGGGCTTCGACAAGACCGGCACCCTCACCGCCGGCCGCCCCGAGCTGGTCGGCGTGCGCCCGGCCGCCGGCTTCGCCCAGGACGAGCTGCTGCGCCTGGCCGCCTCCGCCGAGCAGTACTCCGTGCACGTGCTCGCCGACGCCATCCGCGCGGCGGCCGAGGAGCGCGGGCTGTCCCTGGCGACCGCGCAGGATGCCACGGAGGAGGCCACCCACGGCGTCGTCGCGGTGCTGGAGGGGCGCCGCGTCGTCGTCGGCAAGCGCGCCTACGTCACGCAGGCCGCCCCGGACACCGTCACCGCCGACCTCGCCCCCGGTCAGTCGGCCGTCTACGTGGCCGTGGACGGCGCCTTCGCCGGCGTCCTGCTGCTGGCCGACCGCATCCGCCCCGAGTCCGCCGCCACCGTGCAGGCGCTCCACCGCCTCGGCGCACGCCGGGTCCTCATGCTCACCGGCGACGCCGAGGCCACCGGACGGCACATCGCCGGTGAGGCGGGCATCGACGAGGTCCACGCGGACCTGCTGCCCGCGGACAAGGTCCGCCTGCTCTCCGAGCGCCCTGAGCGCCCGGTGATGATGGTCGGCGACGGCGTCAACGACGTCCCCGTGCTCGCCGCCGCGGACGTGGGCGTGGCCATGGGCGCCCGCGGCTCGACCGCCGCCTCCGAGTCCGCCGACGTGGTGGTGCTCGCCGACGACGTCTCCAAGGTCGCCGTCGCCGTGGCCGCCGGCCAGCGCACCCTGCAGGTGGCCACGCAGTCGATCTGGGTCGGCATCGCGCTCTCCCTGGTCCTAATGGTCATCGCCGCCACGGGCGCCATCCCGGCTCTGGTCGGCGCGCTGTTCCAGGAGCTCGTGGACGTCGTGGCCATCGTCAACGCGCTGCGCGCCATGAAGCCCGGCCCGCACGAGGCCGAGCGGCTCGGCGATCTCACCGCCGCCCCCGCCCGGGGGGAGCGGCAGGCCGTGTCGGCCTGAGCGCCGGGCTCAGCCGTCCCGGGACTGGAAGCGCACGAAGGCGCGCAGCTCGTCGCCCTCCACGTCATGGGACTCGCGGAATCCATGGGCCTCGTAGAAGGCGCGCTGACGCTCCTCGGTGTCCGTGAGCAGCACGTGCTGACGCACCTGGCCGAACCGCGCGAAGACGCGGCGCAGCAGCTCGGAGGCGATGCCGCGGCGCTGGTGCCCCGGATCCACGAGGATGTCCTGCAGGTAGGCGATGGTGTGTCCGTCGGAGACCACGCGGGCCAGACCGACCAGTCGGCCGCCGTCGAAGGCGGTCACCACGGTGGCCGAGCCCTGCAGCCCGCCCATGAGCGTGTCCATGTCCCCCGTGGAGGCGGACCAGCCCACGGCGTCGTAGAGGGCGCGGACATCGTCGGCGGCCGGGATCGCCCCGGAGAGGTAGCGGATGCCGTCCCGGTCTGCGGCGATGGGGGAGTCGGTCATGGCTGCTCTCCTCGTCGACGTCGGGGACCGGCTCCGGCACGCCCGCCGGGGCCGCACCCGCTCACGAGGTCGCCAGGATGGCCCCGGCGGCCTCCATCTCGTGGAGCGCGGCCTGGGCGGCCGCCTCGTCGACGCCGGCCACCAGGTCGGTCAGCACGGTGACCTCGTAGCCGGCGTCGAGGGCGTCGAGCACGGTGGCGCGCACGCAGTGGTCCGTGGCGATGCCCACCACGGTGATCGCGTCCACGCCCTGCTCACGGAGCCACTCGTCGAGGCCGGGGGCGCCGGACTCGACGGCGGCCGCGGCCACGGCGGTGGCCCCGTACGGGCCGACGGTCCCGGAGGGGCGCTCGCCCGCGGCCCCGGTCGGGACGGCGTCGGGCTCGCCGAGGGCGCCGTCGAAGCCGGAGTAGGCGTCCGTGTGCAGGCCCTTGAGGAACTCGGCGTCGAGGTGCTCGGCGTCCAGGTCGGGATGCAGCTCGGCGCCGGCGGTGCCGGCCACACAGTGCACCGGCCAGGTGGTGCGGAAATCCGGCTCGGCGCCGGTGGCCGCGGCGAAGTGCGTGCCCGGGTCGACGTGCCAGTCGCGCGTGGCGGCCACGGCCGCGTAGGCGTCCGCGTGCTCGGCCAGGTGCTCGCTGACCCCGGCCGCGACGGCGGCGCCGCCGGCCACGCCGAGGGCGCCGCCCTCGCAGAAGTCGTTCTGCACGTCCACGATCACCAGGGCGCGGTTCAGGTTCTCCATGGGTCAGTCCTCCAGGAAGATGGTCGGGATGGCGGGGTCGCCCGGCTGCAGGCGGCCCACCGAGGCGGGCAGCTCGCGCAGGGAGGCGGCGTGCCGCTCGGCGGCGCGGGTGACGGCCTCGGGGCCGGTCCAGCCCTCGGCCAGCTCGCCGGCGTGCACGAAACGGTGCAGCAGGGGACGGTCGTCGGCGTCGGGCGCGGCGCTGCGGTTGACGCCGATCACCTCGGCGGTGGCCCGGCCCCGCGGGTCGCGGCGGCGCGCGGCCTCCTTGCGGCCGCCCCGGCTGGCCTTGCCGGAACTGGCCTTGGCCACGTCCACCCACGTGCCGTCGTCGTCCTGGCGGGCCACGAGCTTGTAGACCATGGAGGCGGTGGGCGCGCCGGACCCGGTGACCAGGCGCGTGCCCACGCCGTACGAGCTGACGGGGGCGGAGCGCAGGGCGGCGATCGCGTACTCGTCCAGGTCCGAGGTGACCATGATCCCGGTCTCGGTGTTGCCCAGCTCGTCGAGCAGCTCGCGCACGCGGTGGGCCTGGATCACGAGGTCGCCGGAGTCGACCCGGACGTTCCGCAGGGCCGGGCCGGCCACCTCGACCGCGGTGCGCACGCCCTGCTCCACGTCATACGTGTCCACGAGGAGGGTGGTGTCCGCTCCGAGCGCGGCGACCTGGGCCTCGAAGGCGGCGCGCTCCGAGTCGTGCAGCAGGGTGAAGGAGTGGGCGGCGGTGCCGACGGTCGGGATGCCGTACCGGCGGCCCGCCTCGAGGTTCGAGGTCGCGGTGAAGCCCGCGATGGCCGCGGCGCGGGCGGCGGCCACGGCGGACTCCTCGTGCGTGCGGCGCGAGCCCATCTCGGCGCACGGGCGGCCGTCCGCGACGGCCGTCATGCGGGAGGCGGCGGAGGCCACGGCGGAGTCGTAGTTGTAGATGGAGAGCAGGTAGGTCTCCAGGATGCACGCCTCGGCGAACGTCGACTCCACCTGCAGGAGGGGGGAATGCGGGAAGTAGGCCTCGCCCTCGGCGTAGCCCACGATGTCGCCCGTGAACTCGTAGTCGGCGAGCCAGGCCAGCGTGGCGTCGTCGAGGGCGGTGGTGTCCGCGAGGAAGTCGAGCTCGGGCGTGTCGAACCGGAAGCGGGACAGGCCCTCCAGCGCGCGGCCCACGCCGGCCACCACGCCGTAGCGGCGGCCGCTGGGCAGGCGTCGGGTGAACAGCTCGAAGCGGGAGCGGCGGTGCGCGGTGCCGGCCTTCAGCGCGGCCTGGAGCATGGTCAGCTCGTAGTGGTCGGTCATCAGCGCCGTGGGGATCTGCCAGTCGTCGGCGGTCCGCGGGGCGCTGGGCACGGGGTTCTGGCTCACGCGCCCACCCTAGTGGACCGTGGCGGGGCCGGTCCTGGCCCGCCCGCCTCGTACACTGGGGCGCATGTCCGTGCTGACCCGCCACGATCCGTCCGCGCCGCGCGCCGTGCGTCCGGCGCCGGGTGAGTCCGTCCCCGCCGGCGCCACCGACACCGCCCTGCTGGAGCGGCCTCACGAGGACACAGCCCGGGACCGGCCGTGGAACGTCGTGGTGTGGAACGACCCGGTGAACCTGATGAGCTACGTCGCCTACGTGTTCCGCACCCACTTCGGCTACTCCGCCGCCAAGGCGCAGCGGCTCATGCTCGAGGTCCACGAGCGGGGCCGGTCCGTGGTGGCGACGGGCACCAAGGAGAAGGCCGAGCTGCACGTGGGCGCGATGCACGGCTACGGTCTGTGGGCCACGCTGGAGCAGGCGGAGGACTGAGGAGGGGCATGGCAGAACGGTTCCGCTGGACGCGGCGGGGGTACACGGCGCAGCTGGAGCTGCCGGAGGTGCGCCTGCTGCGCGGGCTGGTCAGGGACGTCGTCGCCCTGCTCGAGGGCCGACGCGCGGACGTGCGCCCCGCCGAGGCGGACCCCGCCGAGGCCCCGGCCGCCGAGGACGGCGTCGACACGCCCGAAGATCCCCCGGCGGCGCCGCCGTCCGTGTCCGCCGCGCAGGACGCGGGCCCCGTGGCCGGGCTGGACGCGTCCGACGCCGCGTTCTGGGGGCTGGTCTCCGGCCTGCACCTGAGCCAGGACCCGGAGCCGCAGCGCTCGGCCCCCACCGACCCGGCCGTCGCACGCCTCCTGCCGGATGCGATGCCCCAGGCCGGCGCCGCCGAACAGGGCGCCCACCGGGCCCTGACCGAGGACGCCCTGTCGGAGGGGAAGCTCGCGGACGCGCGCCTGGCCCTCGAGCTGCTGCGCTCGACGCGCGTGGAGGTGCCGCACGACCAGGCGCCGGCCTTCGGCCGCGCGCTCAACGACGTGCGCCTCGTCCTGGCCGCCCGCCTGGGCGTCGAGACCGAGGAGGACGCCGCCCGCGTGCACGCCGTGGACGACTGGCGCAGCGCGGAGGACGTCGAGTCCACCATGGCCCTGCTCTACAACTTCACCTCGTGGCTGCTGGAGACGCTCATGACGGAGATGCTCAGCGAGCTGCCCGAGGGCGCGGACGAGTCCGCGCCGGGCGCCGGGGACGCGGAGGACGAGCAGTGAGCGGCCAGCGCGCCGCCGTGGACGCCGCCGCGCCGATCGGCGTGTTCGACTCGGGCGTGGGCGGGCTGACCGTGGCCCGGGCGATCATGGACCAGCTGCCCCACGAGTCCATCCTCTACGTGGGCGACACGGAGCACTCGCCGTACGGCCCGCGGCCCATCGCCGAGGTACGGGCCCTCGCCCTGGCGATCATGGACGAGCTCGTCGCGCGCGGCGTCAAGGCGCTCGTGATCGCGTGCAACTCCGCGTCGGCCGCCGTGCTGCGCGACGCCCGCGAGCGCTACACGGGAGGCCACGGCATCCCCGTGATCGAGGTGATCCAGCCCGCCGTGCGCCGCGCCGTGGCCGCCACCCGCACGGGCCGAATCGGCGTGATCGGCACCGAGGCGACCGTCGGGTCCCGCGCCTACGAGGACTCGTTCTCGGCCGCCCCGCACCTCGAGATCACCTCGGTCGCGTGCCCGCGGTTCGTGGAGTTCGTGGAGGCCGGCATCACCACCGGCCCCGAACTGCTGGAGACCGCCCGGGAGTACACGGCCCCGCTGCGCGCGGCGGGCGTGGACACCCTCGTGCTGGGATGCACCCACTACCCGCTGCTGACCGGCGCCCTCTCGCTCGTGATGGGGGAGGACGTCACGCTCGTCTCCTCCGCGGAGGAGACCGCCAAGGACCTCTACCGGGAACTGGTCCGCCTCGGCCTCGAGCACCCCCACTCGGCCGCGGGCTCCGGCCAGGCCACCCGCCACCGCTTCGCCGCCACCGGCGACCCCGACCACTTCCAGGCCCTCGCGCGCCGCTTCCTCGGACCCGAGGTCGAGTCCGTGCGCCGCCTGGAGACGATCGGCGCGCCCCGCCCCGCGGCCGCGCCGGTCCCGACGCGCTCGACGGCCTTCGTGCGGCTGGGCGCCGAGCAGGAGGGTGTGACGTGAAGCTGACCATCATCGGGGCCTCCGGGTCCTTCCCCGGCCCGGGCTCACCCGCCTCGTGCTACCTCCTCACCGCCGAGGGCGTGGCCGAGGACGGCGTCACCCCGCGCACATGGCGGATCCTGCTGGACCTCGGCAACGGCGCCCTCGGCGTGCTGCAGCGCTACGTCGAGCTCGAGGACCTGGACGGCATCCTGCTCTCCCACCTGCACCCGGACCACTTCATGGACCTGTGCGGGATGCACGTGGCCATCCGCTGGAACCCGGCCGGCTGGGACCGCGGCCGGCTGCCCGTCTACGGACCCGCCGGCACCGCCGACCGCATCGCCGAGGCGTACGGGATGGACCCCGAGCCGGGGATGCACCAGGACTTCGAGTTCCGGTGCTGGGCCGCCGGCCGCACCGAGCGGCTCGGTCCGTTCCGGTTCACCCCGGTCCCCGTGCGCCATCCCATCGACGAGGCCTACGCGATCCGGGTCGAGGTGGACCGCGTCGACGACGACGGCGACGTCACCACCCGCGTGCTCACCTACTCCGGGGACACCGACGCGTGTGAGGGGCTCGTCGAGGCCGCGCGGGACGCGGACGTGTTCCTGTGCGAGGCCGCCTTCCACGAGGGCCGGGACGACGGCATCGACGGCGTCCACCTGACCGGCCGACGGGCCGGCGAGACGGCGGCGCAGGCCGGGGCCCGGAAGCTGCTGCTCACACACCTGCCGGTGTGGAACGATCCGCAGCGCGCCGTCCAGGAGGCCCGCGCGGTGTACGACGGCCCGCTGGCCGTCGCCGTCTCGGGGCTGAGCTACGGCGTCTGAGGGCGCGCCTAGACTGGAGGCCATGAGCTCTCCCGCCCCCACCGCCCCCCGCCCGGACGGCCGCGCCGTCGACGAGCTGCGCCCCATCACCATCACCCGGGGCTGGTCCCGGCAGGCGGAGGGCTCGGCCCTGATCGAGTTCGGGAACACCCGCGTGCTGTGCACCGCCTCCTTCACCGAGGGCGTGCCGCGCTGGCTCAAGGGCGAGGGGACCGGCTGGGTCACCGCCGAGTACGCGATGCTCCCGCGGGCCACCAACGAGCGCAGCCAGCGCGAGTCCGTCAAGGGCCGGATCGGCGGGCGCACCCACGAGATCTCCCGCCTGATCGGCCGGTCCCTGCGCGCCGTCATCGACCTGTCCGCCCTGGGGGAGAACACCATCGTCCTGGACTGCGACGTCCTCGACGCCGACGGCGGCACCCGCACCGCCGCCATCACGGGCGCCTACGTCGCCCTCGCCGAGGCGGTGGCCTGGGCGCGGCGCGAGGGGATCCTCGCCAAGGGCGCCGCCGTCCTCAAGGACTCCGTCGCCGCGGTGTCCGTGGGCATCGTGGACGGGGTGCCCGTCCTCGACCTGCCGTACGTGGAGGACGTGAAGGCGGAGACGGACATGAACGTGGTCGTCACCGGGGCCGGGGAGTTCGTGGAGGTGCAGGGCACCGCCGAGGGCGCGCCGTTCACCCGCGCCGAGCTGGACACCCTGCTGGACCTGGCCCTGATCGGCACGGGTGAGCTGGCCCGCATCCAGGCCGAGACCCTGGCCGCCGCCACGGAGGACCGGGCGTGAGCGCGCCCGCCTCCTCGTCGGCGGGCCTGCCGGAGGGCGCCCGCATCGTGCTCGCCACGCACAACGCGGGCAAGGTGCGCGAGCTGCGGCAGCTGCTCGCCGGCGCCGTGCCCGGCCTCGACGTGGAGGCCGCGGTGGTGGACGCGGGCGCCGTGGGCGCCCCGGACGTCGTCGAGGACGGCGTCACGTTCGCCCAGAACGCGCTGAAGAAGGCCCGCGCCGTGGCCGCGCACACCGGGCTGATCGCCGTCGCGGACGACTCCGGTCTGGCCGTGGACGTGCTGCACGGCGCCCCCGGGATCTTCTCGGCCCGCTGGGCCGGGCGCCACGGGGACGACCGTGCCAACCTCGAGCTGCTGCTGGCCCAGCTGGCCGACGTGCCGGACGAGCATCGGGGTGCCCAGTTCGTGTGCGCCGCCGCGCTCGCGGTCCCCAGCGGCCCGGACGCCGCGGGCGCCCGGGCCATCCACGTCGAGCACGTCGAGCACGGCCGCCTGCCCGGCACGCTGCTGCGCGAGCCCGTGGGGGACGGCGGCTTCGGCTACGACCCGATCCTGCGGCCCGAGGGCCGGGACGTGTCCACCGCGCAGCTGAGCCCCGAGGACAAGAACGCGATCAGCCACCGGGGGCACGCCTTCCGCGCCCTGCTGCCCTACCTGGTGGACGCGCTCGACGCGCGCCCGTGAGCGGCGGGCGCGTCCCCGTGCCGGGGCTGGACTTCACCGCGATCGACTTCGAGACCGCCAACGGCTTCCGCGGCTCCCCGTGCGCCGTGGGCGCCGTCCGGGTGCGGGACGGGGTCATGGTGGACCGTGCCGAGTGGCTGATCCGTCCGCCCGTCGGCTTCGACCGGTTCGATCCCCGCAACGTGCGCATCCACGGCATCACCGAGGACCGCGTCCTGGACGCCCCCCGGTTCGCGCAGGTGTACGACGAGCTCGCGGACTTCGTGGGGACGGACGTGCTCGCGGCGCACAACGCGGGCTTCGACGTCGGCGTCATCGAGTCCGGCCTCGAGGTCTCCGGCCGGGACGTGCCGGGCCTGGAGTTCGTGTGCACCCTGGTGCTGGCGCGCCGCGTCTACGACCTGCCCTCGTACGCCCTGCCCTCCGCGGCGCGCGAGGCCGGGTTCACCCCGGGGCGCCACCACGACGCACTGGCCGACGCCGAGGCCTGCGCGGCCATCCTCGTGGACATCGGCCGGCGCGTGCTGGGGGTGCCGCCGGCCGACGCGGAGATTCTGCCCGGGCTGACCGACGCGCCGGCCGGCCGCGGCGTCGACCGCCTGATGCGGGCCCAGGGGCTGAGCGTCAGCGTCCTCGCCCCCCGGGCGGCGGGATCGGGCGCCGAGTCGAAGGCCACCCGCCAGGCCCGGCGTACCGAGGGCGTCTTCGACGCGCGGGTCCCGCTGCGGGACGAACGCGCCATGCCCGACTTCATGCGCTGGCCGGACGAGGGCGTCAATCCGCTCCCGAACCCGGCCGCCGACCCGGGCCACCCCCTGTTCGGCCAGACCGTGGTGTTCACGGGCGGCATCGGCATGTCGCGTCAGAGTGCCAAGACGCGCGCGGCCGCGCACGGCGCGCAGACCGCGAACCGGGTGGGCGCGGCCACCACGATGCTCGTCGTGGGGGACGGCTTCGAGGCCGCGGACCTGCACCGCCCGCGCGCCGAGGACGGGGCACCGCAGGCCGTGACCACGGCGCTGGCGCACCGCAAGACGCGGGACGCCCTGCGCCGGCGGGACCGTGGGCAGGCCATCGCCCTGGTCTCCGAGGGGGAGTTCCTGCAGATGCTCGACGGGAACTGGCCGGACGCCGCGCGCTGAACCACTCAGGTGGTCGCGGCGCTCCAGCGCCGGGCGGCCTCCAGGACGACCTCGCGCTCGGCGATCCACCCCGGGACGGAGGCCTCGGCCGCGGCGCGGTCCGCGGGGTCGTGCGCACCGAACACGGCGGTGCCGTGCGCCACGCCGAGCACCTGCCCGGCCAGCGAGGCCGTGGAGTCGGAGTCGCCGTCGTGGTTCACGCCGATCCGCAGCGCCAGGGCGAGCGCCGCCGCCGGATCGGCCGGGTGCACCGCCTGCGCGGTGAGCGCGGCATACAGCGCGATCGCCAGGGCCTCCTCCGCGACCCAGCCCTCGCCGAGCGCGGTGGGGAGGGCGCCGGGGGCGCCGGGGTCGGCGTCGACGGTGCCGGCCAGGTCGACCGCCGCGGTCACGGCGGCGCGGGTCTCCGCGGCCTCCTCGCCCAGGCCGTCGAGCCACGCGCGGGCGTGCGCGACCGCGGCGGCCAGGTCCAGGCCGCGCAGCAGGGCCGCGATGACGAGGGCGTACGCGCCCGCCGCGACCCACGCGGTGGGGTGGCCGTGCGTGAGGACGGCCCCCTGGCGGGCGAGGGACACGACGTGCGGGTCCTCGAGCCCCGGCACCATCCCGTACGGGGCCGAGCGCATGACCGTCCCGCAGCCCTTCGAACCCGGGTTGTGCGGGTCGCCCGGCAGGCCCATCCCCGGTTCGGCGAGCCCGGTCAGGCACGCGGTGCCCGGCGCGCGGCGCACCTTCAGCTCCGCGTGCGCGTCGATCCAGCGGGGCGGGGCCGGGGGAGCGCCCTCGGGCAGCGCGCCGTCCTGCGTGGCGAACCAGCGCAGGCACGCGAGCCACACGCACGCCGCAGGATCGGCCGGGACGCCGTCGTTCTGCCACTCGATCCACTCGAGCAGGCCGTCGAGCACGTACAGCGTCAGCTGCGTGTCGTCGGTGATCGGCAGGGCGTGGGCGCCCTCCTGGGCGAGCAGGTCCGCGGCGTCGGTGACGCCGGCGGGGCCGTGCACCGCCGCGATCCCCGACGCGGGGGTGAACTCGACGACGCCGCCCAGCGCGTCCCCGGCGGCACCGGCCGCGAGGAGGGCCAGGACCCGGTCGGCGTGCTCGGGGCCGGGCAGGGGCGTGGACGAGGAGGCGGTGGGCTCGGGCGCGGTGGCGGACATGCCGCCATCGTACGAGCTGCACCGCGTCGTGCTTATCCCGTCCACACCCTCCCTAGAGTGGGCCGCATGATCCTGCTGCACACCTCGGACTGGCATCTGGGCCGGTCGTTCCACGGCACCGGGCTGCTCGAGGCCCAGGAGGAGGTCCTGGACGCCCTCGTCGCGACCGTGACGGAGCGCGGCGTGGACGCCGTCCTGCTGGCCGGGGACGTGTACGACCGCGCGCTGCCGCCGGCGGACGCCGTCCGGCTGCTGGACCGGACGCTCACCCGGCTGCACGCGGCCGGCGCCCAGGTGGTGCTCACGAGCGGCAACCACGACTCGGCGGTGCGCCTCGGCTTCGGCGGCGGACTCCTGGCGGCCGCGGGCGTGCACGTGCGCGCGGACGCGGCGGAGCTGGACCGCCCCGTGCTGCTCACCGAGCCCGGGGTCGACGGCGGCGCGGGCCAGACCGTGGCCGTCTACGGCATCCCCTACCTCGAACCGCGCCACCAGGGACCGGCCTGGGGCGTGGAGCCCCACCACACGGCCGTGCTGACGGAGGCGGTCCGCCGCGTCCACGCCGATCTGGCCGCCCGCCGCGCCGAGACGCCGGAGCCGGTGGCCGCCGTCGTGCTGGCCCACCTGTTCGCGGCCGGGGGCCACGGCTCCGAGTCCGAACGGGACATCGGCGAGGGCGAGCACGTCGAGCCGGACGCCCCGCCCGAGATGCTGGTGGGCACGCTGGGGCAGGTGCCGGTCTCCGTGTTCGACGGGCTCGACTACGCGGCCCTGGGCCACCTGCACGGCCGCCAGCGGCTGGCAGAGCACGTGCGGTACTCCGGCTCACCGCTGCCGTACTCCTTCTCCGAGGCGGGCCACCGCAAGGGCGGCTGGCTCGTCCACGTCACGGGCGGGGCCGTCACCGACGTCGAGGCCGTGGACTGGGACGCCGGACGGCGCCTGGCGGTGCTGTCCGGGCCGATCGAGGACCTGCTGGAGTCCCCGGAGTTCGCGTGGGCGGAGCAGTGCTGGGTGCAGGTCACCGTCACCGACGACGAACGCCCCGAGCGGGCCCTGGAGCGCCTGAAGACCCGGTTCCCCTCCGTGCTCGTCTTCCGCCACGAACCGGCCGGCGGGAGGCGGGCCCGGGAGCGGACCTACGCCCAGGTCCTGCGGCAGGCACCCTCGGACCACGCGCTCGCGGTCGGTTTCGTGGACCACGTCCGGCAGCGGCCGGCCAGCGGGGCCGAGCAGGACCTGCTGCGGGACGCCCTCGAGGCCGCTCGCGCGGGGGAGGTGCGCGCATGAGGATCCATCGGATGCGCCTGGAGGGGCTCGGGCCCTACGCCCAGGCGCAGGACGTCGACTTCGACCGGCTCAACGCGGGCGGCCTGTTCCTGCTGGACGGGCCCACCGGCGCGGGCAAGTCCACGGTGCTGGCCGCGCTGTGCTTCGCCCTCTACGGGACCGTGCCGGGCGGACGGTCGGCCGAGTCGCTCGTGACCACGCTGCGCGAGCCCGGCGCGGTGATCCCCGAGGTGCAGGTCGAGTTCACCGTGCAGGGCCGGCGCTTCGAGGTGGTCCGCTCGCCCAAGCACGAGCGGCCCCGCCGGAGACGCAGCGCGGCGGGCGGCGCCACCGTCACCACGCAGGCCACGGTCTCCCTGCGGGAACGCGTGGACGGGGAATGGACGGCGCCGCTCACCCGGGCGGACGAGGTCGGCCAGCAGATCGCGGCCGTCCTGCACCTGGACGCCGAGCAGTTCATGCAGGTGGTCCTGCTGCCTCAGGGACAGTTCGCCCAGTTCCTCACCGCGAAGTCGGATGAGCGCCGCGTCCTGCTGCGGCGGCTCTTCGGCACGCAGCGCTTCGACGGCGTCGAGGAGCACCTGCGCGTCGAGACGGCCCGGCTGGACACCGCGGTGGCCGTGGACGCGGACGTGGCCCGGACCGCGCGGGCACAGCTGGCCGAGGCGCTCCACGAGGCGCTCGGCCCGGACTGGCATGCGCCGGAGCCGTCACCGGACACGGACGACCGGCTGCTCGCCCTCGCCGCCGAGCGCGCAGGTCGCGCCCACGAGGACGCGCGGGCCGACCTCGCCACGGCCCGCGCCGCGGAGCAGCGGGCCCGGGTGACGGCGCGTGAGCTGGAGACCCGCGGGCGGGACCTGGCCGCGGCCGAGGCGTGGGCGAGCCGTCGACGCGACCACGACGCCGAGGCCGAGACCGCCGCGGCGCGGCGCCGCGCCGTCGACGCCCATGAGCGCGCCGGGCGGGTGCTCGCGGCCGCCCAGCGGGCCACCGCGGCGGCGGACGCCGCCGGCACCGCGTCGGAGACGGTGACGGAGGCCCTGGCGCACGTCGAGGACGAGCCGACCGCGGCGGCGTGGCTCGCCGCCGCCCGGGCGGACGGGGCCGCCGACGCGCCCGCCTCCCGCCAGGCGCTGGGGGAGGCCGAGCGCGCCGCGGAGGCGGTGGCACGCGCCGTCCAGGACCGTGCCCGGATGGGCGAGCTGGAGCAGGAGGCGGCCGCCGCGGCGGAGCGTCGGGCCGAGATCGGCCGCGACCGCGCCGCCCTGGTCGAGTCCCGCCCCGAGCGTGAGGCGGCCGTCGCGGCACACCGCGCGGCCGTCGAACGCGGCACCGAGCGTCTCGGCGCCCGGGAGGCCGTGGACCGCGCCGTGTCCGAGGCCGCCGCTCGCCGCACGGCCGCCGAGGCCGCGGCCGCCCGCGCCGTCGAGGCAGAGACCGCGGCCCGGGCCCACCGGGAGGCACAGGAGCGGCGACGCGAGGCCGCCGAACGGCACGTCGGTCTGCTGCGTGCCCGGTACGAGCAGGCCGCCTCCGAACTGGCGGAGCGGCTCGTGCCCGGCGAGCCGTGCGCCGTGTGCGGCTCGCCCGAGCACCCGGCCCCGGCCGCCACCGCGGACACCACGGTGACCGAGGCGGACGTGCGGGACGCCGAGCAGGCCCGGACCGCGGCCGACCGGGCCGCGACCGACGCCGAGACCGCCCTGCGCGCCGCCGAGCAGACCCTCCGCACGGCGCGCGAGGCCGCCGCCGGGCTCGCACCCGAGGCCGCGCGAGAGGCGCTCGAGCGCGCCGAGGCCGAACGGGCCGCGCTGGACCAGGCGGCGAAGGACCTCGCCGCGGACCGCCGGCGGCTGACCGCCGCCGAGAAGACGCTCGCCGGGGCCGACGAGACCGCCGCCGCGCTCGCGGCCGAGGACGGTCGGCTCGCCGAGGCCGCCGCCCACCGTGCCGCCCGGCTGACCGAGCTGCGGGACGCCGTCGAGGCCGCCCGCGGTGACGCCGAGACCCTCGACGCCCGCCGCGACCAGGTCACCGCCGCACGCCGGGTCCTGGCCGCCCTCGCTGCGGCGCAGGACGAGGACGCGCGCGCCCGGGCGGTCGCCGACGAGACCGACCAGGCGCTCACCGCCGCGCTGGCCGAACAGCACTTCGACGACGTCGACGCGGCGCGCGCGGCCCGCCTCGAGGAGACGGAGGCCGCCGCGCGCACGGCCGCCGTGCAGGAGTGGCACGCCGAACGGGCCCGCCTCGCCGAGCTCGAGGCGAGCGAGCCCGTCCGCCGGGGCCGCGCCCTCGCCGAGGCGGGCGTCGAGCCGCCGACCGAGGAGCAGACCCGCGCCGCCGCCGAGGCGCTCGCCGCGGCCGAGGCCGCGAGCTCGTCCCGGGCGACGGTGGTCGGGCGACTCGATTCACTCGTCGCCACGGTGCGCCGCCAGTCAGCCGCCCTGACCGAGGTCCTGGAGCGGTCCGCCGGGCTCATCGCCGAGCACACGCGGGTGCGGGGGCTGCTCGACCTCGTCCGCGGCGGCGGGGAGAACCTGCTCAAGATGCCCCTGACGAGCTACGTCCTCGCCGGGCGGCTCGAGGAGGTCGCCGCCGCGGCCACCGAGCGTCTGCTCGCCATGACGGACCAGCGGTATTCGATCGAGTACTCCGACGCCGTGGGCGGGCGCGGGAACAAGGGCCTCGAACTCGTCATCCGGGACCACTACGTGGACGAGACGCGCCACCCGGCCACGCTCTCGGGCGGCGAGACCTTCATGGCCTCCCTCGCCCTCGCCCTGGGGCTCGCGGACACCGTGCAGGCCGAAGCCGGCGGCATCGAACTGGACACGCTCTTCGTGGACGAGGGCTTCGGCTCGCTCGACGCGGACACCCTCGACGACGTCCTGGACGTCGTGGACACCCTGCGAACCGGTGGCCGGACCGTGGGCCTCGTCTCCCACGTCGAACGGATGAGGCAGGAGATCGGCGTGCGCCTCGAGGTGCGCAAGGACCGGCGCGGCTCGAGCCTCGCGGTGCACGACGGCGCCTGAGCGGCGGGGGTGCGCCCCGCCGCTCCGGCTCGCGCCACGCGAGCGGTCAGGCCCGGCGCCACCGCCGGCGGAGGCGCTGCCGGAGTCGGCCGAGGCGTCCGGCGTCGAGCTCGGACGGGGCCGCCCAACGCTCCTCAGCCCGGCGCGCCTGCTCGGCTGCGCGCTCGGCCGCGACGCGCTGCGCCTCCCGCTCGGCCGCGACACGGCGCTCCTCCTGCAGGCGGCGCTCCCCGCGGACCTCGGTGAGCCGGTACAGCACGGGCACGAGCACGAGCGTGAGCAGGGTGGAGGACACCAGGCCGCCCACCACGGCCACCGCGAGGGGCTGGGAGATGAACCCCGCGTGCCCCGTGATGCCCAGGGCCATCGGGGTCATGGCCAGGACGGTGGCCAGGGCCGTCATCACCACCGGGCGCACGCGGTTGAGCGCGCCCACCTCGATCGCCTCGTCCAGGGTCATGCCGCGGTCGCGGCGGTACTGGTTGATCAGGTCGATCAGCACGATCGCGTTCGTCACCACGATGCCCACCAGCATGAGCAGCCCGATCATCGTGGACAGTCCCAGCGGCGTGCCGGTGGCCAGCAGCGCCAGGAACACGCCCGTGGCGGCGAAGGGGATCGACACGAGCAGCACGAGCGGCTGGCGCAGCGAGTTGAACGTCGCCACCATCACGACGTACACGGTCGCCACGGCGGCCAGCAGCGCCAGTCCGAGGTCCCGGAACGTCTGCGCCTGCTGCTCCGCCGCGCCGCCCACGGCCGCGGTGACGCCCTCGGGCAGGTCCAGCTCCGCCACGGCCTGCGTGACCCGGCGCGAGACGGCCCCGAGGTCCTCGTCGTCCGGGGTCACCGTGACGACGGCGGTCCGCTCGCCGTTCGAGGACGTCACCCGGGCGGGCACCGGCACTCGCGAGACCTCGGCGAGGTCCCCCAGCGGCACGGGCCCCTCGGCCGTCTCCACGGGCACCTGGCGCAGGGCGTCGAGGGACTCGACCGGCTCCGGGTCACCCAGCTGCACCGCGAAGCTCTCGAACCCGAAGCGGACGTCGCCCACGGGCACGGCCTGCAGGGCGGCGGCGGCCTGGCCGGCCACCGCCTCCTCGGTCAGGCCGAGCCGGGCGGCGGCGACGGTGTCCACGTCCACCTGGAACGTCGGGCGCAGGTCCGAAGCCGGCGTCGTCACCTCGCGGGCACCCTCGACGGGCCGCAGCGCCTCGGCGACCTGATCGGCGGCCGCGGTGAGGGCCTGCGGGTCGGGGGCGGAGACGGCCACCTCGATGTCCTGGCCGCCGCTCGGCCCCTGCTGTGTGGAGACGGACACGTCGCCCACGCCGTCGAGACCCGTGAGCTCGGCGCGCACCCCGTCCTGGAGGGCCACCTGGTCCGCATCCGGGTCGGTCACCACCGTGAACCGCGCCCGGTCCGCCGAGGAGCCGCCGAAGGCCCCCATCGGACCGGCGGCGGTGCCGGCCGTCCACTGGACCGTCTCGACGCCGTCGGTGTCCAGCAGCACCCGCTCGATGCGCTCGGCGGCGGCGGCCGTGGTCTCCAGCGACGTCCCCGGCTCCTGCTCCGCCGTGACGACGAACGAGTTCTGTCCCGAGTCGCCCAGGAGGTTCGTGGGGATCAGCGGGACCAGCGCGGCCGTGCCGGCCAGCAGCGCCAGGGCGGCGGCGAGGGTGACCACGGTGTGCCGCTGTGTCCAGCGCAGCACCGGGCGGTAGGCCCGGGTGAGCCATCCGCCGGCCGCCACGGGCCGGTCGCCGGGGACGGCGGGCGCGGCCGTGGTCTCGGCCCCGCGCCGCGGGGAGCGCAGGAACCACCAGCACAGCACCGGCACGATCGTCAGGGCGACGACGAGGGAGGCCAGCAGGGCGACCGTGGCGGTCACGGCGAAGGGCCGGAACAGCTCGCCGGCCAGGCCGCCCACGAAGGCGATGGGCAGGAACACGGCCACGGAGACGAGGGTGGAGGCGGTGATCGCGGTGGCGACCTCGCGCGTGCCGTCGAGGATCGCGGTGCGCCGGTCGGCGCCCAGGCCGAGGTGCCGGCGGATGTTCTCCACCACCACGATCGCGTCGTCCACGACCCGGCCGATCGAGATCGTCAGCGCCCCGAGCGTCAGCGTGTTGAGGGAGTAGCCGAAGGCCGCCACCCCGATGAGGGCGGCCAGCAGGGACAGCGGAATGGACACGGCGGTGACGAGGGTGGAGCGCACCGAGAGCAGGAACACGGCGATCACCAGCACGGCGAATGCCAGGCCCAGCAGGCCCTCCTGGAACAGCGTGTCGATGGACTGCTGGATGAACGGGGCCTGGTCGAACACCACGGTCAGGTCCGCGCCGCCGCCGACCAGGGACGCCAGCTCCGGCAGGGCGTCGCGCACGGCCTGAGAGACCGCCACGAGGTCGGCGTCCGGGGTCGCGGTCACGGAGACGGACAGCGTCGGCACCCCGTCGGTGCGGGTCAGGGAGGTGGGGGCCGCGGCCACGAGGGTGACGTCGGCGACCTCGTCCAGGGTGCGCGGTTCTCCGTCGCCGGAGGGAGCGACGACGATCCCGCGCAGGCCCTCGAGGTCCTCGACGGCGGCGCCCGCCTGGACGGGATAGGTGGTCGCGCCCTCGGTGACCTGGCCGACGGGGAAGAGGCCGGCGTTCTCCTCGAGCGCGTCGGTGATGTCGGAGGTGGTCAGCCCGGCGGCGGCGAGCGCGGCCGGGTCCGGGACCACGGAGACGTTCTCGTCCGTGCCGCCGAGGACGTCGGCGCCACGGACGCCGTCGATCTTCTGCAGCCGCGGGGCCAGGACGTCCTCGGCGCGGCGGCGCAGGGTGTTGAGGTCCTCGTCCCCGGACAGGGCGAGGAAGACCACCGGGAAGTCGGAGACGGAGCCTGCGAAGGACGAGGTCTCCGCCTCCTCCGGCAGCTGGGGCCCGAGGTTGGCGACCACCCGGTCCACCTGGGACCGGGCCCGGTTCAGGTCTGTGCCGTAGGCGAACTCCAGCTGGACCGCGTTGAAGCCGGACTGCGACGTGGACCGCGAGGATTCGAGCCCCTCCACGGCCTGCAGGGCCGTCTCGAGGGGCTCGCCCACCTGCGCGTCCACGACCTCGGGGGACGCCCCCGGGTAGAGCGTCGAGACGGAGATGACGGGCAGCTCGAGCGGGGGGATGAGCTCCCGCTTGAGCTGCCCGGCGGAGAGGACACCGAACACCGCGATGAACACGGTGACGAGCGCCACGAGCGCCCGCCGACCGAGTGAGAACCGTGCGAGCGCTCCCATCGGGGCGTCAGGCCAGCTTCAGTGCGGCGTCCGTGGCGGTGCGGACCTCGTCCAGCAGCGCCGGGTCGTCGTTGAGCGTGTGGCCCAGGGACGGGATGAGCTCCTTGAGCGTGCCGTCCCAGCCGGCCATCTTCGCGGGGAAGCAGCGCTCGAGCAGCTTCACCATGATGGGGGCCGCGGTGGAGGCGCCCGGCGAGGCGCCGAGCAGGCCGCCGAGCGAGCCGTCCGCGTGGGTGACGACCTCGGTGCCGAACTGCAGGACGCCGCCGAAGCGGCCCTTGCGCTTCATCACCTGCACGCGCTGGCCCGCGGTGATCAGCTCCCACTCGGCGCCGTCGGCCTCCGGGTAGAACTCGTGCAGCGCGTCGATCTTCTTGTCCCGGGACTTCAGCACCTCGGTCACGAGGTACTTGGTCAGGTCCATGTTGTCCTTGGCCACGTCCAGCATCGTGCTGAGGTTGTGCGGGCGCACGGACAGCGGCAGGTCCAGGTAGGAGCCGGTCTTGAGGAAGTTCGTGGAGAACCCGGCGTAGGGGCCGAACAGCAGGGACCGCTTGCCGTTGACGAAGCGGGTGTCCAGGTGGGGCACGGACATCGGCGGGGCGCCGACGGCGGCCTGGCCGTACACCTTGGCCATGTGCTGGTTGACCACGGACTCGTCCGTGCAGCGCAGGAACTGGCCGGAGACCGGGAAGCCGCCGAAGCCCTTGGCCTCGGGGATGCCGGACTTCTGCAGCAGGGGCAGGGCGCCGCCGCCGGCACCGACGAAGACGAAGCGGGCGCGGTCCACGACCTCGGAGCCGGCGGCCTTGTTCTTGACCTTGACCTCCCAGCGGCCGTCCGTGCCGCGGGTGAGGCCGGTGACCTTGTGACCGAAGCGCACCTCGGCGCCGGCGCCGGCCATGGCCGTGATGAGCTGGCGGGTGAGGGAGCCGAAGTCGACGTCGGTGCCGCCGGTGTTGCGGGACGCCGCCAGGCGCTGGCCCGGCTCACGGCCCTCGATCAGCAGCGGGGCCCAGGCACGGATCTGCTCCGGGTCCTCGCTGTGCTCCATGCCGGCGAACAGCGGCTGGGCGGACATGGCCTCATAGCGGGTGCGGAGGTAGTCCGCGTGGTCGTCACCCCACACGAAGGACATGTGCGGCAGCGGGTTGATGAAGGACTTGGGGTCCTTGAGCGTGCCGTCCGCCACCAGGGAGGACCAGAACTGGCGGGTGGTCCAGAACTGCTCGTTGATGCCCAGCGCCTTGGTGACGTCCACCCGTCCGTTCTTGTCCATGGGCGAGTAGTTCAGCTCGCACAGGGCGGCGTGGCCGGTGCCCGCGTTGTTCCACGGGTCGGAGGACTCCAGGCCGGCCTGATCGAGGCTCTCGTACAGGGCGATGGACCAGGTGGGCTCGAGCTTCTGCAGCAGCACGCCCAGGGTGGCGCTCATGATGCCGCCGCCGATCAGGACGACGTCGTGGGTGGCGGTGGACGAGGTGGTGGGCACGGTCAACTCCTGAAGCAGAACGACGGCGGGTGGGCGCAGTGCGACCAGGCCGAGCAGTGGCGGTCGGGCCGGGCGCCGTGATCTCCCACTGTACTACCGGTGCGTTCAGCCTTCGGTCAGCCTGACGCGCGAGAAGGGCTCGTCCAGCTGCGGCGACGTCGGGTAGGAGGCCACGCGCGGGCCGGTGGCCAGGGCCGAGATCGGATAGACCAGCGGCAGCGCCGGCAGGTCGAGGGCCATGGCCCGGACGACGCGGCGGAACAGGGCGCGGCGCGCGTCGTCGTCGGTCTCGGCCGCGGCCGCGTCCACGTCCTCGACGACGCGCGGGTTGCGGTAGCCGGTCTCGGCGCGGCCCGAGCGCGCGAAGGGCTCGAGGAACGCGTGCGGGTCGCGGTAGTCGCCGGTGCGGCCCATCAGGTGCAGGGCTCGGGTGGGTCGGGAGACGACGGCGTGCAGGTAGTCCTGGTCCTCCGGCACGGGCACGGGCACGATGTGCATCCCCACCGCGCCGAGGTCGCGGGCGACCATCGCGTAGACCCGCTCCGGCTCGGGCAGGGAGGGGCGGGCCGTGCCGGCCGGGTAGAGGAACTCCAACGGCTCCCCGTCGTATCCCGCCAGGCCGAGGAACTCGCGGGCCCGGCCCGGGTTGACGTCGTAGCGCCGCGCCTCCTCGTCGCCGACGCCGAGGGAGGGGGGGACGAGGTCGTGGGCCAGGCGGGTGCCCTCGAGGAAGACGTCGCTGCCGGCGATGCGCGGGCGGTCCACCGCGTACGCGATCGCCTGGCGCAGGTACTGCGAGCGCACGCGCGGGTGGTCCAGGTTCATGCCCACGTAGAGCACGCCCAGGGGGTCCCGGGGCAGCACCTGGGTGCCGGCCTCGACGAGGGGGCGCAGCTGGCCGGGGGCGACGACGTCGATCACGTCCGCCGTGCCGCGCCGCAGCTCCCGCAGGCGCACGGAGGCCCGACCCCACGCCTGCACGGCCACCGGGTACGCCGCCGGATCGGAGCCGCGGTGGCGGGCGCTGGGGACCAGGATCGTCGCGCCCGAGGCGCCCGGGTGGGCGCGCGTGAGCTCGGCGGTCTCCGCGGCGTCGGCCCAGCGGTAGGGGCCGGTGCCGGCTGGGGTGGTGACCTCGGAGCCGTCCACGTCGACCGTGCGGTCCCACGAGGCCGGCGAGGAGATCGCGAAGGCCGGCGAGGCCAGCGCGGCCGCGAGGTGACGGCGGGGGGAGTGCAGGCGCAGCCGCACCTCGAGCTCTCCGTGGGCCTCGACGCCGGCGAAGGCGGAGTCCGCGTCCCCGGCGTATCCGCCGAAGGCCGAGACGAACGAGGAGGGCGGGGCCACGGTCCCGTCCACGGGCGCAGGGGCGGCGGCCCACCGCTCGATGTTCGCGACCACGGCGGCGGCGTCGCACGGCTCGCCGTCGTCGAACACCACCCCGGAGACCAGGTGGAACATGTGGAGGCGGCCGCCGTCGGACTCCTCGTGCCGCTCGGCGAGGCGGGGCGTGGGGGCGCCGGTGTCCGCGTCCACGCCGAGCAGCGTCTCGAAGACCTGGCGGATCAGACGGAAGGACTCGACGTCCAGCGCGCGGGCCGGGTCCCGCGTCAGCGCCCGCGCCGGGGCGCCGACCACGAGCAGCCGGCCCGGGCCCGAGGAGCTCGGGGCGGCGGAGGACGGCGCCGCGGGCGACGTCGCGCAGCCGGCCACGCCCAGGCCGAGCAGGCCCAGGCCCCCGCCGAGGAAGGCGCGGCGAGTGGGCTGCATGGCGGCCTCCTCTGGCGGGTGACGTCGGGGTCGGGCGGGTCCGGGGAGTGCGGGCGGGGGGACTCGAACCCCCACGTCCAGGACACTGGAACCTAAATCCAGCGCGTCTACCAGTTCCGCCACGCCCGCGCACACCCCGCGCGGGCGGGGCGAGCCCCGATCCTACCGTGCGGCGCCCGGGCGCGGCGGGCGCGGATCAGGCCTCGTCGAGGCCGAGGGTGCGGCGCAGTCGGGCCACGTGGCCGGTCGCCTTCACGTTGTACTGCGCGTGGGTGACCTTCCCGTCCGGGCCGACGACGATCGTGGAGCGGATCAGACCCTCGAAGGTCCGCCCGTAGTTCTTCTTCTCACCCCAGGCGCCGTAGGCCTCGGCCACCGCGTGGTCCTCGTCCGAGAGCAGGGGGAACGTCAGGCCCTCCTGCTCGGCGAACCGGATGATCCTGCCGATCGGGTCGGGGGAGATCCCCAGGACGACGTAGCCGGCCGCGGTCAGGGAGGCGAGGCTGTCCCGGAAGTCGCAGGCCTGCGTGGTGCAGCCGGGCGTGGACGCGGCCGGGTAGAAGTAGACGATCGTGTGCTTGCCCGCGCTGTCGCGCAGCGAGACGGGCCGGCCCTCCTGGTCCTGGAGGGTGAACGCGGGCGCCGTGTCGCCGGGCTGGAGGCGGTGCTGGGTCGTGTCGGTCATGGGCCCCAGCCTACGGTGGGCCCGGACGGGGAGCGGGGACGACGAAGGCCCCGTCTCCGTGGAGACGGGGCCTTCGCTCCGGTGGGTGCACCCCCCGGGACTCGAACCCGGAACCTGCTGATTAAGAGTCAGATGCTCTACCGGTTGAGCTAGAGGTGCAGATGCCGCACCGCCTCTCGGATCTCTCCGGTGCGCCGTGCAACGAGGTGAAACCCTACCAGGGGTTTCAGACGCCGTGCAAATCGGGGGGCGTGACGTCCGTCGTGTCCGGCTCCGGGGCCGCGTAGAGGCGGTCCAGCTCGTCCATGAAGGCGGTCATGAAGGCGTGGAAGTCGGTGGCGTCCTCGGCCTGGTCGAGCTCCGCGGTGCCGTCCTCCGTGAGGTCGCCCACCGGCACCCGCGTGTGCTCCGGGACGTCGAACCACGTCCGGAAGCCCGTGACGGTCTCCACCTGATAGCCGCTGCCCGTGTCCGCCACGGTGGCCACGTTGGCCAGCCCCACCTCGACGACGTCGGCGCGGTCCGCGGAGGCCTCGGTCACCGGGCCGTGCGGATCGTCCTCGGCCACGCCCGGCGCGCGGCGGTCGTGGTCGTCCGGGGTGGAGGTGGGGTCGAACGGGCACAGCAGCATCTCGAGCGGCTGGTGGCGGTAGCCGATCACGAGGGGGGAGGAAGAGCCCGAGGGCTGGCCGTAGACGACGTTGTAGTCGCCGTGGTTGAACACGCGCGCATCGAAGACGCGGCGCAGCCGTCTGTGCAGGGTGGGCGTGTCCATGGCCCCAACGTACGCGGACCCGTCCGCACGTGTCATGCCGCGGCACCCGTCACACGGGGACGTCGCGTCGGCCCGGTGGCGCCGTGCTCACTAGACTCCGCGGCATGGACTCCGCCGCGTCGACTCCCAGCACCCCGTCCGCCGCTCCCGACATCAAGCCGCGCTCGCGCGACGTCACCGACGGGATGGAGCGCACCGCCGCCCGCGGCATGCTCCGCGCGGTCGGCATGGGGGACGAGGACTTCGGCAAGCCGCAGATCGGCATCGCCTCGTCCTGGAACGAGATCACCCCCTGCAACCTCTCCCTGGACCGCCTCGCCCAGGCCTCGAAGGACGGCGTCCACGCCGCCGGCGGATATCCGCTGGAGTTCGGCACGGTCTCCGTCTCGGACGGCATCTCCATGGGCCACGAGGGCATGCACTTCTCCCTCGTCTCCCGCGAGGTGATCGCCGACTCGGTGGAGACCGTGATGATGGCCGAGCGCCTGGACGGCTCCGTCCTGCTCGCCGGCTGCGACAAGTCGCTCCCGGGCATGCTCATGGCCGCCGCCCGCCTGGACCTGGCCTCCGTGTTCGTCTACGCCGGCTCGATCATGCCGGGCGTGGCCCGCCTGACCGACGGCACCGAGAGGCAGGTGACCATCATCGACGCCTTCGAGGCGGTCGGCGCCTGCGCCCGCGGTCTCATGTCCGAGGAGGACCTGCTCCGCATCGAGAAGTCCATCGCCCCGGGCGAGGGCGCCTGCGGCGGCATGTACACCGCCAACACCATGGCCTCCATCGGTGAGGCCCTCGGCATGTCCCTGCCCGGTTCCGCCGCCGCCCCCTCCGCGGACCGCCGCCGCGACGCCTTCGCGCGCCGCTCCGGCGAGGCCGTGGTGAACATGCTCCGCCAGGGCATCACGGCCCGGGACATCATGACCAAGCCCGCGTTCGAGAACGCGATCGCCGTGACCATGGCGTTCGGCGGCTCCACCAACGCCGTGCTGCACCTGCTCGCCATCGCCCGGGAGGCGGGCGTGGACCTGCAGCTGTCCGACTTCAACCGCATCGCCGACCGCACTCCGCACATCGCCGACCTCAAGCCGTTCGGCCAGTACGTCATGACGGACGTGGACCGCATCGGCGGCGTCCCGGTGGTCATGAAGGCCCTGCTGGACGAGGGCCTGCTGCACGGGGACACCCTCACCGTCACCGGCAAGACGCTCGCCGAGAACCTGGCCGCGCTCGATCCGGACCCGGTGGACGGCAAGGTCATCCGCACCATGGACGACGCGATGCACCCCAACGGCGGCATCGCGATCCTCCACGGCTCGCTGGCCCCGGAGGGCGCCGTCGTGAAGTCCGCCGGCTTCGATGCGGACGTCTTCGAGGGCACCGCGCGCGTCTTCGACCGGGAGCGCGCCGCCATGGACGCCCTCGAGGACGGGACCATCGCCGCCGGCGACGTCGTGGTCATCCGCTATGAGGGCCCGAAGGGCGGCCCGGGCATGCGCGAGATGCTCGCGATCACCGGCGCCATCAAGGGTGCGGGCCTGGGCAAGGACGTCCTGTTGATCACCGACGGGCGCTTCTCCGGCGGCACCACCGGCCTGTGCATCGGCCACATCGCTCCCGAGGCCGCCGAGGGAGGGCCGATCGGCCTGGTGCAGGACGGCGACCGCATCCGCGTGGACATCGCCGGACGCACCATGGACCTGCTCGTGGACGAGGCCGAGCTCGCCGCCCGCCGCGAGTCCTGGAAGCCGGTGGAGCCGAAGTTCACCACGGGCGTGCTGGGCAAGTACGCCAAGCTGGTGCACTCGGCCGCCGAGGGCGCCTACCTGGGCTGAGGGCCGGTCGGCCCGCACGCCGAGACGAGCAGAGGATGAGCATGCACGAGACCGACGCCCGGGCCGGGGGAACCCCGCCGCGTCCCGGGCGGGAGGCGCGCTGATGGAGGTCGTCATCCTGCCCGACGCCGCCGCCCTGGGCCGGCACGGCGCGGACGCGGTGGCCGCCCACGTGGCGGCCCGTCCCGAGGCCGTCCTGGGGCTGGCCACCGGCTCCTCGCCGCTGCCCGTCTACGCCGAGCTCGCCCGCCGGGTCCGGGACGGGGAGCTGTCCCTGCGCTCCTGCCGCGCGTTCCTGCTGGACGAGTACGTCGGCCTGCCCGCGGGACACCCCGAGTCCTACCGCACCGTGATCGAGCGGGAGTTCGTCGCGCGCACGGACATCGCCCCGGAGGCCGTGCACGGTCCGGACGGCGGGGCGGCGGACGTCCCGGGCGCCTGCGCCGCCTACGAGGAGGCGCTGCGTGAGGCCGGCGGCGTGGACGTGCAGCTGCTCGGCGTGGGCACGGACGGGCACATCGCGTTCAACGAGCCCGGCTCCTCCCTCGCCTCCCGCACGCGCATCAAGGTGCTCGCCGAGCAGACCCGGCGGGACAACGCCCGCTTCTTCGACGGCGACCTCGACCAGGTGCCGACCCACTGCCTCACCCAGGGCGTCGGCACGATCCTCGACGCCCGGCACCTGGTCCTGCTGGCCCGGGGCGAGGGAAAGGCCGAGGCGGTGCGGCAGCTCGTGGAGGGCCCCGTGAGCGCGCGCTGGCCGGTCACGGCCCTGCAGCTGCACCCGCATGTGACCGTCCTCGTGGACGAGGCCGCCGCCGGGCGACTCGAGCTCGCGGGGGAGTACCGCCACATGTGGGAGGCCAAGCCGTCCTGGCAGGGCCTCTGAGCGCCCCTCGTCCATCGACCCGCCCACCCCGGAAGGTGCATCCGTGCCCGCCTCGGTCCCTCACCGGCCGCGCGCCGAGCAGGCGTCGCCGGCCGCCGCGTCCCCGTCGGTGCTGTGCGCGGACCGCGTCCATGACGGTGAGCGCCTCGGCGGCCCCGGCTGGATCGCCCTGGCCGAGGGCCGGGTGGTGGCCGTCGGGGGCGGGGACCCGCCGCGCACCCACGGCCCCGTCCACGACCTCGGCGACGCCCTCCTCGCTCCCGGCTGCGTGGACGTGCACTGCCACGGCGGCGGCGGACACGCCTTCGAGTCCGGCGCGGCCGCGGCACGCGCGGCGGCCGCGGCCCACGTTCGCGCGGGCACGACCACGGTGGTGGCCTCCCTCGTCACGGACGAGGTCGACGCGCTCGCGGCGCAGCTGACGGCCCTGACGCCCCTGTGCGCAGAGGGGGTGCTGGCCGGCGTGCACCTCGAGGGTCCCTGGCTCTCGCCCCTGCACCGCGGCGCGCACCGGGCCGCGTCGCTGCGGGCGCCGGAGCCCGAGGACGTCGCTCGCCTCGTCGAGGTCGGCGCGGGCCACCTGGCGATGGTCACGCTGGCCCCCGAGCTGCCCGGGGCCCTCGACGCGGTGGGCCGGCTGGCGGAGGCGGGCGTCGTCGTCGCGATCGGCCACACGGACGCCTCCTACGAGACCACGCGCGCGGCGATCGACGCGGGGGCGCGGATGGCCACGCACCTGCACAACGCGTGCCGGCCCACCCACCATCGCGAGCCCGGGCCGGCCGTCGCCCTGCTGGAGGACCCGCGCGTGGGGATCGAGACCATCGTGGACGGCGTCCACCTGCATGCGGCCACGGTGCGGCGGGTCGCCCGGGAGGCCGGGGAGCGGTGGATCCTCGTCTCGGACTCCATGGCCGCCGCCGGCTGCGGCGACGGCGAGTTCCCCCTCGGGCCGCTGCGGGTCCGGGTCCACGACGGCGTCGCGCGGGTGGTCGGCGCGGACGGCGCAGCCGGGGCCATCGCCGGGTCCACGGCCACGGTCACCGGCTCGGTGCGCTCCGCCGTCGTCGCCGGGGTCGACCTCGACGCCGCGCTGCGGGCGGCGACGGCCGCGCCCGCGGACGCCCTGGGGCTTCCCGACGTCGGCCGGCTCCGAGCCGGGAGCCGAGCGGACGCCGTCGTCTTCGGCCCCGAGCTCGAGGTGCGCGGGGTGCTCCATCACGGAACGTGGGTGAAGGCGGCCGCCCCCGCGGCGGCTGACTAGGGTGGGCGCAGGCCCGGGATCCGACCCCGACCGCCCGGTCGTCTCACGATGTGACGCTTTATCTCACATTGCGAGACAGGCGGGTGGTCGATGGCGGACGGGGCGCACGGCTGTCGATACTGAGACCACCCCGAAGGACCCGGCGGCCCGTGTCCCCACCTCAGACTCCGCCACGCCGGCCCGATCCGTCATCGACGCGGCCACGGTCCCCGACGCCCGACGGATCCGAACGACGACCGTCCGACGCCCCCGCGACGGACACGCAGCGACGAACGCAGTGAGGTGACCCCATGAGCACGACCCCCCGCGACGCCCGCGCGGCGGTCCCGCAGGTCCCGACGCCGGCCTCCCGCCCGACGGAGACCGCCCGGGTCCAGGAGCGCCGTCCGGCCCCCCGGCCCGAGATCGTCGAGCCGCGGGTGCCCGGCGAGGGCTCCCGCGTCGAGCCGACCCGGATGACCGGCTCCGAGGGCATCATCCGCTCCCTGGAGGAGCTGGGGGTCACGGACGTGTTCGGGCTGCCCGGCGGCGCCATCCTGCCGACCTACGACCCGCTCATGGACTCCGATCGGATCCGCCACATCCTGGTGCGCCACGAGCAGGGTGCCGGTCACGCGGCGCAGGGCTACCACCTGGCCACCGGCAAGGTCGGCGTGGCCATCGCCACCTCCGGTCCCGGCGCCACCAACCTGGTGACCGCCATCGCGGACGCCCACATGGACTCCCAGGCGGTCGTGTTCATCACCGGCCAGGTCTCCTCCGCCGCGATCGGCACGGATGCCTTCCAGGAGGCGGACATCGTGGGCATCACGATGCCCATCACCAAGCACTCCCGGCTCGTGACCCGGCCCGAGGACGTCCCCCAGGCCCTCGCCGAGGCGTTCCACATCGCCGCCACGGGCCGGCCCGGGCCCGTGCTCGTGGACGTCACCAAGGACGCCCAGCAGGGCGAGTTCGAGTTCGCGTGGCCGCCCCGGATCGACCTGCCCGGCTACCGCCCCGTCCTGCGCGGCCACCCCCGGCAGATCCGCGAGGCCGCTCGGCTGATCCGCGAGGCCCGGCGCCCCGTGCTGTATGCGGGCGGCGGCGTGGCCCGCGGCGAGGCCCACGAGGAGCTGCGCGCCCTCGCCGAGCTCACGGGCGCCCCGGTGGTCACCACCCTCACCGCCCGCGGCGTCTTCCCCGACTCGCACCCCCAGCACCTGGGCATGCCGGGCATGCACGGCGGCGTCCCCGCCGTGGCCGCGCTCCAGCAGGCCGACCTGCTGATCACGCTCGGCGCCCGCTTCGACGACCGCGTGACCGGTCACCTGCCCTCGTTCGCCCCCGGCGCCCGCGTGATCCACGCGGACATCGACCCGGCCGAGATCTCCAAGAACCGCACCGCGGACGTGCCGATCGTCGGCCACGTCAAGGAGATCATCCCGGACCTGGTGGCCGAGCTCGCGACGGACCCCGAGGCGCTGCCCGACCTCGCCGACTGGTGGGCGGTGCTGCGGCGCCTGCAGGACACCTACCCGATGGGCTGGACCGAGACCGAGGACGGCCTCCTCGCGCCCCAGGAGGTGATCTCGCGTCTGTCGGCCCTGTCCGGTCCCGAGGCCACCTACGTGGCCGGCGTCGGCCAGCACCAGATGTGGGCCAGCCAGTTCGTCGCCTACGAGCGTCCGCGCCAGTGGCTCAACTCGGCCGGCCTCGGAACGATGGGCTTCGCCGTCCCCGCCGCGATGGGGGCGCAGGTGGGCGAACCCGACCGCGTGGTCTGGGCCATCGACGGCGACGGCTGCTTCCAGATGACCAACCAGGAGCTCGCCACGTGCGTGATCAACCGCATCCCCATCAAGATCGCGGTGATCAACAACTCCTCGCTGGGCATGGTGCGCCAGTGGCAGACCCTCTTCTACGACGGGCGCTACTCGAACACGGACCTCAACACGGGCCATGACACCGCCCGGGTGCCGGACTTCGTCAAGCTCGCCGACGCCTACGGCGCCGCGGGCCTGCGCTGCGACCGCCGGGAGGACCTGGACGACACCATCCGCCAGGCCCTCGCCATCGACGACCGCCCCGTGATCGTGGACTTCGTGGTCTCCCGTGACGCCATGGTCTGGCCGATGGTCCCCGCGGGGGTCAGCAACGACGCGATCCAGGTGGCCCGGGGCATGACGCCCGACTGGGACCAGGAAGACTGAGGAGGGCAACCGATGGAACGCCACACCCTGTCCGTGCTCGTCGAGGACGTGCCCGGCACCCTGACCCGCGTGGCCGGCCTCTTCGCCCGGCGCGCGTTCAACATCCACTCGCTGGCCGTGGGCGTCACGGAGGTCGAGGGCCTGTCCCGGATCACCGTGGTCGTCGACGCCGACACGGACCTGCTCGAGCAGGTCACCAAGCAGCTGAACAAGCTGATCAACGTGATCAAGGTCGTCGAGCTCACGCCCGACTCCTCCGTTCAGCGCGACCACCTGCTCGTCAAGGTGCGCGCCGATGCCGCCACCCGCGGTCAGGTCGTCCAGGCGGCCGACCTGTTCCGCGCCCACGTCGTCGACGTGGCCCCGGAGTCCCTGACCCTCGAGGCCACCGGCACCCGTGACAAGCTCGAGGCCTTCCTCGAGATGATGGAGCCCTACGGCGTGCGTGAGCTCGTCCGCTCGGGCACCCTCGCCCTCGCCCGGGGGCCGCGGTCCATGACCGACCGCGCCCTGGCCCGCTGACCCGTCCCGATCCACCCATCCCGTGAGGAGAACAGCATGACCGTGAAGAAGTTCTACGACGACGACGCCGACCTGTCGATCATCCAGGGCCGCACCGTGGCCGTCATCGGCTACGGCTCCCAGGGCCACGCCCACGCCCTGTCGCTGCGCGACTCCGGCGTGGACGTGCGCATCGGCCTCGCCGAGGGCTCCAGGTCCCGCGCCAAGGCCGAGGCCGAGGGCCTGCGCGTCGTCGACGTCGCCACCGCCGCCGCCGAGGCCGACCTGATCATGATCCTCACCCCGGACCAGGTCCAGGCCGACGTGTACGAGCAGCACATCGCCGGCAACCTGCAGGAGGGCGACGCCCTGTTCTTCGCGCACGGCTTCAACGTGCGCTTCGGCTACATCCAGGCCCCCGAGGGCGTCGACGTCGCCCTGGTCGCCCCCAAGGGCCCGGGCCACGTGGTGCGCCGCGAGTTCGAGGCCGGCCGCGGCGTGCCCGCGCTGATCGCCGTCGAGAAGGACGCCTCCGGCCAGGCCCACGCCCTCGCCCTGTCCTACGCCAAGGCCGTGGGCGGCACCCGCGCCGGTGTCATCGAGACGACCTTCACCGAGGAGACCGAGACCGACCTGTTCGGCGAGCAGGCCGTGCTCTGCGGCGGCGCCTCCCAGCTCGTGCAGTACGGCTTCGAGACCCTCACCGAGGCCGGCTACCAGCCCGAGATCGCCTACTTCGAGGTGCTGCACGAGCTGAAGCTCATCGTCGACCTCATGGTCGAGGGCGGCATCGCCAAGCAGCGCTGGTCCATCTCCGACACCGCGGAGTACGGCGACTACGTCTCCGGCCCCCGCGTCATCACCCCCGACGTGAAGGAGAACATGAAGGCGGTCCTCGCCGACATCCAGTCCGGCGCCTTCGCGCAGCGCTTCATGGACGACCAGAAGGCCGGTGCGCCCGAGTTCAAGGAGCTGCGCGCCCGGGGCGAGGCCCACCCGATCGAGAAGACCGGCCGCGAGCTGCGCCAGATGTTCTCCTGGCTCAAGGACGCGGACGACGACTACACCGAGGGCACTGCGGCCCGCTGAGCCGCCTGAGCCCCCGACGCCGGCCCCGGGCATCGCGCTTCGGGGCCGGCGTCGCATTCCGGCCACGGTCCGGTCACGCGTCTAGGCTCGGACCGGAGCGCGGGCCGGCCCGCCTTCCATCCCACCGCACCACACCTCCAGGAGCACCCGTGAGCGCAGCCCAGCCCGTCGTCCTGATCGCCGAGGAACTCTCGCCCGCCACCGTCGAGGCCCTCGGCCCCGACTTCGAGATCCGCCGCACGGACGGCGCCGACCGCGCCCGCCTCCTCGAGGACCTGCGCGACGTCGACGCGGTGCTGATCCGCTCGGCCACCCAGATGGACGCCGAGGCGATCGCCGCCGCGCCGCAGCTGAAGGTCATCGCGCGCGCCGGCGTCGGACTGGACAACGTGGACGTGCCCGCCGCCACCGAGGCCGGCGTCATGGTCGTCAACGCGCCGACGTCGAACATCATCTCCGCCGCCGAGCTCACCTGCGGCCACATCCTGGCCGCCGCCCGCAACATCGCGGCCGCCCACGGCTCGCTGAAGGCGGGGGAGTGGAAGCGTTCGAAGTACACGGGCGTCGAGCTGTACGGCAAGCGGCTGGGCGTGATCGGCCTGGGCCGCATCGGCGCGCTCGTGGCCGAGCGCATGAAGGCGTTCGGCATGGAGATCCTCGCCTACGACCCCTACGTGACCACCGCCCGCGCGCAGCAGCTCGGCGCGAGCCTCGTCGAGCTGGACGAGCTGCTCGAGCGCGCCGACGTGGTCACGATCCACATGCCCAAGACCCCCGAGACGGTCGGCATGATCGGCGATGAGCAGTTCGCCCGCATGAAGGACACCGCGATCATCGTGAACGTGGCCCGCGGCGGCCTCGTGGACGAGGACGCCCTCGCCCGCGCGCTCGAGGCCGGGACCATCGGGGGTGCCGGCATCGACGTCTTCAGCTCCGAGCCGGCCACGGACCTGGCGTTCTTCGCCCACGACTCCGCCGTCGTCACCCCCCACCTGGGCGCCTCGACCGCCGAGGCCCAGGAGAAGGCGGGCGTCGCCGTCGCCGGCTCCGTGCGCCTGGCCCTCTCCGGCGAGCTCGTGCCGGACGCCGTGAACGTGACCGGCGGCGCGATCCACGAGGACGTGCGCCCCGGCCTGCCGCTGGCCGAGAAGCTGGGCCGCGTGCTCACCGCGCTGGTGGGCGAGCAGTCCATCACGGCCGTCGAGGTGGAGATCGCCGGTGAGATCGCCGAGCACGACGTCTCCGCGATGCGCCTGGCCGCCCTGAAGGGCGTGTTCACGGACATCGTCTCGGACCAGGTCTCCTACGTGAACGCCCCCGTGCTGGCCGAGCAGCGCGGCGTCGAGTGCCGCCTCACCACCACCGCGGTGTCCGAGTCCTACCGCAACACCGTCACGGTGCGCGCCGCGACCGCGCAGGGCGCCCAGACCGCCGTCACCGGCACACTCACCGGCCCGCGCCAGGTGCAGAAGCTCGTGGGCGTGGACCGGCACGAGCTCGAGGTGCCGCTGGCCGACCACCTGCTCGTGTTCGCCTATCAGGACCGCCCGGGCGTCATCGGCGTCCTGGGCCAGGCCCTCGGGGTGCAGGGCGTGAACATCGCCGGCATGGACGTCTCGCGCGACGACGAGGGCGCCGCCCTGGCCGTGCTGACCCTGGACGGGGCGCTGTCCGGAGACACCGCGGCCACGCTGGCCGCCGCGATCGGCGCCGCACGGGCGGCCGAGGTGGACCTGTCCGCCTGACCCGTCGACGCCGGCGGGTGGCATCCCACCCGGCCGGGCCCACCGCCCCGTGTCGCGCCGGGCCGGCGCGCGTCGCCCTGTGTTGAGATGGTGTCCATGTCGCGTCCAGCCGAGCCCCGCCCCGCCCCGCACC
>NZ_LR732370.1:631224-689808 GCF_902506395.1 Micrococcus sp. 116
ACCCGCCCCGACCGCGCGCGCCGCAGCGGCCCGCCCCGCCACGCCTCCGGGCGTGCAGGGCCGCTGGGCCCGGCGCGCGGCGGGCGGGCTGATCGGCGTCAGTGTCCTGCTCGCCGCCTGGTCGTTCGCCCTCCCCTTCGTGTTCGGGCTGGGCCCGCGGCAGGTGCCGTGGTGGCGCGAGGTCTTCGACGTGAACCACGAGGCCAACCTCACGGCGTGGTGGAGCTCGGGCCTGCTCCTGCTGGGGGCCGCGGGCTTCACCACGGTGGGTCTCGTGCGTCGCGCGCTGGGGGCGGATCGGCGGCGGAGCCTGCTCGCGTGGTTGACCCCCGCGGCCCTGCTGGCGGCCATGAGCCTGGACGAATCGACGCAGATCCACGAGCAGGCCGGCCAGCTGTGGGAGGCCCTGCCGTTCGCGGGGGAGAACCCGCTGCCCGCGTTCCAGTGGCTGATCCTCGGCGCGCCGGCCGCGATCGTCGTCCTCGGGCTGCTCGCGCTGTGCACCGTCGCCCTGCCCCGCCGGACCCGAGCGCTGACGGTGGCGGGCGGCGCGGTGTTCTTCTTCGGCGCGATCGTCCTCGAGGCGGTGCCGCTCGTCTTCGGGATCGGGCGCAGCACCCTGGCCTACCACGTGGCGACGCACGCGGAGGAGCTGACCGAGATGATCGGGGCGTCCGTGCTCGTGGTGGCCCCGTGGGCCCACCTCCACCTGCGGCCTGCGCCGGGCCATCTGCAGGTGACCGCCGACGGCGTCCCGGACGTCGGCGCGGACGACGTCGTCCTCGGCGCGGGCCCCGGGCCCGCCGCTAGACTCGACGACTGTGACTGACGCCCGCGCCCCGTACTACCTGACCACGGCCATCTCCTACCCGAACGGCGAGCCGCACATCGGCCACGCCTACGAGTACATCGCCTCGGACGCGATGGCCCGCTTCCAGCGGCTCGACGGGCGGGATGTGCGCTTCCTGACCGGCACGGACGAGCACGGCCAGAAGATGGAGCAGACGGCGCAGCAGCAGGGCGTGAGCGCCCTCGAGCTGGCCACGCGCAACGCCGCCGTCTTCAAGGAGATGGACGACGACGTCCTGGACATCTCCTACGACCGCTTCATCCGCACCACGGACACGGACCACGCCGAGGCCGTCCGCGAGATCTGGCGGCGGATGGAGGCCAACGGGGACATCTACCTCGGCTCCTACGCCGGCTGGTACTCCGTGCGGGACGAACGCTACTTCGGCGAGGACGAGACCGAGGTGGGTCAGGACGGGGTGCGCCGCGCCGTCGAGACCGGCACCGAGGTGACGTGGACGGAGGAGGAGTCCTATTTCTTCCGCCTGTCCAAGTACCAGCAGCCGCTGCTGGACCACTACCGCGAGCACCCGGACTTCGCCGCCCCCCGGTACCGCTTCAACGAGGTCATCCGCTTCGTGGAGGCCGGGCTCGAGGACCTGTCCATCTCCCGGACCTCCTTCCAGTGGGGCATCGACCTGCCGGCGCCCGCGGACCCCGACGCCGCCGACGCCGACCGGCGCGCCGACCACGTCACCTACGTCTGGGTCGACGCGTTGACGAACTACCTCACCGGCGCGGGCTGGCCGGCGGAGGACCCGGAGGCGTTCGCGCGCTACTGGCCGGCGGACCTGCACGTGATCGGCAAGGACATCTCCCGGTTCCACTGCATCTTCTGGCCCGCGTTCCTCATGTCGGCCGGCCTCGAGCTGCCGCGCCGCGTCATGATCCATGGCTTCCTGAACAACAACGGGGCCAAGATGTCCAAGTCCCTGGGCAACGTGGTGCACCCGCGGGAATGGGTGGCCCGGTACGGCCTGGACGCCATTCGCTTCTTCCTGCTGCGCGAGTTCCCGTTCGGCGCGGACGGCTCCTACAGCCACGAGGCCGTGGTGAGCCGCAAGAACGCGGACCTGGCCAACAACCTCGGCAACCTCGCCCAGCGCTCGCTGTCCATGGTGGCCAAGAACTGCGGCGCCGCCGTGCCCGAGCCGGGCGAGCTCACCGAGGCGGACCGCGCCGTCCTGGCCCAGGTCGACGCCCTGCTGGAGCGCTCCCGGTCCGCGTACGCGGTGCAGGACTTCCACGACGCGCTCGAGGAGACCTGGCGCGTGCTCGGTGAGATCAACGCCTACTTCGCGGACCAGGCCCCGTGGGTGCTGCGCAAGACGGACGAGCCGCGCATGCGCACGGTGCTGTACGTGACGTTGCAGGCCGTGCGCCGGGTGGCCCTGCTCGCGCAGCCGGTGATGCCCGGCTCGGCCTCGCGGCTGCTGGACCTGCTCGGCGTCCCCGCCGAGGGCGACGCCGGCCGCACCGGCGCGTCCGGCACCGGCCCGCGGTCCTTCGCCGCGTTCCACGAGGACCTGGTCCCCGGCACCCCGCTGCCCGCCCCGCAGCCGGTCTTCCCGCGGCACGAGGAGCCCGCCGAGGACTGAGTCCGTCCGGAGGGTGAGACCGGGTGTCACACGATGTGGTCCTCACGCGTGCCGCGCGTAGCCTGAGGGCCATGACCGAGACCACACGCAGCTCCGCAGACCCCTTGGACATCGCCGTCATCGGCGGCGACGGCATCGGCCCCGAGGTCACCGACCAGGCCGCCGCCGTCCTGCAGGCGGCGCTGCGTGCCGAGGGGCGTCCGGAGGCCCGGCTCACCCCGTATCCGCTGGGTGCGGAGCACTGGCTCGAGACCGGCGAGGCGCTCACGGACGAGGTCCTCGAGTCCCTTCGCCGCCACGACGCGATCCTGTTCGGGGCCGTCGGCGCCGCGCCCGGGGACGAGCGCATCCCGTCCGGGCTGATCGAGCGCGGCATGCTGCTCAAGCTGCGCTTCGCGCTGGACCACGGCGTGAACCTGCGCCCGGCCACCCTGCTGCCCGGCGCCGTCAGCCCCCTGGCCGCGCCCGGCGAGATCGACTTCACCGTGGTGCGCGAGGGCACGGAGGGGCCGTACGTGGGCAACGGCGGTGCGATCCGCGTGGACACCCCGCACGAGATCGCCACGGAGGTCTCCGTGAACACGGCGTTCGGCGTGCGCCGCGTCGTCGAGGACGCCTTCCGTCGCGCCGACGCGGGCGAGCGCAAGCGCCTCACGCTCGTGCACAAGCACAACGTCCTGGTCCACGCCGGCCACCTGTGGCGCCGCACCGTGGAGTCCGTGGCGGCCGACTTCCCCGCGGTCACCTGGGACTACATGCACGTCGACGCCGCCATGATCTTCCTGGCGACGGACCCGGCCCGCTTCGACGTGATCGTGACGGACAACCTGTTCGGGGACATCATCACGGACCTCGCCGCGGCCGTGACCGGCGGCATCGGGCTCGCCGCCTCCGGCAACATCAACGTCGAGGGCACGGCGCCGTCGATGTTCGAGCCGGTCCACGGCTCCGCTCCGGACATCGCGGGCCAGGGGATCGCCGACCCCGTGGCCGCCATCCTCTCCGCCGCCCTGCTGCTCGAGCACGTGGGCGAGACCGGCGCCGCGGCGCGCGTGCGCACCGCGGTGTGGGCGCACCTGAAGGACCGGGTGGACGGCGCGCGGGGCACCACCGCCGAGGTGGGCGCCGACGTCGCCGCGCGGGTCTGACGCGCGGGCCCGGCGCGTCGACGCCGGGTCTAGGATGGGGCGACGGCCTGTGGCGTGTGCCACGCCCGGCGCCGTGGCCCCCCGCGCGTCGTGCCCGGCACCGGAGCCGTCCCCATCCGTCACCCGTCACGAGGAGTGATCCCACCGTGTCCGAGACCGTGTTCACGCGGCAACCACATCTGTCCCCGATGTCCGATCAGCAGCGCGTCGAGATCCTCCAGGACCCCGGTTTCGGCAACGTCTTCACGGACCACATGGTCTCGATCGACTGGACCTGGGACGAGGACGGCGGCGCGTGGCATGACGCCCGCGTGGAGCCCTACGGCCCGCTGTCCCTGGACCCCGCGGCCGCCGTGCTGCACTACGGCCAGGAGATCTTCGAGGGCCTGAAGGCCTACCGGCACGAGGACGGGTCGGTGTGGACGTTCCGCCCCGAGGCCAACGCGGCCCGCCTGAACCGCTCCGCCCGCCGCCTGGCCCTGCCGGAGCTGCCCGAGGAGCTGTTCCTCGGCTCGCTGCAGGCCCAGCTCGAGGCGGACCGGGCCTGGGTGCCCACCGGCCCGGGCCAGTCCCTCTACCTGCGCCCCTTCATGTTCGCCTCCGAGGCGTTCCTCGGCGTCCGCCCGGCCCGGCAGGTGCGGTACATGGTGATCGCCTCCCCGGCCGGCAACTACTTCGGCGGCGAGCTCAAGCCGGTGACCATCTGGGTCTCGCGCGACTACGCCCGCGCCGGCAAGGGCGGCATGGGCGCGGCCAAGACCGGCGGCAACTACGCCGCCTCGCTGCTGCCCCAGCTGCAGGCCGCGGCCCAGGGCGCCGACCAGGTCGTGTTCCTCGACCAGTACCACGACGACGCGATCGAGGAGCTCGGCGGCATGAACGTGTTCTTCGTGCACGCCGACGGCCGCCTCGTCACCCCGGCGCTCACCGGCACGATCCTCGAGGGCGTCACCCGCTCCTCGATCCTCCAGCTCGGCCGGGACATGGGCCTGACCGTCGAGGAGCGTCGCGTCACCCTCGCCGAGTGGGCCGAGGGCGTCCGCTCGGGCGAGATCACCGAGGTCTTCGCGTGCGGCACCGCCGCCGTCGTGACCCCGATCGGCCGTCTGCTCGACGGCGACGACGTGATCGAGTCCGCCGGCGGGGCCGACGTGGCCCTCAAGATCCGCACCGAGCTCGAGGGCATCCAGACCGGGCGCGTCGAGGACCGCCACGGCTGGCTGCACCGCCTCGTCTGACCCCACCCCACGAACGGAGACCCCCGTGAGCTCGCACCGCTCCTCCGCGGCCGCCGAGGGCGCCCCACTCCCGGCCACGACGCCGGAAGACCTCCCGCCCACCGAGGCCGCCGGCCGGCCCCGCTGGACGCCCGTGAAGATCGCCGTCTGGGTGGCCGTCGCCCTGCTCGGCGGCGTCGCCTGGACCATGCTCGCCCTGCACCGCGGCGAGACGATCAACGCGATCTGGTTCGTGTTCGCCGCCGTGGCGACGTTCGCGATCGGCTACCGCTTCTACTCGAAGTACGTCGAGCGCATGATCGTCCACCCGGACGACACCCGCGCCACCCCGGCCGAGTACCGGGCCGACGGCCGGGACTACGTGGCCACCGACCGCCGCGTGCTCTACGGCCACCACTTCGCGGCCATCGCCGGCGCCGGTCCGCTCGTGGGCCCCGTGCTCGCCGCGCAGATGGGCTACCTGCCCGGCACCATCTGGATCATCGTCGGCGTGATCCTGGCCGGCGCGGTCCAGGACTACCTCGTCCTGTTCTTCTCGATGCGCCGCGGCGGCCGCTCGCTCGGCCAGATGGCCCGGGACGAGCTGGGCCGCGTCGGGGGCACCGCCGCGATCGTGGCCACCCTGCTGATCATGGTGATCATCACCGCGATCCTCGCGCTCGTGGTGGTCAACGCCCTCGGCGAGTCCCCGTGGGGCGTGTTCTCCGTGGCCCTGACCATCCCGATCGCGATCTTCATGGGCCTGTACCTGCGCTACCTGCGCCCGGGCCGGATCACCGAGGTCTCGATCATCGGCTTCGTGCTGCTCATGGCCGCCATCATCGGCGGCGGCTGGGTCGCCGAGACCGACTGGGGCGTGGCCCTGTTCACCCTGGACCGCGTGACCATCGCGTGGGGCATCATCATCTACGGCTTCGTGGCCGCCGTGCTGCCCGTGTGGCTGCTGCTCGCGCCCCGCGACTACCTCTCCACCTTCATGAAGATCGGCGTGATCGCCGGCCTCGCCGTGGCCATCGTGATCGTGCAGCCGCAGATCACCGCCCCGGCGATCTCCGAGTTCGCCTCGGGCCAGACCGGTCCGGTGTGGCCGGGCTCCCTGTTCCCGTTCCTGTTCGTGACCATCGCGTGCGGCGCCCTGTCCGGCTTCCACGCGCTGATCGCCTCGGGCACCACCCCGAAGATGGTGGAGAAGGAGCGCCAGACCCGCTTCATCGGCTACGGCGGCATGCTCATGGAGGCCTTCGTGGCGGTCATGGCGCTCGTGGCGGCCGTGTCCATCGACCGCGGCATCTACTTCGCCATGAACGCCCCCGCCGCGCTCACCGGCGGCACCCCCGAGACGGCGGCCGCCTGGGTGATGAGCCTGGGCCTGGCCGGCGTGGACGTCACGCCCGAGCAGCTCACCGCGCTGGCGAACCTCGTGGGCGAGGACACGGTCGTCTCCCGCACGGGTGGCGCCCCGACGCTCGCCGTCGGGCTCTCGATCATCATGGGCCAGCTGATCGGCGGCGAGGCCCTCATGGGCTTCTGGTACCACTTCGCCATCATGTTCGAGGCGCTGTTCATCCTCACCGCCGTGGACGCCGGCACCCGCGTGGCCCGCTTCATGCTCCAGGATTCCCTGGGCAACGTGGTCCCGCGCTTCAAGGACACCGGCTGGCGCGTGGGCGCCTGGGTGTGCACCGGCATCATGGTGGCCGCGTGGGGCGCCGTGCTGATCATGGGCGTGACCGACCCGCTGGGCGGCATCAACACGCTGTTCCCGCTGTTCGGCATCGCCAACCAGCTGCTGGCGGCCATCGCGCTCGCGGTGGTCCTGGCGATCGTGGCCGGCCGCCGGCACTTCCGGGGCCTGTGGATCGTGGCGCTGCCGCTGGGCTTCATCACCGTGGTCACCACGGTGGCGAGCTTCCAGAAGATCTTCTCGTCGGTCCCGGCGGTGGGCTACTGGGCGCAGCACAACGCGTTCAAGGACGCGCTGGCCTCGGGCGCCACGAGCTTCGGCGCCGCGAAGTCCGTGCCGGCGATGGAGGCCGTGGTCCGCAACACCTTCATCCAGGGCACGCTGTCCATCGTGTTCCTCGTGCTGGCGCTCGTGGTCATCACGACGTCGGTGCTCGCCACGGTGCGCGCCTTCCGCGGCACCGAGGTCATCGATCACCAGGACCCGTACGTGCCCTCGCAGCGCTTCGCCCCGGCCGGGCTGTTCGCCACGGCCGAGGAGAAGGAGCTGCAGCGGCAGTGGGACGCCCTGCCGGCGGACCGGCAGCCGGTGCGGGGTCACTGACGTGGCCGATCCGCGCGCGACGCCGGCCGGGCCCTCCACCGCGGAGGGCCCGGCCGGCCCGTCTCGGCCCGGGGTGTGGGCCCGGGTGCGCTGGTGGGTCCGCCAGCTCTCCGGAGAGGGGAAGTACGACGCGTACGTGGCCCACCACCGGGCCCACCATCCGGAGCGCGCGCCGATGACCGAGCGGGAGTTCTGGCGGGCCGAGTACGCCCGCCAGGAGGAGAATCCGGGCAGCCGCTGCTGCTGAGCGGCCTGGACCCGCCCCGCTCCGCACCGCGCTGCACCGCGCTGAGCCAGACGAATCCGCCCGCGAGCCAGACGAATCGGTCGCCCCGGGCCGTCGGGCGCGGCCGAATCGTCTGGCTCGCGGCGTCAGCGCAGTCGGCATCGGGTGGGGTGTCCGGCGACGGCGACCGCCGCTCACCCACTACGCTGACCCCCATGCGCATCGCCCGTTTCGTGGACCAGGCCGAACCGACCTACGGCATCGTGGAGGGCCCGGCGGACGCCGACCTCTCCGAGCTGAGCATCACCGCCCTGCAGGGGGACCCGTTCTTCCATGGGATCCAGCCGACCGGCACGACCCACCGCCTCGAGGACGTGCGGCTGGTCGCGCCGATCATCCCGCGCTCCAAGATCGTGGGCGTGGGCCGCAACTGGGCGGACCACGCCAAGGAGCTCGGCAACGAGGTGCCCACGTCCCCGCAGTTCTTCCTCAAGCCGAACACCTCCGTGGTGGGTCCGAACGAGCCGGTCACCCTGCCCAGCTGGTCGGAGGAGGTCTCCTACGAGGCCGAGCTCGCCGTCGTGATCGGCACCATCTGCAAGGACGTGCCGGTGAGCCGCGTGGACGACGTCGTGTTCGGCTACACCGTGGGCAACGACCTCACCGCCCGCGACGCCCAGCGCACCGACCTGCAGTGGGCCCGCGCCAAGGGCTTCGACGGCGCCTGCCCGCTGGGCCCGTGGATCGAGACCGAGCTGGACGTGGAGCCGACCGGCGGCCTGCGCATCACGTCCCGCCTCGACGGTGAGACCCGCCAGGACGGCACGACCGCGGATATGGTCTTCGGCGTCCGCGAGCTCGTGGCCGCGGCCTCGGAGATGTTCACCCTCCTGCCCGGCGACGTGATCCTGACCGGCACCCCGGGCGGGGTCGGGACGGTCCAGGAGGGCCAGCGCGTCGAGGCCGAGGTCGAGGGCATCGGCGTCCTCGCCACCGTCTTCCGCCGCTGACGCAGGCGCCCGACGACGGCGTCCGGGCCCCCGCGTAGACTCGGGGCATCATGACTGACGCCACCGCTCCCGTGTCCGAGAACGCCCCCGCCCCCTTCGCCGACGTCCCCCAGGTGGACGCCGAGACCCCCGTGCGCGTGCGCTTCGCCCCCTCGCCCACCGGCACCCCCCACGTGGGGCTGATCCGCACCGTCCTGTTCAACTGGGGCTGGGCGCGGCACACCGGCGGCACCCTCGTGTTCCGCATCGAGGACACGGATGCCAAGCGCGACTCGGAGGAGTCCTACCAGCAGCTGGTCGAGGCGATGCGCTGGCTCGGGATCGACTGGGACGAGGGCGTCGAGGTCGGCGGCCCGCACGAGCCGTACCGTCAGTCCCAGCGCGGGCAGATCTACGCGGACGTGATCGAGAAGCTCAAGGCCGGCGGACACATCTACCCGTCCTACTCGAGCCCCGAGGAGACCGAGGCCCGTCACCGGGCCGCCGGCCGCGACCCCAAGCTCGGCTACGACGGCCACGACCGCGACCTCACGGACGAGCAGATCGCCGCCTTCGAGGCCGAGGGCCGCGCGCCGGTCTGGCGGCTGCGCATGCCGGACGAGGACATCACCTTCACCGACCTGGTGCGCGGGGAGATCACCTTCAAGGCCGGCTCCGTGCCGGACTTCGTGGTGGTGCGCGCGGACGGCTCGCCGCTGTACACCCTCGTGAACCCGGTGGACGACGCGCTCATGGGCATCACCCACGTGCTGCGCGGTGAGGACCTGCTCTCCTCGACTCCGCGCCAGATCGCGCTCTACCGCGCCCTGCACGCGATCGGCGTCGCCCGGTACATGCCGGTGTTCGGCCACCTGCCCTACGTGATGGGCGAGGGCAACAAGAAGCTCTCCAAGCGCGACCCGCAGGCCAACCTGTTCCTGCACCGGGACAACGGCTTCATCCCGGAGGGCCTGCTGAACTACCTCGGCCTGCTGGGCTGGTCCCTCTCCGCGGACGAGGACATCTTCACCCCGCAGCAGTTCGTGGAGCACTTCGACGTGCACAAGGTGCTGGCCAACCCCGCCCGCTTCGACGAGAAGAAGGCGATCGCGATCAACGGCACGCACGTGCGCATGCTCGACGTGGCCGACTTCCGTGACCGTCTCGTGCCCTACCTGCACGCGGCCGGCCTCGTGGGCGAGCACCTGACGGAGCGGGAGATGCAGATCCTCACCGCCGCGGCCCCGCTCGTGCAGGAGCGTGTGCAGCTGCTCGGCGAGGCCGTCGAGATGCTCGCCTTCCTCTTCACGGCGGACCGGGACGTCCGGACGGCCGAGGGCGCCCTCAAGGGGATGCCGGCGGACCTGGGGGCCGCCGTCGCCGCGGCCCGGGAGGCGCTGGCCGCCCTGCCCGAGGACGAGTTCACCACCGAGCGCATCGAGGCGGCGCTGCGGTCCGCCCTCATCGACGGCCTGGGCCTCAAGCCGCGCCAGGCGTTCGGCCCCGTGCGCGTCGCGGTGACCGGCCGCAAGGTGTCCCCGCCGCTCTTCGAGTCGCTTGAGATCCTGGGCCGCGACTCCGCGCTCGCCCGCCTGGACCGCTTCGCCGCGGAGCAGGGCCTGGACCAGGGCCGGCCCGCCGACGCATGAGCCGGGGCGCCAGCACGACGCCGGCCGGCGGGTCCGCGGGCGCGCCCGCGCCGCCGGCCTGGGACGCCGTCCTCTTCGACCTGGACGACACGCTGCTGGATCTGCGCTCCGCCCAGCACGCCGCGTTCGACGCGACGGTGCGCCGGCAGTGGGCCGGGGCCGCCGACGTCGACCCGGCGGTGCTGGCCGAGGCCACCGACGCCTTCGCGTCCGACGTCGGCGGCCACTACGGGCGCTACGTGGCCGGGGAGCTGACGTTCGAGGAGCAGCGGCTGGCCCGCGTGGCCGACGCCCTGCGCGCGCTCGGCGTGCCCGAGGACGCGGCGACCCCGCTCGACGGCCTGTGGACCACCGACTACGAGGAGGTCGTGCGCGGGCACTGGGCGCTGTTCCCCGCGACCGCCGACGTGCTCGCCGAGGTGCGGGGAACAGGCCGTGGCGTGGGGATCGTCACGAACAACGTGGAGACCTACCAGCGCGGCAAGGCCGACGCCCTCGGTCTGGAGTGGGTCGAGGTGCTGATCGGCTCGGACACGGCCGGGGCCCCGAAGCCGGACCCGGCCCCCTTCCTGGCCGGCTGCTCCCGCCTGGGCACGGACCCGGGACGTACCCTCATGGTGGGGGACAGCCTGCGTCACGACGTCGAGGGGGCCCGGTCGGCGGGGCTCGTCCCGGTGTGGATGAGCCCCGACGCCCCCGCCCACGGCGGGGCGGAGGAGCCGCTCTGGGACGAGGAGCACGCGTGCTGGCGGATGCGGGCGATCGGCGGGCTGCGGACCTGGCTGGCGGCCTGACCCGCCGATTTTGCACGCGCCGCCCGGAGGGTGTAGAGTTCTTACTCGTTGCCGGAGAGATCCGGGAACACGGAGCTCATGAATATGATGCACATCGGTCAGGCATGCTTGACCGACAGTGGGGTATGGTGTAATTGGCAACACAACGGTTTCTGGTACCGTCATTCTAGGTTCGAGTCCTGGTACCCCAGCGAGTCTTCGGACTCAGTGAACGCGCACGGGCGGAGACGCTCGGACGTGGCGCACGGCCCCATCGTATAGCGGCCTAGTACGCCGCCCTCTCACGGCGGTAACGCGGGTTCAAATCCCGCTGGGGTCACGCAGTCGCCGCCCGGTCCTCAGACCGGAACGGCACGGGCGGATGAACGCATCCGCCGCCTGAACAGGAGACGCAGGCGCAGCAGAAGGTCTCCACGGCATCGCTTCCGCACACGCGGACAGCGCGCTCGGCCCCATCGTATAGCGGCCTAGTACGCCGCCCTCTCACGGCGGTAACGCGGGTTCAAATCCCGCTGGGGTCACCCGAGTGACAGGAAGCCCGGTCCCTGCGGACCGGGCTTCCGTCGTCTCCGTCCGCCGGGCCGGCGGGATGGGCGGCCGGCGCGCGCCCGTGAGACGATGGCCCACGTGCCACACACGGATCAGAACGTCCCAGACCTCGGTGTCGACACGGCCGTCCGCCGCGTGCGCGAGCACCTCGCCGCGCTCGAGTTGCCCTTCGAGACCGTCACCGCAGGGCAGGACCGCGCCGAGCGAGAGCGCACCCTGCACCAGATCGACGACTACGTGCTGCCCCGCCTCGACTCGCTCGACGCGCCGCTGCTGGCCGTCGTCGGCGGCTCCACCGGTGCGGGCAAGTCCACGCTGGTGAACGCGCTCGTCGGCCACGAGGTCTCCCGCTCCTCCGCCCTGCGGCCCACCACGCGGCAGCCGCTGCTGCTGCACAACCCCGCCGACGCCCACTGGTTCACGGGCCCGCGGGTGCTGCCCGACCTCGCCCGCGTCAGCGTGCACCGCGACGCGGCCGCCGGCCCCGTCGAACCCGACCAGTCCGCGATGGACACGGTCGCGCTCGTGGCCGAGCCCGCACTGCCGTCAGGCATCGCCCTCGTGGACGCCCCGGACATCGACTCCGTGGCGGACCAGAACCGCGCGCTGGCCCGGCAGCTCCTCGAGGCCGCCGACCTGTGGATCTTCACGACGACGGCGCACCGCTACGCCGACGCCGTGCCCTGGCAGCTGCTGGACGAGGCCGCCGCCCGCGACATCACCGTGGCCGTCGTGCTCGGCCGCGTGCCCGAGGGCGCGGCGGAGGACATCACCCCGGACCTGCGGCGCATGCTCACCGAGCGCGGCCTCGCCGACGCCCGGATCCACGTGATCCCCGAGACCCGCTTCGACGAGCGCGGTCTGCTCCCGCAGGAGCACGTCGCGGGCCTGCGCGCCTGGCTCGAGACCCTCGCCGCCGACGCCCAGGCGCGCGGCGCTGTCGCCCGCCGGACCGTGGACGGCGTGCTGGGCCAGCTGGCCGCCCGCGTCGCCGACCTGGCCCGCGCCGAGGAGGAGCAGCGGCACGCCGCGGACCTGCTCGCCCGGATCGTGGGGGACTCCACGGACCAGGCCGTCGGCCGGGTCCACGAGGCCACCTCGGACGGCACGCTGCTGCGCGGCGAGGTGCTCTCCCGCTGGCAGGACTTCGTCGGCACGGGGGAGTTCTTCCGCGGCGTCGAGACCACGATCGGCCGGCTGCGGGACCGCCTCGGCGCCCTGGTGCGCGGGCGCCCGGCCCCGCCCGAAGAGGTCGAGACCGCGCTCGAGACCGGCCTGCACGCCGTGATGGTCGAGGCGGCCGCCGCGGCCGCCGAGCAGATCGAGCGGCGTTGGGCGTCCGAGCCGGCGGGCCGGGCCCTCGTGGCCGGGCGCGACCTGGGCGCCCTGGCGCCGGACACGTCGGCGCGGGCGGCCGACGTCGTGCGGGACTGGCAGTCGGACGTGCTGGCGCTGATCCAGGAGGAGGGCGCGGGCAAGCGCACGCGCGCCCGCCTGGCGGCCACCGGCGTGAACGGCGCGGCCGTGGCCCTCATGATCATCTCGTTCGCCTCCACCGGCGGACTCGCGGGCATCGAGGTCGGCATCGCCGGCGGCGCCGCCGTCGTCGGGCAGAAGCTGCTCGAGTCGATCTTCGGCGAGGACGCCGTGCGCCGCATGGCCCGGCGTGCCGATGAGCTGCTCGAGCACCGAGTGCGGGCCTTCCTCGAGACCGTGCTCGCGGACCGCTTCCTGCCGCTGCTCCACCTCGAGCGCGAGCCGCAGGCCACCGAGGAGCTGCGCGCCCTCGTGCCGGTGCTGCGCCGCGGGGTGGCCGCCGGCGTCGACGGCCCGACCGGGCCCGAGCACGCCCCGTCCGCCGCCGAGGCGGGGGAGGAGCCCCGATGAGCCGCCGCGACACCCCCGCCCTGGCCCCCCGCCTGGACGCCCTCGGCGAGGCCGCCGAGCTGGCCGCGGGCCGCCTGCCCGAGGACGTCGTGGCCGGGGCCGACGCCGTCGTGCGCGCGGCCGGGGAGCGCCAGGCACTCTCCGCGGAGCACACCGTGGTCGGGTTCTTCGGGGCGACGGGCTCCGGCAAGTCCTCCCTGTTCAACGCGCTCACCGGCCGCGACCTGGCCCGCGTGGCCGCCACCCGGCCCACCACGTCCGAGCCGCTCGCCGCGGTCTGGGGCGTGGGCCGGGGACAGGGGTTGGACCCGGACGCGGAGCACGGCGACGGCACCGGCGAGGGCGGCGGCGCGGCCGCGCTGCTCGACTGGCTCGGCGTGCGCCGCCGCCACCTGCTGGACGAGGCGCCCGTGCTCGACGACGGCCGCCCCGGCTTCCTCGGCTTCGGCCGCCGTGACGGCGCCGACGCCACCGGCCTGATCCTGCTGGACCTGCCGGACATCGACTCGGTCGAGCGGGGCAACCGCGAGATCACCTCCCGGCTGGCCGGCCACGTGGACGTGCTGGTGTGGGTCGTGGACCCGGAGAAGTACGCGGACGCCGTGCTGCACCGCGAGTTCCTGGCGACCATGGGCTCGCACGCGGCCGTCACCCTCGTGCTGCTCAACCAGGTGGACCGGCTCTCGGTGCGTGACCGGGACGTCGTGCTGGCCTCGCTGCGCCGGATGCTCTCCGGCCACGGCCTCGGCGACGTCCGGGTGCTGCCCGTGTCCGCGCGCACGGGGGAGGGCCTCGAGGAGGTCGGCCGGCAGGTCGCGGCGATCGTCGCCCAGCGCGGCGCGGCCGCCGAACGCCTGGGCGCGGACGTCGCGGCCCGTGCCGCGGACCTCGCCGCCGCCTCGGGCGAGGGCGAGCCGGCCGGCGTCGGGCCCGGGGACGAGCAGCGGCTCGGGCGCGAGCTGGCCGTGGCCGGCGGCGTGCCGGCCGTCGTCCGGGCGGTGGAGGGCTCGTACCGGCTGCGCTCGGCCAAGCGCACCAGCTGGCCCGTGCTGCGCTGGATGCACTCCTTCCGCGCGGACCCCCTGCGGCGCCTGCACCTGATGCCCGAGAGCGCCGCCCCCCGCCGCGACCGGGACGAGGTCGCCCGCGACCCCGCGCTGCACCGCACCTCCCTGCCCGAGCGCTCGGGCACCCAGCGGGCCGTCGTCGACGGCGCGGTCCGCACGCTGGCCGCCGCGGCCGGCGCGGGAGCCTCCGAGCCGTGGGCCGCCGCCATCCGCCGCGCGGGCCGGGAGCACGCCGAGGAGCTCCCCGGCGCCGTGGACCAGGCGATCGCCGCCACCGACCTCGGGGCCGGTCGGGGCAGCTGGTGGCACCCCGTGCTGGACGTGCTGCAGTGGCTCGCCCTCCTCACCGCCGTCGTCGGCGCCGGCTGGCTGGGCGTCCTCGCCCTGGCCGGGTACCTGCAGTTCCCCCTGCCGCCCGCCCCCACGGTCGAGGGCTTCCCCCTCCCGACGCTGCTGCCCGTCGGCGGCCTCGCGCCCGGCGTGCTCCTGGCCCTGCTGGCGATCCCCCTGACCCGGTGGACCGCCGCGGCGCGGGGACGCCACGCGCGCCGCCGCCTCGAGGAGGCGACCACCGACGTCGGCCGGCGGCTCGTCGTCGACCCGGTGCGCGCCGAGGTGGACCGCTTCCGCGCCTTCCGCGACGCCCTCGCCCGGGCCTCCGGCGCCCCGGTCCGGCGGGGCCGCCGATGACGGTGCGCGACCCCGCGGCCGCGGCGGGGGCGACCGTCGGCGACCTCACGGAGGCCGAGCTGCTGGAGGTCGTCCTGACCGGGCTCGCTCCCGCCGTCCGGGACGGCCACTGGCCCGCCGGCACCGTCGCCCCGGGCGACGACGCCGCCCTCGTGCCCGCGCCCCGCGGCGGGACGCTCATCTCCACGGACGCGATGGGGGAGGGCACGGACTTCCTGCACCGCTGGCCGGCCGGCCCCCGCACCCGCGGCCACGACGCCGGCTGGAAGGCCGTCGCCCAGAACCTCTCGGACGTCAACGCGATGGGCGGGACCGCCTCCGCGCTCGTCACCGCCCTCACCCTGCCGCCGACGACGCCGGTCGCCTGGGTGCGGTCGTTCGCCGCGGGCATCGTGGGCGCGGTGCGTCACCTCGGCGCGCCGGACTGCCGGGTGGCCGGGGGCGACCTGGGCACCGGCGGACGGGTCCACGCCGCGGTGACGGTGCTCGGGGACCCGCACCCCGGCGGAGTGCTGTGCCGCACGCCGGCCGCGGCGGACCGGGACCGCGTGCTCGCCGAGGGCGCCGACCTCGTCCATGCCCAGGCGGTGCCGGACGGTCCCCGGGCCGCCGCGCCCCCGGGGCCGGGGTGGGCCGCCGCCGGGCTCGCCCTGCTGCTCACCGACCGCGCGGAGCTGGAGCGACGGGCGGACGCCCTCCCCGCCGCCGACCGGCCGTCACCGCGGGAGCTCGCCCGCGCCGTCCGCGCCCAGCTGCGACCCCGCCCGCCGCTGGCCCTCGGACCCGCCGCGGTGACGGCCGGCCTGCTCACCCTCATGGACGTCTCCGACGGCCTGGGCAAGGACGCGCACCGCATGGCGGCCGCCACCGGCGGGGCCGGACCCGCGCCGGCACCGTGGCTGGACGAGGCCTGGCTGGCGGCGACCGCCGCACCCCTGCGCCGCGTGGCCGCCCTGGCCGGGACCAGTCCGGAGGCGCTCGTGACCGGCGGGGGCGAGGACTACGGCCTCCTGGGGCTGGCGTGGCCCGAGACCGAGCTGCCCCGGGGGTTCACGCGGATCGGCCGGCTCGTGCCGGACGGGGCCCGGCCGCCGACCGGGCACCGGCCCCTGTCCGAGTCCGGCTGGGACCCGTTCGCCGGCTGAGCGCCCGGGCCGGGGTCCGCGGGCGGGTCAGGCCGCGCGGAGGAGTCGCTCCGGGTCGAAGCGGTGGCCGAGGCCGATGACGTCCCACCCGTGCTCGCGCCACGCGGCGACGTCCAGGACGTTGCGCCCGTCGATCAGCAGGCGGGAGGCCACGCGTGCGCCCACGGTGTCCGGATCCATCTCGCGGAACTGGCGCCACTCGGTCAGCAGCAGGGTCAGCTCGGCGCCGTCCACGGCCGCCTCGAGCGAGTCCACGTAGTCGAGCCGCGGGAAGCGGGCGGCCGCGTTGGCATTGCCCTCGGGGTCGTACACCCGGACGTCGGCGCCGGCCGTGTAGAGACGGTTGGCGACGTCGAGGGCGGGGGAGTCCCGGACGTCGTCGGAGTCCGGCTTGAACGTGACGCCCAGCACGGCGATCCGCGTGCCGTTGAGCACCTGCACGCTCGCGGGGGTGGGGGCGGGCCCGGAGGCCTCGGCCCGGCGGATCCGGCCGTCGCGAGCCGCGGAGAGCACCTGCACCGCCAGGTCCACCACGCGGTCACGGCGGCGCAGGTTGATGTCGTCCACCTCCGCCAGAAACCGCATGGTCCGGTCCAGGCCCAGCTCGGAGACGCGCGCCTGGAGCGCGCGGATGTCCTTGGGCAGACAGCCGCCCCCGAACCCCACGCCCGCGTTGAGGAACCGGCGTCCGATCCGCGCGTCGTGGCCGATCGCGTCCGCAAGGGTGCCGATGTCCCCGCCCACGTTCTCGGTGATCTCCGAGAACGCGTTGATGAACGAGATCTTCGTGGCCAGGAAGGCGTTCGCGGCCACCTTCACCAGCTCGGCCGTCTCGAGGTCCGTGCTGATCCACGGGGTGTCGTCCGCGAGCTGCCGCGCGTAGACCCGGCGCAGGATGCCCGCGGCGCGGGGCCCGTGCGTGCCGATGACGAGGCGGTCCGGGGTGAGCGTGTCCCTCACGGCGAAGCCCTCCCGCAGGAACTCGGGGTTCCAGGCGAGCTCGACCTCGCCCGGCAGCCCGGCCTCGGCGCGCACGGTGCGCACGAGCTCGGCCAGGCGGCGCGCGGTGCCCACGGGCACGGTCGACTTGCCGACGATCAGCGCGTCGCGGTCGATCGCCGCAGCGAGGGAGGCGACGGCGGCGTCCACATAGCTCAGGTCCGCCGCGGTCTCGCCCACCTTCTGCGGGGTGCCGACGCCGATGAAGTGGACGTCCGCCCAGCGGGCCGCCTCCGCGACGTCCGTGGTGAAGCGCAGCCGCCCGGAGGCGACGTGGGTGCGCAGCAGCTCGGGCAGGCCGGGTTCGTGGAAGGGCACCTCGCCGCGGGCCAGGCGCTCGATCTTGGCCGGGTCCACGTCCACGCCGAGGACCTCGAAGCCCAGCTCGGCCATGCACGCGGCGTGCGTGGCGCCCAGATAGCCCGTGCCGATCACGGACAGCCGCGGCGCGGCCTCCTGCTCGGCGGGGGCGGCGGGCGCGGTCGTCTCGGTCACGGCGGACTCCTCGGTGGTGCGGGGGCGGCGGTCGGGGACCTGGCTGACGCTAGGCCCCGCGGGTGAACGCGGGAAGAACGGGGTGTCTCGGCGGCGCGTCCCGTCGGTGGCGCGGGCGGGCCTCAGGCCTCGCCGGCGCGGATGAGCTCGGTGAGCCGCGTCGCGGCGGAGACGACGGCGTCCGCGTGCAGCCGGCCCGGCTGTCGGGAGAGCCGCTCGAGGGGGCCGGAGATCGAGACCGCCGCGATGACGCGGCCGCTGGGACCGCGCACCGGCGCCGACACCGAGGCGACCCCGGGCTCGCGCTCGGCCAGGGACTGGGCCCAGCCGCGCCGCCGCACCGCCGCGAGGACGGTGGGTGTGAACACGGCGCCGGCCAGCCCCTCGACGAGCCGCTCGTGGTCCTCCCAGGCCAGGAGCACCTGCGCGGCGGAGCCGGCCTTCATGGACATGCGAGCGCCCACGGGGATGGTGTCGCGCAGGCCCCAGGGCCGCTCCGCGCTGGCCACGCACACGCGGGAGTCCGCCTGCCGACGGAACACCTGGGCGCTCTCGCCCGTGGCGTCGCGCAGCCACAGCAGCACCGGGCCGGAGGCCGTGGTGAGCCGGTCCTCGCCGGCGGCGGAGGCGAGCTCGGCGAGGCGGGTGCCCAGCACGTAGCGGCCCTGCAGGTCCTTGCCCACCATGCGGTGGTGCGTGAGGGCGGCCGCGAGCCGGTGCAGCGTGGGCCGCGCGATCCCGGTGGCGATGACGAGCTGGGCGAGCGTGGCCGGGCCGGACTCGAGCGCGTCAAGGATCGCCACCGACTTGTCCACCACGCCGACACCGCTGGGATGCCGGTGGAGCGAGGGGCCGATGAGGTCGTCCTCGGTGGGCGGGCGCACGGGCTCGGTGGTCATGGGGTGATCGTAGTCGTCTCACTGCGCGGACGGCCGGGGATGTCGGCGCGCGACGTGCGCGACCGGGCCGGCCTCCGCCGCGTCCGGCATGTGAGACGAAATCTCACGATGTGGAATATCGCGCCGCGTGGTCGAGAACAGCCCCGCCGCGCCCCACAGTGGTCCGTGAGCACCGGCGCCCCGCGCCGGGCGACGACTGACAGGTGCGTGAGCAGGAAGGTGCGGCACATGACGACGGCGACGACGCGGCCCAGGACGCTGGCCGAGAAGGTCTGGGACGAGCACGTGGTGGTGCGCGGCGGGGGCGAGGGCGCCTCCCGCACCCCCGACCTGCTCTACATCGACCTGCACCTCGTGCACGAGGTGACGAGCCCGCAGGCCTTCGAGGGGCTGCGTCTGGCCGGGCGTCCGGTGCGTCGGCCCGACCTGACCATCGCCACGGAGGACCACAACACCCCGACGCTGGACATCGACCAGCCGATCGCGGATCCCACCTCGCGCACCCAGATCGAGACCCTGCGGGCCAACTGCGCCGAGTTCGGCGTCCGCCTGCACCCGTTGGGCGACGCCGAGCAGGGCATCGTTCACGTCGTCGGCCCCCAGCTGGGCCTGACCCAGCCCGGCCTCACCGTGGTCTGCGGCGACTCCCACACCTCCACCCACGGTGCGTTCGGCGCCCTGGCGTTCGGCATCGGCACCTCCGAGGTCGAGCACGTCCTGGCGACCCAGACCCTGCCGCTGAAGCCCTTCAAGACCATGGCGGTCACCGTGGACGGCACGCTGCGCCCGGGTGTGACGGCCAAGGACATCATCCTCGCGGTCATCGCGAAGATCGGCACGGGCGGGGGCCAGGGCTTCGTGCTCGAGTACCGCGGTGAGGCCATCCGGAACCTCTCCATGGAGGGCCGGATGACCATCTGCAACATGTCCATCGAGGCCGGCGCCCGCGCCGGCATGGTCGCCCCGGACGAGACCACCTTCGCCTACCTGAAGGGACGGCCCCATGCCCCCGAGGGCGCCGACTGGGACGCCGCCGTCGAGCACTGGCGCACCCTCGCCACGGATGAGGGCGCGGAGTTCGACGCCGAGGTGGTCATCGACGCGGACACGCTGGAGCCGTTCGTCACGTGGGGCACCAACCCGGGTCAGGGCGTGAGCCTGAACGACACCGTCCCCGCGCCCGAGGACTTCACCGACCCGGTGGCCCAGGAGGCGGCCCGCAAGGCGCTGTCCTACATGGACCTGGCCCCCGGCACGCCGATGAAGCAGGTCGAGGTCGACACCGTCTTCATGGGCTCGTGCACCAACTCCCGCATCGAGGACCTGCGGGCGTTCGCCGAGGTCGTCCGGGGCCGGCGCAAGGCCGAGGGGCTGCGCGTCATGGTCGTGCCGGGCTCGGCGCGCGTGCGTCTGCAGGCCATGGACGAGGGCCTGGACAGGGTGTTCGAGGACTTCGGGGCCGAGTGGCGGTTCGCCGGCTGCTCCATGTGCCTGGGCATGAACCCGGACCAGCTCGCCCCGGGGGAGCGCTGCGCGTCCACCTCCAACCGCAACTTCGAGGGCCGGCAGGGCAAGGGCGGACGCACCCACCTGGTGTCCCCGGTGGTCGCCGCGGCCACCGCCGTGCTGGGCCGCCTCGCCAGCCCGTCCGACCTGCCCGCCCTCACCCTCCAGGAGGCCTGAGCCATGGAGAAGTTCACCACCCACACCGGCGTCGGCGTGCCGCTGCGCGCCTCGAACGTGGACACGGACCAGATCATCCCGGCCGTGTACCTCAAGCGGATCTCCCGCACGGGCTTCGAGGACGCCCTGTTCGCCGGCTGGCGCCAGGACCCCGACTTCATCCTGAACACCGAGCCGTTCAGCGGGGGCACCGTGCTCGTGGCGGGCTCCGACTTCGGCACCGGCTCCTCGCGCGAACACGCCGTGTGGGCGCTCAAGGACTACGGCTTCCGCGCCGTGATCTCCCCGCGCTTCGCGGACATCTTCCGCGGCAACTCCGCCAAGCAGGGGCTCGTCGCGGCTCAGGTGGAGCAGGAGGACGTCGAGCGCATCTGGAAGGAGCTGGAGAACCGTCCCGGGACCACGGTCACCGTGGACCTCGTCACACGCACCATCGAGTGCGGGGATGTGACCGCCCCCTTCCAGATCGACGACGACACCCGTCGCCGGCTGCTCGAGGGCCTGGACGACATCGCCGTCACCCTGGGGCACCAGGCCGAGATCGATGCCTATGAGGCGGACCGCCCCGCGTACAAGCCCACCACCCTGCCGGCCCGCACGGCCGGCTGACCGGCCGGCGCCGGGAGCGCACCATTGCCGCGCGTGCCCGGCGACGCCCTATGCTGGGAGTCGATTCCGGGACCGCCCGCCGCACGCGGCGGGCGGTCCCGTTCAGAGACCTCCCCGCTCCGGCGGAGTGGCCGAGACCGTGGCCCTGCGGCCGCGCTGAGGAAGGACGCGCATGGCGAAGCTCTTGACCATCCATGGCGGCAAGCCGCTGACCGGTGAGGTGACCGTGCGCGGCGCCAAGAACCTGGTGCCCAAGGCCATGGTGGCCGCCCTGCTCGGCAACTCGCCGTCCGTGCTCCGGAACATCCCCGAGATCAAGGACGTGGACGTCGTCAGCTCCCTCCTCGAGATCCACGGCGTGTCCGTGGAGTGGGACAAGGAGACCGGGCGGATCACGATGGACCCGGCCGGGGTGAAGTCGGCCCTGACCGCCGAGATCGACGCCCACGCCGGCGACTCGCGCATCCCGATCCTCTTCTGCGGCCCGCTCATGCACGCGATCGGGGAGGCCTTCATCCCCGACCTCGGCGGCTGCAAGATCGGCGACCGCCCGATCGACTACCACCTGGCCGTGCTGCGCAACTTCGGCGCCGTCGTGGACAAGCGCCCGGGCGGCATCTCCATCTCCGCCCCGAAGGGCCTGCACGGCGCCAAGCTCGAGCTGCCATACCCCTCCGTCGGAGCCACCGAGCAGGTGCTGCTGACCGCCGTGAAGGCCGAGGGCATCACCGAGCTCAAGGGCGCCGCCGTCGAGCCGGAGATCCACGACCTCATCGCCGTCCTGCAGAAGATGGGCGCGATCATCACCGTGCAGACGGACCGCACCATCCGCATCGAGGGCGTGAGCGAGATGCGCGGCTACAACCACATCGCGCTGTCCGACCGCAACGAGTCCGCCTCGTGGGCCTCCGCCGCCCTGGCCACCCGCGGGGACATCTACGTCCGCGGCGCCGAGCAGCGCGACCTGACGGCGTTCCTGAACACCTACCGCAAGATCGGCGGCGAGTTCGACGTCGTCGACGACGGCATCCGGTTCTGGCACGCCGGCGGCGACCTCAATCCGCTCGTGCTCGAGACGGACGTGCACCCCGGCTTCATGACCGACTGGCAGCAGCCCCTCGTGGTGGCGCTGACCCAGGCCAAGGGGGTCTCCATCGTGCACGAGACCGTGTACGAGAACCGCTTCGGCTTCACCGACGCCCTCGTGCGGATGGGCGCCTCCATCCAGCTGCACCGCGAGTGCCTCGGCTCCGTGCCGTGCCGCTTCGGCCAGCGCAACTTCCTGCACTCGGCCGTGATCTCCGGCCCGACGCCGCTGCACGGCGTCGAGTTCGACATCCCGGACCTGCGCGGCGGCTTCTCCCACCTGATCGCCGCCCTCACCGCCGAGGGCACCTCCACGGCGACGGGCTTGGAGATCATCAACCGCGGCTACGAGCACTTCATGGCGAAGCTCGAGGGCCTCGGCGCCGACGTCGAGCTGACCGAACGCGACCGGTGAGCGGCGTGGACGCGCAGAGCCCTGCCGCTGCGGGGGGTCGTCCGACGCGTGCCGCGCGGGCCCCCTACGTGATCCCGGGGGCGATCGTGCGACCGGCGATGCGGGCCCTCGTCCGCCAGGTGTGGGAGGGGACCGAGCACCTGCCCGAGACCGGCGCGATCCTCGCCGTCAACCACATCTCGGAGGTGGACCCGCTCTCCGTGGCCCACATGGCCTACAACCAGGGCCTGCTGCCGACCTTCCTCGCCAAGGCCGAGCTCTGGAAGGTGCCCGTGCTCAAGCAGGTCCTCGAGGCCACCCGCATGATCCCGGTCGAGCGCACCCGCGACGGCGGCCGCTCGCTCGCCGCCGCCCGCGAGGCCGTCGCCACTGGCCGGGCGATCATCGTCTACCCGGAGGGCACCGTCACCCGCGATCCCGACGGCTGGCCGATGGCCGGGCGCAACGGGGCCGTGCGCCTCGCCCTGCAGACCGGCGCCCCGCTCATCCCCGTCGGTCAGTGGGGCATCCAGGAGCTGCTGCCGTACGGCGGCCGCTCCCTCCGCGTCCTCCCGCGCAAGACCGCCCGGATCCGGGTCGGCGCGCCCGTCGACCTCGCGGACCTGCGGGACCGCCCCGTGACGGCGGCGACCCTGCTCGAGGGCACCGGCCGCATGATGGCCGCGATCACCGACCTGGTCGCCGAGCTGCGCGGAGAACCGGCCCCGGAGGGCCGCTGGGACCCCACGACCGGACGGCGGGTGACCGGGGCATGAGCGATCCGCACACCGTCGCCGTCCTCGGGGCCGGCAGCTGGGGGTCGGCCTTCGCCCGCGTCCTGGGACTGAGCACCAGCCCCGAGTCCGCCCGCGCGTCCGAGATCGTGATGTGGTCCCGGCGGGCCGAGGTCGCCGAGGCCATCACCGAGCGACACGAGAACCCCGAGTACCTGCCCGGCATCACCCTGCCCACCTGCGTGCGTGCCGTCACCGACGCCGCCGAGGCGGTCCGGGGCGCCGGCGTCGTGGTGGTGGCCGTGCCCGCGCAGCACGTGCGCGAGACCCTGCACGCCGTGCGCGACGACCTGGCCCCGGACGCCGTCGTGGTCTCCCTCGTCAAGGGCCTCGAGCGCGGCACCGACGCGCGGATGTCGCAGGTCTGCGCGGAGGAGCTGGGCCTCAGCCCGGACCGGTTCGCGGTGGTCTCCGGACCCAACCTCGCCCTCGAGATCGCGCGCGGCGAGCCCACCGCCACGGTGGTCGCCTCGGCCTCGCGCGCGACGGCGGAGCGCATCGCCGCCCTCACGGCCGGCCGGACCTTCCGGCCCTACACGAACACGGACGTCGTGGGCGTGGAGATCGGCGGCGTGGTGAAGAACGTCATCGCGCTCGCCGTGGGCATCTGCGACGGGCAGGGACTGGGGGACAACTCCAAGGCCTCCGTCATCACCCGGGGCCTGGCCGAGACCACCCGGCTGGCCGTCGCGCTCGGCGGCGACCCGGCCACCATGGCCGGGCTCGCCGGCCTGGGCGACCTCGTGGCCACGTGCGCCTCGCCTCTCTCCCGCAACCGCACGGCCGGCCGCCACATCGGCACCGGACTCAGCGCGGAGGAGGCGGTGGCCGCCATGAGCCAGACGGCCGAGGGCATCAAGTCCGTCTCCGCCATCGTGCACGCCGCCCGCGCCCACGGTGTGGAGATGCCCATCAGCGAGCTGATGGACCGGGTGGTCGCCGGGGACGTGGCCGTGGACCGCCTCGCCGAGCTGCTGCTCGCCCGTGACCTGAAGTCGGAAGGACGCACCGCATGACCGCCACCCCCGCCCCGGAGGCCACCGCCGGCGCGCGTCCCCGCGTGCTCCTGCTCTTCGGCGGCCGCTCGAGCGAGCACCCCATCAGCTGCGTGACCGCGGCGGGCGTGCTGCACGCGGCCGACCGTCAGCGCTGGGACGTCGTGCCGGTGGGCGTGGCCCGCTCCGGCCTGTGGTCGCACGACGAGCTGGACGTGGCCTCGTTCCGCCTGGACAGCGACGCCCTGCCGGAGGTGCCGGAGCCCGCGGCCCCGGTGAGCCTGCGCGCCCTGCCGGACGGCACCGTCGAGCTGACCGCGGCCGACGGCTCCTCGCTGGGCCCGGTGGACGTCGTGTTCCCGCTGCTGCATGGCCCCTGGGGTGAGGACGGCACCCTCCAGGGCATGTTCGAGTCGCTGGGTCTGCCCTACGTGGGCTGCGGTGTGCTCGCCTCTGCGGTCGGCATGGACAAGCACTTCATGAAGGTCGCCTTCCAGGCCGCCGGTCTCGAGGTCGGCCCGTGGGAGACCATCACCGCCCGCGACTGGGCGCGCGATCCGGAGGCGGCTCTCGCCCGCGCTGGGGCGCTCGCCTACCCGCTGTTCGTCAAGCCCGCCCGCGCCGGCTCGTCCTTCGGCATCACCCGCGTCACCGAGCCCGCGGGCCTGCGCGCCGCCGTCGAGGAGGCCCGTCGCTTCGACCCCAAGGTCGTGGTGGAGGCGGGCATCGTCGGCCGCGAGATCGAGTGCGCCGTCCTCGACGGGCACGGCTCCGCCGCCCCGCGCGCCTCGCTGCCGGGGGAGATCGTCGTGGCCCACGACGAGGGTGAGACGCAGTTCTACGACTTCGAGTCGAAGTACCAGGACACCGGCACCACCCAGCTGTCCTGCCCGGCCGAGCTGCCGGAGGAGGAGATCGAGCGGCTGCGCGCCCTGGCGATCCGCGCCTTCGAGGCCGTGGACGGATCTGGCCTGGGCCGCTGCGACTTCTTCTTCACCCCGGACGGGCGCTGGGTGGTCAACGAGATCAACACCATGCCGGGCTTCACGCCCATCAGCATGTACCCGGCCATGTGGGAGCGGACGGGCCTGTCCTACGACGATCTGATCTCGGAGCTACTGGACCTCGCCCTCGAGCGGGGCGTCGGCCTGCACTGACGCGGCCCGCGGCCGGCCCGGGCCACGGCGGTCGTGCCGGCCGGTCCGCGCCGGTCTCAGCCGACGGGTGTGGCGTCCTGCACGCCGACGCAGCCGCCGCTGGGCTCGATCTGCGCGACCGCCGAGGACAGGCCCACCATCACGGTGTCCGAGCTGGCCTGGTCCTTGCCGAACAGCACCTCCACGGCCGGGTCACGGCCGTAGGTGGTGATCCGCCAGTTCTCGTCCTCGTCCCGGATGACCCAGTCGATCCCGTCCACGGAGATGCAGCGGTCCGTGGTGGGGCCGGGGACCTCGGCGCCGCAGCGCAGGACGACGGCGGCCGGGTCACCCCACACGGCCGTCGCCTGGCTGTCGGTGGGGCGCAGGTCGAGGTCGCCCAGGACGTCGGGCATGGCCACCATGGTCGGGGCACACGCCGGGTCCGCGGCGTGGGGCGCGGCCTCCACCGTGGCCACCCGTCCGGCGCAGGCCGTGGCGCCGAGGGCGATCGCGGTCAGGAGGGGCACGAGACGACGCAGGCGGCGGGGTTCCATCCGCCCAGGATACGTGCGGCGCCGGGATCCGCGGGGGCCCGTGCCCTAGCATGGGCGGGACCGTTCCCGTCCCCGCCCCAGGAGCCCACGTGAGCAGCACCGCGGACCCCCGCCCCCGCCCCCCGCAGGAGGACGCCGCCGTCGGGCGCCGTCGTCGTCGCCGCCCGTGGCTGATCGCCCTGGCGGTGGTGCTCGTGGCGCTGCTGGCCGTGGGCATCGCGGCGGCGGTGTACGTCGGCGGGATCGCCCGGATCATCGACCAGGACACCCAGCGCTTCGACGGCGGCGCGTTCCCCGCCGAGTCGGGCCGCCCGGGTGCCGCGGGGGCGTCCGCCCAGCAGCCCACCGCGCCGCCGCCCGGCATGGACGCGGACCAGGCCGCCGAGGGCGCCCAGGGCCCCGTCGCCCCGGACGCGGACGAGAAGGCGGACGAGCAGGCACTCGACGTGCTGCTCGTCGGCGAGGACGCGGGCGCGGAGGGCCGTGACTCCGCCGGCCGGTCGGACACCCTCATGTGGGTCCACGTGCCCGGGGACCGCAGCGAGATCCAGGTCATGTCCATCATGCGCGACATGTGGGTGCCGATCCCGGGGCACGGGGACCACAAGGTCAACGCCGCCTACCAGTACGGCGGCATCCCGCTGACGGTGGCCACCGCGGAGAACATGTTCCAGGCACGCGTGGACCACGTGATCGCCGTGGACCTCGCCGGCTTCAAGGGCCTCGTGGACGCCCTGGGCGGCGTCAGCGTGGACAACCCCAGCGCCTTCGTCTCGACCGGCGGCATCGACTTCCCCGCGGGCACCGTGCAGATGGACGGGGACAAGGCCCTGGCCTACGCGCGGGAGCGGTACAACCTGCCGCGCAGCGACTTCGACCGCGTGGAGAACCAGCAGCGCCTGGTCAAGGCCATCGTGGCCGCGTTCCTCTCCCGCGACACCCTCTCTGACCCGAGCCGCGTGCAGGCCGCCGTCGAGGAGTTCGCCCCCTTCCTGACCCTCGACGACGAGCTCGACTCGAGCACCCTCGCGAACCTGGCGTGGTCCCTGCGCGATGCGCGCGACGCCCCGATCGTGACCAGCACGGTGCCGTCCGTGGGCGTGGGCTACACGGACACCGGCGAGGACGTCGTGTGGCCGGACTGGGCGGCGATCGCCCGCCTGGGCGAGGGCATCCGCACCGGCACCCTGGGGGAGGCCGTCGCGCAGTGAGCACGCCGTCCCGGCCGTCACTGGTACGGCACTGGCTCGCGCTCGCGGAGGAGCTCGTGGGCCGGGCCGCGCCGCGACTCGACGCCCTGAACCTCTTCCCGGTCCCGGACGCGGACACGGGCACGAACATGCTCGCCACGCTGACGGCGGCCCGCACCGCGGCCGACGCCTGCCCCGCACAGGACGACGTCGGCGCCGTGCTCGCGCACGCGGGCGCGGCCGCGCTGGACTCGGCCCGGGGCAACTCGGGCATGCTGCTCGCGGTCAGTCTGGCGGGGATGGCCGAGCCCCTGCGCGGCCGGGAGCGCGTCGACGCGTTCGCCCTGGCGGCGGCGTTCGGAGCCGCCGACCGGGCCGCCCGGCAGGCCCTGTCGGATCCGCGCGAGGGGACGATCCTCACGGTGCTCTCCGCGGCCGCCCGCAGCCTCGCGCGCTCGTCCACCCAGGCCCCGGACACGCCCGCGGTGGCCGGCGACGCGGACCCGGCCGTGCGGCTCGGTCCGGCCGTGACCCTCATGCTGGCCGACTGCGTGCAGGCCGTGGAGGAGACCGAGTCGTTGCTCGCCCCGCTGACCCGGGCGCACGTCGTGGACGCCGGCGCCGTCGGGCTGCTCTGGGTGTTCGAGGCGCTGCGCGCCGTCGTGACGGGCACGCCCGTGGACGAGGAGCTGGCCACCGCGCTCCCCGGCTACGTCGAGGGCGCCCACGCCGCGGAGGCCGAGCCTGCCGCCGAGGCGGAGGCGTCGGCCGAGGGGGCCGTCGAGGTGATGGGCACCCTGACGCTCACCCCGCTCGCCGCGGCCGAGCTGCGCCGACGGCTGACCGACGTGGGGGACGCCGTGATCCTCGCCCCCGTCGGGAACGCCCGTGACGCGCAGGGCCGGGTGCCGTGGCGGGTCCACGTGCACGTGCCCCGCGCCGAGGACGCGATCGGCCCCCTGCGGGCCGCCGGCGACGTGGAGGGCCTGGCCGTCACCGACCTGGCCGAGCCGTCGCACGGCGACGACGCCGCACCGGATGGGTGCCATGGCCGCTGAGGCCCCCGTCACCGACCTGCCCCTGTCCGAGGTGCTGGGCGGGAAGCTGCCCGCCCGCCTCGAGAAGGAGCTCGGGCTGACCACGGTCGGGGACCTGCTGGACCACGTGCCGCGCCGCTGGATCGAGCGCGGCGAGCTCACCCCCATCGCCGCCCTGCCGTACGACGCCGAGGTGACCGTCGTCGCCGTCGTGGAGTCGGTGACCACGCGGCGCATGCACAGCCGGCCCGGGTTCATCGTGGACGTCACCGTCGCGGACCCGTCCGTGGCCGGCGTGCCGGGGGCGAGCCTGTCCATGGCCTTCTTCAACGGCCACGACGCCCGCCGCCGCCTCGCCCCCGGGATGACCGCCATGTTCCAGGGCCGCACGACCGAGTACCGCGGCCGGATCACGCTGAACAACCCGGACTTCGCGCTCCTGGACGACGACGTCGCCCCGGGGGAGGTGGACGTGCGACCGGTCCCGCTCTACCGGGCCACGGGGAAGCTGCCGTCGTGGACGGTCCGCTCCGCCGTCGCCCGGGTGCTCGAGACCGTCGACCTGGGACGGATCCCCGAGCTGCTCACCGAGCGGATCCGCGCGGAGGCCGCCGCGGCGCTCGACCTGGACGCGCCGCTGCCGGGCACCGCCCAGGCGTACCGGGACCTGCACGCCCCTCACGACGTCGCCGCCACCGGCCCGGCGCGGACCGCGCTGGCCCTGCGTGAGGCGCTGCTCGTCCAGGCCGCGCTCGCCTGGCGCCGGGACCGGGAGCGGGCGGTGCCCGCCGTGCCCCGCCCGCCGCGGCCCGGGGGCCTGCTCGAGGCCCTGGACGCCCGCCTGCCGTTCGCGCTGACGCCCGGCCAGGTGGCGGTGGGGGAGCAGCTGTCCGCCGAGCTGGCCCGGGACGCCCCGATGAGCCGGCTGCTGCAGGGGGACGTGGGCGCGGGCAAGACGCTCGTGGCCCTGCGGGCGATGCTGCAGGTCGTGGACGCCGGCGGCCAGGCCGCCCTGGTGGCGCCCACCGAGGTGCTCGCCGCCCAGCACCACCGTGCCCTGCTGCGCCTGATGGGCCCCCTCGCCGAGGCCGGCACCCTCGGGGCCGGCGACGGCCCGGCCACGAGGGTCGTGCTGGTCACCGGCTCGCTCAAGACCGCCGCACGCCGCGAGGCCCTGCTGGCCCTGGCCTCCGGCGAGGCCGGGATCGCCGTGGGGACGCACGCCCTGCTCTCCGAGAAGGTGGGCTTCGCCGAGCTGGCCCTGGCCGTCGTCGACGAGCAGCACCGCTTCGGCGTGGACCAGCGCGAGGCCCTGCGGCGGGCCAACCCCGGCACGCACCTGCTCGTCATGTCCGCCACGCCCATCCCGCGCTCCGTGGCGATGACGGTGTTCGGCGACCTGGACCTCTCGGTGCTCGAGGGGCTGCCCTCGGGGCGTCAGCCGGTCACCACGCACGTGGCGCGGATGGCCCACGGCCCGCGCGTGATCGGGCGCGTGTGGGAGCTGATCGCCGAGCACGTGGCGGCCGGGCACCAGGCGTTCGTGGTGTGCCCGCGCATCGACCCCGACGACGCCGACCCGGGTCACGCCAACGTGGAGGAGATGACACCCCGGCTGCGGGGTCTCCCCGCGCTGGCGGGGCTGCGGATCGACGCCGTGCACGGGCGCATGGACCAGGCCGAGCAGGACGCGGCGATGCAGGCCTTCGCGCGCGGGGAGACGGACGTGCTCGTGGCGACCACCGTCGTGGAGGTGGGCGTGGACGTGCCCAACGCGACGGTCATGGCGATCCTCGACGCCGACGACTTCGGCCTGTCCACCCTGCACCAGCTGCGCGGCCGCGTGGGCCGCGGGCCCGGGGCGGCGGTCTGCCTGCTGGCCACGCGCCTGCCGGACGGGCACCCGTCGCTGCGCCGGCTCGAGGTCCTGGCCCAGGAGCAGGACGGCATGCGCATCGCGCAGGAGGACCTCGCCCAGCGCGGCGTCGGCGACGTGCTCGGCGCCGCCCAGTCCGGGCTGGCCTCGGGGCTGCACCACGTGGACGTCATCGCCGACGCCCCGCTGATCGCCGTGGCCGCCGACGCCGTCGCGCAGGTCATGGCGGCCGGCCCGGGGCTCTCCGCCCACCCGGCGCTCGCCGCCGAGGTGGCCCGCTGGGAGGCCGAGCACCTCACCGCCGCCGACTACCTCGAGAAGGGCTGAGCCATGTCCCGCATCATCGCCGGCGCGGCCGCCGGGCGGCCCCTGACCGCCGTCCCCGGCACCGGCACGCGCCCCACCACGGACCGCATCAAGGAGGCCCTGTTCTCCTGGCTCGAGGCCCGCGACTGGCTGGACGGGACGGCCGTGCTCGACCTCTACGCCGGCTCCGGCGCCCTGGGGTGCGAGGCCGCCAGCCGCGGAGCGGCATCGGTGCTGCTGGTCGAGCGGGACCGGAAGGCCGTGACCGCGTGCCGCGCGAACGCCGCGCTGGTCAACCGGGCGCGCGGGGCCGACGTCGTGCGCGTGCGCGCCGGGAGCGTGGAGCAGGCGCTCGCGGCGGAGGCCGCGCCCGTGGACCTGATCCTGGCCGACCCGCCGTACCCGGTGGCCGGCCCGCCGCTCGAGGCCGTGCTGGAGGCGGCGGCCGGGCGGCTTGCCCCGGGCGGGCTGCTCGTGCTCGAGCGGGCGGCCCGGGACGCGGCGCCGCGCCGGCCGCGCGGCCTCGAGGAGGTCGAGGTGCGCGTCTACGGCGAGACCGCCCTGTACCTCTGGCAGGACGAGCGCTGACCCCGCCCACCCGCTTTCGTTCGGGAAACGGCGGCGTGTCGGCCTGCTTTCGTTCGGGAAACGGCGGCGTCTCGGCCCGTTCTCACCGGGGAGACGGGAGGGCGGAACGGACTGGGCTCAGCACGGAACCGCGAGCACGGCGGCCGCCGTTTCCCGAACGAAAATGCTCCGGGGGCCGCCGTTTCCCGAACGAAAGTGCTCCGGGGGCCGCCGTTTCGTCAACGAAAGCGTCGGGGGTCAGGCCGCGCGCAGCCGCGGGGCCGCCTCGGCCAGGCGGCGCATCGCCTCGTCGATCGCATCCGGGGACTTGCAGAACGCCAGCCGCAGCCACGACCGCAGGTGGCCTCCGTCCGGGCGGCAGAGCGCGCCCACGGGGATGCCCGTGACGCCGGCCTCACGCGTCCACCGCACCGCGGCCTCGGCCGCGTCCGTCACACCCCACGGGGCCAGGTCCACGACGACGAAGTAGCCCGCCGCCGGGACGACCGGGTCCAGGCCCGCCTCCCGCAGGCCCGCCACGAGCCGATCCCGGGCGTCGCGGTACCGCTCGCGCTGGCCGGCGAGGTGCCGTTCGGCGTCGTCGGTGGGCAGATAGGCACCCAGCGCGCGCTGGAAGGCGGGGCCGGAGGAGTAGGTGAGGAACTGCTTGACGGCGCGCGCGGCCCCGACGAGCTCGGCCGGGCCGGTCAGCCAGCCGACCTTCCAGCCGGTGACCGCGAACGCCTTGCCCGCGCTGGAGACCGTCAGGGCGATGTCCTCGGCGCCCGCGACCGAGCGCAGGCCGACATGCTCGCCCTCGTAGACGAGGTGGTCGTAGACCTCGTCCGCGAGGATCAGCACGCCCCGGGACCGGCACAGGGCCACGAGCTCCTCGAGCAGCTCCCGCGGATAGACCGCGCCCGTGGGGTTGTGCGGCGTGTTCACGATGAGCAGGCGCGTGCGGTCGGTCATCGCCGCGGCCACCCGTGCCGGGTCCGGCAGGAAGTCCGGCGCCTCCACCGGCACGCTCACGTGCCGGCCGCCGGCCAGGGCGATCGTGGCGGCGTGCGAGTCGTAGAACGGCTCGACCGTGACGACCTCGTCGCCCGGGCGCACGAACGCCAGGACCGTCGCGGCGATGCCCTCGGTGGCACCCGTGGTGATCATGACCTGCGTGGCGGGGTCCTCCGTCACGCCCCAGTGGCGCCGGCGGTGCTCTGCAACGGCCCGCCGCAGCGCGGGGTCGCCCGTGCCGGGGGCGTACTGGTTGGGGCCCGCCAGCACGGCGTCGGCCGCCAGCCGCAGCAGCGCGTCGGGGCCGTCGGCGTCGGGGAAGCCCTGGCCGAGGTTCACGGCCCCGTGCTCGACGGCGAGGCCCGTCATCGTCTCGAACACGGTGGGCACGGGGCCGGCGTCACCGAGCAGGCCCGCGGCCGCCGCCGTGCGACGCCACGGCGCGTCCACGTCGACGTCGTGCCGTGCTGCTCCGGGGGTGGGCTGGGTTCCGTCCATGGCCGCACTGTACCCATCGCCGCGGACCGCACACGGCGGCGCATGCCGCGTCCGTCACCACCGCGACGCGCCGGAGCCGGACCGGACGGGCGTCCGTCGCCGCTCGGCGCGGCCCCCGCTAGGCTGGCACCCATGCGTCGTGCCGTCTGCCCTGGTTCGTTCGATCCCCTCCACAAGGGGCACGTCGAGGTGATCGCGCGAGCCGCGAACCTCTTCGAGGAGGTGGTGGTCGCCGTGTCCTCCAACCCCGCCAAGACGTACCGCTTCAGCGTGGACGAGCGCATCGCCATGATCGAGGCGACGGTGTCCTCCCTCGCCGGTGTCGCGGTCCGGCCCATGGGCCCGGGCCTGTTGGCCGAGTTCTGCCGGCAGATCGGCGCGGACGCGATCGTCAAGGGGCTGCGCGGCGGCGCCGACCTCGAGTTCGAGGCCCCGATGGCCGCGATGAACCGCCATCTCACCGGGGTCGAGACGGTCTACCTCCCGGCCGACGCCCGGTACACCCACGTGTCCTCCTCGCTCATCAAGGAGGTCCACGGACTCGGCGGCGACGTCGCCGAGTTCGTCCCGGCCGCGGTCCTGCGCGGCCTCGACGGCGGGGCCTGACCCCGCCCGGCCCCCTCCCGCCCCCGCACCCGCAAGGCCGTCATCCCGGCCGCCGGCCTGGGCACCCGCTTCCTGCCGGCCACCAAGGCCATGCCGAAGGAGATGCTGCCGGTGGTGGACCGGCCGGCCATCGAGTACGTGGTGACGGAGGCCCGGCGTGCGGGCCTCGCCGACGTGCTGATGATCACGGGCCGGAACAAGCGGGCCCTCGAGGACCACTTCGACCGCCATCCCGCGCTGGAGGCCGCGCTGGAGCGCAAGGGCGACGCCACGCGGCTCGCGCAGATCCACGAGTCGGACCTGGTGGGGGACATCCACTACGTCCGCCAGGGCGAGGCTCTCGGGCTCGGCCACGCGGTGAACTGCGCTCGCCGCCACGTCGGCGAGGAGCCGTTCGCGGTCCTGCTGGGCGATGACATCATCGGCGACGGCGAGGCGCTGCTCGAGCGCATGATCGACGTGCAGCAGCGCCTCGGCGGCTCCGTGATCGCCCTCATGGAGGTCCCGGAGGAGGCCGTCTCGGCCTACGGCGTGGCCGCGGTGCAGGCCGTGCCGGGGGAGGGCGACGACGTCGTCCGCGTCACCGACCTCGTGGAGAAGCCGGCCCGCGAGGACGCCCCCTCCACCCTCGCGATCATCGGCCGCTACGTGCTGGCCCCGCAGGTGTTCGACGTGCTGGACGAGACCCCGCCCGGCCGCGGCGGGGAGATCCAGCTCACCGATGCGCTGCAGAGGCTGGCCACGGAGGACGGCGAGGGCCGCGGCGTGCACGCCGTCGTCTTCGACGGCCGCCGCTACGACACGGGGGACAAGCTCGGCTACCTGCAGGCGGTCATCGAGTTCGGGACGCGGCACGAGGACCTCGGGGCCGACCTGCGCGCCTGGCTCCAGGAGTTCACCGCCGGGCTCTGAGCCGGGCCGGCGACGCGCGGGCCGCCGCCGGCTTTGGCCGAGGCGGACCCACCCGGTAGGATGGGCTGTCGGTCCGTCGTGGCTGGACCCGTGTCCAGGCCGCATCGCACCCCCGCAGAGGGCGTGCGGACGGGCCGTGTACCCCCGCCGTCCCACCCGCCGAGAGGAGCGACCATGGACAGCATCCAGCACCACGGCGCCGACTCGCCGTGGGTGATCCCCGTGCGCGATCTGACGCGCGGGGCCGGAGTCCAGCGCGAGCTGACGGCCGAGTGGCCCGCCCCTGCGGGCGTCTCCACGCCGCTGCTGGGGATCCCCGAGGGGGACCCCGTCGAACTGGACCTGCGTCTGGAGTCGGTGCATGAGGGCGTCCTCGTCACCGGCACCGCGGACGCGACCCTGAAGGGCGAGTGCGGCCGTTGCCTGCGCCCGCTGCACGAGGGGATCACCGTGGACCTGCAGGAGCTGTACCTCACCGGCACGTCCGAGGACGACGCCGGCGAGCAGCCGCTCGTGGTGCGCGAGACCGTGGACCTGGAACCCGTGTTCCGGGACGCCGTGGTCATCGCCCTCCCGTTCCAGCCGCTGTGCCGGCCGGACTGTGAGGGCCTGTGCGCCGACTGTGGCATCCGCCTCGAGGACGCGCCCGAGGGGCACGCCCACGAGCGCGTGGACCCGCGCTGGGCCGCCCTGGCCCACCTCGCGGGCACCTCAGAGACCTCCATCACCGAGACAGAAGAGAGATAGTCGTGGCAGTCCCGAAGCGGAAGATGTCCCGTGCCAACACCCGTGCCCGCCGGTCGCAGTGGAAGGCCACCGCGCCCGCCCTGGTGAAGTCCGTCGAGAACGGTCGCGTCTCGTACCGCCTGCCCCACCAGGCCGAGCTGAAGACCGACGCCGCCGGCACCCCCCTGTTCTTCGAGTACAAGGGCCGCAAGGTCGCCGACGCCTGAGATGGCGTCCCCATCGGCTCGCCGCGGGCCTGAGCCCGCGCCCGAGCCAGAAGAGCTGTTCGAGCGTCTCGGCGTGCACATCACCGCCGGGACGCTCGAACGCGCTCTGACGCACCGCTCGTTCGCCTACGAGCAGGGCGGGCTGCCCACCAACGAGCGCCTCGAGTTCCTCGGGGACTCGGTGCTGGGCTACGTGGTCACCGACCACATCTTCACGGTGTACCCGGACCTGGCCGAGGGCGACCTCGCGCGCCGCCGGGCCGCCGTCGTGTCCACGCGTGCCCTGGCGAAGGTGGCGCGCCGGATCGGCATCGGCCCGTTCGTGCGCCTGGGCACGGGGGAGCGCCGCACCGGCGGGGCGGACAAGGACTCGATCCTCGCCGACACCCTCGAGGCGCTCATCGGCGCCGTCTACGTGGACCACGGGGCCGTGGCCGCGGCCGCACTCGTGCACCGCCACGTGGTGCCGCTGCTGGACGAGCCGGACCTGCTGCGCGAGAGCACCGACTGGAAGACGGTCGTGGCCGAGGCCGCCAGCCGCCACGGTCTCGGCGCCGTCCGCTACGCGATCGAGGGTCAGGGCCCCGCGCACGACCCCCGCTACCGGGCCACCCTCGTCGTCGGCGAGCGCGAGTACGGCTCCGCCGTCGCCAGCTCCAAGAAGCAGGCCGAGCGGGACGCCGCGGCCGCCTCGTGGCCCGCCCTCGAGGCGGATCTGCCGGCCGCGGGGCGCTGAGCCCGTGCCGGAGCTGCCCGAGGCCGAGGTCGTCCGGCGCGGCCTGGCCCGGTGGGCCACGGACGCCGTCGCCGCGGAGCTCGAGGTCCTCGACCCCCGCTCGCTGCGTCGCAGCCCCGGCGGTGCGGACGCCCTCCGGGAGCGGCTGCGCGGCGCCCGGCTGGCCGAGCCGGCTCGCCGCGGCAAGTTCCTCTGGCTGCCCCTGGCCGAGGGCGACGACGCCGTCGTCGTGCACCTGGGGATGAGCGGGCAGATCCTCGTGGACGAACCGGGGGCCGCCGACCAGCGACACCTGCGCCTGCGCCTGCCCGTCACCGCGGCGGACGGCTCCGCCCGCGAGCTGCGGTTCGTGGACCAGCGGATCTTCGGCGGCTGGTGGCTCGACGCGCTGCGGCCCGACGACGCCGCCGGCGGCGAGCGGATCCCCACCACGGCCGCCCACATCGCCCTGGACCCGCTGCACCCCCTGTTCGACCCCGCGGCCGTGCACGCGCGCCTGGCACGGCGCCGCTCCACCCTCAAGCGCGCGCTGCTGGACCAGTCGCTGGTCTCCGGGATCGGCAACATCTACGCGGACGAGGCCCTCTGGGGCGCCCGCCTGCACCCCGAGCGCCCGACCGAGCGCATGCGCCGGGCGGACACGCTGCGCCTCCTGGCGGCCGTCCAGGACGTGATGCGCCGGGCCCTGGAGGTGGGGGGCACGAGCTTCGACGCGCTCTACGTCAACGTGGACGGGCGATCGGGCTACTTCGCCCGCTCCCTGGCGGCCTACGGGCGCACCGGGCAGCCGTGTCGCCGCTGCGCCGCCGAGGGGATCGACTCCCGCATCGTCCGCGAGCCGTTCATGAACCGGGCGAGCCACCTGTGCCCGCGCTGCCAGCCCAGGCCGCGCCGTCGCCGGGCCGTGGCGGCCGACGCCTGACGAGGCGTCCGTAGACTGGCCTGACCCCCGACCTCGAGCAGGAGACCCGAGTGAGCCATCCCCCGGCCGCGTCCTGGACGCCCGAGCCCCTGCCGCGTCCCGCGTCCCCCCGCGACGACGCCCCGCCGGTCTCGCGGCGCCGCCGGCGCTGGCCGTGGGTCGTCGGCGTGCTCGCCGTCCTGCTCGCGGCGCTGCTCGGTCTGGGCGCCTGGTACGCGGGCTCGCTCGGGCGCACCTTCGACGACCACCGGCAGACGGTGGACGTGGGGGCGCTCGAGCAGGCGGCCGGGGACGGCCCGCTGAACGTGCTCGTCCTGGGCTCCGACTCCCGCGAGGGCGAGGGCGAGCAGGACATGGGCCAGCGTTCGGACACCATGATGCTCGTGCACATCCCCGCGGACCGACGCCAGGTCTACGTCATGTCCGTGCTGCGGGATTCGTGGGTCACCGTGCCCGGCCACGGTGAGGCGAAGATCAACTCGGCCTTCGACACGGGCGGCTACACCCTCGCCGTGGACACGGTGGAGCTGCTGCTGGGAGTGCCGATCCACCACGTCCTCGAGGTCGACTTCCAGGGCTTCCGGGGCGTGACGAATGCGCTGGGCGGCGTCGAGGTCTGCAACCCTCAGGCCTTCTCCTCCGGTCAGGCCGACCCCTCGTACTACCCGCGCGGACACATCCTGCTGCAGGACACCGCCGCCCTGCGCTACGTGCGCGAACGGCACGCCTTCGACGACGGCGACGTCACCCGCGTGAAGAACCAGCAGCGCTACCTGGCCGGGGCGATGGACCGCTTCCTCAGCCCGCAGATCCTGGGCAATCCCGCCCGCACCACCGAGGTCGTCGCCACGTTCTCCGACCACCTCGGTGTGGACGAGGGGCTCACGTCCGGCGTGATCGCCTCGCTCGCGTGGCAGCTGCGCGACGTCCGCGGCGAGGACGTCGAGATGTTCACGGTGCCTCGCAAGGGCTTCGCGGAGGGCCCGAACGGCGACGCCATCGTCGAGCTCGACGAGGACAAGCTGGCGGACCTGCGGTCCGCCCTCGCCGACGACGACGTCCAGCGCTACGTCGACGAGCACGAGCCCACGAAGGGGAAGAAGGCCCAGGCCGCCGGCGGGCCCGCCCCCGTGCTGACCCTGCTGACCGGCACCACGCCCGCACCCGCCCTCGGGGAGGACCCCTGTGACGACTGAGCCGCGCCGCCCCCGCCTCCTGCTCGTCTCCCACTCCTACCGGCCCGAGCGCACCCCGCCCGCGCGTCGCTGGGGCGCGGTCGTGGCGGCGCTGCGGTCGGCGGGCTGGGACGTCGACGTCGTCGCGCCCGGGGGTGTGCGCCCCTTCGCCGGGCCCGACGGCGAACGTGTCCTGCCCACGCCTCGCCTGCCCCTGGGGGAGGCCGGCCGCAACGGTCGCTTCGCCGAAGCGGTGGTGCACGCGCTGCTCGCCATCCCGCGTGGGATGGGCACCCGACGCCCGGACGTGGTGGTGGCCACCGTGCCCGCCCTGCCCGTGGTGGTGCCCGGCGTCGTGCTCTCCCGCCTCTGGCGCCGTCCCCTCGTGCTGGAGATGCGCGACGCCTGGCCGGATCTCGCCCATGAGGCCGGGGTCCACCAGGGCCTGCTGGGCGCCGCGATGGAGCGTGTCGTGACCGGCGGCCAGCGCGCGGCCCGACTCGTGGTGACCGTCACGGACGGCTTCGCGGAGACGCTGCGCGGGCGCGGGGTGCGGGTGGTCCGCACCCTGGGCAACGGTGTGGACCTGGCTCGCCTGGCGGTGGCGCCGCGGCGCGAGCGGCCCGCCGGTGAGCTCCACGTGCTGTACCTGGGCAACATGGGCGAGAGCCAGGGGCTCGAGCGGCTCGTCGACGCCGCGGCGACGCTGCGGCGCACCCGGCCGGGGGTGCGCGTCCGGCTGGTCGGGGAGGGGACCCGGCGTCCGGCGCTGGAGGCCCGCAACGCCGAGCTCGGCTCGCCGGCCGAGATCCTCGGACCCGTCCACGGCTCGGCCGTGGCCCAGCAGTACGCGTGGGCGGACACGCTGGTGGTGGCCCTGCGTCCCGACTGGCCGAGCTTCCGGCACACCGTGCCCTCCAAGACCTACGAGGTGCTCGCCGTCGGCCGGCACGTCACGGGCCTGGTGACGGGGGAGGCCGCCCGCACGCTCGAGGCGGCCGGCGGCGCCGAGGTCATCGGCCCGGACGTGGACGACCTGGTGCGGCACCTGACGGCGCTCGCGGACGACCCGCATCGCACCGACGTCGGCGCGGGCGGACGCGACTGGGTGCGCCGCCACGCCGACCTGCCGGCCGTGGCCCGCCGCTACGAGCGACTGCTGCGCCGCGTCGCCGGTCGCTGAGCCCGACGTCGGCCCTGGAGCGGAGACGTGCTCGGTCACGGTACTCGCGGCGCCGTGGGTCGAGTCCGGTCCCTATACTCGACAAGGCATTACAGGTGGCCCGACGTGCGTTGCGGTCTTCCTGTGCGACCGTTTCGACGAATGAGGACCACCGCATGACGACGCAGATCAAGGACGTGGCCGTGATCGGCCTGGGCTACATCGGACTGCCGACGGCTGCCATCCTGGCGGAGAACGGCGTGCGCGTGCACGGCGTGGACGTCTCGGACCGCACGGTGGACGCCGTGAATGCGGGCACGGTGCCCTTCGTGGAGCCGGACCTGGCCGGGTTCGTCGCGCGCGGCGTCGAGAAGGGCCTGCTCAGCGCCTCGACGACGACGCCGGCGGCGGACGCCTACATCGTCGCCGTGCCGACCCCGTTCAAGGACGGGCACTCCCCGGACCTGGGCTACATCGAGGCCGCCGCCCGCGGCCTGGCCCCGCAGCTGACGGGTGACGAGCTCGTCATCCTCGAGTCCACCTCGCCCCCCGGCGCCACCGAGCACATGGCCGAGGTGATCTTCGCCGAGCGTCCTGAGCTGCGCGAGTCCGAGCTGGACTTCGCCCACTGCCCCGAGCGGGTGCTCCCGGGCCGTGTGATGGTCGAGCTCGTGACCAACGACCGGATCGTCGGCGGCTCGACCCGGCGCGCGGCCGAGCGGGCCCGCGACCTCTACCGCACGTTCTGCGAGGGCGAGATCCTGCTGACGGACACCCGCACCGCGGAGATGGCCAAGCTCGTGGAGAACTCCTTCCGCGACGTCAACATCGCCTTCGCCAACGAGCTGTCCGTGATCTGCGCCGAGCAGGGCATCGACGTGTGGGAGCTCATCGAGCTCGCCAACCACCATCCCCGCGTGAACATCCTGCAGCCGGGCCCCGGCGTGGGCGGCCACTGCATCGCCGTGGACCCGTGGTTCATCGTGGACGCCGCCCCGCAGACCGCCCGGCTGATCCGCGCGGCCCGGGAGATCAACGACGGCAAGCCCCAGTGGGTCATCGACCAGGTCAAGGCTGCGGCCTTCGACGTCCAGCAGGCCACCGGCCGCGCTCCGGTCGTCGCAGCCCTCGGCCTGGCCTTCAAGCCGAACATCGACGACCTGCGTGAATCCCCGGCCCTGAACATCGCGGCCGAGCTGGCGGGCCAGTTCTCCGGGTCCGACGTGCTCGTGGTCGAGCCGCACGTGACGGAGCTGCCGGCCGCGCTGCAGGGCAAGGACAACGTGCGCCTGGTCGCGGCCGACGAGGCCCTGGACGCCGCCGACATCGTGGTGCTGCTGGTGGACCACTCCGCCTTCGCCGACCTCGGCGACCGCGTGGCCGACAAGCGCGTGATCGACACGCGCGGCCAGTGGCGCGCAACGCCGGGGTCCTGATCCGTGGGTTCCGCCTCGGCCGTCCCGTGGCGGTCCAACCTCGGCGTGCTCGCGCAGACCGTGGCCGAGCACGCCGTGGACGACCCGATCCTGCTCACGCTGCAGGGCGCCCGGCGGCTGCCTGAACGTCTGAGGGGCACTGCCGCGCGAGGGCTGACGACGTTGGGGACAGCCGCAGGCGGGGTACCGGCCGCGGTGGGTTTTCACATGTTGGGGGCCGCCGAGGACGCTCAGGAACGACTGGCCGCCGCCGACGGGATCCGCTACGCGCCGGCGCGTGCGGACGTGCTCGTGCACCTGTCCGCGTTCGAGGACGCCGCCGCCGTCCTGGAGGCGGTCCCGCCGGCGTCCCGCGGCGCGGCCTGGCACGCTGCGGCCTCACGTCTGGCCCACCACACCGGTGACCTCGACGCCGCCGTGCGGCACGCCCGTGTCCATCGACGGAACCGGGCCCTGGCGCGCCGCATGGCGGGTGAACGCGAGGCGTTGACGGGCGACTGGCCGACCCTGCCGCGCGAAACCGGGTACACACCGCGCCCGGGGCGGGTGCTCCACGTGCTCACCAACTCCCTGCCCCACACCCGCTCCGGATACGCCCAGCGCAGCCACGCGATCCTTCGGGCCCAGGCCGAGGCAGGTCTGCAGGTCAGTGCCGTGACCCGCCCCGGCTACCCCGTGCAGGTGGGTGTGCCGTGGGCGCGTGCGGTGGACGTGGTGGACGGGATCGAGTACCACCGACTGACGCCGTCGCGCCTGGCCCAAGGCCAGGCCGCGCGGGTGCGTCAGCATGCCGCACTGCTGCTCGAGGTGGTCCGCGCCGAACGCCCGGCGCTGCTGCACACCACGACCCACTACGTGAACGCGATGGCTGTCCGCGCCGTGGCCGAGGCCTGCGGGATCCCCTGGGTGTATGAAGTCCGCGGTCGCCTCGCCGACACGTGGGCCGCGACCCGGGGACCCGCGGCGACAGCCTCCCCCCGGTACGCCGCCTTCACGGCCCGTGAGGCCCAGGCCGCCCGCGCTGCGGACGCGGTCGTCACCCTCGGGGAGGGCATGCGGCAGACGCTCGTCAGCGAGGGCGTCGATCCCGAGCGGATCGTGCTGGCCCCCAACGCGGTGGACGCCCGCTTCGAGGCGCCGCCGCCCTCTCGTGCGAAGGCCCGTCAGCACCTCGGCCTGGATCCGGACGGCCGGTACGTGGGCACAGTCTCCTCGATCGTGGACTACGAGGGGCTAGACCTGCTGGTGCGGGCTGTGGCCCGGCTGGCCCCGGAACACCCCCGCCTCCGTCTGCGCATCGTCGGAGACGGGGTCGCCCTGCCCGGCCTGCGCGTGCTCGCTCACCGCCTGGGGATCGCCGACATCTGTGAGTTCCCCGGGCGGGTGGCCCGCGAGGACGCAGTGTGGCACCATTCGGCCCTGGACGTGTTCTGCGTCCCGCGCCGGGACCTCCCCGTCACCCGCGCCGTCACGCCCATGAAGTCTGTGGAAGCCTCGGCGCTCGGCCGCCCCGTGGTGGCCTCCGATCTGCCCGCACTCGCGGAGCTGGTCGAGGATGGGGTCACCGGCGAGTTGTTCCGTGCCGAGGACCTGGACGCGTTCGTGGCGGCCCTCGGCCGTCTGCTCTCCAGGCCAGAGGAGGCCGAGCGACTCGGCCGAGCGGGACGGGACTGGGCGCTGGCCACTCGCACCTGGTCGAGCAACGTCACCCGCTACCGAGACCTGTACACAGCCCTGGGAGTCACCGATGCCTGAAAAGCCGTTGTCACGCCGGGTCGTCAGCGCCGGTGGCCGCATTCTGCGGGCCACCCGGCGACGCGTCGAACCCAATCTGAGCCCGGAGATGCGCCGTCGCCTGTCCCGCGCGGTTCGTGCGATGCCCGACCCCATGGCCGAGCGGGTCCGAGGTGCCGCCCGCATCACCCCGCGCTCCGCCGCCGTCGGAGGCCGAGGCCGAGGCCGCGGGCGTGGACGCGGACGTCCCGCGCTTGTCATGGATCCTCTCGATCTGCTGGTCGAGGTCCCCGCCGCCGGCGTGCAGATGGCCGGCCGTGCGGCCGCCGCTGTGCGGGACGACGCCGGTGCCGCCGCCCGCCTCGACAGGGCCCTGCACGGGTCCCACCCACCGGTCAGCCGGCCGGCCGGGGGCGGCCGCCGTGTGGCCGTGCTCGCCCGTCCGGAGATCGAGGAGGCCCTGATCGATGCCGGCCATGCCGTCGAGCCCCTCGTGCCCGGCACTGCACGCGCCGTGATGGCGCGTGTCGAGGTCGCGGTCCTGGATCTCGAGGGGTTCACCGGTGTGTGGGGCGGCGCCTTGGATGCCGAGGGCGTGGGTTTGGCCCGTGAGGTCATGACCGCCGTCGAGGAGGGTGCCCGTCGGGGTGTGACGACCTGGCTGGCGGCCGGCACCGGGCGACGCAGCCACCTGGGTGCTCCGGCCCTCTTGGCCCATCCCAACATCGAGGCGCTGGACGTGCTGAACCCCGCGCCGCCGATCCACTACACCCAGGACCCCACAGACGCCCCGCGCGGTGTGGCCGATGTGGTTCTTGGGGTCCTGCATGACGCCGAGCCCCACGTCCGCCCCCTTGCCCGAGAGACCCACGCATGAGCACCGACCACCTGACCGCCGTCTCCGAGACCACGGACCGCCCCCGCGTGCCGGTCGTCCTCTTGTACGGGGACGTGGACCTCAACGTCCTGGACGGATCCGCTGTCTGGCTGGGGTCCATGGCCGAGACGTGGGTGGCCGCCGGCGCCGAGGTCCACGTGCAGCTGAAGGCGCTCGAGCGCCGTGACGTCCTGACGTCGGACCTACGGGCTCTCGCGGGTGTGACGTTGCACGAGGCCGACCCGGAGCCGGGCACGGACCAGATGGACCGCCCCCGTGCCGTCGAGGTGCTGGAGGATCTCGCAGAGCGGCTTCACCCGGACATCGTCATGGTGCGCGGCATCCACCTGTGTGCGGAGGTCGCCCGCCGGGGTGCCTTCCCCGGTCGGCTCTGGTCCTACGTGACCGAGTTCGGCTACCCGTCCAGTGGCGCGGCCCCGGCGAAGCTGGACGTCATCCGCTCGATCGCCGCCGCCAGCCGCGTGATGCTCGCCCAGACCGAGGACGCCCGCGCCGTTCTGGAGGCTTACGTTCCCGAGGCCGCGGGCCGCACCCTCGTGCTCACCCCGATGATCCCGGACGCCCTCGTGGCCTCGGCCACCCAAGCACGGGCCCACGGTGAGGCAGCGGCGCACTCCGATGCGGGGCGTCCGCTGGAGCTGGTCTACACGGGCAAGTTCGCCCGGAACTGGCGCACCGACCTGATGCCCGCCCTCGTGTCGGCCCTCGCCGGGCACGGCGTCCCGGCGCGCCTGACGATGGTGGGTGACAAGGTCCATAGGGAGAAGACGGACCCCACGTTCTTCGGCCGCATGACGGAGCTGATGCAGACCCCGGACCCGGCGGTGACCTGGACCGGTGGCGTTCCCCGCAGTGCAGCCCTCGACCATACCGCCCGGGCGGACATGGCCCTGAGCTGGAGGTCGCCTGCCCTGGACGTGAGCCTCGAGTTGTCCACCAAGGTCCTCGAGTCCTGCGCCCTCGGCGTGCCTCCGGTCCTCAACCGGACCGCGGCGCACGAACGGCTGCTCGGGGTGGACTGGCCCCTGTTCGTGGAGCCGCACACGGACTCCGTCGAAGGCGTCGCGCAGCTGTTGGCCACGGCCCGCCCGCATCTGGGGGCGCTGGCCGAGCGTGCCGTGGCGGCCGCGGCCCCGTATCGGGTCTCCGCCCGGGCCGACGTGCTGCGTGGGTATGTGGAGCGGGTGGTGCCCGGATTCTCCCCGCAGGCTCTGCCGGCGCTGCGGTCTGCCGAGACGACAGACAGGAACCCTGCCTCCCCGGGCCGTCCGCTGCGGGTCGTGGTGGCCGGCCACGACCTGAAGTTCGCGGGCGAGCTGCTGGACATGCTGCGCACCCATCCCGGGGTCGAACTGCGGATCGATAGGTGGGCGGGCCTGCACCGGCACGATGCGTCCGTCTCCCGCGAGCACGCTGAGTGGGCGGACGTGGTGCTGTGCGAATGGGCGGGGCCCAATGCGGTGTGGTACGCCCGCCACAAGCGCCCCGGTCAGAAGCTCGTCGTCCGACTCCACATGTTCGAGCTGCGCGGTGCGTGGCTGAGTGACCTCGACCTGGATGCGGTGGACACACTCATCACCGTCTCGGACCATTACCGGGATCTCACGGTGGAGGCACTCGGTGCGGACCCGGGGCGCGTGCGGGTCATCCCCAACGCAGTGTCCGTGGCGGACCTGGCCCGGGAACCCGTGGCAGGCGCCGAGTTCCGCCTGGGGCTGGTCGGCATCGTTCCGCTGCGCAAGCGCCTGGATCGCGCCCTGGACCTGCTGCGCGTGCTGCGCGCCGCAGACGACCGGTTCACCCTGCACGTGCGTGGTCGCATGCCGTGGGAGTACCGCCACGAGTGGCAGGATCCCCTCCAGCGGGAGGGGTACCTGGATCTCTTCGCGAAGTTGGGCGGGGATCCGCTGCACCGGGCGGTGGCGTTCGAACCGTTCGGCGCGGACATGGGCACGTGGTTGCGGCGCATGGGATGGGTGCTCTCACCCAGCTCGGTGGAGAGCTTCCACCTCGCGCCCGCCGAGGGGATGGCGGCCGGATCGCTCCCGGTGATCTGGGACCGCCCGGGTGCGGACGGCGTCTTCGGCGCCGACCTCGTCCACGCGGACACTGAGGCCGCCGCCCGCTGGATCCTGGAGCTCACACAGGACGAGGCACGACGGCAGGAGTGGTCCGCGCGCATGCGGGAACGCGTGCTCGCGTTCGACGAGCGCACCGTGGCCCGCGCCTGGGCGGAGGCCCTGGGCCTGGACTGAGGGTCAGGGCCGGCGCGGGGCGCGCGTGCCGAGCACGACGTCGGCCAGGGCGGGCAGGACGAGCTCGGCGGCGTAGGTCCGTGCCACGAACTCCCGGGCCCGGGCGGCGGCATCCGCCCAGGCCTCGGGGTCGGCGGTGGCCGCCCGCACGGAGGCGGCCAGCGCCGCCGTGTCCGGGGCGAGCCAGTCGGCCGGGTAGAGCACGTCTGCGCCGGCCCACGCCAGTGAGCGCGGCAGCCGGCCGTGGGCGGCGCCGTCGGGCAGGGTGAAGTGGAAGGACTCGAAGGCCGAGGTGGAGAGCACGGTGCCCACCGAGGCGTACCAGGCGGACATGTCCGGGCCGTGCGGGTCCCAGGTGACCGCGCCGGTCAGCGCCGGGTCCTGGGTCAGCCGCCGCCGCTGGGCGGCGAAGTACGCCTGCGCCGCGGGACGACTGCGGACCCAGGCGACCTCTTCGGGCCTGTGCCCGCGGATGCGCAGCCGGAACCGCCGGTCCTCGGCCCGCAGCAGGGCGAGCACGTCCAGGGCCCGGTCCAGTCCCTTGCGTTCGGGCAGCACGCCCACCAGGCCCAGGGTGAAGCGCTGTGCCGGGTCTGCGGGGTGCGCGGAGGCCCAGTCCGGGCCCGGGAGTTGGACCGCGTTCGGGATCCACCGGGTACGGCCCGGGTCCAGGTGCGCATCGCGGATCACCTGCGCCCGCACATGCTCGGCTACGAACACCCAGGTGTCCACGGCCTCCTGGCGCACCCGTTCGGGGAACTCCGTGGCGGCCTCCTGCAGGTGTGTGCGTGCCGTCAGGCGGACCCCCGGGGGCAGCCGGCGCGAATACCACACCAGATTCCCCAGGGACCACTCACAGTGCACGACATCCGCCCATGCCGCCAGCGACCGGCTCGCCTCGGCGTCGTGGCGGGCATGTCCGGTCCAGGAATCGACCCGGACCTCGTGGCCGCGGGCCCGCAGCTCGGTGATCAGCCCGTCCGCGAACTTGAGGTCATGGCCGGCGACGACGACGCGCCGCGGCTCCCGAACCACGTGCACGGTGGGGCGTGGCGGGTCCTCCCGCCAGGCGCCCGGCCCTGAGCCCTGCCGGTGGCTGCGCGTCAGCTCCAGACGGGCTGCCCGACCACGGCCGGCAACATCGGCCACGGTGGCCGCGGCGTCCTCGGGGCCCACGACCGCGCGGCCAGCCGCGGCAGCCGCGCGGGACAGGGCCGGGTCGCAGTGTTGTGGGTCGGGCACCAGGACCGCGTCCACGAGGTTCAGGGCGGCCTGCACCCGGCCAGCTTCGGGGGAGCCCCCCGCCGTCAGGGACCCCGTGGTGACCAGCACTCCGGGGAGCCGGCGGCCTGCGGTGCGGCGCAGCGCACGAATGAGGGCGTGCTGGCGGCCGGGTGCGGCGAGCGCCACGGAGTGGGGGGACGACCCGCTCGGCAGGCGGGTCCGCGAAGCCACCATCGCGGCCGCGTCCTCAAGCGGCCAGGATCCCGCCGCCACGTCGTCCACCGGCACCAGGAGCACGCCCGGGGCGTCCGCCCGCCGGGGGCCGAGCGGGTTCCAGGCGTCCAGGCCGGGGCGGGGGCGGCCCGTCAGCGCCCGCACCAGGACGGCGGGGGCCGGCAGCGGCACGCTCCCCCCGGGTGGTGCTTCCGGAACTGTCCCATGCCCGGCGGCAGCCCACACGACCGCCGGAAGGGTGAGGCCCCCGACGGCGCCGCGTGCCCAGCGCGCCACGTGCCGACCCGCGGCCCCGGCGCGCTGCGCTGCGCGGCGACCGAGGACGTCGGCCCGGGCCCTCCAGCGGCGGGCGCCAGGCCCGAGACGGGTCACCGCGCGGCCGAACGGGGTCACAGCTGCGTCGTGCCCGTCGGAGCGGTGCCACCGGCCCAGGCGACCCGGCACCGCACCAATTCTGCCTGTTTCTCGGCGAGCAGCTCGCGGCCCTCGTCCTCGCGGCCGTCGGACATCCGACGCGTGTACCGCTTGTAGGTCCTGGCGACCCGGCCGGGGTCTCCGTCCATCGTGAGCACGCCCCGCTCGAGCCAGATGGCCCGGGAGCACATTTCCTGGATCGTGCTGAGGGAGTGGCTCACCAGGAACACACAGCCGGCCTGCTGCCGCAGCTCGTCGAGCCGGGCACGCGTGCGAGCCCGGAACTGCGCATCACCCGTGTTCAGGGCCTCATCGATCACCAGGATGTCGGGGTCCACGGACGTGGCGATGGCGAATTGGAGACGGGAGGCCATGCCCGAGGAATAAGCCTTCAAGGGCATCTGGAGGGCCCTGTCGTCCAGTCCGGAGAGGGCGGCGACGGCGTCTCGCTTCTCCCGGGCCTGTCGCCGGCTCATGCCCATGGCGAGGCAGCCGAGCATGATGTTGTCCTCCCCGGACACCTGCCGCACCAGGGCGGCGTTGACGCCGAGCATCACGGGCGTGCTCGTGGCGTACACCCGGCCGGTGGTGGGCTGCAGCTGACCGGTGACCAGCTTCATCAGCGTGGACTTGCCGGAGCCGTTTGTGCCGATCACGCCGACTGACTCGCCTCGCTCCACGGCGAAGGACAACGGCTTGAGCGCCTCCACCACCGTGGTCTTCACACCGCTGCCGGTGCGTCGACCACCCTGGACGGCGTCGGCCGAGCGGACGGTGTAGGTCATGGATGCCTCGTCCACCACCACGGCGGGATCCGCCACCTCGACAGTGCCCACGTTGTCAGGATGCCCGGTCATCGTTCGTCTCCATAGGACTCCTCGGCGTCCCAGAACACCACCGTGCCCACCACCAGGAGGAGGGCGGTCCAGGCGAGGAGGACGATCCACCGCATCGGGTCGGCATTGACGCCGTAGAGCAGCGACTGGCGGGCGATGTCCAGCACGCAGTACATCGGGTTCAGGTGCATGGCGGTCACCAGCGCCGGCACGTGTTCGAACCGCTGCACACTGAAGAACACGGCGGAGAGGTACAGCCAGATGCGGGTGCCGAAGGTGATCAGGTTGGCCACGTCAGCCCACCGGGCCACGACGCGGGCCAGCAGCAGGGAGAGCCCCAGATTGAACAGGGTCTGCAGAGCGAGCAACGGCACGAGCAGCAGCCACCGCCAGGTGATGTGCTCGAACGGGGGGATGACCAGGACGAGGACGATCATCACGGCCAGGGTCGGCAAGAAGAGCAGCAGCTCGCGCAGGTTGGAAGCGATCGGCAGCGTGGCTCGGGGGAAGCGGAATGCCCGCACGATGGACAGGTTCGAGGAGATGGACCGTGATCCGTTGGCGATCGCCTGGGACGTGTACCGGAAGAGGAACACGCCGACGATCAGGTAGGCGATGAAGTTCTCGATGCCCCGGCCGGTCTGCAGCAGGACCCCGAAGACCAGGAAATAGGCGGCCCCGTCCAGGATGGGGTTCAGGATCATCCAGATGCGGCCGAGGGCGTTCGTGGACGCGGCGCCGGCGATGCGCGAGCGCGAGTCGAACACGATGAAGGACCGGTAGCTCCACAGCGAGGCAATGTAGCGTCCCAGTCCCGGCCGAGCGCCCACGCGCCCCAGATCGGAACCGTCCACGTGCAGGGTCGCCGCGGCATGTGCCCCGCGCTGCTCGGCCTCGATGGAGTCGGCCATGCGGATCCACCCTCTCTCCATGGGTCAGGGGAACGTCGGCGGCCGGGTTGGTCGCGCCCCGGGAGTCTAGCAAGCCGACCGGGCGGGGGCGGCGGGCTCGGCGCGAGTGGGCTGTGCGCCTGCGCTCTGCGTAAAGTGAAGAGGAGCCGGGGTCGACGCCCGGCCGGAGCCGCGCCCCGGTTCGGACGCGGACCAGGATGCCGAGAATCCAGGAGAGCCCGTGCCCAAGGTCATGCCCATCTACGGAACCCGCCCGGAGGCCATCAAGGTGGCCCCCATCGTCAAGGCGTTGCAGGCCGACGAGCGGTTCGAGTGCGTGGTGACCGTCACGGGGCAGCACCGCGAGATGCTGGACCAGGTCAACGAGCTGTTCGGCATCGTCCCGGACCACGACCTGAACATCATCCAGCCCCGCCAGACCCTCAACGGCGTGTTCGCCCGCACCCTCGACGGGCTCGACGCCGTCCTCGAGCAGGAGCGGCCGGACGCCGTCGTCGTCCAGGGCGACACCACGACCTCGACGGCGGGCGCGGTCGCCGCCTTCAACCGCGGCATCCCCGTGGTCCACGCCGAGGCGGGCCTGCGCAGCTTCGACATCCTCTCCCCGTTCCCGGAGGAGGCCAACCGCAAGATCACCAGCCAGATCTCGGCGCTGCACCTGCCCCCGACCACCGTGAGCCGGGACAACCTGCTGCGTGAGGCCGTGGCCGCGGAGGACGTCTACGTCACGGGCAACACCGTGATCGACGCGCTGCTGGAGGCCGTCAGCCACCAGGTGCCGTTCGAGGACGAGCGTCTGGCCGAGCTGGAGACGTCCGGGCGTCGCGTCGTCCTGGTGACGACCCACCGGCGCGAGAACCAGGGCGACGCGATGCGCGGCGTCGGGCGCGCCCTGGCTCGCCTGGCCGCGGACCACCCGGAGGTCACCTTCGTGCTGCCGGCGCATCGCAACCCGGTGGTGCGCGAGGCGATTCTGCCGGAGATCGAGGGCCGCGAGAACGTGCTCGTGACCGAGCCCCTGGCCTACGGTGAATTCACCCACCTGCTGTCCGTGGCCACTGTCGTGCTGACGGACTCCGGCGGCGTCCAGGAGGAGGCCCCGTCCCTGGGCAAGCCCGTCCTCGTGATGCGCGAGAACACCGAGCGTCCCGAGGCCGTGACCGCCGGCACCGTGCGTCTGATCGGCACGGACGAGGAGGTCGTGGTCACCGAGGTCACCCGCCTGCTGACGGATGAGGCCGCGTACACCGCGATGTCCCAGGCCGTGAACCCCTACGGCGACGGCCGCGCGGCGGAGCGCACGGTCTCGGCGATCGCCGAGCTGCTCGGCGTGGGCGAGCGGCTGCCGGCCTTCGACGGGGGGGATCCGGCGTGACCGAGTTCCTCCTCGCCGTCCCGCGTCGGCCCCGCCGGGGTCTCACCCTCGACCTCACCCGGAGCCGCCTGCGCGCCGTCGCTGACGGTTACGCACCGTTCGTGGGCCCGGCCTACGACCAGGAGCCTGTGATCGTGGAGCCCTCCGTCACGACCGTCGCCCTCGTGTTCCAGCGCACTGGTGGCCCCGCGCTTGCCGCTGCCGAGGCGGACCGGTGGGCCGTCACCGGCGGCCATCCCGTGTGGGATGAGCTGATCCGGAATGTCCGCCGGGTCGGCTCCCGTCTCGGGTACGACCGCCCTGTATGGGGTCAGTACGCGGCCGTGATGGTGGAACGCCACGTGGACCGGGTGACCGCGTGGGCCACCGTGCCCGCTTTCGACGGTCTCTACTGGGCACAGGACTCGGAGCACGTGTACGTCTCCAACCGGCCGTTGCTGCCGGCCCTGGCGCTGGCCGGTGGCCGCCGGGCGGGGGTGCGGCGCGACGAGCGATACCTCGCCCACTACCTCTATTCCGGGTACAGCCTCGAGGAGGTCAGTCCGTTCGCGGGGGTGAGCCGCCTGCCCGTCGATCGGTCGTTGGAGATCGTCCAAGGCCGGGCCCGGCTGGGTGACGTCCCGCCGGGGCTCCGATCGACGCTGACCGAGGACCATACGCCGGAGGAGGGTGCCGAGGCGGCGGCCGAAGCGATGCTGGGGGCGATGGATCGGGTGGAGGCCGTACTCGACGGTCGGCCGGTGCAGCTGCGGCTGTCCGGAGGCAAGGACTCTCGCACCCTGTTGGCGCTGCTCAAGGGCAGAGACATGGAGGTTCATGCCGTCACCTTCGGCGAGGAGCACGAGCCGGATCCGCTCGTAGCTCGCATGATGACGGACCGATTGGGGATGCCACTGACGGTCACCCAGCCCACCCCCATTGACGCGACCGGCGAACGGGAGCGGATTCTGACCACCCTGTTCCAGGCGGGTGGCCAACCACTGTCAGAGGCCCACACCACCCGCTATGTGGGATCGAACCCGCGCACCCCGGGGGAGGGCATCATGTTGGGGCAGTGGCCGCTCCTCAAGGGCGGCATGGCCCAAAGGCTTCGCTACACCACGGCCGATGCCCTGCGCCGGGTGCGCGCGCGGTCCAACCCCGACCTGCTTGTGGAGTCGCGCAGACGACCTCTCGAGGAGGCGTTGACGCGCTGGTTCCACGAGGTGCCGGCCCAGGACCGGGCAGAGAAGTTGTATCTCTACGCCCGGCAGTTCCGCTCAGGAACGTACCTGCACGCCCACATCGCCCACTACGGCCGGGACGCGACGATCGCTTACCCGCTCGGTGACGCCGAGGTGACAGCCGTGGCTGACGCGCTGACCATGGGGGAAAAGGTGTCCCACCGAGCTCTCTTCGGTGCTCTGGCGCGGATCTGGCCTGAGGTGATGGCCGTGCCGCTGGGCAACAATTCCTGGGGCTTCGAGCAGAAGGGCCCGGATCCCGCATGGTCGGGACCCTTCTACGCCGAGCGGACCGCTCCGCTGCCGGATCGCGAGCCGGCCCCACGGACCGGACCGGCACGAATTGGTGAGTACTCATCCCGCACTCTGGTGGAGCTCAGCCGGATCCTTGCAGAGAGCCCGAACCAGGAGGTCCTGCAGGATCACCTGCCAGAACCATTGCTCTTCGCAGTGGCTGCCACGGCCCTTTCGGGATCCGTCTCCCTGCCGGACGGCATGGATCGGCGGCGCTTTGCCAAGAACGTGTGGCGTGTGACTGTGGCTGACCTCTGGTATGGCTGGGACTGGATGCCGGCCTGACCCGTCCACGCCACGAGGCCGCCGTCCCCGCGGGGACGGCGGCCTCGTGCCTGCCCCCGACTTCACCCGTCCTCGCGCGGGGTCACCCGGGCGTCCTCCGGGCGGACCAGCGGCAGGGACCCGGTGCGGGGCCCACCGGGCACGATCGGCAGATTGGTCTCCGGGGCGCGCCACCACGCGAGCGCGCCGAGCAGGATGACGCCGCCGGTGAGCGCGAACGCCCATCCGTAGCCGGCAGTGTCCACCACGAGCCCGGCCAGCAGCGGGCCGGAGATGGCGCCCAGGTCGGCGGACATCTGGGCGGTGGACATCACGGCGCCCGCGCGCCGCCCCTGGCCGACGACGTCGCCGATGGCCGCCTGCTGCGGGGCGTTCAGGGTGCCCGTGCCCGCGCCGGCCAGCAGGCATGCGAGCAGGAAGAGCACGGGCGAGCTCATCCAGCCGATCACCCCGGTGGTGACGGCCATGACGAGCAGGCCCGTCAGGATCAGCGGCCGGCGCCCGTGCACGTCGGACAGCCGCGAGCTGAACGTCACGGCCGTGACGTTGCCGAGTGCGAACACGGACAGGGCCAGGCCCGCCATGAGCGCGCCGTCCACCTCCCAGCCCAGCAGCGCCGTGCCGGCGAACGCGCTCGCCGCGAACAGGGGCATCACCGAGTTGCGCACACCGAACGTCGCCCAGCCGTTGGCGAAGAAGGAGACCAGCGCGGCCCGGTAGGACGGGTTGGCCAGGGCCTCCCGGATCGGCATGGCGGGGCGGACGTCGCGGACGGCGCGGTCCGCGAGCCGGGTGTCCTTGAGCAGGAAGAACACGAGGGCCGCCGCCACCACCAGGGAGCTGCCGTAGATGAGGAACGGGGCCCGGTACCCGAATACGGCCAGGGCGGAGCCCACGATCGGCCCCACGATGTTGCCGATCAGAAAGGCGGACGCGTAGGCGCCCGAGATCCTGCCGCGCATCGTGGGCGGGGACTTCCGGGCCAGGAACGCCATCGCGGACACGGTGAACAGGGTGGAGCCGATGCCGCCGATCGCGCGGAAGAGGATCAGCTGCGGGAAGGTCTGCGCGAAGGCGATCAGGAACATGGACGCGGCCACGATCAGCACGCCCGTCATGTACACGGGCGTCTCGCCGAGCCGGTTCGTCAGCTTGCCGGAGACCGGGGCGAACAGGAGGCGGGTCAGCCCGAACACGGACACGACGGCGGCCACCCCGACGGCGGACGCGTCGAACGTCGCCGCGTACTGCGGCAGCAGCGGGGCGATGATGCCGAAGCCGATCGCGATGATGAACGCGGCGGCGACGAGGACCTTGATCTCACGGGGCAGGGGGACCCGCGAGGAGCGGGCGGACGACGACGGCATGACCGCCATCCTCGCACGGTGCCGGGTGTGCAGCCCGGGGCGGGCGACGGCCCGTGTGACAGACTGGGTCCGTGGAAATCGTGCTCATAGTCTCAGTCGTGGCCGCCCTGCTGCTGGGCGGCGTGCTCGTCGGCCTGCTGGACCGGCGCCCCGCCCCGCCGAAGGGCTCGTACCAGGGAGTGCGGGACGCGGACGACCCGCGCCCGAGCCCGCGGCACGCGGCCCCGTCGGGCTCCACCGCCGTCCTGGAACGCCCCGAGGTCGACGAGGCGCCGCCCGTCGTCGCCGAGCCGGAGCCCGCCGTCGTCGAGGAGGTGGAGACCGCCCCGGCGAAGCCCGAGTACGAGCGGCCCGAGGCCGCCGGCTCGCGCCTGGCCCGCCTGCGGGCCCGCCTGCTCAAGTCCAACAACGTCTTCGGCAAGGGCCTGCTGGCGCTGCTGTCCCAGGACCGCATCGACGACGACGTGTGGGACGAGATCGAGGAGACGCTGCTGATGGCGGACCTCGGCACCGAGCCCACCCTGGAGCTCGTCGACCGCCTCAAGGCCCGTGTCACGGTCGAGGGCACGCGTGACCCGGAGCAGGTGCGCACCCTGCTGCGTGAGGAGCTCGTGGCCATGGTGGACCCCTCGATGGATCGCCGTCTCGCCGCGACCCGCAGGGGCGACCGCCCCGCCGTGACCATGGTCGTGGGCGTCAACGGCGTCGGCAAGACCACCACCGTGGGCAAGCTCGCCCGTGTGCTCGTGGCGGAGGACCGCACCGTCGTGCTCGGCGCCGCGGACACCTTCCGCGCCGCCGCCGCCGAGCAGCTCGCGACGTGGGGTGCCCGCGTGGGCGTGGAGACCGTCCGCTCCGAGAAGGAGGGCGCCGACCCGGCGTCTGTCGCCTTCGAGGCCGTGGAGCACGGCATCGCCGAGGGCGTCGACGTCGTACTCGTGGACACCGCGGGCCGTCTGCAGAACAAGGCCAACCTCATGGACGAGCTCGGCAAGATCAAGCGCGTCATCGAGAAGCAGGCCGAGGTGGACGAGGTCCTGCTCGTCCTCGACGCCACCACCGGCCAGAACGGCCTGACCCAGGCGAAGGTGTTCGCCGAGGTCGTGGACGTCACCGGCATCGTGCTGACCAAGCTGGACGGCACCGCCAAGGGCGGCATCGTGATCGCCATCCAGCGCCAGCTCGGCGTGCCCGTCAAGCTGATCGGCCTCGGCGAGGGCCCCGATGACCTCGCACCGTTCACCGCCGAGGGCTTCGTGGACGCGCTGCTGGCCGACTGACGTCCCGCACCCGGTCCAGGGCCCCTCCCGACGACGTCGGGAGGGGCCCTGTTCTGTCACGGAGACGTCATCGACGTGTGGCGTGGCCCACTCCTCCGATATTGTCCCTCCATCGGCCCCGATCGGGGCCGGGCAGCGACGCCGCGGGACGGGCGTTCGCCCCCGGCTCGCGGCCCGGACCGAAGGAGACCCCCATGGAGGAGTCGAACGTCCTGGACGCAGGGACAGTGTGGATGGTGACGAGCGCGGCGATGGTCCTGCTCATGACACCCGGGCTGGCCATCTTCTACGGCGGCATGACCCGCGCGAAGTCCTCGCTCAACATGATCATGATGTCCTTCGTCTCGATGGGCCTCGTCGGCGTCGTCTGGGTCCTGTGGGTCCACGGCATGACCGGCGGCGACGGGTGGGCCGGGGTGGTGGGCAACCCCGCCGGTGACCTCGGGCTGACCGGCACGATGGCCGAGGGCGGGCTCGTCGCCGCGGCCTACGGCGCCACCTTCGCGATCATCGCGGTCGCCCTCATCTCCGGCGCGGTGGCCGACCGGTTCAAGTTCGTCACGTGGTGCGTCTTCGTGCCCGTCTGGACCACCGTCGTCTACGCGCCGCTGGCCTACATGGTGTGGGGCGGCGGGCTCCTCTCCGCGGACGGCGCCATCGGCGCCCGCCTGGGGGAGGCCCTCGACTTCGCCGGCGGGCTCGTGGTGCACATCAGCGCCGGCGTGGCCGCCCTCGTGCTCGCGCTGCTGCTGGGCAAGCGCCACGGCTTCGGCGTGGACCCCGGCCACCGGCCGCACAACGTCCCGTTCACCATGCTCGGCGCGGCCCTGCTCTGGTTCGGCTGGTTCGGGTTCAACGGGGGCGCGGCGGGCGGTGTCGACGAGCTCGGACTGATCTGGGTGGACACCCTCGCCGCCGGCGCCGCCGGCATGCTCGGCTGGGTGTTCGTGGAGTGGCTGCGCCGCGGCCGGCCGACCTCGATCGGCACCGCGTCCGGGATCGTCTCGGGACTGGTCGCCATCACGCCCGCGTGCGCCTATGTGAGCCCCCTGGGGGCCGTGGTGATCGGCCTGGTCTCCGGTGCGGCCAGCGCGCTCGCGGTCAACCTCAAGTACCGCCTCGGCTTCGACGATTCGCTCGACGTCGTCGGTGTGCACCTCACCGCCGGCATCCTGGGCACCGTGCTGATCGGCTTCTTCGCCCTGCCGGACGAGGGCCGGGCGGGCCTGTTCTACGGCGGAGACGCCGGTCTCCTGGTGGCCCAGACGGTGGCCGTGCTCGTCGCCGTGGTCTTCACCGCCGTGGTGACCACCGCCATCGCCCTGGTCCTGCGCGGGACCATGGGCCTGCGGGTGAGCAAGGAGGACGAGGAGCGGGGCGTCGATCTGACCCTGCACGACGAGTCGGCCTACGACGTCGGCTTCGGCGGGGTGCCCGTCCCCGCCGAGGCGCGGTGAGCCGCCGCGGACGGGTGAGGCCGGTCGGTTGCTAGGCTTGGCGGGCGCCGCGGTGGATGCCGCGGCGCCCGCGACCGACCGCGTCCGGATCAGTCGACCCCGCTTCGAAGGATCACACCCGCCGTGTTCAACTCCCTGTCCGACCGCCTCACAGCCACCTTCCGCAGCCTCAAGGGCAAGGGGCGGCTGAGCGAGGCGGACATCGACGCCACCGCACGCGAGATCCGCCGCGCCCTCCTGGACGCCGACGTCGCCGTGCCCGTGGTCCGCCAGTTCATCGCGCAGATCAAGGAGCGCGCCCTCGGAGCCGAGGTGGCCCAGGCCCTGAACCCGGGCCAGCAGGTCGTGAAGATCGTCAACGAGGAGCTCGTGGGCATCCTCGGCGGCGAGACCCGGCGCATCCAGCACGCCAAGACGGGCACCACCGTCATCATGCTCGTGGGCCTGCAGGGCGCCGGCAAGACGACCCTCGCCGGCAAGCTCGCCCACCTGCTCAAGTCCCAGGGCCACACCCCGCTGCTCGTGGCCTGCGACCTCCAGCGCCCGAACGCCGTGAAGCAGCTGCAGGTCGGCGGCGAGCGCGCCGGCGTCCCGGTCTACGCGCCGCACCCCGGCGTCTCCTCCGAGTTCGAGGCCGCCACCGGCGACCCGGTTCAGGTGGCCCGCGACGGCGTCGCCGAGGCCAACACGAAGTACCACGACGTGGTCATCATCGACACCGCGGGCCGCCTCGGTGTGGACGCCGAGCTCATGCAGCAGGCCGCGGACATCCGCGCCGCCGTGGACCCGGACGAGGTGCTCTTCGTCATCGACGCGATGATCGGCCAGGACGCCGTCGCCACGGCCCAGGCGTTCAACGAGGGCGTCGGCTTCACCGGCGTCGTGCTCACCAAGCTCGACGGCGACGCGCGCGGCGGCGCCGCGCTGTCCGTCCGCCACGTGACCGGCAAGCCGATCATGTTCGCCTCCACGGGTGAGGGCCTGAAGGACTTCGAGGTCTTCCACCCGGACCGCATGGCCTCGCGCATCCTCGACATGGGCGACGTGCTCTCCCTGATCGAGCAGGCCGAGCAGAACTGGGACCGCAGCGAGGCCGAGAAGATGGCCCGCAAGTTCGCGGACCAGGAGGACTTCACCCTCGACGACTTCCTCGCCCAGATGCAGCAGCTCAAGAAGATGGGCTCGCTGAAGAAGATGCTCATGATGATGCCGGGCGCCCAGGGCATGCGGCAGCAGCTCGAGCAGTTCGACGAGTCGTCGATCGGCCGCGTCGAGGCGATCATCCACTCGATGACCCCGCACGAGCGCGTGGCCCCCAAGATCATCAACGGCTCGCGCCGTGCCCGCATCGCCCGCGGCTCGGGCGTGAGCGTGTCCGAGGTCAACGGCCTGCTCGAGCGCTTCGCCGAGGCGCAGAAGATGATGAAGCGCATGGCCGCCGGCGGTGGCATCCCGGGCATGCCCGGGATGCCGGGCGGCGCCTCCCGCAAGACGAAGGGCAAGGGCAAGAACGCGAAGCGCGATCGCGTGAAGTCCGGCAACCCGGCCAAGGCCGCGGCCGAGCGCAAGGCGATCGAGGAGCGGCGCGCCCGCGCCGCCCAGGCGCAGGCCGGGGCGGTGTTCGGCCGCGACGGCGCGGGCATGGAGGGCTTCGACCCGTCCACCCTCAACCTGCCGGCGGGCTTCGAGAAGTACCTCAAGGACCGCTGAGCCGCCCGCTGCTCGGTCGCGGCGCGCCGGGTGTGCACCGGCCCGCCCGATCTGGCAGAATGGCACGGTACTGAGCGTGAGCCCGGACGACCCTCTATCCTCCGCTGCGCTCCGTTCCGTGTGCCAGGTCGTCGACGCCCGCTGCCCCCACGCGGCGTCGTGCCCCGGCCCCCCAGATCCACTGAAGGAGAACCACACTCGTGGCTGTCAAGATTCGTCTGAAGCGGTTCGGCAAGATCCGCGCCCCGTTCTACCGCGTCGTCGTCATGGACTCGCGCACCCGCCGCGATGGCCGTGCCATCGAGGAGATCGGCAAGTACCACCCCACCGAGGAGCCCTCGTTCATCGAGATCGACTCGGAGCGCGCCCAGTACTGGCTCTCCGTCGGCGCCCAGCCGACCGAGCAGGTCGCCGCGCTGCTGAAGGTCACCGGTGACTGGCAGAAGTTCAAGGGCGAGTCGGGCGCCGAGGGCACCCTGAAGTCCAAGTCCGAGAAGGAGGCCTTCGTGGCCCCCGAGAAGGGCTCGGTCATCCTGCCGGAGGAGCCGAAGCAGGAGGAGGCCCCGGCCGAGTCCGAGGAGGCCGCTGAGGCGCCGGCCGAGGACGCCGAGAAGTCCGAGTGACCATGCTGACCGAGGCCCTCGAGCACCTGGTGCGCGGCATCGTGGACACGCCCGAGGCGGTCCGCGTGGACGCCCGCTCCCAGCGGCGCGGCGACATGCTGGAGGTCCGCGTGGCCCCCGAGGACCTGGGTCGCGTGATCGGCCGCCAGGGTCGCACCGCCACCGCGCTGCGCACCGTGCTGGACGGCCTGGCCGGCCACCCCGTCCGCGTGGACGTGGTGGAGACCGACCGCCGCTCCTGACGGCCCGTGACGCACGGCCCGCCCGCCCCTCACCGGGCCGGCGGGCCGTCGTCGTCTGCGGCCCCGCCC
>NZ_LR732370.1:689908-721800 GCF_902506395.1 Micrococcus sp. 116
TCCCGCCACCGACCGTCCCACCCAGGAGAGCCCATGAGTCCCGCAGCCCAGGACGACCTCGTCCGCGTCGCCCGCATCGGCAAGCCGCACGGCATCCGCGGCGAGGTGACCGTGCAGGTCTTCACCGACGACCCGGACGCCCGCTTCGCCCCCGGCGAGCGACTCGTGGTGCGCGACGGCGCCCCGGGCCTGCCGGCGGAGCTCACCGTCACCCGGGCCCGGTGGAACAAGCAGATCCTCGTGGTCGGCTTCGCCGAGTCGCTGGACCGCAACGTCGCCGAGACCCTGCGCGGCGCCCAGCTGTTCGCCGTTCCCGCCGCGCCCGAGGAGTCCGACGAGTGGTACGAGGAGGACCTCGTGGACCTCGAGGTGCGGGTCGAGGGCGACCGCGTCGGCGTCGTCACGGCCCTGACCACCGGGGCGGTCCAGGACCTGCTGCACGTCGCGTTGGACGGCGTCGAGGAGGAGGCCCTGGTGCCCTTCGTCGAGGAGATCGTCCCGGAGATCGACCCCGAGGCCGGCGTGCTCGTGCTGACCCCGCCGCCGGGGCTGCTCGAGCTCGCCACCGGCGAGGACGAGGACGCCGCAGACGGGCCCGCCGATGCGGATGCGGAGGACTGAGCAGTGCGCTTCGACGTCGTCACGATCTTCCCCGAGTACCTCGCGGTCCTCGACGTCTCGCTGCTGGGCCGTGCCCGCCGCGAGGGCCTCGTGGACGTGCACGTCCACGACCTGCGCGACTTCACCGTCGACCGGCACCGCACCGTGGACGACACGCCCTACGGTGGCGGCGCCGGGATGGTGATGAAACCCGAGCCGTGGGCACTCGCGCTCGAGCACGTGGCGGCCCAGGGGTCTGTGGCGCCGGCCCCCGCCGATCCGGCGTCGGCGGGGCCGGGGGACCGCCCCGTGCTGCTCGTGCCGACGCCCTCGGGGGAGCGCTTCACCCAGCGGCTCGCCCGCGAACTGGCGGGCCGGGAGCACGTGGCGATCGCGTGCGGCCGCTACGAGGGCATCGACGAGCGCGTCTTCGGCTGGGCCGAGGAGCTCTTCGAGGTGCGGCTGGTCTCGCTGGGCGACTACGTGCTCAACGGCGGCGAGGTCGCGGCGCTGGCGATGATCGAGGCCGTCGGCCGCCTCGTGCCGGGCGTCGTGGGCAACCCGGCCTCGCTCGTCGAGGAGTCCCACGAGGACGGCCTGCTGGAGTACCCGGTCTACACCAAGCCCGCGGACTGGCGGGGCCGTGCGGTGCCGCCCGTGCTGCTCTCGGGCGACCACGGCAAGGTCGCGGCCTGGCGTCGGGCCCAGCAGGAGGAGCGCACGCGCGAGCGACGTCCGGACCTGTGGGCGGCGTACGACTCCGAGGACTGACCCGCCACGCCCGACGGGCTGGAGGGGCGTCGCGACGTCGTCGGCTGTGGCATAATGGGTCCTCGTGTCCGCCGGACGCCCGACCTGCCACAGGGGGCGCGCGTCAACGGATCGGACCCCGGGACCGCACCCCACGTGCGGAGCCCGGCCCTCGGCTCGGGACCCGGCCCCCTCGTCATGCGGACGTGGACGGGCCGTGCGCCCGCCTACCACGCGGTTGACCTGTGGCATCCGCCAGGAGAGACGACATGCACATTCTCGACTCGTTCGACAAGAAGACGCTGCGCGACGACATCCCGGAGTTCGCCCCCGGCGACACCGTCAAGGTGCACGTGAACATCATCGAGGGCAAGACTGCCCGCGTCCAGGTGTTCCAGGGCTACGTCATGGGCCGTCAGGGCTACGGCGTGCGCGAGACCTTCCGCGTCCGCAAGGTGTCCTTCGGTGTCGGCGTGGAGCGCGTGTTCCCGGTGCACTCCCCGGTCATCGACAAGATCGAGGTCGTCACCAAGGGCGACGTGCGCCGCGCGAAGCTGTACTACATGCGCGACCGCCACGGCAAGGCCGCCCGCATCCGCGAGAAGCGCGTCGACGCCAAGTGATCATCCCGGTCGGCCCCGCCGACCGGTGATCGACCCATGCGCACCTCGGAGCCCCGTGACCCCCGCCGGTCACGGGGCTCCGTCGCGTCCGGGGCCGGCTCCTCCTCGGGCCCGACGGCGGCCCCCGCCTCCGGCACGAGCCGCTGGTGGGCGTGGCTCGGCCTGACCGTGGTGGCCGCCGTCGTGGTGGCCGCGGTGCTGCGCGCCCTCACCGGCCCCGTCTACCTCATCCCCTCCGGGTCGATGGAGCCGACCCTGCAGCCCGGCGACCGCGTGCGGGTGGAGGCCGCCGCGGCCGGCGGGCAGGGCCTGCACCACGGCGACGTGGTGGTGTTCGACGGCGCCGGCAGCCTGGCGCCGTACCGTTCGGCCGGATCGCTCGAGCGCGGCCTCGAGGACGTCGCCCGGTGGTGGGGTGTCGGCGCGGCCGAGGACGCGTTCGTCAAGCGCGTGCTGGCCCTGCCGGGGGACCGCCTCGAATGCTGTGCCCCGGACGGTCGGCTGCTGCGCAACGGCGAGCCGCTGGATGAGCCGTATCTCGGCAGGCCCGTGACCGCGGACGAGCCGGCCGCGGCGGGGACCTGGTCCTTCGAGGTGCCCGACGGGCGCATGGTCGTCCTGGGCGACCACCGCGCCGCCTCCCGGGATTCCCGCGCACTGCTGGGCGCCCCCGGCGGCGGGCTGATCCCGCTCGAGCGGGTCGAGGGCCGGGTCGCGGAGGTCGTGTGGCCGCTGGCCCGCCGCGGGACCGTGGACGTCCCCTCCGGGGACACGCCGTGACGGGGCGCCGCACCGCGCTGATCGCGGCCGCCGTGACCGTACTCGCCTGCGTGCTGGCGTGGGCCTTCCTGGCGCGCATGTACGCCATCCCGTCCTCGTCCATGGAGCCCGGGCTGCGGGCCGGCGACCGCGTGGTCGCCACGCTGCTCACCCCGGATCCGTTCCCGGTGCGCCGCGGTGACGTGGTGGTGTTCGAAGACACGAAGGGCTGGCTGCCCGGGGGCGGCCACGTGATCAAGCGGGCCGTCGGGCTGCCGGGGGACATCGTCTCCTGGACGCCCGGCGAGGAGACGCTGCGCGTGAACGGGGTGCCCGTGGAGGAGCCGTACCTCGCGCCGGGGGAGACGCCCGCGCAGGAGGCGTTCGAGGTGACCGTCCCCGAGGGGCGGCTGTGGGTGCTCGGCGACCATCGTTCGGCGTCGGCGGACTCCCGCGCGCACCGCGCCGGGCCCGGGGGCGGGTTCGTGGCCCTCGACGACGTGGTGGGCCGCGCCCGGTTCGTGGTCTGGCCGCTGGACCGGGTCGGCGGCGCCGGCGCCGACCCCGACGCGTTCGCCGCCGTGCCGGACGCGCCCGTGCCGGGGGCTCGCACGTGACCGTCCGTCGGGGCGGCGGCCGGCCGACGGTGCGCGCCGGTCTGGACGTCGAGGCGGGGCTGGCCGCGCCGGTCCTCGCCGCGCGGGGAGTGGACCGGGTGCTGGTGGCGGGCATGGACGAGGTGGGCCGGGGCGCGCTGGCCGGGCCCGTCGTCGTCGGGGTGTGCGCCGCGTGGCTGCCCGCCGCGGGGCAGATCCCTCCGGTGCGCGACTCCAAGGCGCTCACGGACCGACGCCGGCGCGCCCTGGTCCCGCAGATCGAGGACTGGGCGGCCGGGGTGGCGCTCGGGGAGGCCGGCCCCGCGGAGATCGACGCGCTCGGGATCTCGGCGGCCCTCGGTCTCGCCGGGCGCCGGGCGTGGGCGGCGCTGTGCGACGCGGTGGGGCAGGAGCCGGTCGCCCTCGTGCTCGACGGCCGGGACGACTGGCTGAGCCGCTCCGATCCCGACGCCGGCCCCGTGCCCGCGCCGCGCCCGGTGCCGCCCGTGCCCACGATGCTGGTGCGGGCCGAGGACCGGTGCGCGACGGTGGCGGCCGCGTCGATCGCCGCGAAGGTGGCCCGCGACGACGTCATGATCGCCCTCGACGCGGCGCACCCGGGGTACGGGTGGGCCGGGAACAAGGGGTACGGCTCGGCCGCGCACCGGGCCGCCCTGGCCGAGCGCGGGGCGAGCCGGCAACACCGGCGCAGCTGGAACCTCGGGCTGCCGGGCGCGCCCGCGCAGGCGCCGCCCACCCTGTTCGACTGAGCCCCTGGGGTCGGGCGCGGCCGCCCGTTCGACGTGCGACCCCCGGACGGGGGAGGATGGAGACCGTGCGTGCCCGGACTGTCGCGGGTGCGCGGCGAGCACTGAGGAGGCATGTCATGAGCGCAGACGACGTCGAGGACTTCGAGGCCGAGGCCGAGCTGCTGCTCTACCGCGAGTACCGGGACGTGGTGGGCCTGTTCCGCTACGTCGTGGAGACCGAGCGGCGCTTCTACCTCGCCAACGACGTGCGGCTGACGCCCCGCCAGGCGGACGGGGACGTGTTCTTCGAGATCCTGCTCGAGGACGCCTGGGTGTGGGACGTGTACCGCACGCAGCGGTTCATCAAGCGCGTGAAGGTGCTGACCTTCAAGGACGTGAACATCGAGGAGCTGCCCACCGAGGACCTGACGGTCCCGCCGGACGGCCAGCTGCCGAGCTGACCCACCCCTGATCGGCCCCGAGGGCGGGACGCCGACGTCCACTCCTGCACAGGCGTCCGGCCCCGCACAATCTCCGCCGCCACCCACCCGGCGACCCCGCCCGGGACCACCCTGGTGCCCAGGAGGTGGTCGGGATGACGGGGACCGCGGAACGGATCGGGGCGCAGCCGCCCGGAGACAGGCGCGCCAGCCGCGCGCACACGGCACTGGGCCGGTTCGGCGAGGACGCCGCCGCGCGCTGGCTCGCCGAGCGCGGCTACGTGATCGCCGACCGCAACTGGCGGGGCGAGGCCGGAGAGCTGGACATCGTGGCCCACCACGCGGGCTGGTGGGTGGGCGTCGAGGTGAAGACCCGCTCGGGCCTGGCCTTCGGCGACCCGTTCGAGTCGATCGACCGGCGCAAGCTCACCCGGCTGCACCGCCTCACCGCGGCGTGGGTGCGGGCCCACGCCGCGGACCGCCGGGGGACGCCCTGGCGCGTCGACGCCGTCGCCGTGCTGGTGCCGCGCACGGGCGGGATCCGCTTCGATCTGCTGCAGGACGTGCGGCCGTGAGCGGCATCGGACGCACCCGCTCCATCACGCTGGCGGGTCTGCGCGGGGAGGTCGTGCACGTCGAGGCGGACATCGCCCAGTCCCTGCCCGGGTTCACCCTCCTCGGCCTGCCGGACCAGGCGCTGCAGGAGAGCCGGGACCGCATCCGCTCCGCCGCGCGCAACGCCGGACTGCCCCTGACCCGGCGGCACCTGACCGTGAACCTGCTGCCGGCGGGGGTGCACAAGCGGGGTGCGTGCCACGACCTGGCGATCGTCCTGGCGGCCTACGCCGCGGACGGGCGGGTGCGGAACGTCGAGGGGCCCGTGTTCCTGGCCGAGCTCGGCCTCGACGGCGCCCTGCACCGCTCGCCGGAGACCGTGGCGATGGTGATGGCCGCCGTCGACGCGGGGTGCTCCGAGGTGGTCGTCGCCGAGGATGCGGAGGCCGAGGCCCGACTGGTCCCCGGCGCCGAGGTCCGCGGCTTCGCCCATCTGCACGACGTCATCCGCGCCTTCGGCGGGGAACCGGACGGAGAGCCGCCCCACCGCCCGGCCCGACGGCAGGTGACAGCCCCGGAACCGGAGCCGGCCCGTGCGGTGCCCGACCTCGCCGAGGTCGCCGGACAGGCCGAGGCCCGGTTCGCGCTCGAGGTCGCAGCCGCCGGCGCCCACCACCTGCTGCTCATGGGCGCCCCGGGGGCGGGCAAGACCATGCTCGCCGAGCGCCTGCCCGGAATCCTGCCTCCCCTGGACCGACGCACCGCGCTCGAGTGCGCCGCCCTGCGCTCCCTCCGCGGCGGCGACGCCCGTGTCCGGCGCAGGGGCGGGACGGCCCAGGGGTTCGACGGTGACATCGACCGGACCCCGCCGTTCGAGGCACCCCACCACTCGGCGTCCCGCTCGGCCCTCGTGGGCGGCGGCAGCGGCCTCGCCCGGCCGGGAGCGGCCTCCCTCGCCCACGGCGGCGTGCTGTTCCTGGACGAGGCCCCCGAGTTCGAACGGCGCACCCTCGAGGCGCTGCGCCAGCCCCTCGAGTCCGGGGAGGTGCTGCTGCACCGGGCCCTCGGCGCCGTCGTCTACCCGGCCCGGTTCCAGCTCGTGCTGGCCGCCAACCCCTGCCCGTGCGGCAAGGGCGGTGGCACGGGCGTCGAGTGCCGGTGCAGCGTGCCCGAACGCCGCCGCTACGCCCAGCGGCTCTCCGGGCCGCTGCTGGACCGCGTCGACCTGCAGGTCACCGTGCGGCCCGTCGAAGCGCGGCAGCTCACGGGGGCGCCCGCGTCCGAGACCACGTCGCAGGTGGCCGCCCGGGTCGCCGCGGCCGCCGACCGCCAGGCCCGGCGCTGGGCCACCGCCGCCGAGCGCGGGCTCGCCCCGTCCGGGCTGCGCCGCAACGCGCACGTCCCCGCCGGGGTGCTGCGGCACGGCCCGTACGCCGTGCCCCGGGCGGCCCGCCGGCCCGCGGACGACGCCGTCGACCAGGGCCTGCTGAGCGCGCGCGGCCACGCCCGCGTCCTGCGCCTCGCCTGGACCCTGGCAGACCTGCGCGGCGCCGAACGGCCCGCACCCGAGGACACCGACGTGGCACTCACGCTGCGCCACCAGAACGAGGAGGACGCATGACCACCTACGTCACCCCGGCGGCAGACCACGTCGCCGGGCCGCGCCGGCCGGACGCCGCCCGGCTCGCCCGCGCCGCCCTGACCCGGCTGGTCGAGCCCGGGGACGCGCTCGCGGTGCAGACCGTCACGGCGCTGGGGCCGGAGCGGGCGCTCGCCCTGCTCACGGGCCGGGAGACGATCCAGCCCGCCGAGCGCGATCTGCTCGCCGATCGCGCCGGCGCGCCCGACACGCTGCCCCGGCGCTGGGCCGCGGGGCTGGCCCGCTGGGCGCCCCGGGCCGCCCGGCTGGAGCCGGAGCGTGACCTCGTGACTCTGCACCGGCTCGGGGGAGGCCTGCTGATCCCCGAGGACGACGCCTGGCCCGCCGCCCTGGCGGACCTGGGCGAGGAGGCGCCCCTGGGCCTGTGGTTCCGCGGCTCCGGAACGCTGCCTCCCGCGGACCGGATGCTCGCCGTCGTCGGCAGCCGGGAGGCGACCGCGTACGGACGGACCGTGACCGCCCGCTGCGCCGCCCACGCCGTCCAGCAGGGCGCGTGCGTGATCTCCGGCGGTGCGTACGGCATCGACGGCGCCGCCCACCGGGCCGCGCTGCAGGCGCCCGCCGCACCGGAAGACGCGGCGGATCGCGACGGCGTCCCGCCCACGGTGGCGGTGCTGGCCGGCGGCCTCGACCGGTTCTACCCGGCCGGCCACGAGGACCTGCTTCGCGCGGTGATGGCCGCCGGGCTGCTCGTGTCCGAGATGCCGCCCGGTGCGAGTCCCACGCGGTACCGGTTCCTGCAGCGCAACCGGGTCATCGCCGCGCTCGCGGGGGCCGTGCTGGTGGTCGAGGCGCGCTGGCGGTCGGGAGCGCAGAACACGGCGGGCCACGCGTTCGGCCTCGGCCGCGAGGTGGGCGTGGTCCCCGGCCCCGTGACCTCGCCCAGCTCCGCCGGTTGCCACCGTCTGCTGCAGGAGAGCCCCGCCCGTCTCGTGACCACCGAGCAGGAGGCCCTCGCCCTGCTCGGCCAGGGGCCCGCCCGGAGCGGCGGCGCGGGCGGGAGGATCTCCACCCGGGCAGCTCCCGAGTCCGCCGCGCGGCCCACCGACGGGCTCACGATGGAGGAGGCCCTCGTCCACGAGGCGCTGCCCCTGCGCCAGGCGGTGCCCGTCGACCGGATCACCGTCAGCGCCGGGCTCGCGCTGCCCACCGTCCTGGCGTGCCTGTCCCGGCTGCAGCGGGCGGGCCTGGCCGAACGGGTCGAGGACCGGTGGCGGCGGGGATGACCTCCGGCCGCGTGCTCCCGGGCGGCGCCGCCCTGGGGCGGATGGCAGAGTGGGGGGATGACCCCGTCGTCCTCCGTCCGTCCCGTCCCGGTCCCGCGCGCCCCCTCGCCCCGGGACACGGCCTGGCTCGAGGCGTTCGAGGAGCACCTGCGCCACGAGCGGAACCGCAGCCCCCAGACCGTGCGCGCGTACCTCGCCGATCTGCGCGCCCTCATCGACCACGTCGCCGGCACAGCCGGCACCGCGGCGGCGCCCGCCGTGGATGACGACGCCCCCGCTCGCCACGTGCCCAGCGCACCGGACGTCCTCGCCGAGCTGGACATCGAGGACCTGCGTGGCTGGTTGGCGGCCATGAGCGGGGCCGGCCTCGCCCGCGCGACCCTGGCCCGCCGGGTGGCCGCCGTCCGCACCTTCACGGCCTGGCTGCGCCGGGAGGGCCTGCGCTCGGACGACCCCGCCCTGCGGCTGCGCTCGCCCCGACCCGAGGGGACGCTGCCCCACGTGCTCCAGGAGCAGCAGGCGACCCGGCTCCTCGCGGCTGCCCAGGAGCGTGTGGACGCCGCCGCCGCGGGCGACGACCCCGCCGCCCACGCGCTGGCCCTGCGGGACGCCGCCCTGCTCGAGCTGCTCTACGCCACCGGCGCCCGGGTGGCCGAACTCTCCGCCCTGGACGTGGACGACCTCGAGGCCGGCCGCGGCGTCGTCCGGCTGACCGGCAAGGGAGACCGGCAGCGCACCGTCCCCTACGGCGCACCCGCGGGCCGCGCCCTCCAGGAGTGGCAGCGGCTCGGTCGCCCCCGCCTGGCCCGGCCGGACTCCGGCCCCGCCCTCTTCCTCGGCGCGCGCGGCGGCCGGCTGGGGGTGCGCCAGGCGCGCACCGTCGTCGACCGGGCACTCGAGGGCCTGGGGGACACCGCGGCGCGCGGGCCGCACGCGCTGCGCCACACGGCCGCGACCCACCTCCTCGACGGCGGCGCCGACCTGCGCAGCGTGCAGGAGCTGCTGGGGCATGCGTCCCTGCGCACCACGCAGGTCTACACACACGTCTCGATCGATCGCCTCCGCGAGGGCTACCGGCAGGCCCACCCACGCGCCTGACGCCTCCCCGGAGCACCCCCGGCCCGTCCCCTCCGCCGCCACGACACGCAGGGCGCCGCGCCGCCTCGTTGCCGGCCCAGCATCCCTGGTGCACAATGGCCCCAGGATCCACCGGAGCCGCGACGTGGTCGTAGGGGAAGACGCACCGCATCGCACCCTCGGAGGCATCCATGACCAGCACCCATACCCGCGGCGTGGTCCACATCCTCTCCGCCCCCACCGCCCTCTGCCCCCACGTGGAGTGGGCGCTGAGCTCCGTGCTCGGCCCCGCGACCTCGGTGGAGTGGGAGGGTCAGCCGGTCGCGCCCGGCCAGCACCGCGCCGAGGTGCACTGGACGGCGCCCGCCGGCACCGGCGCGCGTCTGGCCTCCGCCCTGCGTGGCTGGCCGCACCTGCGCTTCGAGATCACGGAGGAGCCGTCCGCCGGGGTCGACGGCTCGCGCTGGTCCCACACCCCGGACCTCGGCATCTTCCACGCCACCACGGACGTCTCCGGCAACATCATGGTCTCCGAGGACCGCATCCGGTACGCCTACGAGGCCGGTGCGGGCGACCCCAGCGTGCTGATGCACGAACTCTCCCTCGCGCTCGGCGAGGCCTGGGACGATGAGCTCGAGCCGTTCCGGCTGGCCGCCGCCCACGCCAACGTGCGCTGGCTGCACCGCGCTGTCTGAGCCTTCGCCCGGCCGGCGGCGCTCCGGCTCAGACGCTGCGGAACACGGCCACCGCGTTGTGGCCGCCGAACCCGAACGAGTTCTTCACGGCCACGCGCGGCCCCTCGGGCAGGCGGGCGGGGGAGCCGGTGACCACGTTCAGCGGGATCTCCGGGTCCTGGTGGTCCAGGTTGATGGTCACGGGCGCCTGGCCGTGGTGCACGGCGAGCACGGACAGGATCGACTCGATCGCGCCTGAGGCGCCCAGCAGGTGGCCGGTCTGGGACTTCGTGGCCGAGACCTGCACCTGGTCCAGGTGGTCGCCGAACACGGCCCGCATGGCCAGGTACTCCGGGGCGTCGCCCTTGGGTGTGGACGTCGCGTGGGCGTTCACGTGGCACACGTCCTCGGGGGTGATGTCGGCCGACCTCAGGGCGGCGCGCATCGCACGGGTCGCGCCCAGGCCCTCGGGCTCGGGCGCGGTGATGTGGTGGGAGTCGGAGCTGACGCCCGCGCCGGCCAGCTCGGCGTACACGCGCGCGCCGCGGGCCTTCGCGTGCTCCTCCGACTCGATCACCATGACGCCGGCGCCCTCACCGAGGACGAAGCCGTCGCGGTCCACGTCGTAGGGGCGGGACGCGGCCTGTGGGTCGTCGTTGCGCTTGGACAGCGCCTGCATCGCGGCGAACGCGGCCATCGGCAGCGGGTGCACGGCGGCCTCGGCGGCGCCGCAGATCACGACGTCGGCCTGGCCGGAGCGGACGAGCAGCAGCGCGGTCTCGAGCGCCTCGGTGCCGGCGGCGCACGCGGACACCACCGTGCGGGCGCCGGCACGGGCGCCGAACTTGAGGGAGAGCGCGCCGGCGGCGCCGTTGGGCATGAGCATCGGGACGGTCATGGGCAGCACGCGGCGCGGGCCGCGCTCGCGCAGGGTGTCCCAGCCGTCCAGGAGGGTCCACACGCCGCCGATGCCGGTGCCGAAGGCCACCGCGAGCCGGTCGCCGTCGACCTCCGCGCCCTCGAGGCCGGCGTCCTTCCAGGCCTCGCGCGCGGCGACGGTCGCCATCTGGGTGGCCGGGTCCTGGCGTTTCTGCTCCACCTTGGAGAGGACCTCGGAGGTGGGCACGGCCAGCTCGGCCGCGAAGGTGACGGGCAGCTCGTACTTCTCCACCCAGTCGTGTTCCATGGTGCGCGCACCGGAGACGCCCTGCAGGGCGTGGGACCAGAAGGTGGGCACGTCGCCGCCGATGGGCGTGGTGGCGCCGAGGCCGGTGATCACTGCGGTGCGGGTCATGGGTCTGCTGCCTCTGGGTCTCGAGTGGGGATCGGGCGGAGGGGTGTCGTCGGCACGATGCGCGGCGCTCGCCGGGGTGCCGGAAGTCGAGGGTGTCGGGGGCCGGGGGCGCTCACGCGCCCCCGGCGCTCACCGAGGGGACGGGGCGGGCCGGGCCCGCCGCCGTCGTGGGCCGATCAGGCCTGGGCGCCGTCGATGAAGTCGACGGCGTCCTGGACGGTCTTGAGGTTCTTGACCTCCTCGTCCGGGATCTTCACGCCGAACTTGTCCTCGGCGTTGACCACGATGGTCATCATCGAGATCGAGTCGATGTCCAGATCGTCCGTGAAGGACTTCTCCGGCTGCACCTCGGCGGTGTCGAGACCGGTCTCCTCGTTCACGATCTCGGCGAGGCCGGCGAGGATCTCTTCCTTGGAAGCCATGGGGCGTCTCCTTCGGTAGGGGTGTGGGGTGTACGTGGACAGTGAATCAGACGGCGCCGCCTCAGGGGAGACGGACCACCTGGGCGCCGTAGACCAGCCCGGCGCCGAAGCCGATCTGCAGGGCCAGGCCGCCGGAGAGCTCGGGGTTCTCCTCCAGCAGACGGTGCATGGCCAGCGGGATGGACGCGGCCGACGTGTTGCCGGCGTCCGCGATGTCCCGGGCCACGACGACGGACTCCGGCAGCTTCAGCTGCTTGGCGAACTCGTCGATGATCCGCATGTTGGCCTGGTGCGGGATGAACGCGGCGAGGTCCTCGGGCTCCACGCCCGCGGCGTCGAGGGCCTCGCGGGCCACCTTCGCCATCGACCACACGGCCCAGCGGAAGACGGAGGGCCCGTCCTGGCGCAGCGTGGGCCAGAGCATCCCCTCCGCGCCGGTGATCGCCGAGGCGTCGCCCGTGGTGCGGGCGTGCTCCACGGCATCGCGCAGCTCCAGCTGCGAGTGCGTCATGGAGATCGTGGACCAGCGCTCCCCGTCCGAACCCCACACCGAGGGGGCGATGCCCGGCTCGTCCGAGGCCGACACGATCACGGCGCCCGCGCCGTCGCCCAGCAGGAAGGAGATGGAGCGGTCCGTGGGGTCCACGACGTCGGACAGGCGCTCGACGCCGACCACGAGTACGTGCCGCGCGGTGCCGGAACGCACGAGCGCGTCGGCCTGGGCCACGCCGTAGCAGTAGCCGGCGCACGCGGCGGAGACGTCGTAGGCGGGCGCCGGGGTGGCCCCGATCTCGTGCGCCACGAGGGCCGCGGCCGAGGGGGTGGCGTGCGGGAAGGTGACGGTCGAGACGATCACGGCGTCCAGGTCCGAGCCCTGCAGGCCGGCCCGCTCGAGGGCCTCCCGGGCGGCGCCCACGGCCATGACGGGCACGGTCTCCTCCGCCGTGGCGCGCTGGCGCGTGACGATGCCGGTGCGCTGGCGGATCCACTCGTCCGACGAGTCGATGGGGCCGATGAGGTCCTCGTTGGGGACCAAATTCGCCGGGCGGTAGGCGCCCACGGCCACGATGCGGCTGGCCGCGGGGCGCTCGTGCTGCTTCAGGGTGACGGTCATGGTGCTTCTCTCTGCCGGGCGGTGCGCGGGGTTCAGGCCGAGTGCTCGGCCAGGAACGCCCGCGCGGCGTCCAGGTCCTCGGGGGTCTTCACGGCGAGCTGCGCGGTGCCCTTGAGACCGCGCTTGGCCAGTCCGGTCAGTGTGCCACCGGGCAGCAGCTCCAGGACGCCCGTGACCTGCCGCGTGGCCATGGTCGCCATGCACAGGTCCCAGCGGACCGGGCGGGTGACCTGGTCCACGATCCGGGCGAGCACGTCCGTGCCGGACTCGACGGCCTCGCCGTCCCGGTTGGACAGCAGGGGCAGGCGCGGGTCCGAGGGGGAGAGGCCGGCGACGTGGGCCGCGAGGTCGTCCACGGCGGGGCGCATGTGCTCCGTGTGGAACGCGCCGGCCACCTTGAGCGGGATCACGCGGGCGCGGGCGGGGGCGGACTCGGCGAGCGCGCCGAGGGCCTCCGCGGTGCCGGCGGCGACGATCTGGCCGGCGCCGTTGACATTGGCGGGCGCCAGGCCCGCCGCGTCGATGGCCGCGAGGACCTCGTCCTGGTCCCCGCCCACGACGGCGGCCATGCCCGTGGGCGTGGCCGCGGCGGCCCGGGCCATGCCGGTGGCGCGCACGCGCACCAGGGAGAGGGCCTCGGCGGGGGACAGCACGCCGGTGACGGCGGCCGCGGTGACCTCGCCCACGGAGTGGCCGGCCACGACGGTCGACTTCGGTGCGGCGGCGTCCGCCTCGAGGGCCGCGGCGGCCACCAGGCCGGCCGCCACGATCAGCGGCTGGGCGACGGCGGTGTCCTTGATGGTCTCCTCGTCCGACTCGGTGCCGTGGCGGATCAGGTCCACGCCCGCGGCGTCGGAGAGGGACGCGAGCAGGTCGCGGGTCCCGTCCAGCTCGAGCCAGGGGGCGAGGAAGCCGGGCGTCTGGGACCCCTGTCCGGGGCACACGATGGCAAGCATTCCTCCATCGTGTCAGGATCGGCCGCCATCCCGGACAGATCGCGCCACGAAGCACGGCGAGTCGGTTTGGAGGGTTTCTACAAGTGGGGGGCGCCGCCCCGGCTCAGTCCGAGCCTGTCCCGGTCGTCGGCCGCGCCCCCGCGAGCCGGCCCAGGGTGATCGCGGTCTGCAGGACGTACGCGTCGCGGGGGACCAGCGGGTCCCAGCCGGTCACCTCGGCCACCCGCTTGAGGCGGTACCGCACCGTGTTCGCGTGGACGAACAGCTCGCGGGCCGTGCCCTCGAGCGAGTGGCCCAGCGCGCCGTACGCGTCCACGGTCTCCAGCAGGGAGGTGCCGGCGTCGGCCAGGGGCGTGAACACCCCGTCCACGAGGGCTTCCCGGGCCGTGGGGTCGCCCAGCAGCGCCCGCTCGGGCAGCAGGTCCTCCGCCGGGGTGGGCCGGCACGCCCGGGGATGGGCGGCCGCCGCGCTGAGCCCGGCGAGGGTGTGCCGGGCCGAGACGTGCGCCGAGATCAGCGAGTCCACGACGGGTCCCACGATCACCGGTCCCGGCGCGAACCAGCGCGCGAGCGCCTCGCCCACCGCCCGCGCGTCCCGCACCGAGCCGACCACGAGGACGAGCCGTTCGGACTGCACGCCCACGAGCAGGTCGCAGTCGAGCCGCGCCGCGGCCCGCCGCAGGTCCGGGATGAACGCGGGCTTGTCCTGCCCCGGGGCGAGACCGGCCATGACCATCACGTCGTGGTCCCCATGCCAGCCCAGCGCCGTGGCCCGGTGCCGGATCTCGTCCGGGTCCTGCCCGCGCAGCACCGCGTCCAGCAGGACCGACTCGAGCCGCGAGTCCATCGCGCCGCGCATCTCCGCGGCCCGGGCGTAGACGTCTGCGAGTGCGAACGCGACCTCGCGCGAGTAGTGGAGGATGTGCTCGCGGACGGGCGCCTGGTCGCGCTCGGCCAGCAGCTCGGGCACCCGCGTCTCGACGACGTCCACCATCGTCCGGATGAGCTGCAGGGCCCGCTGCAGCGAGATCGCCCGGGTGAGATCGGTGGGCGCGGGCCCGAAGACGTCCTGCAGGACGTGGCCCGTGGTGGTGGGCCGCTCGAACCACGTGAGGAAGCCCTGCAGGGCACGCTGGGCCACGAGTCCGAGGGCGCTGCGCTCGTCCGGGGTGAGTCGGCGGTACCACGGCAGGGTGGCGTCCAGCCGCTGCAGCACCGCCGTGTTCAGGGCCCCCAGGTGGCTCCTGAGGCGGGCCAGCCCGTCGGTGCTCACGGGGCGAGGGGCGGCGGGGCGGGGCTCGGGCATGCGCTTCATCCTAGGCGCGTGTTGTGGGGTTCCTACAGCGACGACGCCGACCGCCCGCCTCCGTGGCGGAGGCGGGCGGCCGGCGTCGGGACGGAAGGGCGTCAGCCTCCCCGCGGCGTGCGGGTCAGGCGTCGCCGCCCGCGATGCCGGTGGTGCCGGCGTTGACGTCGTCCAGGCGGTACTTCTCGTGCGCCTTCGCGGCCGTGCCCCGCTCGACCTCGCCCTCCTCCTCGAGGAGCTGCAGCGCGCGGACCACCATCGAGTGGGTGTCGATGAGGAAGTACCGACGGGCGGCGGCGCGGGTGTCCGCGAAGCCGAACTCGTCGGCGCCGAGCGCCGAGAAGCGGTTCGGCACGAACGGGCGGATCTGGTTCGTCCACGAGGTGGAGTAGTCCGAGGTGGCCACGATCGGGCCCTCGGCCCCCTGCAGCGCCTGCGTCACGTAGGGCACGCGCGGGGTGGCGGACGGGTCCTTCAGGGCGTCCTTCTCCGCCGCGACGGCGTCGCGGTACAGCTCGTTGTAGGAGGTCACCGACCACACGGAGGCGTTCACGCCCCACTCCTCGGAGAGGATCCGCTGGGCGTCGAGCGCCCACGGCACGGAGACGCCGGAGCCCAGGAGCTGGACCTTCGGGCCGTCGCCCTGGCCCTCGGAGAGACGGTAGATGCCCTTGAGCAGGCCCTCCACGTCGAGGCCCTCGGGCTCCTCGATGTGGGTGATCGGCTCGTTGTACACCGTGAGGTAGTAGATGACGTTGCGGACGTCGTCCCCGCGGTCGTGATCGCCGTACATGTCCTCCAGGCCCTGGCGCACGATGTGGGCGATCTCGTACGAGTACGCCGGGTCGTAGTGCTTCACGGCCGGATTCGTGGACGCCAGGACGGGGGAGTGACCGTCCATGTGCTGGGTGCCCTCGCCGGCGAGGGTGGTGCGCCCGGCGGTGGCGCCGATCATGAAGCCGCGCGCGAGCTGGTCGCCTGCGGCCCAGATGTTGTCCGCGGTCCGCTGGAAGCCGAACATCGAGTAGAAGATGTAGACCGGGATCATCGGCTCGCCGTGCGTGGAGTACGCCGTGCCGATCGCGTTGAACGCCGCGGTGGCGCCGTCCTCGTTGATGCCGACGTGGTAGATCTTCCCCTGCGGGGACTCCTTGTAGGACAGGAACAGGTCCCGGTCCACGGACAGGTAGTTCTGGCCCTTGGGGTTGTAGATCTTCGCGGTCGGGAAGAACGAGTCCATGCCGAAGGTGCGGGCCTCGTCCGGGATGATCGGCACGAAGCGCGGTCCCATGTTCTTGTCCCGCATCAGGTCCTTGAGCAGGCGCACGAACGCCATGGTCGTGGCGGCCTGCTGCTTGCCCGATCCCTTGCGGGCCTGCTTGTACGCGGACTCCGGGGGCAGCGGGATCGCGTGGTAGTCGCTGCGCCGCTCCGGCACGAAGCCGCCCAGCTCCTTGCGCCGCTCCATCATGTACCTGATCTCCGGGGCGTCGGCACCCGGGTGGTAGTACGGGATGTCGTACGGGTCCTTCTCGATCTGCTCGTCCGAGATCGGGATGCGGTGGCGGTCCCGGAACACCTTGAGGTCGTCCACCGTCAGCTTCTTCATCTGGTGGGTGGCGTTGCGGCCCTCGAAGGACTTGCCCAGGCCGTAGCCCTTGATGGTGTGGGCCAGGATGACGGTGGGCTGGCCCTTGTGCTCCATGGCGGCCTTGTAGGCGGCGTAGACCTTCTTGTAGTCGTGGCCGCCGCGCTTGAGGCCCCAGATCTCGTCGTCGGTCATGTCCGCCACCATCTCCTTGGTGACGGAGGACCGGCCGAAGAAGTGGTCGCGCACGAAGCCGCCGGACTCGGCCTTGTAGGTCTGGTAGTCGCCGTCGAGCGTCTCGTTCATGATGCGCACGAGCTCGCCCTCGTCGTCGGCCTCGAGCAGCGGATCCCACTCGCGGCCCCACAGGACCTTGATGACGTTCCAGCCGGCGCCCCGGAAGTAGGACTCCAGCTCCTGGACGATCTTGCCGTTGCCGCGCACCGGCCCGTCGAGACGCTGCAGGTTGCAGTTGATGACGAAGGTGAGGTTGTCGAGCTTGTCGTTGGCCGCGATGTGCAGCTGGCCGCGCGACTCCGGTTCGTCCATCTCGCCGTCGCCGAGGAAGGCCCACACGTGCTGGTCGGAGGTGTCCTTGATGCCGTTGTTGTGCAGGTACCGGTTGGTCTGCGCCTGGAAGATGGCGTTCATCGGCCCCAGGCCCATGGACACGGTGGGGTACTGCCAGAAGTGCGGCATCATCCGCGGGTGCGGGTAGGAGGGCAGGCCGTGGCCCTGGCGGGACTTCTCCTGGCGGAAGCCGTCGAGGTCCTCCTCGGTCAGGCGGCCCTCGAGGAAGGCTCGGGCGTAGTTGCCCGGCGAGGAGTGGCCCTGGAAGAAGATGTGGTCGCCGCCGCCCGGGTGGTCCTGGCCGCGGAAGAAGTGGTTCAGGCCCACCTCGTAGAGGGTCGCCTGGCCTGCGTAGGAGGAGATGTGACCGCCGACGCCGACGCCGTCGCGCTGGGCGCGCTGCACGAGGGCCATGGCGTTCCACCGCAGGTAGTTGCGGTAGCGGCGCTCGAGCTCCTCGTCGCCCGGGTACTCCGGCTCCTGGTCCGCCGGGATCGTGTTCACGTAGTCCGTGGTGGTCACGTAGGGCAGGGCGACGGACTGGGCGCTCGCGCGCTGCATGAGGGAGCGCATGATGTACTGCGCCCGCTCCGTGCCGCGCTCCTCGATGAGTCCGTCGAGGGACTCGATCCACTCCGACGTCTCCTGGGGATCCTTGTCCGGGAGCTGGTCGGTCAGACCGCTGCGGATCTGCGAGCTCTCTTCGGCTGCGCTCACGGTGCCTCCTGGTTCTCGTGCGGAGGGGTGCTCCGCGGTGGGCTGCGGGCAGACGATCCGGTCCGGGCCCGCGACGCCGAGCCGGGCGCGTCGCCCGGAGAGTGCGTCTGTTCCTCCCCAGAGTAGACCGGAGCCGCCGCGTCCGCCCGGCCGGAGGCCCCGGAACGGCGGCGTCCACGGCGTATGGTGGTCATCATCACCCGCTCGACGGCGCGGGCCGCAGTGCCCGCCACCATCAAGGAGGACCGGACACTATGCAGGCTGGGTCGACGCCGACCTCGACGGACAGCGCCCTGCTGGCGGAGCTCGCCCTCTCGAGGGGCGACCTGGTGCAGGAGTGGGGGTACGACGACGACGTCGACGTCACCTTCCGCGACGCGCTCGAGGACGCGCTCGGCGAGGAGCTGCTGACCGAGGACGACCAGGAGCCGGCGGACGCGGTCCTCTTCTGGTGGCGCGCGGACGACGGCGACGTCATGGATCTCGCGGACGCCCTCGTGGACGCCCAGCGCTCCCTCGATGCCGGCCCCGTCTGGATCATGACCCCCCGCAAGGGGCGCCCCGGCCACGTCAGCCCGGCGGACGTCGCCGAGGCCGCCTCCACCGCGGGCCTGCACGCCACCACCGGGGCCGGTGCCTCCGAGGACTGGGCCGCTCAGAAGCTCGTCCAGAAGCGCGGTGGCTGAGCCCCCGTCCGGCGGGACGCGGGGCGCCGACGTCGTCCCCGCGCTGCGCGACGACCACGGCCAGACGTGGCCGTGGCCGCCGACGCGCGGGCCCCAGGACGCCGCCGGGCCGCGGGGCACGTGGCTCGTCTTCCTGCCCGGGGCGTTCACGCCGGTGTGCACGGACGAGCTCGGCTGGATCGGGGCGCTCGCCGAGGACGTGGCGGTCGACGATGTGGCTGTCCGCGTGGTCTCGTGTGATGCCGCCCCCGTGCTGCGCCGCGTCCGCGAGGAGCTGGCACTGCCGGAGCCGCTCACCCTGCTCTCCGATTTCTGGCCCCACGGCGCGGCCTGCCGTGCCCTCGACGTCTTCGACGTGGAGACCGGGCGGCCCCGCCGCGTCTCCGTGCTGCTCGACGCGGACGGGGTCGAGGTCGCGCGCGTGGTCGCCGCCCCGGGACAGGCACGCACCCGGGGCGAGCACGAGGCGGCGACGCGCGACCTGCTCGCTCACCGGTAGCCTGGACGGACACCGGCACCTGTAGCTCAGTTGGTCAGAGCATCTCGTTTACACCGAGAGGGTCGGGGGTTCGAGTCCCTCCGGGTGCACCGATCGCGCGGCCATGACATGGCGTGACACCCCGCCCCGTCATGTCGCTGGCCCGCCGAGCGCGTGTGAGACCATGCTCACCATCATGAGCTCCTCGACAGAGTCCTTGCGCGCCCCCGTTACGCCCTCGCGGTGGGCCGAGGCGCGCTCCGGCGTCGCCGTGACGCTGGGCGCCGGCCTCGGCCTGTTCCCGCTGGGCATGGCCTTCGGGATGCTCGTGGTCCAGGCCGGGCTGCCCGCGTGGGTCGCACCCCTGTTCTCCGTGGTCGTGTTCGCCGGGTCCGTCGAGCTGCTGCTCGTCTCGCTGGTGGTGGCGGGCACCCCGCTGCTCACGATCGCCGTGACGGTGTTCCTGGTGAACTTCCGCCACGTGTTCTATGCGTTCAGCTTCCCGCTGCGCGTGGTCCGGGGGCGCTTCGCGCGGATCTACTCGATGGGCGCCCTGATCGACGAGGCCTACGCCATCGCCGCCGCCCAGCCCCGCGGCTGGACCGGCCCCCGACTGGTCGCCATGCAGGTCGCGCTGCATGCGTACTGGGTGCTCGGGGGCCTCGCCGGGGTGGCCGTGGCCTGGCTGCTGCCCGGACCGGTGGAGGGCCTGGAGTTCGCGCTCGTCGCCCTCTTCATCGTGCTCGCCATGGACGCCGCCCGCACGCGGGCCCAGCTGCCCCTCGTGCTGGCGGCCGCGGTCGCCGTCGGGGTGGCCCTGCTGCTGGCGCCGGCGCAGGTGCTCGTCGTCGCCTTCGCCCTCTACGCCGCGGTGCTGATCGCGTTCCACGTGCTCGCCGCACGCGGGACCGCCCTGCCGCTGCCCGAGCCCGTGCCCGTCACCGGACCGGTGCCCGTCGTCGCCGCGACGGGGGAGCGGGCCGGCACGGATGCCGAGCCCGGCGCCGGGGAGGACCCCCGATGACCGGCGCCGCGTACCTGGTGGCCGCGGCCGTCGTCGCGGGCCTCGTGACCTTCTGCCTGCGCGCGTTGCCGTTCGCCCTGCTGCAGCCGTTGCGGGAGTCCGTGCTCGCCGCGCGGCTGGCGGTGTGGATGCCCGCCGGCGTGCTGACCATCCTGGCCCTGGTGATGCTGCTCGACGCCGCGGCGCTGGCCCCCGGAGAGCCCGTGGACGGGGTGCGGGTGGCCCACGCGGTGATCGCGGCGGCGGTGACAGTCGTCGTGCATCTGCTGGCCGGGCGGCGGACCCTGGTCTCGATCGCGGCCGGCACGCTGGCCTACGTGCTGTTGGTCAACCTGGCCGTAGCCTGATTACACTCCGTCGTAATGATCGTCACAGTGGCTTCTGTGTATTTCGGTCCCTTTGCCAGGAGTTGAAGCCCGCTGGTTTTCCAAGGAGTGTGCGTTGCGACTAAAGAGCCTGAGGATAAGAAACTATAGGACGATTGGTGAAGACCAGATTATTGATCTCCCCTTGAGTGCCACCATCGTCGGCCCGAACAGTACGGGAAAGACGAATATTTTGAATGCGATCAGGATGTTCTATACGGGTTATGGAAACCAGTATGGATACAGCCGTGCTAGCTGTTGTGGGTCATGAGGTTCTTGCCACGGGGTACGGGCTGAGATGAGACGAGCGGGCCCCTGCCGCAGGATGGAAGTTCCTCAACAACCCACCTGCCAGAAGAGACCCGCTCATGACTCACGCTAACGCACCCCTGACCCCCACTGGCCGTCTCAGGATGGTCCACCGCCACCTGCACGACGGGATCCCGCAGGCGCACGTGGCCGCCGAGTTCCGGGTGAGCCGGCCCACGGTGGCCACCTGGGTGGCCCGCTACCGCGCCGAGGGCGAGGCCGGGCTGCTCGACCGGCCCAGCCGTCCGCGCCGTTCACCTGCCCACACCTATCTGCACTCGGCGATCGACGGGTTCACCCGCCTGGCGTACACCGAGGCGTTGGAGGACGAGCGGGCGGCCACGACCGTGAGCTTCTACTGCCGGGCGAGGGCGTTCTTCGCCGCCCACGGCATCACCGTGGACCGGGTGATCACGGACAACGGAAACAACTACCGGGCTGCGGACTTCACCGCCAAGGTGGTCTCGCTCGGGGGCCGGCATCACCGGATCCGGCCCTACACCCCGCGCCATAACGGGAAGGTGGAGAGGTACAACCGGCTGATGGTCGATGAGGTCCTCTACGCCCGCCCGTATACCTCAGAGACAGCTCGGCGTGAGGCGCTGGCCGTGTGGGTGAACCACTACAACTACCATCGGCCTCATACCTCCTGCGGGAACGCCCCGCCGGCCTCGTTGGCCCCGGCCCGAGTCAACAACGTCATGCCCTCCTACAGCTAGCGACCTGACGTTTGGCTCTGGCTCCGCTCAGACAACACTAACCGCGACGTTTCAGTTCACTGGAGCAGAGGATGCTGAAGTATTTGCAAAATATGATCAACTCTTCTCTCTTTATGACCCGCCAAGAAGCCGAGATATCGATGAAATTGTTCTCCAGTTGATCTTTTCCAGGAATGATAATCCGGTCTACAGACTATCGTCCGATTCAACAACCCGGGTTCCTCGAGAAAATAGCGCGCGCCACTCTCAGCTTTTAAAGGAGGTGGTAGAAAGTGTTATTGAAAGTACCAGCATACATTTCATTCCGTCTTCGAATAGCAGTGAAGATATTTTTAGAGAGCATATCTCACCCATGGTGAAAAGTGCTATAGCGAGGGAACTGTCATCGGAGATTGATGCGATCCAACTCGCATTGAAAAATGTGTCTCAAAAGCTGACAAGTATTGTCTGCTCTGCGGGCTTGGAAGGCTACGAGGTCGATTTCGGTTTGCCCGGACATATCCCGGGAGCTTTTTTGGCTGACATGGACTTCTACCTTTCCGATCCTGCTCGAACATCAACGTTCATGAAAGGTCGCGGAATTCAGGCACTGGCGATGCTTTCGTGTTTTGTGTGGATTGCCGAGAAGGAAAAAGAGGCGGGTCTCAACTCCCTGTGGTTAATTGAGGAACCCGAATCATATCTTCATCCCGATCTATATGGGACTGCTCTTGGGCTTCTCAGCTCCCTGGAGCTGAATGGACAGGTGGTTCGAACGACTCACGATCTAACAATGGTTCCGAGGACTGAGTGGTCCATTGCGGCGACTGACCTAGATAAGAGTGGCCATACGCGTGTGCGACGGTTCTCGACCAGCCGAGAAGCTACGGACGTCCTTCGCGGGTCGCTGGGCGTCAAGTTTGGCGACTTTTTTGGATTGTCAACCGTAAATATTTTTACAGAAGGCCGTTCTGATATTGAAATGATTCGCTGGGCAGTCAAGGTGCTTGGATCCAGCAACTACCCCGAACTGGATCGTGCAGACTTCCGCTCTTTTGACGGTGTAAAGAATCTGGAAGGATTTCTGCATGCTAACTACGCTCACATTCGGCCAGAGACAGTAGCAATCTCAGTCTTTGACGGCGACGAAGCGGGCGTTCGTGCTGTTAAAGCGTTGGCTGGTCACTTGGGAAGGATCGGGTCTGGGTTCGATCCAAACGCAGATTACGTGACCGTGCGAAACGGGTTCGCTATCGAAGGTTTATTTCCTGACGAATTTCTTCGAGAGCTTCACTCCGAACATCCATCTTGGTTTCGTCACTTTATCGTTGATGCGTCGGACGAAGTAACGGCAATCGACTTTGAAGATTCCAAAAAGAAGCAAGCCGGTGCGTGGCTACGCGACCGGGCGGAGCAATCCTCTGATTTGGACGAGTGGGCGACGCGGTGGCGGACACTTTTGAGTGCACTCGAAAGGGCGATCTGCACATGGCGCCCTGGCCGTCGATGATGGGGCTCGCTGATGGCCGAGGTACTGGTTTTCCGCAGCCCCTGCTTGCGCCTGGTGAGGTAGTCGTTCGTAGTTGCTTCTAAACACTCGGTGGGTTGTCGCCCCGCGAGGCTGGGCCAGCGGGCTCTCATCTCGACTTCCGCCGGCACGCGCGCCTAGGTCTTATTAACCAGCCTGACCTGAGCGAGTTCGCCGCGGCTCTCCGTCTTCCCTGCAAGGCGGGTTGTCGTGTCGCGAAGCCGGGCCGCGGGACCAGCCCCACTCGACCAGCGTTTCGTGGATGGGGCACCGTGCCCTGTGCGGTATCTGCTCCCGACGGCGGCGGGGCGGGTTCGCCCAGGCGTTCGGCCCACGCGCGGGTCGCCGCGGCGAGGCGGCGGCCGTAGGCGGTGACGTCGGCGTCGAGCGTGCCGGTGTTGTAGACCGTCCCCGCCCGGGCGATCCCCTCCGCGGAGAGGTCGCCGCGCAGGTGCCCGCGCAGGATCTCCAGCCCGAAGGCCAGGTTGTCCTCCGGCTCCCACAGGCGGAGGCCGCGCTCCGCCGCCTGCGCGAAGTACGGCGGCCACGTGATCTGCGCGGGCCCCACGCCGTTGGACGTCTCCCCCTGCGCCACCCGGGCCACGAGCTCCTCGTAGCGCTCACGGGTCACGGGGACGTCCGTCCCGCGCGGGGCGCTGTGCACGCCGCCGGCGTCGTGGCCGAAGACGTTCCGGCCACCGGACTCGAGCTCGGCCAGGGCCGCCGCCACCGGGAGGGGCACGTCCGCCCGGCGTGCGGCGGCCACGATCGCCGCGGCGTTGTCGAGGTGCCGGCCGAGCGTCGCCGTCGGGTCGGACGAGCGGTCGCGTGCGGGGCGGCGGGTGAGGAGGTCGCGGAGCAGGCCCATCGGCCCACCCTCCCGCAACGCGGGTTGAGTTGTCGCGGGTGACGGGCCCGCGCACCCGCGACAACTCAACCCGGGATGCGGGGCAGGGGCCGGGCGGCGGCGCGTCGTCGGCGTCCGGGGCGCACTAGGGTGGAGCGCATGTCCGCGACCCCCCTCGGCTTCTGGAAGCTGCCCGCACGTCCCGACGGCGCCGCCCGTCACCTCGCCGTCATCACCGGGGGCGAGGCGCAGCAGACCATGCTCTTCCTCCAGGACGGGCAATGGTCCATCCTCGCCCTCTTCCAGGACGAGCTGGCCGGCAAGGCCGCCGCCCGCACCCTGGACGCGCTCCTGCAGTCCGTCACCTGTCTGCGCATGGGCGGCCGTGACGTCCTCGACGGTGCCGACACCCCGCGGCCCGGTATCGAGTGGGCCGGCTACGACCGCGAGTTCGAGGAGGCCGACGTGGCCGAGCAGCGCGACGTCGAGCCGCGCGGCCGGATCTGGATCCTCCCCGCCACGGACGGCGCCTCCGTCGGCCTCAAGCTTCCCGGGCACCGCCGGTACGACGACGCCGTCGCGCAGTTCGCCGACGTCGACGCGGCGCGTGCCGCCGTCGCGGCGATCGACGAGCTCCTGGGCGTCGGCCCGCGCGGCTGAGCCGGCCGGTCCTCCCCGGCCCGGGGCCGCGACCGTTCGCCTCCCAGGGTTCACCTGCTGTTCACCCGGCTGCGCCGCCGGGCCCGGCTTCCTCGTCCGCCGCCCGCCCATAATGATGGACAGAGCACAGGCCGCGGCCCGCCGCCGTCGTACCGAGGAGGGGACGGGCGGGCACGGTGACGCACCCAGTGAAGGAGACGGACCATGGAGCTGCTGCAGCCCGACGCCCCCCGCGAGAACCTCCGCGAGTTCATCGACAAGCTGCGCGACGGCGGCTACACCGTCTCGGACGGTCACACCAACGATCCCGACCTGATCGATCCGCAGGGCCGTGCCGTGGAGACGTGGAAGGAGGACTACCCGTACGAGACGCGCATGACGCGCGAGGAGTACGAGCTGGAGAAGTACCGCCTGCAGATCGAACTGCTCAAGCTGCAGTACTGGGGCGAGGACACCGGCCAGCGCCACATCATCGTCTTCGAGGGCCGCGACGCCGCCGGCAAGGGCGGCACCATCAAGCGCTTCACCGAGCACCTGAACCCCCGCACCGCGCGCGTCGTGGCCCTCAACAAGCCCTCGGACCGTGAGCTCGGCCAGTGGTACTTCCAGCGCTACATCCAGCACTTCCCCACGGCGGGCGAGATCGTGCTGTTCGACCGCTCGTGGTACAACCGCTCCGGCGTCGAGCGGGTGATGGGCTTCTCCACGGACGAGCAGTACCGCCGCTTCATGAACCAGGTGCCGCTGTTCGAGAAGATGCTCGTGGACGACGGCATCCACCTCACCAAGTTCTGGTTCTCCGTCACGCAGACCGAGCAGCGCACGCGCTTCGCGATCCGCCAGATCGACCCGGTCCGCCAGTGGAAGCTCTCGCCCATGGACCTCGAGTCCCTGGACCGCTGGGAGGCCTACACGGAGGCCAAGGAGGCCATGTTCCTCCACACGGACACGGACCACGCCCCGTGGATCTCCATCCGCTCCAACGACAAGAAGCGGGCCCGCCTCAACGCGATGCGCTACTTCCTGTCCCAGTTCGAGTACGAGGGCAAGGACCACGAGGTCGTCGGCACCCCGGACCCGCTGATCGTGCGCCGCGGCCGCGACGCCGTGGGGGACTGACCGCGGTCGACGTAGGCTGGGGGGCGGGTCCGTGTCCGGCACGGCCCGTCCCACCGTCCGAGCCACAGGAGGCCACCCGCGATGACCGAGCAGACCACCACCGTCCCCGTCGGCGCCGCCGACATCGGCGTCACGGGCCTGGCGGTGATGGGCGCGAACCTCGCCCGCAACTTCGCCCGCCACGGCTACACGGTGGCCCTGCACAACCGCAGCCGGGCCCGCACGGACCAGCTCGTGGCCGAGCACGGTGACGAGGGTGCGTTCGTGGCGACGGAGACGCTCGCCGAGCTCGTGCAGTCCCTCGCCGTGCCGCGCCGGGTGCTCATCATGGTCAAGGCGGGCGCCCCCGTGGACGCCGTCATCGACCAGCTCGTCCCCCTGCTGGACGAGGGCGACATCGTCATCGACGCCGGCAACTCCCATTACGAGGACACCCGCCGCCGCGAGGCGGCCCTCGCCGAGAAGGGCCTGCACTTCGTGGGCGTCGGTGTCTCCGGCGGCGAGGAGGGTGCCCTGCACGGTCCGGCGATCATGCCCGGCGGTCCGGAGAAGTCCTACGAGGCCCTCGGTCCGATGCTCGAGAAGATCTCCGCGCAGTTCGAGGGGGAGCCGTGCTGCGCCTGGGTCGGCACGGACGGCGCCGGCCACTACGTGAAGATGGTCCACAACGGCATCGAGTACGCGGACATGCAGGTCATCGGCGAGGCCTACGACCTGCTGCGCCGTGTGGGCGGCCTCGAGCCCGCCGAGCAGGCCGAGGTGTTCACGGCGTGGAACCAGACCGACCTGGCCTCCTACCTCATCGAGATCACGGCCGAGGTGCTCGCGCAGGTGGACGCGGCCACGGGCCGCCCGCTCGTGGACGTGATCGTGGACGAGGCCGGCCAGAAGGGCACCGGCCGCTGGACCGCGATCTCGGGTCTCGACGTCGGCTCCCCGGTGGCCGCGATCGCCGAGTCCGTCTTCGCCCGCTCGCTGTCCTCTCAGCGCGCGGTGCGCGAGGTCGCCCGTGAGACCCTCGCGGCCGGCGTCGACGAGGATGCGCAGCGCGTCCCGCAGGACACGGACGCGTTCGTGGAGGACGTGCGCCAGGCGCTGTTCGCCTCCAAGCTCGTGGCCTACGCGCAGGGCATGGACATGCTCGCGGCCGCCGCCGAGGAGTACGGCTGGTCGCTGGACCTGGGCACCATCGCCTCGCTGTGGCGGGACGGCTGCATCATCCGCGCCGACCTGCTCGACGTGATCATGCAGGCCTTCGGCGGCCGCGACACCTCCCGCCATCCGGCGCCGGGCACCCGCGCCCCCGGCCAGCCGCTCAACCTGCTCTTCGCCCCCGAGTTCGCCCAGGCGATCGCCGAGGCCCTGCCGGCCTGGCGCCGCGTCGTCGGCACCGCCGTCGCCGCGGGCGTGCCGGTCCCGGTGTTCTCCTCGGCCCTGGCGTACTACGACGGCCTGCGGGCCGACCGCTTGCCGGCCGCCCTCGTGCAGGGCCAGCGCGACTACTTCGGCGCCCACACCTACCTGCGCGTGGACCGCGAGGGCTCGTTCCACACGCTGTGGTCCGGCGACCGCACCGAGGTCGACGGCGAGGGCGTGCCCGTGGTCATGCCGCAGCCGACCGAGGGCGACCCCACGCAGGACTGACCCGGCGTGGACCCGGCCCTCAGATCCAGAGGGCCGGGTCCACGTACTCCGCGGGGTCCACGAGCGGCTTGCCCTCGGCCGGGCCCTTGCGCGGGCGGACGGTGGCCGGCACGCCGGTGGCGATCGCGTCGGCGGGGGTGTCCTTCACGACGACCGCGTTGGCGCCCACCGCCGTCCCCTCCCCGATCTCGACGGGTCCGAGGATCTTGGCGCCGGCCCCCACCACGACGCCGTCGCGCAGCGTGGGGTGCCGCTTCACCTTGGCCAGGGAGCGGCCGCCGAGGGTGACCCCGTGGTACAGCATCACGTCGTCACCGATCTCCGCGGTCTCGCCGATCACGACGCCCATGCCGTGGTCGATGAAGAACCGACGGCCGATCGACGCGCCGGGGTGGATCTCGATGCCCGTGGCCGCGCGCGTGACCTGCGAGAGCACGCGCGCGGGCATCTTCAACCGGTCATGTCGCCACATCCGGTGCGCGACGCGGTGCGCCCACACGGCGTGCAGACCCGAGTAGACGAGGGCCACCTCGAGGTCACCGCGCGCCGCCGGGTCATGGCTGCGGACGGTCGCGATGTCTTCCTTGATGCGGGAGAACAGTCCCACGGGCGGCCCCTTCGGGTCGGTGCGGTCGGTGAGCGGGCGGCGGTCAGCCGCGGATGTCCTCGAAGAGGGCGGTGGAGATGTAGCGCTCGCCGAAGTCACACACGATGGCGACGATCAGCTTGCCCTCGGACTCGGGCTTGGCGGCCTCCTTGAGGGCGGCCGAGATGATCGCGCCGGTGGAGATGCCGCCGAGGATGCCCTCCTCGGTCCCGAGCCGGCGGGCGGTCTCGATGGACTCCTCGAAGGTGGCCGGGTAGACCTCGTCGTAGAGGTCGGTGTCGAGGATCTCCGGCACGAAGTTCGCGCCGATGCCCTGGATCTTGTGGGGGCCGGCCTGGCCGCCGGAGAGGATGGGGGAGTCGGCCGGCTCGACGGCGATGAGCTTCACGTCCGGCTTCTGCTCGCGCAGGTACCGGCCCGCGCCCGTGATGGTGCCGCCGGTGCCGACGCCGGCGATGAACACGTCCACGGCGCCCTCGGACGCGTCCCAGATCTCCGGGCCGGTGCCCGTGTAGTGGGCCTGGACGTTGGCCTGGTTCGCGAACTGCTGGGCCCAGATGGAGTTCGGGGTGCTGCGGACGATCTCCTGGGCGCGCTCGAGGGCGCCGCGCATGCCGTCTGCCCCGGGGGTCAGCACGATCTCGGCGCCGAACGCCTTGAGCATCACGCGGCGCTCGGTGGACATGGTCTCGGGCATGGTCAGGATCACGCGGTAGCCGCGTGCCGCGCCGACCATGGCCAGGGCGATGCCGGTGTTGCCGGAGGTGCCCTCCACGATGGTGCCGCCGGGGGTCAGCTCGCCGTTCGCCTCCGCGGCGTCGACGATGGCGGTGCCGATGCGGTCCTTCACCGAGTTGGCCGGGTTGTAGAACTCGACCTTCACGGCGACGTCGCCGGGCAGGTCCTTCGCGAGGCGGTTCAGCCGGACCAGGGGCGTGCCGCCGACCGCCTGGGTGATGTCGTCAAGGATGCGGGCCATGGTGGTACCTCCGGTGGTGGTGCGCCTCGGGGCGCGGGCGATCTAGTGGGTGTTCCTGCGTCAGGCTATCGAGCCGCGGCGCCGCTCAGGCGTCCACGAGCCACGCGGAGTAGTTCCGGCGCACCTTCGCGAGCTTCGGATCGATGACCACACGGCAGTATCCATTGGAACGGCGCCGCGCATAGAAGTCCTGGTGAATGTCCTCGGCCGGGTGCCACGCGGACGCCGGCTCGACGCGTGTGACGATGGGGCTGTCATAGTTCGCCTGCGCCCGGGCGATCTCGTCCGCGAAGAACCGGGCCTCGGCCTCGTCGTGGGCGAAGACGGCCGAGCGGTACTGGGTGCCGACGTCGGCCCCCTGGCGGTTCAAGGATGTGGGGTCGTGGCCGGTGAAGAACAGGTCCATGATCACCTCGGGCGGCACGACGGCGGCGTCGAAGCGCACACGGACCGCTTCGGCATGGCCGGTGGTCCCGGTGCACACGGACTCGTAGCTCGGGGCGGGGTCGTCGCCTCCGGTGTAGCCGGACTCGACGGCGAGCACGCCCCGCACGCGACGGTAGACGGCGTCGAGGCACCAGAAGCAGCCGCCGGCGAGCGTCAGCTCGCGGACGTCGGCGGGCGCGCCGGAGGCGCCGAGGGGCTCGGTACGGGGGGAGTCGGTCATGGCAGGCACAGCAACGCGGGCCGCGCTTTTCATTCCCGACGACGCCGCCCCGTGCCGTCACCCAGGGCCGTCGGGTCGTGCGTGCCCGGGCCGGGTGGGCCATCATGGCCGGTATGACCGTGTCCCGTCCCGCCGTCCCCGCCTCGCCGGTGCATGCCCTGGCCCCGCCGACGCTCGGGCAGGTCCTCGAGGTCGTCCAGGGGCTGTGGCCGCGGGAGCTGGCGGAGCCGTGGGACGCCGTCGGGCCGGTGGCCGGGCGCCCGGAGGCGCCGGTGCGGACCGTCCTGTGGGCGCTGGACCCCGTGCAGGCCGTGGCCGACGAGGCCGTCGCCCGCGGGGCCGATCTCGTGGTCACCCACCACCCGCTCCTGCTGCGCGGCACCTCGTCCGTCGCCGCCGTCGGGCATGCCGCCGCCGCCAAGGGCCGCCTGCTGCACACCCTGATCGAGCACCGCATCGCCCTGCTCGCGGCGCACACCAACGCCGACGCCGTCGTGGGTGGCGTCTCGGACGTGCTGGCCCGTGCCGTCGGCGTCACCGGAGCGCTCTCGCCCCTGACGACCTCTGCCGCCGGCACCGGGGCCGAAGGCATCGGCCGGGTGGGCGACCTGCCCGAGGAGACCGACCTGGCCGCCTTCGCCCGGGCCGTGCACGCGGCGTTGCCCGCTACGGCCGGCGGCGTGCGCGTGGCGGGCGATCCCGCCCAGCGCATCCGCCGCGTCGCCGTGTGCGGCGGTGCCGGAGACAGCCTCCTCGACGCGGTCCGCGCGTCCGGCGCGGACGTCTACGTGACCGCCGATCTGCGCCACCACCCGGCCTCGGAGGCCCGGGAGACGGCGGCGTCGGGGGAGGGGCGTCCTGCGCTCGTGGACGTCTCGCACTGGGCGAGCGAGTCCCTGTGGCTCGAGCATGGCGCCCGCGCCCTGGAGGCCGCCCTGGCGGAGCGGGGACTGGGCGTCACCACCCTGTTCTCAGATCACCGCAGCGACCCCTGGGACTTCCTGGTCGGGGGAGAGCGGGCCGACGAGGGGAGTCACGCATGAGTGAGGTCACCGCATCGCCGGCCGTCCAGGCCCGGCTGCTGGAGCTCCAGGAGCTCGACACGGCCCTGGACCAGGCCCGCGCCGCCGTCCGTCGGCTCAAGGCGGACCCGGAGCACGCCCGGCTGCGCGCCCGTGCGCAGGAGTTCGAGGAGGCGCTGCCCGGTCTGCAGGACGCCGCCCGCACCGCCGACCGGGCGGGGGCCGAGGCCACCGAGAAGGCCGCCGCCACCCGCGCCCGTCGGGACCGGACCCGGGAGCGGCTCGAAACGGGCCAGGGCGGGTCCAAGGAGCTGCAGGCCATGCAGCACGAGGACGACACGCTCACCGCACTGCTCGACGACCACGAGGCCGCGGCCCTCGAGGCCATGGAGGCAGCCGACGCCGCCGAGTCCCGGCTCGCGCAGGGCCACGCCGCCCTGGAGCGGGCGCGGGCCGAGGTCGAGGCCCGCGCGGCGGAGGTGCGCCGCGAGGGGCAGGCCGTGACCCAGCGCGGCCGGGACCTCATCCAGCGCCGGGCGGCGTTGGCCGCGGAGTTCCCCGCGTCGTTGCTGGCCCTGTACGAGCAGGCGCGGGAGCGCAACGGCGGCATCGGCGCGGCCCGGCTCGTCGGGAACCGGTCCGCGGCCGCGGGCACGGAGCTGTCGCCCGCGGAGGTCGCGCGCATCCGGGCCCTCCCGCCGGCCGCCGTCGCCCGCTGCCCCGAGTCCGGCGCCATCCTCATCCGGGACTGACCCCGGGCCCCGCCCCCGGCGCGATCAGTAGAGTGGGGGGCCGCGTCGGACGGCGCGACCACGGACACGAGGAGGCGCACGGTGAGCGGACGAGTCCTGCAGGTGGAGGCCGACGGCGGGTCGCGGGGCAACCCCGGCGTCGCCGGCTATGGTGCCCTGGTGCGCGACCCGGCCACGGGCGAGATCCTCCGGACCGACGCCGCCCCGCTGGGGAAGGCGTCGAACAACGTGGCCGAGTACTCCGGGCTCGTGGCCGGGCTGCGGATGGCCCGGGACCTCGACCCCGAGGCGCGGGTGCACGTGCTGATGGACTCCAAGCTCGTGGTGGAGCAGATGTCCGGGCGGTGGAAGATCAAGCACGAGGACATGCGGCGCCTCGCGGCCGAGGCCCGGTCCGTGCTGCCCCCCGAGCGCGTCACCTACGAATGGATCCCGCGCAACCGGAACAAGGACGCCGACCGCCTCTCCAACGAGGCCATGGACGCCGGCGCGCGGGGCGGCCAATGGGACGCGGGCGCGTCCGAGGTGCCGGTCGCGGCCCCCGCGGCCGCGGGGTCGACCGCCGCGGAGGCGTCCACGACCCCCGCATCGGCGGTGGCCGGGTCCGGCCTCGACGCGGACGCGGACGTCCGGGCCGTGGAGGCGGACGGGCCCGACGCCGTCGCCTCGCCGGAGGGTGCGACCCCGGCGCCCGCGCCCACGGGCCGGCTGCACCACGTGGAGATCTGGGTCGCCGACCTCGCGGCGGCCGAGGCGAGCCTCGGCTGGCTGTTCGGCGAGCTCGGCTACGTGCCGGGCGAGGGGTGGGCCGAGGGCCGGACGTACCAGGGG
>NZ_LR732370.1:721900-727590 GCF_902506395.1 Micrococcus sp. 116
GTACCAGGGGGCGGGGGAGTACCTCGTGCTCGAGGCCGGGCCCGACGTCGCCGCGGGCGCCCACGAGCGCACCCGCCCGGGCCTGAACCACCTGGCCTTCCGGGCCGGATCGCGCGCCCGCGTGGACGAGCTCACCGCCGCCGCGCGCGACCGGGGGTTCCGCCTGCTCTTCGAGGACCGCCACCCGCACGCCGGGGGACCGGACCACTACGCCGCCTACCTCGAGACCGCGGACGGCTTCGAGGTGGAGCTGGTGGCCGTCGAGGACTGAGGCCGCGTCCGGGCAGACCGCGCCTCGCCCGGGGTCACCCCTCGGGCAGGATCACCCGCAGCGCGCCGGGCTTCGCGCCGGACGGCCGGGCCAGCTCGACCTCCCAGCCGTGGCCGTCCCCGGCCCGCGCGACCACGTCCGCGACGCGCTCCAGCGTCGAGGTCTCCCGCGCCCCCGCCTCCAGCAGCGCGCGGGCCACGAGGCCGCGGGTGTGCTTGGCGAAGTGTGAGACGACGGTCCGCTCGCCGTCGCGCAGCTGGAACACGTCGACCGCGAGGGTCCGCTCCGCCGGTGCCCGCCACTGGGCCGCGTAGCCGCCGGAGCGGCAGTCGACGACGGGCCCGCCGTCCCGTGCGGCGAGCGCGTCGAGGGCGGGGGTCAGGACGGGGCGCCAGTGCGCGGCCAGCCCGGGCAGCCCCGGCAGCTTCGCGCCGACGGGCAGCCGGAAGGCGGGGATCCGGTCCGCCAGCGCGGTGGCGCCGAACAGCGCGGAGAAGACCAGCACGGACGCGCGGGCGCGGCGCTTCGCCGCCGCGGACAGGGAGGCGTGGTCGAGCGCATCGAAGAGCACGCCCGTGAACACCCGGTGACCGGGCGCGGCAGGGGCCGAGGCCAGGCGCGTGTTCGCCTCGACCTCGCCGGTGAGCGACGCCCCGACGCCGAGAGCCGCCAGGGCATCCGGGGCGGCCGAGACCGCGGCGAGCCGCGTGAGCAGGTCCGCGCGGGCGCCCGTCACCGCGGCGTCATCGGCCAACGCGAGGGCATCGAGGTCGAGCGGGGCCCCGGAGCGGGGCGCGGTCTTGCCCTCGGAGGGCGGCAGCAGGATCAGCACCGGGCCAGCCTAGCTGTAGGAGGGCATGACGTTGTTGACTCGGGCCGGTGCCAACGAGGCCGGAGGAGCGTCTCCGCAGGAGGTATGAGGCCGATGGTAGTTGTAGTGGTTCACCCACACCGCCAGGGCCTCACGCGTTAGCGTGAGTCATGAGTGGGTCTTCTCGGGCAGGTCGGTGGTGTAGGAACTTCCATCCTGCGGGAGAGGCCCACTCGTCTCATCTCAGCCCGGTACCCATGTCAAGAACCTCATGACCCACAACACCTAGCCAGGCGCCCCGGGCCGACGTCGTCGTCCGGACCTGGCACAGTGGTGGGGTCCGCACAGCCGCCCCGCATCCCAGGAGTCGCCCGATGACCGCCATGAACGTGTTCGGCGTGGTGTACCCGTTCGTCCTGCTCGTGATCGCGGCCGCCGTGTGGCTCGGGATCCGCTCCAGTGGGCGGGAGCGCACGCACGCCTCGGCCGTGGAGCAGCGCCTGCGGGAGCGCACCTTCACGGGGCAGGACCGGGTGACGCTCGAATGGCCGCGGGACCGGCGACGCCCGAGCCTGGCGAAGGTCGTCTCGATCGGCGAGTCGTACGGGTACCGCCTGCTGGACAAGCGGGAGCGCGAGCACGTGGTGGAGCTCGAGTTCGAACGGATCCTCGACGACGAGGGGTTCTGACCCCAGCCGGGGGCCGTGAGGCGGGACGGACCGGCTGTAAGCCGGGTTCTGTGCCTCGCGCGCGTTGCCCCGCGCGAGGTGACGGCCATCCATCTGGGCCCGCCATCGCTGACGGGCTCGAGCGGCCAACCCGGACGCTGGGGCGAGCAGCCCTCGTGACGCGTCCTGTTCGGCCTTGCACCGGATGGGGTTTACCGAGCCGGCCCCGTCACCGGGGCCGCTGGTGGTCTCTTACACCACCCTTTCACCCTTACCGCCGCGCACACGGCGCGGAGGCGGTCTTCTCTCTGTGGCACTGGCCCGCGGGTCGCCCCGGGTGGATGTTGTCCACCATCCTGCTCTGTGGTGCCCGGACTTTCCTCGCACCCCCCGCAGGGGCACGCGGCCGTCCGCCGATCCGTCCCGACCGACCAGTGTACGCCCCGTCGCGACCGCAGGGCCGCTCCGGACGTGTCCTCGCCTAGAATGGCGGAGTCCGCCGACAACGAGGTCGGGGGATGGGGCCTGCCCAGGACGGCCCCGCCAGGTTTCAAGGAAGGACTCCCGTGGCAGACACCGCCTCGACCCAGACCCCCGAGTGGAACACGCAGCAGAAGCTCGCGGAGAAGATGGTCCCCCTGCTGGGCACCCTGTACCGCGAGCACAACGTGGTCACCTCGATCTACGGGCGCTCCCTCGTGAACCGCGGCGTGATCGACATCATCAAGGCCCACCGCTACGCCCGCCGCGTGCAGGAGGCCCCGCTGAGCGTCGAGTCCACCTACCCCCTGGTCGAGGCCATGGCTGCGATGGACCTGGGCGCCGCCACCGTCGACCTGGCCGAGCTGGCCGCCAAGCAGAAGGCCTCGGGCCAGGACGTCCAGGCCTTCCTGGACGCCGAGCTCGCCGAGGTCAAGGGCAAGGCCGGTGAGGGCCTGGGCGAGACCCAGGACGTCGTGCTCTACGGCTTCGGTCGCATCGGCCGCCTGCTGGCCCGCATCCTCCTCGACCATGCCGGCGGTGGCTCCAAGCTGCGCCTGCGTGCCGTCGTCGTGCGCAAGAACTCGGAGGACGACCTGATCAAGCGCGCCTCCCTGCTGCGCCGCGACTCGATCCACGGCCCGTTCGACGGGACGATCGTGGTGGACGAGGACCGCGACGTGATCACCGCCAACGGCACTGAGATCCAGGTCATCTATTCGAACGACCCGACCACGGTGGACTACACCTCCTACGGCATCAAGGACGCGCTGGTCGTCGACAACACCGGACGCTGGCGCGACGACGAGGGTCTGTCCCAGCACCTGCAGGCCAAGGGCGCCGCGAAGGTCCTGCTGACCGCCCCGGGCAAGGGCGAGATGAAGAACATCGTGTACGGCGTGAACTCGGACGACATCACGCCCCAGGACACCATCATCTCGGCGGCCTCCTGCACCACCAACGGGATCACCCCGGTGCTCAAGGTCATCCAGGACGACTACGGCATCGACCACGGCCACGTGGAGACCGTGCACGCCTACACTAACGACCAGAACCTCGTGGACAACTTCCACAAGGGCGCCCGTCGTGGCCGTGCCGCCGGCATGAACATGGTCCTCACCGAGACCGGCGCCGCCAAGGCCGTGGCCAAGGCCCTGCCCGAGCTCAAGGGCAAGCTCTCCGGCAACGCCATCCGCGTCCCCACCCCGGACGTGTCCATGGCCATCCTGAACCTGGAGCTGACCACGCCCACCTCGGTGGAGGAGCTCAACGCCCGCCTGAAGCAGGAGTCCCTCACCGGCCCCCTGCGCGGCCAGGTCGGCTACGTGGACTCCCCGGAGGTCGTGTCCACCGACTTCGTCGGCTCGGACCGCGCCGGCGTCGTGGACGGCCTGGCGACCCTCGTGAACAACGACGGCAAGAACGCCATCCTCTACGTCTGGTACGACAACGAGTACGGCTACTCGCATCAGGTGATCCGCGTGGTGGAGAAGATGGCGGGCCAGCAGGTCCCCGCCTTCCCGCAGGCCTGACCCGCCGACGACCGACGGCCCGTCCCCGCGGAGGGGACGGGCCGTCGTCGTGTGCCGACCGGGTCGGACGTCGAGCCGAGGCTCAGTCCTCCTTGGGCCCGTGGTCGCCGTCGGGGCCGTGCTCGTGGTCTTCGTGGTCGTCGGCGTCGTGGCCGAAGGGGTCCTCGTCCGTGCCGGGCAGCCACGTCACACCGGGCACGTTCAGACGCTCGGCCCGCTGCGCGCGCTTCCAGCGCCGCTGCCACTTGCCCTCGAGCCGGTTCACGTAGAGGGTGCCGTTGAGGTGGTCGTACTCGTGCTGCATGATGCGCGCGAACCAGCCCTCGGCCTCGAACTCGAACATCTCCCCGTCCACGCGCTGGCCGGACAGGCGCACGCGGGTCGGGCGCTGCAGGGGGAAGCCGAGCCCGGGCACCGAGAGGCAGCCCTCGGTGTGCTCGTCCGGGTGCGGCTCCTCCCGCGGCGCCTTGTCCAGGTGGGTCAGCACCGGGTTGATCACGTGGCCCACGTTCAGCGCGTCGCCGGAGTCCGGGAACGTCCACGTGAAGATCCGCAGCCCGACCCCGACCTGCGGGGCGGCCAGGCCCACGCCGTGCGCGGCGTCCTGCGTGACGTACATGTCCTCGATCAGCTCGCGGATCTCGTCGTCGATCACCTCCACCTCGGCCGCGCGCCTGTGCAGCACGGGCTCGCCGTAGACGGTGATGGGACGGATGGAGGCCATGGCGCTGCGCTTCCCGGCCCGGGCTGCGGGCCTGCGTGGGTAGGGGGACGGGGGAGTCCCCAGCCTACCGCCGGCGACACCACGACGACGGCGGTCATTCCGCGGCAAGGGCCTCCAGCGCCTCCGGGTCCAGCAGCGTCACTCGCGGGCCCTCGATGGCGATCAGGCCGTCGTCGGCGAGGCGGCGCAGCCCGCGGCTGAACGCCTCGGGGGTGGTGCCCAGCAGCGAGGCGACGTCCTTCTTCGGCGCGGCCAGCACCACGACGAGGTCGGCCTCGTCCCGGAGGGCCGGCAGGCCGAGCAGATGTCCGGCGATCCGCGCGGTGACAGGCTGACGCTCCCATGCCAGCCGTTGTTCAGCCTCGGCCAGGCGGACGGCCAGCGTCCGCATCACGCGTCCCCCGATGCCCGGATGCTCGGCCAGGAGTCGGGCGACCTCGGCGTGGGAGAAGGTGCACAGGCGGGTCGCGGCCACGGCGCGCGCCCCGTGCCGGGCCGGCTCGCCCGTGAGGAACTCGTGCTCGCCCACGGAGTCCCCGGGCTCGACCATCCGCACCACGCGTTCCCGGCCGGTCGCTGAGCCGAGCGTCAGCGCCAGGCGGCCGCTGTGCACGACGCACAGGCGGTCCGTGCGGTCACCGGCCAGGTGCAGGGCATCGCCGGCCTCGAGCACGAGCGGCCGCGCCAGGGCGGAGACCCGGCGCAGCTGCTCCAGATCCAGCCCGGTGAACAGCGGGACCCGGGCCGCGCACGGCTCTGGTTCATCCACGGGGATGAGGGGCAGGTCGATACGCACGCCATCAGCCTCCCACACGGCGGCTTGACCGCGGTCAAGGCGTACCCGCCGTCCCCTTCGTAGCGTCAGTGACATCCCCGGAGGACGGGGATCGGACCGGGCACCCGCCCGTCCGCTCAGCCTCATCGGCGGCCGCGCCGGTGACGACCCACAGGAGTGACCATGACCGCCACCACGCACACCCTGCTCCGCGCCGAGGGCTTCAGCTGCCCCTCGTGCGTCCGGAAGATCGAGAAGGCCCTCGACGCCCTGCCCGGCGTGACCGGCGCGCAGGTCCACTTCGAGACCCAGCGCATCGAGGTCGACCACGACCCGCAGACCACCACTGCCCAGGACCTCGTCGAGGCCGTCGCCAAGGTCGGCTACACCGCCCGGCCGTCGGCCTTCTGACCCCGCCCGCCCCCGACG
>NZ_LR732370.1:727690-839002 GCF_902506395.1 Micrococcus sp. 116
GCCATGCCCACCCCCGCCGTCACACGTCCGGACCGCACCCGTGCCCGGCTCACGTTGTCCCGCCGCTGGCGGCGCCCCGTGGTGGCCGGCCTGCTGATCGCCGTCTCACTCGTGCTGGCGCCCGAGCAGCTGGCCCACGGGACCGGACACCTCGTGGCGGCGGGCCTGATGCTCGCCGCCGCCGTCGTGGCCGGCCTGCCGATCGCGCGCGACGCGATCGCCGCCCTGCGGGTGAAGACCGTCGGCATCGACCTGCTCGTCGCCACCGCCGCGATCGGCGCGTCCCTGCTCGGCAATTTCTGGGAGGCCGCCGCCGTGACCTTCCTCTTCGCCCTCGGCCACGCCCTCGAGGACGCAACCCTGTCTCAGACTCGCTCGGCGCTCGCGGACCTCGTCTCCACGGCGCCCGAGACCGCCGTCGTCGTGGACGCAGACGGGACCCAGCGCACCGTGCCCGCCCACGAGGTGGCCCCCGGCGCGACCGTCCTCGTCAAGGCCGGCGCCCGGGTGCCCGTGGACGGCGTGGTGCTCACCGGGGTCGGCGCCGTGGACGAGGCATCCATCACGGGCGAGTCCATCCCGGCGGAGAAGACCGACGGCGACGCCGTGTACGCGGGCACCGTGGCCACGGCAGGCCTGCTGCAGGTGGAGGCGCGGGGCGTGGGCGCCGACACCACGCTGGCGCGCATCATCCACCGCGTCGAGGCGGCGCAGGAGGCCCGCGCTCGGACCCAGCGGTTCATGGACCGCTTCTCCCGCTGGTACACCCCGGCGATCATGGTGCTGGCCTTCGCGACCGGTCTGATCACGCGGGACGCCCCCCTGGCCCTGACCCTGCTGGTCATCGGCTGCCCGGGCGCCCTCGTGATCTCCATCCCGGTCGCGATCGTGGCGGGGATCGGCCGCGGCGCCAAGGACGGCGTGCTCATCAAGGGAGGGGAGTTCCTCGAGCGCTCCGCGAAGGTCGACGCCGTCGCCGTCGACAAGACCGGCACCCTCACCTCGGGCACCCCCGAGCTGATAGACGTCGTCGCGTTCGAGCCCGGGGCCGAGGACGAGGTGCTGCGCTGGGCCGCACGGCTCGAGGCGGCCTCGGACCACCCGCTGGCCGCACCGGTCGTCGCGGCGGGCCGGGACCGCGGCCTGCTGGACGGCCCGCTGGCCACCGATGTGGACGTCGTCCTCGGCCGCGGGCTCACCGGAGAGGTGGACGGCCGTGTCGTCGCCGTGGGCAACGTGGCGATGCTGCGCGAGCGCGGCGTGGATCCGGCCGCGACCGACCGGGTCGAGACCGTCGCGGCCGAGCTCGCGGAGGCGGGCCGGACCCCGGTGGCGGTCGTCGTCGACGGCATCCCGCTCGGCGTCCTCGCCATCGCAGACACCCTCCGGTCCGAGGCCGCGGGCATGATCCGGGCGCTGCACGGGATCGGCGTCCGCGAGGTCGTGATGCTGACCGGCGACCAGCCCGGCGTCGCGCAGGCCGTGGCCCGGCAGGTGGGCGTCGACGACGTACGGGCGGGCCTGCTGCCTCAGGACAAGCTCGAGGCGATCGAGGCCCTGCAGGCCGAGGGCCGCGTCGTCGCGATGGTCGGTGACGGCGTCAACGACGCCCCGGCCCTGGCGACGGCGGACATCGGCGTGGCCATGGGCGCGGCCGGCTCCGGTGTGGCCATCGAGACCGCGGACATCGCCCTGATGGGCGACCGGCTCGAGCGGCTGCCGCAGGCGCTCGATCTGGCCCGGCGCACGGTGCGGGTGATGCGGCAGAACATCGCGATCTCCCTCGTGACCGTCGTGGCCCTGCTGGCCGGCGTCTTCGCCGGCGGCGTCACGATGGCCGTCGGCATGCTCGTGCACGAGGCGTCCGTGCTGCTGGTCATCGTGAACGCGATGCGCCTGCTGCGGCGCCCGGGTCAGCCCAGGTCCACGACCTCGAACTCGAGCAGGTCGGCGCCCGTGGCGACCGGCGCCGGGCGGCCGCCCTGCTCGGCGGCGTGAGCGGCGGGCATGCGCCCGTCCCGCCAGCGCTGGAAGTCCTCCTCCGACGCCCACGTCGTGACCACGAAGTAGCGGTCCTCGCCCGCGGTGGGCCGGAGCAGCTGGAAGCCCTCGAAGCCCGGCTCCTGGTCCACCGCGTGCTTGCGGGCGGCGAACCGCTTCTCGAGTTCCGGGCCGGCGCCCTCGGGGACGCTGATGGCGTTGATCTTCACGACGGACATGGGCTGGCCTCCTCGTCGGCGGGGGTGCGGCGTCGGGTCGACGCCCTCACCGGCCGACTCTACGCCCGGCAGCGGACCGGGGATCCGTCGAGCGGTTGATGCCCGGCGGCGTCGTCCCCGTCGCGCTCGCGGTCGCGGCGCTCGCCCTCGCGCTGTTCGAAGGGTTGGAGCGACACCGCGAGAAGGTGCGCCGCTCGGCCTGGACGTGATGGGGGCGGGCCTGGTCCTGGCCGCGATGGCCGCAGGCGCGTTCCTCTCGGACGCCGCGGCCCGTCACCTGGCGGCCCGGTTCGGCGCCCCGGGCACCGTGCTGATCGGGCTGGGCCTGGAGGTGGCCGGGGTCGTGGCGCTCGCCCTGCTCCTGGGCCCGGACACCTCGGGTTGGCTCGTCGCCGTGCCCCTCGTCGTGTACGGCCTCGGGCTCGGCCTGGCCTCGGCGCAGCTGACGGACATGGTGCTCCAGGACATCCCCGTGCAGATCTCGGGTCAGGGCGCCGCGACGCAGAGCACGGTCCGGCAGATCGGCTCAGCGCTGGGCACCGCGTTCGCCGGGGCCACCCTGTCCATCGCCCTCGCCGCCACGCTGCCCGCGGCCCTGGACGACGCCGGCCTCACCGGTCCGGCGGCCGACTCGCTCGCCGCGGCCACGCGGGACTCGGCTGGCACCACGATCCCGCAGCTGCGGGCGCAGGGGGAGCGCGGCCCGCTCGGGGAGCACACGAAGAAGCCCCCGGAACCAGTAAGGATTCCGGGGGCTTCGAGTGGGGTGAGCGACGGGGATTGAACCCGCGACCTTCTGGACCACAACCAGACGCTCTGCCGACTGAGCTACGCCCACCATGTCTGCTTCACACGGACGGATCCGCGCGGCGCAGCGGGGTCCACAGTACACGAGATCCCGCGCAGCGCCGAATCGGGGCAGTGGGGCCGGGAGTGCCTGCTCAGGCCTGCGCCCCGGACACCACCTCCGCGATGGCGCGGGCCTCCTCCGTGGTGGGGCCGGGGGCGGGGGCCATGACGGCGGCCCGGTAGTAGCGCAGCTCGGTGATGGAGTCCTTGATGTCCCCGAGGGCGCGGTGGCCGCCGGTCTTGGCGGGGGCCTGGTAGTAGGCGCGCGGGTACCAGCGCCGGGCCAGCTCCTTCACGGTGGACACGTCCACGATCCGGTAGTGCAGGTGGTCGACGACGGCGGGCATGTAGCGGGCGAGGAACAGCTTGTCCTGGCCCACCGTGTTGCCGGCCAGCAGGCCCTTGCCGGCGGGCACGCGGGCGGCGATGTACTCGAGGACGCGCGCGGCGGCGTCGTCGAGCTCGAGGCCCTCCGCGAGCTCCGGCAGGAGGCCCGAGGTGGTGTGCATGTCCCGGACGAACGGGTCCATCTGCTCGAGGGCGGCCGCGGAGGGACGGATCACCAGGTCGATGCCCTCGTCCAGGATGTTCAGCTCGGCGTCCGTGATGAGCACCGCCACCTCGACGAGCTCGTCGACCTGGGGGTGCAGGCCGGTCATCTCGCAGTCGATCCAGACCAGGGGGGCGCTCTCCGGCGCGGGGGTGCTCGTCTCGCTCATGCCCCCAGGCTACTCGCGTGTCACGATGGTAGATTCGAGCGAGCCGCGCCCTCGCGCGCCCACGCAGGACCGCACGGAAGGACCCGTCGCATGAGCGTGTCGACCCCGCGTCCGTCCGGGTCCACGGCCCACCGGCCGGAGTACGTCGGCGTCGGCGGCCTCCGCGCGGACCCCCAGGTCGCCGGTGCGGACTGGTGGCCCATCCTGGTGGGGACCCTCGGCTCCCTCCTCCTGGTGGTGGGCTCGTACTCCGTCGGCTGGCTGGCCTCGGCCTCCCCGATCAACCGCTGGCAGTGGCTGATCCCGTGGCGCACCCAGGAGACCGGCGTGCTGGCCGGCACGGTGCTCCTCACCCTCGGCTGCTGGGTGATGTTCTGGGCCTGGCTGCGGCTGGGCCAGACGATCCGCCCCTTCGGCCGCGGCGCTTTGCGCACGGTCAACCTCGCCACCGTCCTGTGGTGCCTGCCCCAGGTCGTGGCACTGCCGATCTTCAGCCGGGACATCTTCGCCTACGTGGGGCAGGGCCGTCTCATGGTGGCGGGGCAGGACCCCTACGTGGACACGATCTCCTCGCTGTCCAACTGGTTCCAGCTCGGAGCGGACGCGACCTGGGCGGACTCCGAGACCCCGTACGGTCCGATCTTCCTGTGGATCGAGCAGGCCGTCGTCGCGATCTCGGGGGACATGAACCCGGACCTGGCGATCTTCCTGTTCCGCCTGGTGGCGGTGGCCGGCGTCGCGCTGATCATGGTCTTCGTGCCGCTGCTCGCCCGCCGGCTGGGCGTCAACGGTGCGTGGGCGCAGTGGATCAGCGCCGCCAACCCGCTCTTCACCATCAGCTTCGTCGCGTCCGGGCACAACGACGCCCTCATGGTCGGCCTCGCCCTGGCCGGCACGTGGTGCGCGCTGCGCGCCGGACATCCGCTCCGCCCCCAGCGACCCGGGCAGTCCGTCGCGTGGGGGGTGGCCGGCGTCGTGCTGGTCACCCTGTCCCTGGGCATCAAGCCCATCACCCTCGTGCTGCTCCCGTTCATCGGCCTGCTGTGGGCCGGCCCGACGGCCCGATGGCCGCGCCGGTTCGCCTTCTGGGCCCTCACCGCCGGGATCTCCTTCGGCCTCATGGCCCTGGTGGGCGTGCTCAACGGCTTCGGCTTCGGCTGGGTGGCCGTGATGGTCGGCACGGGCACGGGCACCGTGCCGTGGGGGCCGATCGGCATGCTGTCCCTCATCACGGTGGGGGCGAGCGAGCTCCTCGGGCAGGGGGCGGACGTGCAGGCCGTCGAGGGGGTGTACAAGACCGCCGGACGCGTGCTCTCGGTGCTCATCGTGCTGGCCCTGATGTTCCTCGGCCGCCAGGACCGCGTGATGACGCGCATGACCTGGGCGTTCACCGCGCTGGTGATCCTCTCGCCCATCATCCAGCCCTGGTACCTGCTGTGGCTGCTCCCGTTCTTCGCCGTGATCGGCATCCGGGACAACTGGCAGATCAAGTGGGTCGTGTTCACGGTCGGCTACTTCCTGGCGTTCGGCGCGTCGGACCAGCTCTTCACCTGGCAGTTCCTGGACATCGCGGACCAGGTCAAGGCCGTGTCCCTGATCGTCTCCGCCGTGTGTCTGCTGTGGATCCTCGTCGTGGACCGCCGCACCAGCCGGTTCGTGAAGGACCACTGGCACGTGCGCCCCGCCGTACGCGCCGGCCTGGCCCGGCTCCGCGGCGCCCCTCGACCCGTGGAGCCGGGGGAGTGAGGCCCGCCGCCTCCGCGACGACCGGCGCCCGACGGCCCCGTCCGAGCCGCGTGGCGGCGCAGCCCGAGCCGGAGGCGGCCGTCCGCCGGGGCACGTGGGCGTCCGTGCTCATCACGGTGGGCTCCTGGGGCGTGGGATGGCTGCCGATGACGCCCGACTCGGTGTTCTCCGGGACCACCCTGCTCAACCCGCTGCGGGTCTACCTTCCCGGCGTGCTGCTCAGCACCGTGCTGCTGGCCGCCGGCTCGCTGCTCCTCGTCCGATCCTGGCTCGAGCTGGGCCGCGCGCTGCGGGGCCGCTGGGAGGAGCACGGCCGGCTGGTGGCCCACGCCGCCTGGTGGTGGTCCGCCCCGCTGATGCTCGCGCTGCCGATCTTCTCCCGCGATGTGTTCTCCTACCTCCAGCAGGGCCGGCTCCTCGCGTCGGGTCTCGACCCGTACTCCCAGGGCGTGTCCGCCCTGCCCGGGTGGTTCATGCAGGGGGCGGACTCCATCTGGGCCGAGTCCCCCTCCCCCTACGGGCCGCTGTTCCTGCTGTTCGCCGAGACGACGTGGCGGGCCACGGGCGGCAGCATCGAACTGTCCGTCACGGCGTTCCGCCTCCTCGCCCTGGCGGGCCTGGCACTGTGCCTGTGGGCGGTGCCGCGGCTGGCCGCCGTCGCGGGCCGGTGCGGGCCGTGGGCCACGTGGGTGGCCGTGGCGAACCCGTTGTTCCTGCTCTACATGATCGCCGGCGCGCACAATGACGCGCTGATGTCGGGGCTGATGCTCGCGGGCATCCTGCTCATGGTCCGCCCGCCCCGCCGCCGCGTGCATGCGCTGTGGGGGATCGTGCTGATCGCCCTGTCCGTCGCGATCAAGCCCCTGACAGCTTTGGTGCTGCCCTTCGTGGCCCTGCTCCTGCCCACCGGCTGGGCCCGGTTCCGCGCGGCTGATCCGCGCCTGCGCCGGCGGGACCGGCTCGGCCCGTGGTTCACGACGGCGGTGATCTCCCTGGCCGTCCTCACGATCCTCGGCGCCGGCTCCGGCCTCTGGTTCGGCTGGGTGCCGGCCATGCTCACGAGCGGGGACGCGGCGTTCCCGTACGCCCCCGTGGGCCTGCTCGGCCTGCTGCTCGGCGCGGTCGTCGAAGCCGTGACGCCCCTGGGGGCGCGCGACGTGGCCGCGGCCTTCTACACCGTGATGACGGTGGCGGCCCTCGGCTTCACGGCGTGGCTGGCCCTGCGCCGCCGCCCCCTGGACCCGGTGTTCAGCGCGGCGGCCGTGCTCGTGGTGGCCGTCGCCACCGCCCCGATCATCCAGCCGTGGTACCTGCTCTGGGTCCTGCCGCTGCTGGCGTGCGCCCTCCGCCCGCTGCCGTGGGGCGCCGACCATCCCCGCTGGCTCGGGTGGGTCACCGCGCTCGCGGTGCTGCTGCTCACCGGCGTCGGCGTGGTGGACCAGCTCTCGGTGGCACAGTGGCTGCCGGTCCTGGCCGTCCGCGTGTTCACCCTCGTCCTGATGCTCGCGGGGATCGGATGGATCATCCACCGCGATCCCGTCACCGCGCCCCTGTTCCCCGGGCGGCGGCGTCCTCCCCTGGAGGTGGTCGAGCCGCGGGCCGAGGCGGCGTCGTCGACGCCTCCGGAGGCGGGCGTGCCGCCGGACGCACCGCCCGACGGGCCGCCGTCGACCGCCTCGCACTCCGCCTCCTCGTCCACCCGCATCCCCCAGGAGAGACCGTGACCTCCCGCCCCGACCCGCCCGAGCGCCCGCTGGGTCGGCCTGCTCGTCGGCCTGACCGTGGTGGCTGCCGCCGTCGGCGTGCTGACCAAGCAGTGGTGCCGCGTGAACGGCTGGGCGGCCCCCGGCGTGCACGCGCACATGTGCTATTCGGACTTCGCCCAGCTGTTCCCCACGCGTGGCCTCTCCGACGGCCACTTCCCCTTCTACACGCCGCTGCCGCCCGAGCAGTGGATGGAGTACCCGGCGTTGCTGGCCGTGGTCGCGGGTGTGACCATGTGGTTCGTGCCCGCGTCCGGCGACCTGCACGAGCGCACCGTGACCTACTTCGACGTGAACGCGATCGGCGTGGTGCTGTGCTGGATCGTGCTGGTCGTCGCGACCGCGTACACCGCGCGCGGCCGCTCCCGGGACGCCCTGCTCGTGGCCCTGGCCCCGGGGATCATCCTCACCTCGATGCTCAACTGGGACCTGTGGGCCGTGATGCTGGCCGCCCTGGCCCTGTGGGCGTGGACGGCGGGCCGTCCGACCCTCGCCGGCATGCTCATCGGACTCGGCACCGCCACGAAGCTGTACCCGCTGTTCTTCTTCGGCGCGATCTTCGTGCTGGCGCTGCGCACGGGCCGCTGGGCCGGGTTCGTGAAGGCGGCCGTGGCCGGGGCGGCGGCCTGGCTCGCCGTGAACCTCCCGTTCATGCTGACGGCGTTCGACCAGTGGTCCCGCTTCTACACGTTCTCGGGGGACCGCGCGGTCTCCTTCTCCTCGACCTGGCTGGCGCTGGCCTGGACGGGATGGTCCGGGGAGACGTTCACGACGCTCCAGAACGGCCTGTTCCTGGTGTGCTGCGCGGGGATCGCCTACCTCGCCCTCGCGGCGCGGCACCGTCCGCGCATGGCCCAGCTGTGCTTCCTGATCGTGGCGTCCTTCATCCTGTGGGGGAAGGTGTACTCGCCGCAGTTCGTGATGTGGCTGATCCCGCTCGTGGTCCTCGCGACGCCGCGGTGGCGCGCGTTCTGGATCTGGCAGGCCGTGGAGGTCTACCACTGGGGCGGGGTGTGGATGGAGTCGGCCCGCATCACCTCGGACGGGGCGTTCGCCGGCGGCGCCTGGTGGATCACCGCCTGGTACGCCTCGGGGATCGTGGCGCACATCGTCGCCCTCGTGTGGCTCATGACCACGGTGGTCAAGGACGTCCTGGACCCCGCCCGTGACCCGGTGCGCCGCACCGCCCTCGACCAGGGCGCCCCCGAGATCGCCCCGGGGGTGGCGGAGGACCCACACGCCGGCGTCTTCACCGGTGCACCTGACCGACTGCTCCTGCCCCCGGCCGGACGCGGCCTGCAGCCGCTCGGCGGGTCCGCGGACCGCTGACGGCGGGGCGGGTCCGCCGACGCCGTGGGGCGCGGCTCAGCGGTGTTCGAGGTACGTCGTGCAGGTGGGCGAGACCGCGCGGTCCGGGTGGTGCAGGACGACGACGTCGCCCGCGGACCAGACCCGCTCGAAGCCGAGCCGCTCGGCGCGGGCCAGCGCCTGCTCCGGGGTGAGGGGGTCCCAGCCGCCGAGCTCGGGCACCGAGGTGTCCACGATCATCCACGTGGCCAGCTCGTCGCCGATGTCCCCGTGCAGCCCGACGTGGGTGCGGGCCGTCAGGTGCGGCACGGCGTTGTCGGCGGCCTCGACGCACACCCCGTCCGGGATCAGCCCGACCGCGTGGTCGAGGTCGCGGGCGTGCTGCGTCATCGTCATGTCGCCGGCGATCGTGCGGTGCAGCGGGTACACCTGCGGGAAGAACGCGGTGCCGATCAGACCGGCGGCCAGTGCCGCGGAGACGAGGACGGCGGGCAGCCGGCGCAGCGTGTCCCGGCGTCCGGCCAGCCGGTGGGCCGCCTCGAGCGCGGCCATGAGCAGCAGCGGGGCGAGGATCGCGTCGTACTGGTACACGGGGGCCCACACGTTGAGGCGGTCGTTGAACAGCCGCGAGAGCAGGATCGGCAGGGCCATCAGCGTGAGCGGGCTCAGGACCGGCAGGAACAGCAGCGGGACGAAGTGCAGGAGCCAGAGGGCCACCTTCAGCGGGTGGTCGAACAGCACCGCGACGGCGTTCCACGGCTGGGTCAGCAGGAACAGGACCGAACTGCGCATGTCCGGGCCCAGGGCGGTGAACTGCCAGTAGCCGAACGCGCCGGTGGGGGAGTAGTGGGGGATCACCACGGACGTGGCGAACCAGTAGCCGAGCACGCCCAGCACGGCGGTGACCGCGGCCTGCGGCCAGAAGCGACGGATCGCCATCACCAGGGCCACGGCCAGCAGGGTCACGCCCATGTCCTCTCGGACCGTGAGCAGCAGCGCCGCCAGGCCGGTGGCGAGCCACGCCCGCTGCCCGTCCAGGGCCCACACGAGCCAGGCGAGGATCGGCACGCCGAGGGTGACCTCGTGGAAGTCCCAGTTCACCATCGCCTGGAAGGGCCAGGAGAGCAGCAGGGCGGCGACGGCGGCCAGGGCCACCCCGTGTCCCGCGCGACGACGGGCGAACAGGTACACCGGCACGGCGGACGCGGCGAGGGCCAGCGCCATGACCACGCCGAGCATGCGGGGGTCCGGCCATACCCAGTAGAAGGGCGCCAGCAGCGCGAGGATCGGGTGGAAGTGGTCGCCGAGGATGTGGAAGTCCACGCCCTTGACGGAGCTGAGGGGGGCGTTGAACAGCGCGTACTGCCGCACCACCTGGTCGAAGATGCCCAGGTCGTAGCCCTTGGCCTCGTAGGTGGCGTACCGGAGGAAGGAGTGCGTCACGTACAGGACCGCGGCCGCGACGAGCAGGGCGGCCAGCTGGACGCCCTCGCGACGGGTCACACGGACCTCGGGGACGGCGGGTCGCGGGGCGCGGAGCCAGGAGCGCAGACGGTCCAGGACGGTCTCCTTCGGGCGGTCGTCGGGCGTGCTCGGACGGCTCCGCCCCTGGTCTGGGTGCCCCAGGAGGGATTCGAACCCCCGACCGGCGGATTAGAAGGCCGCTGCTCTGTCCAGCTGAGCTACTGGGGCTGGGCCGTGTCAGTCTAACGGCCGCCGGCCGCGGCGCCGTCGGCTCCTGCACAGTCGCCCGGGGACCTCCGCGCGTCCCCAGACCGGCCCCGATCCTGCCGGGGTGCCCCGCGGTGGGGTTGTCTGGCCATGGCGGATCAGCCGATGCGCCGACGACCCGCCCCGGCGCCCACCGGGGCCCAGCCCAGGAGGCACACCATGCAGGACCTCATCACCGTGCGCGGCTTCGTGGCCACGGACCCCGCCACCCGCCACACCGCATCGGGGGCCGCCGTGACCGGCTTCCGCCTGGCCACCACCGAGCGGCGCTTCGACCGCGAGACCGCCGAGTGGGTGGACGCCCACACCAACTGGTACAGCATCTCGGCGTTCGGCCAGCTCGGCTCGAACACCGCCCAGTCCGTGAAGAAGGGCAACCCCGTGATCGTCACCGGTCGACTCCGGGTCCGCGACTGGTCCTCGGGCGATCGCTCCGGCACGTCCGTGGACGTGGTGGCGGACGCCGTCGGGCTGGACCTGGGCTTCGGCTCGGCGGCGTTCCAGCGCAGCCAGCGCGCGGCCGTGCCGCGCCCCGAGTCGGCCCCGCGCGACGACGCGTCGGGCGGACGGGCCGGCGCGGTCGGCGACGGGTTCAGCGCGGGCCTGCCGGACGGGTTCCAGGGTGGCGACGCCCCGGCCTCGCCCGGCCCGGACGAGTCGGACGCGGGCGCCCCCGAGCGCGAGCCGGCGGCGGCCGGCGTCGCCTGACCACGAAGCGGCACGGAGCACGGAGGGGGGAGCGGGCTCGGTGGTCGCGGGATCGGCACGATGAGTGGAATCCCGCGGCCACCGACTAGCCTGGGCCGCATGGCGGAATTCATCTACACGATGGTCAAGGCCCGCAAGAAGGTGGGCGACAAACTGATCCTGGACGACGTCACCATGTCGTTCTACCCCGGGGCGAAGATCGGCATGGTCGGCCCCAACGGCGCCGGCAAGTCGACGATCCTGAAGATCATGGCCGGGCTGGACGAGCCCTCGAACGGCGAGGCGCGGCTCTCTCCCGGCTACTCGGTGGGCATCCTGATGCAGGAGCCCAAGCTGGACGAGTCCAAGACCGTGCTCGAGAACGTCCAGGAGGGCGTCGGCGAGATCTACGGCAAGATCCAGCGCTACAACCAGATCTCCGAGGAGATGGCGAACCCGGACGCGGACTTCGACGCCCTCATGGAGGAGATGGGCGAGCTGCAGTCCGCCATCGACGCCGCGGACGCGTGGGACATCGACTCCCAGCTCGAGCAGGCGATGGACGCCCTGCGCACGCCCCCGGGGGACGAGCCGGTCACGAACCTCTCCGGCGGCGAGAAGCGCCGCGTCGCGCTGTGCAAGCTGCTGTTGGAGAAGCCCGACCTCCTCCTGCTCGACGAGCCCACCAACCACCTGGACGCCGAGTCCGTGCTGTGGCTCGAGCAGCACCTGGCCTCCTACCCGGGCGCCGTCATCGCCGTCACCCACGACCGGTACTTCCTCGACCACGTCGCTGAGTGGATCGCGGAGGTCGACCGCGGCCGCCTCTACCCGTACGAGGGCAACTACTCCACCTACCTGGAGACCAAGCGCGCCCGCCTCGAGGTGCAGGGCAAGAAGGACGCCAAGCTCGCCAAGCGCCTGGCCGAGGAGCTCGACTGGGTCCGCTCCAACACGAAGGGCCGCCAGGCGAAGTCCAAGGCCCGCCTGGCCCGCTATGAGGAGATGGCGGCCGAGGCCGAGAAGACCCGCAAGCTGGACTTCGAGGAGATCCAGATCCCGCCGGGCCCGCGACTGGGCACCGTCGTGATCGAGGCCAAGGACCTGAAGAAGGGCTTCGGGGACCGCGTCCTCATCGACGGCCTGTCCTTCTCCCTGCCCCGCAACGGCATCGTCGGCGTGATCGGCCCGAACGGCGTCGGCAAGACCACCCTGTTCAAGACCATCGTCGGCCTCGAGCCCCTGGACGGCGGCGAGCTGAAGATCGGCGAGACCGTGAAGATCTCGTACGTGGACCAGTCCCGCTCCAACATCGACCCCGAGAAGTCGCTGTGGGAGGTCGTCTCGGACGGCCTGGACTACATCAAGGTCGGCAACGTCGAGATGCCCTCGCGCGCCTACGTGTCCGCGTTCGGCTTCAAGGGCCCGGACCAGCAGAAGAAGGCCGGCGTGCTCTCCGGCGGTGAGCGCAACCGCCTGAACCTGGCCCTGACCCTCAAGGAGGGCGGCAACCTGCTGCTCCTCGATGAGCCCACCAACGACCTCGACGTGGAGACCCTGACCTCCCTCGAGAACGCGCTGCTCGAGTTCCCGGGCTGCGCGGTGGTCGTCTCCCACGACCGCTGGTTCCTGGACCGCGTCGCCACCCACATGCTGGCCTACGAGGGCACCGCGGAGGACCCGGCCAACTGGTACTGGTATGAGGGCAACTTCGAGTCCTACGAGGCCAACAAGGTCGATCGGCTCGGCCCCGAGGCCGCCCGCCCGCACCGCATGACGCACCGCAAGCTCACGCGCGACTGAGCCGACGCGCCCCCGGGCGCCGCGCCGACGACGGCCCGCCGCGATCACGTGATCGCGACGGGCCGTCGTCGTGCCGGGGCGGGGTCAGCGCCGCCAGCTGCGGCGCAGCACCGTCCGCAGGGCCATGCGCTGGGCCGCGCCACGCACGCGCGCCCGCCGGGCGGCGGCCCCCTCGGGCAGGCGGATCATGCCCTCCTGGGCGACCGTGGCCACGAGCGTCCCGTCCTCGGTGAACACGGCGCCCGTGCCGAGGCCGCGCGCGCCCTGGGCGCTGGGGGAGTCCTGGACGTAGAGCAGCCACTGGTCGACGCGGGCGGGCCGGTGGAACCACATCGCGTGGTCCAGGGACGCCACGGACATGCCGGGCTGGATCCAGGCGACGCCGTGCTGCCGCAGGATCGGCTCGAGAAGCGTGTAGTCCGAGGCGTAGGTGAGCGCCGCCCGGTGCAGCGCGGGGTCGTCGGCCAGCGGCGTGAACGTCTTCATCCACACCATGTTGCGGTTCTCGGTCTCCGGGGCCGGGTCCACGTAGAGGGCCGGGGTGACGTGACGGATGTCGAACGGCCGGGCCCACGCCCACTCCTGAGCCACGGGGTGGTTGATGCCGCCCAGCACGTCCGCTGTCGTGGGCAGGTCCTCGGGCCGGGGCACGCCCTCGGGCATGGCCACCTGGTGGTCCAGCGCGCTGCCGGCGGGTTCCTGGAAGGAGCAGGTCAGGGCGAGGATGGCCTTCTCGTTCTGAGAGGCCAGCACCCGGCGGACGGAGAAGGAGCGGCCGTCCCGCAGCGTCTCGACGGTGAACGTGATGGGCTGCAGCGCGTCCCCGGGGCGGATGAAGTAGCCGTGGAGCGAGTGGGCGGGGCGGGCGCCCGGCACCGTGCGGGAGGCGGCCGCCAGCGACTGGGCGAGCACCTGGCCGCCGAACACCCGGCCGCGCGTCTGCCGGGGAGTCGTGCCCGTGAAGCGGACCTGACCCGTCACCGGGTCCGGCGCGGCCGGCGTCAGCTCCAGGATCCCGCGCAGCACGTCGGTGGGGTCCTTCGGGGCCGAGGCCGGACGGCCCGGTGCGCGACTGGGGCGGGGACGGGGATGGCGTTGCGGCACGAACGGCTCCTTCGACGTGGATGGACCCCGCGACGGCGGGGCGGCCCGGGACGCGGCGGACCTGGGACAATGCTTGCATGACCGAGCACTCCGCCGCCCCCGTCCTCCGCTTCGTCGACGACCGCGCTGTGCGGGATCTCGAGCAGCTGGCCACCCGCGCGCGTCGCGTCGCCGATACGGGGATGCGCCTGCACGTCGTGCCCGAGGCGGGGCGCTCTCGCACCCCGATGCTCGCCCAGTGGGTCTCCGTGCTGCAGCCGGCCGGGCTGGGAGACGGGGTGCCTGTCGTCCTGGGGCTGCGCACCGTGCCCCTGGCGACCGCCGACGGCGTGGCGGACCTGGACGCCGTCGTCGCCCTGGGCTCCGTCACCGAGCGCACCGCCCGGATGCGCGGCCAGGACCCCGTCGACCTGGCTTTCGCCGTGCCGCCGGGCCGCGAGCACGTCACCTGGACCGCGCTGACCCCGCCCCGCGGCGGCTGGACGCCCGTGGCCGAGGTCGCCGATGAGGAGTTGACCGAGGTGGCCACACGCGGCGCCGACGCCGTGCGGGACGCCTTGCCCGAGAACCCGGGGGAGGCGCTGGTCCGCAGGGTCCGGGCGCAGATGTGGGGACCCCTGCTCGGGGGCGAGGCGCTCCAGTTCCCGGCCGGCATGGCCTTCGGCGCGCACGCGCTGGGCTTCCTGCGGCCCGGCGGCCGCGCCCGGCTCAGCACGGCGGGGCCATGGACGCGCCTGGACGCCCCCGGCGGCTTCGTACTGGGCCGCCCCGCCATGGCGGTGTGAGCCCGCGCCCCATGTCGGGGCGCGGACCGCGGGCCGGTCAGGCCGAGTTCTGCAGGGAGTGGGCGGCCCGCTCCAGGTAGTCCCAGAGTTCGGCCTCGTGCAGCGGTGACAGCTCCAGCGTGTCCACGGCGGCGCGCATGTGGCGCAGCCACGCGTCGCGCGCGGCCGGGTCGATCCGATACGAGGCGTGGCGCATGCGCAGGCGGGGGTGGCCGCGCTCCTCGGAGTACGTCCGCGGTCCGCCCCAGTACTGCTCCAGGAACATCAGCAGCCGGCGCTGGGCGCCCTCGAAGTCGTCCTGCGGATACATCGGGGCGAGGATCTCGTCTTCGCGCACGCGGGCGTAGAACTCGGCGGTCAGCCGGTCGAAGGTCGGGCGGCCGCCGACGGCGTCGTAGAAGCTGGTGGCCTGACCGGGCGCGGCCGGGGTCCCCGGGGTCGCACCGGCGGGGCCCGCCGCGGCGTCGCGGGCGCGCACCTGCTCCACCGGGGCGGGCGTGCCCTCCTGCATCACCGGCTCGACCTCGGTGGGCCGCTCCGCCAGGCCCGTCACACGGGACGGGCCCTTGGCGACGCGCGGCCGCAGCACCGCCAGGGGGGCGCCCAGGCGCGCGGAGTGGTCCGGCAGCGTCGGCGTGCCGGTGGGCAGGGCCTCGGGGCGGACCGGCTCGACGGCGACCGGGGCCGAGAGCGAGTTCGCGATGAAGCACAGCCGGTGCGCCTCGGCGTGGAGGGCCTCGGCCCGCTCCCGGTCGGCCTCGTCCTGCAGCGTGACCTCGGGCCGCAGCGTGATCGCGGTGAACCGACCGGCGCCGTCGCCGTCCACCTCGAGCTCGCCCTCGACCCCGCACGTCATCCCCGTGACCACGACCCCGGAGGTCGCCGCGACATGGAGGTACGAGAGCACGTGACACTCGGCGAGCGCGCCGAGCAGGAGGGTCTCCGGGTTCCACTTCGAGTCGTCGCCGCGGAAGGGGCGGGCGGCCGAGGCCTGGATCTCGCCGACGGCGGCGTCCTGGATCACCACGGAGCGGTCGTAGTCGCGGACGCCGGAGGTGCCCGAGCCGCGGTCGCCCGTCCACTCGGTGCGCAGGGAGAAGGTGTGCTTCATGGGTTCCAGCCTAGCCAGCCCGCGCCTCGACGGCGGCGGGGGCGGTGCTGGAGGGCATCTTCCGTGGAATGCCCACCAGCCCCCGCCCGGTTCAGGCCCCGGCGTGGACCTGATGCACGTGCGCCGTCGCGTGCTCGCGCGCGGCCAGGGCGCGGATCGTCTCGTCCCGGCCCTCGGCGAGGACGCGGGACAGCCCCGCGCGGGTGTCGGCCAGCCGCTCGGACAGGGCGGTGGCGCGGTCGGCGATCTCCGGGGTGACCTGGGCGGTCGGGTAGCCCAGCGTCGCGGCGGTCTCGGCCATCTCGTGAGAACGGGAGTCCCACATCGCCTCGACGCCCTCGAAGTAGGCGTCCGCGAAGGGCGCGATCAGCGCGGCGTCATGGACCCGGGCGAACCCGATCAGGGCCTGGCGCTGCTCCGTGTTGGACAGTTCGCCGGCCATCACCCGGTCCCAGACCGCGCGCTTCGCCTCGGCCGTCGGCACGGCGGCCCGGGCCTGGATCGCGGCGAGCGCGCCCGTGGCGGTCGCGTCGGCGCGCTCGGCCTCGGCGATCTCGGCCTCCCCGGCGCGGCCGGCCGCCACCAGCGCGGTGAGCAGCTCCCAGCGCAGGTCCGTGGTGAGGTCCAGCCCGGGCACGGTGCGGGTGCCGTCGACGAGGGCGGACAGGCGGTCCAGCTGCGCCGTGGTGCGCGCGTGCAGGGCGAACGCCTTGACGAACTGCAGCTGGTTGTCCGAGCCGTCCTCGGCCTCCGCGACGAGGCCCCACAGACGGTCGGCCGCCGCGACCCGCACGGCCTCGGCCTGGTCCTCGGGCAGGTACAGGCCGATCGCCGTCGCGAGCTGGCGCAGCAGCGTCTGCACCACGGAGGAGTCCCGCTCGTGGCCGACGTTGGCGAGGACGAGGTCGACGAACCAGGCGGCGGAGGCCTCGCCGTCGCGCACGGTGTCCCAGGCCGCCCCCCACAGCAGCGTGCGCGCCAGGGAGCCGTCCACATCCTTCAGACGGGTGGACGCGGCCTCCCACGAGGCGTCGTCGAGGCGCAGCTTGGCGTAGGCCAGGTCGTCGTCGTTGGGCAGGATCACGGCGGGACGACGGCGGGCGGCGGCCTCGACGACCTCGGTCACCTCCCCGGCCACGTCGAGCTCGAAGCGCTCGGTGCGGATCAGGCGGCCGGTGGCCTCGTCCACGTCGTAGAAGCCCACGGCCAGACGGTGGGGGCGGAGCACGTCGTCGCCGGGCGCCGACGGTGAGCCGTCCGGGGCGCTCTGGCGCAGACGCAGCGCGGTGATGGTGCCGGCCTCATCCGTCTCCACCTCGGTGCGCAGCGTGTTCACGCCCGAGGTCTCGAGCCACACGCGGGTCCATTCGGACAGGTCGCGGCCGGACGCGGCCTCGAGCTCGGTCATGAGGTCCGGCAGCTCCGTGTTCTGCCACGCGTGCTTGGCGATGTACGCGCGGACGCCGACCATGAAGTTCTCCTGGCCCACCCAGGCCACGAGCTGGCGGAGCACCGAGGCGCCCTTGGCGTAGGTGATGCCGTCGAAGTTGACGAGCACGTCGTCGAGGTCGCGGATCCGGGCCTTGATGGGGTGCGTGGAGGAGAGCTGGTCCTGGCGGTAGGCCCAGTTCTTCTCCATGGAGGAGAAGGTGGTCCAGGCGCCGGTGTACTGCGTGTTCTCAGCGGCGGCGAGCGTGGACATGAACTCGGCGAACGACTCGTTGAGCCACAGGTCGTTCCACCAGCGCATGGTGACCAGGTCGCCGAACCACATGTGGGCGAGCTCGTGGAGGATCGTGATGGCGCGGCGCTCGATCAGCGCCTCCGGCACGGTCCCGCGGAAGACGTACGACTCGAGGAAGGTCACACAACCGGCGTTCTCCATCGCGCCGGCGTTGAACTCGGGCACGAACAGCTGGTCGTACTTCTCGAACGGGTAGGCGTGGCCGTACTGGGCCTCGAAGAACTCGAATCCCTGGCGGGTGAGCTCGAAGACGTTCTCCGCATCCAGGTGCTCCACCAGCGACGCGCGGCAGTAGACGCCGAGGGGGATCGTGCGGCCGTCGGCGCTGGTCAGCTCCGAGTGCACGGAGGCGTACGGGCCGGCGACGAGCGCGGTGATGTAGGAGGGGATGCGCGGGGTGGGCTTGAACTCCCAGACCGCGGCGTCCACCCCCTGCGGGTTCTCCTCGTTCGCCACGACGCCGAGGGTGCGGCGGGAGGCCTCCGGCTGGTTGGACACCACGGCCCAGTGCGCCGGCGCGGTCACCGTGAAGCGGAACGCGGCCTTGAGGTCGGGCTGCTCGAACACCGCGAACATGCGGCGGGAGTCCGGCACCTCGAACTGGGTGTAGAGGTAGACCTCCTGGTCCACGGGGTCCACGAACCGGTGCAGGCCCTCGCCGGTGTTGCTGTAGTCCCCGAGCCCGTCGACCACGAGGGTGTTCTGCGCCGCCAGCGGGCCGATCCGCAGTCGGGCGCCGTCGAAGTCCGCCACGTCCAGGGCCTCGCCGTTGAGGGTCACCGTGGGAGCCTGCTCCGCCACGAAGTCGATCCACGTGTGGGTGCCCACCGCGTCCTGCGTGGCCGCGAACGTCACGGTGGTGGCCGTGTGGAAGTGCTCCGCTCCGCGGGTGAGGTCCAGGCTCACCTCGTACGCGTCCACGGTGAGGGCGGCCGCGCGCGCGGCGGCCTCTTCGCGGGTGATGTTCATGGCGGCGGCGGTGGTCACGGTCGGACTCCTCCTGGGGTCGGGTGGATGCGGCACGGCCGGGCGCCTGTGATGGGGGCCATGGCACGGTGCTCCCCAGTGTGCCACCTGGCCCGGGCGTCGTGGACGGCCGCGGAAGGGCGGGCCGGCCGGCGTGCTCAGCCCCCGATCTCGGCCAGTCGGGTCGCCGCCGCACGCAGCACCTCAGCCACCTCGGGCACGCGTGCCGGTGGCATCCGCTGCTCGGCCGCCGAGGCGGTGAGGGACACCTGGGGGATGCCTCCCGTCCGCGCCGGGACGCCACAGGCGACTCCGGCCACCCCGGGCACGACCGGCACACCGCCGCACCACCCCTGCTCGTCCATCTGACGCAGCAGGGTGTCCAGCAGGTCGTGCAGGGCCCCGTCATCCGTCAGGTTCCAGCGGCGGGGAGGCCGGGCGACGACCGCGTCCACTTCCGCTCGCCGGCGCTCGGGCGGCAGGGAGGCCAGGAGCGCGATGCCGGCGTACCCGGCGGCAAGCCGTTTGACCTCGCCGACCTCCACGGTGAAGACGCGCACGGGGGAGTCGCCGTCGCATCGCAGGAGGTAGGCCACTCCGCCCGCAGCCCGTGCCGCCAGGTAGACCGTGTCCCCCAGCTCGTCCGCGGCGGCCTGGACCACGGCCCGGCTGGCCTCGCGTTCGATCAGGCACCGCGGCGTCACCGGTTCGAACCCGACCGGGCCCCACCGATCACCGAGCGCATAGGCGGCCCCGCGCCGGGTCACGGCACCCTGCTCCGCCAGGTCGGCCAGCAGTCGATGGGCGGTGGGCTGGGGCAGACCCGTCCGCTGGACGAGCTGGCTCAGCCGCAGGCCGGCGGGTCCGGCCTCGTGCAGCAGGCGCATCACGAGGGCGGCACGGGGCAGGACGCCGGTGGGTGGGGTCATAGGGGTCACCGGTCGATCGTGCCGCAGCTCCGGCGTCGGAGCCAGTTCCATCTGATGGACTAAATGATTGCCGCTCTACTTGCATTCCGAGAAATGAACGCGCCATGCTGGGAAATGTAGGGCGGGTCACATCGCGGGTGTCGTCCCCATAGTCCACATATCGGTTTCCAGGAGGAGCCTCATGCCACTGACCGCATCGACCGTCACGCGCACCGTCAGCGTGGACGGTGCCTCCGTCACCTGCCACGACTCGGTGACACCCGGGGAGCTCGACCGGCCTCTCGTGCTGGTCCACGGCACGGGCGGGACGACCGCCTCGCACTTCGGCCACCTGTTCCCGATGATGGCCACGCGGACGCGCGTCATCGCCGTGGACTGGGCGCCGACGGCCGACCCCGCCGCAGACCTGACCGTCGACCTGCTGGTCGGCCAGGTGCGGGCTGTCGTCGACGAGCTCCTCGGCCCCGACGCCGCGTTCGACCTGCTGGGCTACTCACTCGGCGCCGTCGTGGCCGGGCAGCTGGCCGCCGACCTCGGTCGCCGTGTGGAGAACCTCGTGCTCGTGGCCGGCTGGGCGACGACGGATGTCCACCAGCGCCTGCGCAACGAGGTCTGGCGGCACCTGTACGCCACGAGCCCTGATGCCCTGGCCCGTTACACGGCCTTCTGCGGCCTGTCCCCGCTGGCCCTGCGCTCCCTGACCCCGGCCATGCTCGACGGGGCGCTCGCCTCCCTGACCGCGGACGAGTTCACCGCCCGGCAGATGGACCTGAACGCCCGCGTGGACGTCGCCGACCGTCTCTCCGCCGTCACCGCGCGGACACTGATCGTCTCCTGTGCCGAGGACATCATGGTCCCGCCCCATCACCAGTACGAGCTGCTCGGCATCATCGACGACGCGCGGCTGACGACCATGACGAGCGGCCACGCCTTCTTCCTCGAGCGCCCGGCCGAACTCATGCAGATCGTCGACCTGTACCTGCGCGAGCCCGACCGCCACCCGGCCGGCGCGATCATCCCCGAGACCCACGCCTGAGAGAGGGGCCAGCCATGACCACCGCCATGACCACCACCACCGACGTGCGCCCCGCACCGCGCGACGAGTCCGCCGAGATCCTCATCATCGGCTCCGGATTCGCCGGCCTCGGCATGGGCGCCCAGCTGCGGCGTCACGGCCGCGAGGACTTCCTCATCCTGGACCGCGCCCAGCAGGTCGGCGGGACCTGGAGGGACAACACCTACCCGGGTGCCGCGTGCGACGTCCCGAGCCACCTCTACAGCTTCTCCTTCGCGCCGAACCCGCAGTGGTCGGGCTTCTACACACCGGGTCCGGAGATCCAGGACTACCTCGTGCGCTTCTCCGAGGACGAGGGCCTCACCCCGCACCTGCGTCTCGGGGCGGACATGCTCGAAGCGCACTGGGACCCCGAGACGGAGCGGTGGACGGTGCGGACGCCGCGCGGGACCTACACGGGACGCTGGCTCATCATGGGCACCGGGCACCTCGCCGACCCCCGCCTGCCGGACGTCCCGGGTCTCGACGCCTTCGAGGGCGAGGTCATCCATTCCGCCCGCTGGGACCACACGGTGGACCTGAAGGGCAAGCGTGTCGCCGTCGTCGGCACCGGCGCCTCCGCGATCCAGGTCATCCCCGAGCTGGCGGCGACGGCGGCCGAGCTCGTCGTCTTCCAGCGCACCCCCGCGTGGGTCACCCCGCGCGTGGTCAAGCCGTACTCCGCGGCCGTGCGCCGCATGTTCGAGCGCGCCCCGCACACCATGCAGCGCGAGCGCGACGACATCTTCTGGTTCGCCGAGTCGAACTATGCCCAGCGCCGCGGTGTGCCGGCCGCACTGGACCAGGTCCGGGCCCAGGCCCTCGGGCACCTGGCCGCCGCGGTCTCTGACCCCGAGCTCCGCGAGCGCCTCACGCCGCGGTACCTGCCGGGCTGCAAGCGTGTGCTCGTCTCCAACGACTACTACCCGGCCATGGCCCGGGACAACGTCACCCTGGAGGACAGCGCGCTGGACCGCGTCGAGGGGAGCCGGCTGTTCGGCGTGAGCGGTCACGGGTACGAGGTCGACGTCGTCGTCCTCTGCACCGGCTTCGAGGCGGCCCAGCCGCCGTTCGCCGAGCGCGTCCACGACGGTGAGGGCCGTTCCCTGGCCGATCACTGGAGCAGCGGCATGGCGGCGTTCGACTCCACGGCCGTGGCGGGATTCCCGAATCTGTTCGCCATCAACGGGCCGAACACCTCGCTGGGGCACAACTCGATCGTCTACATCATCGAGTCGCAGATCGCGTACATCTTGGAGGCCCTGGACCGGGTGGAGCACGAGGGAATTAGGACGATGGTCCCCGAGACACTCGCCCAGGAGGAGTACGTGGACCGTCTCCAGGAGCGGGCCGCCACCTCGGTGTGGCTCGTGGACGGCGGCTGCCACTCCTGGTACGTCGACCCCCGCTCGGGCAAGTTGACGCTGATCTGGCCCGACTACGCCTACGACTTCCGCGCCCGCAACGGCCACTTCACCGGGGAGGGCTTCCTCTCCTCGGCGAGTGGGGAGCCCGAGCCCATGCCGGTGCGCGAGCCCGAGCGATCGGTCGCGCTGATCTGAGCCGGCCCGCCCCGGGGCAGGGGGTCGGGTGGGGCCGTCAGTAGACTGACCCCACCCGACCGTCGTCCTTCTGGAGGAGTCTGCGCATGCGCGTCCACATCGCCACCGACCACGCCGGCATGGAGCTGTCCGCCCACCTGGTGGAGCACCTCACCACCGCTGGCTACGAGATGGTGGACCACGGACCCACCGAGTACGACGCGCAGGACGACTACCCGGGCTTCTGCATCAACGCCGCCCGCGCCGTCGTCGCCGACCGCGAGCAGGGACTGGACTCGCTCGGCATCGTGCTGGGCGGCTCCGGCAACGGCGAGCAGATCGCCGCCAACAAGGTGGCCGGCGTCCGAGCCGCCCTGGCCTGGAACCTGGACACGGCGCGGCTGGCCCGCGCGCACAACGACGCGAACGTCGTGGCCGTCGGCGGTCGACAGCACTCGCTCGAGGAGGCCACCGAGCTCATCGAGGCGTTCCTGGCCGAACCGTTCTCCCAGGACGAGCGCCACGTGCGCCGCATCGGGAAGATCGCGCACTACGAGACCACCGGAGAGGTGCTGATGTGAGTGCCTGAGGGCCACTCCGTCCACCGTCTCGCGCGCCAGTTCACCGACGTCTTCGGCGGCCGCCGGATCCGCGCCACGAGTCCGCAGGGCCGCTTCGCCGAGGGGGCCGCCCTGCTCGACGGCCAGGTCCTGAAGCGCGCCCGGGCCCACGGCAAGCACTTCTTCGCCGACGTCTCCGGCGGCCACGTGCTCCACGTCCACCTGGGCATGTACGGGGCGTGGACCTTCGGCGGGGATCAGGACTTCGCGGCCGCGTCCTCGATCGGCGCACCCCGCCGGATCGGCGAGCGGGAGGTCCACGACGACGGCGCCCCGGCCGCCGAGCCCGCTCGCGACGCCGACGGCTGGGTCCAGCCCCCGCCGCCGGCCGCCACGGTCCGGCTGCGACTGCGCGCCGAGCACGGCTGGGCCGACCTGATCGGCGCGAGCCGGTGCCGCGCGCTCACTCCGGCCGAGGCTGCCGACGTCGTCGCCGGCCTGGGCCCGGATCCGCTGAGCGACGACGATCCCGCGCCGTTCTACGACCTCGCCCGGCGGACACGGCGGCCGATCGGCGTCGTGCTGATGGACCAGGCGGCCGTCAGCGGGATCGGCAACATCTTCCGGGCCGAGGCGCTGTTCCGGGTCGGCATCGACCCGTGGCGGCCGGCCCGGGACGTCTCCGCGTCGGAGCTGGAGTCCCTCTGGGCGGACAACGCCGCGCTCATGCGGGAGGGCGTGCGGCTCGGGCGGATCGTCACCACCCGGCCCGAGCACCGGCCGGGGATCCCTGCCGAAGCGGCCTGGCCCGAGCACGCGAGCTACGTGTACCAGCGGCAGGGCCTGGCGTGCCTCGTGTGCGGGCGCGAGACGATCGTGGTGGAGGAGATGGCGGCCCGGAAGCTCTACCGGTGCCTCACCTGTCAGAGCTGAGGGGCCTGTAGCAGGCCCGACCGGGCACAGCGGTCAAGGCACCGGCGCGGACGACGACGCACCCGAGAAAGCCATGAGCCGGGCCATCGTGTGCACACGATGACCCGGCTCATGAGGTCCGGAGGGGATGACGGGAATCGAACCCGCGTAGCCAGTTTGGAAGACTGGGGCTCTACCATTGAGCTACATCCCCGCGGGGCCGCGCTCGGCGCGGACCAGCGGCTGACACCGTATCACGGCGGGCCCGCGTCGGCCGTGGGGGAAGAGGCATGATGCACGGCTCCCGTCCCGCCCTCCGCAGGGCCGCGTCCGCCCTCGCCGGCCGTCGTCCCCTGTCCCTGCGCGGCGCCACCGTCCTCGTGACGGGCGGCGCGTCCGGCATCGGTCGACTGATCGCCCTGGGGGCCGCCCGCCGCGGCGCGGGCCGCGTCGTCGTCTGGGACCTCGACCTGCAGGGGGCTGAGGCCGTCGCCGCCGAGATCCGGTCTCAGGGCGCGGACGCCCAGGCCGAGCGCGTGGACGTGACGGACGCGGCCGCCGTCGAGGCCGCCGCCGCCCGCGCCGGAGAGGTGGACGTCGCCGTGAACAACGCGGGCGTCGTGACGGGCGTGCGCCTCGAGGACGCCACGGAGGAGGGCATCCGCCGCACCTTCGAGGTGAACGCACTCGCGCCGTACTGGCTGACCCGGGCGGTCCTGCCCGGAATGCGGGCCCGGGACCGCGGGGCCGTGGTCACGGTGGCCTCGGCCGCGGGGTTGGTCGGCGTCGCGCGCCAGACGGACTATTCCGCCACCAAGCACGCCGCGGTCGGCTTCGCCGAGTCCCTCGCCGCGGAGCTGCGCAAGGACGGCAGCCGCGTCACCTCCCTCGCCGTCTGCCCCTTCTACATCGACACCGGGATGTTCGCGGGCGTGCGCAGCCGGGTGCCCTGGCTGCTGCCCGTGCTGGATCCGCGCCACGTGGCGCAGGAGGTGCTGGACGCCGTCGAGGCCGGCCGCACCCGCCTGCTGCTGCCGCGCGCCGTCGGTCTGATCGCGCCCCTGCGCGCCCTGCCGGCGCCCGTCTTCGACCGCGCGATGGACGTCCTCGGGGTCAACGCCACGATGGACGGCTTCACGGGCCGGCGGTCGCGGCTTTTCGCGGGGCGCGAGACGGCGCGCTAGGATTCCACAGTCTGCCCTCGGGCAGTCCCTCGGGTGTCCGGCGAGCCTCCACCGCGTGAGCCCGCCGGCGTCGGGGACGACGGCGGGGTGTAGCTCAGCTTGGTAGAGCGCGCGCTTTGGGAGCGTGAGGCCGCAGGTTCAAATCCTGTCACCCCGACTCGACGTCAAGACCATCCACCACCACCAACAGGAGTCATCCGTGGTCAAGTCCACCGCAGAGAACCTCAGCCCGACCCGCGTCAAGCTGACCGTCGAGGTGCCGTTCGAGGAGGTGAAGCCCGCCCTGGACAAGGCGTTCAAGGACATCGCCAACCAGGTGCAGATCCCGGGCTTCCGCAAGGGCAAGATCCCGGCGCGCCTGATCGAGCAGCGCTTCGGCCGCGAGATCGTCGTGGACCAGGCCGTCAACGAGGGCCTGAACACCTGGTTCTCCGCCGCCATCGCCGAGGCCGAGGTCACGCCGATCTCCCGCCCCGAGGTCGACGTGACCGCCACCCCGGACGCGGAGAACGCCGAGGGCCCGGTGGCCTTCACCGCCGAGTTCGACGTGCGCCCGACCATCGAGCTGCCCGACTACAAGGGCCTCAAGGTGACGGTGGAGCCCGCCCAGGCCACCGAGGAGGACGAGCAGAAGGCCCTCGACGCCCTGCGCTCGCGCTTCGGCTCCCTCAAGGATGTGGACCGCCCGGCCGCCCAGGACGACTTCGTCACGATGAACCTGACCGCCACGGTCGACGGCGAGCAGGTCGACCAGGCCGAGGGCCTGTCCTACCAGGTGGGCGCCGGCACCATGCTCGAGGGCATCGACGAGGCCCTCGACGGCCTGTCCGCCGGCGAGGACGCCACCTTCGAGACCACGCTCAACGGCGGCGAGCACGACGGCGAGACCGCCGTGGTCAAGCTGGAGCTGACGGCCGTCAAGGAGCGCGAGCTGCCCGAGGCCGACGACGAGTTCGCCCAGCTGGCCTCCGAGTTCGACACCATCGCCGAGCTCAAGGAGGACCTGAAGAAGCAGGCCGCCGAGGAGGCCGTGAACCGCCAGGGCGTCGAGGCCCGCGACAAGGTCCTCGAGGAGCTGGCCAAGCTCGTCGAGGTCCCGGTGCCGGACGGCGTCATCGCCGAGCAGGTCGAGCAGCACTTCTCCGCCGGCGGCCACACCGCGGGCGACGACCACGACACCGCCGAGCACCGTGCCGAGCTCGAGCAGAACACCCGCGAGGCGTTCGCCAACGAGGTCATCCTGGACGAGGTCGCCGAGGCCGAGGAGGTCACGGTCGACCAGGGTGAGCTGATCGAGTACATCATCGCCACCTCCTCCGAGTACGGCATGGACCCGAACCAGTTCGCCATGATGCTCGACCAGGGCGGGCAGATCCCGATGATCATGGGCGAGGTCCGCCGCCGCAAGGCCCTGGCCAAGGTCCTCGAGTACGCCGAGGTCACCGACACCGACGGCAAGGCCGTGGACCTGACGGCGTTCGTGACCCCGGGCGGCCAGGAGGCCCTCGACGCTGAGGCCGAGGGCGCCGAGGCCGAGGGCGCCGACGAGGCGGAGGAGAAGCCCGCCGAGAAGGCCCCGGCCAAGAAGAAGTCGACGGCCAAGAAGGCCCCGGCCGAGCAGGCCGACGACGCCGAGGCGGCCGAGCAGGCCTGATCCCGGCCGGTGGGGACGCACCCCCGCCGAGCCACGACGACGGCGCCCCCGCCCACGCCGGTGGGGGCGCCGTCGTCGTCCCGGGGCCCCGGTGGGCGGCCCCGGGCGGGGTCCGCGACAACCTGCGCCAACAGCGAAACGCCGACGGCGTCCCGCGCGCTGGCCCGGACGCCCGGCTAGTGTCGGACTCGATCAGGGACCCGTCCGTCCGCGCGAGCGGCCGCCGTTCGGGAGGCCCGTGCACATCTCGACAGGAAGGCGGAAGTGATGACCGACATCACCCCCAGCATGCGTTCGGTGGACCCGGCGCAGCGCGAGGATTTCCTCTACACCCAGCTGCTGAAGTCGCGCATCGTCTGGCTGGGCGAGGACGTCCGTGACGACAACGCCAACGCGATCTGCTCCCAGCTGCTCCTGCTCTCGGCCGAGGACCCGGAGAAGGACATCTACCTGTACATCAACTCCCCGGGCGGCTCCGTCACCGCGGGCATGGCGATCTACGACACGATGCAGTACATCCCCAACGACGTCGTGACGGTGGCCACCGGCCTCGCCGCGTCCATGGGCCAGTTCCTGCTCGCCTCCGGCACCAAGGGCAAGCGCTACGCCACCCCCCACGCCCGCGTGCTGATGCACCAGCCCTCCGGCGGCATCGGCGGCACCGAGTCGGACATCCGCATCCAGGCCCAGCTGATCCTGCACATGAAGCAGGTGATGGCGGAGCTGACCGCCGAGCAGACCGGCCAGTCCGTGGAGACCATCCTCGAGGACAACGCGCGTGACAAGTGGTTCACCGCGCAGGAGGCCCTCGAGTACGGCTTCATCGACCACATCGCCGACCGTGCCGCGTCCGTGACCGGCGGCGGCGGCGTCCGGGGCTGAGCCCGGCCCGGACCGTCCCGACCCTCTCCAGGAGACCAAGAATGACCCAGTTCCCCGCCGGGCTCCCCACCGGGATGCCCTCCCTGCCCACGCCGGACGCGCGCTACATCCTCCCGCAGTTCGAGGAGCGCACCCCCTACGGCTTCAAGCGTCAGGACCCCTACGCCAAGCTCTTCGAGGACCGCATCGTCTTCCTCGGCGCGCAGGTGGACGACGCGTCGGCCGACGACGTGATGGCCCAGCTGCTCGTGCTCGAGGCGATGGACTCCGAACGTGACATCACCCTGTACATCAACTCGCCGGGCGGCTCGTTCACGGCCATGACGGCGATCTACGACACCATGCAGTTCATCCGCCCCGAGGTGCAGACCGTGTGCCTGGGCCAGGCCGCCTCCGCCGCGGCCGTGCTGCTGGCCGCGGGCGCCCCCGGCAAGCGTCTGGCGCTGCCCAACGCGCGCGTGCTGATCCACCAGCCGGCGATGCAGGGCGACCGCGGCACCGCCACGGACCTGCAGATCCACGCCCAGGAGATCAACCGGATGCGCGTGTGGATGGAGGAGACGCTGGCCTCCCTCACCAACCGCACGCCCGAGGAGGTCTCGCAGGACATCGACCGGGACAAGTTCCTCTCGGCCGAGCAGGCCCTCGAGTACGGCCTCGTGGACGAGGTCCTCGCCTCCCGCAAGATCACCCGCCCGTCTGCCTGACCGACGACGCCCGCCGAGGGGTCCGGCCGCGCGGCCGGGCCCCTCGGCGCCGACCGGGGACCCGGTCCCTTAACGTGTCCGTCCACGGCCGTATGCTGGACGGAATCTGACAGCGACGACGCCCGCGCGGGGCGGACGTCTCCGCCCGGCCTTCGAGGAGTACCACCATGGCGCGTATCGGAGAGAGCGCTGACCTGCTGAAATGCTCGTTCTGCGGGAAGAGCCAGAAGCAGGTGCGCAAGCTCATCGCCGGCCCGGGTGTCTACATCTGCGACGAGTGCATCGAGCTGTGCAACGAGATCATCGAGGAGGAGCTCGGCGAGGCGGCGGAGGCGGACGAGACCGTCCTGCCCACCCCGCAGGAGATCTTCGACCACCTCGAGAGCTTCGTGATCGGTCAGGAGGCGGCCAAGCGTTCCCTCGCCGTCGCCGTGTACAACCACTACAAGCGCGTGCGTGGGCCGCAGGCGCGGGGCGGTGACCTGGCCGACCGCCTCACCGAGCGGGACGACCTCGCGGACGTCGAGGTCGGCAAGTCGAACATCCTCATGGTCGGCCCCACCGGCTCCGGCAAGACGTATCTCGCGCAGACCCTCGCCCGGCGGCTCAACGTCCCGTTCGCGGTCGCGGACGCCACCAGCCTCACCGAGGCCGGCTATGTGGGCGAGGACGTGGAGAACATCCTCCTCAAGCTCATCCAGGCCGCGGACTACGACGTGAAGAAGGCCGAGCAGGGCATCATCTACATCGACGAGATCGACAAGATCTCGCGGAAGTCCGAGAACCCCTCCATCACCCGGGACGTCTCCGGCGAGGGGGTGCAGCAGGCCCTGCTGAAGATCCTCGAGGGCACGGTGGCGTCGGTGCCGCCGCAGGGCGGGCGCAAGCACCCCCACCAGGAGTTCCTGCAGATCGACACGTCCAACGTGCTGTTCATCGTGGCGGGCGCGTTCGCGGGCCTGGACGAGATCATCGGTTCCCGTGCCGGACGCAAGGGCATCGGGTTCGGCGCGCCCCTGAACCACCTGGGCGCGGGGGACGTCACCTACGCGGACGTGCGGCCGGAGGACCTGCTGAAGTTCGGCCTCATCCCCGAGTTCATCGGCCGCCTGCCCGTGATCACCACTGTCGAGGACCTCACGCACGAACAGCTCGTGCGGGTGCTGACCGAACCGAGGAACGCCCTGCTCAAGCAGTACCAGAAGATGTTCCTCATGGACGGCGTGGAGCTCGAGTTCGAGCAGGACGCCCTGGACGCCGTCGTCGCCCAGGCCGAGGCCCGCGGCACCGGCGCCCGCGGCCTGCGCTCCATCATGGAGAACGTCCTCAAGCCCGTGATGTTCGAGCTGCCCTCCCGTTCGGATGTGGGCACGGTCGTCATCTCCGGGGACGTGGTGCGCGGCGAGGCCGAGCCCACGCTCATCCCGGCCGAGGTGGAACGACGTCGACGCGGCCGGAGCGCCTGACCGCCGTCGCCCAGCAGGACCGACCGGAGCCGAGACGGCTCCCTGACCGCAAGGAGCACAGCATGACCGACACCACGCAGCAGCCCACCGTCGACTTCTACTTCGACGCCACGTGCCCGTTCGCCTGGATCACCTCCCGGTGGATCCTGGAGGTCCAGAAGGTGCGCGACGTGCGGGTGGTCTTCAAGATCATGTCGCTCGCCGTCCTGAACGAGGGCCGCGACCTGGACCCCGACTACCTGGCCCGCCTCGAGAAGGCCTGGCTGCCGGCCCGCGCCGCCGTGCAGGTGCGCGAGCGGCACGGTGCCGAGGCGCTCGGCCCGTGGTACACCGCGGTCGGCACCCGCATCCACGAGCAGGGCCGCACGGACTACGAGGCCGTGGTGGCCGAGGCCCTCGAGGAGCTGGGCCACGACGCGGACATCCTGGACGCCGCCCGCACCGACGTGGCCGACGAGCAGCTGCGCGCCAGCCAGAAGGAGGCGGAGGACCTCGTGGGCAACGACGTCGGCACGCCCGTCGTGGCGTTCAACGGCACGGCCTTCTTCGGTCCCGTGATGACCCGCATCCCGCGCGGCGAGGAGGCGGGCCGCATCTTCGACGGCGCCGTCGCCCTGGCCGACTTCCCGTACTTCTACGAGATCAAGCGGGCCCGCACCACGGATCCGCAGTTCGACTGAGCCCCCGGCTCGCACGAGACCGGCCCCACACCTTCAGCGCGAAGGTGTGGGGCCGGCGTCGTCGGGGTGCGGGGCGGCGGGGGTCAGCCGCGCGCCACTCTGCCGGCCGCGCGGATCAGGGGGACCTGCAGGGGCAGCCGCCCGAGGGAGACCAGTTGCGCCGGCCAGGGCCGGCGTCGCCACCGCCAGGCCATCCACGCATTGCCGGGCCACACGCCGAGGAAGAGCGCCTGCGCGGCGCGTCCGCCCGCGCGCCGGGTGCGCGGGACGGCCAGCAGACCCGCCACGGCCAGCTCGGCCACGCCGGAGCCGTGGGTCCACGCGCGGGCCGAGCCGGGCAGGAACGGCGGGATCAGCCCGTCGAAGGGCTCAGGTCGGACGAAGTGGAGCACGCCCATGGCGGCGAGGGCGGCGGACATCCGCCGGGCGGAGGAGTCGCAGGCGCGGCGGCCGGCCGGGGCGGGATCGGGTGTCGGTCTCATCCTCTCAGTGTCCACCCCTGCCGCGGTGACCGCACTGCGACATGCGGCAGGAGCACGACCGGGAGGTGCACCACGACACCCCCGGGAGGGCCGCCTCCCGACGAACTCCGATCCGGCGGCGGACTGTCCGACGTGCGCTGTGCCCTACCGGATCCCGGCCACGAACATCCCACGCTGACGGGCAGACTCGGGTTCGCAGCACGGGCGCGACGACGGCCCCGCCGCCCGTGATGGGCGACGGGGCCGTCGTCGTGCCGCGTGCGCTCCCGAGACACCTTCCGGGAACGCGCGGCGCGGATCAGTCGTCCTCGACCGGTGCGAGCTGCACGTCGGAGACGGTCAGCGGCGCGGACTCGCCGGCCTCGCCCTGCGTGAGGGACAGGTCCGCGATGTTGCCGGCCGCCTTGAGGTCCGCCAGGCCGCCGCGCAGCTTCTCGAGCCACTCGGCCGGTCCGGTCACCACGGCGGAGCGCACCTCGGTCCGCTGCTTCACCTTGGCCTCGGACTTCGCCTTGCGGACGCCGCCCAGGACCTGCGCCACGGTGGGCAGGACCTCGGCGTCGCCGGCGGAGGCGGCGTAGGACAGGGCCGCCGCCTCGTCCGCGGCGCCCGGCCAGGCGGCGGTGTGCACGGATCCGGCGCGCCACCAGCTCCACACCTCCTCGGTGGCGAACGGCTGGAACGGGGCCAGCAGACGCAGCAGGGCGTCCAGGGTGGTGGCCAGCGTGGTCACCACCGAGGCCTGCTCGGCCTCGCCGTGGCCACCGTAGGCACGGTCCTTCACGAGCTCCACGTAGTCGTCCGTGAAGGCCCAGAAGAACTGCTCGGTCACGTTGAGGGCACGCGCGTAGTCGTAGGCCTCGAACGCGCGGGTCGCCTGCTCCATGGTGGCCGCGAGGCGCGCCAGCAGGGAGGCGTCCAGCGGGTTGGTGATGGCCGCGGCGTCGTCGGCCGTGCGGATGACGGCGTCCTGCGTGGCGCCCAGGTTCAGAACGAACTTGGCGGCGTTGAGCAGCTTGATGGCCAGTCGGCGGCCGATCTTCATCTGCGCCACCTCGTAGGCGGTGTCCGCGCCGAGGCGGGCCGAGGCGGCCCAGTAGCGGACGGCGTCCGAGCCGAACTGGTCCAGGATGTCGGTCGGGACCACCACGTTGCCCTTGGACTTGGACATCTTCTTGCGGTCCGGGTCGAGGATCCAGCCGGAGAGCGCGGTGTCCGTCCACGGCACGGAGCCGTTGAGGGCGTGGGCGCGCACTACGGTGGAGAACAGCCAGGTGCGGATGATGTCGTGGCCCTGCGGGCGCAGATCGAACGGGAAGACGTTGTTGAAGAACGCCTCGTCACGGGACCAGCGGCCCACGATCTGCGGGGTCAGCGAGGAGGTGGCCCAGGTGTCCAGGACGTCCGGGTCGCCGGTGAAGCCGCCGGGGACGTCGCGCTGGTCCTCGGAGTAGCCCGGGGCGGCCTCGGCGGCCGGGTCCACGGGGAGCTGCTCGTCGGCCGGGAGGATCGGGTTCTCATAGTCGGGCTCACCCTCCGCGTCCAGCGGGTACCAGACCGGGATCGGCACCCCGAAGAAGCGCTGGCGGGAGACGAGCCAGTCACCGTTGAGGCCCTCGACCCAGTTCTCATAGCGGTGGCGCATGTGCTCCGGGTGCCAGGAGAGCTCGCGGCCGCGCTCGATCAGCTCCGCGCGGCGGTCGGCGTCGCGGCCGCCGTTGCGGATGTACCACTGGCGGGAGGTGACGACCTCGAGCGGCTTGTCGCCCTTCTCGTAGAAGTTCACGGCGTGCATGATCTTCTTCGGCTCTCCGTCCAGCAGGCCGGCCGCGGTGAGGGCGTCCACCACACCCTGCTTGGCGGAGAAGACGGTCTTGCCGGCCACGGTGTCCGCATAGGCCTGTCGGCCGGCGTCCGTGGTGATCCACTCGGGGGTGTCGGCGGCGAAGCGGCCGTCACGGCCGATCAGGGTGCGGGTCGGCAGCTGCAGCTCGCGCCACCAGGTGACGTCGTTGAGATCGCCGAAGGTGCAGACCATGGCGATGCCGGAGCCCTTGTCCGGCTTGGCCAGCGGGTGCGGGAAGACCTCGACCTCCACGCCGTACAGCGGGGAGGTGACGGTCGTGCCGAACAGGTGCTGGTAGCGCTCGTCGTCCGGGTGGGCGACCAGGCCGGAGCAGGAGGCCAGCAGCTCGGGGCGGGTGGTCTCGATGAAGACCTGCTCGCCGTCCGCAGCGGTGAAGGCGTAGCGGTGGTAGGCGCCGGGGACCTCGCGGTCCTCGAGCTCGGCCTGGGCCACGGCGGTGCGGAAGGTCACGTCCCACATGGTGGGGGCCTCGGCCAGATAGGCGTCGCCCGAGGCGATGCCGGCCAGGAAGGCGCGCTGGGAGACGGCGCGGGAGACGTCGTCGATGGTCCGGTAGGTCATGTCCCAGTCGACGGACAGGCCGAGACGGGTGAAGAGGTCCTCGAAGACCTTCTCGTCCTCGACGGCGAGCTCCTCGCAGAGCTCGATGAAGTTCTTGCGGGAGATCACGTCCCAGTCGCGCTGGTTCTTCGCCGGCTTCTCCGGCGGGCGGTAGCCCTCCACGTACGGCTTGGCGGGGTCGCAGCGGACGCCGTAGTAGTTCTGCACGCGGCGCTCGGTGGGCAGGCCGTTGTCGTCCCAGCCCATCGGGTAGAACACGTTCTTGCCGTTCATGCGCTGGTAGCGGGCGAGCACGTCGGTCTGCGTGTAGGAGAAGACGTGGCCCACGTGCAGCGAGCCGGAGGCGGTCGGCGGGGGAGTGTCGATCGAGTAGACCTGCTCGCGGGTGGTCTGCGTGTCGAACGCGTAGGTGCGCTCGTCGGCCCAGCGGGCGGTCAGCTTCTCCTCGAGGCCCTCGAGGGCCGGCTTGTCCGGCACGGCCACGGCGCCGGCGGCGGGGGTGGACGGGGTCGATGCGTCGATGGGCGTGTCTGTGCCCTGCGTGTTCTCAGCCATGCCCGCCATCCTCCCATGACCGGGGCGGCGGGCCGGGCCTGCGACGACGCCCGGGACGTCCCGCCCTTTCAGTCGCTCGACCTGGCGGAGGTGATCCGGGCGGTGCTCCGAACGGCGCGGCTCGGCTACGGTCGGAGGCGTGAGCCACACCCATGAACCTGCGAAGAACCCCGCCCGCGCCGCCGTCGTGACGGGGGCCACGAGCGGCATCGGCCGCGCCACGGCCCTCGAGCTCGCCCGCCGCGGCTGGCGCGTGTACGCGGTCGGCCGCCGGGCCGAGCGCCTCGAGACCCTCGCTGCCGACGCCCGGGCCGAGGGCGTGAGCGGCGACGTCGTCCCCGCCGCCCTGGACGTCACGGACGAGGCCGCCGTCGCCGCGCTGGCCTCGCGCGTCGAGGCCGACGGCGGCGCCGACACCCTCGTCAACATCGCCGGCGGCGCGCTCGGCACGGACGCGGTGGGCGACGGCGACCGCGCCGACTGGGAGTGGATGTACCGCGTCAACGTGCTCGGCACCCTCACGATGTGCCAGGCGTTCCTGCCCATGCTCCGCGCCCACGGCGAGGGCACCGTGCTCAACCTGACCTCGACCGCCGCCGTCACCGCCTACGAGGGCGGCGCCGGCTACAACGCCGCGAAGATGGGCCAGCACGGGCTCACCGGCGCGCTGCGCCTGGAGGAGGCCGAGCACAACGTGCGGGTGATCGAGGTGCTGCCGGGCATGGTCCACACCGAGGAGTTCTCCCGCAACCGCCTGGGCGGCGACCAGTCCGCCGCGGACGCCGTGTATGCGGGCGTGGAGAAGCCGCTCACCGCCGAGGACGTCGCCGAGGTGTGCGTCCACGCCGTCGAGCTGCCCCACCACGTGAACCTGGATCAGATCGTGATGCGGCCGGTCGCCCAGGCCGCCCAGCACAAGGTGATCCGCCGGTGAGCGGCGGGCCGCAGAACGTGTGGGCCGACGCGGTGGGCTCGGCATGAGCGCGCCCGTGCTGCACGTGATCGCCTGCGCCCACGGCACGCACGACGCGGCCGGCCGCGACGTGATCGACGGCCTCCGTGCCGACCTGGCGGCCCTCCTGGCCGCCGAGGGGCCGGGCGCCCAGGTCCACGAGGCCTACGTGGACGTGCAGAGCCCCTCCCTCGACGAGGTCGTGGCGGCCCTGCCCCCGGGGGAGCCGGCCGTGATCGTGCCGCTGCTGCTGTCCCTGGGCCATCACGTCCACCACGACATCCACCACGCCGCAGCCGCCCGACCCGGCACGATCGCCGCCGCACCGCTGGCCGGGGCCGGGGACGACGTCGAGCCGCGCCTGGTGACCGTTCTGGCCGAGCGGGTGGCCCGGGCGGTGCCGGCCGGTGAGGCCGCGACATCGGACGTCATCCTGGCGGCGGCCGGCACCCGCGCCGCGGACGGCCAGGCCCAGGTGCACGCCCTGGCCGGGGCCCTGGCCCGGGCCACGGGACTGCCCGTGACCGCGGCGTTCGGGGCGGCGGCGACCCCCCGTGTGCCCGACGCCGTCGCCCGGGTGCACGCCGCCGGCCGTCGCGCCGTGGTGGCCGCCCACCTGCTGGCCCCCGGGTACTTCCACGACCGGCTCGGCGAGGCCGGCGCGGACGCGGTCACCGACCCCCTGCTGCCGCATCCGCTGGTGGCGCGGATCGCCCTGGACCGGCTGCGGTCCGCCCTCGTAGAGGCCCCGAGGGGAGCCGCCGGAGGCCGCTGAGCCGTCCGTCACACGACCGGGGCCGGACCGGGTCCCCGCCGCGGCCCGGCCCCGGGAACGTGACGAACCGCGTCGACGATCTTGGGGCCGGCATGCCGGGTTCCTAGCGTGGCGGCCATGACCCAGGTGAACGAGACGTCGAGGCCGGCGCGCACTCCGCGCCGTCCCTCCGCCAAGCCGCACGGCCAGTGGAAGGTGGACGGGACCGCCCCCCTGAACCACAACGAGGAGTTCAAGCAGCAGGACGACGGCCTGAACGTCCGCGAGCGCATCGAGCAGGTCTACGCCCACGAGGGCTTCGACTCGATCCCCTCGGACGACCTGCACGGCCGCTTCCGCTGGTGGGGCCTGTACACCCAGCGTCGGCAGGGGATCGACGGCGGCAAGACCGCCACCCTGGAGCCCCACGAACTCGAGGACCGCTACTTCATGCTGCGCGTGCGCATCGACGGCGGCGACCTCACCACCGAGCAGCTGCGCGTGATCGGCGGGATCTCCACCGACTTCGGCCGTGACACCGCGGACATCACCGACCGGCAGAACGTCCAGCTGCACTGGATCCGCGTCGAGGACGTCCCCGAGATCTGGCGGCGCCTGGAGTCCGTGGGCCTGTCCACCACCGAGGCCTGCGGCGACGTGCCGCGCGTGATCCTCGGCTCACCGGTGGCCGGGATCGCCGCGGACGAGATCATCGACCCCACGCCCGTGATCCGGGAGATCGCGGACCGCTGGATCGGCGACCTCGAGATCTCCAACCTGCCCCGCAAGTTCAAGACCGCCATCACCGGACACCCCTCCCAGGACGTGGTCCACGAGATCAACGACGTCTCCCTGATCGGCGTGGTGCACCCCGAGCTGGGCCCCGGTTACGACCTGTGGGTCGGCGGCGGCCTGTCCACGAAGGCCCGCCTGGCCGACCGGATCGGTGCCTTCGTCTCGGCCGAGCGCGCCCCCGAGGTGTGGCACGCCGTCGTGAGCATCTTCCGTGACTACGGCTACCGGCGCCTGCGCAACAAGGCCCGCATGAAGTACCTGCTCGAGGACTGGGGGCCGGAGAGGTTCCGCACCGTGCTGGAGGAGGAGTACCTCGGCTACGCCCTGCCCGACGGACCCGCCCCGGCCCCGCCCACCCGTCCCGGCGACCACGTGGGGGTCCACGAGCAGAAGGACGGCCGCTTCTACATCGGCGCCGCTCCCGTCGTCGGCCGCTCCAGCGGCACCACCCTCACCGCCCTCGCGGACCTGCTCGAGGCCCACGGCTCCACGCGGCTGCGCACCACCCCCCACCAGAAGATCGTGGTGCTGGACGTGGAGCGGGACCGGGTGGACGCCGTCGTGGCCGGCTTGAAGGAGCTGGGACTGGACCCGGAGCCGTCCGTATTCCGCCGCTCCACCATCGCCTGCACGGGCCTGGAGTTCTGCAAGCTCGCCATCGTGGACACGAAGGACACCGCCACCGCCGCGATCGCCCAGCTCGAGGAGCGCCTGGCCGACCTCGCCGACCGCCTCCCCGAGCGGCTGAGCCTGCATGTGAACGGCTGCCCCAACTCCTGCGCCCGCATCCAGACCGCGGACATCGGCCTGAAGGGCCAGCTGCTCCCGGACGACGACGGCGGCCAGACGCCCGGCTTCCAGGTTCACCTGGGCGGCGGGCTGGCCTCCGTGGACCGCGCCGAGGCCGGCCTCGGACGCAGCGTCCGCGGCTTGAAGGTCCGCGCGGACGGGCTGGTCGACTACGTCGAGCGCGTCGTCCGCCGGTACGACGAGCAGCGTGAGCCGGGCGAGACCTTCGCCCGGTGGGCGCACCGAGTCGACGAGGAGGCCCTCCGATGAGCACCGTTCCCCCCACCCGTCCGACCGAGGACCTCGAGCGCCTGCAGGCGCTCGCGGAGTCCGGCGCCGCCGAGCTCGGCTGGGACGCCCCCGCCGAGGCGGTGGTCGACTGGGCCGCCCGCCATGTGGACCTCCGCCGGGCGGCCGTGGCCTGCTCCATGGCCGACGCCGTCCTGCCGCACCTGGTGGCGCAGCGGATGCCCGGCGTGGACGTCCTCTTCCTGGACACCGGCTACCACTTCACCGAGACGCTCGCGACGCGCGACGAGGTGGCCCGCCGCCTCGCCGTCACCGTGGTGGACGTGCTCCCGGAGCTGACCGTGGCCGAGCAGGACGAGCGCCACGGCAAGGACCTGTTCGCCCGCGACCCGGGGCTGTGCTGCGCGATGCGCAAGGTCGAGCCCCTCAACCGGGCGCTGGCCGGATACGACCTGTGGTTCACCGGCGTCCGCCGGGACGAGGCGCCGACGCGCACGAACACCCCGCTGGTGGGCTGGGACGAGGCCCACGGCATGGTCAAGGTCAACCCCGTCGCCCCGTGGAGCTTCGACGACCTGGTCGGCTACGCCACGGACCACGACGTGCCCGTGAACCTGCTCCTGCAGAACGGCTACCCCTCGATCGGCTGCCGCCCCTGCACCCGCCCCGTCGCCCCCGGGGAGGACCCCCGTGCCGGGCGCTGGGCCGGGACCGCGAAGACCGAGTGCGGCATCCACGTCTGAGCGCCGCACCCGAGACAGACCAAGGAGACACGATGACCCTCACCCATGCCCCCGACCCGGGGACCGTGAGCCCCGCCGGGCCCGACGTCCAGGACGCCCTGGAGGCCGAGGCGATCCACATCATCCGCGAGGTGGTGGCCGAGTTCGAGCGCCCCGCCATGCTCTTCTCGGGCGGCAAGGACTCCGTGGTGATGCTCCACCTGGCCGCGAAGGCCTTCTGGCCGGGGAGGATCCCCTTCCCGGTGGTCCACGTGGACACCGGCCACAACTTCCCCGAGGTCCTCGAGTTCCGCGACCGCACGGTGGAGCGGCTCGGCCTGCGGCTCGTGGTGGGCTCCGTGCAGGAGTACATCGACCGCGGCGAGCTGCGTGAGCGCGCCGACGGCACCCGCAACACCCTGCAGACCACCCCCCTGCTGGACACGATCCGGACCAACCGGTTCGACGCCGTCTTCGGGGGAGGCCGCCGTGACGAGGACAAGGCGCGGGCCAAGGAGCGGATCATCAGCCTGCGGGACGCGTTCGGCCAGTGGGACCCGCGCAACCAGCGCCCCGAGCTGTGGAACCTCTACAACGGCCGTCACACCCCCGGCCAGCACGTCCGCGCGTTCCCCATCAGCAACTGGACCGAGCTGGACGTGTGGCGGTACATCGCCCGCGAGGGCATCGAGCTGCCCTCCATCTACTACGCGCACGAGCGGGAGGTCTTCCGCCGCGACGGCATGTGGCGCGCCGTGGGGGAGCACTCCCGCCCGGCCGAGGGCGAGGAGGTCACCACGCGGACGGTGCGCTACCGCACGGTGGGCGACATGTCCTGCACCGGCGCCGTCCTCTCGGAGGCCGCCACCGTCGAGGACGTCGTGCTCGAGGTCGCCGCCTCCACCCTGACCGAACGCGGGGCCACCCGCGCCGACGACCGCATCTCCGAGGCGGCCATGGAAGATCGCAAGAAGGACGGGTACTTCTGATGAGCACCGCACTGCTGGACCGGCACGCCCCCGCCGGGACCCTGTTCCGCCTGGCCACGGCCGGCTCGGTCGACGACGGCAAGTCCACCCTCGTGGGCCGCCTCCTGCACGACTCCAAGGCCGTCCTGGCCGACCAGCTCGAGGCCGTGGCCCGCACCTCCGCCGAGCGCGGCTTCGGCGGTGCCGAGGGCGGGCTGGACCTGGCGCTGCTGACCGACGGCCTGCGCGCCGAGCGGGAGCAGGGGATCACGATCGACGTCGCGTACCGGTACTTCGCCACGGACCGGCGCACCTTCGTGCTGGCCGACTGCCCCGGGCACGTGCAGTACACCCGGAACACCGTCACGGGCGCCTCGACGGCCGATGCGGTCGTGCTGCTCGTGGACGCCCGCAAGGGCGTGGTGGAGCAGACCCGGCGCCACCTCAGCGTGGTGGCCCTGCTGCGGGTGCCGCACGTGATCGTCGCCGTCAACAAGATCGATCTCGTGGACTACGCCGAGGAGGTCTTCACCGCGATCGCCGAGGACGTCCGGCGCGTGGCCCGGGAGCTCGGCCTCTCCGACGCGGTGAGCGTCCCGGTGTCCGCCCTGCAGGGCGACAACGTGGTCACCCGCTCCGAGCGGACGGACTGGTACACCGGCCCCACGCTCATGGAGCTGCTCGAGTCCCTGCCCGGGGCGGACGCCGAGGACGACGCCGCCGCCTCCTTCCGCTTCCCGGTGCAGCTCGTGGTGCGCCCCCAGGGCGCCCTGGCCCCCGGCCTCGACCCCGAGGTGTTCCGCGACTACCGCGGCTACGCCGGGCAGGTGGTCGCGGGCACCGTCCGGCCCGGGGACGCCGTCGCCGTCCTCACCCCGGGGCAGCCGGCGCGCACCACCACCGTGGTGGGCGTGGACGCCGCCGGGGAATCCCTCGAGGAGGCCTCCTCCCCGCAGTCGGTGGTCCTGCGCCTGGCCGACGAGGTGGACGTGGCCCGCGGGGACACGATCGCCGCCGCGGACACCGCCCCGCGCCCCACCGCGGAGGTGGCCGCCGCGCTGTGCTGGCTCTCCGCCGCACCGCTGCGCGTCGGGCAGCAGGTCCTCGTCAAGCACGGCACCGCCGTCGTCCGGGCGCTCGTCCAGGAGGTGGCCGGTCGGCTCGACCTCGACACCCTGCGGCTCGACCCGGCCGAGACCCTCGGGCTCAACGACATCGGACAGGTGCGCCTGCACCTGGCCGCGCCGCTGCCCGTGGAGCCCTACGCCGTGCATCGGCGCACCGGGGCGTTCCTCGTGATCGACCCCCACGACGGGGCCACGCTCGCCGCCGGCATGGTGCGCGGCGGCGACGAGGCCTGATCCGGATGACGACGGCGCGACGGGAGCGGTCATGACGGTGGTGATGGAGGACGTGGGCAAGAGCTTCGGCGGGCCCACGCCCGTGCTGGAGGACGTCTCCGTGCGGATCGAGCCGGGCGAGTTCGTCTGCCTGCTCGGTGCGTCCGGGTGCGGCAAGTCCACCCTGCTGAACCTCGTCGCCCGGCTCGAGGCGCCCACCGCGGGCGTCGTCAAGACCCCCCGGGAGGGGGCCGCGTTCATGTTCCAGGACGCCGCCCTCTTCCCGTGGCTCACCGCCCGCGGCAACATCGAGCTCGCCCTCCGCTTCGCCGGTGTGGCCGCGGGGGAGCGTCGGGAGCGTGCCGGGGAGCTGCTGCGCCTCGTCCACCTCGACGACGCCGCCGACCTGCGACCCCACCAGCTCTCCGGCGGCATGCGCCAGCGCGTCGCCCTGGCCCGGGCCCTCGCCCAGGACCGCCCCCTGCTGCTCATGGACGAGCCGTTCGCGGCCTTGGACGCGATCACCCGCGACCTGCTGCATGGGGAGCTCGAGCGCGTGTGGCGGCAGACCGGTCGGACGGTCGTGTTCGTCACCCACAACGTGGCCGAGGCCGTCCGCCTCGGCCAGCGGGTGCTGCTGCTGTCCTCACGTCCGGGTCGCGTCGTCGCCGAATGGGACGTGCCCGCGGCCGCCCGCCACGACGCGCCCGCCGCGGCCGCCCTCACGGCCGCCATCACCGCCCGACTCGGTCAGGAGATCCGTCGCCATGCGCACTGACACCCCCACCCTCGACGCCCCCGGCCGCGCGCCGGGGGCCGCCACCGACGACGAGCTGCGCGAGCTCGACAGCGGCCTCGACGCGCTCCAGGCCGTCGACTCGACCCGTCGGACGGGTCTGGCCGGGTGGGACTGGAGCCGGGTCCTGCTCCCGGTGGCCGCCGTCGTCCTGCTCGTGGCGATCTGGCAGGCCTTCGCGTGGCTGGCCGGTGCGCGCGGTGAGCCGATCACCGGTCCCGGCGACGTCGTCGGGGCCTTCGGGACGCTGTGGGCCCAGGGCCTCGTCCAGCAGGCAGTGGCGACGTCGGTGGGCCGCGCCGTCGTCGGCTTCGCACTCGCCGTGGTCGTCGGCGTCGGGCTGGGCCTGGTGCTCGGACAGGTCAGCGTCCTGCGGCGGGCGTTCGGCCCGCTGCTCACGGCCCTGATGGTGCTGCCGAACGTGGCCTGGGTGCCGCTCGCGGTGCTGTGGTTCGGCCTCAGCGACGCCACCGCGTACTTCGTGATGCTCACCGGCGCCGTCCCCGCCGTGGTCGCCGGCCTCACCACCGGCACGGACCAGGTGCCGCCGCAGCTGCGTCGCGCGGCCCGGGTGCTGGGCGCCTCGCGTCTCGAGACCGCCCTGCTGGTGGTCCTCCCGGCCGCCCTGCCCGCCTTCGTCTCCGGCCTGCGCCAGGGCTGGGCCTTCGCGTGGCGAGGCCTCATGGCCGCCGAGATCATCGCCGTCGGCGGGCCCATGGGCGTGGGACTCGGGACCCTGCTCCACGAGGGACGTGCCGCGTCCGACCTCGCCGTCGTCCTCTGCGCCGTCCTGACCATCCTGGCCGTCGGCGTCCTCGTCGAACTGGCCGTATTCGGCCCCGTCGAGCGGCGCATGCTGCGCCGCCGGGGGCTGCTGGAAGGGAGCACGCGATGACCGCGTCCGATCTGTACCCCACCTCCCTGCGTCTGCTCGGCCGGCCCGTCCTGATGGTGGGCGGCGGGCGCGTGGCCGGCCGCCGCATGGGCGCCCTCCTCGACGCCGGCGCGCTCGTCACCGTGGTGGCCCCGGAGCCGGGGGAGGAGGTGGAGCGGCTCGCGGCGGCCGGCCTGATCACCCTGCACCGCCGCCCCTACCGCCCGTCCGACCTCGACGGGGTCTGGTTCGCCCAGACCGCCACCGGCGACCGGGCCGTGGACGGGGCCGTGGCCTCCGACGCCGAGGCCCGCCGCGTCTGGTGCGTCGACGCCTCCGATGCCGAGTCCTCCGCCGCCTGGACGCCCGCCGTCGTCCGGGCCGGGGACGTGACCGTGGCCGTCAACGCCGGGGGAGACCCTCGCCGCGCCCGCGCCCTGAAGGATGCGATCACCCTCGCCCTGTCGACGGGGCGGCTGCCGCTGCGCCGGCGGCGCGCGTCCGCCGAGCCCGGCCGCGTGGCCCTCGTCGGCGGCGGCCCCGGCGACTCCGGGCTCATCACCGTGCGCGGCCGACAGCTGCTCGCGGAGGCCGACGTGGTGGTCGCCGACCGGCTGGGCCCGCGCGCCCTCCTGGCCGAGCTGGACCCGGCGGTGCCCGTGATCGAGGTCGGCAAGGCCCCCGGGAACCACCTGGCCACGCAGGACGAGATCAACGCCGTCCTGGTCCGGGAGGCCCGGGCCGGCCGCCTCGTCGTCCGGCTCAAGGGCGGCGACCCGTACGTGCTCGGCCGCGGCGGCGAGGAGGCAGCGCACTGCCGCGCCCATGGCGTCGACGTCGAGGTGGTCCCCGGTGTCACGAGCGCCGTCTCGGTGCCCGCCGCCGCGGGGATCCCGGTCACCCATCGCGGCGTCGCCACCGGCTTCACGCTGGTGACCGGCCACGAAGAGCTGGCCGAAGTGCCCACCCGGGCCGACCACACGCTCGTCCTGCTGATGGGCGTGCGCCGGCTCGCGGACACCGCGCGCCGACTGACGGAGCGCGGCCTCGACGGCGCGACGCCCGTGGCGATCATCGAGCGCGGCTGGATGCCGGACCAGCGGGTCACCGTGGGCACGGTGGAGACCATCGCCGCGCAGGCGGCCGCCGTCGGTGTGGAGAACCCCGCCGTGATCGTCGTGGGCGACGTCGTGCGCCTGAGCCCCTACGCCACCGGCGCGCCTGCAGCCGGTGTCCCTGCCCCGATCTTGACCCTGAACCCGACCTCCGAAGGAGCACGAGCATGACCCTGACCCCCTCGAGGCCTGACCGCCCGTTGCGCATCGCCATCATCGGTGCCGGACCCGCCGGGGTGTACACGGCGGACATCCTGACCAAGGAGGAACGGGACTTCCGTGTCAGCATCGACCTGTTCGACCGGTACCCGGCCCCGTTCGGCCTGATCCGCTACGGGGTGGCCCCGGACCATCCGCGCATCAAGGGCATCGTCACCGCGCTGCACAAGGTCATGGACCGCGGGGACATCCGTTTCCTGGGGAATGTGGACTACGGCACGGACCTGAGCCTGGCGGATCTGCGTCGGCATTACGACGCGATCGTGTTCTCCACCGGTGCGGTGCGGGACGCTGCCCTGGACGTGCCGGGGGTGGAGTTGGCCGGCTCGTTCGGTGGCGCGGACTTCGCGTCCTGGTATGACGGGCACCCGGATGTGCCGCGGCATTGGCCGTTGGAGGCCACGCAGGTGGCGGTGATCGGCAACGGGAACGTGGCCCTGGATGTGGCCCGGATCCTGTCCAAGCATGCCGAGGACCTGTTGCCCACCGAGATCCCGGACAACGTGTACCGGGATCTGGCCGCTTCCCCGGTCACGGATGTGCACGTGTTCGGCCGGCGTGGGCCGGCGCAGGTGAAGTTCACCCCGTTGGAGCTGCGGGAGCTGGCGCATTCCCGGGATGTGGACATCGTGTTGTACGAGGAGGACTTCGACTTCGATGAGGCCTCGGAGAAGGCGATCGAGGAGAACAACCAGGTCCGCACCATGGTGGGCACGTTGACGAACTGGCTCATGGAGCAGGAGGACCGTCAGCAGAGCGCCTCGCGTCGGCTGCACCTGCATTTCCTCCAGGCCCCGGAGGAGTTCCTGGACGAGGACGGCGACGGCCGGGTGGACGGCCTGCGGATGCGCCGGATGGAGTTGGACGGTTCCGGTGGGGTCCGTCCGACGGGGGAGACCGTGGACTACCCGGTGCAGGCGGTGTACCGGGCGGTGGGGTATTTCGGTTCGCCCGTGGAGGGGGTGGAGTTCGATGAGGTGCGCGGTGTGATCCCGAACGCGCAGGGCCGCGTGCTCGACGCGGACGGCGCCCCCGTCCCCGGCCTGTATGCCTCCGGCTGGATCAAGCGCGGCCCCGTGGGGTTGATCGGGCACACCAAGGGTGACTCCCTGGAGACGATCAAGCATCTGATCGAGGACGAGCCGGGGCTGTGGACGGCCCAGGAGCCCTCCGAGGAGTCGGTGATCGAGCTGCTCGAGTCCCGTGAGGTCCCGTACACCACGTGGGCCGGTTGGCATGCTCTGGATGACCATGAGAAGTCCCTGGGTGCGCAGGCGACGCAGGCCGGTCCGGTGGCGCGGGAGCGGGTGAAGGTCGTGGACCGGGAGGAGATGACCCGCATCTCCCGGGAGAGCGTCCTCCTCGGCGCCGGAGGCTGAGTCCTCCCGTCGGGCGGATTCGCGGCCGCGGCGCGGCCCACCCCTCGCCCGCGCCGCGGCCCGCTCCCTACCGTGGTGCCCATGACCACCTTCGCCGCAGCCGAACGCGCCCGTCTCGCTGACCTCCTGCTCGAGAAGGGCCCCCACGCGCCCACCCTGTGCGGCGGCTGGAGCACCCGCGACCTCGCCGCCCACCTCTGGCTGCGGGAGAGCCGGCCCGACGCCTTCGCCGCCCTGTTCATCCCGCCGCTGTCCCGCCACCTCGACCGCCTGACCGCGGACACCAAGCGCCGCGACTACGCCGAGGTCGTGCGGGAGTGGGCCGCGGGCCCGTCGGCGCTGAACCCCATGCGGGCGGCGGACAGGCACGTGAACGCGGCCGAGCACTTCATCCACCTCGAGGACGTCCGGCGCGGCGAGTCCGCGACCGGCGGCTCGCTGCCCGCCCCGCGCCCGTTCTCCCCGGACGAGGAGGACGCCCTCTACCGCTCGCTGCGTCGCATGGCCCCGCTGTTCCTGCGCACGTCCACGGCGCCGGTGGTCCTCCAGGGCCCGGGTCGCGCCCCGGTCACCGTCACCCGTGGGGCCGTGGCGCTGCGGGCGCCCGTCACGGTGACCGGCGAGGTCGGGGAGCTCCTCCTCTGGGCCTCGGGCCGGGACGCCGTGCACGTGGAGATCGACGGCGACGCGTCGGCGGCCGTGCGCACCGCCCTCTGACGCGCTCCGGCCCCGCGGCCCCGGGCCGGCGCAGCGTCCACTACACTGGCGGGCACAGGCGTCGACCCGGCCATCACCGGCGAGCCTCCGGAAGAACGGGCCGCACGGCCCCAGTAGAACCGGACGGGTAAGCCCGTCACAGCAGTCATCAAGCGGCCGGCACCCCGGGGACCTCCCGACGCCGGCAAGCAAGGTGGTACCGCGTCCGCGGCCGGCCGGAGGGTCGGGCCCTCGGGCGTCCTTGCACGGAACCGACGCCCCGGACGCAAAGGACCCCCGTGTACCCCCTCGCCTCCTCCGCCCCTGACGGCCGCACCCCCGCCTCCCCGCGCTTCCCGGAGATCGAGCGCCGCATCCTGGCGTACTGGGACGAGGACGGCACCTTCCAGGCCTCGATCGACCAGCGTCCCACCCGGAACGAGGACGGCTCGCAGAACGAGTTCGTCTTCTACGACGGCCCGCCCTTCGCCAACGGCCTGCCGCACTACGGCCACCTGCTCACCGGGTACGTCAAGGACCTCGTGGCCCGCTACCAGACGCAGCAGGGCCGCCGCGTGGAGCGCCGCTTCGGCTGGGACACCCACGGCCTGCCCGCCGAGCTCGAGGCGATGAAGCAGCTGGGCATGACGGACAAGTCCGAGATCGAGGCCATGGGCATCGACACGTTCAACGACGCCTGCCGCTCCTCGGTCCTGAAGTACACGGACCAGTGGCAGGACTACGTGACCCGCCAGGCCCGCTGGGTCGACTTCGAGAACGACTACAAGACCCTCACCCCGGACTTCATGGAGTCCGTGATCTGGGCCTTCTCCGAGCTGCACCGCAAGGGCCTGACCTACCGCGGCTTCCGCGTCCTGCCCTACTGCTGGAACGACGAGACCCCGCTGTCCAACCACGAGCTGCGCATGGACGACGACGTCTACAAGATGCGCCAGGACCCCTCGGTCACCGTCACGTTCCCGATCACCGGCCTCCCGGCGGACCCCGCCCTCGTGCCCGACGGCGGCGCCGACGCGGCGCTCGCCGCGCACCTGGCCGGCGTCCACGTCCTGGCCTGGACCACCACGCCCTGGACGCTGCCGACCAACGCGGCCCTCGCCGTCGGCCCCCAGATCCAGTACGCCGTGGTGCCGGCCGGCCCCGAGGGCGCGACCGCGGACGGGGACCGCTTCCTCCTGGCCGTGGACCTGGTGGGCGCCCACGCCAGGGAGCTCGGCTACGCCGATGCCGACGCCGCCCGCGCCGCGGTCACCGAGACGATCCCCGGCGCCCGCCTCGGCGGCCTGGCCTACGCGCCGCTGTTCACGGACGTGTTCGACGCCCACCGCGGGGAGACCTTCACCGTCAACGGCCGTGACCTCGGCGTCGAGGGCGCCCACCGCATCCTCGTGGACGACTACGTCTCCACCGAGGACGGCACCGGCGTGGTCCACCAGGCGCCGGCCTACGGTGAGGACGATCAGCGCGTGTGCGAGGCCAACGGCATCCCCGTGCTGCTCTCCGTGGACTCCGGTGCCCGGTTCCTGCCGCTGTTCGCCCGCGAGGACGTCGGGCGCGGCGACCTGCGCGAGATCGCCGGCGTGCAGGTCTTCGAGGCCAACCGCACGATCATCCGCGCCCTGCGCGCCCTGGGCCGCGTGGCCCGCGAAGCCTCCTACGAGCACTCCTACCCGCACTGCTGGCGGTGCCGCACGCCCCTGATCTACCGCGCGGTGACGTCCTGGTACGTCAAGGTCACCCAGATCAAGGAGCGCATGCTCGAGCTGAACGAGGAGATCACCTGGATCCCCGGCAACGTGAAGCACGGGCAGTTCGGCACGTGGGTCGCCAACGCGCGCGACTGGTCCATCTCCCGCAATCGGTACTGGGGCTCGCCCATCCCGGTGTGGGAGTCCGACCACCCCGACTTCCCCCGCCAGGAGGTCTACGGCTCGCTCGCGGAGATCGAGGAGGCCTTCGGCCGCCTGCCGCGCAACGCCGAGGGCGAGGTGGACCTGCACCGCCCGTGGGTGGACGACCTCACCCGCCCCCACCCGGACCCCGAGGCCGCCGCGGCGGGTGCGGTCATGCGCCGGGTCGAGGACGTGCTGGACGTCTGGTTCGACTCCGGCTCCATGCCGTACGCCCAGGTGCACTACCCGTTCGAGCGCGCGGACTGGTTCCCCACGCACAACCCGGCGGACTTCATCGTGGAGTACATCGGCCAGACGCGCGGCTGGTTCTACACCATGCACATCCTGGCCACGGCGCTGTTCGACCGGCCGGCGTTCTCCAACGTGATCTCGCACGGCATCGTGCTCGGCTCGGACGGGCAGAAGATGTCCAAGTCGCTGCGCAACTACCCGGACGTCACGGAGGTCCTGGACCGCGACGGCGCGGACGCCATGCGCTGGTTCCTCATGGCCAGCCCCATCCTGCGCGGCGGCAACCTGATCGTCACGGAGGAGGGCATCCGCGAGGGCGTCCGCCAGGTGCTGCTGCCGGCGTGGAACGCGTACCACTTCTTCACCCTGTACGCGAACACCGCGCACGACGGCGGCGCCCGCCCCGAGGGGTACCGCGCGCAGGAGCGGCACACCGCCGAGGACCCCCTGGACCAGTACATCCTGGCCGCCGCGGGCCGCATGCTGCGGGAGGTCAAGGCCGGCCTGGACGCCTACGAGGTTTCGGACGCCACGGACGCGCTGCGCGGCTTCATGGACACGCTGACCAACTGGTACATCCGCCGGTCCCGGGAGCGGTTCTTCGACGAGGACACCGTCGCCTTCGACGTCCTCTACACCGTTCTCGAGGCCTTCACCCGGGCCGCCGCACCGCTGATGCCGCTGATCGCCGAGGAGATCTGGCGCGGCCTCACCGGTGGCCGCTCGGTCCACCTGACCGACTACCCGGACGCCGACCTGTTCCCCCACGGGCCCGAGGCGGACTCCCTCGTGGCCCGGATGGACGCGGTGCGCCGCATCAGCTCGGCCGGCTCGGCCCTGCGCAAGGGGGCCGGGCGCCGGGTGCGCCTGCCGCTGCCCCGCCTGTCCGTCGTCGTCCCGGACGCGGCGGGCCTCGAGGGCACCTACGCCCGCATCGTGGCGGACGAGCTGAACCTCAAGGACGTCGAGCTCACCGAGCTCTCGGAGGAGGCGATCGCCCGCTACGGCATCGGCACGGAGCTGAAGCTGAACTTCCGCGAGCTCGGCAAGGCGTTCGGCAGGCAGGTGCCGCTCGTGAAGCAGGCGGTCGACGCCGGCGCGTACGAGGAGACGGCCGAGGGCCTGGCGGTCACGCTCGCCGACGGCGAGACCGTGACACTGGCCCCCGCGCTCTACGAGCTGCGCACCGTCTCCACCGGCGCCCCCGAGGGGACCGCGGTGGGCGTGCTGCCCGGCACCGCCGGCTTCCTCGTGCTGGACACCGAGGTCTCCGCGGAGCTGGCCGCCGAGGGCACCGCCCGGGACGTGGTCCGCGCCGTCCAGGCGGCCCGCAAGGACGCCGGCCTGGACGTCTCCGACCGCGTGCGCACGCGGATCGAGGGCCCCACCGCCGTCGTGGCGGCGCTCGAGGCCCACCGCGGCCTCGTCGCGGAGGAGACCCTCACGGTGGACCTGGAGCTCGTGGACTCCGGTGCGGCCGACCCGCGCAAGGACCCGGCCGACGACGCCATGAAGACCGTGGCAGTCACCGTCGCGAAGGCGGACGCGTGATGCGCGGGGACGCCCCGGGCACGGTCGAGGAGGTCTACCGGGACCTGCTCGCCCGCGCCCCGGAGAACAAGATGCAGCCGCGGCTCGAGCCGATGCGGCGCGTGCTCGCGCTGCTCGGCGACCCGCAGCACGCGGCCCCGGTGATCCACCTGACCGGCACCAACGGCAAGACGTCCACGGCGCGGATGGTCGAGGCCGTCCTGCGCGCCTACGGGCTGCGCACCGGGCGCTACACCTCGCCGCATCTGCAGCGTGTCACGGAGCGGATCAGCATCGACGGCGCCCCGGTGGCCGACGAGACCTTCGTGCGCGTGTGGGGGGAGATCCTCCCGATCGTGCAGACCGTGGACGCGGAGCTCGAGGCCGCGGGCGAGGTCCCGCTGACGTACTTCGAGGCGGTCACCACGCTGGGCTTCGCGGTGTTCGCGGACGAGCCCGTGGAGGTCGTCGTCCTCGAGGTGGGCCTCGGGGGCGTGACGGACGCGACCAACGTCGCGGACGCCGTCGTCTCCGTGGTCACCCCCATCTCCCTGGACCACACGGACCTGCTGGGGGAGACCGAGGCCGAGATCGCCGAGGAGAAGGCCGGCATCATCAAGCCCGGCGGCGCCCTCGTCTCCGCCGCCCAGGAGCGCGACGCCGCCCAGGTGCTGCTCGAGGCGGCGCAGGCGGCCGACGTGCCGTTCCGCTTCGAGGGCGTCGAGTTCGGCGTGCTCGAGCGCTCCCTGGCCGTGGGCGGCCAGCAGGTGTCCGTGCGTGGCCTCGCGGCCGAGTACCGGGACCTGTTCCTGCCGCTGCTCGGGGAGCACCAGGCGCAGAACCTCGCGGTGGCCGTGGCGGCCCTGGAGATGTTCCTGGGCGGCGGCGAGCGACCGCTGGACGAGGAGCTGCTGCGCGAGGGGCTGTCCCAGGTCACCTCGCCCGGCCGGCTCGAGGTGCTGCGCACCGCCCCCACGCTCATCGTGGACGCCGCCCACAACCCGGACGGCGTGCGGGCCACGGCCCGTGCGGTGCAGGAGGCGTTCGGCTTCACCCGCCTCTCGCTGGTCGTCGGGATCCTCCAGGAGAAGGACGCGCCGGGCATGCTCGCGGCGCTCTACCGGGCGTTCGGCGACGACGTGGAGGACCTCGCGGTGACGCAGTCCTCCTCGGCCCGCGCCATCCCGGCCGGGGAGCTGGCCCGCATGGCCGTCGACGCCGGCTGGCCCGAGGACGACGTGTACGCCACCGAGTCCGTGCCGGACGCCCTCGAGTGGGCGGTCGGCCGCGCGGAGGCCCTCGAGACGAGCGCGGACGAACTGGCCTCCGGCACCGGCGGCGGTGTGCTCGTGCTCGGCTCGATCACCCTGGCCGCCGAGGTCCGCACCCTCGTGGGCGAGCCCCGCCATGCCGGCCCCGTCACCGTGGCCGCCCGCGGCCTCGACCCCGCCGACCTGCTCGACGCCGTCGGGCTGGCGGACGCCGACGAGGACGACCTGGACCCGGAGATCCTCGAGCTGCTCGAGGACCGCGACGACGCCGGCGCCCGCCGCCGGACGGAGGAGGACCGATGAGCCCCGACCAGCCGGAGACCGGAGGCGCCCCGGAGCAGGGGCGCTTCGGCGACGAGTCCTGGCGCCCCGAGCGCGAGACGCGAGCCCAGCGGCAGTGGCGCCCCGGCACTCGTCGGCGCCGCCGCTCCGTGCGCGCCCTGTTCACCTCCACGATCCTCATGCTCGAGGCGGTGCTCATCTTCTTCCTCGGGCTCATGCTGTTCGGCATGCACCGGGACGAGCCGGGCGCCTGGTGGTTCGTGGCGGGCTACTCCGCGCTGGCCGTCGTCGCGGTGCTGACCTGCGCCCTGGTGCGCAAGCCCGTCGGCATCGCGATCGGCTGGGCGATCCAGGCCGTCCTGCTGGCCTCCGGCTTCTGGGAGTACTCGATGTTCGTGGTGGGGGCCCTCTTCGCGCTGACGTGGGCGTACGCCGTGATCAAGGGCGGTGCCATGGACGTCGAGAACGCCCAGCGCGACCGCCTCGAGGCCGCCTGGGAGGCCGAGCACGGACGCTGAGTCCCGGGCCCCACTAGGGTGGAGCGGGAACCGGGCCGCGCTCGCGGCCGTCCGACGACGCTAGGAGCACACCCCATGACGCACCACACCGAAGAGACCCTCGTCCTCATCAAGCCGGACGGGGTGGCCCGCAACCTGGTCGGCGAGATCCTCGCGCGCATCGAGCGCAAGGGCTACGTGATCGCCGACCTGAAGATGCTCACGCCCACCCGCGCCATGTTGGAGCGCCACTACGAGGAGCACCAGGGCAAGCCGTTCTTCGAGCCGCTGGTGGCGTTCATGGCCTCCGGCCCCGTGGTGGCCGCGCGCGTCACGGGCGATTCGGTGATTGAGGGGTTCCGCTCGCTGGCCGGCAAGACCGACCCCACCGTGGCCGCCCCGGGCACCATCCGCGGCGACCTGGGCCGGGACTGGGGCGAGGCCGTCCAGAAGAACCTCGTCCACGGTTCGGACTCGACCCTTTCGGCCGAGCGCGAGCTCGCGATCTGGTTCGGCTGAGCCCGTTCCGGGCCCGCACGACGGCGGCCGGTCACCCTGGTGGGGTGACCGGCCGCCGTCGTCGTGTCCGGTGGGGGAGCTTAGGCTCAGTCGATCCCGACGACCCCGAGGCCCAGTTCCAGCAGGATCGAGGCGAACACCAGGACGTAGAGGAGCACGATCACGGGCCAGGCCAGCTCCCGGGCGAGGCGGACGAGACCGGCCGGGGCCGGCAGCGTGCCGGTCTGCAGGTTCCGGGACGTCACAAGCACGAGCTGGGCGATGACCATGGCCCACACGATCATGCAGTAGAGGCAGAGCGTGCCGATGCTGTAGACGGCCGAGTACCAGAGCCACACGCAGAACGCGAAGCCCGCCAGGATCCCCGCGTTCATCAGCAGCCAGTACCAGCGGGCGAAGCGGGCGCCGGCGAGCAGGGACATCCCCACGGTGATGAGCACGGAGAACGCGACCACGCCGATGTACGTGTTCGGGAAGCCGAAGGTGTGGGCCTGCCACGACTGCATCACCTGGCCGCAGGACACCCACGGGTTGAGGTCGCAGGACGTGCGGTGCGTCGGGTCCGCGGTGAGGAGGGCGCGCTCGACGATGATGATGATGGTGGCCGTCAGCGCCACGAGCGAGGTGATCAGGAGCAGCGCCGCCGTGCCCGCGGGCCGGGCGTACCAGGTGAGCCGGGCCTCCTCGGCGGGGATGTCGTCGGCGGGGGAGAGGCGGATGTCGTCCGTCAGCGGGGTCGCAGGCATGGACACGATTCTAGGCGCGTGCCCGGGGCGGATGTGAGAGAATCGGCCCTGGCCGTCCCGTGGCCACACCGCGGGGCAGCCCGCTGCGCGCCCGACGTCGGGCCGCCGCCGAGGCGCCCCCGCGTCGAGCATCGTGCGGGAGGTGGACGCCGGGCTTCGCCCGTGCGCGTCCGTGCGCCGGCCGGCGGACGGCACGTGACGCCCAGGCCCCGATCTCGAGGGCGCAGCGGTTCCGCGCCGGGCCCTGACGGTCGACGCGGTCCACCCGATGACTTCTCGGAGTCCGCCTCCCGGCGCACCCGTGGCGCACGGCGCCCGGGGCAACGCGGCCGGCGGCGGACGCGGACACGCCGGGCGGCGGCGAGTGTGGCGTCGTCGGTCGGCGGGAGGTGCTGCCATGGCGGCCAACAACGAGGACACGACCCGCGCAGACGAACGCGTGGAGGAGACGGCCGAGCAGGCCGTGACGCAGACCGCGGCGGACACCGCCGCCGGGGCGGTTCAGCCGGAGCGGACCCCCGCGTCCGACGACGCCGCGGACGCGCCCGAGGAGCCGAGCGCGCCGACGCTGCAGGTCGACCCGACCGACCCGTTCGCCGTGCCGGCGAACCTGATCGAGGTCCTGCGCACCGAGACCACGTCCCGGCAGCGCTCCGAGGACGAGGACGCCGGAGAGTCCGAGGACCGGGCCGAGGGCGCCGTGGTCTCCCGCCGGCGCCGCCGACGCCGCCGCGGCGAGGTGGACATGGAGCTCGACGGCGGCGAGGCCGGCGATCCCGAGCACACCGTCACCCGCGTGCGCGCGCCGCGCCAGGCCGTGAGCACCGCCTCGGACACCGTCCAGAGCGTCAAGGGCTCCACCCGGCTCGAGGCGAAGCGCCAGCGCCGCCGCGACTCCCGCTCGGGCGGGCGTCGCCGCACCGTGATCACCGAGGCCGAGTTCCTGGCCCGCCGCGAGGCCGTGGACCGCAAGATGCTGGTGCGCCAGCGCGACCAGCGCATCCAGATCGCCGTGCTCGAGGACGGCGTGCTGGCCGAGCACTTCGTCTCGCACACCACGCAGGACTCGATGATCGGCAACGTGTACCTGGGCAAGGTCCAGAACGTGCTGCCGTCCATGGAGGCCGCGTTCGTGGACATCGGCCGCGGACGCAACGCCGTGCTCTACGCGGGCGAGGTCAACTGGGACGCCGCCCAGCTGGACGGCAAGCCGAGGAAGATCGAGAACGCGCTCAAGTCCGGCGACACCGTGCTCGTCCAGGTCACCAAGGACCCGGTGGGCCACAAGGGCGCCCGTCTGACCAGCCAGGTCTCCCTGCCCGGCCGCTACCTCGTGTACGTGCCGGGAGGCTCGATGACCGGCATCTCCCGCAAGCTGCCGGACGTGGAGCGCTCGCGTCTGAAGAAGATCCTCAAGGACCACCTGCCGCAGGACGCCGGCGTGATCGTGCGCACCGCGGCCGAGGGCACCTCCGAGCAGGAGCTGCAGAACGACATCAACCGTCTGCGCGCCCAGTGGGAGGGCATCCAGGAGAAGGCGTCCGGCACCAAGGTGCTCGCCCCCGAGCTGCTCTACGCCGAGCCGGACCTGACCATCAAGACGGTCCGCGACGTCTTCAACGAGGACTTCTCCGCCATGCTCGTGCAGGGCGAGGCCACGTGGGACAACATCGAGGCCTACGTGACCTACGTGGCCCCGCACCTGCTGGACCGGTTGCACCACTGGGTGCCGGAGGACCACGACGGCGAGGACCTGTACGCCACCCACCGCGTGGACGAGCAGCTCCACAAGGCGCTCGAGCGCAAGGTGTACCTGCCCTCCGGCGGCTCGCTCGTGATCGACCGCACCGAGGCCATGACCGTGGTGGACGTGAACACCGGCAAGTTCACGGGCTCCGGCGGCAACCTCGAGGAGACCGTCACCAAGAACAACCTCGAGGCCGCCGAGGAGATCGTCCGGCAGCTGCGCCTGCGGGACATCGGCGGCATCATCGTCATCGACTTCATCGACATGGTGCTCGAGGCCAACCGCGACCTCGTGCTGCGCCGTCTCGTGGAGTGCCTGGGCCGGGACCGCACGAAGCACCAGGTCGCCGAGGTGACCTCGCTCGGCCTGGTCCAGATGACGCGCAAGCGCATGGGCACCGGGCTCGTGGAGGTGTTCTCGGAGACCTGCGAGCACTGCGCCGGCCGCGGCATCCTCATCCAGGACACGCCGGTCGAGCGGGGCCGCTCCGGCGGTGAGCAGCGCGGCGAGGCGGAGGGCCGCCGTCGTCGCCGGCGTCGGGGCGACGGCGAGGGCGAGCACGCCCACGCCGCCGCGGCCACGACGACGGGCGCCGAGCACGCCGACTCGGAGGACGAGCGGCAGCGCCGTGAGCGGGCCGAGGCCGCCCGGGTCGCCCTGCACTCGATCGCGAAGGCCTCCGGCAAGGTGGCCGAGGACGAGGCCCCCGCCCAGGAGTCCGCCCCCGCCGAGCAGGCGGCGGACGCCGCCGAGGACTCCGCGGCCGAGGCCGTCGAGGCCGCGTCGGCCGGGCCCGCGGAGGCCGGGCAGCCGGCCGGGACGGACGAGGAGGAGACGCCGCGTCGCCGGCGTCGTCGGGGCCGCCGCCGCAGCCGGGGCCGCGCTGAGGAGTCGGGGGACACCGGCGCCGAGGTCGCGGGCTCTGAGGATGCCGCGCGGTCACACGACGACGGCCCCGCCGAGTCCGCCGATCAGCCCCGTCAGACGGAGGAGGAGGCCGAGCCGGCCGCCGCCGAGGCCCCCGAGCACCAGGACCCGGTCGCGCAGGCCGAGGAGGCCGAGTCCCCGGAGGACGCGGACGCGCAGGACGACCGTCCCCGCCGGTCCCGGCGTCGTCGGGGTGGCCGTGGGCGGTCCCGGCGGGACGGCGAGGCGGCCTCGACCGAGACCGACGCCGAGGACCAGGGCGCGGAGCGCGCGACGCCGTCGCGGCACGACGCCGCGGACGCCGAGTCCTCGGCGGCCGCGCCCGCGGAGGACGCATCGGAGCCGGTCGAGGATGCCTCGGCGCCCGTGCCCGCCGAGGATGCCCTGGCGCCCCGGCGCCGCCGGTCCCGCCGGGCCTCGAGCGACGGCGTCGTCCGTCCGGCCGCCGGTGCGGACGCGTCCGCCGAGCGGACGGCCGACCGCACGGACGCGGCTCCGGTGGAGGCCACCGAGCCCTCGCCCGAGGAGTCCACGGACGCCACCGAGGTCCACGAGCAGCCCGCCGCCCCGGCCGCCGTCGAGGAGGCCGTGATGGTGGAGCCTGCGGCGACCGAGCCGACGGCGGAGCCCACGGCGGACGCGGACCAGGCGTCCGCCGCGGACGCCCCGACCGAGGCCCAGGCGGCCCCGGCGCCCGGATCGCCGCGCCGGCGCTCGCGTCGTGCCGTGTCGTCCGACGGCGTCCACGTCCAGGTCCAGGCCGCGCCCAGCGGCGCCCAGGGCGGCCGCTTCACGGCGGCCGTGGCCGAGGCGTCCACCCCCGCCGAGCCGCAGGGTGCCGCCCCGGTGATGCTCGGCGTCGGCGTGAAGGCCGCCGACCTGGCCCGTCGCGGCCGCTGACCGTCGTCGGTGCCGCCGCCCCGGGCCTGCCCAGGGCGGCGGCGACGCGCCGACACGCCTCTGTTTGGTCCGGATGCCCGGCAGCGAGTATGCTGGACCATCGGTGTTCACCGCCCGCACGCTCCCGCATGTCCCGGTGAGGGACCGCCGGACCCGGACGCAGCCGCGGTCGAGGTGCGGGCGAGCAGAACCCGATCTGATCCATTGAAACGTCGAGAGAAGTGAGTCCCAAGTGGTGTACGCGATTGTCCGCGCTGGCGGCCGCCAGGAGAAGGTTTCCGTCGGAGACCTCGTTACCCTTGACCGCGTTCCCGCTGAGACCGGTGGCTCCGTCGAGCTGCCCGCTCTGATGCTGGTGGACGGGGACGAGGTCAAGGCTGGCGCCGATGCCGCCGGTGTGAAGGTGACCGCCGAGGTCGTCTCCCACTCCCGTGGCAAGAAGGTCGTCATCATGAAGTACAAGAACAAGACCGGCTACAAGAAGCGCCAGGGCCACCGCTCTGAGCTGTCCACGGTCAAGATCACCGGGATCGCCTGAGCCGTCACCGGCACCGGCGAAACCGAGCATCCGAGAGGTTAGGCAACAGCAATGGCACATAAGAAGGCCGGCAGTTCCTCGAAGAACGGCCGCGACTCGAACCCGCAGTACCTCGGCGTCAAGCGCTACGGCGGCGAGGACGTCAACGCCGGCGAGATCATCGTCCGCCAGCGTGGCACCAAGTTCCACCCGGGCCGCAACGTCGGCCGCGGCAAGGACGACACCCTCTTCGCGCTGTCCGCGGGCTCCGTGGCCTTCGGCCAGCGCCGCGGCCGCAAGGTCGTGGACATCGTCCCCGCCGCGGAGTGATCTGACACTCGTGCGGTCTGCGTGCGGACCCTCGCCCGGCGAGGACACCCGCACCCCCTGACGCCCCGGCGGGGGCGGGCCCGGCATCCACCGGACCCGCCCCCGCCGTCGGCGTCTCCGGCCCCTGGGCCGTCTGAGTCCGATCCCTCCAGCCCCTAGGAGCACTCCCATGGCAGCCTTCGTGGACCGCGTGGTCCTCCACCTCACCGCCGGCAACGGCGGGCACGGGTGCGTCTCCGTGCATCGCGAGAAGTTCAAGCCCCTGGGTGGCCCCGACGGCGGCGACGGGGGCGACGGCGGCGACATCACCCTCGTGGTGGACTCGCAGACCACCACGCTGCTGGACTACCACCACGCCCCGCACCGGTCCGCTGAGAACGGCCAGCCGGGCATGGGCGACCACCGCGAGGGCAAGAAAGGCCAGTCGCTCGTGCTGCCCGTGCCGGACGGCACGGTGGTCAAGGATGAGCAGGGCAACATCGTGGCCGATCTCGTGGGGGAGGGCGCGACCTACGTCGCCGCCGCCGGCGGTCAGGGCGGCCTCGGCAACGCGGCTCTGGCCTCCGTGAAGCGCAAGGCGCCCGGCTTCGCGCTGCTCGGCCTGCCGGGGGAGAGCCGGGACCTGACGCTCGAGATCAAGACCGTGGCGGACGTCGCGCTCGTGGGCTTCCCCTCGGCCGGCAAGTCCTCCCTCATCGCTGCCCTGTCTGCGGCCCGTCCCAAGATCGCGGACTACCCGTTCACCACGCTCGTGCCCAACCTCGGGGTCGTGCAGGCCGGCGACGTGCGCTTCACCGTGGCCGACGTCCCGGGCCTGATCCCCGGTGCCTCGGAGGGCCGCGGCCTCGGCCTGGAGTTCCTGCGCCACGTCGAGCGCTGCGCCGCGCTCGTGCACGTCCTCGACTGCGGCAGCCTCGAGTCCGACCGCGACCCGATCGCCGACTTCGAGGCCATCGAGGCCGAGCTCGAGGCCTACGCGGTGGAGCCCGTCTTCTCCCAGGGCGGGGAGGGCGTCGTACCGCTGAACGAGCGGCCCCGCCTCATCGCCCTGAACAAGACCGACCTGCCCGACGGCGCCGCGATGGCGGACATGGTCCGCGACGAGCTCGAGGGCCGTGGCCTGCGGGTCTTCGACATCTCCGCGCTGGCCCGCGAGGGCCTGGACGCCCTCAAGTACGCCATGGCCGAGCTCGTGGCGGAGGCCCGTTCCCGGGTGGTCGAGCCCGCGCCGGCCGCGCCCGTCGAGGTGCCGCGCCGGCATCGCCGCCGTGGCGAGCGGGCCGAATTCACGATCCGCCGCGAGGAACGCAACCTCGAGCCGCTGTTCCGCGTGCGCGGCGAGAAGCCCGAGCGGTGGGTCGCCCAGACGGACTTCCAGAACGACGAGGCGATCGGCTACCTTGCGGACCGGCTCCAGCGGGCCGGCGTCGAGGACGGCCTGTTCAAGGCCGGTGCGAGGCCGGGCGACGCCGTCGTGATCGGCGACGACGTCACGGGCGTGGTCTTCGACTGGGAGCCCACGCTGTCCGCGGGAGCCGAGCTGCTCGCCGGGCCCCGTGGCACCGACCTGCGGCTCGACGAGCGCACCCGCGCGACCCGCGCGGAGAAGCGCGCCGAGCAGGATGCCCGCCGGGCCGCCCGTGCGGCGACCCGGGCCGAGATGGAGGCCGAGCGACGCTCCGGCCTGTGGACCGACACCGACGATCGAGAGGGATGATCCATGTCCGTGCGGCGCACCGTCGTCACCCGCTATCCGACCCCCGCCACGCGCGGCTCTGAGGACCCGCGGGCCAACCCCGTGACCTCGCGGGAGACGATGCAGGCCGCACGCCGAGTGGTCGTGAAGATCGGCTCGTCCTCGTTGACCACCCCGGACGGCCTGGACGTGGAGGCCATCGACCGGCTCGTGGACGTCCTCGCCGCCGAGCGGCAGAAGGGCACCCAGGTGGTGCTCGTGTCCTCCGGTGCCGTCGCGGCCGGCTTCCCCCACCTCGGGCTGGGCCGACGCCCCAAGGACACCGCCACCCAGCAGGCCTCGGCGGCGGTCGGCCAGAGCAAGCTCATGGCGCACTACACCACGAGCTTCGGCCGGCACGACACGGAGGTGGCGCAGGTGCTCCTCACCGCCGAGGAGCTCATGCGGCGCACCCAGTACACGAACGCGCACCGCGCCCTGTCGCGGCTGCTCACGCTCGACGTGATGCCGATCGTGAACGAGAACGACGCCGTGGCCACGCGCGAGATCCGCTTCGGCGACAACGACCGCCTCGCGGCCCTCACCGCCAACCTCTGCAAGGCGGACCTGCTGGTCCTGCTCTCGGACGTGGACGCCCTCTACACGGGCCACCCCTCGAACCCGGACGCACGGCGCATCCCGGAGGTCACCTCGGACGACGATCTGGCCGGCGTCGACGTGCGCGTGCCCGGTTCCGCGGGCGTGGGCACGGGCGGCATGGTGACCAAGGTGGACGCGGCCGGCATCGCGGCCACCACCGGCATCCCGACCCTGCTCACCTCGGCCGCGAACGCGGGCGCCGCGTTCGCGGGGGAGGACGTGGGCACGTGGTTCTCCGCCACCGGCCGCCGCCGGTCCGCGCGCGCGGCGTGGCTCGGCCTCACGGCGGAGGTCCGGGGCCGGCTCGTCATCGACGACGGCGCGGTGGCCGGGGCGATCGACCGCGGCCGCTCCCTGCTGGCCGCGGGCATCACCGGCTGCACGGGCGACTTCACGCCGGGCGACGTCGTCGAGATCGTGGACGCGCACGGCCGGGTGCGGGCGCGCGGCCTCGTGCAGTACTCCTCGTCGCAGCTGCCCGCCATGCTCGGGCGGACGACCGCCGACCTCCGCGAGGACCTGGGCGCGGGCTACGACGGCGTCGTCGTGCACGCCGACGACTGGGTGCGCCTGGCTCCGCCGCAGCGCTGACCGGCACGGGCTCCGGCCGCGGCGACGGACCGGGGCCTCGTGCCTCGTCCGGGGCGCTCGATAGGCTGGGGGCATGCAGACCACCGAGAGCACCGCACCCCAGGATCAGTCCGGCCGCCAGGACGCCGAGGCGCCGACGCCCGAGGTCGAGGAGGCCGTCCGCCAACGGGCCGAGTGGGCGCGTCAGGCCGTGCCCGAGCTGGCCACCGCCGGCCGCGTCCGCAAGGACGCCGTCCTGCGCCACATGGCCGAGGCCCTGCGCGCCAACGCGGCCGCGATCATCACGGCCAACCGCGAGGACCGCAGCCGCGGCCGCGAGGCCGGCACCTCGGCGGCCATGCTGGACCGCCTCAAGCTGGACGAGGCGCGCGTCGAGGCGCTGGCCCTCGCCCTGGAGACCCTGGCCGGCCTGCCGGACCCCGTGGGCACCGTGGTCCGCGGCGGCCCGCTGCCCAACGGCGTGCGGATGAGCCAGGTGCGGGTGCCCCTGGGCGTCGTGGGCGCCGTGTACGAGGCCCGTCCGAACGTCACGGTGGACATCGCCGGCATCGCCCTGAAGTCGGGCAACGGCGTGATCCTGCGCGGCGGCTCGGCCGCGGAGTCCACCAATGCGGTCCTGATCCAGGTGCTGCGGGAGGCGCTCGTGGACCAGGGCTTCGACCCCAACATCATCCAGGGCATCGACGACCTCGGACGTCCTGGCGTCGCCGCCCTGATGGCCGCCCGTGGCGCGGTGGACGTCCTCGTCCCGCGCGGCGGCCGTGAGCTGATCCAGCGCGTGGTCCGTGAGGCCCGGGTGCCCGTGATCGAGACGGGTGAGGGCAACGTGCACCTGTACGTGGACGCCTCCGCACCCAAGCAGATGGCGGTGGACATCGTGCTCAACTCGAAGACCCACCGCACCTCCGTGTGCAATGCGGCCGAGACCCTGCTGCTCCACCGGGACGCGGAGGAGGTGGGCCGAGAAGTGCTGCGCGCCCTCACCCGTGCCGGCGTGCTGCTGCACGTGGACGAGGCCGCGCGGGCCTGGCTGCCCACGCTCGCCGACCGCGGCGACCACGCCCGGGACGCCGTGGACGCCACCGAGGAGGACTGGGGCACCGAGTACCTGGACATGGAGATGGCCGTGCGCGTCGTGGACTCCCTCGACCAGGCGATCGAGCACATCGGCCGGTGGTCCACGGGCCACACCGAGGCCATCGTCACGAACGACCTGGCCGCGGCCGAGCGGTTCATCACCGAGGTGGACGCCGCGGCCGTCATCGTGAACGCGTCCACGCGCTTCACCGACGGCGGCGAGCTCGGCCTCGGCGCCGAAGTGGGCATCTCCACCCAGAAGATGCACGCCCGCGGGCCCATGGGCCTGGAGGAGCTCACGACCACCAAGTGGATCCTGCGCGGCGACGGGCAGATCCGCCGCTGAGCCGGGCTACGATGGACACCAGGACCCCTTCGGCCCGGCCCCGGCCCGGCCGTCTGACCCGCTGCACCGAGGAGCATCCATGCTGAACACCTCCCTGATCCTGGCCGCCGCCGAGGAGGGCCACCACGTCGTCAACGAGCTGCCGATGGACCCCATCTGGTACGGCCTGCTCGTCTTCGCGCTGCTGATGGCCGCCCTGGCCGCCACCATGTCCATGCGCTCCCGCGCGCTGCGCCTGCCCGAGCCCACCACCGCGGTCCAGCACCACGGCACCGGCCGCGGCTCGCACACCTCCGGTCACTGACGTCTCACCGGCCCGCCGCGTCGCCGCCTCCGCCGGGGGCGACGCGGCGGGCCGTCCGTTCGTCTCCTGAGCGCATGACCGTCGCCTCCCGCACCCCCGTCCCCGAGCCCACCGCCGGGGGCGTGCGCCGTCGTCGCCTCGGCATCATGGGCGGCACCTTCGACCCGATCCACCACGGGCACCTCGTGGCCGCCTCTGAGGTGGCCGCCGAGTTCGCGCTGGACGAGGTCATCTTCGTCCCCACGGGTCAGCCGTGGCAGAAGTCGGACCGGCAGGTCTCCCCGGCCGAGGACCGCTACCTCATGACCGTGGTGGCCACCGCCTCCAACCCCCGGTTCACCGTCTCCCGGGTGGACATCGACCGCCCCGGCGCCACCTACACCGTGGACACGCTGCGGGACCTGCGCCGCCTGCACCCGGACGCCGAGCTGTTCTTCATCACCGGCGCGGACGCCATGGGCCAGATCCTCACGTGGAAGGACGTGGACGAACTCTGGGGCCTGGCGCACTTCGTCGGTGTCACCCGTCCCGGCCACGACCTCTCGGACATGGGCCTGGGCGATGACGTGTCCCTGATGGAGATCCCCGCCATGGCGATCTCCTCCACGGACTGCCGGGAGCGCGTCCGCCGGGGCCGGCCCGTCTGGTATCTCGTCCCGGACGGCGTCGTCCAGTACATCGCCAAGCACCACCTCTACGTCTCGGAAGAGGAGACCTCGTGACCGTTCCCCAGACCACCCTGGACGCCCTCACCACCGCCGCGGCCGCCGCCGCGGACAAGCTCGGCACGCACATCGTCGCGTTCGACGTCGCCGAGCGGCTCGGCCTGACCGACGCCTTCCTGATCGCCTCCGGCGCCTCGGAGCGTCAGGTCAACGCGATCGTCGACGGCGTCGAGGAGGCGCTGCTGAAGGACGAGCAGCTCAAGCCGCTGCGTCGCGAGGGCCGGTCTGACGGCCACTGGGTGCTGCTCGACTACGGGCACTTCGTGGTGCACGTCCAGCATCGCGAGGACCGCGAGTTCTACGCGCTGGACCGCCTGTGGAAGGACACCCCGGCGATCGACCTCGGCCTGCCGGAGGAGAGCACCCGACCGGACGCGGCCGCCCAGGACGACGGCGCCTCCGCCTCGCACGCCTCCTGAGCGCGGTCGCGAGATGCGCCTGATCCTGCTGCGTCACGGCGAGACCGACTGGAACGCCCTGGACCGCTACCAGGGGCACACGGACATCGAGCTGAACGCCGAGGGGGAGCGCCAGGCGCGCCGCGCCGCCGGCGGCCCCGTGGGCGACCTGATCGAGGTCGCGGAGGAGCTCGTGGCCGTCTGCTCCCCGCTGGCCCGGGCGCGGCGCACGGCCGAGATCGTCCTCCAGGCCCGGGTGGGCGCGGCGTCCGTGGCCGTCGACCCGGAGCTGATGGAGCTGGCCGGGGGAGAGTGGGAGGGCCTGGAGCTCAGTGCCATCGCGGAACGCTGGCCGGACGAGCACCGCCTTTGGCGGGCCGAGCCGGCGCTCGACGCCGGCCCCGTGGGCGGGGAGACCCTGCGCGGGGGCGGCGAGCGGGCCCTGCGTGCGCTGCGCGGACACGTTCCCCCGCACTGGGCGGACACCCCGCGCGACGGTGGTGCCCACACCCTGCTCGTCGTGGCCCACGGTGCGCTGATCCGCGCGGCCACGGGGCTGCTCCTGCGTCACGAGGGCGAGGCCTTCGCGGCGATGGAACGGATCGGCAACGCCCGCGCCGCCGTGCTGCAGGGCGCGTTCACTGCCGACACCGGGGCCGAGGGCTGGGGCGATTGGACCCTCGAGGGTTACGGCATCTGAGGGCGCCCCGGCCTGGACGCCGATTTGGCGCCCGCACGGGGACCGTGTACGCTGGTCGAGTTGCCAGCGAGGCGAACGGGCCGGAAACGGCGCGTGAAGATCGCGGGTGGCGCCCACATCTGGGGGTATGGCGCAGTTGGTAGCGCGTCTGCATGGCATGCAGAAGGTCAGGGGTTCGAATCCCCTTACCTCCACCAGTCAGAAGGCCCGGTCCACACGGACCGGGCCTTCGTCGTCGTCGGACTCCCGTGCGGGGCCGGGAGGCGACCGCCGCCCCGCGACATCACCGCGGTTCTGCACTGCGGTGATGTCGCTCCGCCGCGGTCGGTGCGGGGGACACGCCGGGGTACGCTGCGCGCTCCGCCGCCGTGAGTGCGGGTTCCACCGCACGGCCCTCCCGCGCCGAGGCGACGGCGGCCTCGAGCACCGCCATCACGGCGACGGCCTGGTCGGGGGTGGCGGCGTCGCTGCTCGCGCGGCCCAGGATCGCGTCGCGCACGCCCGCGTAGGACCGCTGCTGGGCTCCGATCGGCGCGGGGACGCGCTCGGTGTTCCCCTCCCCGTCGTGCAGGAGGATCGGGTCCGGATCGACGCCCCAGCCCTCGGCGCCGGGGAGCAGACCAGCGCGCAGCTGAACCTCCTGCCGATCCGGCAGTTTCTTCACCGCGGAGCCACGCGTGCCGTGGACCGCGAAGCGCGGGCTGCCGCCGGCCACGAGCATCGACGCCTGCAGGACCACGCGCCGGCCCGGGTACTGCAGCACGCAGTGCGCCCAGTCCTCGACCGGGGCGCCCGGACGCAGGGCCGCGAGGTCGGCGTCTACGCGTTCGGGGACACCGAAGAGCAGGAGCGCCTGGTCGACCAGGTGCGGTCCGAGGTCGAACCAGATGCCGCCCCCGGGCACCGCGGCTTCCCGCCAGCGGTCCCGGACGGTCGGGCGGAAGCGGTCGATCCGGGACTCGAGGTGGACGACGTCCCCGAGCCGGCCGGAGCGGACCAGCTCGGCGATGCCCAGGAAGTCGCTGTCGAAGCGGCGGTTCTGGAACACCCGCAGCACCCGCCCGGTCTCGACCGCGAGGTCGCGAAGCTCCCGCGCCTCGGCGAGACTCAGCGTGAAGGGCTTGTCCACCACCACGTGCCTACCCGCCCTCAGGGCCGTGCGCGCGAGCGGCGCGTGTTGGTCGTTCGGGGCGGCGATCACCACGAGGTCCACGTCGTGGCGAGCCAGGAGCTTGTCCACGTCAGGCACCACGACGACGTCCGGCAGGTCCGCGTGCACCGCGTCCGGGCGGCTCGAGACGACATGGGTGAGAGCGAGTCCCTCCGTGGCGTGGAGCAGGGGGACGTGGAACGTCTTCCCGGCGAACCCGTAGCCGATCAGGGCGGTGCGGATCGGTGCGTCAGTGCGGGACATGCAGGACCTCCTGGGCTGGCGGGGGGGCATGGGGGCGTCTCCTGCACGCTAGGCCGTGGCGTCGCGGCGGTCCATCGACGCCGCCCGGCCGGTTTGCGCGGTTGCCGCAGGCCGGGTATTCTGTTCAGGTGCTCCGGCCGGTCCGCCGGAAACGGAGTCACCACCCACCTGGGGGTATGGCGCAGTTGGTAGCGCGTCTGCATGGCATGCAGAAGGTCAGGGGTTCGAATCCCCTTACCTCCACCAGTCAGAAGGCCCGGTCCGTGCGGACCGGGCCTTCGTCGTCGTGACGGCCAGCTCGCCGTCGAGAACCACCGGTCACGACCGGGTTGCGGTCCAGCGTCGATCACGCATCGACGTCGCACAGCCCTTTCACGGCAGGCTCTCGGCGGACAGACTCGAGGCGTCTCCACCCGTGGAGCCCGGACCACCGGTGCTGCAGAGGCGGGGGCCGCCGGCCCTGTCCGGTTGACTCAGTGAGGAGCTGCCATGTCCGTCATCCGTACCCGTCGTCCCTCCCTCCGTCACCTGCCCGCCGCCGTCGCCGCCGCCGGCCTCATCACCACCGTCGCCCTCGCCGGCCCCGCCGCGGCCTGGGACGACGCCCATGGCCCCCAGGCCGGCTACTTCCAGGCCGTCGACCACGAGAACGTCACCGCCGCCTTCTTCCAGACCTACGACGGCTACGACCCGGAGGACCTCACGCTCACGCTCACCCCGGTGGCCGAGGACGGCACCCGCCTGGAGGGCGGCCAGGAGGTGGAGTTCACCGGCCTGGACGTCATCGACGGCGGCGCGGTGGACGTCCTGGAGACCCGCCGCGCGCTCGGCGCGGCCGGTGAAGGCCTCGTGCGGTACGACGTCGTGGCCGACGGGCAGATGCTGAACATGGGCATCACGCTCCAGGCGGACGCCGACCTCGCCGACGATCAGGGGGCGGCCGTGCACGCCGTCGACGGCCCGCAGATGGCCCACCTCGGGGACCGGCCCCTGGCCTGGGACTCGGCCGTGCAGTTGGCACCCGGGGTGGCGGGCGCCGAGATCGTCCACCTGGTCGCCGCGCCGACGATGGAGAACACCTACGCGACGGTCGTGGCCGAACCGGCCCACGGTGAGGTCTTCGCGTTCCGTGACTCGGAGCACTCCGAGCTCCGTGCCTGGTACATCCCCGACGAGGGCTTCGTCGGTACGGACACCTTCACCGTCGACTTCCACAGCGACCACGTCGCCCACGTCCAGACCGTCACCGTGCATGTCGGCGAGGAGATCTCCGCCGCGTACGACGGCTTCCTCGATGCCGAGGACGGCGTCCTCAACGGGAAGCCGCTCGACCTGACCGACCCGGACACCGCAGCGGCGCTCGCCGCGTTCCGGGGCGACGAGGCCGCCCCGGCTCCGGAGGATGAGGAGGAGCAGACCGCTCCGGTCGAGGGCGACGCCGACGAGCAGCACACGACCCCGGACACCGTCGAGACGGGGCAGTCCACCGGCTGGTGGCTGGCCGGCCTCGGCGCCGCCGCCGCGGGGGTGCTGGTCGCGGCGCGTCGTCGTCTCGGCCTGACCCGCTGACGGCCCGCCGCACACGGCCCCGTCGACGCGCCGCCCCTCTCACACACAGGGGCGGCGCGTCCGTGCCGGCCTGACACGCGGCCGGCAGTCCGCGGGTCAGTCGCCGAGGCCCGCGAGCAGCAGGTCCAGTCCCTCCTCGAAGGGTGCGTCCGCATAGGGGTTCCGCGCCCCCGTCGCGCGCGTGCCCCCGCCCGCCCGGAAGGCCTCGGCGACTGACCCGCGGACTGCCGGCCGCGTGTCAGGCCGGCACGGACGCGCCGCCCCTGTGTGTGAGAGGGGCGNCCCGGAAGGCCTCGGCGGCCGCGCCAAGCGCGGGCAGGCGCTCCTGCGCCCCCGCCACCTCGAAGATGTCGGCCGGAGCGTCGACGTCGTACGCAGACCCGTAGATGAACGACTCGAGCGCGATCACCCGGGCCAGCACCTGCTCCGGCGCCAGACCGGTCCGGGCCAACACCGCGCACACCGTCTCGTAGACCCGCTGCGTCGACGGGGCTCCCTCGATCGGCAGGGTCGCGATGAGCGGGATCAGCGGCGGATGGGCCGCGAAGACGTCGCGGTAGGAGCGCGCCCACGCCCGCAGGGCGGCGACGACGGGCACCTCGCCCCGGATCGCGGCCTCCAGCTCGACGAGCGAGACCTCGCCCATCACGGCGTCCTGCAGCAGGACGAGCAGCTCATGCTTGCCGCTGATGTGGTTGTAGAGCGCGCTCGGCGCCACGCCCAGGCGACGGCCGACCGCCGCCATGGTGAGCCCTTCGTATCCCTCGGTGCGGGCGACCGCGAGCGCCGCGTCCGCGATCGCTTCGCGGCTCAGAGCGGGGGAGAGAGGTCGTCCGCGGCGGCGGCGCGCCCGGGGCGGTTCAGTGGTCTCGTCCATCCGGCCATTCTGACCCGTCGGACGGGCAGGAGGTGTCAGGCCGGCTACGGACCAGCCTTCCCTTCCCGGCGCGCGGCCCGTACAGTGAGCGCCGACACTCTAAATGAACGGCATTCACCCGGGCCCCGCCCGATGCCCCGTCCCCGCCAGGGGAGCCCCCCATGACCCCATGACCACCGCCCCCGCCACCGCCGGCCGCGAGCGCCGGACGAGCGACGTCGTCGTGATCGGCGCCGGCCCGGCCGGCCTCATGGCCGCCCGCACCGCGAAGGCCCAGGGCCTGTCCGTCACCGTCCTGGAGGCTCGCCGGCGCGTCGGCGGCCGCACCTGGAACGGCCTGGTCGAGGGCGCCGACGGCAAGGACCACTTCATCGAGATCGGCGGCCAGTGGATCTCCCCGGACCAGACCCGCCTCATCTCCCTGGTGGAGGAGCTCGGCCTGCCGACGTTCTCCCGCTTCCGCGACGGTCGCAACGTCTACGTGGACCCGCGCGGAGAACGCCACGTCTACGACGGCCTCGACTTCCCGGTGGCCGAGAAGACGGACCGGGAGATGGATCGCCTGATCGCCAAGATCGACGAACTGACCGCCGAGATCGACGCCGCCGCCCCGTGGGAGCACCCGCGGGCCGCCGAGCTGGACAAGATCTCCTTCCGGCACTGGCTGGAGCAGCAGTCCGACGACCCGGAGGCCATCGACAACGTCTCCATCTACATCGCCTCCGGCATGCTGACCAAGCCCTCCCACACCTTCTCCCTGCTCCAGGCGCTGCTCATGTCCGCCTCGGCCGGGTCGTTCCGCAACCTGGTGGACGAGGACTTCATCCTGGACAAGCGCGTCGAGGGCGGCATGCAGTCCGTGTCCCTGGCCATGGCCGCCGAGCTGGGCGACGACGTCGTCCTCGGCCAGCCGGTGCGCACCCTGCGCTGGGCCGAGCCGGACCCGTCCACCGCGGACGAGAAGAACGGGGTGGCCGCGGACGTGCGCAACGGCGTGGCGCACGACGGCGCCGCCGGCGACGTCGTGGCGCTCACTGACGACTACGAGGTGCACGCCCGCTACGCGGTCCTGGCCGTCCCGCCGAACCTCTACAGCCGCATCTCCTTCGAGCCGCCGATGCCGCGCGAGCAGCAGATCGCGCACCAGCACATCTCCATGGGCCTGGTCATCAAGGTGCACGCCGTGTACGAGACCCCGTTCTGGCGCGAGGAGGGCCTGTCCGGCACGTGCTTCGGTGGGGGCCGTCTCGTCCAGGAGATCTATGACAACACCAACCGCGGCGAGAACCTGGCCGGTGGCGCCCCGGGCAAGGAGGACCCGCACGGCACCCTCGTCGGCTTCGTGTCCGACGTGTACGCGGAGCAGATGTGGGCCCTGCCGGAGGAGGAGCGCAAGGCCGCGATCCTCGGCGCCATGGCCGAGTACCTCGGCCCCCGGACCCTCGAGCCGATCGCGTTCTTCCTCTCGGACATGGCCGCCGAGGAGTGGACCCGAGGCGCCTACGCCACCAGCTACGACCTCGGCGGGCTCTCCCGCTGGGGCCACCTCCAGAACCGCCCGACCGGTCCCATCCACTACGCGTGCTCGGACATCGCAGCCGAGGGCTACCAGCACGTGGACGGCGCGATCCGCATGGGCGAGGCCGCCGCCCTGGCCATCGCCGAGCGGGAAGCCACCGACGCGGGGCAGCCCACCGGCTGACCGGCCCGACGGACAAGGACATCCTCATGAGCGCATCCACCCCACGACGCCGCGTCGTCGACAATGAGGGACACGAGCACGTGTACCCGACCACCTCCGCCATCGAGCAGGTCAACCTGCTCAACCCGGGCGGGGTGAGCAACAAGGGGCTCCAGGCCGGCAAGGTCGGCCTGCTCGGGGCGGTGGTGATCGGCGTCTCCGTCGTCGCCCCCGCCTACACGTTGACCTCGGGCCTCGGGCCGACCATCAGCACCGTCGGCACCCACGTGCCCGCGATCCTGCTGCTCGGCTTCATCCCGATGCTCCTGGTGGCCCTCGGCTACCGGGCGCTGAACACGCGGGTGCCGGACTCCGGCACGTCGTTCACCTGGGCCACGCACGCCTTCGGGCCGTATGTCGGGTGGATGGGCGGCTGGGGGCTCATCGCCGCCTCCGTGATCGTGCTGTCCAACCTGGCGGCCGTCGCCGTCGACTTCACGTTCCTGCTGCTCGCCCAGATCACCGGGAGCCAGGCCATCGCGGACCTGGCCGGCAACCTGTGGGTCAACATCCCCCTGACCCTGGTGTACCTGGCCCTGGCCGGATGGATCTCGCACCGCGGCATGGAGACCACCAAGCACCTGCAGTACATCCTGGTGGCCTTCCAGATCCTGGCCCTCGGTGCGTTCGCGGTCGCCGCCCTGACGCAGTCCTCCCGTGGCGCGGGCTTCGACCCCACCCCGGTGCAGCTGGACTGGTTCAACCCGTTCACCGCGGGCGACTTCAGTGTGGTCGCGGCCGGCGTCTCCCTGTCCATCTTCCTGTTCTGGGGCTGGGACGTGACCCTCACGATGAACGAGGAGACCAAGGACCCCGAGCGCACCCCCGGCCGGGCCGCCGCCGTCACCGTGTTCGTCATCATCGCCGTCTACATCCTGTCCGCCCTGGCCGTGATCTCCTGGGCGGGCATCGGCTCCGAGGGCCTGGGCGCGGGCAACCCGGACAACCAGGAGTCGATCTTCGCGGTCCTCGCCGGCCCGATCCTGGGCCCCTTTGCCGTGATCATGTCCAGCGCGATCCTCGTCAGCTCCCTGGCCTCCCTGCAGTCCACCATGGTCTCCCCGGCCCGCACCCTGCTGGCGATGGGCTTCTACCGGGCTGTGCCCGCGCGCTTCGCCGAGCTGAGCCCCCGGTTCAACAGCCCGGCCTTCGCGACCTGGGTGTGCGCGGGCTTCGCCGGCCTCTTCTACGTCGTCACGCGGCTGCTCTCCGAGAACGCCCTGTGGGACACCATCACCGCTCTGGGCCTGATGATCTGCTTCTACTACGGCATCACCGCCCTGGCCTGCGTCTGGTACTTCCGCCGCGAGTGGTTCACCTCGGTGGGCAACGCCCTCACCACCTTCCTGTTCCCGCTGATCGGCGGCCTCGTGCTGCTGGTGATGTTCTGCGTGACCGCGATGGACTCCACCGACCCCGACTACGGCTCCGGCTCCTCCGTGTTCGGTGTCGGCACCGTGTTCATCCTGGGCATGGGCGTGCTGGCCATCGGCGTGGTACTGATGATGTGGACGCGGCTGCGCCACCCGGCCTACTTCCGTGGCGAGACCCTGCCGCAGACGGACTCGACCCGACCCATCCCGATCATCCGTCCGGACGACGACGGCACTGCCGTGGTCCGGGACCCCAACGAGAGGACCCACTCATGAGCACCCCCACCGGCTATCGCGTGCAGGACCCCAGCACCGACCAGGTCGTGGAGACCTTCCCCGCCCTCGCCGACGGTGAGGTCGACCAGGTGCTGGCCGCCGCCGAGACCGCCCAGCGCGCATGGGCCGCCCGCCCCATCGAGGAACGCGCCACCATCGTGCAGAAGGTCGCGGACCTCTTCGAGGAGCGCAAAGACGAGCTCGCGCAGATCATCGCCACCGAGATGGGCAAGCGCGTGACCGAGGGCGTCGAGGAGGCGGAGTTCAGCTCGGCCATCTTCGGCTACTTCGCGGACAAGGGCCCCACCCTCGCCGCGGACCGCCCCATCGAGACCTACGGGGGCGGCCGCGCCATGATCCGCCACCTGCCCCTGGGTGTGCTGCTGGGCGTCATGCCGTGGAACTTCCCGTACTACCAGATCGCCCGTTTCGCCGCGCCGAACCTCATGCTCGGCAACGCGATCGTGCTCAAGCACGCCGAGATCTGCCCGCGCTCGGCCCTGGCCGTGCAGCAGATCATGGACGACGCCGGCGTGCCGGCCGGCGTGTACACCAACGTGTTCGCCACGCACGACCAGATCGCCGAGTTCATCGCCGACCCGCGCGTGGCCGGCGTCTCCCTGACCGGCTCCGAGCGGGCCGGCTCCGTGATCGGCGCGCTCGCGGGCCAGCACCTCAAGAAGGCCGTCCTCGAGCTCGGCGGGTCGGACCCGTACATCGTGCTCGACGCCGAGGATCCGGCCGAGGCCGCCCGCACCGCGTGGGCGACCCGCATGTACAACATGGGCCAGGCCTGCAACTCCAACAAGCGCATGATCGTCTCGGCGGACATCCATGACGCCTTCGTGGCCGAGCTGGTGTCCCTGGCCGACGCCATGAAGCCCGGGGAGGCCGCCGACGAGGACCCGACGGTGTTCACCCCGCTGTCCTCGCGCGGTGCCGCCGAGGGCCTGGCCGAGCAGGTGGAGCGGGCCCGTCAGCAGGGCGCGACCGTCCACGTCGGCGGGACCGTCACGGACGAGGCGGGCGCCCGCTTCGCCCCGGCCGTGATCACGGGCGTCACCTCCGAGATGGACGCCTACCGCGAGGAGCTCTTCGGCCCCGTCGCCGTCGTCTACAAGGTGGAGTCCGCGGACGAGGCGCTCGCCCTCGCCAACGACTCCCAGTACGGCCTGGGCGGCGCCGTGTTCTCCCAGGACGAGGCCCAGGCCGAGCGGATCGCCCGGCAGCTCGAGGTCGGCATGGCCAACGTCAACACGCCGGCGGGCGAGGGGGCGGAGATCCCGTTCGGCGGCGTCAAGCGCTCCGGTTTCGGCCGCGAGCTCGGCCCGCTCGGCATGGACGAGTTCGTCAACAAGCAGACGTACTTCGTCCAGGACTGACACCCCACGACGACGACGGGCCCGCCTCCGGTGACCGGAGGCGGGCCCGTCCGCGTCCCGCCGGCGTGGCGGGAGCAGTGGGTCAGCGACGCGCCAGACGTTCCAGCAGACGCTCCTCTGCGTCCTCGCCCGGGGTGATCCCGCGCGGGATGCGGAACAGGAAAACGAAGCCGAGCAGCCACCACAGGCCGAAGAAGGCATAGGCCATCGGGGCGATGGAGGCGGGCATCCCCGGAATGTAGAGGCTGAGCAGCCCCGCAGTGAGGATCACACCGGTCACGCCCAGCACTCGCCCGGCGGTCGCGCCGCCCGCGCGGAAGGGGCGGTCCATCTCCGGCTCGCGGCGGCGCAGGAGCAGGAACACGACGCAGACCATCATGTAGGTGAACACGATGGACGGGGATCCGGAGTCGACGAACCAGCCCAGGGCGCCCGCGCCGAAGAACGGCGCCGCGATGGAGAGCACGCCGATGAACAGCACCGCGTTCGACGGGGTCCGGTACTTCGGGTGGATGTGTCCGAACCAGCGGGGCAGCATGCCCGAGACGCCCATCGCGTAGAGCAGGCGAGCCGCGCCCATGAGCAGGGCGATCCAGGAGGTGAGGATGCCGGCCATGCCGCCCACGAGCAGCACGTTGGCCATGGCCGGGCTGTGGAACAGGGCCGCCATGGCGTCAGCCGTCACGAGGTCGGAGTTCACGAGCTGCTCACGGGGCATCGAGGACGCGTTCGTCAGGATCACCATGATGTACCAGAGGGTCGCGGCGGCCACCGAGACGATGATCATCACGCCCATGCGGCGAGGGGGCATGTTGAGCTCCTCGGCCGACTGCGGGATGACGTCGAAGCCCACGAAGAGGAACGGCACGACGACCATCACCGTGAAGAGGCCCCGGGCGTCCGTGAAGAGGGGCTCGAAGTTCGCGACGGAGCCACCCGTTCCGGCCCCGAACACCAGGAGAGCGCCGATGACGAGCAGCGTGGCGACGACGATCGTCTGCACGATGCCGGCCAGTTTGACGCCGATGTAGTTGATCCAGGTGATGACCACGGCGGCCCCGGCGCCGACCAGCGCCCAGACGAGGTAGACGTCCGAGCCGAAGGCGTTCCACAGCGGGATCGACTCGATCTCGGGCCAGATGTACGCGGCGGTGCGGGGGAGGGCGACGGCCTCGAACGCGACGATCGAGATGTAGCCGCCCGTGATGCCCCACGAACCGAGGAAGCTCCACCGCGCGCCCATGCCACGCAGCAGGTAGTGATGCTCGCCGCCGGCCTTCGGGATCGCTGCGACGAGCTCGGCGTACACCAGCGCGACGACGGTCATGATCAGGCCGCCGGAGACGATCGCGATGATCGAGCCCATGGTGCCGGCGTCCTTGAGCCAGCCGCCCACGAGGACGACCCAGCCGAAGCCGATCATGGCGCCGAAGCCCATGGCGTAGGCGTCGAGCGACGAGAGGGTCTTCTTGAGACCCGGCCCTGTCGCGGGCGGGGAGGAGGTCACGTGGCTCATGGAGCCCCCTTTCTCGGGGGGTGGGGAAGTGATGACCGCCATATTCTCCCCGATCGTCGGCCGGGGCCGTCTCCGTCAGTGACGCGCCTGTCACACAGCGGGTTCTAGGCTGGCGCGCCCTTGTCCCTTCATCCGGGGCGTGGCCATCATGGACCGGATCCCCGTCGAGAACTGCAGAATCGAGAATGTCTGATGTACCCCACCCCGATTACCTTCGACGTGGCGCGCGCCGGCCGCGCTCTCGCCCAGGTCAGTGTCCGCACCCTGGCCACCGCGGCCGGCCTCGAGAAGGAGCAGCTGCGCCGCTTCGAGAAGGGGCTGGCCGACCTGCGGGTGGACGAGCGTCTGCGTCTGGAGAAGGCCCTGCGGAAGTACGGCGTCGGGCTGGTCCCGGAGGACGAGTTCGGCGGCACGGGGGTCCGCCGGATCTTCACCGCCGAGAAGTCCCGGCGCCTCGAGGCCCTGGAGAACGAAGGCGGCCCCGCGTACGAGGACGACATCTGAGTCCTCCACCGACAGGCGGACGGCCCCGCATCCCGGGCAGGGATGCGGGGCCGTCGTCGGTCCGCCGATGGCGGGGGCTCAGGCGGACTGCAGCGCCTTCGTGACCTCGCTCAGGCCCTCCTTGAGGAGGTCTTCACCGATGGTCAGCGGCGGCAGGAAGCGGACGACGTTGCCGTAGGTGCCGCAGGTGAGCAGGATGACGCCGGCGGCGCGCACGGCCGCGGCCACGGTGGCGGTCAGCGTCGCGTCCGGCTCGCCGGTGGCGGGGTCCACGAACTCGATCGCCATCATCGCGCCGCGGCCGCGGACCTCGGCGATGCGGTCGTCGGCGTTCTGCGCGAAGTGCTCGCGGATGACCTGCTCGATCCGGCGGGCCTTCTCCAGGAGACCGTCCTCCTCGACGGCCTCGAACACGGCGAGCGCCGCCGCCGTGGCGACGGGGTTGCCGCCGTAGGTGCCCCCGAGGCCGCCCGGGTGCACGGAGTCCATCACCTCGGCGCGGCCGGTGACGCCGGAGAGCGGCATGCCGCCGGCGATGCCCTTGGCGGTCGCCATCAGGTCCGGCTCGATGCCCTCGGTCTCGGAGGCGAACCAGGCGCCGGTGCGGGCGATGCCGGACTGGACCTCGTCCGCGATGAACAGGACGTCGTTGGCCTTGCACCACTCGACCACGGCCGGCAGGAAGCCCTCGGCCGGGACGATGAAGCCGCCCTCGCCCTGGATCGGCTCCATGATCACGGCGGCCAGGTTGTCGGCACCGATCTGCTTCTCCAGCGCGGAGATGGCGCGCTGCGCGGCCTCGGCGCCGGACAGGCCGTCCCGCAGCGGGTAGGAGCCGGGCACGCGGTAGATCTCGGGGGCGAACGGTCCGAAGCTGTGCTTGTAGGGCATGGACTTGGCGGTCAGCGCCATCGTCAGGGTGGTGCGGCCGTGATAGGCGTGGTCGAACGCGGCCACGGCCTGCTTGCCGGTGTAGGCGCGGGCCACCTTGACGGCGTTCTCCACGGCCTCGGCGCCGGAATTGAACAGGGCGGTGCGGGTCTCGCCGGGGATCGGGCTGGTGCGGTCCAGCTGCTCGGCCACGGCCACGTAGCCCTCGTAGGGCGTGATCATGAACGAGGTGTGGGTGAACTGCGCGACCTGCTCCTGGACGGCGGCCACGACGCGCGGGTGGGAGGCGCCCACGGAGGTGACGGCGATGCCGGAGGCCAGATCGATCAGGCGGTTGCCGTCCACGTCCTCGAGGATGCCGCCCGCGGCGCGGGCCGCGTACACCGGCATCGTGGTGGCCACGCCGGCTGGGACGGCGCGCTTCTGGCGCTCGGCGAGCTCACGGGAGCGTGGGCCGGGCAGCTCGGTGGCCAGATGGCGGGTCTGCTCGAGGTCGGGGGTGGCGGTCATGGGGATGCCTCCTGGGGACGGCTCACGGGGAGCGGGGACGACGGGTGGGCACGACGACGACGCGTCGGGCCGCGTCCTCCCATGGTGGGGCGTCGAGGCCATGCCGTCCAGTGATGATCCGGCATGGAGGCTATGCTTATCCGGCATGGAGGAGAAACTGCTCAGGGCCTTCGTCACGGTGGCCGAGGTCGGCACGGTCTCGGGGGCCGCGATCCGCCTGGATCTCGTGCAGTCCGCGCTCAGTCGGCAGCTGCAGCGGCTTCAGCGTGAGCTGCGCCTGCCACTGTTCGCCCGGGTCGGCGGCCGGCTCGAGCTGACGACGGCCGGCGAGGCGTTCCTCCCGGTGGCGCGCGAGGTCCTCGTCGCCCATCGCCGGGCGGAGCAGGCGGCCCGCACGCTCGCCTCCGGTCGGCTCACGGACGTGGCCGTGGCCGCACCGGGCACCACCCTCATCGACGTCGTGCTGCCGTTCGTGGCCACCTTCGGGGAGGAGGACCCGCGCCCGCGCGTCGCGGAGACCCAGCTGGACGACTCGCTGCTCGACGCCGTCGCGCGGCACGACCTCGTGGTGATGCCGACGGTGCCGCCGCCCTCCGTCGCGTCGCTGCCGCTGATGGACCTGCCGGTCTGGGCGTACGTCGCCCCGGGCCACCCCTGGGCGGGCCGGACGCGGGTGTCCCTCGACGACCTCGTGGCCCAGCCGGTCGTCGCACCCGCCCGCACCTTCATGGCGCGGCGCGTCCTCGACGGCGCCGTGGCCGTGGCGGGCCTCACGCCGCCGGCCCTCGTCGAGGCGAACTCCGGGCGGGTGGCCCAGGCCCTGGTCGCGACGGGGGCGGGCGTCGCCGTCGTCACCGAGGACCCGGCCTTCGAGCTGACGCCGGTGCGGGTCATCGCGCAGGGGCGGGCGCTCGCGGTGCGACTGCACGCGGCGTGGCGGGAGGACCACTTCGCCACCGCGACGCTGGAGAAAATCGCCCGTCGGCTGCAGGCCTTCGTCCGGGACCGCTATGCCGAGCCCGGGGACGACGCGCCGCGCTGAGGCCGGAGCGCGTGAGACCATGCCGTCGTCGGACGCGGCCCCGGGCGGGCCGCGTCGATGCACACGAGGGGAGAACCCGGATGAACACCACCGTCCGACGCGCCCTGTGGGTGGTCCTGGTGCTGCTGTGCCTGGGACTCGTGTTCCTCGCGCTGCGCGGGGTGCTGGCGGTCGGCGCCGTGCCGATCAGCGCCGCCCCCACCCTCAGCGCCACGGCGTCCGCGACCCCGTCGCCGTCGCCGTCGCCGTCCTCGGCACGCTTCACGCCCAGCCCCGCAACGACGGCCACCCCGACCCCGACGCCGAGCCCGTCCTCGGCGTCACCCACGCGGGAGGCGGCGGTTCCCGTCGAGACCCAGGAGCTCGCCGGCACACCCACGCCGTCCGAGGAGCCGACCCCCACCGAGGAGCCGGCGCCGTCCGAGGAGCCGGCACCGTCCGAGGAGCCGACCCCCGCCGCGGCCGCCCACCTCTCCGGCCCCGCCGCCCCGTGGGACGAGGTCACGGCGACGCCCGTGCACGTGGACGTCCACCAGGACGGCGAGCAGATCGTCGGAGCGGGGATCGACCTCACGCAGTTGGATGAGGGCGGCGACCTGGACCCGGAGCCACAGACGGTCGGCTGGTACGGCCCGCCGCAGTGGGGCACCACGCCGGGGGAGCGGTCCCGGTACGCGGGGGTCCTGGCCGGGCACGTCGTCTACCACGGCGTGCGGGACGTGTTCTGGAACCTGGGCGACGTGCGCGCGGGTGCCGTCGTCGTGGTGACATACGACGACGGCACGCAGGCCGCCTTCGAGGCGGACGCGGACGCGGTCTCGGTGGAGAAGGAGGCGCTCACCCAGGATCCGTCGCACCGCTGGGCATGGGAGCCCGGGGGCGACGACGCGAAGGTCACGCTGATCACGTGCGACCTCGTGCCGGGCACCGGGATGGCCGGGAACGCCTTCAACAACTGGGTGGTGCAGGCCACCCGCGTCGCCTGAGGCCGCGGCGACCCCGGGGCCGGGAGGCCGGAGGGGTACCCTGGGGAGGCCGGGGCGGCCGACCGCGTCGGACCGCCCTTGACCCCGTGACCGGGTGACGACCGCCGAGAGGACCTGCGCCCATGAGCCGAGCCGACATCGCCCCCGCCCGCGTGCACCCCCGCCGCTGGAGCGTGGCCGTCGGAGGGGCGCTCCTGAGCATCACCCTGGCCACCGGCGGCTGCAGCGTCGCCGAGGAGCCCGGACAGACCGGTGGCACGGAGGCGGGGAACACCTACCTGGAGGGCGTGCTGGCCAGCCCCAGCCAGACGTCCGCCGACCCGCTCGCGGCGGACATCCAGTTCGCGGGTCTGCTGCTGCGCAACCACCGCGACGCGATCCAGCAGTCCGATCAGGTGCTGGGCAAGGACGGCGTGGACCAGGAGATCCGGGCCACCGCCGAACGGATGAAGTCCGAGCACGAGGAGCGGGCGGGCCGGCTCGAGTCGATGCTCGAGGGCTGGGGCGTCCCCTCGGATGACGTGCGCGGTGCGGGTGCCGAGGCGACCCCGTCTGCGCAGCCCGAGTCCACGGAGGACGCGGAGCCGGCGGAGATCGTGGGCGACGAGCTGCGCGCCGGACTCCTGTCCGACCGGGAGAAGAACGTGCTGGCCGCCGCCGAGCCGGAGGAGGCAGGACGGATCTACCTGCTCCAGATGCGCCGCCTCTATCAGGGCGCGCTGACGATCTCCGCCACGGAGGCGGAGGACGGCTCGGACGACGCGGCGAAGGAGCTGGCCTCCAGCGTGGTCGAGGGCCACCGCAAGGAGCTGGAGAGTTTGGCCGCGACGCTCGCGGAGATGGGCGTGATCGGGTCGAGCGGGGCGCGCACGGCGGAACCGTCCGGGTTCACCGGCCCCATCAAGATCGAGGGCACCGGCGCCGACGGCGGCTCCGTCCCCTCGGACTTCGTCCCGGAGCCGCTGCAGCGGGTGCGCAACTTCCGCGCCACCCAGAAGCCGGTGCTGCCGTCGTCGAGCTCGCCCAGTTCCTCCAGCGCGTCGGGCTCCGCCAGCGCCTCCGGCCGGGACGCCGAGGACCAGCGGGGGCGGGACGCCGCGTCGGCGAGCCCGTCGCCCAGCCCGGCCGACACGGCGCAGGCCACCCCGCGCCCCTCCTCCGGGGCGAGCCCCTCGCCCAGCGCGTCCCGCTGACGCGCGGCGCCGGCCGGCCCGATCCGCATCGCGCGTCGCCGTGACCGAGTCGATAGCGCTTCGTCACCGGACAGTGACCCGCCTCACGTCCGCGCGGCGTAGATTCGTGCCGAAGCGGCGAGTGCGGCATCCGGTCGACCTCGGGCGTCCGAGCCGGAGAACCCTTCGGCCCGTCGCAGCACCGCACCCCTGGAGGAGCACGATGCGCACCGCCCGACCGACCCGCCTTGCCGCCGCCCTGGGCGCCGGCGTCCTTCTCACCGGCCTGGGGGCGACCCCTGCCCTCGCCTCACCCGCCCACCCCGCTGGATGGACCGCCGAGCACGGCCTGCCCGGCGGATCCTTCCTCGTGGCCGGCGCGGAGGGTGAGACCGGTGCCTCCTTCGGCACCGAGTTCGAGGTGGACGAGTCCGACGTCCGCCTGACGGTGGCTCCGGTGCTGGAGGGGGAGGCCCGCGGCGCCGAGACCGAGGTCCCGTTCACGTACGACGACGAGTTGGAGCGCGGTGACTTCGACGTCGCCGCGGCCCGGCGGAGCCTGGGCGAGTCGGGGACCGGTCCCGTCGTCTACACCCTCTACGTCCTGGGCGGCGAGGTGGCCGCCCTCACCTACGGTCCGGACGCCGACCTCACCGACGCTGACCCGGGCGAGCCGCTGCGCGCCGACCAGCGTCATGAGCTCGGCTTCCACATGCTCCCCACCGCCTGGGACACCACCCTGCTCGCGGCGCCGGGGGAGCGACACGTGTTCATCTCCTCGTACACGGGCGATGAGGCGGCGCCGCTGACGCTCGTCGCGGGCCCGGCCGAGGGTCGGGTCGTCGAGGTGACGGAGGAGGAGACCGGCGGGCCGCGCGGCTACGTGTACCAGGCGCCCGAGGGCTTCACCGGATCCGACACCGTCACCCTGCGGGCCACGAGGGACGGCGTGACGACGACGCGGACGGTGACCGTGCGGTTCGGCGATCCCCGCGTGGACCTCTACGACTGGGAGAACGGGCGGATCCCGGGGTTCGTGACCTTCCCCGTGGCCGGCCCGTTCGACGACGCTCCGGGCCAGCCGGCCGATCCCGACACTCCCACCTCGCCGGCGGAGCCCGAGACCCCTGCGGATCCGGCCGACGGCGAGCACACGGTGCCGGACACGGTCGAGACCGGGCGTGGTCCGGCGGCGTGGCCCGTCGCCGTCGCGGTGCTGGCCGCGGGCGTCCTGGCCGTGGTGCGCCGGCACCGCGTCGCGGCCTGACCGCGCCGGTCAGCGGGGCGCGAGCAGCGCGCTCTTCTCCGGGTGCTCGTCGAACCACTGGGCGACGTACCAGCACATCGGCACGATGCGGCGGCCCCCTGCGGGGCCGCCGTTCGTCGCGATGTCCTCGACGGCGCCCGCGGTCAGCGCGGCGGCGTGGCCCCGGCCGCGGTGCACCGGGATGGTGAACGCGCGGTTCAGGGAGACGGCCGCGCCGTTGTCCCGGAAGTCGAGGACGGCGAGCAGTGTGCCGCCGTCGTGGAGCTCGTAGCGGGACTCGGCGTCATTGCGGGTGACGGTGGGGGAGGTGCTCATGCCGGGGCAACCCCCGGTGGTCACGGGGTATTCCGACGCCGGCCGGCGGCGGGCTCCTACATGTAGTGGTCCGCGGGGGCCGGACACGCCGCTCGCGGACGTGGCGAACCCGACTTTCCGGCTGTGGGAACCCGGCCCCGAGATCTCCACCGGCTGTGGACAGTCGACCTCGGTCCCGGCGTGTCCCGCATGTCCGCGCGGATCGTCTCGCACAGCAGGGTGTGGACAGGATGGGCAGAGGGTGGGGATACGTAACTACAGCGGTGTGACTACTACATGTAGGGATGGTTCCCGGCTGTGATCACTAGATGTAGTATCGACGCAGATGTTCGGCACGCCCCGTGATTCACCTCGCGGGCGCCGCGCCGACACCCGCAGACCACCAGAGACCACGAAGGAACAGGGATCGCCATGACCGTCACCGTGTACACCAAGCCGGCCTGCGTGCAGTGCAACGCCACCTACCGTGCACTGGACAAGAAGGGCATCGCCTACGAGGTCGTGGACATGTCCCAGGACCCCGCCGCCCTCGAGCGCGTCCGTGCCCTCGGCTTCATGCAGGCCCCCGTCGTCGTCACCGAGACCGACTCCTGGTCCGGCTTCCGCCCGGACAAGATCGCCGAGCTCGCCGAGTCCGCCGCGGCATCGGTGGCCTGACCGGAGTCGACATGACCGTCGCCGCGGACCCGAGCCACATCCGCTCGGCCGAGGCGCAGGGGCTCGTCCCCACCGACGCGGGACTGATCTACTTCTCCTCCGCCTCCAACTACACGCACCGCTTCGTCGAGAAGCTCGAGCTGCCCGAGGACCGGGTGGCTCGACTGCCGTTGATCACCCGGGAGCCCACCCTCGGGGCCACCGCCCCGTACGTCCTGATGACCCCCACCTACGGCGGGGGCAGCGGGCCGGGCGCGGTCCCGAAGCAGGTGATCAAGTTCCTCAACGTCCCGGAGAACCGTCACTGGATTCGGGGTGTGATCGCGTCCGGGAACACCAACTTCCATGAGGGCTACTGCCTGGCCGGCTACATCATCTCCCGCAAGTGCCAGGTGCCCCTCATGTACAAATTCGAGCTGATGGGCACGCCCGACGACGTCGAACGCGTCCGCGGCGGCCTGGAAGGACTGTGGACATGACCACCACCGCACCCACCGAGGCGGACCTCATCCGCCAGGCGAAGAACATGCCCGCCGAGTGGCAGAACCTCGGCTACCACGAGCTCAACGCCATGCTGAACCTCTACGGCGCCGACGGTCGCATCCAGTTCGAGGCCGACCACGCGGCCGCGCGCCAGTACTTCCTGCAGCACGTCAACACCAACACGGTGTTCTTCCACGACCTGGAGGAGAAGCTCGACTACCTGCAGAAGAACGACTACTACGAGACCGAGACGTTCGAGCAGTACCCCTTCGAGTTCATCCGGGGCCTGTTCGATCGTGCCTACAAGGCCAAGTTCCGCTTCCCGACCTTCCTCGGCGCGTTCAAGTTCTACACCTCGTACGCCCTGAAGACCTTCGACGGCAAGCGCTACCTCGAGCGCTACGAGGACCGCGTCGCCGTCGTCGCCCTCCACCTGGCCCGGGGCGACCAGGAGCTGGCCACCCACCTGGTGGACGAGATGATCGCCGGCCGCTTCCAGCCGGCCACCCCCACGTTCCTCAACTCGGGCAAGAAGCAGCGCGGTGAGCTCGTCTCCTGCTTCCTGCTGCGCATCGAGGACAACATGGAGTCGATCGCCCGCGGCATCAACTCCGCCCTGCAGCTGTCCAAGCGCGGCGGCGGCGTGGCCCTCTCGCTGACCAACATCCGCGAGCACGGCGCGCCCATCAAGCAGATCGAGAACCAGTCCTCCGGCGTCATCCCCGTGATGAAGCTCCTCGAGGACTCCTTCTCCTACGCCAACCAGCTCGGCGCGCGCCAGGGCGCCGGCGCGGTGTACCTCAACGCGCACCACCCGGACATCCACCGCTTCCTCGACACCAAGCGCGAGAACGCGGACGAGAAGATCCGCATCAAGACCCTCTCCCTCGGCGTCGTGATCCCGGACATCACGTTCCAGCTGGCGAAGAAGAACGAGGACATGTACCTGTTCTCGCCGTACGACGTCGAGCGCGTCTACGGGGTGCCGTTCTCCGAGATCTCCGTGACCGAGAAGTACTACGAGATGGTCGACGACGCGCGGATCAAGAAGACCAAGATCAGCGCGCGTGAGTTCTTCCAGACCATCGCCGAGATCCAGTTCGAGTCCGGCTACCCGTACGTCGTGTTCGAGGACACCGTGAACGCCGCGAACCCGATCAAGGGCCGCATCACCATGTCCAACCTGTGCTCCGAGATCCTGCAGGTCTCCGAGGCCTCCGAGTACAACGAGGACCTGAGCTACGCCCACGTGGGCCAGGACATCTCCTGCAACCTCGGCTCGATGAACATCGCCAAGACCATGGACTCGCCGGACTTCGGCCGGTCCGTGGAGACCGCGATCCGTGCGCTGACGGCCGTGTCGGTCATGTCCGACATCCAGTCGGTGCCGTCCATCGCCAAGGGCAACGCGGCCTCCCACGCCATCGGCCTGGGGCAGATGAACCTCCACGGCTACCTGGCGCGCGAGCGCGTCCACTACGGCTCGGAGGAGGGCATCGACTTCACGAACATGTACTTCTACGCGGTGCTGTTCCACGCGCTGCGGGCCTCGAACCGGATCGCCATCGAGACCGGCCAGCGGTTCGGCGGGTTCGAGGACTCGAAGTACGCCTCGGGGGAGTTCTTCGACAAGTACACGGACCAGGAGTGGGCGCCCGCCACCGAGCGCGTCGCCGAGCTGTTCGCCGAGGCCGGCATCGCCCTGCCCACGCAGGACGACTGGCGTGAGCTGAAGGCCTCCGTCATGGAGCACGGCATCTTCAACCGCAACCTGCAGGCCGTCCCGCCGACGGGCTCGATCTCCTACATCAACAACTCGACCTCCTCGATCCACCCGGTGGCCTCGAAGATCGAGATCCGCAAGGAGGGCAAGCTCGGCCGCGTGTACTACCCGGCGCCGTACCTCACCAACGAGAACCTCGAGTACTACGAGGACGCGTACGAGATCGGCTACGAGAAGATCATCGACACGTACGCCGCGGCGACGCAGCACGTGGACCAGGGCCTGTCCCTGACGCTGTTCTTCAAGGACACGGCCACCACCCGTGACCTGAACCGCGCGCAGATCTACGCGTGGACGAAGGGCATCAAGACGATCTACTACATCCGCCTGCGCCAGCTCGCGCTGGAGGGCACCGAGGTCGAGGGCTGCGTCAGCTGCATGCTCTGACAGCCAGCCCTTCGAGGCGGGAAATCCGGCGTATTCCGCGCTTCTGAGCGCAGGTGCGCTCGATTTCCCGCCGCGAAGTGGAGCGGCGCGCCTGGCCGGGCGGGGCGGGCCCACGACGTCGTGAGCCCGGACCTGCCCGAGTGGCTGCCGCTGCCCCTGCGGGCCTAGACTGTCCCGGACCCGCGCCCCGCTGACCGTGCTCTCGAGAGCCCCCGGAATCCGCGGATTCTCAACGAATTCTTCTGAAGGATGTGCCCTGCCGTGACCGAGACCCAGCAGTCCCACCTCGTCGAGGCGATCAACTGGAACCGCATTCAGGACGAGAAGGACGTGGAGGTGTGGAACCGCCTCGTCAACAACTTCTGGCTGCCGGAGAAGGTGCCGCTGTCCAACGACGTCCAGTCCTGGTCCCACCTCACGGATGAGGAGCGGCTGCTCTCCATGCGCGTGTTCACGGGCCTGACCCTGCTGGACACGATCCAGGGCACCGTGGGCGCCGTCTCCCTCATCCCGGACGCCATGACCCCGCACGAGGAGGCCGTCCTCACGAACATCGCGTTCATGGAGTCGGTGCACGCGAAGTCGTACTCCTCGATCTTCTCCACGCTGGCCTCCACCCCGGAGATCGACGAGGCGTTCCGCTGGTCCCGTGAGAACCGGAACCTGCAGGCCAAGGCCCGCCTGATCGTGGAGCGCTATGACGGCCAGGACCCGTACAAGAAGAAGATCGCCTCCACCCTGCTCGAGTCCTTCCTCTTCTACTCGGGCTTCTACTGGCCCATGTACCTCTCCGGGCACGCCCGCCTCACCAACACCGCCGACCTGATCCGCCTGATCATCCGCGACGAGGCGGTGCACGGGTACTACATCGGCTACAAGTACCAGCGGAGCATCGAGACCCTGCCGGAGGAGAAGCGGGAGGAGCTCAAGGCGTTCACCTTCGAGCTGCTGTTCGAGCTGTACGAGAACGAGGTCGAGTACACCCATGACCTCTACGACGCCGTCGGTCTGGCCGAGGACGTGAAGAAGTTCCTGCACTACAACGCGAACAAGGCGCTGATGAACCTGGGCTACGAGCCCATGTTCCCGGCCGAGACCACGAACGTGAACCCCGCCATCCTCTCCGCGCTCTCCCCGAACTCGGACGAGAACCACGACTTCTTCTCCGGCTCCGGCTCCTCCTACGTGATCGGCAAGGCCGAGAACACCGAGGACGAGGACTGGGACTTCTGATCCCGTCCGCCTGAGCCCCGTCCCGACGACGGCCGGTCGCCTCCCCGCGGAGGCGCCCGGCCGTCGTCGTCTCGCGGGGGCATCACACGTCGGCCCCGGGCCCCGCAGTATGACGCTGCGCGTCACCGCCCTGCCCGATGGAGCGCACACGCTGCGATAGGCTTGGGCCCAGCTTCAGGAGAAGCGGCTGTGGACCCCGCCTCGGCGGGTCCACGTGGTCCCACGACGAGCCGCTCGCCAACCCCATGTTCACGGGTGGCAACGGACCGAGAAGCGGCCCGCCTCCGCTGCGTGCAGACCCCTCGAGGGGAGCCCGCGGTGACTGGGGGACGGGCAAGAGCAGCGTTCGAAAGGATCCCGGCCTCCGGCTCGGGGCGTCTCTCGCCCCCCGCCCGCCGTGCTGTGCCCCGCGGGGAATCACCCACCGCACGGCCCACCCCGCACCGTTCCGCACCCGCCGTGCCCACCCGCGCCGGCGACGTCGCACCGTCCTCCAAGGAGAACCCCATGACGACCCCCTCGAACATCTCCCGCCGCTCCTTCGCCGGCCTGTCCTTGGCCGCCGTCGGCGCGTTCGCCCTGACCGCCTGCAACTCGCAGGCCGAGAAGAAGGGCGACGACGGCGCCCAGACCGTGCGCATCGGCGTCGTGTCCGAGAACGAGACGCACCGCGCCCTGGTGAAGCTCGCCAAGGAGAAGCACGGCATCGACGTCGAGATCCGCAACTTCACCGAGTACACGCAGCCGAACCCGGCGCTGGACAACGGCGACATCGACATGAACTGGTTCCAGCACATCGCCTACCTGGCCGACTACAACCAGGCCTCCGGCAAGGACCTGACGCTGATCGGGACCACCGAGATCATCCCGCTGCCCCTGTACTCCAAGAAGTACAAAGACGTCTCCGAGTTCAAGAAGGGCGACACCGTCGCCATCCCGAACGACACCGTGAACCAGGCCCGCGCCATCAACGTGCTCGTCGCCGCCGGCCTGTTGAAGCTGTCCAACGAGACCATCCGCCCGGAGGTCCGCGACATCGACGAGGCCGCCTCCACCGTGACGGTGCAGCCCGTGGCCGCGCAGCAGACCGTGAACGCGCTCGAGTCCGTGCAGGGCGCGGTCATCAACAACACGTTCTCGGCCGACGCCGGCATCGACACGAACACCGCCCTGTTCAAGGACGACCCCCAGGCCGACTCCGCCAAGCCGTTCGTCAACGGCTTCGCCGTGCGCCGCGCGGACCGCGAGAACGAGACCTACAAGAAGGTCGCGGCCCTGTACCACGAGCAGGCCGTGCTGGACGAGTCCGCGAAGCTCTCCTCCGACACGAGCGTGCCGGTGCAGCTCGACGCCGCCCAGATCGACGAGACCCTGAAGCAGTACCAGGACGCGATCGCGAAGCAGGACGCCTGATCCATGGCAGGTTCCCATACGTCCGACCGTGACGCGGTCACCCCGGGGCGCCACTCTGAGGGCGCCCCGGGGGAGCCGGTCATCGTCTTCGACCACGTCAGCCGCGTCTACGCCGCCAAGAAGGGCCGCGGCGTCACGGCCGTGGACGACGTCTCGCTCTCCGTGCGACGCGGCGAGGTCTTCGGCGTGATCGGCTTCTCCGGCGCCGGCAAGTCCACCCTGATCCGCATGATCAACGGGCTGGAGAAGCCGACGTCGGGCACCGTCACGGTGCTGGGCCAGCAGGTCTCCCACCTGTCCGAGGCGAAGCTGCGTCCGCTGCGCACCCGCATCGGCATGGTGTTCCAGCAGTTCAACCTGCTGACCTCCCGCACGGTGGCCGGGAACATCGAGTTCGCCCTGGACACGGCCGGCTGGCCACGCTCCAAGCGCCGCGCTCGCGTGGCGGAGCTGCTCGAGTTCGTCGGCCTGGCGGACAAGGCCAAGCACTACCCGGAGCAGCTCTCGGGCGGCCAGAAGCAGCGCGTCGGCATCGCCCGCGCCCTGGCCGCCGAGCCGGAGATCCTGCTCGCGGACGAGGCCACCAGCGCCCTGGATCCCTCGACGACGCACGAGGTGCTCTCCGTGCTGCGCCGCGTCAACGAGGAGCTCGGGGTCACGATCGTGGCCATCACCCACGAGATGGAGGTCATCCGCTCGATCGCCGACCGCGTCGCCGTGATGGACACCGGCCGCGTGGTGGAGTCCGGCAAGGTCTACGACCTCTTCTCTCGGCCCGCCCACTCCGCCGACGCCGCGTCCTTCGTGGCCACGGCGCTCAAGGACCGGCCGAATGCCGAGGAGGTGGCCCGCATCCGGGCGCGCACCGAGGGTCGGCTGATCATGGTCTCGCTCAAGGACTCCGCCGCGGTCTCGGCGGTGCTCGGCACCGCATCGACGCGCGGCGTGGGCTTCGAGATCGTCCACGGCGGCATGTCCGCCACCAAGGACTCCGCGTACGGCCTGCTCACCGTGGCGCTCACGGGCGAGGCCGCCGCGGTGGACGCGTTTGTCGCGGACCTGGCCGGCGCCGGAGACGTGCAGGAGGTGCACCAGTGATCGACCGATTCCAGAACCTCGACTGGGGGTACTACGGCCCCGAGCTGATGACCGCCGTGGGGGACACCCTCTACATGGTCGGCTGGTCCTTCATCCTCGGCGGCATCCTCGGCCTGCTGGTCGGGCTCGTCCTCTACACCACGCGCCCGGGCGGCATCTTCGCCAACCGTGCCGTCTACCTGGTCACGAACTTCATCGTGAACCTCATCCGGCCCATCCCGTTCGTCATCCTCATCGCCGCCCTGCAGCCGCTGACCATCGCGGTGCTCGGCACCGGCATCGGCAACACCGCCGTGGTGTTCTGCATGATCTGGGCGTCCACGTTCGGCATCGCCCGCATCGTGGAGCAGAACCTCGTCTCGCTGGACCCCGGCGTGATCGAGGCCGCCCGCGCGATGGGCGCCTCCCGCATGCGGATCGTGCGCGCCGTGGTGCTGCCCGAGGCCCTCGGCCCGCTGATCCTCGGCTTCACGTTCGTGATCATCTCGCTCGTGGACATGTCCGCGATGGCGGGCATCATCGGCGGCGGCGGCGTCGGCAACTTCGCCATCGTGGAGGGCTACAACCGGTTCCGTCCGGAGGTCACCTGGCTGGCCGTGATCGTGGTGATCGTGTTCGTCCAGGCGCTGCAGCTGATCGGCAACGGCATCGCCCGCAAGGTCATGCGCCGCTGAACCCCGGCTCGGTCCGCACGACGACGGCCGGTGACATCCCCGCGGGGACGTCACCGGCCGTCGTCGTTCTGGCAGACTTCGGCCCATGACCGACATCACCTCCACCCCCGCGACCTCCGTCGCCGACGATCCCCTGGCCTTCTACGTCCGCCTCGGCGAGCCCACCGTGGACGCCGACGGCGTCCGCACCTCCCGCGTGCGCTCCACCGTGCACGCCCAGGGCGCATGGCGGGAAGAGGAGATGCACATGGCCGCCGTCTCGGGCCTGCTGCTGCACGAGGTCGCCGCGCACGAGACCACTCCCGGGCTGCGGGTGGGACGGCTCTCCTACGACATCCTGGGCACGCTCTGGTCGGGCGAGCTCGAGGTGGTCACGCGCACCCTGCGTCCGGGCCGGACCATCGAGCTCGTCGAGTCCGTGCTCCACGCCCGGGGCCGCACCGTGCTGACCCTGCGGGCCTGGCTGCTGTCCACCTCGGACACCTCCGCCGTCGCCCAGCTGCCGGACGAGCCCCTCCCGCCGCGCTCGCAGGCGCAGTCGCACAACGCGCTCCACGGATGGGGAGGCGGGTACATCGCCTCCCTCGACGGCGTCATCCTGCCCGGCCACGGGCCGGGCCACGGCCGGGTGTGGCTCACCACGGACCGCGAGATGGTGGCGGGGGAGAGCACGAGCGACCTGGTGCGCCTGATCAGCCTCACCGACGCAGCCAACGGGATCGCCCCGGCCCTGCCGGCGAAGCCGGGCGGGTGGTTCTTCCCCAACGTGGACCTGCAGATCCACCTGTACCGCGAGCCCACCGGCCACTGGCTCGGCCTCGCGGGGCAGGTCACGGTGGGCCCGGACGGCGTGGGCCTGACCAGCACCGTCCTCCACGACGACGACGGCCCCTTCGCCCACGTCGAGCAGACCCTCACCCTGCGCTCCTGGCCGGTCGAGGGCGGCCTGTGAGTGCAGCTCCCCGGCTGCGCTGGGCTGTGCAGGAGCGGACCCTCGGGGCCGTCGAAGACCTCGACTGGGCCATGGGCGAGCTGGCCGTCTTCCGCGCCGCCGCGGCCGAGGGAAGGGCCCTCGACGATCTGATCCGCGTCTACGTGCCCGAACCGACGGTCGCGTTCGGCCAGCGCGACGCGCGGCTGCCCGGTTTCGCGGCCGCGGCTGCGGCGGCCCGGGCCCACGGCTTCGCGCCGGCGGTGCGCCGGGCCGGCGGGAGGGCGGCGGCCTACCATCACGGCTGCCTGGTGGTGGACCACCTGAGCCAGCAGGAGGACGCGGCACTCACCCAGCAGGCCCGGTTCGCCGAGTTCGCCGACCTGTTCGTGCGGGCGTTCGCGCGCATGGACGTGCCCGCCTCCGTGGGCGAGATCCCGGGGGAGTACTGCCCGGGCGAGTTCTCCGTGCAGGGTCCTGCGCCGACGTACCCGGTGAAGCTGGCCGGCTCCGCGCAGCGCGTGGTGAAGGGGGCGTTCCTGTTCTCCACCCACGTGGTGGTGTCCGACCCCGCTCCGCTGCGGGCCGTGCTCGTCGACGTCTACCGGGAGCTCGGCCTGGACATGGACCCCCGCACGGCGGGCGCGGCCGAGGACGTGCGTCCCGGGGTGAGCGTTCCCGCGTTCGCCGCGGCCCTGCGGGAGGAGTACACGGCGTGGGCGGCCGCCGCCGGGATCGAGGTCGTGGCCGAGCAGCTCGCCGTCCTCGGCGCGCGCACCTCCGGCTGAGGGCACGGACTGGCTGCGGGCGGGCCGTCAGGCCGTGAGATCCGCGATGATCTCCCGCTTGCGTCGCGGGGTGAAGCCGGCCGCCACGGCCGCCGCCCGGCGCGCCGCGTCCGTCCGGTACAGGGACCAGCCCCGCTGCACGAGGAACGGCACCGGCTTGCGGCGTTCGGCGACATCGCGCACGAACCGGCGGGCCGCCGTCGTGGTCCGCGCCTGGTCGATGTACCAGGCCGCGTAGCGGACTCCGGCCCGGTCCAGGGCGGCGGGCATGCGCTCGGCGAAGATGCCCTCCGCCACGATCACCCCGCCCGGCTCGAGCGCGACGGTGCTGTGCCCGCGGACGGAGGACGTGGAGATGTCGTAGTCGGGCACGCGCGTGGCGCCCTCCTCGAGCAGTTCGACGACGGCGTCCACGGCCGCCTGCTCATCCCACGTTCCGGGGTGGTCCCAGTCGATCTCACCGTAGGGGGTGCGCGGGAACACGGGGCCGGGCCCGCCCGCGGCGCCGTCGTCGGACTGCGGACGGTAGAACGCATCGAGCGAGAGGTGGGGCCGGCCGTGCCGCCGGGCCAGGTAGGACTTGCCGGAGCCCGACGCGCCGCCGAGCAGGATCACGGAGGGAGGGGGCGAGGCGGGGAGGATGGTCACGGGGGACCATTCTTCCCCACCTCGGCGCGTCCTCAGTGGCCGCGGTCGATCCACTCCTGCAGGTGCGGCTTCTCCGTGCCGATTGTGGTGGAGTCGCCGTGGCCGGTGTGGACCACGGTGGCCTCCGGCAGCGGGAACAGGCGCTCGCGGATGGACTCGATGATCGTGTCGAAGTCCGAGTACGAGCGGCCGGTGGCGCCGGGCCCGCCCTGGAACAGGGTGTCGCCGGAGAACACGACGCCGGTCGGGGCGCCGTCGTCGCCGGCCTCGCCCAGCGCGGGGGCGTACAGGCAGACCGAGCCGGGGGAGTGGCCGGGGGTGTGCAGCACCCGCAGCTCGACGCCGGCCACGCGCAGGACGTCGCCCTCGGCGAGCGCGCCGTCGGGCTCCTCGTCGGGGAAGACGTCGTCCCAGAGCATGCGGTCTGCGGGGTGGAGCAGCACGGGGGCGTCCACCATCTGGCGGAACTCCTGGACCTGGCGGATGTGGTCGTCGTGGCCGTGGGTGAGGACGATGGCCAGCACCTGGCGGCCGTTCACCTTCTTCCAGACGGCCGAGGCGTCATGGGCCGGGTCGATGACGACGCACTGCTCCGCGCCGCCGACGATCCACACGTTGTTGTCCACGTCGAACGTCTCCCCGTCCAGGGAGAACGTGCCGGAGGTGACCAGGTGATCGATGCGCGCCATCAGAGCACCACCACCGAGCGCAGGACGTCGCCGGACTTCATCGTCTCGAAGGCCTCGTTCACCTCGTCCAGGGCGATGGTCTCCGTGACGAACTCGTCCAGCGGCAGGCGGCCCAGGCGGTACTGGTCCACGAGCATGGGGAAGTCGCGCTCCGGCAGGCAGTCGCCGTACCACGAGGACTTCAGCGCGCCGCCGCGGCCGAACACCTCCGGCAGGGGCAGCTTCAGTTCCATGCCGGGGGTGGGCACGCCCACCAGGACGACGCGGCCGGCCAGGTCCCGGGCGTAGAACGCCTGCTCGTAGGTCTCCGGGCGGCCGACCGCATCGATGACCACGTCGGCGCCGAAGCCGCCGGTCGCCGCGCGGATGGCCTCCACGGGGTCCTCGTCCTTCGAGTTCACGGTGTGGGTGGCGCCGAGCTCCTTGGCCTTGGCGAGCTTCTTGGCGTCGATGTCCACCGCGATGATCGTGGTGGCGCCGGCGAGCTTCGCCCCGGCGATCGAGGCCACGCCGACGCCGCCGCAGCCGATCACGGCCACGGACTCGCCGCGCTTGACCTCGCCGGTGTTGATGGCCGCGCCGATGCCGGCCATGATCCCGCAGCCGAGCAGGCCGACCGCGGCCTGTTCCTCGGGCGTGTCGACGCCGTCGACCTGGGTGCACTGCTTGGCGTGGACGAGCGTCTTGTCCGCGAACGCCCCGATGCCCAGGGCCGGGGACAACTCCGTGCCGTCCTCCAGGGTCATCTTCTGGGTCGCGTTGTGGGTGTTGAAGCAGTACTTCGGCTCGCCCTTGCGGCACGCGCGGCACTCGCCGCACACGGCGCGCCAGTTGAGGATCACGGTGTCGCCGACCTGGACGTGGTCGACGCCCTCGCCGATCGCGGAGACCACACCCGTGGCCTCGTGGCCGAGCAGGTACGGGTACTCGTCGCCGATCCCGCCCTGCTGGTAGTGCAGATCCGTGTGGCAGACGCCGCAGGTCTTGATGTCGACGACGGCCTCGCCGGGTCCCGGATCGGGGATGACGATGGTCTCGATGGTGACGGGGGCGTCCTTCGCCATGGCGACGACGCCGCGGACCTTCTGGGACACGTTGTTCCTCCTGGTGGTGGGGATCTGCCCGAGGCCGCGCATGCGTGAGGCGGCGCGGCGGGCGGGCTCGTTCTGCCCATCCCATCACAGGACCCTGTGCGACGCATCGGTGAGCAGCCGGGGGGCCTGGTGTATGGCGTCACCATGGCGGCCGGGGGAGACTGCAACCTGACCCGCAACACCGATGTGAACGGAGGGGCGAACCGTGGCAGGACATGGCAGAGACGAGGACGAGGCGTACGAGGCTCCGGAGGCTCCAGCCGGGGCTCCGGCCGGTGCCGGCACGCTCGCTCAGTGGCGCATCCTGCTGGTGGGGCTGCTGATCGGCGTCGGCCTGGGAGTGGTGTTCGGACTGGGCACCGAGAGTCCCTGGGGCACTGTGCTCGGCTGCGCGATGATGGGCTTCGCCCTCGGCATCGCGTGGATGTATGTCGATCGTGGCCGGGACGGGAGGGACCGCTGACGTGTGCGGCCGCTACGTGATGGCCCGCGCCACGAGCGACCTGGTGGCCCTGGGCGATGCCGAGACGAATGAGGAGCTGGTGCTGCGCCAGAGCTGGAACGTGGCGCCGACAGCCGAGGTGCCGATCCTCGTGGCGCATGCGGACGACGTCGGCGCCGGAGTGACCCGGCGGATCCACGTGGCGCGCTGGGGCCTGGTGCCGCCGTGGGCGAAGGAGCTGTCCGTGGGGTCCCGTGCGTTCAACGCGCGCTCGGAGACCGTGGCCTCCAAGCCGACGTTCCGGGCCGCCGTCCGCGCTCGACGCTGCGCCGTGCCGGTGGAGGGCTACTACGAGTGGAAGACGCCGGAGCCTGGCGCCAAGGGTCCCGACGGGCGGGCCGCGAAGAAGCAGCCCTACTACGTGCACCCGGCCGGGGCCGGGGACGGCGAGGGGCCGGTCATCTGGTTCGCCGGCCTGTACGAGTGGTGGCAGGACCCCGAGGCCAAGGCCGCGGGGGAGGACGCCTGGGTCCTCTCGACGACGATCCTCACCATGGCCGCGCCCGACGCGGACGACGACGATCCGGTGCTCGCCGCGCTCGGCCAGCTGCACGACCGGCTGCCCGTGCCCATGGATGCCGAGACGATGGACCGGTGGCTCGCTCCGGACACGCTCGGGTCTGCCGAAGAAGCCGACGCCCTCGTGGGCCAGGTGTGCGCCGGCGCGTACGACGTCGCGGCGGGCTGGTCGCTGCGGCCCGTGGGGAGCGCCGTGGGGAACGTCCGGAACAACGGGCCAGAACTGATCCAGGAGATGAGAGAGCAGCAGGGAACGCTGCTCTGAGAGACGGGGCGACGGGGATGACCTGCCCGTGAGACGCGGAAGCGCGGTGCCGCGGTGAGGCCGGAGACGGTCATCTCCTGTTCACCCTGTCCGTGGGCGGCACCCCGGTGGCCGCCCTCGACGACGAGACCGCCGGCATTCCGGAGGGCAACAGAGGCCCCTCTGCCGGGCTCGTCTACGCGTGGGGCGAGCACAGCCGGGCCGACCCCGTGTTTGGGGACTACCCCGAGCGGGTCCTCGCGCTGAAGTACGCCGAGCCGGGCGTGGAGCTGCCATTGTGGTCCAAGCGCCAGGGCGACGACGCGTCGGTCGCGGAACTCTCGTGGGGTCCGCGCTGGGGCACCCTCTGGCGCGACACCGCGTTGGAATTTTCACCGGGTTTCACTACCTCGCCGACGCGACATACCCGACCGACGACCGCCTCGTTCGCGACTGGTCGCTGGACGGGGTGACCAGGAGTGAGGACGTCATTATCACCCAGGACGCGGAGCGGTCCGACGTCTTCGCACTCGTGGAGTCGCTCGCGGATGGGCAGAAGCCCCGGGCCCTGAACGTGCCGGCGGGGGAGGACGCCCACACGACCCCGGACACGGTCGAGACCGGGCGTGAGGTTCCGGCGGGCGCGCTCGGAGCGCTCGCGGCCCTCGGCGCGGGACTCGTGCTCATGGCCCGGGGGCGGGTGCGCCGGGTCTGACACACCCGGCCGACGAGGGGGCCGCGGGGCGGTGGACGGGAGACCGTCGGCCGCCCCGCGGTCTGTGCTCAGCCGGCCGGAGCGGATTCGATGGGGCCGGTGCAGCCCCAGGCTGAGGAGTCGACGCTGCAGTCATCGGCGACATTGCGGGTGATGGTGCGCCAGATATTCGCGGTGACAGGGGCCGAGTCGAGGCTGATGGTGCCCGGGATGAGCACCCACTCGCCCCCGGCCTCCCGGTATTCGCCGATGTAGACGGTGGTGAGGCGGACCGTGTACTGCCCGGTGTCCTCGTACACGTGGCTCGTGGGGGTGGGGACGTTGAACTCCGGCTGGCTCTGGCCTGCGACCGAGGTGGTCTTGGTGGGGGAGCCGTCCCCGTAGTCCCAGTGGAAGCTCACCGGCGTGGCGCGGAGTTCGACCTCGACCCCGTTGAGGGTGGTGACGAGCGTGCGTGTCTCGGCGTCTGCGTAGAAGTTGGTCTCCGCATTGCGGATCCCGCGTCCGCCATTGTCCGACCGGATCTCAGGCTCCAGCACGAGGAGCGTGCGGACCTCGTCGATGGAGACGGGCGGGGCGCCGTTGCTGGAGGCCTTGGCCGTCCAACATTTAGGGGCGCCATAGGCGGGATTAGCATCAGGCTGACGAGTGTCTACGGTCTGCGCCCGGATCCACGAACCCTCGGGGCAGAAGTTCGCCTCTTGCTCTCGACAACTCTCGAAATCCGGATTGCCCAGCTGCCCCGAGAAGCATGCACTGACCGTTTTGTGCTCTAGGTGTGGGTCCGGGCGGGCGGCGGTCGCTGAGTAATCAGTTGCAACAACTGAACTCGAGGTTGCTGAGTGTCTATCTGAGCATCTCTTATTCGCCGCAATGCCCTTTTTATTTATTGAGTAGTGGCTCTTCGAAGAAGTGCACGACTCGATGTCTCGTGCGTGTGAAGGGGTGGCGGCGGCAGTGGTAGGCACGAATAGGAGGCTGATCAATAATGCCACTAATACAATCCAGGTGCGCCCCATCAGTTAGATCCGATCGAACCTTCATATGACATCTCATCAACAATCCAGTGTGAAGATTCGGGGTTAAACGAGACCTCCGCGATCCAAGGCTGCTTGGAGGCCGCTTCAACATCTCCGTTCTCGGGAACAACCCCGCCCTTGGTGTATCCCGTTCCTGTGCCCGTAGTGACAAGGAGTGTCGAGACATACCCGGTTTCGGATCGATGAGTCAGAATCGAATCGATCTGTACCTCAGTGCCGGTGTACCACCCCCCGTCTTTGTAGATCATTTGCAGGTCGTTCGAGCTGAACTGGCAGAACTCGCAATACTCGCTGTAGAGAGAGTCGAGGAGTTCCGTGTCTCCGGTCTGCTCGGCGTAGTAGTGCACGTCCCAGAAATAGCGAATCGCCGCCTCGGCGCCCTCCTTGGTCTCTTCCTTCATGGCGGCGGGCATCTCCGGCTTGGGCACGTTCTGAGCGGGACCGTCGGCAGACGCGGGCACGTATTCGCCGGACCCGCTCTCCGTGGCCATGGGGGATGAGCTGACGCCCGCGGTCTCGCTCGTGCTCGCGGTCTCGCTCGTGCTCGCGGGCGCGGACGTCTCGACGGCGGGCTTGGCGGACGAGGGCGACGTCGTCGACGACTCGGCGGGCTCGGACTGCCCGCCGCAGGCGGTCAGTGCGAGCGCCAAGGCCACGCTGAGCGTGCCGGCCTGGGCGAATCGGTGGCGGCGCAGGGCGCGCCCGGGTGCGGTGAGAGACATTTCCCCTCCAACTGGACGTCCGTCGTGTGTCCGCGCCTCCCGCGCTGATCCCGCAGCGCGGTGCCCGTGGCATGCGAGGCCCGGTTGGTTCGGAGTATACGCAGACGGATTGTGGTCCTGCTCGCATTGTCCACAGGGCCGTGCCGACGCACTTCTTCCGGCCCAAGAGACGATTTTCTCGTGCATGTGCGCTCCAGGGTCGGATTCGAGGTCCCCGGCCAGGACTCGGCCAGCCGGTCTCACGAAAAGGGCGTTCCCGGCCTCGCTCGTCTCGGGGCGATGCGTCCTTAACGTGTCCGGCGGCCACCCTACCTTCGCACTCATCGCATTCGAACACATGTTCGAGTACGATCGGGGGTGCGGCCCCACCTTCCCACTTCTTCCCCGCGTCCGGTCCGCCGGACGGGCCGCGCTCCCATCGCCCGACGGCACCCCGTCGTCGGTCCGGTCAGCAGTGCACAGGGAGAGAAGCAGAATGGGAGTCCTCACACAGTCGGTGGCGGTGGAGTGCGGGGCAGACGGCACCCCGCAGGGGCTGCGCTGGAACGGGCGGGACTACGTCCTCGCAGAGCGCCCCGTGCGCTGGTTCGAGCGGCGCCGCTGGTGGGCGGAGGAGGTCCGCGCGGAGAAGGGCCGCGGCGCCGGTCTCGTCGACCACGAGATGTGGCGGCTGCAGGTCCGCCTGGCCCGGGCCGGCGCCGCGCCCCTGCAGACCCTCGACGTCGCCCACCACCTGGACTCCGGCCGGTGGCGGCTCGTGCGCGTCCACGAGCACGCCCAGGACCTGAGGCGGTCGGCATGAGCCAGGCCGCCGCGGCCGGACGCACCGCCGCACCCTTCGCCCACCTGCACGTCGCCTCCGCGTTCAGCGCCCACCATGGGGTCAGCTGGCCCGAGGACCTCGTGGCCGCCGCCGCGGCCGCGGACATGGACCTGCTGGCCTGCACCGACCGGGACGGGCTCTACGGCATGGCCAAGCACGTGGGCGCCTGCCTGCGCCACGGCATCACCCCGATCGTGGGCGTGGACCTGGCCGTCCGGTGGAGCGAGGACGAGAACGCCGGCCGCGTGGTCGTGCTCGCCCGAGGAGGCTGCCACGGCTCCGGCTACCGCTCCCTGTGCGAGCTCGTCTCCGCCGCCCACGCCCGCACCACCGGGGGAGCGGCAGGCGGCAGCCCCTGGGCCAGCGTCGCCGAGCTCGCCGCCGCGGCGGCCGGCCGAGTCCCCACCGCCGCCAACCGGGACAACCCGTCCACCCCCGAGCTGTTCGTCCTCCTCGGCCCGGACTCGGACGTCGGCCGCCACCTGGCCCGCCGCCGGTACGCGGCCGGCCTCGCCGCCCTGCACCGCTGGAAGGCGGCCCTGCCCGCAGGCAGCCCCCACGCCGACGTCGTCACCCACCTCTCCGCCCCCGGCCGCCGCCTCGACACCGGGCACGCCGTGAAGACCCTCCGCGCCGCCCGCCAGGCCCGCATCCCCGCCGTCCTGACCAACGCCGTGCGCTACGCGGCCCCGGACGGTGCCGCCACCGCGGACGTCCTCGACGCCGTCCGTGCCCTCAGCTCCCTCGACGCCCTCCACGACCTGCAACCCAACGGGCAGGGCTGGCTCAAGTCCACCGCCGCCATGCACCGCATCGCCCACGAGGTCGCCGCCGCCGCCGACGACCGCCCTGCCCCCCTGCTCGAGGCCACCCGCCGCCTCGCCGAGGCCTGCGCGCTCGACCCCGAGACCGACCTCGGCTGGGGCGTGCCCCGCGTCCCCGAGGCCGCCGTCATCGGCATCGACGGCCCCCCGGAGCACGTGCTGCGCGAGCGCACCCGCACCGGCCTCCTCGCCCGCTACCCCCACCTCCACACCGGGGGAGGCCTCCCCGGCACCAGCCAGGCGGCCCGGGACCTGCAGGACCGCGCCGAACACGAGCTCGGCATCATCACCCGACTCGGCTTCTCCTCCTACTTCCTCACCGTGGCCGCCGTCGTCGACCTCATCGAGGGCATGGGCATCCGCGTGGCCGCCCGCGGCTCCGGCGCCTCCTCCCTCGTCAACCACGCCCTGCGGATCTCCCATGTCGACCCCATGGCCAACGGCCTGATCATGGAGCGCTTCCTCTCCACCGACCGCTCCACCCTCCCGGACATCGACATCGACGTGGAGTCCGCCCGCCGCCACGAGATCTACCATGCCGTCGTCGAGCGCTTCGGCGCCGAGCGCACCACCCTCATGAGCATGCAGAACGCCTACCGGGCCCGCGGCGCCGTCCGCGACGCCGGCCTCGCCCTCGGCATGCCCGAACCCGAGGTGGACGCCATCGCCAAGCAGCTCTGGCGCTTCTCCGCCTCGAACTTCCGCGAGGCCCTCCAGCGCATGCCCGAACTCGGCGGCCTCTCCCGCCGCATCGAGTCCGGCCGCGCCGAGGGCGACCGCCAGCTGGACCTGCTCGTCGACCTCACCGAACGCCTCGACCGCCTGCCCCGCCACATCTCCATGCACCCCTGCGGCGTCATCCTCGGCGACGCCGCCCTGCTGCACCGCACCCCCGTCCAGCCCTCCGGCATGGGCCTGCCCATGAGCCAGTTCGACAAGCACGACATGGACCCCATGGGCTTCCTCAAGCTCGACATCCTCGGCGTGCGCATGCAGTCCGCCATCGCCTACACGATCGCCGAGGTCGAACGCACCACGGGCGAGCGCATCGACCTCGAACAGGTGCCCCTGGACGACGACGCCACCTATGCGATGATCCGCACCACCCACACCCTCGGCTGCTTCCAGATCGAGTCCCCGGGCCAGCGCGAACTCGTCGGCAAACTCGCCCCCCGCGAGTTCAACGACCTCACCGTGGACATCTCCCTCTTCCGCCCCGGCCCCATGCAGTCCGACATGGTCCGGCCCTTCCTCGAACAGCGGCACGGCTGGGCACCCGCCCACTACCCGCACCCCGACCTGCGGCCCGTCCTCGCCGAGACCCACGGGGTCACCGTCTTCCACGAACAGGTCCTACGCACCATGGACGTCATGACCGGCTGCGGACTGGCCCGCGCCGACGAGCACCGCCGCCTCCTCGGCGGCCCGCAGGAACACCTCGTCGAAGAGGCCTTCCGCACCGGCGCCCTCGCCCGCGGCTACTCCCTCGAAGTCATCGACGAGGTCTGGGCCACCCTCTCCGCCTTCGGCTCCTTCGGCTTCTGCAAGGCCCACGGCGCCGCCTTCGCCGTCCCCACCTACCACTCCGCCTGGCTCAAGACCCACCACCCCGCCGCCTTCATGGCCGCCATCCTCGAACACGACCCCGGCATGTACCCCGCCCGCCTCATGGTCGCCGAGGCCCGCCGCATGGGCATCCCCGTCCTGCCCGTGGACGTCAACGCCTCCTCGCGCCACGTCCACGTCGAGTGGGTCCCCGCCCACCCCGAGGTCGACGACGGCGCCCCCGGCCGCTGGGGCATCCGCCTGCCCCTCACCAGCCTCTCCGGACTCAGCGAAGCCGAGACCGACCGCCTCGACGCCGGCCGCCCCTACCGCTCCCTCGCCGACGTCCGCGACCGCGCCCGCCCCACCGCCCGCAACCTCGAACGCCTCGCCCAGCTCGGCGCCCTCGACTGCCTCCTCCCACCCGGCGGCGCCTCCCGCACCGACCTCGTCCACCACCTCGAACTCCAGCACTCCACCACCCGCGGCACCGCCCCCGGCCGCACCGCCCCGCGCTCGCGGTCCGCCCGTCCGCGGCAGGTGGAGGGCCAGCTGGCCCTGGACCTGCCGGACACCGAGCTCACCGCCCTCGCCCCGCTCTTCCCTGACCCGGGCCCGGCCGCCCGGGTCCGCACCGAGCTGGAGCTCACCGCCCTGGACGTCACCGCCCACCTCATGGACTCCCACGCCCCGTACCTGGACGCGCTCGGCGTCACCCGGGCGAAGGACCTGCTCGGGCTGCGCACGCAGTCCCGGGTGCTCGTGGCCGGGGTGCGCGTGGCCACCCAGACCCCGCCCATGCGCAGCGGCAAGCGGGTGGTGTTCCTCTCCGTGGACGACGGCACCGGCTGCGTGGACGCCTCCTTCTTCACCGAGGCCCAGCACGCCTCCGGGGAGATGCTCTTCTCCGCCCGCCTCCTGCTGATCGAGGGCACCGTCCGGCGCACCGGCGACCGGGCCGTGTCCGTCCAGGCCGTGCGCGCCTGGGACCTGCACCGGCCCGAGACGCTCCCGGACCCCGACTACCTGGACGCCACCCGGCAGCAGTGGCGGGACTGGCTCGCGGCGGACCGCCGAGCCGCCGCCGCGCGCCGCAGCGGCCGGGCGGGCACCGGAGCGCAGCCCCTGCCGGACATCCCGCACCACGGCACGGGCGGCTGGCCCGTGAAGGTGCGCACCGACGTCGGGCCGGCCGGCGGGGCCCGCCCCGGCCGCACGGCACCGGGTCGGCCCGCGCCGGAGCACCCCCCGATCCCGGTGCCCCACCCGGAGACGTGGGAGCTGCTGCCCACCCCGGACAGATGAGACCGTCCGCCTCCGTGCCCCGCCGTCCGGCCGCACCCCTAGAATGGGACGCGGCCGACGGTGGCCCCCGTACGCCACCGATCCCGAAGCCAGACCTCGAAGGAGCACCGTGTCGGAGCCGAAGAACATCCTGCTGACCGTGGACGGAGAGCTGCGGGAGGTGACGCACGGCACCACCGGCCTCGACCTCTTCCGCGAGAAGCCGACCACCGCCGTCATGCGGGTGGACGGCCTGCTCTGGGACCTGGCCCGGGAGATCCCCGCCGGCGCGTCCGTCGAAGCGGTGGACATCACGGAGCCCGAGGGCCTCGAGGTGCTGCGGCACTCCACCGCCCACGTGATGGCCCAGGCCGTGCAGCAGCTGCGCCCGGGCGCCAAGCTCGGCATCGGCCCGTACATCACGGACGGCTTCTACTTCGACTTCGACGTCGACGAGCCCTTCACCCCCGAGGACCTCAAGCAGATCTCCTCGCTCATGCAGAAGATCGTGAAGTCCGGCCAGACCTTCCGCCGCCGCGTCGTGGACGAGGAGACCGCCCGCGCCGAGATGGCGGACGAGCCCTACAAGCTCGAGCTGCTCGGCAAGAAGGATGCCGCGGACACCGCCGGCGAGGGCGCCTCCGTGGAGGTCGGGGCCGGGGAGATCACCATCTACGACAACGTGGACCGCAAGACCGGCGACGCCGTGTGGTGCGACCTCTGCCGCGGCCCGCACCTGCCCTCCACCAAGCTCATCGGCAACGGCTTCGCGCTCACCCGCTCCGCCGCCGCCTACTGGCTCGGCAACGAGAAGAACAAGCAGCTGCAGCGCATCTACGGCACCGCGTGGGCCAGCAAGGACGACCTCAAGGCCTACCAGGAGCGCCTCGCCGAGGCCGAGCGCCGCGACCACCGCAAGCTCGGCGCCGAGCTGGATCTCTTCTCCTTCCCGGACGAGCTCGGCTCCGGCCTGCCCGTGTTCCACCCGCGCGGCGGCATCATCCGCAAGGAGATGGAGGACTACTCCCGTCGGCGCCACACCGAGGCCGGCTACGAGTTCGTCTACACCCCGCACATCACCAAGCAGCACCTCTACGAGGTGTCCGGCCACCTCGACTGGTACGCGGACGGCATGTTCCCGCCCATGCACATCGACGAGGTCCGTGATCCCGAGACCGGCGAGATCACGCGCCAGGGGCAGAACTACTACCTCAAGCCGATGAACTGCCCCATGCACAACCTGATCTACCGCTCCCGCGGCCGGTCCTACCGTGAGCTGCCGCTGCGGCTGTTCGAGTTCGGCTCCGTGTACCGGTACGAGAAGTCCGGCGTGGTCCACGGGCTCACGCGCGTGCGCGGCATGACCCAGGACGACGCCCACATCTACTGCACCCGCGAGCAGATGAAGGAGGAGCTGACCACCACGCTCAACTTCGTTCTCGACCTGCTCAAGGACTACGGCCTCAACGACTTCTACCTCGAGCTCTCCACGAAGGACCCGGAGAAGTTCGTCGGCTCCGACGAGATCTGGGAGGAGGCCACCCGCACCCTCGCCGAGGTCGCGGAGGCCTCCGGTCTGCAGCTCGTCCCGGATCCGGGCGGCGCCGCGTTCTACGGCCCGAAGATCTCGGTCCAGGCCCGGGACGCCATCGGCCGCACCTGGCAGATGTCCACCATCCAGCTGGACTTCAACCTACCCGAGCGCTTCGACCTCGAGTACCAGGCCGCCGACGGCACCCGTCAGCGCCCCGTGATGATCCACCGCGCCCTCTTCGGCTCCATCGAGCGCTTCCTGGGCGTCCTCACCGAGCACTACGCCGGCGCGTTCCCGGCCTGGCTCGCCCCGGAGCAGGTCGTGGCCATCCCGGTGGCCGAGGCATTCAACGACTACCTGGACGACGTCGTCGCGAAGCTGCGCGCCGAGGGGATCCGGGCGCGCCTGGACGACTCCTCGGACCGCTTCCCGAAGAAGATCCGCACCGCGGCCAAGGAGAAGGCGCCGTTCGTGCTGATCGCCGGCGGCGAGGACAGGGAGGCGAACGCCGTGTCCTTCCGCTTCCGCGACGGCACCCAGGACAACGGCGTGCCGGTGGAGGAGGCGATCGAACGCATCGTGAAGGCGGTGCGCGAGCGCGAGGTCACCCCATGACCAGCCCCGGCACCGGCGGATCCGACGCGCGGGCGCAGGCCCGCGCGTCGGCGGACGCCGCCGCCACGGACGGCTTCGAGCTGCCCGGCGCCCCGGACGCCTTCGAGCGGTTCTGGAACGCCCACCGCATGGCGTACGTGTCCAAGGGGACGGGCCAGGTCAAGGACGAGCACACCTGCCCGTTCTGTGCGGCCCCGCAGCGCGACGATGAGGACTCCCTCATCGTCCACCGCGGCCGCACCGCCTATGTGGTGCTGAACCTGTACCCGTACAACCCCGGCCACCTGCTCGTCTGTCCCTACCGCCACGTGCCCCTGTACACGGACACCACCACGGAGGAGGCCGCCGAGATGGCGGAGCTGACCCAGACGGCGATGCTCGCCCTCGGCCAGGCCGCCGGCGCGTCCGGCTACAACCTCGGCATGAACCAGGGGGCGGTGGCCGGCGCCGGGATCGCGGCCCATCTGCACCAGCACGTGGTGCCCCGGTGGACCGGCGACGGCAACTTCCTGCCGATCATCGCCCGGACCAAGAACATGTCGCAGACCCTGGGGGAGACCCGGCAGATCCTCGCGGACGTCTGGGACCGGGCCGCCCGGGACCACGCCGCGCGCCAGGCGGCCAACGCCCGTGCCGCGGCCGAGCATCCTCGCCCGGGGGCCGGAGACTCCGCCTGATGCTGGACCGTCACGCGCGCGGCGTCACCACCCGCCTGTTCACCCCGGTGGCCCGTGCGCTCCTGCGGGCCGGGGTCAGTCCGGACACCGTGACGGTCGTCGGCACACTCGGCGTGAGCCTGGGCGCGCTCGTGCTCTTCCCCCTGGGGCACCTGTTCTGGGGCACGCTCTTCATCACCGCGTTCGTGTTCTCGGACCTGGTGGACGGGATCATGGCGCGCGAGGCCGGGTCCACCGGCCGCTGGGGCGCGTTCCTCGACTCCACCCTGGACCGCGTGCAGGACGCGGCCGTGTTCCTCGGGCTGTGCCTGTGGGGCTTCGGCGTCGGCGCCGCACCCGCGGTCGGCGCGCTCTCCGGGGCCTGCCTCGCCCTGGGCATGCTCGTCTCCTACGTGCGTGCCAAGGCGGAGGCCCTCGGCTGGGACGCGCACGTGGGCATCGCCGAGCGCGCCGAACGGCTCGTGGCCACCCTCGTGGTCGCCGGCCTCACCGGCCTCGGTCTGCCCCCGGTCGTCCTGGCCGTCACCTTGGGGCTGCTCGCCGCAGCCTCCCTGGTCACCGTCGGCCAGCGCATGGCTGTGGTGCGCCGCCAGGCGCGCGACGACGCCTGACCGGCCCGGCCGCAGGACCCGCCCGTCAGTCCGCCGCGATCTCCGCGACGACGGCGCCCGTCACCTGCACGAGGTCGGCGGGCGCGATCTCCACATCCAGGCCGCGTTGCCCGCCGGAGACGTACATGAGCTCCGCGTCGAGAGCGGAGGAGTCCAGGACGACGGGGTGGGGCCGGCGCTGGCCCAGGGGCGAGACGCCGCCCCGCACGTAGCCGGTCCGGCGTTCGACGACCGCCAGATCGGCCAGGGCGAGCCGCTTGACGCCCAGCACCGCGGCGGCGGCCCGCAGGTCCAGCTGACCGGACACGGGCACCACGCATGCGGCGAGCGCGCCGTCGGGGTCCGCCACCATCAGCGTCTTGAACAGTCGGTCGGCGGGCACGCTGAGCGCCCGGGCGACCTGGACGCCGAACCGCTCGCCGCCGGCGTCGAGGGCCACGTCGAAGGTGTGCAGCCGGTACGGGACCCCGGCGGCCTCGAGTGCGGCGACGGCCGGCGTGGCCGCCCCGTGCCGGGCGCCGCGATCCTTCTTGCGCTGGCCCACGGCGGACTCAGGCGATCCCGGCCTGCTCGCGCACGTTGCGCTTGATGCGGCCGAGCATGGCGGACATGCCGCGCAGCCGCAGGGGGGTGAGGGCCTTGGCCAGACCGAGGCGGGTGGGGATGTCCTCGGGCACGTCCAGGACCTCGAGGGCGCTCAGCCCGTCCAGGCCCTGGGTGAGCACGGAGGCGAAGCCGCGCGTGGTGGGCGCCTCCGGGGGAGCGGTGATGAAGAGGCGGACCGGGGCCTGCGGGCCGGGCTCACCCCCGAGCTCGACGGCCAGGAACAGCGGGGTCTGACACTCCACGACCTGCTCCATCTCGGCCTCGTGGCCGTCGTAGCGTTCCGGCAGCGCCGGCAGCTCGTCCGAGAACTCCAGCAGCAGCTCGAGCTTCTCGGGATCGGGCACCCCGGCGAAGTCGTCGATGATCTCGGCCAGGGCGGCGGGCACGGCGTGGTTCTCGGTCATGGTGTCCCAGTCTAGTGATCCACGCCGTGCCGGGGGCTTAGCGCGCGGGGGCCTCGCCCGGCTCTTCGCCGACGGCGATGGGCAGGCGCACGGCGTTGCCCCACTCGGTCCAGGAGCCGTCGTAGTTGCGGACGTCCTCGTGGCCGAGCAGGTACTTGAGCACGAACCACGTGTGGGAGGACCGCTCGCCGATGCGGCAGTAGGCGATCACGTCGTCGCCCTCCTGCAGGCCGGCGCCGGTGCGGTAGACCTGCTCCAGCTCGGCGCGGGACTTGAAGGTGCCGTCCTCGTTGGCCGCGGACGCCCACGGCACGGACGCCGCCGTGGGGATGTGGCCGCCGCGCAGGGTGCCCTCCTGCGGGTAGCCGGCCATGTGCGTGGTCTCGCCCGTGTACTCGGGACGGGAGCGGACGTCGATCAGCGGGGTGGTCCCGATGGCCTTGAGGACGTCCTCGCGGGCGGCGCGCTCGGTGTGGTCGTCGCGCTCGATCACCGGGTACTCGGCGCGGGCCACGGTCGGAACCTCGCGGGTGGTCTCGCGTCCTTCCGCGATCCACTTGTCACGGCCGCCGTCCATCAGGCGCAGGTCCTCATGGCCGTAGAGGGTGAACACCCACAGGGCGTAGGCGGCCCACCAGTTGGACTTGTCGCCGTAGAACACCACGGTGGTGTCCCGGGAGATCCCCTTGGAGGCGGCGAACTCGGCGAAGGCCTCGGGGCCGACGAAGTCGCGGGTGACGGGGTCGTTGAGCTCGGTGTGCCAGTCGACGCGCTGGGCGCCGGGGATGTGGCCGGTGGAGTAGAGGAGAGCGTCCTCGTTGGACTCGAGGACCACGACGTCCTCGTCGCCGACATGGTCGGCGACCCACTGCGTGGACACCAGCTTCTCGGGGTGGGCGTACTCGGAGAACTTCGCGGCGGTATCGGTCATGGCACTGCCTTCCTTCGCGTCGGGCGGGCCCGCACGGGCCCGGGGCGGGCGGCACGACGACGGCGGGTTCCGTGTCCGTGCCCTGCGCGACAGATTACGGCACATCGGTGTCACGTAAGAGGGTAGGGGCCCCTCAGTCCGGGACACGCGAGGTCACATGGGTCGGGTCCGCGGCCCGATAGCATGGCCCGGAATCCCCGTCGTCGACCCTGGGAGTGTCCCGTGGCTCAGATCGTCCACCTCGCCGACCGTTCGCCGCAGGTCACCCCGGACCAGCTGCTGGCCGGCTTCCACCCGTCGTACCGCTTCGGCACGGTGTCCTTCGACACCTACATCCCGGACCCCGCGCACCCCTCGCAGGCACAGGCCGTGGAGCGGCTGCGCCGGTTCGCGGCAGACCTCGGCCGGGGCGGTTCGGGCGGCGGGTTCCTCGGCGGCCTGTTCGGCGGGAAGAAGCGGGCGGCAGGGCCGGCCGGCATCTACCTCGACGGCGGCTTCGGCGTCGGCAAGACCCACCTGCTGGCCTCGACGTGGCACGCGGCCCCCGGGCCCAAGGCGTTCGGCACGTTCGTGGAGTACACCAACCTCGTGGGCGCCCTGTCCTTCCGCAAGGCGGTGGACGAGCTCAAGGAGTACACCCTCGTGTGCATCGACGAGTTCGAGCTCGACGACCCGGGGGACACCGTGCTGATGTCCCGCCTCATGCGCGAGCTGGCCGACGCCGGCGTGCGCCTGGTGGCGACCTCCAACACCCTGCCGGGCTCGCTCGGCGAGGGGCGCTTCGCGGCGCAGGACTTCAAGCGCGAGATCCAGGTCCTGGCCGACCAGTTCGAGGTCATCCGCGTGGACGGCGAGGACTACCGCCACCGCGGCCTCTCCGCCGCCCCGTCGCCGCTGGACGACGCCGCCGTCGAGGCCACCGCCCAGGAGAACTTCCCCGACGCGGGTGTGCTCGCCGTGGACGACTTCGCGGACCTCACCGCGATGCTCTCCCGCGTGCATCCCTCCCGCTACCGCGAGCTCGTCAAGGACGTGGACGTGCTCGCCCTCCACGACGTGCACACCATCACGGAGCAGGCCACGGCCCTGCGCTTCGTGGTGTTCGCGGATCGCCTGTACGACAAGGACGTGCCCGTCCTCGCCTCCGGTGTGCCCTTCGACGCCCTGTTCACGCAGGAGATGATGCACGGCGGCTACATGAAGAAGTACTTCCGCACGGTCTCCCGCATGACCGCCCTGGTCCGGGAGGGCCAGACGGGCGTGGCCGAGCACAAGTGAGCCACCGCCCCTGACCGGCACGACGACGGCGCGCACCCGAGACGGGTGCGCGCCGTCGCCGTGTGCGGGGCAGGGTCAGTGCACGGCGCGGAAGCACAGCGCCGCCCGCTTGCCCGGCAGCTCGACCTCCCGGTCCACCGTGAAGCCCAGAGCCCGGGCGGTCTTCACGGCCCGCGTGTTGCGGACGTCCGGCTCGATCACGAGCCGACGCGTGCCGGGGCGTGCGCCCAACCAGTCCACAATGCTCCGGTAGGCCGTGGCGCGGGCGCGCCCCTGCAGGCCGCCGGGGGCGGTGATGAAATGGAATCCGAGGTCCCCGTCCCGCACCTCGTAGGCGCCGCCGACCTCCTCCGCGCGAGGGTCGTAGGTCTGCACGAGGGCCACGAGGGTCCCGCCGTGCCACACGAGGTGGTTCGCGTGGGTGGGCTGGAACTCGAGGAAGTCGTAGACCTCCTCGACGTCCTGCACGCTGTGCCCGCGCATCCCGTAGAACTCCGCCCGCGGCTCCGTGACGAGTGCGTGGATCAGCGGGGCGTCCAGGGCCGGGCGGACGCGCGTCATGGTCAGGCCCAACGCCCCGACGCCGACCTCGGCCACGATGCGTCCCGGAGGGGCCCCGCCGGGGACGGAGCGGGCGGGTGCGACGCCGCTGCCGGCGGACGGGGGGACGGGACCGGACGGCACGGGCAGCAGGCGGCCGGCGGCCCACGCGTCCAGCTGATCCGTCACGTGCCCGCCTCCGAGACTGGAGGCGCCGAACGGGACGACCCACCGGCTGCGGGTGCGGTCGCCGAGGTCGAACACGACCCGGGCCACTGGCCCGCGGTGGGTGCCGACGGCCAGGCCGGGGGCGTGCGAGGTGGCGCAGACCGCGTCCGCGGTGCCGCCCACCCGGACGGACCCGATCGTGTCGAGCACGTCGGCGAGCCCCGGCACATCCGGCCCGCCGGGATGCTCGTGCGTGAACAGGAACGGGGTCAGGGCATGCGCCGCACCCCACGTCCGAGCCGTGTCGTCGGGGCCCGGCGGCTCAGCGGCGTCGCCGACGGCGGCGACGGCGGCCCGCACGAGGTCCCTCGTCGACGCTGCGACCCCCAGGGCCGCGCGCAGCGGCTCCGGCCCGCGCTCGGCGAGCGCCGCGCCGACCCATGCGGCGGCGTCGCCCCACGGTGCCCACGGGCCGCCGAGCAGGGCCCGCGAGGCGGGCGGCAGGTGCGCGATCAGGGCGGCGGCCACCTCGTGCTCCACGAGGAGCCACCAGCGGGCCGCGGCCGATCCGGCGGCGGCGTCGCCGGCCCACGCCGGGACGGACTCCGCGGCCAGCACGCCGTCCGCGACGAGCGCGTCGACGGCGTCGGCGAGCCAGGCCCGCGGCGCGCCCGGGGTCCGGGTGTCCGTCTGCAGGGCGGCCATCGCGTCCACGGTCCGCTCCTGCGGTGCCAGCGCCTCGAGGGCCTCCCGGATGCGGCGGGACCGCCACGGCGCGCACGCGTCCACGGTGAGGCAGGCGGTGTCCGGGTGGGGCTCGTTGGCCGCCACCACGACGTCGTCCGCCGCGGCCGGCGCGGGCCAGCGCACCCAGCGCTGATCGAGGGACCCGTCGGCGGAGCCCCGGCCCAGCGCGGAGGCCCGCGCCGCACCCCAGGCCGAGCGTCGATCCCGGCGCCGCACGGCCCCGGCGTGCCGGGTGAGCACCGTCCGCCGGTCCGCGACGATCACGCGATTGACCGGCTCGACGTGCCCGTCCAGCACCGCGCAGGCCTCCGCGGCGCTCGCGGCCGTGAGCAGCCGGCGCGCGCTCGGCAGGCCGGTGTCGGCGCGGTCCCAGGCGGGGAACCGCATGCTCACCGGGCCGGCGCCGGGCACGTCCACGAGCCGCCCGCGCGGGGTGTGGGCCACCCGCAAGTCCACGGGGTCGCCGCCGCGCACGTGCACCCGCTCGGTCCGGGCGTCGAGGACCTCCGGCCCCTCGGGGGCGTCCTCGAGGACCATCTCGAGCGAGGACACCATCGCCGAGGTCGTCACCCACGCGACGTGCTCGGACTGCCCCACATGCGGGACGCCCGGCACACCGGGGAAGGCCAGGCCGACGACGTCGACGCGGTCCCGGGGACGCTCGGCCTCCACCACGAGGCGCACCTGCTGGTAGACGCCGGGCAGCTCGAGCAGCCGGTGCGGGTCGGCGGCCACGAGCGGAGCGCCCTCGGCGCCGACGCGCACCGCCCAGGCGTTCGAGCCGTCCGCGTCGGGGCGCGGCGAGATCAGCGCCGCGGCGAGCGCGGGGAAGCGCTCGGCCAGCAGGGTGCGGAACAGGGCGGCCGGCGCGTTGGTCAGCCAGACGTTGTAGCCCAGGTGCAGGGCGAGCGCCGTGTGCGGGTCGAACGGCAGCGGCTTCACCCCGTGGGCGGCGAACTCGGGCGCGCGCCGGGCCCCGGCGTCCAGCCCCGCGTTCACGCCGTCGGCGAACCGGGTGAACCAGGCCCGGTCCTCCGCGTCGTCGAGGGCGTTGAACGCCTGGCGGGCCGCGCCGTCCAGGTCCATCTGCCGGGCGGCGACGTCGTTCGCCACCGCCGGCGGGCCGAACACCTCGGCGCTCATGCCGGTGACCCGGCGGTGCTCGCAGTCGACCTGCCAGGCCCGCTCCGTCGCCACGTGCCACCCCTGGAGGTAGGCCAGCTCGGGCAGGGACGCGGCCACGAGCGTCGGCACGCCGTGCGCGTCCCGGTGGCAACGGCCCGCCACGTCACCCGTCGCCGTCCCGGTCCACGCGTCCGCGCTCATGCCGCGGCGTCCTGCCGGAGCTCCGCCAGCGCGCGGCGCAGCGGCGCGGCCACCGGGTTGGCCAGGCGACCGGCGTAGAGCAGCGAGCCCGACGGGTCCGTCAGGTCCACCATCTGCGTGGCGTTCCGCAGCTGCAACCGGTTCAGGCACGAGTGCGCGAAGTCCTCCGCGTCCAGGCCGAGGCGCTCCACATCCGCGAGCCCCAGGGCCGTGTACTCGGCGAGGACCCGCCCCACCACGGCGTAGAACTCCTCCGCCGGCAGCAGGGCGTCCGCGTCCATCACGTCGGCCAGATGGCGCAGCACGCCGTCCAGCATGTCCGTGAAGAAGGAGAGGGAGAGGTCCTCGTCGGTGAGGTCGATGCGGATGCGCCGGGTCTGCTCCGTGAGCGGGACGCCGTCCGCGCCGACCACCACCTCCTCCCCGATGTCCTTGAGGAAGGCGCCGGTGACCCGTCCCTCCCGCAGGCGGAGCACGATGTTCTCCCCGTGGGGCATGAACACGGTCGAGTAGGCGGCGGCCAGATGCACCAGCGGGGTCACGTAGGCCGTCACCACCCCGTGCAGCCACTGCGCCGCCGTCAGCCCCGAGCGCTCCACGAGCGCCCCCGCCACGGAGCGGCCCCCGCCGTCCCGGTGCAGCAGCGCCGCCATGGTCATGACCCGCTCGCCCTCCGCCAGGCGCGGCAGCGGACTCTCCCGCCACAGGGCGGCGAGCATCTTCGTGTGAGGACCCTTCGAGCCCACGGCATGGAAGGCGTCCCCGGTGTACCCGGCCGAGGCGTACTCCCGCAGCACCCCGAAGCCCCACCTCGCGAGCAGGGGGTCGGAGTCCACGAGGTCGGCCACCACCGCGTTGATCGCCGGGGTGACGGACATGTACGCGGGGGAGAGGCCGCGCACGAACCCCATGTTCTGCACGGACAACGCCGTCTTCAGCTGCGGGGCGTGCGGGTCGCTCGCGTTGAACAGGGTGCGCACCGCCTGCATGGCCGTGAACGCGTCCGGGTCTTCGCCCACGTGCACCAGCCGCCCCGCGGCGAGGTCGGGGGCGAACGCCACCTGGATCCGGTGCTCCCACTGCCACGGGTGCACCGGGATCAGCGTGTACGCCTCCGGATCGACGTCGAGCGCCGCCGCCCGCTCCGCCCACAGGCCCGCCACCGCCTCGGTGATCGGCGGGGGCGGCGCCGGCACGGCGGCGCCCGCGCTCGCGGTCTTGGGCCAGGTCCACCGTCCCCCGAGCTCGGAGGGGAACGCGAGCCACACCGGGTGCAGCGCCCGCCCGCCCTCGGGGGCGAACATCGCGTACTCCGTGGCCCCCCAGCCGATGCGGCCGTTGGTGGCCACGAAGCCCGGGTGTCCCTCGCTCATGGCGGCCTCCACCGCCGTGTAGTCCGCGTCCACCAGGTCGGCGGCGGACGGGCGCTCGCCGGCCAGGGTGTGGCACCGGGCGGCGAAGGTGGAGGCGAGCTCCTCGAGATAGACGTCCAGCGCCTCGCCGGCCAGCCCGAGCACCTCGGCCGCGTCGAGGACGAAGCGGTCGACGGCCACCGCGTCCGGATCCCCGGCACGGCACACCGAGTCCGGATCCACGCCGAGGTGCTCGAGCGGGAGGGCACGCGCGGTGAACGTCCACCGCACCCCGCCCAGGGTGAGCGTGTAGGCGTGGCGGCCGGCGTCGTCGACCCGCTCGCCGCGCACCGGCGTCAGGAGCCGCTCATGGGTGAACTCGCGGATCGCCTTGGCGACGAGCAGCCGGTGGGCGTGCCGGGCGGTCGGCGCCGTCAGCGCGTCCAGGCGGGACGGGGAGGACGGGGG
>NZ_LR732370.1:839102-851477 GCF_902506395.1 Micrococcus sp. 116
GTGAGGAGGAGCGGGGGCTCGGGGAGGGTGAGGTCCAGCCCGGCGGCGAGGACGCCGATCCGGCTGGCAGTGAAGGACTCGGGCGTGGCGATCGAGAGCATCGCCGTCTTGGATCCCAGCGCCACGGGACCGAGCTCCGTGAACCCGGCGGCCAGGTTCTTCGCCCGGATGGCGGCGTTGCGCTCGTCCGGCTCGACGACGACGCGCCGCGCCCCCGGCTGGGCCAGGCACCAGCGCACCACCGCGGCCATCACCAGGTCCGTGGTCCCGGGCACCGGGGTGTCCGTCGGGGCGACGAGCACGTGCAGGCCGACGTCGCCCGGCGCGCCCGCATACCGTCCGGCCAGCTCCGAGTGGGCCGGGTCGTAGACCTCCACCAGGAAGGTCGCAGTCCCGTCCACGAGCCCCACGTGCGCGTGGTGGTGCGGGTGCGCGGCGATCGCCTCGTACTCGGCCACGACGTCGGCCAGACCCGCCTCCGTCATCTCCCAGTACACGGCGTGCGGGGACGTCACCCACCGGTGCAGCAGCGGATGGTCCTGCGCGCCCACGGGACGGAGCTCCACACGACGGGCCGCGCTCGCGGCCGCACCGTCCACGGTGGTCTGCGGCGGCGTCACGGCGCTCACCGGACGCCCGCCGCGACGGCACCGAAGTCCTGGAACGCGATCGACTCGGCCTGCGCGTAGACCTCACGGCCGGCGATCGTGCTGAGGATGCGGCCGCTGTGCTCCGCCGCCATGCCCAGGTCCGGGCCGGTGAGCCCCAGGGGCTGTTCGGCGGTGTTGTGCACGAAGATCCGGCGGCCGCTCACGTCGATCGCGTGGTCCGCGTTCGCCGTCGTCCGACCGTCCTCCGCGCGCAGCAGGTGCCGCACCGGCTCCAGGAACGGATGGTCCGGGTGGCGGTAGCCCGTGCCCGCGACGACACGGTCCACCACGTGCCGCCCGGTCACCCCGGTCTCCTCGTCGCGCAGGGTGACCTCCACCCGGGGCGCACCCGGGCCCGCGACCAGGCGGGCGTCCGCCACCGACGTGCCCGGCCACAGCCGGGCCGGGTCCAGCGGACCCACCTGGCGCTCGTACAGCGCGTGGTAGACGTCCTCGATCGTGTACTCGCTGATCCCCTTGTACAGGGACCGGTGGGATGCGTTGATCTCATCCCGCCGCGCCCGGGGCAGAGTGGCGAAGTGCCGCTCATAGTCCAGCGAGGTCAGCTCGAGCGTGAGCTGGCCGACCTCCATGCCGAAGAACCGGGGTGAGCGCGTGACCCACGTGAGGTCCGGGTGGCCCGCGTTCAGCAGGTCCAGGGCGCACTCCGCCGCCGACTGGCCGCTGCCCACTACCAGGACCGACCCGGCCCCGGCGATGTCCTCGCGACGGCCCATGTACTCACCCGTGTGCACCACGGGGGACGCGCCGACCCGGGCCGACTCCTCCGCGACGCGCGCGAGCGGCGCGGGCAGGGACGGCACCGTGCCCGTGCCCACCACCACGTGGTCGGCCCGGTGCGTGCTGGTCCCGGCCGCGGAGGCCGCCTCCACCACGAACTCGTCCGCCTGATCGTCCCACCGCACCGCCGTCACCGTGGTCGCGTAGGCGATGCCGGGCAGCTGGGCTGCCACCCACGCGCAGTAGTCCGAGAACTCCCGCCGCAGCGGGTACCAGGAACCCCGGATGTAGAAGCGGTGCAGCCGGCCCATCGCCTTGAGATACGCCAGGAACGAGTACGGGGAGGTCGGGTCCGCGAACGTCACCAGGTCCGCGAGGAACGGCACCTGGATCTGCGCGCCCGGCAGCATCATGCCCGGGTGCCACACGAACGCGTCGCGGCTCTCCACCACCTCCACCTCGACGTCGGGCAGCGGGTGGGCCAGCGCGGCCAGGCTCAGGTTGAACGGGCCCAGCCCGATCGCGAGCACGCGGCGGGGGGACGTGGACGCCGGGCTCATGCGCACACCTGCTCTCCGTGCTCGTCCACGCGCGCCGCGGACGGACGTGGCCCCGCCGAAGCGGGGAGCGTGCAGGACACGGCGACCGACGGGCCATGCGGACGGGTCCGCGCCACCCCGCGACACCGATGACGGCTCGCCCGCACCGCGTCGACGTGCCGCAGCGCCGCCTCCTCCACGACGTCGACCAGCTCCTCCAGCTCGCCCGAGGTGACCGCGGGGTTCAGGATCGTGAACTTCAGATGGGGCACCCCGTCCACCACTGTCGTCGCGATCAGCGCGCGCCCGCCGGCCACCAGCTCCCGGTGCGTCGCCGCCTGCACCGCCGTGCACTCCTCCTCCGACAGTCCCTCGGCCCGCACCCGGAACAGCACTGTCACCAGCGTCGGATCCTCCAGCACCGCGAACGTCGGCCGGGCCCGCAGGATCCCGCACGCCTGCCGCGTGCGTTCGCGCGCCCCCGCGAACAGGGACACCACCGCCTCGGCCCCATGCTCACGCAGCGTCAGCCACAGCTTGAGCGAGTCGAACCGGCGGCTCGTCTGCAAGGACCGATCCGCCAGGTTCGGATGGACGCTGTCCTCCGGGTTCAGGTAGTCCGCATGCACCGTCACATGGCGCAGGCTCTCGGCGTCCCGCACCACCAGCGCGCTGCAGGCCAGCCCCACGTAGAACGTCTTGTGGAAGTCCATCGTCACCGAGTCCGCACGGTGCAGCCCCGGCAGCTCGTGGCGCGTCGCCGCGCTCGCGGCGAGGATCCCGCCCACGGCCGCGTCCGCATGGACCCACATCACGTGGCGTTCGGCGACGTCGGCGATGGCCGGCAGCGGGTCGATGGCGCCGCGGTCGGTGGTCCCCAGCGTCGCGACGACGGCCATCGGCACGGCACCGGCGGCCACCTCACGTTCGACCGCCTCGGCCAGGGCCCCGGGGTCCAGACGCCCGGCGGCGTCGGTGGGGACGACGACCACGGCGTGGCGACCCAGCCCGAGCAGGCCGGCTGCCTTGGCGATGCTGTAGTGCGTGGCGGCGCTGACGAAGACGCGCAGCGAGCCGAGCACCTCGGCGGGCAGGTCGGCGAGCCCGGCGTGGCCGGTGAGGCGCTGCACGGCGCGGCCGCGGGCCAGCGTCATGGCCTGCAGGTTGGAGGCCGACCCTCCGGAGGTGAAGACGCCGTCGCCCGCGGCGAACCCGCACCAGCGTCCGACCTCGGCCAGGAGCCGCTGCTCCATGAGCGCCGCGGAGCGGGCCTGGTCCCAGGACTCGACCGCCGTGTTGAGCGCCCCGAGCACGGTGTCCGCTGCGGTGCTGGAGAGCAGGACCGGGCAGTTGAGGTGAGCGGCATAGCGCGGGTGGTGGTAGGCGGTGGTCTGGTGGGCGTAGAGCTCCGCGACCTCGGCGAGGGCGTCGTCGAGGCTGCCCGTCGGCTGCGAGAAGTCGACGGCGCCGACGGCGTCGGCCAGGTGCGTCGACGGGGTGTCCGGGTGGACCCCCGCGCGGTCGTAGGCGGTGTCGACGGCCACCCGGGCCGCCCTGCCGGTGGCGTCGAGGTAGGCGGCGGGATCGCCGAGTCCGAACAGGCGAGGGAGCATGGGAGGGCCTTCCGTGAGGGGGTCGTCGGCTCCGGGCGGCGTGCGCCACGGACGTCCCGCACAGTAGGAAAGCCTTACCTAAGAAAGCAAATACGCAACAATGACGTGACGTATTCAAAGGGAGGACTCCAGCAAAGGTGAGGCTCACCTATGCTGACCGGATGACGAGCTCCTCCGTCCTCCCCCCGCCTGCCGCCCGTCCCTCGCGTGTCGAGGCCCTGCAGATGAAGGCCTACCGCGGGCTCGCGGCCCTCGGCCAGGCGATGCCCGTTGACCGCGACGAGTATCCGCAGTGGACCATGACGGTCCGCGCCACGTGGCTGCTCGCCCCCCGGCTGCGTCGTCTCACGTTCGCCGCGGAGGAGTTCCGCACGTTCACCCCGCAGGGCTGCGACGAGTACTTCGGGCTGCTCACCCCGCCCCCGGGGCGGGCGCTCGTGATGCCCGATCCCGCGGCGCTCAATGCGCGGCGAGCGGTCGGGCGGATCCCCGAGGACGTGCGGCCGGATCTGCGGTGGTACACGGTCGCCGAGCACCGGCCCTCCGTCGGTGAGATCGACGTCGACGTCGTCGTGCACGACCATGCGGGCCCCGCCGGCACGTGGGCGCGCACCGCACGTCCGGGCGACGTCGCCGGCTTCCGCACCGGGACGGGCGCCTATCGTCTGCCGGCGGCGGGGGAGTCGCACCTCGTGGTGGGGGACGAGACCGCAGTCCCGAGCATCGCCGCCGCCCTCGCCGCGCAGCGTCGCACGCCGCACGGGGGCCGGATGGACGTCGTCCTGGAGGTGCCCGGCCGTGACCACGTCCCCGCCCTCGAGGTCCCGGAGGGCGCCACGCTCACGGTCCTGCACCGCGGAGACGCCGTGCCGGGCGCCCTGCTCACGCCGCACCTCGAGGACCTCCCCGCCGCGCCCCGCGACCACGTGTGGACGTGCGGCGAGCAGTCGCTCGCGACGGCGGCGCGGCGGGTGATCGTCCGCCGCGGCATCGCACCGAAGCGCGCGATCATGTTCAGCGGCTACTGGCGGGTGGACGGCCCGCGGCTCTGATCCCGTCCGACGGTCGGCGTCCGTGCTCCGAGCACGAGGCCGACCGCACGCCCCGGAACGACGAAGGGCCCCTCCGCCAGGAGGGGCCCTTCGTGTGTGGAGCGGATGACGAGATTCGAACTCGCGACCTCCACCTTGGCAAGGTGGCGCTCTAGCCAACTGAGCTACATCCGCCTGAGTCGATCCTCACGGATCGTCTCCGTGCGCGATACTGGGTTCGAACCAGTGACCTCTTCCGTGTCAGGGAAGCGCGCTACCGCTGCGCCAATCGCGCTCGTCCACCTCCGAGGAGGTGGTGAACATGCCGCCACTCCCGGTCGGAGAAGCCTGCGAGGTCGGGACGGGATTCGAACCCGCGTATACGGCTTTGCAGGCCGCTGCCTCGCCTCTCGGCCACCCGACCAGGGGTGAAGGTTGAGCGAGCGGATGACGAGATTCGAACTCGCGACCTCCACCTTGGCAAGGTGGCGCTCTAGCCAACTGAGCTACATCCGCGTGTCGGTGCCGCCGGGATCCGCTCGTCCGAGCCGCTCACCTGCGTTTTCCAACGAGAAAGAACTCTAGGCCATCTCCGCCCGGATGCAAAATCGGCGTCGGCAGGCGTGTCGGGCCACCCCGTCGGGGGTCCGCGGACCCTGCCAGAATGGCTGACCATGACCCAGCCACGCCTCGCGCATCAGACCCCCCACGGACGCATGTACGCGCGCTCCCTCTCGGGCCTGCCCGAGGTCCCGTCCATCACCACCGTGATCGGCATGGAGAAGACGGACCTGGACGGCTGGGTCGGGTGGATGGCGGCCCAGTCCGTGACCCAGGATCCGCGCCTGGCGGAATCCGTGGGCTCCGCGGCGCGCCTGAAGCAGGTGGCCCGCCAGTCCGCCGACGCCGCCGCCCGCTACCGGGACGCCGCGGCCGAGCGCGGGGACCGCGTGCACGACTACGCCGAGCAGGTGGCCCAGCGCGCCCTCGGCCGCCCCCACACCATGGCGGAGGCCCGGGCCCGGCTGATCGAGCACGGCGAGGGCGCCTACGCGGACCGCTTCGACGAGTGGTGGGACCTCTACGACGTCCGGCCGATCGCGGCCGAGATCACCGTCTGGAACCACACGGTGGGCTACGCGGGCACGCTGGACCTCGTCGCCCGAATCGGCGGCCGGCTGTGCCTGATCGACTACAAGACGAAGGGCACGGGGCGGGACGGACGGGTCAAGGCGCTCGACCCCAAGGTGGTCATGCAGTTGACCGCCGGCCTGAAGGCGGAGGAGTCCCTCGTGGATCCCGAGGCCGGCACCTGGGAGGAGTGGCGGCACGGGCAGGCCGAGATGCTGCTCGGCGTCGCCCTGGGGGAGACCGAGGTCGCCGTGCACCAGGCCAACCCGGGCGTGCTGCCCCGCCACTGGCACAAGTTCTGGGCCCTGCGCCAGCTCTGGAAGCACGCGCAGGCCGTGGACGACGCCGGCCCCGCGCTCCGTGTCATCGGCCCGCCTCCGCCGTCGGTCCCGGTGTCGGCGGCCACCGGTCTGCAGGCCGTGCGCGCCGCGGCGTTCGGCGGCGGCTCCCACGCCGCCCCGGCCGTGGCGCCCGACGGGTCGTCGTCGCGCCCGGCGTCTGCCGAGGGCGGCGATAGGGTGACGGCGTGACCGTCCTGCCCGTCCGCACCATCCCCGACCCCGTCCTGCGCACCGCCGCGTCGCCCGTGCCCGCGGGTGCGGACGTGCGCGCCCTCGTGGCGGACATGATCGAGACGATGCACGCCGTCGGGGGCGTGGGCCTGGCCGCGCCCCAGGTGGGCGTGGGTCTGCGGGTCTTCGTGTTCGACGTCGCCGGCGTCGCCGGGCACGTGGTCAATCCCGTGCTCGAGACCGCCGGGCAGGCGCTGCGGGAGCCGGGCGAGGGGTGTCTGTCCGTGCCCGGGCTGCGCTACCACCCGGCGCGCGCCGCGGAGGCCGTCGTCCGCGGCACCGACGTGGACGGGAACCCGGTGGAGCACCGGGGGACCGGCCTGCTCGCCCGCTGCCTCCAGCACGAGACCGACCACCTCGACGGGATCCTCTACGTCGACCGCCTCGACGGCGAGGAACGCCGTGAGGCCCGCCGCCGCATGCGCGCCGGCGAGGTGGACCGCGCCGCTCGTCGCATCGGGGCCGCGCGCGCGGCCGCCGTCAGCTCGGTCTTCGGCGCCCCCGCCGTCCCCGCCGCCGGAACAGGAGCCGCCCGATGACCGCCCCGACGCCCCTGCGCGTGCTCTACGCCGGCACGCCCGAGACCGCCGTGCCCGTGCTGCGCGCCCTGCTCGACTCGCCCCACGAGGTCGTCGGCGTGCTCACCCGGCCGGACGCCCCGGTCGGGCGCCGGCGGGTGCTGACCCCGTCGCCGGTCGCGGTCGTGGCCGAGGAGGCCCGCCTGCCCGTGCTCAAGGCCGACCGACTCCGCGGACCCGAGGGCGCCGATGCCCTCCAGGCGATCCGCGCCCTCGAGGCGGACGTGGCCGTCGTCGTCGCCTACGGGGCGCTCGTGCCCGCCGAGGCCCTGCAGACCCCCCGCCACGGCTGGCTCAACCTGCACTTCTCCGCGCTGCCGGCCTACCGCGGCGCCGCCCCCGTCCAGCGCGCCGTGATGGCAGGGGAGACCGAGATCGCCGCCGACGTGTTCCAGCTCGAAGAGGGCCTGGACACCGGGCCCGTCTTCGCCCGGCTCACCCGCCCCGTCGCGGCCGACGAGACCGCCGGGGCCGTGCTCACCGACCTCGCCGAGCGCGGCGGCCCGCTCGTGATCGACGTGCTCGACCGCCTGGCGGACGGCACCGCGACCGCCACGCCCCAGCGCGGCGAACCCACCCACGCGCCGAAGCTCACGGCCGCAGACGGCCTGGTGGACCCCGCCCGCCCGGCGGCCGAGGTGGCCGCCCGGATCAACGGCGTCACCCCCGAGCCCGGCGCCTGGGGCTGGCTGACCGCCGACGACGGCGCCGCCCCGGCCCGTTTCAAGCTCGACGGCGTCGCCCCGGTCAGCGCCGGCGACGACGGCTGGCCCTCCGCCCTCGATGCCGCGGCTCCCGGGCAGATCCTGGTGGCCGCGAAGGCCGCCTGGCTGCGCACCGCCGGCGGGGCCGTCCGGCTCTCCCGAGTCCAGCCGGCGGGCAGGAAGCTGATGCCGGCCGCCGACTGGGCGCGCGGCGCCGCCGCCGGGGCCGCGCTGCTGGCCGGGGAGGCGCTCGCCCACCACGAAGAACAGGCCCGCCGGGAGGCCGCCGCCCGGGCCGCGGCACGCGAGGCCGCGCGGAACGCCACGGCACAGGACGAGGAGGCGCGCGCATGAGCCGCGAGAGACAGCCAGGACAGGGCCGGGGCGAGCGAGGGGCCCGCGGAGAACGCGGCCGCGCACCCCGGCCAGACCCCCAGGACCGCCGGGATGCGCAGGGGCGCACCCGCAACCGGGGTCGCTCCGGCGCCGGGCGGAAGTACTCGGCGCAGGCGCCGTCGCAGCGCTCCCGCACCGCCGACCCGGCGCGCCGCGTCGCGTTCGGGGTGGTCCGCTCCGTCCACGCCGAGGACGCGTACGCGAACCTGGTCCTCCCGGCGCGCATCCGCCAGGCCCGCCTCGACCGGCGCGACGCCGGCTTCGCCACCGAACTCGCCTACGGCACCCTGCGCGGGCTCGGCCTGTACGACGCGATCCTGACCCGCTGCGTGGACCGCCCGCTCGAGAAGATCGACCCACCCGTGCTCGACGCCCTGCGGCTCGGCGCCCACCAGCTGCTGGGCATGCGCGTGCCCGCCCACGCCGCCCTCGACGCCACCGTCTCCCTCGTGCGCGCCGAGATCGGGGCCGGCGCCTCCGGGTTTGTGAACGCGGTGCTGCGTCGGGTCGCCGAACGCCCCCTCGAGGAGTGGCTGGCCGACGTCGCCCCCGCCGACGGCGGCGACGCCGCCCTGGCCGTCCGCACCTCGCACCCGGTGTGGATCGTCCGCGCGCTGCGCCAGGCCCTGGCCGCTCACCGCGGCACCCGCCACATCGCCGACCGCGACGCCGAGCTGGCCGCCCTGCTCGAGGCGGACAACGCCCCGCCCGTGGTCAACCTCGTCGCCCTGCCCGTGGCCGGTGGGGCCGAGGCGCTCGCCGCGGCCCTCGACGACGGCGCCGAACCCGGGCCGCTGGCCCCGGACTCCGCCCTGCACTCCGGCGGCGACGCCGGCCGTCTGCCCGGGGTGCGCGAGGGCGTGCTCCGCGTCCAGGACGCCGGCTCCCAGCTCACCGCCCGCGCCCTGGCCCAGGCACCCGTCCCCGCGGCCGAGGGGCGGGCCGAGCGCTGGCTCGACCTGTGCGCCGGCCCCGGCGGCAAGGCGGCCCTGCTGGCCGCCCTCGCCGCCGAGCGGGGGGCGACGCTCGTGGCCAACGAGGTCGCCCCGCACCGCGCCGACCTCGTCCGGCAGGCACTCGCCGCCGTGCCCGCCGGCGCCTGGACCGTCCGGACCGGGGACGGCCGCACGATCGCCGACGCCCCCGAGGCGGCCCCGGCGTTCGACCGCGTCCTCGTGGACGCCCCCTGCACCGGCCTCGGTGCGCTGCGCCGCCGACCCGAGTCGCGCTGGCGCCGCACCCCGGCCGACCTCGCCGAGCTCACCGGCCTGCAGGCCGAGCTGCTCGACGCGGCGGTCGCCGTCCTGGCCCCCGGCGGGGTGCTCGCCTACGTGACCTGCTCCCCGCACGTCGCGGAGACCGTCGTCCAGGTCCAGGACCTCGTGCGCCGCCACCCCGAGCTGGAGCTGCTCGACGCCCGCACCGCCCTCGACGCCGTCGCGCTCGACGACCTGCGCCTGGACGAGGCCGAACCCGCCGGCGCGCCGGAGCCGGGAGACGTGGTCGCCCGCACGGCCCAGCTCTGGCCGCACCGGCACGGCACCGACGCCATGTTCCTGGCCCTGCTGCGCGCCCCCGGCGCCTGACCGAGAGGACCCGACCATGACTGCCCGCCCCCCGCGCCTGCACCCCTCGATCCTGTCCGCGGACTTCGCCCGCCTCGCCGACGACCTGGCCCGCATCCCCAGCGCGGACGCGGTGCACGTGGACGTCATGGACAACCACTTCGTCCCGAACCTCACCCTCGGCCTGCCCGTGGTCGAGGCGATCCGCCGCGCCACGGACCTGCCGCTGGACCTCCACCTGATGATCGAGGACGCCGACCGCTGGGCGCCCGGCTACGCGGAGGCGGGGGCCGAGTCCGTGACCTTCCACGCCGAGGCCTCGGCGGCGCCCGTCCGACTGGCCCGCGAGCTGCGCGCGGCCGGAGCGAAGGCCGGCATGGCGCTGCGGCCGGCGACCGCGGTCGAGCCCTACCTGGACATGCTCCCGGAGCTGGACATGCTCCTGCTGATGACCGTGGAGCCCGGCTTCGGGGGGCAGGCGTTCCTCGACGTCGTGCTGCCGAAGATCCGCCGGGCCCGCCGCGCCCTCGACGGCGGGCCCGCCCCGCTGGCCCTCCAGGTCGACGGCGGCGTGAACCGGGAGACCATCGAACGCGCGGCCGAGGCGGGGGCGGACGTGTTCGTGGCCGGCTCCGCGGTGTTCGGCGCCGCGGACCCCGACGCCGCGCTCGTCGGCCTGCGCACCGCCGCCGCCCACGCCTGCCACTGAGCCCGGCGACGCGGTCGCCCGCCCGCCGCGCCGGACGTCGCCCGGCGTCGTCCGGCGCTCCCGGCCGGCCCGGCGTGCGATACTGCTGGACAGCAACGTGCTCCGAGATGCGGTGGAAGTCCGCACCGGCGGTGACAGCCCGCTAACCGCGCGGCCCGTCCTCATCCGAGGCGGTGCCGAGCGGCCTGACCGGTGGAATTCCGGTGCCGACCGTACAGTCGGGATGGGAGAGGCACGCGGCGGAGCCGTTCCGCGCCCTGCGCGGGAGGGCTGCGGAGCGCACCCCTCGGAGTCCCGATCCGAGGAGGTGGCGTCACGGTCATGGACTGGCTGGTGGACGCGTTCAACTGGACCATCCCGGTCGCCGGCGGCGGCCTGCTCATGCGCGAGGTGCTGGGCAACGTCTTCGGCCTCGCCTCCGCCCTGGGCGGCATGGCGCGCAGAGTCTGGGCCTGGCCCGTGGGCATCCTCGGCAACCTCATCCTGCTGACGGTCTTCCTCGCCTCCCTGTTCACGGGGGCCGATCACGCCACCCTGCTCGGCCAGGCCGGCCGACAGGTCATGTTCATCGCCGTCTCCGTCTACGGCTGGGCGCGCTGGCGTCGGGCCCGCCGGGGCCACGCCGAGGACGCTCCCGCCATCACCCCGGAGTGGGCCGGCTGGCGCGGGCGCGTGTTCCTCGTGACGGCCATGGCGGTCGGCACCGTCGCCCTCACCCCGGTGTTCCGCGCGCTGGGTTCGTGGGAGCCGGTGTGGGCGGATGCCTGGACGTTCGTGGGATCGCTGCTGGCGACCTACGGCATGGCGCGCGGCTGGGTGGAGTTCTGGCTGATCTGGGTGGCCGTGGACGTCGTCGGCGTGCCCCTGCTGTGGAGCACCGGCTACTACGCCTCGGCCGTGATGTACGCGTTCTACGGCGCCTTCACCCTGATCGGCTTCTTCGTGTGGCTGCGCGCCACAGACCGGGACAAGCCCGCCGTGGAGACGCTGCTGCCGGACGGCCCCGAGGGGGACGTCGCCCGATGAGCGCCGCCGAGACCCCGTCCGCCGACCCCATGGACCTCGCCGTCCGCGCCGCGCTGCGCGGTGTGCGCGGCGCCAACCCCCTCGTCGGGGCCGTCCTGACCGACGAGGCCGGCCGCGTCCTGGCCGTCGGCCACCACCGCGGACGGGGGACCGCCCACGCCGAGGTCGATGCCCTGACCCGCTGGCGGGCCGCCCGCGCCACGGATCCGGCCCTGGCCGCCCTCGACCCCGCCGGCCTGACGCTGCACGTCACCCTCGAGCCCTGCAACCACACCGGCAGCACCGGCCCCTGCTCGCAGGCCGTCCTGGACGCGGGGGTCGGCGCACTGCGCTACGCCGTCGCGGATCCCACCGGCCACGACGGCGGCGGCGCGGCCCGCCTCGCCGCGCACGGGGTGCGCGTCACCGGCCCCACCGGCGAGGTGGCCGCCCTCGCGCTCACCGCCCGCTGGCGCGAGGCCCGCGACGCAGGCCGCCCGTGGGTGACCGGACACCTCGCCCAGTCCCTCGACGGCCACGCCGCGGCCGCCGACGGCACGAGCCAGTGGATCACCGGCCCGGACTCCCGCGTCCACGCCCACGAGGTGCGCTCCCGCGTCGACGCCATCGTCGTCGGCACGGGGACCGTGCTGGCCGACGACCCTCGCCTCACCGCCCGTGACGCCGCCGGCGCCGAACTCGCGCACCAGCCCGTGCCCGTCGTCCAGGGTCACCGGCCCGTGCCCGACGGCGCCGCCCTGCGCGCTCACCCGGTCCTGCTGCACGTGCCGGACCACGACCCGCACGCCGTCCTCGCCGCGCTCGCCGCCCATCCCGGGCCCTGGCCCCACGGCCGCCGTGCCGAGCACGTGCTCATCGAGGGCGGGCCCCGCGTGCTCGGCGCGTGGCTGCGCGCCGGCCTCGTGGACGAGCTCATGGTCTACACCGCGCCCCTGCTGCTCGGCCCGGGCCGCGCCGCCGTCGCCGGCCTGGACGTCGCCACGCTGTCCGAGGGACCGCGCTGGCACCCCGACCCCGCGGAGGGCGGCCCCGCCCGGGCCCTCGGCGACGACGTCTGGACCCACCTGAGCCCGGTGCCGAGATGGGTGACGATGCCGGTGAACACTCAGTCCTCCTGGAA
>NZ_LR732370.1:851577-865174 GCF_902506395.1 Micrococcus sp. 116
CCGCCCCCGCCCCGACCCGTTTCCAGGAGGACTGAGTGTTCACCGGCATCGTCACCCATCTCGGCACCGTCGTCGCCCTCGAGCACGACGCGGCCGCCGACACCGCCCTGCTGACCCTCGACGCCGGCCGCGCCCTCGACGGGCTGCCCGCCGGCGGCTCGCTCGCCGTCGACGGCGTGTGCCTCACGGCCCTCGACGGACCCACGGAGCGCCCCGGCGTGTTCCGTGCCGACCTCATGGGCCAGACGCTGCGGATGACCAGCCTCGGCGACCGCGCCCCGGGGGACCGGGTCAACCTCGAGCGCTGCCTGCGCCCCACCGACCACCTGGACGGGCACGTGGTCCAGGGCCACGTGGACGGGACCGGCGAGGTCCTCGCGGTCACCCCGCACGGGGCCTGGACCACCCTGCGCATCGGCCTGCCCGCCCGCCTGGCCCGCTACGTCCCCGCGCAGGGGGCCATCGCCCTGCAGGGCGTCTCCCTCACCGTCACCGCCGTCTCCGACCCGGGCGCGGCCGCGCACTGGTTCGAGATCGGCATCATCCCGGCCACGCTCGAGGCCACCACCCTGGGCGCCCTGCGGCCGGGCGACCGCGTCAACCTCGAGACCGACGTGCTCGCCCGGTACGCCGAGCGTCTCGCGCTCATCCCGTCCGCCCCCGCCGCACCCACCGAGGAGGCCCGCCCGTGAGCGAGCACATCCGTCTGGACCCCGTCCCCGCGGCGATCGCCGCGATCGCCGCCGGCCGGCCCGTCGTCGTCGTGGACGACGCCGACCGCGAGAACGAGGGCGACCTGATCTACGCCGCCGCCCTGGCCACCGACGAGGTCACCGCCTTCACCGTCCGCCACACCTCGGGCGTCATCTGCGCGCCCCTGCCGGCCGGCCTGGCCGACCGCCTGGCCCTGCCGCCCATGACCACCGTCAACGAGGACCCCAAGGGCACCGCCTACACCGTGAGCGTGGACGCCGCCGCCGGCGTCACCACCGGCATCTCCGCCGCCGACCGCACCCGCACCCTCCGCGTGCTCGCCGACCCCGGTGCCGCCCCCGGTGACCTGACCCGGCCCGGTCACGTGTTCCCTCTGCGCGCCGTCCCCGGCGGCGTCCGGGCCCGCCGCGGCCACACCGAGGCCGGCGTCGAGCTGTGCCGCCTGGCCGGCGTCGCGCCCGTGGCCGCCATCGCCGAGCTCGTCCACGACGACGGCACCATGATGCGCCTGCCCGCCCTGCGGGAGTTCTCCGACGAGCACGGCCTCGTGCTGATCTCCATCGAGGACCTCGTGGCCCACCTGGAGGAGACGACGCCGACCCTGACCGCCGTCCCCGCCGAGGCCACCCTGCCGACCCGGCACGGCCTGTTCCGCGTGAGCGTGCACGTGGACGCCGAGACCGGGGCCGAGCACCTGCTGCTCGTGGCGGGGGAGACCGACCCGGAGCGTCCCCTCACCGTCCGCGTGCACTCGGAGTGCCTCACCGGCGACGTGCTCGGCTCCCTGCGCTGCGACTGCGGCCCCCAGCTCGAGGACGCCCTCGCCCGCGCGGCGGCCGAGGGCGGCGCCGTCCTCTACCTCCGGGGCCACGAAGGACGCGGCATCGGCCTGGCCAACAAGATCCGCGCCTACCGGCTCCAGGAGGAGGGGATGGACACCGTCGAGGCCAACCTCGCCCTCGGTCTGCCCGCCGAGGCGCGCGACTGGGCCGGGGCCGCCGCCGTCCTCACGGCCGCCGGCCATCGGCGCATCCGCCTGGTCACCAACAACCCCGCGAAGGTCGCGGGGCTGCGGGCGGCCGGCATCGACGTCGTCGAGCGTGTCCCGGCCCCCACGCCCGTCACCGAGCACAACGTCGTCTACCTACGCACCAAGCGGGACCGCATGGCCCACGCCCTGGCGGACCGCGTGCTCGAACCGCCGACGGCCACCGGCGGCCCCGCCACGCCGGCCGATGACCCGACCACCGACCCGACCCACCCCACCCACCAGGAGGACACCCCATGAGCGGCGCCGGAGCCCCGACCTTCACCCCCGACCCCGCCGCTGCGAGCGGCCTGAACGTGGCGATCGTCGCCGCCCAGTGGCACACGGAGATCATGGACGGGCTGATCGCCGGGGCGCAGGCCGCCGCGGCCGACCTGGGCCTGGAGCCCGTGCTCGTGCGCGTGCCCGGCACCGTCGAGCTCACCGTCGCCGCGGCGCGGCTGGCGGAGCGATTCGACGTCGTCGTGGTCCTCGGCGTCGTGGTGCGCGGGGACACCCCGCACTTCGACTACGTGTGCCAGTCCGTGACCCAGGGCGTGACGGAGGTCTCGGTGCGCACCGGCGTTCCCGTGGGCTTCGGCGTGCTCACCGTGGACACCGACCAGCAGGCCCGCGACCGGGCGGGCCTGCCCGGATCCCGAGAGGACAAGGGACGCGAGGCCCTCGAGGCGGCCGTCCTCACCGAGCTCGCGCTGCGCTCGGTCACGCCACGGGACTGAGGGTGGCCGGGCGGGGCTGCCTGCTGGGTCGGCTGCTCTCGACGTGGACCCTGTCCCCGGGGCCGGTGGGGTGATCGCAGGCCGGTCAACCGGGCCCGTCCGGAACGCCGGCAGCCCCGCGCCGTCATGGATGGGGTCGGCCGGAGGGCGCGGGGACCCGACGATAGAGGCGGAGACGCGAAGCCCCCGCCCTTCGTCTCGCTCGCGGCATCCACAGCTCGTCGTCCACTGCCCCGACCGTCAGGGCGGGCCGTTGACCCCCAACGCGTTCACCGCCGCAGACGGGTGATCTATGCGGCCCGCCCCGCCTCGGACGACTGCGTCGGGGTGCACGGAGCCTGCCGCAGCGTGGCCGCGTTCAAACAGTCCATGGCCCTGCTGGGAGCTGCGCGAGACCGGGCTGCTGCTCACCCCCCTGGTGCCGGCCCGCTCCATCGTCCCCGGTGCACGTCTGGCCTGCGACTGGCTGGGCCACTATGAGAAGCGCGAACCCGTCGCCTCCGCCTACGCCGACCTGGCCGGCCTCATCTTCGAAAGGATCACCGCATGAACGAGAAGCAGCTTGAGCCCGACCTGAGTCTGCGAGCACAGCGACGCAAGCCCACCCCGGCCCCCCAGACCCCGGCTCCCGGAGCGGTGATCCCCGCAGAACCGGCAACGACCTCGGACCCGGCCGGTGGGTATGCGCCCCTGGCGCGGCGTGGGGCGCCGACCGTGGCCCTGAACGTGCGAGTGCCCGAAGCGATCCGCGACGCGGTGCGTCGAGAGGCCGCCACGAACCCGGCAACGCCCAGCCAGGCCGCGGTCATCGAAGCCCTAGTTGTAGGAGGGCATGACGTTGTTGACTCGGGTCGGTGCCAGTGAGGCCGGAGGGGCGTCTCCGCAGGAGGTATGAGGCCGATGATAGTTGTAGTGGTTCACCCACACCTGAAGGGCCTCACGCCGAGCTTGCTCTGAGGTATACGGGCGGGCGTAGAGGACCTCATCGACCATCAGCCGGTTGTAGCGTTCGACCTTCCCGTTATGGCGCGGGGTGTAGGGGCGGATCCGGTGGTGCCGGCCCCCGAGCGAGACCACCTTGGCGGTGAAGTCCGCGGCCCGGTAGTTGTTGCCGTTGTCCGTGATCACCCTGTCGATCCGGATCCCGTGGGCGGCGAAGAACGCCCTCGCCCGGCAGTAGAAGCTCACGGTCGTGGCCGCCCGCTCGTCCTCCAACGCCTCGGTGTACGCCAGGCGGGTGAACCCGTCGATCGCCGAGTGCAGATAGGTGTCCCCGATGCTGCTTCCTCTTCTGGAGCAGCTGCGCGTGACCCGGCCAGTAGGGCGGCCCCGGACCCGCCCCGAGGCCGTGCTGGGCGATAAGGCGTACTCCTCCCGGGCGATCCGCACCCACCTACGCGCCCGTGGGATCAAAGCGGTCATCCCTGAACCGGCCGACCAGCAGGGCCACCGCAGACGGCGCGGTGCCCGCGGCGGGCGCCCCATTGGCCTCGACGCGGCCGCCTACAAGGGCCGCAATGTCATCGAGCGCCAGTACGCGCACCTGAAGCAGTGGCGGGGCCTGGCGACCCGGTATGACAAGTACGCGATCGTCTACCGGTCCGCTGTGGTCCTGAATGCTGTGATCGCATGGTCCAAACGATTGTCAGACATGCCCTAGGTGTTGTGGGTCATGAGGTTCTTGCCACGGGGTACGGGCTGAGATGAGACGAGCGGGCCTCTCCCGCAGGATGGAAGTTCCTCAACAACCCACCTGCCAGAAGAGACCCGCTCATGACTCACGCTAACGCACCCCTGACCCCGACCGGCCGTCTCAGGATGGTCCACCGCCACCTGCACGACGGGATCCCGCAGTCCCACGTGGCCGCCGAGTTCCGGGTGAGCCGGCNGTCCTGAAGATCAACCAACTCGACACCATCACCGACGACGTCATCGAAGCTGCCGCCAGCACCTTGGTCACCGGCTAGCGCCACCTACTGACTCACAGAAGCACGCCACTTACTGATCAAGTCCACAGAAACGGTCCCAAACCGAGCTGTTGGACAGAAGTGTCGGAGGGTCTGAGACGTGGTGGGACAGACCGTCGGGTGCGTGTGAGGCCACCCCCGTGGGAGTCGGCCGACGCCCCGCACCCACGAACGTCGGCTCACGTCAGGGCGAGCATGGCGACGCGCCGAGGGGACGGGCGCCGAAGCCTTCTCCCGATAGAACGAGCACGTGGCGAGCCGGTGGTTGAGGGGGCCCGGCACCAGGTCTGCGACGAAGGCCCATGAGGATCTCCAGCCCCGGAAGCCAGGCTCCAGCGCTGGGCAGCTCGGCACTGCTGGGCAGCCGAGCCATCTCCACGAGCTGCGCATCACCGGGATCCCGCTCCCATTCCATGCCTTCCACCGCATTGCCCGTGGCCACCCGCCAGCGGGAGAGGATCTTCTGCGCTCGCTGCAACCGGGCGCTCACTCGGTGTGCGGGACGGGATGGGTCGCCTTCATCGTGGTGGGTCATGCTCCAGTTCGCGGGTCCGAGCGCGGGGCTCTGCTCCTCGTCCGGGAGGGGGAGGAGGGCCACGACGGCTACCCCCAGATCCTCTCGCCGCATCATTCCTGTTCCCCGTCGGCGACGTGGGCGCGGCCGCGCCGCCCGCCGGTGACCTCCAGGGCCTGGACCCGAGGCCCGGACGCGTGGACAGTCGACGAGATGGATGTGTGCGTCGCGGAAGAGATCTGGTGCGGTGGGCCCGGGCGGGGTTCGGGGCAGTGATCGACCTGGTGGTGTCTCAGGTGTGCAAGGAGCGGTGTCGTCGCTGGGGTCAGAAACGAGCGTGTCGTGCCCACCTGTCGGAGGTCGCCCGGGCCATGCGTGCGGACCGGACGGGCACGTTCAGCCCGTCATCCCCACGTCCACGGCCGCCTCGCGCGCGTGCCCCGATGGGAGTGAAGGAACGTGCAGACATGGGAGGGGGAGGACGCTGAGCGGCCGGCACGTCCCACGTGGGCTCACATGTGCAGCGCGTGGCGAGGGCCTCGCCGTCCCGTCCGTCACAATGACCGACTGCGGTCCAGGCTGGAGGGGCCGGGTCGCTAGGGTGGTGCCGTGAAGACCTTCGACGAGCTGTACGCGGAACTGACGCGCAAGGTGCAGGAGCGCCCCGAGGGCTCCGGCACCGTGGCCCAGATCGACGCCGGCGTCCATGCGATCGGCAAGAAGGTCGTCGAGGAGGCGGCCGAGGTCTGGATGGCCGCCGAGTACGAGTCGGATGAGGCCGCCGCCGAGGAGATCTCGCAGCTGCTGTACCACGTGCAGACCATGATGATCGCCCGCGGCATCAGCCTCGAGGACGTCTACCGCCACCTCTGAGGCCGCCGGCCCCGTTCCCCGCCCGCCCCACCGCACCCCGAGGAGACCGACGCGTGCTGCGCATCGCCGTGCCCAACAAGGGCGCCCTGTCCGAGTCCGCCCGCGAGATCCTGACCGAGGCCGGCTACCGGCAACGCCGGGACTCCCGCGAGCTCGTCCTCGTGGACCCCGAGAACAACGTCGAGTTCTTCTACCTGCGTCCCCGGGACATCGCCGTCTACGTCGGCCAGGGCACCCTCGACGTCGGCCTGACCGGCCGCGACCTGTTCTGCGACGCGCAGGTGGGGGACACCGCCGAGGAGATCATGGCGCTCGGCTTCGGCCGCTCCGTGTTCCGTCTCGCTGCCCCCGTCGGCTCCTTCACCTCCGCCGAGCAGCTCGCCGGCAAGCGCATCGCCACGAGCTACGACGGCCTGCTCTCCGACTACCTGGCCCGCACCGGCCTGGACGCCACGGTGGTCCACCTCGACGGCGCCGTGGAGTCCTCCGTCAAGCTCGGCGTGGCGGACGCGATCGCCGACGTCGTGGAGACCGGCAGCACTCTGCGCGCCGCCGGCATGGAGGTCTTCGGCGAGCCCATCCTCGACTCGGAGGCCGTGCTGATCGGCCGCGCAGGGGAGCGCCCCGAGGGCCTCGACGTGTTGCTGCGCCGCCTCAAGGGCGTGCTCGTGGCCCGCCGCTGGGTCATGATCGACTACGACATCCGCCGTGACCTGCTGGAGGCGGCCACCGCGGTCACCCCGGGGCTGGAGTCACCGACGGTCTCACCGCTGCGGGACGAGACGATGGTCGCCGTGCGCTCCATGGTCCGCAAGCCGGACGCCAACCGCGTCATGGACGAGCTGTACGCCCTGGGCGCCCGCGGCATCCTGATCTCCGCGATCCACGCGATCCGCCTCTGACGGCCCGCGCCGTCCCGCCCGAGCCCCCCGAGACGAAGGAGCCGACGTGAGCCTCGCCGTGCGTGTCATCCCCTGCCTGGACGTGGACGCCGGGCGCGTGGTCAAGGGCGTGAACTTCGAGAACCTGAGGGACGCGGGCGACCCGGTCGAGCTCGCTCGCCGCTACAACGCCGCGGGCGCCGACGAGATCACGTTCCTCGACGTCACCGCCTCCACCTCGGACCGCGCCACGACCTACGACGTCGTGACCCGCACGGCAGAGGAGGTCTTCATCCCGCTGACCGTGGGCGGCGGCGTGCGCACCGTCGAGGACGTGGACCGGCTGCTGCGCACGGGGGCGGACAAGGTCTCCGTCAACACCGCGGCCGTGGCCCGGCCCGAGGTGATCACGGAGATCACCCGGCGCTTCGGGTCCCAGGTCCTCGTGCTCTCCCTCGACGCCCGGCGCACGGAGGACCCGGGATGCGCTTCCGGCTATGAGGTCACCACCCACGGCGGCCGCCGGGGCACCGGCATCGACACCGTCGCCTGGTGCCGGGAGGCCTCCGAGCGCGGGGTGGGGGAGATCCTGCTCAACTCGATCGACGCGGACGGCACCCGCGAGGGCTTCGACCTGGAGATGATCCGGGACGTGCGCGCCGTGACGCGGGTGCCGCTGATCGCCTCCGGCGGCGCCGGCGAGCCCGAGCACTTCCCGCCCGCCGTCGCGGCCGGTGCGGACGCGGTGCTCGCCGCCTCCCTGTTCCACTTCGGCCCGGACGACATGCTCGCCCGCGTCAAGGACGCCCTGCGGCAGGCGGGGCACACCGTCCGCTGACCCCGTCGGCCACGCCCATCTCCGGCTCCCTAGACTGGACCTCCATGAGCATCTCCCCGCCCGACGACCTCGTGGCCACCGTGACCTTCGACGACCGGGGCCTGGTGCCCGCCATCGCCCAGCAGGAGGGCACCGGCGAGGTGCTCATGATGGCGTGGATGAACGAGGAGTCCCTGCGCGCGACGCTCGAGACCGGCTGGGCCACCTACTGGTCCCGCTCGCGCGGCGAGCTGTGGCGCAAGGGGGAGACCTCGGGCCACCTGCAGCGGGTGCGCGCGGTCCACGCGGACTGCGACGGCGACACCCTGCTGCTCACCGTGGACCAGACCGGCCCCGCCTGCCACACGGGCACCCGCACCTGCTTCACCGGCCGCGAGATCGTCATGCCGGCGGCCGCCGTCGACCCCGAGGAGGCCGCCCGATGACCGCCGCCACCACTCCCTCCCGTGCGGAGTTCCTGCGTCTGGCGGACACCGCCCGCGTGATCCCCGTGGTCCGCACGGTGCTGGCGGACGGCCTCACGCCGCTGGCGATCCATCGGCGCCTGGCCGGCTCCCGCCCCGGCACCTTCCTGATGGAGTCCGCCACCCCGGGCGCGGCGTGGTCCCGGTACAGCTTCATCGGGGCCGGCTCATCCGTCACCCTGACCTCGCGGGACGGCGAGGCGCACTGGCAGGGCACCCCGCCCGAGGGGCTGCCCACGCAGGGCCGCGCCCTGGACGTGCTCGCGGCATGCCTGCGCCTGCTGCGCACGGACGTGCGCGCCGAGGTCGGAGGCGTTCTGCCGCACCTCGTCTCCGGCATGGCCGGCTTCCTGGGCTGGAACACGGTCCGCGCGTGGGAGCGCCTGCCGCACCCGCCCGAGGACCACCTCGGCCTGCCCGACCTCGCGATGAACCTCGTCACCGACCTGGCCGTGCACGATGCCCTGGACGGCACCGTGACGCTGATCGCCAACGCGGTGAACGGCAACGGCCTGGCCACCGGCGCGGACCGCGCCTACGACGACGCGCTCGCCCGACTGGACGCCATGGTCCAGCGCCTGGCCGCCCCGGCAGCGGACCCGGTCAGCGACGTCCCGCGTCGCTGGCTCGAGGCGGACGCGGACGAGGTCGCCGCCCAGGCCGAGGACCGGTGGGGCGCCGAAGGCTTCCGCGAGGCCGTCGCGAAGGCCCAGCGGGCGATCCGCGACGGCGAGGTGTTCCAGGCCGTCGTCTCCCGCCGCCTCTCGGTCACCACGGACGCCGCCGGTCTGGACGTGTACCGCGTCCTGCGCATGGTGAACCCGAGCCCCTACATGTACCTCTTCTCCTTCGAGACCCCGGACGGGGAGCCGTACGAGATCGTGGGCTCCTCGCCCGAGGCGCTCGTCACCGTGCGGGACCGCCGCGTGGTCACCCATCCGATCGCCGGCTCACGGCGGCGCGGGGCCACCGAGGAGGACGACCGCCTCCTCGGCAAGGACCTGGTGGAGGACGAGAAGGAGCGGGCCGAGCACCTCATGCTCGTGGACCTCTCCCGCAACGACCTCTCGCGCGTGTGCCGCCCCGGCACCGTCGAGGTCACCCAGTTCATGGAGCTCGAGGCGTTCAGCCACATCCTCCACCTGGTCTCGCATGTGGAGGGCCGCATGCGCGACGACGTCGACGCGCTCGACGTCCTCCGCGCCGCCTTCCCCGCCGGCACGCTGTCCGGTGCCCCGAAGCCCCGCGCCCTGCAGCTGCTGGACGAGTGGGAGCCGACCGAGCGCGGGCCCTACGGCGGCGTCGTCGGCTACTTCGACCTGGCGGGCAACATGGACATGGCGATCAACATCCGCTCGGCCACGCTGCACCGCGGCCAGGCACATGTGCAGGCCGGCGCCGGCATCGTCGCCGACTCCGATCCCGACGCCGAGACCGCCGAGACCGTCACCAAGGCGACGGCGCCGCTGCGGTCCGTGCTGACCGCGGGCGAGCTGGGGCAGGCGTGATGCGCCGCCGCACCGTGGTCCTCGCCGCGCTGGCCGCCGGCGCGCTCGTGCTGCTCACGGCGGGCCGCACCTGGGTGACCGCCACGGGCCTGTCCGGCGGGATCGCCTCCGAGGCGACGACGTCGGGCGGCGCCGCCGCGCCCGTCGCCACCGCCATGGCCCTGGTCGTGATGGCCGGTGCCCTCGCCCTGACCACCGCCCGGCGCCTCGGCGCCGTGATCGTCGGCGTGCTCATGGCGCTGGCCGGGGTCGTGATCGCCTCGACCTCGGTCACCGCCGCCCTGGATCCGGCGACGACGGCGGCCGCCGCGGTCGCCGACGCGACCGGGACCACTGCGCTCGCGCAGGACTACGCCGTGACGGCGTGGCCGTGGGTCGCGGCGGCCGGCGGCGTCCTCGCGGCGCTGTGCGGCGTCGTGGCGGCACTGGCGGGCCGTGGCTGGCGTTCGTCCCGGCGCTACGAGAAGGCGCCTGCGGCCTCCGAGCCCGGCCCGGCCGCCGCCGGGGAGCAGCCCGCGCAGTCCGCCCGCGAGGCGGCCCAGCGCCGGCGCGTGGACCAGATGGACGCGTGGGACGAGCTGTCCCGCGGCAACGACCCCACGTGAGTGCCCGTCTCTCGGACCGCCCCGCACCGCCCGGGTCGTCCCGGGTCACGCGGGCCCGGCCCCGTGCCCGCATGGCACAATGAGGGACAGTCGTCATGTACACCACGCACCAGTGAGGGACAGCCATGAGCCACACCGCGAACACCGCGCACACCGAGCCCACCACCCGTCGCGCCGCCCGCCGCGGCGCCGTCGAGGACGTCGTCGTCACCGAGGACGGCCTGGTGCTCAACGACCCGACCCACCTCGAGCTGCCCGGCCACGGCAACTCGCCCGGCGCGTGGGCCATGGTGGCGCTCGTGCTCGTCGGCTTCGTGGCCGGCTGCGTCGGCCTGCTCGCCGACTGGAGCGTCGTCGTGTGGATCGGCCTGGCCCTGATGGCCGTGGGCGTCGTCGTGGGCATCGTCGCCGGCAAGGCCCGCGCGGGTCGCGGCCAGCACGGTCACTGATCCGCGTGTCCGTCCTCCAGGAGATCATCGACGGCGTCCGCGAGGACCTCGAGCCACGTCGCCGTGCCCTGCCCGAGGCGCGCCTGGCCGAGCTGGTGGCCGCCGCCCCCGTGCCGCGCGACGCCCACGCGGCCCTGCTCGGCGGACGCACCGACCCCGCGGGGATCCGGGTGATCTCCGAGGTGAAGCGGGCGAGCCCCTCCAAGGGCGCGCTCGCCGAGATCCCCGAGCCGGCCACCCTGGCCCGCGCGTACGAGCGCGGCGGCGCCAGCGCCGTCTCCGTGCTCACCGAGGCCCGCCGCTTCGGCGGCAGCCTGGCCGACCTGGACGCCGTGCGCGCCGCCGTCGATCTGCCGGTCCTGCGCAAGGACTTCACCGTCACCGAGTACCAGATCCACGAGGCCCGCGCCCACGGGGCCGACCTGGTCCTGCTGATCGTGGCCGCCCTCGATGACGCCGAGCTGGCCGGCTTCCTGCAGCTCACCGAGTCCCTGGGCATGCACGCCCTCGTGGAGGCCCACACGCCCGAGGAGATCGAGCGCGGCGTCGCCGCCGGCGCCCGCATCCTCGGCGTCAACGTGCGCAACCTCAAGACCCTGGACGTCGACCCGGCCCGCTACGCCGCGCTGGCCGACGGGCTGCCCGAGGACGTCGTCCGGGTCGCCGAGTCGGGCGTCGAGTCCGAGGAGCAGATCAAGGCCTACGCCGCCGCGGGCGCCGACGTCGTGCTCGTGGGCGAGGCCCTCGTGCGCCACGGCGCCCCCGAGGAGGCGCTGCGCGCGTTCCGCGCCGCGTCCCTCACCGTCCGCTGACCGAACCAGACCCGAGGAGCGTGGTCGCCATGAGCGCCGACCGTCCGAGCACCGAGCCCGCGATCGAGTTCGAGGGGCCCTATCAGGGTCAGGCCGGACCCTACTTCGGCGACTACGGCGGGCAGTGGATGCCCGAGTCCCTCATGGCCGCGCTGCAGGAGCTCACCCGCACCTACGAGCAGGCGCGGCAGGACCCCGCCTTCGAGGCCGAGCTGCGGACCCTGTTCCGGGACTACGTGAACCGGCCCTCCCTGCTGAGCGAGGTGCCGCGGTTCGCCGCGGACACCCCCGGGGTGCGCATCTTCCTCAAGCGCGAGGACCTCAACCACACCGGCTCGCACAAGATCAACAACGTGATCGGCCAGGCGCTGCTCGCCCGTCGCATGGGCAAGACGCGTCTGATCGCGGAGACCGGCGCCGGCCAGCACGGCGTGGCCACGGCGACGGCGGCCGCGCTGTTCGGCATGGAGTGCACCGTGTACATGGGGGAGGAGGACACCCGCCGCCAGGCCCTGAACGTGGCGCGCATGCAGATGCTCGGCGCCGAGGTGGTGCCCGTGGCGATCGGCGCCCGCACCCTGAAGGACGCGATCAACGAGGCCCTGCGGGACTGGGTCGCCTCCGTGGACAACACGCATTACCTGATGGGCACGGTCACGGGCCCGCACCCGTTCCCCGCCATGGTGCGCTACTTCCACTCCGTGATCGGCGAAGAGGCCCGCGAGCAGATCCTGGCGCAGGCCGGCCGCCTGCCGGACGCCGTCGCGGCGTGCGTGGGCGGCGGGTCCAACGCGATGGGCCTGTTCCACGGCTTCCTCGACGACCCTGAGGTGGAGCTCTACGGCTTCGAGGCCGGGGGCGAGGGCCTCGAGACCGGTCGCCACGCCGCGTCCATCACGCTCGGACGCACCGGCGTGCTGCACGGCGCCCGCACGTACCTGATGCAGGACGAGGACGGGCAGACGATCGACTCCCACTCGACCTCCGCCGGCCTGGACTACCCGGCCGTCGGCCCGGAGCACGCCTTCCTGCACGACACGGGCCGCGCCGTCTACGAGCCGGTCTCGGACACCGAGTGCATGGACGCCTTCCTCCGGCTCACGCGCACCGAGGGCATCACGCCCGCCATCGAGTCGGCCCACGCCCTGGCCGGTGCGCTGCGCCTGGCCCGCCGCTGGGCGGACGAGGGCCTCGTGGGGCCGGACGCCCCGGAGGGGGAGGAGCGGATCATCATCGTGAACCTCTCCGGCCGCGGGGACAAGGACGTCGCCACGGCGGCGGCCTGGTTCGGCCTCGGCACGGCCGCGGAGGAGAAGGACCCGCTCGAGGAGATGACCCCCGGAGAGGAGCAGTGACCGGCATGACCGTGCACTCCAAGACCGCCGCGGCCCTGGACGCCGCGAAGGCGGCCGGCCGCACCGGCCTCGTCGCCTTCCTGCCGGCCGGCTACCCGTCCGTGGACGAGTGCGTCGAGGCCGTCGTCGCCGCCGCGGAGAACGGCGCCGACGTCATCGAGCTGGGCCTGCCCTACACGGACCCCGTGATGGACGGCCCCGTGATCCAGGCCGCGACCCAGACGGCGCTGCAGGCGGGTTTCCGCGTGGCCGACGTCTTCGACATCATCCGACGGGTGACCCAGCGCACCGACGCCGCGGTGCTGGTGATGACCTACTGGAACCTCGTGGACCGCATGGGCGTCGACGAGTTCGCGCGCCGCCTCGCGGAGGCCGGGGGCGCCGGTCTCGTCACCCCTGACCTCGTGCCCGAGGAGGCCGGCGCCTGGATGGAGGCCTCGGACCGTCACGGCCTGGACCGCGTGTTCCTCACCGCGCCCTCGTCCACGGACGAGCGGGTGCGCCTCACCGTCGACTCCTCCCGCGGCTTCGTGTACGCCGTGTCGGTCATGGGCGTCACCGGCACCCGCGACGCGGTGTCCACCGTCGCCGAGACCGTGGTCCGCCGGGCTCAGGATGCCGGGGCGGAGCACGTGTGCGTCGGCCTCGGCGTCTCCCAGGCGGCGCACGTCCGCGAGATCGGCGCCTACGCCGACGGCGCGATCGTCGGCACGGCCCTGGTGCGCGCGCTGACGGACGGCGGGCCGCAGGCCGTGGGCGCCCTCGCCCGCGAGCTCGCCGCCGGCGCCGTCCGGGAGGGCTGAGCATGACCGCCCTGGCCTCCCTGGCGTCCCCCGCCGCCCTCGCACCC
>NZ_LR732370.1:865217-929204 GCF_902506395.1 Micrococcus sp. 116
GCCAAGCGCCGATGCCAGGTCCACACGGTCTGCCAGGGCCCGTAGACCTCGGGCAGATCCCTCCAAGCGATTCCGCACCGGTACCGGTAGATGATCGCCTCCACCATGGCGCGGGCGTCGGCGAACGGCCTGCCGGCGCGGCCGGTCCGGGTCGGGAGCATCGGGGCGATCAACTCCCATTGGGTGTCAGAGAGCATCTGGAACCGGGACATGTCCCCAGGGTCTCAGCTGACTCGTGCATCTATTCTCAGACACGCCCTAGGTCGCGGGCGAGTACCGCCGGGTAGCTCGGGCCCTCGAGGAGTGTCATGAGGATGCGGGAGCGGGTCGGGTCGGCCATCGCCCGGCCCAGCCGGTTCATCACGTCCAGCCGCGAAGCAATAGTCAGCATGCGCTGACCATACAGAACCTGCTGACCTCTCGTGTGTGGCTCCCGCTGCTGATATCTGCATAGGTGTATGGTCGTGGCATGAGTGTGACGCCGTTGGATTCGTGTCAGGTCACCGCCGTCCATCCGGAGAAGGTGGCGCTGACCCGGGAGAGGATCCCCGACGAGCGCGAGGCCGGCAGGTTGGCCGGGCTGTTCAAGCTCCTGGGGGACCCGCGCCGTGCCCGGGTGCTGTATGCGTTGCTGGAGGCCGGCGAGCTGTGCGTGTGTGACCTGGCGGCGTCGGTCGATGTCGCGGAGGCGTCGGTGTCCCAGGTGCTGCGGGTGCTGCGTTCCGCTGGGGTGGTCGAGAACCGCCGGGAGGGGCGGATGGTGTACTACCGCCTCGCTGACGGGCATGTGCGGATGCTGCTGGACGTCTCCCGTGAGCACGCCCGCCACGAGGGGCAGGGCTGATGGGGGCGGGACACAGCCATGCCCCGGCGACCGGGCAGGCCGGTGGCCGCTACCGTCGGCGGCTGGCGGGGGCGTTCGCCCTGACGGCGGGCTTCTTCCTGATCGAGCTGGTCGCGGGGCTGGTGTCGGGGTCGTTGGCGCTGCTGTCGGATGCCGGGCACATGGCTGCCGATGTGGTGGTGCTGGGTGCGGCGCTGCTGGCGACGCGCATCGCGAGCCGGCCGGACTCCACGGGGCGACGCACCTATGGCTCCTACCGGGCCGAGGTGTTCGCCTCGGCGTTGGCGGTGCTGGCGATGCTCGCGGTCGGGGTGTACGTGGTGGTCGAGGCCATCAGCCGGCTGGGCGACGCGCCGGAGGTGGCCTCCGGCGCCATGCTCGCGGTCGGCTTCGCCGGCCTGGTGATCAACATCATCTCCATGCTGCTGCTGCGCAGCGGGGCCAAGGACAGCCTGAACGTCAAGGGCGCCTACTACGAGGTGATCGCCGACGCCGCCGGGTCGGTGGGTGTCATGGTCGCCGGCGTGCTGATCATTCTCACCGGCCAGCCGATCTGGGACGTCGTGGTCGCGGCGCTCATCGCGGTCTTCGTCATCATCCGGGCGGTGGTTCTGGGCAGGCAGGTGATCGCGGTGCTGGGCCAGCACGCCCCGGAAGGGGTGGACCCGGAGGACGTCGCCGGTGACCTGGACGCGGTCGAGGGGGTGGAGGAGGTCCACGACCTGCACCTGTGGACCCTGACGTCGGGGATGAACGTGGCCACGGCCCACCTGGTCGCTGACCAGGGCGCGGACCACGGCGCCGTGCTTGCCGGCGCGCGCCGGGTGCTGCGCGACCGTTACGGTATCGCCCATGCCACCTTGCAGGTGGAGGGCGCCGGCAGCGACGGCTGTCACGACCTGAGCTGGTAGCACTCGGCACGGAAGCCCGCTCGCGAGAGCCGCACATGCTTGAGCAACGTCTTAGGAGCGCGCGATGACCGCGAAGCACGGCAAGGGCCCCGGGCCGGACGAGGGCCAGCGGCCGGCCCGGCGCGGGGTGGTGCTCACCCTGCTGGGGATCGGTCTGGTCGCCGCGGCTTACGTGGTGACGATCGTGGTCATGGTGGTGCGGTGACGCGGCCCAAACGGACCGCGGCCTCATGGCGGCGCCGCAAGGCGGTCATCGCGTCGTCCAGTGCTGTCCTCGTCGGGTCGAGCACGTAGAGGTCGTGAAGACGTCCAGATATAGGCCTGGGACGGGAGTTCTTGCATCGACTGAACTCCCCGGTGGTTGCAGGTCCGATACGCAGGGGTGCCAGTAAGTAGGGCTGATCGGCGCCCATTTTCTTGTCTCGCGCCCCGGGGCGAGGCGGTCCCCTATCGGTGTCCCTGTGTGCGGGGCAGGTTCACGCCGCGCAGCAGGAGAGCTTGGCGATGTCGGTGGTGAAGGCCTGCGCGGTGAGCTTGAGGCCTTCGGCCATGGTCAGGTAGGGGCTCCAGAGGTTGGCGACCTGGCTGGTGGTCATGCCGGCCTCGAGCATGTAGACCCCGGCGGCGGCGAGGTCGCCGGCGTCCTGGGCCAGGGCGGTAATGCCGATGATGCGGCCGGTGTCGGCGTCGGTGACCATCTTGATGAACCCGCGGGTGTCGCGGTTGACGATCGCGCGTGGGACGTGCGCGAGTGACAGGACACGGCTGTCGTAGCGGATCCCGGCAGCGGAGGCCTGCCGTTCGGTCATCCCGACGGCGGCCAGGGCGGGGCTGGTGAACACGACCCGGGGCAGGTGGCGGTAGTCGACCTCGAGGCCGGCGCCGGTGAGGGCGTTGTCGGCGACGAGGGCGCCGTGGGCCGCGGCGACGTACACGAACTGACGGTGGGCGGTGACGTCACCGGCAGCCCAGACGCGCGGGTTGGTGCTGCGCAGATGGCTGTCGACAACCACCTCGCCGTGGTCGCCGGTGCGCACGTCGACGGTGTCGAGACCGAGCGTGGCGGTGACCGGGCGGCGCCCGGTGGCGACGAGTACCTCGGCCGCCCGGAGTTCCTGTGAGCCGTCAGTGGTGGTGGCAGTGACCGTGACCTCGCCGGTGGCCGGGTCGCGGCGGACCGCGCTGGGCACCGCGCCGCGGATGATCTGGATGCCTTCGTCCGTGAAGATCTCATCCAGGGCGGTGGACGCCTCGGGTTCTTCCTGGGACGCCAGCCGTGAGCGGACCAGCATGGTGACCCGGACGCCGAGCCGAGCGAAGAGCTGGGCCTGCTCCATCGCGACGTAGCCGCCGCCGATGACCAGCAGCGACTCCGGGACGTGGTCCAGTTCCATCGCGGTGGTCGAGGTCAGGTAACCGGCCTCCTGCAGGCCGGGGACCGGCGGCGCCCAGGGCCTGGAGCCGGTGGCGATGAGGTAGTGCGCGGCCCGGACCGTCTCCACCGTGCCGTCAGGGCCGGTGACGCGCAGTGCCGGCTCGCTGGGTGTGCCGACGAACGTGGCGTCCCCGGGGTGGAGATCCCATCCGTACTCGGTGGCCAGGTCCAGGTACTTCTCGCCACGCAGTGACCCGACGAGCCGATCCTTGCCGGCGATCAAGGCGGGCATGTCGACCGGCCGGACTTCGGGGAGCGGCAGGCCGGGGAACCGGGAGGCGTCGAGTGTGACGTGGCGGGCCTCGGCGGTCGCGAGCAAGGCCTTGGAGGGCACGCACCCGGTGTTCACGCAGGTACCGCCGACGGTGCCACGCTCGATCATCACCACCCGTCTGCCGAGGTTGGTGGCGCGGATCGCGGCCGCGAACGCCGCCCCACCGGACCCGATCATTGCCAGGTCATACGACCTGCTGTTAGCCGTTGCCGTCATGAACTCCTCCTTCATCGCCCTCAGGATCGACCTTCCAGTGCACTGGAAGGTCAAGGGGGAGAATGAGTGGCATGCGGATCGGTGAGGTGGCTCGGGCGTCGGGCACGACGAGCAAGACCCTGCGGTACTACGAGGAGGTCGGGCTGCTACCCGCCGCGGACCGCACCCCGGCGGGCTACCGGGACTACGGCGCCGAGGTGCTCGACCGGCTGGACTTCATCCGCCGGGGGCAAGCGGCCGGGCTGACCCTGGCCCAGATCGGTCAGGTGCTGGACATCCGCGACCGGGGGCAGGCCCCCTGCCGGCACGTCACCGACCTGCTCGACACCCGCCTTGATGTGATCGACCGGCAACTCGCCGAGCTCGCGCAGCTACGCACCACGATCGCCGACCTGCGCGAGGACGCCGCCGCCGGCGACCCGGCCATGTGCTCCCCCGAGGATGTCTGCCGCTACCTGTGACACCGAAGTCACGGGCCCGTGGCAGCGCATGGCGGCCCACTCTGTTGCGTTGGGGTGTTAGACCTTTCGCAACGGTTCTGTTGCGCGGGGTGCACCCTATCGCGACGCCTATTCCTCCGGCCTGCCGTCGGCCGCTGTCCCGGTGAAGGATCGGCTTGCGGAACGTGAGCCTCACTCGCAGCGCCCTCTTGCCCGCGTGCTTGGAGGCCGCCACTGAGCTCCGACAGAACCCCGCCATATAGCGGCGCAAGCCACACATGACACCGGGCGGCACACCGAGCAGCCGCCACAAACGACCGATTTAGCCGTTACACGCCCGTGAGTCGGAGCATGACTGAGCCCATTGAGGCCGGAATGGGGGGCGAGGCCACTGTGCCGATTCTGATTCTTTGTCCACACCACCGCGGGGGCCGTTTCAGCGGCCCCCGCGGTGGTGTTGCCGAGGTGTGGACTCAAGCCGCGCGGGGCAACACTCCGCGCAAGACGTCGGTGAGGGTGACGACCCCAGTGAACCGGTTGTCCTGGGTCACTGCGGCCAGCTGGCGGCTGTTGCGGCGCATGGAGGCAAGTGCTTCGTGCAACGGTGTGGTGGAGGGCAGCGTCAGAGCCTGCTGGATAAGCGGCTGGATTGGCGCAGAAGGCTCCATCGTGAGGGTGTCCCGCACGTGGACGACGCCCGGAACGCTCTCAGGGGTATGGTCCGGCTGGACCAGGATACGCAAGTGCCCTGAGCACGCAGCGGCATTCTGGACCGCCTCGACGTCGGCGTCGGGGGCGACCTTGACCGGGTGCTGACCCTGGGGGAGGAGGTCCCCGAGAGTGAGGGTCTGAAGGTCCAGGGCACCGGCCAAGGCTTCATGGTTCTGCCGGTCCAGGGTGCCGGCGGCGGCGGAGTGCTCAACCAGCTGACGAATGGCCGCTGCGTCGTAGCCGCCCACGGCGGCTTGGTCCACGGGGGTGACGCCGCTGAGGGTCACCAGGCGGTTGGCCAGCCGGTTGGCCAGCAGCAGCAGGGGGCGAACGGTCCAGACGAAGGCGCGTGCGGGCACGGCCACGGCTTTGGCTGCGGTCTCGGGGTGGGCAATGGCCCAGGACTTGGGGGCCATCTCCCCGATGACCAGGTGAAGGAAGGTCACGGCCAGCAAGGACAGGACGAAGGAGGCGGTTCCGGCTGCCGCTGCGGGGATGCCCCAGTCCTCCAGGACGGGGCCGAGCCATGCGTCGACGGCCGGCTTGGTGATCGCCCCCAGGGCGAAGGTGCACAAGGTGATGCCCAACTGGGCTGCGGCGAGCATGAGGGTCAGCTCGTCGACTCCCTTGAGAGCGGCCCGCGCGGCGCGGCTGCGTCCTGCCTCGGCCTCTAGCCGGTGCCGGCGGGCGCCCAGCAGGGAGAACTCCATGATGACGAAGATCGCGCTGAGCACGATCAGCGCTGTGGTCACGAGCATGACGATCAGTGGACCGTGCATCATCGCTCCTCGTCCGTGGTGGCGTCGGGCTGGGCCTCGTGGGCGGCATGGCTGCCGGCGGTGTCAGAGCGGGGCACCTCGATGAGGTGGATCCGCAGTCGAGCCGGGACCCTGCGTTGGATGGAGAGGACCTCGACCTGCAGGTGGCGGTCGTAGACCTCCTCAGCCCCGAAGTCTCGTGGGTCCTCGGGCAGGTCGATCGTGATGACCTCGCCTTCCCGGGGCAGACGGCCCAGAGCGTCGATGGTCAGACCGGCGGCGGACTCGGCCTCGGTCACGGGCAGGGGGTGCCCGACGAGGCGCTCGAGCTCGTCCAGGTGGGCCTCTGCGCTCAGGACCCAGGAGTGCAGGCCTGTGGCGGTGATCTCCTCCTGGGGGTGCAGGTCGTGCTCGTCCGTGAGCTCGCCCACGAGCTCCTCCGCGAGGTCTTCCACTGTGAGCACGCCGACGAAGCCGCCGAACTCGTCCACGATGCACGCCATCTGCTGCCCTGAGCCGTCGAGCTCCCGGGCTGCGTCGGGCAGGGACATCATCGTGGGCAGCACCAGTGCAGGGCGCATCAGGGCGGACACGGGGGTGTCCGGGGCCATCCGGGTCTCACCGAGCAGGTCGGTGAGGTGGACTACCCCGAGCGGTTCGTGTTCGTTCGAGATCACCGGGTAGCGGGTGTGGCCGGTGGCCATCAGGTCGCGCACCTGAGCCAGGGAGGTCTGGGGCTGAACCTCGTCCACACGCGAGCGGGGCACCATCGCGTGCTGCACGTCCTGGTCTGGGAAGTCCAGCACCCGGTCGATCAGGACGGAGACCTCCGCGGGCAAGGATCCGGAAGCTCTGGAGTCCAGGGCAATGCGGTCCAGGTCCTCGGCGGAGGCGGTGCTGTCGACGTCGTGCACTGGCTCGATGCGCAGGAGCTTGAGCAGCACCTCGGCCGCCTTGTCGAAGACCCAGATGAGCCAGCCGAACAGGCCGAGGTAGATCTGTGTGGGCCGGGCCAGAGCGCGGGCCAGGGGCTCGGGGTTGGCGATGGCCAAATTCTTGGGGTACAGCTCGCCGATGATCATCTGCACCAGGGTGGCCACCACCAGTACGCCCAGCGTGGAGATGGCGATGACCACTTCAGAAGGCAGTGCGGTGCCGCCGAGCAACTCGGTCAGGGCCGCACCCACCATCGGCTCTGCCACGTAGCCCACCATGAGGCCTGTGACCGTGATCCCCAGCTGCGCGCCGGAGAGCATGAAGGAGGTGCGGCGAGTGACCTGCAGTGCGCGGGCGGCGGCGCGGTCGCCGGCCTTGGCGGCGGTCTGCAGGCGGACGCGGTCTACAGACATGTACGCGAATTCCTGGGCCACGAAGAAGCCGTTGGCGGCGATGATCGCCAGGATGATGAGGGATCCGAGGATCAGTGTCAGGACTGGATCCATGCCTGAGTCACCTCCCCACGAGGTGCAGGCGACCCCGCCAGCTGCGGGGTGGGGTGGGGGTGACGCTCGGACTGTCACCAGGGCAGGCGGCTGGGCCGTCGCTCATGTATTCAGGGGCTCCATAAGGGGTCGAATGAATAATGGCGGCACATTACCACCGGTAACCGGTCGCAGGGCAAGGTGGGGTGTGGCCTCGCCGCCGACATCGGGCATCTGCCCGCCAGGATGTCCAGCCGGGTATACCCCTTTACACGCCCCGTCCGCCCACGAGAGCATCACGTCAGAAACGGTCCTGTGGAGTTGATCTTTGTGTGGCGGCATCTTGTGGTCGCTGTCTGGCGCTTGACGCCGTCATGACTGGTCGCCCAGACGCGCGTGGAGGTTGCTACCTCGATTTGCGGGTGGCGTACCAGGCGCCGCTCGCACCCCTGGCCGCGTTCCCCGCCCCCACCTGGGACGGCTTCGAGATCGGCCCGGTGAAGATCCACGCGTACGCGCTGAGCATCATCCTGGGCATCGTCCTGGCGCTGTGGCTGGCCGAGCGCCGCTGGAAGGCCCGGGGCGGCCCCGAGGGGCGCGTCCTGGACGTGGCCCTGTGGGCCATCCCGTTCGGCTTCGTCGGCGGGCGGCTCTACCACGTGTTCTCCTCGCCGGACCGGTACTTCGGCCCCGGCTTCGACGGCACGGGCGACCCGATCCAGATCCTGTACGTGTGGAACGGCGGCCTGGGCATCTGGGGCGCCATCGCGCTGGGCGCCGTGGGCGCCTGGATCGCGTGCCGCCGGTACGGGCTGCGCCTGAGCGCCTTCGGCGACGTCGTCGCCCCGGGCATCCTGCTGGCCCAGGCCGTGGGCCGCTGGGGCAACTGGTTCAACCAGGAGCTGTTCGGCGGCCCGACGACCCTGCCCTGGGGGCTCGAGGTCGACCCGGCCAGCCCGAACTTCCCGGCCGGCTACGCCCCGGACACGCTGTTCCACCCCACGTTCCTCTACGAGTGCCTGTGGAACCTGGCCGGGGTCGCGCTGCTGCTCCTCGTGGACCGCGCGCTGCACCTGCGCCACGGCCTCATGCTGTGGTCCTACGTCGCCTGGTACACCGCGGGCCGCACGTGGATCGAGATGCTGCGCATCGACGACGCCGAGATGGTCACGCTCTTCGGCGTCACCCAGCGGCTCAACGTGTGGACGTCCCTGCTGGTGTTCGTCATCGCCCTCGCGTTCATCGTCGGGATCCTGCTGCGCCATCGCGGCGCGGCCGCCGGCCCCCACGCCCACCAGAGCGTGTGGCGCGCCGGGCACGCCCCCGAGGGCGACGACGGCGTCGCCGTCGCCGCGGGCCGCTCCGGGTCCCACGCCGTGGGCGCGGCGGAGGACGACGCCGTCCGGCGCTGACCCGCTCCCCGGCGCGCCCGCGAGGGGCGCCCGGGGCCCCGGTGTCCCACATGGTGGACATTCGGCGTGTCACAGAACGTCCGGTTCCGCACAGTGGGACGTCGCGCCCGGTAGCGTCTCTTCCACCTCGGGGCCGTCGGCCCCGAGCGTCGGGGCCAGCGCCGTCCCCGTCCGAGCCCCTGCTCTCCGGAAAGGACGGCACCATGCCCGTGGCATCCTCGCCCGCCTCGGCCCCCCGCGCGGGGGGACCGGTGGATCCCTTCGTCCGCTATGCGGACGTCCCCGCCGCCCAGGGCCTCTACGACCCGTCCCGGGAGACCGAGAACTGCGGCCTCGCCGTCATCGCCACCCTGCGGGGCACCCCGGGCCACGACATCGTCCAGCACGCGCTGACCGCCCTGCGCGCGCTCGAGCACCGCGGGGCGGTGGGCGCCGACGAGGGCACCGGCGACGGCGCCGGCCTGCTGACCCAGATCCCCGACGAGCTGTTCCGTGCCGTCGTCGACGCCGAGCTGCCCCCCGTGGGCGAGTACGTCGCCGGCACCGCCTTCCTGCCGCCCGTCGACGGCGAGCGCGCCGAGGCGAAGGAGGCCGTCGAGCGGCTGGCCGAGGAGGAGGGGCTGCAGGTCCTGGCGTGGCGCGAGGTGCCCACCGACCCCTCGGCCCTGGGCGTCGGCTCCCGGGCGGCCATGCCCGCGTTCGAGCAGCTGTTCCTGTCCCTGGCGGACGGTCAGGACGGCACCGAGCCGGGGCAGTCGCTGGACGTGCGGGCGTGGCGGGTGCGCCGCCGCGCCCAGTCCCGCGCCGGCGTCTATTTCCCCTCGCTCTCGTCCCAGACGATCGTCTACAAGGGCATGCTGACGACGGCCCAGCTGGAGCCGTTCTACCCGGACCTCTCCGACGAGCGGTTCACCACCCGGCTGGGCGTGGTCCACTCGCGGTTCTCCACCAACACCTTCCCCTCGTGGCCGCTGGCCCAGCCGTTCCGCACCATCGCGCACAACGGCGAGATCAACACGGTCAAGGGCAACCGCAACTGGATGCGCGCCCGTCAGGGCCAGCTCAAGCACCCGATGCTCGGCGAGGTCCCCGAGGACCTGTTCCCGCTGATCAGCCCCATCGGCTCGGACTCGGCCTCCTTCGACGAGGTCGCGGAGCTGCTCATGCTCTCCGGGCGCCCGCTCACCCAGGCGATCATGATGATGATCCCGGAGGCGTGGGAGAACCACGCGACCATGGACCCGGCCCGCCGCGCCTTCTACCAGTACCACTCCATGCTCATGGAGCCCTGGGACGGACCGGCCGCCGTCGCCTTCTCCGACGGCACCCAGGTGGGCGCCGTGCTGGACCGCAACGGCCTGCGCCCCGCCCGCTGGTGGGTCACCGACGACGGCCTCGTCGTCCTGGCCTCCGAGGTCGGCGTCGTGCCGATCGAGCCCTCGGCGGTGGTGCGCAAGGGGCGCGTGGCCCCGGGGCGCATGTTCCTCGTGGACACCGAGCAGGGCCGGATCATCGGCGACGACGAGATCAAGGCCGAGGTCGCCTCCGCCCAGCCGTGGGAGGACTGGGTGCGCCAGAACCTCCTGGACCTGGAGTCGCTCCCCGAGCGCGAGCACGTCCGCCACACCTCCGAGTCGATCCTGCAGCGTCAGCGCATCTTCGGGTACACCTCGGAGGAGCTGCGCATCCTCGTAGGGCCGATGGCCCAGACGGGCGCCGAGCCGCTCGGTGCGATGGGCACGGACACGCCCATCGCCGTCCTCGCCAAGCGGCCCCGGCTGCTCTTCGACTACTTCGTGCAGTCCTTCGCCCAGGTGACGAACCCGCCGCTCGACGCGATCCGCGAGGAGCAGGTGACCTCGATGCGCACCGCGATCGGCCCGCAGGGCAACGTGCTCTCCCTCGAGCAGGTGCGCACCCGCCAGGTCGACGTCCCGTTCCCCGTGATCGACAACGACCAGCTGGCCCGCATCCAGCACCTGCGCGACGCCGACGGCACCCGCCTGACCCTCAAGGTGAACGGCGTGTACCGGGTGGCCGGAGGCGTCGAGGAGCTCCGCGCCCAGCTGAAGGCGATCTGCGAGCAGGTCTCGGCCGCCGTCAACCGCGGCGTGGAGTACGTGGTGCTGTCCGACCGCGGCGCCACCGCCCAGTGGGCGCCGATCCCGTCCCTGCTGCTGACCTCCGCCGTGCACCACCACCTGCTGGCCTCGGCCAACCGCACCAAGAGCTCGCTGATCGTCGAGGCGGGCGACGTGCGCGAGGTCCACCATGTGGCCGTCCTGCTCGGCTACGGGGCCTCCGCGGTCAACCCGTACCTGGCCATGGAGTCCGCCGAGGAGCTCGTGCGCACGGGGGAGGTCTCGGGCGTCACCGCCGAGCAGGCCGTGGCGAACCTGATCAAGGCGCTCGGCAAGGGCGTCCAGAAGATCATGTCCAAAATGGGCATCTCCACGGTCGCCTCCTACACCGGCGCCCAGACGTTCGAGGCGCTCGGCCTGTCCCGGCGCTTCGTGGACCGCTACTTCGTGGGCACCACGAGCCCGCTCGACGGCGTGGGCATCGACGTCGTCGCCGCCGAGATCCAGGCGCGCCACGAGTTCGCGTATCCGCCGGACGGCAACGACATCAACCCGTACCGCGAGCTCGAGGTGGGCGGCGAGTACCAGTGGCGGCGCGAGGGCGCGCCGCACCTGTTCAACCCCGAGACCGTGTTCCGCCTCCAGCACTCCACGCGGGAGCGGCGCTACGACGTCTTCAAGGACTACACGCGTCGCGTGGACGACCAAGCGGAGGAGCTCATGACCCTGCGCGGGCTCATGCGCCTGCGCACGGGCGAGCGGCCGCCGGTGCCCGTCTCCGAGGTGGAGCCCGTCGAGTCGATCGTGCGCCGCTTCTCCACCGGCGCGATGTCCTACGGCTCCATCTCGCAGGAGGCGCACGAGACCCTCGCGATCGCCATGAACCGCCTCGGCGCCCGCTCGAACTCGGGCGAGGGCGGCGAGGACCCCGAGCGCCTGCTGGACCCGGAGCGCCGCTCGAAGATCAAGCAGATCGCCTCGGGCCGGTTCGGCGTCACCAGCCTGTACCTGGCCACCGCGACCGACCTGCAGATCAAGATGGCCCAGGGCGCCAAACCCGGCGAGGGCGGCCAGCTGATGGGGACCAAGGTGTACCCGTGGGTCGCCCGCACGCGGCACTCGACCCCGGGCGTCTCCCTGGTGTCGCCGCCGCCGCACCACGACATCTACTCGATCGAGGACCTGGCGCAGCTGATCCACGACCTCAAGCGGGCCAACCCGACCGCGCGGGTCCACGTCAAGCTCGTCTCCGAGTCCGGCGTGGGCACGGTGGCCGCGGGCGTCGCCAAGGCGCGCGCCGACGTCGTGCTCATCTCCGGCCACGACGGCGGAACGGGCGCCTCCCCGCTGAACTCCCTCAAGCACGCGGGCACCCCGTGGGAGATCGGCCTGGCCGAGGCGCAGCAGACGCTCATGCTCAACGGCCTGCGCGAGCGCGTCACCGTCCAGGTGGACGGGCAGCTCAAGACCGGCCGGGACGTCGTGATCGCCGCACTGCTCGGGGCCGAGGAGTTCGGCTTCGCGACCGCCCCGCTCGTGGTCTCCGGCTGCATCATGATGCGCGTGTGCCACCTGGACACGTGCCCCGTGGGCGTGGCCACCCAGAACCCCGAGCTGCGCGCGCGCTTCACGGGCAAGCCCGAGTTCGTCGTCAACTTCTTCGAGTTCATCGCGCAGGAGGTCCGCGAGCTGCTCTCGCAGCTGGGCTTCCGCACGCTCGACGAGGCGATCGGCCACCGCGAGCTGCTCGACGTGGACGCGGCCCTGCACCACTGGAAGTCCGAGGGCCTGGACCTCTCGGGCATCCTCGCGGACCCCTCCGTCGGCCGGCGTCCGGGCCACGAGGACGCGCCCATGCGCCGCACCACCGAGCAGGACCACGACCTCGCCTCCCACATCGACCACCGGTTCATCGCCCGGCTGGGGGACACGCTCACGACGGGCACGCCCGTCGTGATGGACGAGGCCGTCGTGAACACGGACCGGTCCGTGGGCACGCTGCTGGGCTACCACGTCACGAGCACGCGGCTCGCCGACGAGCTGGACGACGACACGATCACCGTGCGCCTGACGGGCGAGGCCGGCCAGTCCCTCGGCGCCTTCCTGCCCGCCGGCGTCACCCTGCGGCTCTCGGGCGACGCCAACGACTACGTCGGCAAGGGCCTGTCGGGGGGACGCGTGATCGTCCGCCCCGACGCCGAGGCCCCGTTCGTGGCCGAGGAGAACACCGTGGCCGGCAACGTGATCGGCTACGGCGCCACCTCGGGCCAGCTGTTCCTGCGCGGCCGCGTGGGGGAGCGGTTCCTCGTGCGCAACTCCGGCGCCACCGCGGTGGCCGAGGGCATCGGCGACCACGGCCTGGAGTACATGACCGGCGGTGAGGCGCTGATCCTCGGCGAGACCGGCCGCAACCTCGCCGCCGGCATGTCCGGCGGGCGGGCCTGGGTGCTGGACCTGGACCGGGAGGACCTGAACCCACTCGCCGTCCGCGAGGACGCCCTGATCCTCGAGGCGCCGTCCGCGCAGGACCGGCTGCGGATCGCCGAGCTGCTGGAGCTGCACCGCGCGGAGACGGGCTCCGCCGTCGCCGCCGCGCTGCTCGCCGACCTGCGGGCCGGCGGGGACGCCGCCGACGCCGCGTGGGACCGCTTCACGACCGTCCTGCCCCGGCAGTACGACCTCGTGCTGCGCACCCGTCAGGCCGCGACGGCCGAGGGACTCGACCCGGACGGGGAGGCCGTCTGGGACCGACTGCTGGAGGTGACCCGTGGCTGATCCGCGCGGATTCCTGAAGAACCGGGAGCGCGTCGAGCGCCCCACGCGTCCGGTGCCGGTGCGCATCATGGACTTCAAGGACGTGTACGTCCGCCAGGACGAGGCGATCGTGCGCACCCAGGCCGGCCGGTGCATGGACTGCGGCATCCCGTTCTGCCACTCCGGGTGCCCGCTGGGCAACCTCATCCCGGAGTGGAACGACCTGGTCCGGCGGGGACGCTGGGACGAGGCCGCCGCGCGACTGCACTCGACCAACAACTTCCCCGAGGTCACCGGGCGGATCTGCCCCGCCCCGTGCGAGGACTCCTGCACCCTGGGCATCAACCAGCCCGCGGTCACCATCAAGCAGACCGAGGTGGCGATCGCGGAGCAGATCTTCGACAACGACTGGCTCGAGCCGGTCGTGCCGGCCCGCCTGAACGGCCACACCGTGGCCGTCGTCGGCTCGGGCCCGGCGGGACTGGCCGCGGCGCAGCAGCTCACCCGCGCCGGCTTCACCGTGGTGGTCTACGAGCGCGACGAGCGCCTCGGCGGCCTGCTGCGGCTGGGCATCCCGGACTTCAAGCTGGAGAAGGACGTCCTGGACCGGCGCCTGGCGCAGATGGAGGCCGAGGGCACCCGGTTCCGCACCGGCGTGGAGATCGGCGTCGACCTGCCCTGGGACCAGCTCAAGGCCCGCTTCGACGCCGTGATCGTGGCGACCGGCGCCCCCGTGGCCCGCGAGCTGCCCGTCCCCGGCCGCGGCCTCGACGGGATCCACCTCGCCATGGACTACCTCGTGCAGTCCAACCGCGCGGTCGCCGGCGACGAGGTCCCGGACCAGATCTCCGCCGAGGGGCGCCACGTGGTGATCCTCGGCGGCGGCGACACTGGCGCGGACTGCATCGGCACCGCGCACCGCCAGGGGGCGGCGTCCGTGACGACGCTGGCGATCGGCCAGCAGCTGCCGGTCGAGCGCCCCGTCCACCAGCCGTGGCCCACGATCCCCAAGGTCCACCAGCAGACCACGGCCGACGCCGAGGGCGGCGCCCGCGCGCACCTTGCCTCCACGGTCGAGTTCCTCGGCGACGAGCACGGCCGCGTGCGCGCCCTGCGCGTGGCGGAGACCGAGTACCGCGAGGACGGCACGCGCGGGCCCAAGGCGGGCACCGAGCGCGAGGTCCAGGCGGACCTGGTGCTGCTGGCGCTGGGCTTCACCGGCATCGAGGAGGGGCTGCTCACGCAGCAGCTCGGCGTGCACGTGACACGCGGGCTCGTGGCCCGGAAGGACGGGTACGAGACCGACGAGCCGGGCGTGTTCGCGTGCGGCGACGCCGGGCGCGGCGCCTCCCTGGTGGTCTGGGCCATCGCCGAGGGGCGTGCGTGCGCGCAGGAGGTCGACGAGTCGCTCGAGCGCTGGTCCCGACTGCCGCACCCCGTGGACCCGGACGACCGCGGCCTCGTCCTCGGCTGAGTCCTCCGTCTCATCTTCCGACGCCACGCGGGCCCGCCCTCCACCGAGGGCGGGCCCGCCCCCTATCGTGGGTCGCATGCGACACGCCAAGATCATCGCCACCTTCGGGCCCGCCACCGACTCCGACGAGACCACCCGCTCGATCATCCGGGCGGGGGCGGACGTGGTCCGCCTCAACATGAGCCACGGGGACCACGAGGTGCACGCGGCCTCCTTCGAGCGGGTGCGCCGGCTCAGCGTGGAGGAGCGGCGCCCGGTCGCGATCTTCGCGGACCTCCAGGGCCCCAAGATCCGCCTCGGCCGCTTCACCGACGGCCCGCATCTGCTCGAGAGGGGCGATCGGATCACCATTACCACCCGGGACGTGCCCGGGACCCGCGAGCTGGTCGGCACCACCCACAAGGGGCTGCCCGGGGACGTCGCCCCCGGTGACGTGCTCCTGGTGGACGACGGCAAGGTGCGCCTGCGCGCCGTCGAGGTCACGGACACGGACGTGCTGGCCGAGGTCGAGGTGCCGGGCATGGTCTCGGACAACAAGGGGATCAACCTGCCCGGCGTGGCGGTGAACGTGCCCGCCCTGTCCGAGAAGGACGAGCGGGACCTGCGCTGGGCGCTGCGCACCGGCGTGGACATGGTGGCGCTGTCCTTCGTGCGGGACGCCGCGGACGTGGACCGGGTGCACGAGATCATGGACGAGGAGGAGCGCCGGGTCCCGGTCATCGCCAAGATCGAGAAGCCCCAGGCGGTGGAGAACCTCGAGGCCATCGTGGACGCGTTCGACGCCATCATGGTGGCCCGCGGCGACCTCGGTGTGGAGCTGCCGCTCGAGGACGTGCCCGTGGTGCAGAAGCGTGCGGTGGACCTCGCCCGCCGGTGGGCGAAGCCGGTCATCGTGGCCACCCAGGTGCTCGAGTCGATGATCGACAGCCCGCGCCCGACGCGCGCCGAGGCCTCGGACTGCGCCAACGCCGTGCTCGACGGCGCGGACGCCGTCATGCTCTCGGGCGAGACCTCAGTGGGCGCGTATCCAGTCGAGACGGTCCAGACGATGGCCCGGATCATCGAGTCCACCGAGACCCACGGCCTCGAACTCATCCACCCGCTCGGCTCGCGTCCCCGCACGCGCGGCGGCGCGATCACCCGGGCCGCCGTCGAGGTCGCGAACCAGCTCGAGATCCCGTTCCTCGCCACGTTCACCGAGTCCGGCGACTCGGCCCGTCGGCTCAGCCGCCTGCGGCCGCGTCAGCCGATCTACGCGTTCACCCACCACGAGCACACGCACAACATCCTGTGCCTGACGTGGGGCGTCTACCCGAAGATGGTCCCGTTCCAGGACTCCACGGACAAGATGACCCTCCAGGTCGAGCAGTCGCTCACGTCGGAGGGCATCGCCGAGCACGGCGACCTCGTGGTGATCGCCGCCGGGTCCCCTCCCGGGGCCGTGGGCTCCACGAACACGCTGCGTGTGCACCGCGTGGGCGACGACGCCGCGGGCGGCTCGTCCGCCGCCTCGCCGCAGACGCGCGAGCCGGTCGGCTTCTGGCCGGCCCGCTCCCCGCTCTGACGAGCGCGCGGGCGCCGCTCAGCCGACCTGGTCGATGACGGCCTGCGCGACCTCCCGCATGGTCAGGCGCCGGTCCATGGAGGTCTTCTGGATCCAGCGGAAGGACTCGGCCTCGGTCAGGCGCATCCGCTCCTGGAGCAGCGCCTTGGCCCGGTCCACGATCTTGCGGGTCTCCAGGCGGTCGCCCAGGTCCCGCACCTCGGCCTCGAGGCTGCGCAGCTCGTCGAAGCGGGCCACGGCCAGTTCGATGGCGGGGACCAGGTCGGCCTCGGTGAAGGGCTTGACCACGTAGGCCATGGCCCCGGCGGTCCGGGCGCGCTCCACCAGCTCGCGCTGGCTGAAGGCGGTCAGCATGACCACGGGGGCGAGCCGTTCCCCGGCGATCTCGCCCGCAGCCGCGATGCCGTCCATCACGGGCATCTTCACGTCCATCACCACGATGTCCGGGCGGTGCTCGCGCACGGCCTCGACGGCGGCGCGGCCGTCGCCGGCCTCGGCGACCACCCGGTAGCCCGCCCCGGTGAGCACCTCCACCAGGTCGAGGCGGATGAGGGTCTCGTCCTCGGCGACGACGGCCCGCAGGCCGGTCTCCTCGGGAGGCGTCAGCGTGGACACGGCAGCTCCTTCGTGCGGGCCGGGACGGCGTCGGTGCGGCGCCGCTGGTGGTCCACCAGGCTACCGTGCGCCATGGGCGCGGCGCGGGCGCGGCGGCGGGGACCGCCCGCCGGAAGGCCGGGGACGCCGGGTCGGGGCGCTGATAGGGTGATCGAGTCCCGCCTCCGGGCGGCACTGCCCGAATGGTGGAATCGGTAGACACGCCGCACTCAAAATGCGGTGCCGAGAGGCGTGTGGGTTCGAGTCCCACTTCGGGCACCGTCGGCGCGCGGCCACCCGCCGTGGGCGCCGTGTCCGTGACCGATCGACCCGAGATGAGTGGTGTCCTGTGCTCCTGACCAGCCTCCTGCTGACCCTCCTCTCGGTGGTGGCGGCCGTCCCGGCCTCCCGGGCGCTGGGCAGGGACGCGGGCTGGGTCCTGGCCGCACCCCTGCTGGCCGCGGCCGGCGTGCTGATCGCGGCGTGGACGGGCGACGTCCGGACGGAGCACCATCCGTGGATCCCCGCGGTCGGGGTGGACCTCGACCTCCGGCTGAACGGCCTGGCCCTGGTGTTCGCCATGATCGTCCTCGTCATCGGCGCCGCGATCCTCGCCTACTCCAGCCGGTACCTCAGTCGGGACCGCACGGAGAGCCGACCCGGCTCCTTCTACCTGCTGATGACCGCGTTCGCGGCGTCGATGCTGCTGCTGGTGCTCGCCGACAACATCGTGGTCCTCTTCGTCGCGTGGGAGTTCACCTCCTTCACCTCCTTCTTCCTCATCGGGCGCTCGGGGGACCATGCCCGCGACCCCGCGATCCGGACCCTGCTCGTGACCGTGGGCGGCGGCCTCGCGCTGCTGGCCGCCGTCGCCCTCATGGCCGTGCGGACCGGCACTGCCTCGCTGTCCGGGGTGTTGGCCTCGGACGTGTGGTCCGAGGCGGGCTTCACCACCACGGTCGCCGTCCTGCTGGCGGTGGCCGCGTTCACCAAGTCCGCCCAGTTCCCGTTCCAGGCGTGGCTGCCGGACTCCATGGTGGCCATCTCCCCGGTCTCCGCCTACCTGCACGCCGCGGCGATGGTCAAGGCCGGCATCTTCCTGCTGCTGGTGTTCAGCCCGGTCCTGGCCGGGAACCCGGTGTGGTCCGCGCTGTTGATCGGCTCGGGCCTCATCACGGCCCTGCTGGGCGCCGTCTCCGCGATCCGTCGCCACGACCTCAAGGGTCTGCTGGCCTACTCCACGATGAGCCAGTTGGGCCTGCTGGTGACCGCCATCGGCATCGGCACCCCCGTCGCGCTTACCGCGGCGATCGTGCACACCGTGGCGCACGCGCTGTTCAAGTCGGCGCTGTTCATGCTGATCGGCGTGGTCGACCACGAGGCCGGCACCCGCGACCTGCGAGAGCTCGCGGCCCGCCACGTGCGCATGCCGGTCACCGGCACGGCGATCGCCGTCGCCGCCCTGTCGATGGCGGGCATCCCGCCGCTGTTCGGCTTCATCTCCAAGGAGGGCCTGGTCGAGGCCGCTCTCGGGACCCCCGGTCCCGCATGGCTCCCCGTCCTCGTCACCGCCGGCATCGCCCTGACCTCCGTGTTCACCGTGGCCTACTCCGGCCGTCTCGTGCTCGGCGCCCTGGGCCTCTGGGGTCCAAGCCCGGACGGGGCCGCCCATTCGTGGCCGACCGGCCGGGAGGACGAGGTCCACGAGGCTCCTGCCACCTTCTGGGGCGTGCCCGTGCTGGCCGCGGCCGCGGGCGTGGCCCTGGGCCTGCTGCCCGGTGTGCTGGACACCCCCGTCTCCTACGCGGCCGAGGCCGCCTCCGGCGCGGAGGTGCACGCGCACCTGGCGCTGTGGCACGGCGTGAACACGGCCCTGCTCGTCTCCGCCGCCATCATCGTGCTCGGTCTGCTGCTGGTGGCCTTGCGCCGCCCGGTGGAGCGCGTGGCCTCCCACGCCGCCCTGCCGTTCTCCGCCCTGGATGCGGTGGACGAGGTTCGGCACCGGCTGATCGGCGTCGGCGCGGTCGTCTCGCGCGCCTCCGGCACCCTGGCTCCCCGCCCCCACCTCCTCATCCCCGCCCTGGTCCTGGGGCTCCTCGCCGTGGCCGGTGTCGCCACGATCGAGGATTTGCCCGCCGTCGTCGGCCAGCCCTCGCGCTGGCACGACTGGGTGCTGGTCGTCTTGGTGGGTGCCGGCGTGATCGCCACCATCCGCGCCAAGACGCGCATCGCCGCCATGGTGGTGGTCGGCGTCGTAGGGTTCGGCATGACCCTGTGGTTCCTCACCCTCGGCGCCGTGGACGTGGCCCTGACCCAGCTGATGGTCGAGGTGCTCACGGTGTGCGTCATGGTGCTGCTGCTGCGCCGCCTGCCCGCCCGCTTCAGCGACGAGCCGACCCCGCGCAGGATGCAGGCGGTCCTCGCCGCCTCCGTCGCCGGCGTCGCCGCGACCCTGGGCGTGCTCGCGTTCACCGGCCGCTCCAGCATGTCGGAGATCGCCCACTTCTACCTGACCCAGAGCTATGCCCAGGCTGGGGGGACCAACGTGGTGAACGTGATCCTCGTGGACTTCCGCGCCGTGGACACGTGGGGCGAGATGACCGTGCTCGGGGCGACGGCGCTGACCATCGCGGCCCTGTTGCTCAACCGTCGGCCGACGCCTCCACAGCCCTCCGCCGTGGACATGCGCTCCCCACTCGCCCACGTGCGCGAGAACCTCGTCCACATCCGGGTGTTCGGCCGTGTCTTCGGCGTGCTGATCATCCTGCTGTCCGCGTTCCTGCTGCTGCGCGGGCACTACGAGCCCGGCGGCGGCTTCATCGCCGCACTGGTCGCCGGTGCCGGCTACGCCCTGCTCTACCTGGCCGCCGACTCGGACACGGCCCCGGAGTTGCGGTGGCCGTACCTGGCCTTCATCGGCTCGGGCATCGCCGTCGGCACCGCGACGGGGATCGTCGGTTACCTCACCGGCAAGGGCTTCCTCGGAGCCGCGGGAGTGAAGGTCCTGGACTACGGGCTCTCCACCACGCTCGCGTTCGACATGGGCGTGTACCTGGCCGTGATCGGCCTGATCGTGGCCGCGTTCTCCCTGCTCGGCCCCGAGCGGCCGGGTGAGGACCCGCTCCGCGCCTCGAGCCGTGACCCCGGCGTCGCGCCGGCGGCCCCGTCCTCCGATCCCTCGGCCCCGACCACCACGACTGCACGAGAGGAGGTCACCCGATGACCGTCGCCCTTACCGTGGGACTTCTGACCTTCGGCGCGTTCTACCTGTTCTCCAAGCGCGAGCTGCTGCGCGTGATCCTCGGCATGGTCCTGCTGGGCCACGCCGCCAACCTGGCCATCATCGCCGCGGGCGGCACCGACCGCCGCGGGCTGCCCTTCGCGGGGACCTCAGACGTCGAGGTGCAGGCCGATGCCCTGCCGCAGGCCTTCGTCCTGACCGCTATCGTGATCGCCTTCGCGATCACCGTGCTGCTGCTCGCGCTGGCCGTCACCGGGCGCGCGGACGACGCGGTGGCCTCGCCGGGGGAGACCCGCGACTCCCTGGAGCAGGCCGCCGCCGACGCACGCTTCCCGCGCGAGGAGCGGCACGCCGCGGCCGGCCGGATCGCGCAGCACTACGCCGGCCAGGGCCCGGAGGTGCGTCGATGAGCGCCGTCCCGCTGGGCCAGCTGCTGCCCCTCTTCGCCGCCGTCCCGCTGCTGTCCGCCGGTCTGCTCGTGCTGGCGGGGGAGCGTCCCCGCCTCCACCGGGCAGTCCTGTTCGCGGTGCTCGGACTCGTCACCACCGGCGGGCTGGCCCTGGGCGTCCACGCCCTCGACGGGTCCGTGCTCGCCACCTCGCTGGGCGGCTGGCCCGGGGGCATCGGGATCGGCTTCGCAGCGGACATGCTGTCCGCCCTGATGCTCGTGCTCACGAGCGCCCTCACGATCGTGGGCGCGGCGTTCGCCTACGGCTCCCGCGTCGCTAACTCCCAGTTCTTCGCCCCGCTGCTCCTGATCCTCATCGGCGGAGTCAACGGCGCCCTGCTGACGGCGGACCTGTTCAACCTGTTCGTGTTCATCGAGGTCATGTTGGTGCCCAGCTACGGCCTCTACGTCCTCTCCGCCAACCGCCGTGAGCCCCTGCGCCGAGTGGACGGGGCGCGGCTGTACGTCACCCTCAACCTGCTAACCTCCACGATCCTCCTGGTCGGCGTCGGCTTCGTCTACGGGCTGACCGGCTCGGTGAACCTCGCGATGCTCGCCGGGTCCGCCGCGGCGGACCCACGCATCGCGATCGCCGCGGGCATGGTGCTGTTCGCACTGTCCATCAAGGCCTCGGTGGCCCCGCTGCACGGCTGGCTGGCCTGGGCGTACTCCTCGACCTCCCCGGCGGTGACGGCCCTCTTCGCCGCCCTGCACACCAAGGTCGCCGTGTACGGGCTCTACCGGATCTACTCCGTCATGTACGACGGCGATGCGCGTCTGCTGCCGCTCATCCTGGTCCTGTCCCTCGCCACCCTCGTGGTGGGTGCGCTCGCCTCGGTCGGTGAGCACGGTGTGCGCGCCGTGTTGTCGTGGCAGATGGTGAGCGGCATCGGCGGCATCCTCGTCGGACTCGGGCTCTCCACGCGCCTGGGTCTCGCGGCGGGCCTGTTCTACCTCGTGCACCACATGGTGGCGATGGGCTGCCTCCTGATGGCGGCCGGCGCGATCGAGGTGCGCTACGGCACCGGCCGTCTCGCGGACCTGCAGGGCCTGGCCCGGCGCGAGCCGCTGATCGCCGTCGCCTTCTTCGTGGGCCTGCTCTCCCTGGTCGGCATCCCGCCCTTCTCCGGGTTCGTGGGCAAGCTCATGCTCGTCAGCGCCGGCCTGGACGCCGGCCGCGGTGTCACCGCTGCGCTGGTGCTGGGCGCCTCCCTGGTGAGCCTGTGGGCTCTGCTGCGGGTGTGGGACGCCTGGTTCTGGGGCGCTCCGACGGCCCCACACGGGCACCGCGAGCGCCTGGCCACCGCGGCCATGCCCATCGTGGGCCGGGCGGGCTCCGTGCCGTCGCCCTCCGGCCGCGGCTCGAGCACCGACCACGAGCGCACCGAGTCGTGGGCCTCGCAGGAAACCCTCGATCCGCCCACGGGCGTGCTGCCGGTGACCGTGGATCCGGACGAGGACGTCACGCGCTCCCGCATCCCAGGCCGGCTGGCCGCCCCCGCCGTCGTCCTAGCTATGGCCACCCTCGCCCTCGGGCTCGGCGGTCAGGCCCTGTGGACCGTCACCGACCTCGCGGCTCAGGGCCTGATGGACCCCAGCAGGTACATCGAGGCGGTGCTCAACCCATGAGCACCGCACTCCCGCAGCCTCCGGAAGGAGACGCCCCCATGCACACCGTCGCCCCCGCCGACGGGACCGTCGACCTGGCGCCCGGCACGGCCTCCGCCGTGTCCTGGCCTTGGCGGTGGCTCGTGTTCTGGTGCTGGTACGCGTGGGCCCTGGTGACCTCTTCGAAGGCGGTCATCAAGGACCTCGTCACCCCCGGCGTCCAGGCGCGCTCGGGCATCGCCCGCGTGCGCAGCAACTGCCGCACGGACGCCGAGGTCACCCTGCTCTCGGCGCTGATCACCCTGACGCCCGGCACGTTGACGCTGGGCACCCGGCGTGCCGGCGCCGTCGGTGACGAGGACGGTGACCCGGACGCGCGGCGCCTGCTCTACGTGCACGGCCTGTACGCTGACGACGCCGACGCCCTGCGCGCGGAGATCCACGACATGGAGGCGCGCATGCTCCACGCGATGCGGAAGACGGGGGTGGCATGATGCCCTTCGCCTACGACTGGTCCCTGGTGGGGATCGACCTGGCCATCGCGCTGCTGACCGTGTCGGCGCTCGTGTCCGCGTACCGGATCGTGGTGGGCCCGCTCGACGCGGACCGCGCGGTCTCGGGCGACCTGCTCACGTTCAGCGTGCTCGGGATGCTCGTGCTGTTCGGCGTCCGGGCGGACAACCCGTGGACGTTCGACTTGGTCCTGATCGCCGCGGTCGTGGCCTTCCTGTCCGGCATGTCCCTGGCCCGCGCGCTCACGCGCGGCAAGCGTTGAGGAGGTCGCACCCGTGGACGTCGTCCTGACCGCCGCCGGCTCCGTGCTCGTGGTGATCGGAGCCCTTGCGTTCGTCACCGCGGGACTCGGTCTGATCCGGTTCCCCGACCCCTACACCCGCGTCTCCGCCGTGGGCACCGCCGGCGGCGTCGGGATGATCCTGATCGTGGTGGGCGCCCTGCTACTGGCCCCGGGGGTGGCCGCGTTCGTGAAGGTGGCCCTGATCGTGGTGCTGCAGCTGGGCTCGGCCTCGGTGGCCACGATGGCCCTGGCCCGTTCGGCCTATCTCACGGGGGTGCCCATGAACCCCGGGCACTACGACGAGCTCGCCGAGGACACCCCGGGGCGCGAGCACGGCGAGCCCGCTCCCCGCGCGCCGGACGAGGTCTGAGACCGCCCGCACGCGGCGTCGGCCCGGCCCGTCCCGTCTCCCGGGGCGGGCCGTGCCGCCTCAGGGGCGCGGCGCCAGGACCAGGTTGGTGATGCGGGCGGTCGAGAGCCGCCGGCCCTGCTCGTCCGTCATCACCACCTCATGGGTGACGAGGGTGCCGCCCAGGTGGACGGCGGTCGCGGTGCCGGTCACGAGGCCCGAGCGGACGGCCCGGTGGTGCGTGGCGCTGATCTCGACCCCGACGACGTTGCGGTCCGGCCCGGCGTGGATCTTCGCGGCCATCGAGCCCAGGGACTCGGCGAGCACGAGGTGGGCGCCGCCGTGCAGCAGCCCGACGGGCTGCTCGTTGCCCGCCACGGGCAGGGTGGCGACGGCTCGCTCGGCCGTGAGCTCGAGGAAGCGCAGACCCATCTTCTGGGCGAGGGGGCTGATCGCCGCGCCGCCGAGGGCGGTGACAAGCTCGGGCGTCAGACCGGCCTCGGCGCAGGCCGCCTCCAGCTCGGCGGGGCTCAGCTCGGGGGTGACGCCGGGGCGGTACACGCGCTCGGAGGCGGCGGGGGTGGTCTCGGTGTGCTCACTCATGAGCACTAGGCTGGCACACGCGACCGGCGCGCCCCGCGCCGCGCGCCGAGAGGAGACGTGAGCACCCATGGCGGCAGATCCGACCCCAGAGGCCCCGCAGCGGCTGCTGGTCCTGGACGGGCACTCGATGGCGTTCCGCGCGTTCTACGCGCTGCCCGCCGAGAACTTCGCCACGGACACGGGCCAGCACACGAACGCCGTGTACGGCTTCACCGCCATGCTCCTGACCATGATCCGGCAGCAGCGGCCCACGCACGTGGCCGTGGCGTTCGACCTCTCCGGGCCCACGTTCCGCTCCGAGGAGTACGGTGAGTACAAGGCCGGCCGCTCCGAGACGCCCGCGGAGTTCGCGGGCCAGATCGAGCTGACCGTGAAGGTCATGGAGGCCCTGGGCATCCCCACGCTCACGCTGGAGGGCTACGAGGCCGACGACATCGTGGCCACTCTGTCCGCGCGCGCCGAGGAGGCGGGGTGGGAGGCCGTCGTCGTCTCCGGTGACCGGGACGCGTTCCAGCTCATCTCCGAGCGCACCACCGTGCTCTACCCCAAGAAGGGCGTCTCCGACATCCCGCCGATGGATGCGGACGCCGTCATGGCCAAGTACGGGGTCGCCCCCGCCCAGTACCCCGAGCTCGCGGCCCTCGTCGGCGAGGCCGCGGACAACCTGCCCGGCGTGCCCGGCGTCGGTCCCGGGTTCGCCGCGAAATGGCTGAAGCAGTACGGGGACCTCGACGGCGTGCTCGCACACGCGCACGAGATCACGGGCAAGAAGGGGGAGGCGCTGCGCGAGCATCTCGAGGACGTGCGCCGCAACCGCCGCCTCAACGCCCTCGTGCGCGACCTCGACCTGCCGATCGGGCTCGAGGCAATGCGGCTCGAGATGCCCGAGCGCGAGCCCGTGGAGGAGCTGTTCGACGCGCTGCAGTTCAACCGCATCCGGGAGCGCGTGTTCGAGGTGTTCGGCGAGCGGGTGGGCGAGGACGCGCCGCCCCCCGAGGTCGAGGCCGCCCCGGAGTTCACCGAGGCGACGACGGCCGAGGACGTGCGATCCTTCCTCGCCGCCGAGGCCGGCAACCTGCTCGGCGTCCACGTGGACGTCGAGGGCCCGGCCCTGCTGCCCCGCCGCAAGGTGCCCGTGCCCGGCACGTTCGGCACGCCCGTCGGCGTCGCGCTGGTGGGCGAGCACGCGGGCCTGCACGTCACCCTCGACGGCGACGCCCCGGACCCGGCGCTGGTGGCCGCCGTGCGCGAGGCCCTGGGCGAGGGCGGACTGGCCAAGGCCGTGCACGACCTCAAGCGCACGCTCAAGGCGCTGGCCGCGCCCACCGAGGGCGACGGGCTCGGCCCGGACGCGGCCCTGGACGGCGTGGTGGACGACGTGCTGCTCTCGGCCTACCTGATCCAGCCGGACCGGCGGGACACCTCGCTCGAGGCGCTGGCGGAGGCGCATCTGCACACCCCCCTCACCGCCCCGCGCGAGTCCGCTCAGCAGCGGGCGCAGGGGTCGTTCGACCTCGACGGAGGTCAAGCCGCCGCCGAACGGGCGGACCGCGCCGCGGACGCCGTGCGGGCCGCCTGGGTGGTGCGCCGTCTCTCGACCCAGTTCACGCCCCAGGTGCTCGACCGCGGGGCCCAGCGGCTGCTGCAGGAGCTCGAGATCCCGCTCTCGCGGCTGCTCGCCCGGATGGAGCTGACCGGCATCGCCGTCGACGTCGACGCCCTGACCGGCCTGCGCGAGGACTTCACCGACGCCGCCGACGCCGCCAAGGAGTCCGCGTGGGCGTCCGTCGCGGAGGAGACCGGCGGGATGCAGGTCAACCTCGGCTCGCCCAAGCAGCTGCAGGAGGTGCTGTTCGAGCGGCTCAACATGCCGCGCACGCGCAAGACGAAGACCGGCTACTCCACGGACGTGGACTCGCTGCAGGACCTGCTCGAGCAGACCCGGCACCCGTTCCTCGAGAACCTGATGGCCCACCGTGACGCCACGAAGCTCCGGCAGACCGTGGAGGGGCTGCTCGAGACCGTCGCCCCGGACGGCCGCATCCACACCACCTACTCGCAGACCGCCGCCGCCACGGGCCGGCTGTCTTCGCTGCACCCGAACCTCCAGAACATCCCGGTGCGCACCGAGGCGGGCCGCCGCATCCGTGAGGTGTTCGTGGCGGACGAGGTGGCCGGCGAGCAGGCCGTGCTGCTCTCGGCCGACTACTCCCAGATCGAGATGCGCATCATGGCGCACCTGTCCGAGGACGAGGGGCTGATCCAGGCCTTCCGCGAGGGCGAGGACCTGCACTCGTTCGTCGGCTCGCAGGTGTTCGGCGTGGACCCGGACGACGTCACCGCCGAGCAGCGCGCCAAGGTGAAGGCGATGAGCTACGGCCTGGCCTACGGGCTGTCCTCCTTCGGGCTGTCCAAGCAGCTGAAGATCTCGGTGGACGAGGCGCGCGGCCTCATGAAGGGCTACTTCGACCGCTTCGGCGGCGTGCGCGACTACCTGCGCGACGTCGTCGCGCAGGCCCGACAGGACGGGTACACCTCGACGATCGAGGGGCGCCGCCGCTACCTCCCGGACCTCAGCTCGGACAACCGTCAGCTGCGGGACATGGCCGAGCGCGCCGCGCTCAACGCCCCCATCCAGGGCTCGGCCGCGGACATCATCAAGCGCGCGATGCTCGACGTGCAGGCCGGCCTCGAGGAGCACGGGCTGGCCTCGCGCCTGCTGCTGCAGGTCCACGACGAGCTCATCCTCGAGGTCCCGGCCGCCGAGCTCGAGAAGGCCACGGCGCTCCTGAAGGAGCGGATGGGCCGGGCCGCCGAGCTCTCCGTGCCGCTCGACGTGCACGTCGGCCAGGGAAGGAGCTGGCATGACGCCGCACACTGACGCGCCGGAGGGTCCGTCGCTGCGGCGGCTGGCCGACGCCGCCGAGGACCGGCTCGGCGAGCACGGCCTCGCGCTGCGTGACCTCGGGGTCCTCGGCCCCGAGGACCCCGCCGCATCGCACTTCGCGGCCGCGGTCGAACGGGGCTTCTACGAGACGGTGCCCACGGGCGCCGCGCTCCGCCAGCAGCTCGAGGCCCACGCGGCCGACGGACGGCGCCGGCTCGGCGTCTACGCGCCGGGGGACGACCCGGCGGCCCGCCGCCCCGCCGCCACCTTCGAGGACTTCGTGCAGCCGCTGACCACGTCGCCCGGCCGCACCGTCGACGCCTGGCTGATCACCGACGTGACCGTCTCGCCGGACGCCCGCCGGCGCGGCGTGCTGCGGGCCATGATGCTCAGGTCCCTCGCGGACGCCCGCGACGCCGGCCTGTGCGCGGCCGCCCTGACCGCGACCGAGGCCGCCATCTACGGCCGCTTCGGCTTCGGGGCCGCCACCCGGTGGCACGCCGTGCGGATCGACGTCTCGGGCGCCCCCGCGTTCACGGGCGCCCCGGCCGGCGGGCGGGTCACGGTCGAGGAGCCGCGGGAGATCCCCGGCCTCGTGGACGAGCTGTACGGGCGGGTGCTGCCGGCCACCCCGGGCTCGGTCCAGCGGACCTCGTTCAGCGTGCCTCGCTGGGAGGACCGCGAGGCGAGTCGGAACGAGGGGCGCGGCTCGGGGCTGTACGCGGCGGTCCACCGCGACGACGACGGGCGGGTCCAGGGCGTCGCGCTGTATCGGTTCGAGGGCTGGGAGAAGGAGCCGCCCACGATCACCGTCACCGCGTTCCTCGCGGCGACCGCCGACGCGCGGCGCGGGCTCGTCCACCACCTGGCCCGGCTGGACCTGGTCGAGCGGATCGAGTGGGGCCGCGCACCCGAGCCCGGTTGGCTCGAGGCGCTCTTCGTCGACGAGCGGCGGGTGAGCCGGCACCGCGGCTCCGACGACCTGTACCTGCGGGTCCTGAACCTGCCCGCCGCCATGGCGGCCCGTGGCTGGGCGGGCGACGGGGAGGTCGTCGTCGCCGTCGAGGACGCGCTCGGCGCGATCGACGGGACGTGGCGGCTCACCGTCCGCCAGGGGCGCGGCGCCGCCGAGCGGCTGGGCCCCGCGGCCGACGCCGTCCGCATGGGCGCGGGGCTCCGGCTCGACGCGGCCCGGTTCTCCGCGCTCTGGCTCGGCGGGCACTCCCGCGGGGCCGGCGCCGCGGTGCTGGCGGAGGCCGGTGTCGTGGCGGAGCTGCGGGCCGGCGCGGCGGAGGCGTTCGACGGGCTTGTGCGACCCAGCCGACCCCTGCACACCCTCGTCGGCTTCTGATACGCTGGACGAGCACATTCGTGCGCGTTTGATACATGTCCATCACGACCCACGCCGGGTGGGGCCCCTCTGGTGCCCGGATGCCGCCCACCGGCGGCATCGATCCCGACGTGACCCCCGATCCCAACGGAGTCCCTCCTACATGACCACCACTTCCAACGCCCCGCAGGTCGCCATCAACGACATCGGCTCTGCCGAGGACCTGCTCGCCGCCATCGACGCGACCATCAAGTACTTCAACGATGGCGACCTCGTCGAGGGCACCGTCGTCAAGGTGGACCGCGACGAGGTCCTGCTCGACATCGGCTACAAGACCGAGGGCGTCATCCCGTCCCGCGAGCTGTCCATCAAGCACGACGTGGACCCGGACGAGGTCGTGGCCGTGGGCGACACCGTCGAGGCCCTGGTCCTCACCAAGGAGGACAAGGAGGGTCGCCTGATCCTCTCGAAGAAGCGCGCCCAGTACGAGCGCGCCTGGGGCGACATCGAGAAGATCAAGGAGGAGGACGGCGTCGTCGAGGGCACCGTCATCGAGGTGGTCAAGGGCGGCCTCATCCTCGACATCGGCCTGCGCGGCTTCCTCCCGGCCTCCCTCGTGGAGATGCGCCGCGTGCGCGACCTGGCCCCCTACATCGGCCAGAAGCTCGAGGCGAAGATCATCGAGCTGGACAAGAACCGCAACAACGTGGTCCTGTCCCGCCGCGCCTGGCTCGAGCAGACCCAGTCCGAGGTCCGCTCCAACTTCCTCCACAAGCTGGAGAAGGGCCAGGTCCGCAACGGCACCGTGTCCTCCATCGTCAACTTCGGCGCCTTCGTGGACCTGGGCGGCGTGGACGGCCTCGTGCACGTCTCCGAGCTGTCCTGGAAGCACATCGACCACCCGTCCGAGGTCGTCGAGGTGGGCCAGGAGGTCACCGTCGAGGTCCTCGAGGTGGACATGGACCGCGAGCGTGTCTCCCTGTCGCTGAAGGCGACCCAGGAGGACCCGTGGCAGCTCTTCGCCCGCACCCACGCCCTCGGCCAGGTCGTGCCGGGCAAGGTCACCAAGCTCGTGCCGTTCGGTGCGTTCGTCCGCGTGGAGGACGGCATCGAGGGCCTCGTGCACATCTCGGAGCTGGCCTCGCGCCACATCGACACCGCCGAGCAGGTCGTGTCGGTCAACGACGAGCTGTTCGTCAAGGTCATCGACATCGACCTCGAGCGTCGCCGCATCTCCCTGTCCCTCAAGCAGGCCAACGAGGGCGTGGACCCCGAGGGCACCGAGTTCGACCCGGCGCTCTACGGCATGGCCGCGGAGTACGACGAGGAGGGCAACTACAAGTACCCCGAGGGCTTCGACGTCGAGACCAACGAGTGGATGGAGGGCTTCGAGACCGAGCGCGCCGCCTGGGAGCAGCAGTACGCCGACGCTCAGGCCCGCTGGGAGGCCCACAAGGAGCAGGTGCGCCGCTCCCTCCAGGAGGAGGCCACCGCCGGCGCCGACGCCGGTGCGGGCCTGGGCGGCTCGTCCTACTCCTCCGAGGCCCCGTCCTCGGACGGAGGCACCCTGGCCTCCGACGAGGCCCTCGCCGCCCTGCGCGAGAAGCTCACCGGCAACTGATCGCCGCGGTGCGTGACCGTCCCTGACGGCCCGCGCCGAGCACCCGACGCCCCGTCCCTCCCTCCGGAGGGGCGGGGCGTCGTCGCGTCCCGGGGGGCTGGCCGTGGGGGAGCGGACGGGACCCGACGGCCGCGCTCAGCGGCGCTCGGAGACCGTCACGGTGAACGTGCGGTCGCGCGCCGTCTGCCGGGTCGGCCCGACGAGGTCCTCCAGCACCGGCCGGTACCGCAGGTGCGAGTTCCAGACGCACCACAGCCGGCCGCCCGGCTCCAGCACCCGCGCCGCGGCCGCCACCAGCCGGTGGGCCACGGAGGGGTCCACGGCGTTGCCGTCGTGGAACGGGGGATTCAGGAGCACGCACTCCTCCGTCCCGTCCGGCCACGTGGTCAGGGCGTCGTCGCGCACGGCCCGGACGCGGTCCGCCACGCGGTTCGCGCGGGCCGTGGCGAGCGTCGAGGCGACCGCCACGGCGGACTGGTCGGTGGCCAGCACGGTGACGTGCGGCCACAGCCGCGCCGCCCCGACCGAGAGCAGCCCGTTGCCGCACCCCAGGTCCACGGCGCGCCCCGGCGGGCGCGGGTCGTCGGCGAGCGAGGTGAGCAGCAGACGGGTGCCCGGGTCGGCGGCGGCTCCGCCGAAGGTGCCGGCGTGGGCCACCAGGTGCAGGCGCCCCACGCCGGGGACGTCGCGGTCGGCCTCCTCCGGCGGCCGGGGGGTCACGCCGGGACGTGGGCCCCGGGCCGTGAGCACGCGCGCCTTGCGGCGTCCCCGTCCGGCGACGACGTCCTCGAACGCCGCGCCGAGCACCGCGTTCATGCGCGGACTCATGTGCTTGTCGCGGCCGCCGGCCAGCAGGACCACGCCGGGGTCGGCCACGGCTGCGACGATCCGGGACAGCCGGTCGAGCTCGTCGAGCGAGCGGGGCAGCGGCAGCAGGACCGTCCGGGCGCCCCGGGCCGCCTCCTCAGGCGTGGCCGTTCGCTCGAGCTCGCCCGTCTCCCCGCCGAGGCGACCGGCGGCGCGCCACGCGGCGAGGTTCGCGTCCAGCGAGCGCTCGGCGGAGGCGTCGTCCTGGTGGATCCGGACGTCGTGGCCGGCCGTGAGCAGGGGCAGGGTCAGCGCGCCGTGCCGGTCCTCCAGGACGGCCACCGGGCCGGGGACGTGCCCGCTCGCGATCCACCCGGCCAGGGTGTCGAGCAGGAGCAGGTCCGCCGCGTCGTGGGCCTGGCGGTCGGGCTCGGTCGGCAGCGGCCACCGATCCAGCGCCGCGAAGTCCACGCCCGCGGTGAGGTCGTCCGGCAGCCCGCCACGGGCGACATCGGGGGTGACCCCCCGGGGCAACGGCTCACTCATGGTCCACCCAGTCCTCTCCGATCCGCTCCGCATGCCCCGCGCCGGCCGTGACGTCCGCGAGCCGCGCCGCGAACGCCGCGCGGGCCTCCTCGGTGTCCGGCACGCCGACCGTCAGGCGGACCCCCGCGGCGCCGTAGCTCGCCTCCAGCACGGACACGCCCGCCGCGCGCAGCTCGTTCTCCCACCGGCCGGCGTCGGTGTGGGGCGCCTCCACCGCGAGCAGGGCCAGCCGGGAGCGGGTGCGCAGCGGGGCGGCGTCGAGTGCCCCGGACACCGAGTCCGAGTAGGCGCGCACCAGGCCCCCGGCGCCCAGCTTGATCCCCCCGAACCAGCGCACGACGACGGCGCACACGTCCGTCAGGTCGGTCCGGCCCGGCGCGGTCTCGCGCTGGAGGACGGCCTCGAGCATGGGGACGCCGGCCGTGCCGGCGGGCTCGCCGTCGTCGCTGGAGCGCATCCGGTCCCGGGCGGGGCCGAGGACGAACGCGCTGCACACGTGCCGCGCGTCGTGGTGCCGGCGCCGCAGGACGGCGACCATCTCGCGCGCCTGCGCCTCGTCCTCGACGCGCCCGAGGTAGGTGAGGAAGCGGCTGCGGCGGATCTCCACCTCCCGTTCCAGCCAGCCGTCGGGGTCGCGGGCGGACGCCGGCAGGACCGTGCAGCGCGCGGTCGGGGCGGGGGCGGGATCGGGCATGACCCCACCCTAGGGGCTGGCCGAGGACGGGCACGCCGTCGAGCCCCGACGTGAGCTTCGGTACAGTGGAAGACCGTGCCACCCGGCACCGGCCCACCGGTGAGCGAGCACGCGTGCCGCCGCGGGCCTCCCATGACCCTGTCCCGGGAGACTCATGACTTCCCCGCTCACTCGCCTGCACGACACGTTGGGGCTCCGCACGAGTCCGGCGATCTTCTTCGGCTCGGCCGCCGCGGTCGTGCTCTTCACCGCCGCGATGGGCCTGTTCCCTGGCCCGGTCCAGGCGGCCTTCGGCGTGGTCTCGAGCTGGCTGCGCTACGACGTCGGCTGGATCTACACCCTCAGCCTGACCCTGCTGGTGGCGTTCCTGTTCATCCTCGCCGTGACCCGGTACGGCCGGGTCAAGCTCGGCGACGACGACGCGGTGCCGGAGTACTCCGGCCTGACCTGGTTCGGCATGATGTTCGCCGCCGGCGTCGGCGCGGTGCTGATGTTCTGGGGCATCGCGGAGCCGATGAACCACTACGCCAACCCGCCCATGGCGGGGACGGAGCCGTTCTCCGACCGCGCGGCCTCGGAGGCCATGGCGATCGCGAACTTCCACTTCGGCATCCACATGTGGGCGATCCTGCTCGTCCCGGGCCTGTGCTTCGGCTACTTCACGTACAAGCGCAAGCTGCCCCCGCGCGTGTCCTCCGCCTTCCAGCCCCTCCTCGGCGATCGCATCCACGGCCCCATCGGCAAGACGATCGACATCATCGCCGTGGTCTCCACCGTGTTCGGCCTCGGCGTGTCCGTGGGCCTGGGCGCCCTGCAGATCAACGCGGGCATGAACTACGTGCTGGGCACCCCCGTGGCCGGCTGGGTCCAGGCGCTCATCCTGGCCGTCGTCACCGCCGTGGGCACGGCCTCCGTGCTGGTCGGCATGGACAAGGGCGTCAAGCGGCTGTCCTACGCCAACATCCTGCTGGCGATCGCCCTGCTCGTGTACGTCCTGATGTGGGCCGTCTCCAGCATGGACGTCATCCGCGGCACCGTGCAGGCGATCGGCGAGTACGCCTCCATGCTGCCCGTGCTCTCCACCTACAACGACACGTACAACTCGGGCCAGTGGTCCGGTGACTGGACCGTTTTCTACTGGGCCTGGACCGTGACGTGGGCGCCCTTCGTGGGGATGTTCTTCGCCCGCATCTCACGCGGCCGCACCATCCGCTCCTTCATCATGGCCGGCCTCGGCCTGCCCACGGCGTTCGTCATCATCTGGATGGGCATCTACGGCTACTCCGCGTTCCAGTCGGACCGCGCCACCGCGCCGGCGCCGGGCCAGGGCGGTGACCTCACGCAGACGATCGTCACCGACGGCAACGTCCAGGCCGCCCTGTTCCAGCACCTGCAGGGCACGCCGCTCTACACGGTGGCCGCGGTCGTGGCGCTCGTGGTCATCACGCTGTTCTTCATCACCTCGATCGACTCGGGCGCGCTCGTGATGGACGCGATGGCCAATGGCCACGAGGATGCCGCGCCCCGCCGCCAGTCCGTGTTCTGGGCCGTGTCCATCGGCGCGGTCTGCGCGGCCATCATCCTCACCGCGGGCGAGAACGGCCTGGCGGCGCTGCAGGAGGTCATCATCGTGATCGGCCTGCCCATCCTGCTCATCACCGTCACGCAGGCCGCACTGCTGCTGCAGGCCCTGCGCGAGGACGCGGGTGCCGCGCGGCCCATGCGGACCCGCCAGTGGAAGCAGGTGCTGCCGGTCGAGGAGTACCGCCGCCGCGCCACCGAGGACGGCGTGGACGTCTCGGACTTCGTGATCCGCCCCGAGTTCGAGGTCGGCACCGAGCCGGAGAACGACACGCACACCCCGAAGACGTGGCACCAGCAGCGCATCGACGCGGCCAAGGCCCTCGTCACCGTCGGCCTGACCGGCGGCATCGCCGCGGGCCGCACCGAGGTCGGCGCGGAGCTCGAGCGGCTGGGCGCCGTCGTCGTGGAGTTCGACGACCTGATGGGGGAGATCCTCGTGCCCGGCAACCCCGTGCTCGAGGAGCTCCGCTCGGTCTTCGGCGAGGACATCGTCCGCGCGGACGGCACCCTGGACGCGCGCACCCTCAACCGGCTCACCACCGAGAGCTCGACCGCCCGGACGCGCATGTACGAGATCGTCTCCCCGGCGGTGCGCGACGAGGCGAACCGCCGGGCCCGCGAGATCGGCGAGGACTCCGTGCTGGTGGTCGACCTGGCCCTGCTGGCCGAGACCGGCTCCGGACAGGACTTCGACCAGGTGCTGGCCGTCTCCGCTCCCGCCGAGGTGCGCGTCGCCCGGCTCATGGAGTCCCACGACATGACCCGCGAGCGGGCCTGGGCCTTCATCGACGAGGAGGCGGCGGACGAGGAGCGGGCCGAGATCGCGGACACCGTGATCGAGAACGACGGCTCGCTCGAGGACCTGCAGGAGGCCGTCCGGGCATACTGGGCGGCCAAGATCCAGCCTCAGCTCGAGGCCGCCCGAGGAGAGCGCGTATGACCGAGACCGACCCGGTGGCCGAACGGCCGCGCGTCCATGTGGGCCTGACCGGCGGGATCGCCGCCGGCAAGTCCGCGGTGGCCCGTGTCCTGCAGGAGCGTGGCGCGCTCCTGGTGGACTCGGACGCCCTCGCCCGGCTGGTCCTCGAGAAGGGCACCGACGGGCTGGCCGCCGTCCAGGACGAGTTCGGGGACCGCGTCATCACCGCGGACGGTGAGCTCGACCGCGTCGAGATGGCCCGCATCGTCTTCGGGGACGAGGGCGCCCGACAGCGCCTGAACCGCATCGTGCACCCCCGGATCCGGGCTGCGGCCCGGCGCATCGTCGCCGAGGCCGGGCCGGACGCCGTCGTGGTCCAGGACGTGCCGCTGCTGGTGGAGACCGGGCAGGCGGACGCGTTCGACCTCGTGATCGTGGTGGAGGCCCCGCTCGAGGAGCGCCTGCGCCGGATGGTGGAGGACCGCGGCATGAGCCGCGCGGACGCCGAGGCGCGGATCGCGGCCCAGGCCACGGACGAGCAGCGGCGCGCCGTCGCGGACGTGGTCATCGTCAACGACGCCGACCTCGAGCGGCTCGCGTCCGTGGCGAACCAGGTGTGGGACCGGTTCCTCGCCCCCGGCGCGGCTGAGCCCTCGGCGGACTGACCGCCGGGGTGTCCGGGGCGCGACGTAGGGTTCTGCCATGAGCCTGGCCCAGAAGATCAACCGCGTCGTCGCCCCGTTCGAGGTCATCTCCCCCTACCAGCCCTCCGGTGACCAGCCGAAGGCCATCGCCGAGCTCGCCGAGCGCGTGGAGGCGGGGGAGAAGGACGTCGTCCTGATGGGCGCCACCGGCACGGGCAAGTCGGCGACGACGGCGTGGCTCGTCGAGCGCCTCCAGCGGCCCACGCTGGTGATGGTGCAGAACAAGACGCTCGCGGCGCAGCTGGCCAACGAGTTCCGGGAGCTGCTGCCCAACAACGCGGTCGAGTACTTCGTCTCCTACTACGACTACTACCAGCCCGAGGCGTACGTCCCGCAGACGGACACCTTCATCGAGAAGGACTCCTCCATCAACGAGGAGGTCGAGCGGCTGCGCCACTCGGCCACGAACGCGCTGCTGACCCGGCGGGACGTGATCGTGGTGGCCACCGTCTCCTGCATCTACGGCCTCGGCACGCCCGAGGAGTACATCGAGCAGATGGTCACCCTGCGCCGCGGTGCGGAGATGGACCGGGACGTGCTCCTGCGGCGGTTCGTGCAGATGCAGTACGTGCGCAACGACGTCGACTTCCACCGCGGCACCTTCCGGGTGCGGGGGGACACCGTGGAGATCATCCCCATGTACGAGGAGCTCGCGGTGCGCATCGAGTTCTTCGGGGACGAGATCGAGTCCATCCAGACCCTGCACCCGCTCACCGGCCAGGTGGTGCGCGAGGAGGAGGAGATGTACATCTTCCCGGCCTCGCACTACGTGGCCGGCGACGAGCGCATGGGCCGGGCGATCACCACCATCGAGGACGAGCTGCGGGAGCGGCTGCAGGAGCTGGAGTCCCAGGACAGGCTCCTCGAGGCGCAGCGGCTGCGCATGCGCACCACGTACGACCTCGAGATGATGCAGCAGATGGGCTACTGCAACGGCATCGAGAACTACTCGCGCCACATCGACGGCCGTCCCGCCGGCTCCGCCCCGCACTGCCTGCTGGACTACTTCCCGGACGACTTCCTGCTCGTGGTGGACGAGTCCCACGTGACCATCCCGCAGATCGGCGCGATGTACGAGGGGGACATGTCCCGCAAGCGCACCCTCGTGGAGCACGGCTTCCGCCTGCCCTCGGCCATGGACAACCGCCCGCTGAAGTGGGATGAGTTCCTCGAACGGATCGGGCAGACCGTGTACCTCTCCGCGACGCCGGGCGCCTACGAGCTCGGCCAGGCGGACGGCTACGTCGAGCAGATCATCCGGCCCACCGGGCTGGTGGACCCGCAGGTGGTGGTCAAGCCGACCGAGGGCCAGATCGACGACCTGCTCGAGCAGATCCGGGTGCGCACGGCCAAGGACGAGCGCGTCCTGGTGACCACGCTGACCAAGCGCATGGCCGAGGACCTCACGGACTACCTGCTCGAGGCGGGGGTGAAGGTCGAGTACCTCCACTCGGATGTGGACACGCTGCGCCGCGTGGAGCTGCTGCGGGAGCTGCGCAAGGGCACCTTCGACGTGCTGGTGGGCATCAACCTGCTGCGCGAGGGCCTGGACCTGCCCGAGGTCTCGCTCGTGGCGATCCTGGACGCGGACAAGGAGGGCTTCCTGCGCTCCACCACCTCCCTCATCCAGACCATCGGCCGCGCCGCCCGCAACGTCTCCGGCGAGGTCCACATGTACGCCGACAACGTCACGGACTCCATGCGGCGGGCGATCGACGAGACCGAGCGGCGCCGGGCCGTGCAGATCGCGTACAACGAGGAGCACGGGATCGACCCCCAGCCGCTGCGCAAGCGCATCGCGGACATCACGGACCAGCTGGCCCGGGAGGACGCGGACACCGCCGACTTCCTCAAGGGCATGGGGGGCGTGAAGTCCGGGTTCGACTTCGGCATGGGCCACCGCGGCCTCAGCTCACTGGACCGGGCCCCGGCCACGGGGGAGGGTGCCGAGGCCCCGGCGGTGGACCCGGCGTCGCTGCCCGCCAAGGACCTGGCCGATCTGATCGAGCAGATGTCGCAGCAGATGCACCAGGCGGCGGCGGACCTGCAGTTCGAGCTCGCGGCCCGCCTGCGCGATGAGGTCGGCGAGCTCAAGAAGGAGCTGCGGCAGATGAAGCGGGAGCAGTGACCGCCCGGCGCGTTCCGCGCCCCGGGGTGTTATGAAAACACTGATGAATATCTTCATATCAGTGATAGTGTGACGCCATGAGCGCAGCACCCCCGGTCGCGGCCGTGATCGCGGACATCGTCGGCTCCCGCGCCCTCCCGGACCGGGACCGCGCGCAGGAGCAGATCCTGGCCGCCTTCGCGGCCGCGGAACAGGACGTCCCGCCGCTGCGTCCCGCCTGGGCCAGCGTCGGCGACGAGTTCCAGGCGCTGCACCGCACCTGGCCGGACGCGCTCCGGCTGACCGTCCGCGTCACGCTCGCCCTGCCCCCGGGCCTGGACCTGCGCTTCGGGATCGGCCTGGGGCAGCGGCGGGCCCTGGACGCCGGCGGAGACGGCATCGAGGACGGACCGGCCTGGTATCGGGCCCGCGAGGCCGTCGAGCGCGCGCATGAGCGGGCTGTCGGAGCCGCGACCGCCTTCCGCGCCGCGGACCCGTCCCTCACCGCCGCCGTGGACGGGCTCGTCCTGCTGCGCGACCATGTCCTCGGCCGACTCAAGGCCCGCGAACGCCGAATCGCCGCCGCCCTGCTGGGCGGGGCGACCCAGGCGGAGGCGGCACGGGCGGAGCGGATCACGCAGTCCGCGGTGTCACAGGCCGTCGCGCGGTCCGGGATCGACCGGCTGCTCGAGCTGGACGCCGAGCTCGCCGCCGCGGCGACGGAGGTCGCGCCGTGACCGCCCTCGCCCTGCTCGCGCTGGGGCTGCACGACCTGCTCGACGCCGTCCTGCCCGGCGCCTGGCCCACCCCCCGGCGGCGGTGGCTGGCCCGGGCCGGCGCGGCGGTGGCCGCCGTCCTCGCCGCGGTGCTGGTGGCCGTCCTGGCGCCGACCGGCATCTCCGTCGCGGTGGGCGGCGGCCTGGTGGCCCTCGGCCTGCTGATGGGCTGGACGTGGCTGCACCCGGACCGGCCGCTCGGGGTGGTCGCGGTGGCGGCCGCGGTCGGCCTGGTGGCCGTGCTCGAGTCGACCCTGGCGCCCGCGGGTCTGCGCTCCGCGCCCCCGGCACTCACGCTGCTGGCGGTGACGGTGGCGCTGACCGAGACCGGCAACCGGGTCACCCGCGCGGTCCTCGCCCTGGCGGGCCGGTCCGCCGACGGGGGCGACGAGGAGGCGGAGGACCCCGCGGCGGAGCCCACGACCGTGCCGTCCGCCGCGCCCACGGACCCCGCGGCCGACGGCCTGCGCGGCGGTCGCTACATCGGGCCCATGGAGCGACTGCTCATGGTCGTCCTGGGGCTCGCGCAGGCCTATCCGGTGATCGCGGCCCTGATGGCGGCCAAGGGCATCGTGCGCTTCCCGGAGATCTCGGCGGACCGCGGAGCCGGCTCGCGCGCGGAGGAGTTCCTCATCGGCTCCCTCGCCAGCTGGGGCCTGGCCGCCGCCGGCGCCGTCGTCGTCTGGCTCGCCCTCGGCTTGACCGCCCCCGGCGCAGCCTGAGACCGGGCCCACCCGCATCCGCGCGCGGGACCGCACCCGTCTAGACTGGCGCGGCCCCCACGAGCCCTCCATGAAGGAGGCCGGCCTGTGGATCGGGTTCTACGTGGCGCTGGCGCTGGTCTTCGCGGGGCTGCTCTTCGCCCTGGGCGATGCGCAGCACGGCACCGAGTTCCTCGCCGGCTGGGTCACCGAGTACAGCCTCAGCGTGGACAACCTGTTCGTGTTCCTCATCATCATGGCCAAGTTCCAGGTGCCCCGCCGCTACCAGCAGGAGGTGCTGATGGTGGGCATCATCATCGCGCTGATCGCCCGCGCGGTGTTCATCGCGGTCGGCGCCGTCGCCATCGAGCACCTGACGTGGGAGTTCTACATCTTCGGCGCCTTCCTGCTCTGGACCGCCTGGCAGCAGCTCAAGGACGACGGCGGGGACGAGGAGTCCGAGCCGGGCGTCGTGGCCCGCCTGACCCGCCGCCTCAACGTGGCGCCGGACTACGACGGCAACCGACTGCGCACCACCGTGGACGGCCGGCGCATGTTCACCCCCATGGTGGTCGTGTTCATCACGATCGGCCTGACGGACGTGATGTTCGCGGTGGACTCCATCCCGGCGATCTTCGGCCTCACCCAGAACTGGTTCATCGTCCTGACCGCCAATATCTTCGCCCTCATGGGCCCGCACCAGCGGGCCCGACGACGCCCCGCTCCGCCCGCCGCGGGTCGGGGCGTCGTCGTGCGACCGGGTAGACTGACCGGCGACGTAGGGGAGTATCCCGAACACTGTGGACGTCAGCACGCCGCGGCCGCCGAGAGCGCGCCGCCGGCCGGACACAGGGGCCCGGGCCGCGGCCGCGGCGGGCGGAGAGACTTGCGGCACCGTCCTGACCCCTGACGCCGAGAGGTGACCCGTGGAAATCAACGGCCTGACCTGGGGCCTGACGATCGCGCTGATCGTCGGGCTCCTCGCGTTCGACTACTTCGCCCATGTCCGCAAGGCGCACACGCCGTCGATCCGGGAGGCCGCGATCTGGTCCGGCGTCTACGTCGGCCTCGCGCTCGTCTTCGGCCTCGTGTTCTTCGCCTTCGGCGACACCCAGCACGCGGTCGAGTACTACACCGGCTACCTGCTGGAGAAGGCGCTCAGCGTCGACAACCTGTTCGTCTTCCTGGTCATCATGGCCAGCTTTCGGGTGCCGCGCGAGTACCAGCAGAAGGTGCTGCTGTTCGGCATCACGTTCGCGCTGATCTCGCGCACCCTGTTCATCCTGCTGGGCGCCGCCGTCATCGCCGCGTGGTCGGACGTGTTCTACCTCTTCGGCCTGTTCCTGCTGATCATCGCCGGCGGCCAGCTCAAGGGCGAGATGTCCGGCGACGCCGAGGGCGCCCAGGACGAGGCGGACAACGTGATGGTCCGCCTCGTCAAGCGGTTCCTGCCCGCCTCCGAGCAGTTCGACGGCGACCGCCTCTTCACGACGGTGGACGGCAAGCGCCTCATGACGCCGATGCTCCTCGTGATGATCGCGATCGGCGCCACGGACATCCTCTTCGCCTTCGACTCCATCCCCGCGATCTTCGGCGTGACCCAGGAGGCGTACATCGTCTTCACCGCCACGGCGTTCTCGCTCATGGGCCTGCGCCAGCTGTACTTCCTGATCGACGGCCTGCTCGACCGCCTCGTCTACCTGGCCTACGGGCTCTCCGCGCTGCTGGCGTTCATCGGCGTGAAGCTGATCCTGCACGCCCTGCACGAGAACAACCTGCCGTTCATCAACGGCGGCGAGAACGTGCCCGTCGTCGAGATCCCCACGACGCTGTCCCTCGTGGTCGTCGTCGTGATCCTGGCGATCACCGTGGCGATCTCCCTGGCCTCGCCGAAGGGCCAGGCCCTGCGGGCGCTGCAGAACGCCGAGAAGTACTCGTATCGGTACTCGAAGCTGGCCGAGGACGCCGACCCGGCCGAGCGCGAGCGCGCCGCCGCCCTGATGGACCGCTGGACGGCCCGGGCCGAGGCCCTGGACCAGCGCTGGCGCGACCAGCTGCTCGAGCACAAGGACGCGTGGTCGGCCATCATCCGCACGGCCCACGAGACCCGGCTCGCCGATCCCCGTGACGACGACGCGCGCGGGGTCTCCGAGCAGATCGTGCGACAGGACGGGCCCACCGTCTGAGCCGATCACGGCACCGGGGGAGTGCTCCGCCGGCGCCCGGGCCCCCGGGCCGGTCAGTCGACCGGGTCGGGGGCCGTCGTCGTCCCGGCGCCGTCCGCCGCGGTCATCGCCAGGAGCCGGTCGAGGATCGCCGGCCCGTCGTCGGCGATGCCGTCGTGGTGGAAGGCGTCGGTCTCCCACACCTGCAGGCCGCGGACGCGCCGCGCCGTCTCGAGCGAGAGGTCCCGGTCCACGTACACGTCGTCGGCGTAGACCGCGGCGGCCACGGGGACGGTGTTCTGCGCCAGGGCAGCCACGTCGTAGAGCGGGCCCCACTGCGTGCGCTCGGCGAGCAGCCGCGCCGTGCCGGCCAGGGGCCGCAGCCGGGGGTCGACCTCGACGGACCAGGGCATGACGTGTTCGCCCGTGGGCAGCGGGACCGTGGTCGCCTCCGGGTCGAAGTCCGGGTGCTCGGCGAGCATCCGGGACGCCGACCAGCCGGTGTCCGCCCGGCCGCCGGCCAGGTCCGCCGGCTGCGCGTAGATCGCCTCGTGCAGCACGGTGTAGAGCGGGTTGACGAGGCGGTCGTCCTGGTCGGCGACGGCGGCCAGGAACGTCTCGGACAGGCGCGGCGCGGGTCCGGTGCGGTCCACGGCCTCGGCGAGGACCCAGTGCAGGCGGTCCACGCGGGTGTTGCCGCCCAGCAGCATGCCCAGACCCTGGGCCCGTCCCACGGTGAGCGGCCCGCCGCCGGGCAGGGGGATCGGGGCGCCCGCGGCCTCGGCGGCGCGGATCAGCCCCACGGCCTCCGACCACGCGTCGCGGTCGGCCGGGTGCCGGTCGAAGAACTCCTCGGTGCGGGCGCGCATCCGGGCGTAGGTGGCCCGGTAGACCCGGTCGGCGTGGCCGGTGAGCGGGGCGAGGCCGCCGGTCACCAGGCTGCGCTGCAGGCCCTCCGGGTGGAAGGAGAGATAGCTCAGCGTGCAGAACCCGCCGAAGCTCTGGCCCAGTGTGGTCCACGGCCCGGCGCCGAGGGCGAGGCGCAGCATCTCGGCGTCCCGCACGATCGAGGGCGCCCGCAGGTGCACCAGGTGCTCGGCGCGCGCCTCGTCCGTGGCGAAGGCGCCCGGGGCGGTCAGGGTCGCCACAGTGGCCGGGGTCGAACGCCCCGTGCCGCGCTGGTCCAGCAGCAGCACGCGGTGGCTCTCGGCCAGCGCGCCGAGCCAGCCGCTCAGGCGCGCCGGGCGGGGCCCGGCACTGCCGGGGCCACCCTGGAGGTACAGGGCCCAGGGGCGCTCGCCCTCGGGGTCGTCCTTCGCCCGGATCTCGCGGGCGAAGACGGTCAGCGTGCCGCGCCCGTGCGGCCCGACGCCGGTGCCCGCCGCGTCCTGCGCCTCGGCCTCGGCGAGGCCCAGCGCGTGGTCGATCGGCACCGAGAACCAGTGGTCCACCGTGACGGTGCCGTCGTAGAGCTCGGTGCGCTCGCCCACGCGGTGGCGGGCCGGCTCGAGGGGAGCGAAGCCGCGCGGGTCGCCCGCCACGGGCCGTCCTGCCGCCCGAGCGTCCCCGGCGCTCACAGGCCCCACCCGGACTCGGGCGCGCCCACGGAGACCACCCGGATCACGGGATGGCCCGCCTCGTCGGAGGCGTCCAGGTCGACCACGGCGTTGATCCCGTGGTCCAGGTCCCCGTCCGGGTCCTTCAGGACCTGCCGCACCGCCCACCAGCGCGGGCCGGCCAGCTCCAGCGGGGCGGCGACGTCGGGGGCCGCGGCCACGCGGAACAGCTCGGGGCCGCGCGCGGCGGGGCCGTCGTCGATGTCCTCGTGGTCGTCGAAGTAGGCGTCGAGGGCGTCGGCCCAGTCGTCGGCGGACAGCTCGCCGGACAGGCGCGCGAGCGCCTCGTCCCGCTCGTCGCCGAACAGGCGCACCCGCTGGAACATCGCGTTGCGGACCATCACCCGGAACACGGGCTCGTTGTCCGTCAGGCGAGGCGGGGCCGGCGGCTCGAGCGCCTCCATGTCCCGGCGCAGCTCGTCGATGTCCCCGGCCACCAGGTCCTCCCACTCCTCCAGGAGGGACGAGTCGGTCTGCTTCACCATCTCGTCGAGCCAGTCCAGCAGCACCTGGAGCTCCTCGGTGCGGGCCGCCTCGGGGACGGTGTGGCGCAGTGCCTTGACCGCGTCCGTGAGGTAGCGCAGCAGCACGCCCTCGGACCGGGCGATCCCGTAGAACCGCACGTAGTCGCCGAAGCCCATGGCCCGCTCGAACATGTCGCGCACCACGGACTTGGGGGTCAGCTCGAACTCCGCGAGCCACGGGGCGTCCTGCCGGTAGAGCTCGAACTGCTGCTCGAGGAGCTCGGCCAGCGGCCGCGGGTGGGTGATCTCGTCGAGGGCCCGCATGCGGTCGTTGTAGTCCATGCCCTCGGCCTTCATGGCGGCCACGGCCTCGCCCTTGGCGTGCTTGACCTGGGCGGAGAGCACCTGGCGCGGCGGGTCGAGGGTCGCCTCGATCACGGAGACGACGTCGAGCGCGTGGTCGGGATCGGCCGGGTCCAGCAGGTCGAGCGCGGCGAGGGCGAAGGGGGAGAGCGGCTGGTTGAGCGCGAAGTCCGGCTGCAGGTCCACCGTGAGGTCCACGGTGCGGCCCTCGGCGTCCGGCTCGGGCAGACGCTCGACGACGCCCGTGGCCAGCAGCTCCCGGAAGATCCCGAGCGCGCGGCGCATGAGCACCGCCTGGCGGGCCGGGGTCTCGTGGGTGCCGCGCAGCAGGCGCCGGACCGCGATGACCGGGTCGCCGGGCCGGTCGAGGATGTTCAGCAGCATGGAGTGCGTGATCCGCATGCGGGAGACCAGCGGCTCCGGCTCGGCGGAGACGAGGCGCTCGAACGTCGCCGGCCCCCACGAGACGAAGCCGGCCGGCGGGGTCTTGCGCTTGCCGGACTTCACGGACTGCTTCATGCGCTTGGCCCGCTCGGCCTCGTCCTTGACGTTCGCGAACTTCGCCGCGGCCTTGCGCTCGGCCGCCTTGTTCTCGATCACGTGCTCGGGGGCCTGGACCACCACGGTGCCGGAGGTGTCGAAGCCGGCCCGGCCCGCCCGGCCGGCGATCTGGTGGAACTCGCGGGCCTGGAGCAGGCGGGTCTTCTCGCCGTCGAACTTGGAGAGCGCGGTGAGCAGCACGGTGCGGATCGGCACGTTGATCCCGACGCCGAGCGTGTCCGTGCCGCAGATGACCTTGAGCAGCCCGTCCTGGGCCAGCTTCTCCACGAGGCGGCGGTACTTGGGCAGCATGCCCGCGTGGTGCACGCCGATGCCCGCCCGGACGAGGCGGTTGAGCGTGTGCCCGAAGCCCGCGGAGAAGCGGAAGCCGGCGATCCGCGCGGCGATCGCCTCCTTCTCCTCCCTGGACGTCACCGAGATCGAGGACAGCCCCTGGGCCGTCTCCACGGCGTCCAGCTGCGAGAAGTGCACGATGTACACCGGTGCCTGGCGGGTGCTCACGAGCTCCTCGACCTTCTCCTGCAGCGGCACCTCGGACCACTCGAACGTCAGCGGGATGGGGCGCTCCGCGTGGGCGACGACGGCGACCTCGCGCCCGGTGCGCTCGGTCAGGTCCGCCTCGAGGCGGGTCGTGTCGCCGAGGGTGGCCGACATCAGCAGGAACCGGGCCTGCGGCAGCTCGAGGAGGGGCACCTGCCAGGCCCAGCCGCGGGAGGGGTCCGCGTAGTAGTGGAACTCGTCCATCACCACGGTGCCGATCTCCATGCCCGAGCCCTCGCGCAGCGCGCGGTTGGCGAGGATCTCGGCGGTGCAGCAGATGATGGGGGCGTCACCGTTGACGGTGGAGTCACCCGTGACCATGCCGACGTTCTCCGCGCCGAACACGTCCACCAGCGCGAAGAACTTCTCCGAGACGAGCGCCTTGATCGGCGCCGTGTAGTAGGAGACGGCGTCGTGGGCGAGCGCGTCGGCGTGCGCGGCCAGCGCCACCAGGGACTTGCCGGAGCCGGTGGGCGTCGCCAGGATCACGTGCCGGCCCTGGACCAGCTCGAGGGCGGCCTCCTCCTGGGCGGGGTAGAGCGCGATGCCGCGGTCCTCGGTCCAGGCCGCGAAGGCCCCGAAGACGTCGTCGGCGTCCGGGGTCGGCGGGAGGGCGTCGATGCGGTCGGTCAGCGAGGGCGGGTTCGTGGCGGCAGAAGTCATCGCCCCCAGGGTATCGGCCGCTCCGCGCGATACGGTGCCGCCATGAGTCAGATCGCGCCCGAGAGCCCGCACCCGGACACCGACGCCGTCGTGGGGGACGTGACCGGCCGAGAGGGCGGGGGGTTCACCTGGGATCCCGCGCAGTACGAGGGCTTCGCCGAGCACCGCGCCCGCCCCTTCCACGACCTGGTGGGGCGCGTGCGCGCCGAGGCGCCGCGCGTCGTGGTGGACCTGGGCTGCGGCCCGGGGACCCTGACCCGGACGCTGGCCGAGCGCTGGCCGGACGCCGAGGTGATCGGTCTGGACGACTCGCCCGCGATGCTCGAGCGGGCCCGAGAGCAGGCGGCCCGCACGGGTGCCCCCGCCAACCTGCGCTTCGAGGCGGTCGACGCCTCGCAGTGGCGCCCGTCGGGGGCGACGGACGTCGTGGTGTCCAACGCGATGCTCCAGTGGATCCCGACGCACCGTCGCCTGATCCGGCGCTGGCTCGGGGACCTCACGCCGGGGGCGTGGTTCGCGGCGCAGATCCCGCGGCCCTACGAGCAGCCCTCCCATGCGGCGATCGTGGCGCTGGCGGAGGACCCGGCCTTCTCCGAGCCGCTGCACGGGGTGGCGACGACCCGCACCGTGGCGCCGCCCGAGGAGTACACGCGGCTGTTCCTCGAGGCGGGGTGGTCCCCGGTCGTCTGGGAGACGGAGTACCAGCAGGTGCTGACGGGCGAGGACCCGGTGTTCCGATGGACCTCCGGCGCGGCCCTGCGACCGAGCCTGCAGGCTCTGGCCCGCTGGGACGCCGAGGAGGGCGCCGCCGAGGGCGCCGGGCTGCTCGAGGCGTTCGTGGACCGGTACCGCGCCGCCATGCGCGAGGCGTACCCGCCGGTGCCCGGCGTCACGGCCGACGACGGCGGCCCGGTCACGATCTTCCCGGCCCGGCGCCTGTTCATGGCGGGGCAGAAGCCGGCCTGACGCTGGGCCCGGGACCGCCCGGGCGCACCGTCACCAGCCGCGCTCGGCCCACTCCGGCAGGTGGGGGCGCTCGGCGCCCAGGGTCGTGGAGGCGCCGTGGCCGGGGTGGACCACCACGTCGTCGTCGAACGCGTCGAAGATCCGATCGCTCACGTCCGTGAACAGCTGACGGAACCGGCCGTCGTCGCCCTCGGTGTTGCCCACCCCGCCCGGGAAGAGGGAGTCGCCGGTGAAGAGCACGGCCGGCTCGTCCGCCTCGGGGCGGCACACCAGCGCGATGGACCCGGGCGTGTGGCCGCGCAGGGCCACCACCTCGAGCCGGAGCCCGTCCGCCCCCACGGTGTCCCCGTGGCGCAGGCGCACGTCGGGGGCGACCCCCGTGGCCTCGGCGATCGCGTCGGCGTCGTCCTCGCCGGCCGCCGTGCGGGCCCCGGTCAGGGAGGCCAGCGCCGGCAACGCGCGCACGTGGTCCCAGTGTCGATGCGTGGTGACGATCATCTCGAGGCGCGGCTCGCACGGGGTGTCGTCCGCGGCCGAGGCGATGAGGTCGCGGATGGCCTCGGCCTCGGCGGCGGCGTCGATCAGCACCTGCGCCCCCGTGGTCTTGGAGGTGAGCAGGTACACGTTGTTGTCCATCTCCGACACGGAGCAGGTGCGCACCGTGACGGCGGGCAGATCGTGCAGGAGGCGGTTCCGGGCGGTCTCGGGCATGCGCAACAGTGTACGGACGGGGCGGTGAGGCGCCAGGGCGGGCCCGGCCCGCGGTGGGTTCGCCCACAGGCGAGACCCCGGTGTCGTGTCCGTACCCGCCCCTATGCTGGCCGCGTGCCCAAGAACTCCTCCACCACCGTCTCCTCCGCCGTCGAGGCCCACCCCGGCGGCCTCGCCTCCGGCCCCGGCGGCGCGCGCTCGGGCGAGCGGGACCGCATCGTCGTCCAGGGCGCCCGCGAGCACAACCTGAAGGACGTGGACGTCAGCTTCCCGCGGGACGCCATGGTCGTGTTCACGGGTCTGTCCGGCTCGGGCAAGTCCTCCCTGGCCTTCGACACGATCTTCGCCGAGGGCCAGCGACGCTACGTCGAGTCGCTCTCCTCCTACGCCCGCATGTTCCTGGGCCGGGTGGACAAGCCGGACGTGGACTTCATCGAGGGCCTGTCCCCGGCCGTGTCCATCGACCAGAAGTCGACCAACCGCAACCCGCGCTCCACGGTGGGGACCATCACCGAGATCTACGACTACATGCGCCTGCTCTGGGCGCGTGTCGGGGTGCCGCACTGCCCGCAGTGCGGCGAGCCGGTGAGCCGGCAGACCCCGCAGCAGATCGTGGACCAGCTCGAGGAGCTGCCCGAGCGCACCCGCTTCCAGGTGCTCGCGCCCGTGGTCCGCGGCCGCAAGGGCGAGTTCGTGGACCTGTTCAAGGACCTGTCCACGCAGGGCTTCGCCCGCGCCGTCGTGGACGGGGAGACCGTCCAGCTCTCGGACCCGCCCGTGCTGAAGAAGCAGGTCAAGCACACCATCGCCGTCGTCGTGGACCGCCTCGCCATGAAGGAGGGCATCCGCCAGCGCCTCACCGACTCGGTGGAGACCGCCCTGAAGCTGGCGGACGGCCTCGTCGTGGCCGAGTTCGTGGACGTGGAGCCGGTCGCCGAGAAGGGCAGGAAGAACACCGCGGAGTTCGGCGGGCGGGACGCCGAGGGCAACCCCCGGTACCGCTCGTTCTCCGAGAAGCTCTCCTGCCCCAACGGGCACGAGCAGACCGTGGACGAGATCGAGCCGCGCTCGTTCTCCTTCAACAACCCGTTCGGCGCGTGCCCCGAGTGCACCGGCATCGGCTCCCGTCTGCAGGTGGACCCGGACCTCGTCGTCGCCAACGACGAGCTGTCCCTGCGCGAGGGCGCCGTCGTGCCGTGGTCGCTCGGCAAGTCCACCTCGGACTACTGGCTGCGCGTGCTCGGCGGGCTGGGCAAGGAGATGGGCTTCTCCCTGGACACCCCGTGGAAGGACCTGACGGAGGCGGAGCGCGACGCCGTCCTGCACGGCAAGGACTTCAAGGTGGAGGTGACGTTCCGCAACCGGTTCGGCCGCGAGCGCCGCTACACCACGGGCTTCGAGGGCGTCATCCCCTACGTGATGCGCAAGCACGGGGAGACCGAGTCGGACGGCGCCCGCGAGCGCTACGAGTCGTTCATGCGGGAGATCCCGTGCCCGGCGTGCCACGGGGCCCGCCTCAACCCCACGGTCCTGAACGTGCTCGTGGGCGGCCTGTCCATCGCGGACGCCACCCGCCTGCCCATGCGGGAGGCCATGGAGTTCTTCTCGGGGCTGCGACTGACGGACCGCGAGCGGCAGATCGCGGACCAGGTGCTCAAGGAGATCCTGGCCCGGCTGGCGTTCCTGCTGGACGTCGGCCTCGAGTACCTCAACCTGGAGCGGCCGGCCGGCACCCTCTCCGGAGGCGAGGCCCAGCGCATCCGCCTGGCCACGCAGATCGGCTCCGGGCTGGTCGGCGTCCTCTACGTGCTCGACGAGCCGTCCATCGGCCTGCACCAGCGGGACAACCGCCGCCTCATCGAGACCCTCCTGCGCCTGCGGGACCTCGGCAACACCCTCATCGTCGTCGAGCACGACGAGGACACGATCGCCGAGGCGGACTGGATCGTGGACATCGGTCCTCGCGCGGGCGAGCACGGCGGCGAGGTCGTGCACTCGGGCTCCCTGGCGGATCTCAAGGCGAACACGCGGTCCGTCACCGGCGACTACCTCTCCGGCCGCCGCTCCATCGCGGTGCCGGAGCGGCGTCGCGTCCCGGAGAAGGGGCGCATGCTGACGGTCCGCGGGGCCCAGGAGAACAACCTGAAGGACGTCTCGGTGGAGGTCCCGCTCGGGGTCCTCACCGCCGTGACGGGCGTGTCCGGCTCCGGCAAGTCCACGCTGATCAACGAGATCCTCTACAAGGTCCTGGCCAACCGGCTCAACGGCGCCAAGCTCGTGCCCGGCCGGCACCGGTCCGTGGAGGGGCTCGAGCACCTGGACAAGGTGGTCCACGTGGACCAGAGCCCCATCGGGCGCACGCCGCGCTCCAACCCCGCCACCTACACGGGCGTGTTCGACGCGATCCGCAAGCTCTTCGCGGAGACCCCCGAGGCGAAGGTCCGGGGCTACCAGCAGGGCCGGTTCTCCTTCAACATCAAGGGCGGGCGCTGCGAGGCGTGCGCGGGCGACGGCACGCTGAAGATCGAGATGAACTTCCTGCCGGACGTCTACGTGCCGTGCGAGGTGTGCCACGGGGCCCGGTACAACCGGGAGACGCTCGAGGTCACCTACAAGGGCAAGAACATCGCCGAGGTCCTCGACATGCCGATCGAGGAGGCCGCGGACTTCTTCAGCGCGTACACCCGCATCTCGCGGTACCTGGACACGCTCGTCGACGTCGGTCTGGGCTACGTCCGCCTGGGCCAGCCCGCCACCACGCTCTCGGGCGGCGAGGCCCAGCGCGTGAAGCTGGCGGCCGAGCTCCAGAAGCGCTCCAACGGCCGCACCATCTACGTGCTGGACGAGCCGACCACGGGGCTGCACTTCGACGACATCCGCAAGCTCCTGCACGTGCTCCAGTCCCTCGTGGACAAGGGCAACACGGTGCTCACCATCGAGCACAACCTCGACGTGATCAAGAGTGCCGACCACGTGATCGACCTCGGCCCCGAGGGCGGCTCCGGGGGCGGCACGATCGTGGCCGCGGGCACGCCGGAGGAGGTCGCACACGTCGCGGAGAGCCACACGGGCCGGTTCCTCGCGGAACTGCTCGCGTAGCATGGACCCCGCCCACGCAGGACGCGGACGAAGGAGAGCCATGGCGACGTCGGAGCCCGTGCGCAGGAGCGCCGCCGCGCTCCTGCGGCTCACCTGCCGCCCCGAGGTCGTCGGCATGGAGCACGTCCCTGCGCGGGGCCCCTTCGTCATGGCCTCCAACCACCTGTCCTTCGTCGACTCGGTGATCCTCCAGGCCCTCGCCCCCCGCCCGGTCCACTTCTTCGCCAAGGAGGAGTACTTCACGGGCACGGGCCTGCGGGGCCGCGTCCGGCGGCGGTTCTTCGAGTCCGTGGGCTCCGTCCCCGTCCGCCGGGGCGAGCAGGCCGCCTCCGTGGCCGCGCTCGAGTCCCTCGTGGGCCTGCTCGAGTCCGGCCAGGGCGTCGGCATCTACCCGGAGGGCACCCGCAGCCGCGACGGCCGCCTCTACCGCGGCCGCACCGGTGCGGCCTGGCTGGCCCTGGCCACCGGCGCACCCGTGGTGCCCGTGGGCCTCGTCGGCACGCAGCACCTCCAGCCGCCGGACACGAACGGCTTCCGTCCCCACCGGTTCTCCGTGCGCGTGGGCGCGCCCCTGGACTTCGGCCACCCCGGGCGTCGACACACCCTGCCGCAGCGCCGCGACGCGACGGCGGCGATCATGGACGCCATCGGCGCGCTCTCGGGGCAGGAGCGCGTGGACGCCTACAACGCCGCCCCGGGCGCCCGTGGCTGATCCGGCCTCCTACCGCCCGGCTCCGGGCGAGATCTCCACGTCGCCCGGCGTCTACCGCTTCCGCGACGCGGACGGACGCGTCGTCTACGTCGGCAAGGCGAAGAACCTGCGCGCCCGCCTGAGCTCCTATTTCCAGGACCCGGCTCGGCTGGCCACCAAGACCCGGACCATGGTGTTCACGGCGGCCGCGGTCGAGTGGACCGTCGTCGGCTCCGAGCTGGAGGCGCTCCAGCTCGAGTACACGTGGATCAAGGAGTATCGCCCCCGGTTCAACATCATGTACCGGGACGACAAGTCGTACCCCTACCTGGCCGTGACTATGAACGAGCAGTTCCCGCGCGTCCAGGTGATGCGCGGCGACCGGAAGCCCGGCGTGAAGTACTTCGGCCCGTTCCACCCGGCCAAGGCGATCCGGGAGACCGTGGACCTGATGCTGCGCGTCTTCCCGGTCCGCACGTGCTCGGCCGGCGTGTTCAAGCGGGCCCGCGCCCAGGACCGGCCGTGCCTGCTCGGCTACATCGGCAAGTGCTCGGCGCCCTGCGTGGGCCGGATCAGCCCGGCGGACCATCGCGCGCTGGCCCAGGACTTCTGCGACTTCATGGCCGGGGATGCGAACCGGTTCATCCGCGAGCTGGAGAAGGCCATGGCCCGCGCCGTCGAGGAGCTGCGCTACGAGGACGCGGCCCGGCTGCGGGACGACATCGCCGCGCTGCGCCGCGTGTTCGAGCGCAACGCCGTGGTGCTGCCGGAGAACACGGAGGCGGACATCTTCGCCCTGCACGCGGACGAGCTGGAGGTCGCGGTGCAGGTGTTCCACGTCCGGCAGGGTCGCATCCGCGGCCAGCGCGGCTGGGTCATGGAGCGCGTGGAGGACGTCGCCGAGCCGGAGATGGTCGCGCACCTGCTCCAGCAGGTCTACGGCGACCTCGAGGGGCCGGAGCGCATCCCGCACGAGATCCTCGTCCCGGTCGAGCCCGACGACGCCGCACAGCTCACCGAGTGGCTCTCGGGCCTGCGCGGGTCCCGGGTCGCCGTGCGCGTGCCCCGGCGGGGCTCGAAGGCGGACCTCATGGAGACCGTCCGGGAGAACGCGGAGATGGCCCTCAAGCTGCACAAGTCGCGGCGGTCCGGGGACCTCACCACCCGCTCCGCCGCCCTGCGGGAGCTGCAGGAGGCCCTGGAGATCACCGAGCCCCTGCTGCGCATCGAGTGCTACGACATCTCCCACTCCCAGGGCACCAACGTGGTCGGCTCGATGGTCGTCATGGAGGACGGGCTGCCGAAGAAGAAGGACTACCGCCGCTTCAACGTCACGGGGGAGGCCGCCCGGGACGACACGGCGTCCCTGCGCGACGTCCTGCGGCGTCGTTTCGCCCGCCTGGCCAAGGAGCGCGCGGAGGGCGCCCCGCTCTCCGGCCAGGTCGAGGGGGACGATCAGGAGGCGGGGCGCCGCTTCGCGTACCCGCCCTCGCTCGTGGTGGTCGACGGCGGCCCGCCCCAGGTGGCCGCGGCCGCGGCGGTCCTCGAGGAGCTGGGCCTGGACGACCTGCCCGTGGTCGGGCTGGCCAAGCGGCTCGAGGAGGTGTGGCTGCCGGGCGACGAGTTCCCGGTGGTCCTGCCGCGCACCTCGGAGGGCCTGTACCTGCTCCAGCGCATCCGTGACGAGTCGCACCGGTTCGCGATCGCGGGCCACCGCAGCCGGCGGTCCAAGGCGATGACCGTCTCCGCCCTGGATGGGATCCCGGGCCTGGGCCCGGCCAAGCGCACCGCGCTGCTGAACCACTTCGGCTCCGTCGCCGAGATCCGGGCCGCCGGCGTGGACCGGCTGACCGAGGTCGCCGGCATCGGGCCGCGGCTGGCCGAGGCCGTCCACACGGCGCTCACGGCCGACACGCCCGCGGATACAGTGGAGTCATGATCGAGGAGACCCTCCAGCCGGAGAAGCCGCCGACATCCGAGGTGCTCGTGATCGCCGGGATGTCCGGCGCCGGACGGACCACCGCCGCGCACGCGCTCGAGGACCACGGCTGGGACGTGGTGGAGAACATGCCGCCGGCCCTGTTCGGCACGCTGGCCGAGCTCATCGCCCGCTCGCCGGAGGCGTTCCCGCGCCTAGCGATCGTGGTGGACGTGCGCTCGCGCTCCTACTTCGAGGAGCTGTACGCCGCCCTGCAGCACCTGGCCAACAGCGGAGTGGAGTATCGCACCGTGTTCCTCGATGCGGAGGACCACGTCCTCCTGCAACGCTTCGAGGCCGGCCGCCGCCCCCACCCGATGCAGGGCAACGCCCGGCTGCTGGACGGCATCCGCGCGGAGCGGGACGTCGTCGAGCCTCTCAAGGCGCGTGCCGACGTCGTGGTGGACACCACCGAGCTGAACGTGCACGGCCTGGCCACGGAGATCACCGAGCTGTTCTCGGAGTCCGGCCCCGTCACGCTGCGCCTGACCATCATGAGCTTCGGGTTCAAGTACGGCGTCCCGGCGGACGCGAACTTCGTGGCGGACATGCGCTTCATCCCCAACCCCCACTGGGTGCCGGCGCTGCGTCCGCACACGGGCACGGAGGCCGCGGTCGCGGACTACGTGCTCTCCCGCCCCGGTGTCGAGGACTTCCTGCGCGCGTACGTCGCCATGCTGGGGCCGGTGTTCGAGGGCTACCGGCGGGAGAACAAGCACTACGCCACGCTCGCCATCGGCTGCACGGGCGGCAAGCACCGCTCCGTGGCCGTCGCCGAGGAGCTCGCCCGGCGCCTGGCCCAGGTGCCCCACGTCACGGTGCACGTCCAGCACCGGGACATGGGGCGCGAATGACGTCCCCGCTCACCGGCCAGCTGCCCCTGCCGCCCGGGATGGGTTCGGAAGGGCGCGGGGTGGGCGCCGGCATGTCCCGCCCCACGGCCCGGGTCACCGCCCTCGGCGGCGGCCACGGCCTCTCCGCGTCCCTCGCGGCCCTGCGGCACGTGGCCGGGCACCTCACGGCCGTCGTCACGGTGGCGGACGACGGCGGCTCCTCCGGCACCATCCGCCGGGAGATGGCGGTGCTGCCGCCCGGCGACCTCCGCATGGCGCTGGCCGCCCTGTGCGACGACACCGACTGGGGTCGGACCTGGGCCCACGTCATGCAGCACCGCTTCCGCTCCACCGAGGTGCCCGCGGACCAGGCCACCCTGGACAACCACGCGCTCGGGAACCTCCTGATCGTCGCCCTCTGGGAGCTGCTGGGCGACCCGGTGGACGGGCTGCGCTGGGCCGGCGCCCTGCTGCGGGCGCACGGCGAGGTCCTGCCGGTCTCGCGGGTGCCGCTGACCATCGGCGGGGACGTGCTCAGCGCCGGCCCGGACGGCCGCCTGCGCACCCGATGCGTGGAGGGCCAGGTGGCCCTCGCGGTCGCCGCGTTCGAGGGGCGCGTCACCGACGTCCGCCTGAGCCCGTCCGACGCCCCCGCCACCCCGGAGGCGCTCTCGGCGATCGAGCTGGCCGACTGGGTGGTGCTCGGACCCGGCTCGCTGTACACGTCGGTGCTGCCGCACCTGCTGATGCCGGACGTGCGCGCGGCCCTCGCCGCCACCGCCGCCCGGCGCCTCATGGTGCTGAACCTGCGCACGGGAGACCAGGAGACCACCGGCCTCACCCACGCCGACCACCTCAAGGTGCTGCGCTCCTATGCGCCGGACCTCCGGCTGGACGTGGTGATCGCCGACGTGGACGCGGTCACCGACCGGGCGGCGGTGGAGGCCGAGGCGGCCCGGATGGGCGCGCGCGTGGCGTTCAGTAGAGTGAGCAGTGCCCAGGATCCCCAGGTCCACGACCCGCTGCGCCTGGCCGTCGCGATCGACGAGGCGATGACCCACTGACGCGCGCACCTCGCCGAGAAGGAGCACGAGCATGGCGCTGACCATGACCCTCAAGGAGGAGCTGGCCCGTGTGCCGGTCGCCGCGACCCCGGAGCGGCGGGCGGAGACCGCGGCGATGCTGCGGTTCGCCGGGGGGTTGCACCTCGTGGCCGGCCGCGTCGTCGTGGAGGCGGAGCTGGACCACGGCGCCAGCGTGCGCCGCCTGCGCGCCGCCATCACCGACCTGTACGGCCTGGCCCCGGAGATCGTGGTGGTCTCCGGCGGCAACCTGCGCCGTGGTCAGCGGTACGTGCTCCGGGTCGTGCGCGGGGGAGAGGACCTCGCCCGGCAGACCGGGCTCATCGACCAGCGGGGACGGCCCGTGCGTGGCCTCGCGCCGGTCCTCGTCAGCGGGACGACGGCGGCCACCGCCGCCGTGTGGCGCGGGGCCCTGCTGGCCCACGGCTCCCTCACCGAGCCCGGCCGCTCGGCGGCCCTCGAGGTGACCACGCCGGGCCCGGAGGCCGCGCTCGCGCTGGTGGGGGCCGCGCGTCGGCTCCGCGTGGCGGCGAAGGCACGCGAGGTGCGTCAGTCGGACCGCGTCGTGGTCCGCGACGGCGAGGCGATCGCCACGCTGCTCGCCGCCGTCGGCGCGGAGCAGACCGCGACCCTCTGGCGCGAGCGGCGCGAGCGCAAAGAGGTCCGGGCCACCGCCAACCGCCTCGCGAACTTCGACGACGCCAACCTGCGCCGTTCCGCCCAGGCCGCTGTCACGGCCGGGGCGAAGGTGGAGCGGGCCCTCGAGATCCTCGGGGACGAGGTGCCCGACCACCTTCGCTACGCGGGACGGCTGCGCCTCGAGCACAAGCAGGCCTCCCTCGACGAGCTCGGCCGCCTCGCGGACCCGCCGATGACCAAGGACGCCGTCGCCGGGCGCATCCGCCGGCTGCTGGCCATGGCGGACAAGCGGGCCGCCGAGCGGGGCATCCCCGGGACGGACGCGGCCTCCGAGGGCTGAGCGCGGGATCACCGTCGACGGGATCTGGCCCCGGCGCTCCGCCCCCGATCACAATGGAGACGGACGGAATACGCCGCCGAGACGCGAGGTTGCCCGAGGTGGAGGCCGAGGGCGTCCTGCCCGCAGCCTCGCCTGACCAAGGAGGAAGCATGACCGAATACACCCTTCCGGAGCTGGACTACGACTACGCCGCGCTGGAGCCGCACATCTCGGCCCGCATCATGGAGCTGCACCACTCCAAGCACCACGCCACGTACGTCAAGGGCGCGAACACCGCCCTGGAGAAGCTGGCCGCCGCGCGTGAGGCCGGCGACTTCGGCTCCGTGAACCAGCTGTCGAAGGACCTCGCCTTCAACCTGGGCGGGCACACGAACCACTCGATCTTCTGGAAGAACCTCTCGCCGGAGGGCGGCGACAAGCCGACCGGCGAGCTGGCCGCCGCCATCGACGAGTACTTCGGCTCGTTCGACCAGTTCCAGGCCCACTTCACCGCCGCCGCCCTCGGCATCCAGGGCTCCGGCTGGGCCGTGCTGGCCTACGAGCCCATCGGCGGCAACCTGGTGATCGAGCAGTTCTACGACCAGCAGAACGGCGTGCCGGTCGCCACCATCCCGCTGTTCCAGCTGGACATGTGGGAGCACGCCTTCTACCTCGACTACCAGAACGTCAAGGCGGACTACGTCAAGGCGATCTGGAACATCGTGAACTGGGCCGACGTGCAGGCCCGCTTCGAGGCCGCCCGCGCCGGCGCCTCCGGCCTGATCCTCCCGGCCTGATCCACACCGCGCACCGGGGCGCTGATGTCGTGGCCCCACGACGTCAGCGCCCCGATGCGGGGAGGGGCTCGGCGCTCCGGCCCTGTCCCCACCGCGCGCCCGGACCGGGCGCGACCGCTCGACCGTACCGCCCCGGACCCACCGCCACGGGGACCACGCAACGCGAACTAACGAGAGAGACCACCATGACCAAGATCGCCATCAACGGCTACGGCCGCATCGGACGCAACATCGTGCGCGTGCTCAGGGACCGCGGCCACGAGGGCCTCGAGCTGGTCGCCGTGAACGACCTCGCCGACCCCGAGGACCTGTTCTGGCTCACCAAGTACGACACCATCCTGGGCCGCTACCCGGGCGAGCTGGAGCGGACCGAGAAGGGGTTCCGCATCGACGGCCGCGACGTCGCGTTCTTCCAGGAGGCCGACCCGACGAAGCTGCCGTGGGGTGAGCTCGGCGTGGACCTGGTCATCGAGTGCACCGGCATCTTCACGACCGGCCCCAAGGCGCAGGCCCACCTCGACGCCGGGGCCAAGAAGGTCCTCATCTCCGCTCCCGCCAAGGAGGTCGACGGCACCTTCGTGATGGGTGTGAACGAGCACACCTACGACGCGGAGTCGATGCACATCGTCTCGAACGCCTCGTGCACCACGAACTGCCTGGCCCCGATGGCGAAGGTCCTCAACGACGAGTTCGGCATCGTGGACGGCATCATGACCACGATCCACGCGTACACCGGCGACCAGAACCTGCACGACAACGTGCACAAGAAGGATCGCCGTCGGGCGCGCGCCGCCGCCCAGAACATGGTGCCCACCTCCACGGGCGCGGCCAAGGCCATCGGCGAGGTCATCCCGGAGCTGAAGGGCAAGCTCGACGGCTTCGCCATGCGGGTGCCCACCATCACCGGCTCGGCCACCGACCTGACCGTGGAGCTGACGCGCCACGTGGAGGTCGAGGAGATCAACGCGGCGTTCAAGAAGGCCGCGGAGTCCGGTCCGCTGCAGGGCCGCCTGGTCTACTCGGAGGACCCGATCGTGTCCTCGGACATCATCACCTCCCCGGCGGCGTGCACCTTCGACGCCCCGCTGACCAAGTCCATCGGCCAGACCGTGAAGATCATCGGCTGGTACGACAACGAGTACGGCTACACCTCCCAGCTCATGGACTTCGCAGACCTCATCGGCTCGAAGCTCTGAGCCCGCACGGCGCCCGACGGCCCGGGCCGACGGTTCCTCCGTCGGCCCGGGCCGTCCGCCTAGACTGCACCGTGAACCGACCCCGCTCCGGCACCCCAGGAGGCATCATGCCCGCACCGACCCTCACCGATCTGCTCGAGGCCGGCGTCGCCGGCCGCACCGTGCTCATCCGGTCCGACCTGAACGTCCCGCTGGACGGGGACACCGTCACCGACGACGGCCGCATCCGTGCCTCGCTGCCCGCGATCCGGGACCTGGCGGAGGCCGGGGCCCGCGTGATCGTCATGGCCCATCTGGGCCGCCCCAAGGGTGAGCCCGACCCCGCGTACTCCCTCCGTCCGGTCGCCGCGCGCATGGCCGAGCTGCTGGGCGCCGACGTCGCCCTGGCCGCAGACGTGACCGGGGACGACGCGCGCGCCCACGCCGCCGCCCTGCAGGACGGCCAGGTGCTGCTGCTGGAGAACGTGCGCTTCGACGCCCGCGAGACCTCCAAGGACGATGCCGAGCGCGCCGCACTCGCCGGGGAGATGGCTGCCCTGGCCGGCGCGGACGGTGCCTACGTGGGCGACGCGTTCGGCGCGGTCCACCGCAAGCACGCCTCCGTGTTCGACGTCGCGGCGCAGCTGCCGGCCTACCAGGGCCCGCTGGTCGCCGCCGAGCTCGAGGTGCTCACCCGCCTGACCGAGTCCCCGGAGCGGCCCTACGTCGTCGTGCTGGGCGGGTCGAAGGTCTCGGACAAGCTGGCCGTGATCGACAACCTGCTGGACAAGGCCGACATGCTGCTGATCGGCGGCGGCATGCTCTTCACCTTCCTCAAGGCGCAGGGCCACGAGGTGGGCGCCTCCCTGCTCGAGGAGGACCAGCTCGACACCGTTCGCGAATACCTGCGCCGCTCCGAGGCCGGGGCCGCCCGCATCGTGCTCCCCACGGACATCGTGATGGCCTCCGGCTTCGCGGCCGACGCCGAGCACGAGGTCCTGGCCGCGGACGCCCTCACCTCGGGCGCGCACGGCGCGTCCGCCATGGGCTTGGACATCGGCCCCGAGACGGCCCGGGCGTTCGCCGAGCAGATCCGCGGCGCCCAGACCGTGTTCTGGAACGGCCCCATGGGCGTGTTCGAGTTCCCGGCCTTCGCGGAGGGCACCCGGGCGGTGGCCCAGGCCCTCACCGAGGCCTCCGCGGCCGGCGGCCTGTCGGTGGTCGGCGGCGGCGACTCCGCGGCGGCCGTGCGCACGCTCGGCTTCGCCGACGACGCGTTCGGCCACATCTCCACCGGTGGCGGCGCCTCCCTCGAATACCTCGAGGGCAAGGAGCTGCCGGGCGTCACCGCCCTGGCCGGCGAGGGGCGGGCGTGAGCATGGCGGAGCAGACCACGCGCGTGCCGCTGATCGCGGGCAACTGGAAGATGAACCTGGACCACCTCGAGGCCGTCACCCTGGTGCAGCGCCTCACGTGGCTCCTCTCGGACGCGGACCATGACCAGGAGGCCGTGGAGGTCGCGGTGTTCCCGCCCTTCACGGGCCTGCGGTCCGTGCAGACGCTCGTCACCGGCGACCGCCTGGACCTCGTCTACGGCGCGCAGGACCTCTCGCCCGAGGACGCCGGCGCCTACACGGGCGACGTCTCCGGCGCGTTCCTGGCCGCGCTGGGGTGCCGTTACGCGATCGTGGGCCACTCCGAGCGCCGCACCCTCCACGGGGAGGACGACGCCCTCGTCGCGCGCAAGGCCGCCGCGGCCCTGCGCCACGGCCTCACCCCGGTGATCTGCGTGGGCGAGGGCCTGGAGGTGCGCCAGGCCGGCCGGCACGTCGAGCACACGCTCGCCCAGCTGGAGGGCTCGATCGCGGGCCTGTCGGCGCAGGACGTGGCCGGCGTCGTCGTCGCCTACGAGCCCGTATGGGCGATCGGCACGGGCGAGGTCGCCGGCCCCGAGGACGCGCAGCAGATGTGCGCGGCCCTGCGCGCCCGCGTGGCCGCACTGCACGGCGACGACGTCGCCGCCGGACTGCGGATCCTCTACGGCGGCTCCGTGAAGTCCTCCAGCGCGCCGGCGCTGCTGGCGCAGCCGGACGTGGACGGCGCCCTCGTGGGCGGCGCCAGCCTCGACGCGGACGAGTTTGCTAAGATCGTCCGGTTCGACCAGGCCTGATCCGTCCGGCCCGACCGACCGCATTCTCCGTGACGGCCCCGGCGCGCGCCGGGGCCGCACCTCGACCCGAGGAGCCCTCCCGTGGACGTCCTGACCCTGGCCCTGCAGATCCTCGTGGTCGTGCTCAGCGTGGTCATCGTGCTGCTCATCCTGCTGCACAAGGGCCGCGGCGGCGGCGTCTCGGACATGTTCGGCGGCGGCGTGACCAGCTCGATGAGCTCCTCGGGCTCCGCCCAGCGTCTGCTCACCCGCCTGACCGTCGGCTCCGTGGTCGCCTGGGGTGTCGTGATCGCCCTGCTCGGCGTCCTGCCGCGACTGACCATGGAGTCCTGAGGCCGCCCCGCCGGGCCCCGACGCGAACGCCCCGCACGGAAGATCCGTGCGGGGCGTTCGCGCGTCCCGGACCGGTGGGGCGCCGGGGGCCCCTCAGCGTTCGGAGGCCTGCACGGGGGAGAGGTCCGTGCGCGGCAGGCCCTGGTGGAGCACGGCGCCGAAGACCTCGTCCGGGTCCAGGCGGCGCAGCTCCTCGGCCAGGCAGTCCTGGATCGTCCGGCGTGGCAGGGAGATGCGCTGCACCGGCCGGCCCTGCTGATAGAGCCGGGCCACCTGCGACTGCGAGCGGGAGAGCACCACGTCCCCGTCCGTGCACCGCAGGCGCACCGCACGGATCCCGTGGCCGACCTTCGAGTGCGCGATCGTCACGGGCACCTTCAGGGTCAGGGTGAGCCACGCCGCGAGCAGCATGGTGCTGGGGGAGTCCGGCGCCCCGTCCACCGTCACCGAGCGCAGGGTGGCCACGTCGAGCGTGTCGAAGATCCCGGCCACCTGGATCCGCCACAGCGTCAGGCGCGTCCAGGCCAGGTCGGTGTCGCCCTCATGGTGGCCCGCGCGCAGAGCCCACAGGGCGGGCTCGGCCGCGGACGCCGATGCCGTGTCCGTGATCCGGCGGTGGGCCAGGCGACCGAGCGCCGTCGCCGAGGGGACCTCGGGCGGCACCCCGGGCCACCACGCGACGATGGGCGCATCGGGCAGGAGCAGCCCGGAGACGAGCGACTCATCGGCGTGGGCGTTCTCCCCGGCGCACCACAGCACCACGACGTCGGAGGCGCCGGCGTCGCCGCCGACCCGGATCTCGGCGTCCAGGCGGGTGGGTGCCGCAGGGTCGCCCAGGGCCAGGACGATGATGCGGCACGGGTGCTCCAACGAGGCCGCGTTGGCGGCCTGGACGGCGGACTCGATGCCGGCGTCGTCCGTGCTGATCACGAGCGTGAGGACGCGGCCGAGGGTCACGACCCCGCTCTTCTCGCGCAGCTGCGTGATGCGCTTGGCCACCTGGGAGGTGGTGGTGTCCTGCATGCGGATCTTCACGGGCGCCTCCAGCTTCGTCCGTCGCGGGCCATGAGGGCGTCGGCCGAGGGCGGGCCCCACGTGCCCGGGGCGTAGGGCTCGGGCTGGGTGCCCAGGCTCGCCCAGTGCTCCTCGAACGGGTCCACGATCCGCCAGGACAGCTCCACCTCGGCCTGACGCGGGAACAGCGGCGGCTCCCCGAGGAGTACGTCGAGGATGAGCCGTTCGTACGCCTCGGGGGAGTCCTCGGTGAAGGCGTGGCCGTAGCCGAAGTCCATCGTGACGTCGCGGATCTCGGTCTGCGTGCCGGGCACCTTGGACGCGAAGCGGATGGTGACGCCCTCGTCCGGCTGCACCCGGATGACGATGACGTTCTGCCCGAACTCGTCCCCGTCGTGGACGGGGAACAGCAGGTGCGGGGGCTTCTTGAAGACGACGGCGATCTCCGTCACCCGCCGGCCGAGGCGCTTGCCGGCCCGCAGGTAGAACGGGACGCCCTGCCAACGGCGCGTGCGGATGCCCACCTTGAGCGCGGCGTACGTCTCCGTGACGGACGCCGGGTTGAAGCCCTCCTCGTCGAGGAAGCCCGTGACCTGCTCGCCGCCCTGCCAGCCGGAGGTGTACTGGCCGCGGGCGGAGGCCCCCGCGAGTCCCTCGGGCGTGTCCGGGACGGTCACGGCTTCGAGGACCTTCTCCTTCTCCGCGCGCAGGTGGTCCGCGTCGAACGAGATCGGCTCCTCCATCGCCGTGAACGCGAGCAGCTGCAGGAGGTGGTTCTGGATGACGTCGCGGGCCGCGCCCACGCCGTCGTAGTAGCTCGCCCGTCCGCCGATGCCGATGTCCTCGGCCATCGTGATCTGGACGTGGTCCACGTGCTCCGCGTTCCAGAGCGGCTCGAACATCCGGTTGGCGAACCGGAACGCGAGGATGTTCTGCACCGTCTCCTTGCCGAGGTAGTGGTCGATGCGGAACACGGCGTCCGAGGGGAAGACGCGCTCGATCACGGCGTTGAGCTCCTGCGCGCTGGCCAGGTCGTGGCCGAAGGGCTTCTCGATGACCACGCGGCGCCACGGGCCGTCGGCCGGCTGGGACCGGTCGGCCAGGCCCTGGTCGGCCAGGTGGTGGGAGACGGCCTCGAACCAGTCCGGCGGGATGGAGAGGTAGAACGCCGTGTTCCCGCGCGTGCCGCGTGAGGTCTCGAGCTCGGCGAGCACCTCGTCGAGACGGACATAGGCCGCCTCGTCGTCGAACGCGCCGGAGACGAAGCGCAGGCCGCCCCGGAACTGGTCCCACACGGTCTCGTCGAAGGTGGTTCGGGAGGAGGCCTCCACGGCGGCACGCACGTAGTCGGCGAACTCCTCGTCGGACCAGTCGCGGCGGCCGAAGCCGACGAGGGAGAACGCCGGCGGCAGCAGGCCGCGCTGGGCCAGGTCGTACATGGCCGGCAGGAGCTTCTTCTTCGCCAGGTCGCCCGTCACGCCGAACAGCACGAGGGCCGACGGACCCGCGATGCGGGTCAGGCGCCGGTCACGGGGGTCGCGCAGCGGGTTGCGGGGGACGGTCCGGGACTCACCGGCCACGGACGGCGTTCCTCAGGGCCTCGATGCCCGCGTCGCGGCGGCGCAGGTGCAGGGTGACCACGGGGCGGCCGAGATCGCCCAGCACCCGGGCGTCGCCCGCGGCCTGCGCGGCGATGAGCCTGCCCAGGGAGAACGGGCGTCCGGGCACCTCGAGGTCCAGGCCGGCGTCGCCCGTGATCTGGAGGAACACGCCGACGGCCGGGCCGCCCTTGTGGAACTGTCCGGTGGAGTGCAGGAACCGCGGACCCCAGCCGAACGTGACCGGGCGGCCGACCAGCTCTGCCAGGTCCGCGCGCAGCTCCTCGAGCTCGGCGTCGTCATGACGGGAGAGGTAGGCGTGGACCGCCAGGTAGCCGTCCTCGGGCACCAGCGCGGCCGTGGCGCGCAGCACGCCGGCCAGGTCCGGGGCAGAGGTCACGGACGCCGGGCCGGAGACCTCGACGCCCTCCACCTCACCGTCGGCCGTCCGCTCGGCGGCGGGGCCGTCCAGCAGGGTGCGCGCGGCGGCCTTGGCGGCCTCCACGTCCGGCTGGTCGAAGGGGTTGATCCCGAGCAGGCGGCCGGCCACCGCGGTGGCCACCTCCCACAGCAGCAGCTGGGCGCCGAGCGAGCCGGCGACCTGCACGCCGTGGCCCGGGGCCGCGACGTCGTCCTCGCCGACGAGCTGCACCTGCAGCAGGTCGGGGGCGTCCCACACGGTCTCGGGGTCGCCGGGGGCGACGACGACGGGCAGCAGCCCGGTGCCGTCCTTGCCCGTGGACTCGGCGATCAGCTGCTCGATCCAGGCCGGCAGTCCGGCGATGCCGGACCCGTGGTCGGCGAAGACGAGCTTGTCGCGCAGCGGCTGCGTGCCGCCCAGGGCCGCGCCGAGCTGCAGGCCCGGGTTGTCCTCGTCGTCGGCGGTCAGCAGGTCGAGCACGGCCTCCGCGTCGTCCAGCAGGGCCGCGACGTCCACCCCGGCCAGGCCGGTGGGGACCAGGCCGAACGCGGTGAGAGCCGAGAAGCGCCCGCCCACGGTCGGGTCCGCGGTGAAGACGGCGCGCCAGCCGGCGGACTCGCACGCGGCGTGCAGCGGCGAGCCCGGGTCCGTGACGGCGACCAGGCGGGTGCGGGGGTCGATCCCGGCGTCGCGGAACGCGGCCTCGACGACGCGGCGCTGCGAGTCGGTCTCCACGGTGGAGCCGGACTTGGAGGAGACCACCAGCACGGTCCGCTCGAGGTCGCGCTCGAGGGCACGGGAGACCTGGAACGGGTCCGTGGAGTCCAGGACCTCGAGCTCGACGCCGGCCGTCGCCGCGATCACCTCGGGGGCCAGGGACGAACCGCCCATGCCCGCCAGGAGCACGCGGTCCACGCCCTCGGCGCGCAGCTCCCGGGTCAGCTGGGCGATGTGCGGGACGAGGGCGCGGGAGTCCTCGAACAGGTCGATCCAGCCGAGCCGCTTGGCGGCCTCGTCGCGGGCCGGCGCCCCCCACAGGTCGGCGTCCTGCGCCCCGAGGCGGGAGGCGACGCGGTCCTGGAGGAGGGCGGGCAGATGGCGGTCGATCGCCTCGAGGGCGGCTCCGGTGGCGGTGAGGCCGAGGGTGCTCATGGGGGGTCCTTCCGTGCGCGTGGCGAG
>NZ_LR732370.1:929277-942565 GCF_902506395.1 Micrococcus sp. 116
TCCGTGCGCGTGGCGAGCGGGCGGCGGGGTCGGGGGGCGGGTGCGGTCAGCGATGGGCGTCGAGCCCGGAGCGGACCGAGCCGAGCAGCTCGTCCCACGCGGCCTCGAACTTCTCCAGGCCCTCAGTCTCCAGCACGTCCACGACGTCCTGGTAGGACACGCCTGCCGCGCCGACCGCGTCGAGCAGGGCATCGGCCTCGGCGTAGGCGCCCGTGACGGTGTCCGCCGCGATCACCCCGTGGTCGGCGACCGCCTCGAGGGTCTTCTCCGGCAGGGTGGTCACGGTGTGCGGTGCCACGAGTTCGGTGACGTACAGCGTGTCCGGCAGGGCGGGGTCCTTGACGCCGGTGGAGGCCCACAGGGGCCGCTGCACGGGGGCGCCGGCCGCCTCGAGCAGGCGCCAGCGCTCCGAGTCCAGGGCCTGCTCGAAGGCTCGGTAGGCCAGGCGCGCGTTGGCGACGGCGGCCCGGCCGGTCAGCGCCTCGGCCTCGGGGGTGCCGATCGCGCGCAGCCGCGCGTCGACCTCCGTGTCCACACGGGAGACGAAGAAGGAGGCCACCGAGTGGAGGCGGCGGACGTCGTGCCCGTTCGCCCGGGCCTTCTCCAGGCCGGTGAGCCAGGCGTTGAGCACCCGGCGGTAGCGGGGCAGCGAGAAGATCAGGGTCACGTTCACGCTGATGCCCTCGCCGAGCACGTCCGCGATGGCGGACATACCCTCCACGGTCGCGGGGATCTTCACCATGAGGTTGGGACGGTCGACGGCCGCCGCCAGCTCGCGGGCCTGGGCCACGGTGCCGGCGGCGTCGCGGGCCAGGCGCGGATCGACCTCGAGGGAGACGAAGCCGTCCGCCCCGCCGGTGCGCTCGTGGACGGGCGCGAGCACGTCGGCGGCGCGGCGCACGTCCTCGGTCGTCAGGGCGACGACGGCCTCGTCCACCGAGGCGCCGGCGGCGGCGAGGTCGCGCAGCTGGCCCTGGTAGGCGCCCGCGTCCGCGAGGGCGACGGCGAAGATGGACGGGTTCGTGGTGACGCCGGTGACCGAGCGGGTGGCGATCAGCTTCTCGAGCGTGCCCTCGTCCAGCCGCGTGCGGGAGAGGTCGTCGAGCCAGATCGACACACCGGCCTGGGCCAGCGCGGCGGTGTTCGGGTTCTGCGGGGTGCTCATGGTCTGCGGGTGCCTTCCCTTCGGGGGTGGACGTGCTCGGGGCGTCGCGGGCGCCGGGCCTCAGAGGAGGCCGCGGGTCACCTCGGCGACGTGCTCACCGGTGAATCCGTACTTCTCCATCAGGCGGGCGCCGTCGGCCGACTCGCCGTAGTGCTCGAGGCTCACGCGGGCGCCCGGGGAGGAGGCCGTCACCGTGTGCTCGAACCACGGCATCGCGACGCCGGCCTCGACGGAGACGCGGACCGGGGCGTCGGGGCCGTCGGGCAGGACCTCGGCCCGGTAGGCCGCGTCCTGCTCGGCGAACCACTCGAGGCACGGGGCGGAGACGACGCGGGTCGGGACGCCGTCGGCCTGCAGCAGCTCGCGGGCCCGCACGGCCACGGAGACCTCGGAGCCGGTCGCGATCAGCAGCGCGCGGGCCGGCGTCGGCGCGCCGTCGGCATCCGTGGCGTCGACGAGGACGTAGGCGCCGCGGGCCACGCCCGAGGCGGGGGCGAAGCCGTCCGTGTCCCGGGGGAGCACGGGCAGGTTCTGCCGGGACAGGATGAGGCCGGCCGGGCGGTCCCGGTGCTCGAGCACCGTCCGCCACGCCCACGCGGTCTCGTTCGCGTCGGCCGGGCGGACGACGTCGAGCCCGGGGATGGCGCGCAGTGCGGCCAGGTGCTCCACCGGCTGGTGCGTGGGGCCGTCCTCGCCGAGGCCGATGGAGTCGTGCGTCCACACGTACGTGCTCGGGGTGCCCATGAGGGCGGCCAGGCGGACGGCGGGGCGCATGTAGTCGGAGAACGTCAGGAACGTGCCCATGTAGGCACGGGTCAGGCCGCCGATCGTGATGCCGTTGACGATCGCCCCGGCCGCGAACTCGCGAATGCCGAAGTGCAGGGTGCGGCCGTGCTCGTCGCCCTGCCAGGTCGCCGTGGAGCGGCGGGCCGGGATGAAGGAGGGCTCGCCCTTCATGGTCGTGTTGTTCGACCCGGCGAGGTCGGCCGAGCCGCCCCAGAGCTCGGGCATGACCGGCGCGAGGGCCGTGAGCACCTCACCGGAGGCCGCGCGCGTGGCCAGGCCCTTCTCGTCCGCGTCCCAGGACGGGAACGCGTCCGCGAAGCCGGCGGGCAGCTCTCGTCCGGCCAGTCGGTCGTACAGCCGCGCGTTCTCCGGGTTCGCCTCGCGCCAGGCCTGGAACGCCGCCTCCCACCCGCGGCGGTACTCGGCCGAGCGCTCGGCGATGGACCGGGCACCGGCCAGGAGCTCGGGGTCGACGTCGAAGGTCGTGGTCGGATCCAGCCCGAGGCCCTCCTTCAGGCCGGCGACCTCGTCCGTGCCGAGCTTGGAGCCGTGGATGCCGCCGGTGTTCTGCTTCGTGGGGGAGGGCCAGCCGATCACGGTGCGCAGCTTGATCAGCGAGGGCCGGCCGGTCTCGGCCTTGGCCGCGACGAGGGCGTCGTACAGGGCCTCCACGTCCTCCGTGTACTCGGTCACGGCGTGGCCCTGGGCGCCGTTGGTCCAGTCGACCTCCTGCACGTGCCAGCCGTAGGCCTCGTAGCGGCGGACCACGTCCTCGGTGAACGCGATGTCCGTGTCGTCCTCGATCGAGATGCGGTTCGCGTCGTAGACGACGACCAGGTTCCCGAGCTCCTGGTGCCCGGCCAGCGAGGAGGCCTCGGCGGCGACGCCCTCCTGGATGTCCCCGTCGGAGGCGAGCACGAACACGTGGTGGTCGAACGGGGAGGTGCCGGGGGCGGCGTCGGGGTCCATCAGCCCGCGCACGCGGCGCTGCTCGTACGCGAAGCCGACGCCCATCGCCAGGCCCTGGCCCAGCGGACCCGTGGTCACCTCGACGCCGTGGGTGTGGCCGTACTCCGGGTGGCCCGGGGTCCTGGATCCCTCGGTGCGCAGCCCCTGGATGTCCTCGATCTCGAGCCCGGCGCCCGCGGCGAACAACTGCAGGTACTGGATGAGCGAGGCGTGGCCCGCGGAGAGGATGAAGCGATCCCGGCCCTCCCAGCGGTCGTCCGTGGGGTCCAGGTGCATGACGTTCTGGTACAGCTGCCACGCCACGGGGGCCAGCGAGATCGCGGTGCCGGGGTGGCCGTGCCCGGCCTTCTCCACGGCGTCCGCCGAGAGCGCCTTGATCGTGTCCACCATCCGGCGGTCCTGCTCCGAGTAGACGAACCCGCGGGCCGGGGCCACCCGGTCCAGGGTCGGGGGGGTGGACGGCTGCGCGGCGTCGGTCACGGGTTCTCTCCTGGCGGATCGGGAGCGTCGGGGTGCGGCCCCGGCCGACGCCGGGGCGTCGCGGCGCGGGGCCGTCGTCCCAGCCTAGCCGCGCGACGGCGGGGCGGGCCCGACCGGGCGCCTCATGACATGCTTCGCCCCCGGGCGAACAGCCGTTGACACGAGTAGACTGGGTCAAGGCCTGACCGCAGGCGGACCGCCCGAGTGGCCGATCCGAACCCCGGGACGGGCACGCCCACCGTCCCCTCACCGTGAGAAGCAGATGTCATCCTCCCTGGAGTCGCCGTCCGCCGCCCGCGTCGCCGCCGCCGAGCCCGGCGTCGTCGACCGGTCCCCGCTGCCCCTGCGCCGCAAGGTCCGGGCGTACGTCGAGCTGACGAAGCCCCGGGTGATCGAGCTGCTGCTGGTGACCACGCTGCCGACCATGATCTTCGCGCAGCGCGGCTTCCCGGACGTGCTCACCATGATCGCCACGCTCGTCGGCGGTGCGCTCGCCGCCGGCGCCTCCGGCACCTTCAACTGCTACATCGACCGCGACATCGACCGGGTCATGAAGCGCACCGAGAACCGGCCGCTCGTCACCGGCGAGGTCACCCCTCGCGAGGCCCTCGTGTTCGCGTGGGTGCAGACGGTCGTGTCCATCCTGATCCTCGGGTTCGGCGCCAACTGGCTGGCGGCCGGCCTGGGTGTGGCCGCCATCTTCTTCTACGTGGTCGTGTACTCGCTCGTGCTCAAGCGCCGCACGGAGCAGAACATCGTGTGGGGCGGCATCGCCGGCTGCTTCCCCGTGCTGATCGGCTGGGCGGCCGTGCGCGGGACCGTCGAGTGGCCGGCCATCGTGCTGTTCCTCGTGGTCTTCCTGTGGACGCCCCCGCACTACTGGCCGTTGTCCATGAAGTACAAGCGCGACTACCAGCAGGCCGACGTGCCGATGCTCGGCGCCATCGCCTCCGCGCGCCACGTCTCCAACCAGGTCGTGCTCTACGCGTGGGCCACCGTGGCGTGCTCCCTCCTGCTCGTGCCGATGGGCTGGGCCGGCATCGTCTACACCGCGGTCGCGCTCGTCGTCGGAGCCTGGTTCATCTGGGAGTCCCATGTGCTGCAGGTGCAGGCCCAGCGCGAGGACTTCGAGGACCGCAAGGCCATGAAGGTCTTCCACCTCTCCATCACCTATCTGACGCTGCTGTTCATCGCCCTGGCCGTGGACCCGTTCGTGGGCGCGCCGCTGATGCACTTCGGCGCCTGAGCGCCGATCCGCCCCGGGCGCTCTCCCCGGGACGCAGACGACGACGGCCCCGCACCAGCCGGTGCGGGGCCGTTCGCGTGCGCGGGGCGTCAGCCCGCGGCGACGGTGCGCGTGGGGGCGGCGGCCTCGACCGGGACACCCGGCCCGGCCGTGACGTAGCGGGCGACCTGGCGGTCCCAGGTCTCCGTCGCGGCGGCCACGAGCAGGGCAGAGCCCAGCATGTGCAGCAGGACCACGCCGATCGGCAGGCCCGTGAAGTGCTGGGTGTAGCCCACGGCGGCCTGGAACACGAGGGCGAGCAGGAGCCGCAGCACGGCGGCGCGCTGCAGGCGGGAGGCGCCGGCCGCGCGGCGCACCGTGAAGAACAGGACCAGGGCGGCCGCCAGGAGCAGGTACACCGGGATCACGTGGGCACGCGTGACCAGCAGCGGGTCGAACTCGTGGCGCGGCGAGCCGGGGTCGCCGGAGTGCGGGCCCGTGCCGGTCACCACGGTGCCCAGGTACACGGCGGCCCACGTCAGCGCGAACGCCGCCCAGGCGGCGGCACGGGACCGGCCGGTGGTGGCGCCGTCCACGAGGGGCACCCCCGCCCGGCCGGCACGGCGCTCGGCGGCGATGCGCACCACGAGCAGGGTCGCCACGGCCACCATGATCGAGGACACGATGAAGTGGCCGGCCACCCACCACGGGTTCAGATTCGTCAGGACCACGACGCCGCCCACGAGGGCCTGCGCGGGAATGCCGGCCAGCAGGCCCACGGAGAGCCAGAAGGGGCTCCGGTGGGTGCCGCGCAGGTTCCACAGGGACAGGAACATGGCGGCGGCGATGACCACCAGGACGAACGTCAGCGTCCGGTTGCCGAATTCGATGTAGCCGTGGATGCCCATCTCTGGGGTGTTGGTGAGGGACTCGGGTGAGCACTTGGGCCACGTGGGGCAGCCCAGGCCGGAGCCGGTGAGGCGCACGGCGCCGCCGGTGACGATGATGCCGATCTCGGACGCCAGGGACGCCACGGCGAGGGCCATGGTGGCCTTCGTGAGGCGCTGCGGCAGGCGGGCGGCGAGCCCGGCCGGGGCGGTCCCGGCCGCGGGGGTGGTGGTGGACACGGTGTCCTTCCGATCGTTCGATGCAGGGGGACGGGGAACGGCTCAGGGCCGCCAGCGGAACCAGCGGAGCGCGGCCGCGACGGCCACGGCGCCCCACAGGGTGAGCACGAGCAGGGGGACGGGCGACCAGGCCCCGTCCAGGAGGGCGGCCCGCAGGGCCGTGCCCAGCGCGCCGGAGGGGAGCAGGTCCACGCCGGGCACCCGCGCGGGGAACACCGTGCCGCCGACGGCGCCGAACAGCACCCACAGCAGGTTGGCGACGGCGAGGGTCGCCTCCGGCCGGGCCGTGCCGGCGAGCAGCAGCCCGAGGGCCGTGAAGGCGGCGGCCCCCAGCGCGAGGGCGACGAGGGCCGGCAGGATCCCCTCGGGGTCCGGACGCCAGCCGAGCGCCAGGCCGACGCCGCCGATCACGCTCACCTGCACCAGCAGGAGGGCCACCACCGCCAGGGCCTTGCCGGCGACGAGGCCGAGCGTGCCCAGCGGGGTGGTGGCCAGGGCGGCGAGCACGTCGTAGCGACGCTCGAAGCCCGTGGCGATCGCGGTGGCCGTGAACGCGGAGCTGATCACGGCCAGGGCGAGCACGCCGGGCACGGCCACGTCCAGGCCCGAGCGGCCGGGGGCGTCCAGCAGGCCGGTGACGTGCACGCCCACGAGCGCGAGCAGGGGCAGCACCACGGTGACGAGCAGCTGCTCGCCGTTGCGCAGCGCGGTGCCGGTCTCGTAGCCGGCCTGACGCAGGACGCGGGCGGCCAGCGGGGCGGCGCCGGCGTGGGCTCCGGTGCCGGCCGGGGCGCGGTGGTCGACGACGGGCGTGCTCATGCGGCGGTCTCCCGGAGGATCTGCTCGAGGCGCAGTCCGGCGCGCTCGAATCGGGTGGGCATCAGGGCGTGCTCCCGCCAGCTCGCGGCGAGAACGGCCAGGTCGTCCGGGCCGCGGACGCCGGCCACGCGCAGGCGGGCGGACTCGTCGAGGCCGGCCGCGCGCAGCGGCGCGGGCAGGGTGTCGGCCCAGGCGCGGACGGCGTCGGGGGAGGCGTCGCCGAAGTCCACGTCGACGACGTCGCCCTCGGCCACGCGCGTGAGCTCGGCCAGCGAGCCGGAGCGCACCACGCGGCCGGCGCGCAGGATGGCGACGTCGTCCGCGAGCCGCTCGGCGTCGTCGAGCAGGTGCGTGGTCAGCAGCACGGCGGCGCCGCGGTCGGTCTGTTCACGCACGACGTCGTGCACGACGGGCCGGGTCTCCGGGTCGAGGCCCGCGGTGGGCTCGTCGAGGAACAGCATGTCCGGCCGGCCGACGAGGGCGGCCGCGAGCGCGACGCGCTGGCGCTGGCCACCGGAGAGGCGGCGCAGGGGGCGACCGGCGACGTCGGCGATCAGCAGGCGCTCCAGCAGCGGCTCGACGGGCAGCGGGTCGCGGTACAGGGACGCCACGTGGCCGACGAAGCGGCGGGCGGGGATCGCGGGCGGCAGGCCGCCCTCCTGCCACATCACGCCGATGCGGGCGCGCAGGTCGGCGGAGGCCCGCCACGGGTCTGCGCCGAAGACGCGCACGGTGCCGGCGTCGGGCCGGTCCATGCCGTGGCAGAGGCCGAGGGTGGTGGACTTGCCGGCCCCGTTGGGGCCGAGCAGCACCGTGACGGCGCCGGCACGGGCGGTGAGGTCGACGCCCCGCAGGACGGGGGTGCGGGACCGGCCGCGGCCGAGGCTCCGGTGGACGTCGCTCAGGCGCAGGACGGGCTCGTCGCGCGGCACGGGATCCGGGGTCAGGGGAGGTCGGGGCACTGTGCCAGTCTAGTCCTCGGGCCCTGCGACCCCGGCTCGTGGGGCCGGGGCGCCCGGTCTGACGCGGGTTCCGCCGCGGGCGTCATCAAGCCAGGCGAGCCTCACTTGAACCGTTCCAGATCAATAGGTCATGATGGCGTGGTGTATTCGGATCAGTCTGCGTCGCCCCCCGCTCCGGCCCCGGCCGAGGGCACGCGCGAGCGTGTGCTGCAGCTGGTCCTGACGCGTGGACCCGTGAGCGCGGCCGAGATCGGTCGGGAGCTGGAGCTGACCGCGGCCGCCGTGCGCCGCCATCTGGACGCGCTCGAGGAGGACTCGCTCGTCGAGGTCAAGCGGGTCACCGCGGCCCGCGGCGCGGGACGGCCCTCCCGCCGCTACGTGGTCACCTCGCACGCGCAGGAGCACCTGCCCAAGGACCACCTCGCCGTCGCCCTGGACACCCTGGCCCGCCTCGAGGAGCTCGGCGGGGAGGAGGAGGTGCGCCGCACCGCGCGCCACGCCTTCCGGGAGATCGAGGAGCGCTTCACGGCCGCCGTCGACGGCCGGGAGACCGCGCTGCAGGACCGCACCCGCATCCTCGCGCGGGTCCTCGACGAGGCCGGCTACGCCGGCACGCTGCGCCACTTCGGCGCGGGCCTGGCGCCCACCCTCCGCGCGGACCAGGTCTGCCAGGGGCACTGCCCGTTCCAGGGAATTCCCGCGCGCCATCCGGAGTTCTGTGAAGAGGAGACCGCGCTGTTCGCCCGCCTGCTCGAGGTGGACGTGCGCCGGCTCTCGACCCTCGCCGCCGGCGCCCACGTGTGCACCACACACGTGCCGCTGGGCCGCGACTGAGCCGCGCGGGCCACGCCCCGGCTCCCGCCGACCACCCGACCGACCCCGACCGCAGTGACTAGTGAGAGAGGCTGAGATGACCGACCAGATCGTCCAGCGGGACTCCACGGAGACCGCCGACCCCGGCGTGATCCAGGAGATCCTCGACAAGAACCCCGAGCTCAACGCCATCGGCGCCTACCAGTACGGCTGGGCCGACTCCGACGCGGCCGGCGAGAAGGCCGTCCGCGGTCTGAACGAGGACGTGGTGCGCGACATCTCCGGCAAGAAGGACGAGCCGGAGTGGATGCGCGACCTGCGCCTGAAGGCCCTCAAGTACTTCGAGCGCAAGCCGATGCCGGCGTGGGGCCCGGACCTGTCCGGCATCGACTTCGACAACATCAAGTACTTCGTGCGCTCCACCGAGGGCCAGGCCAAGACCTGGGAGGACCTGCCCGAGGACATCCGCAACACCTACGAGCGCCTGGGCATCCCGGAGGCCGAGCGCGAGCGTCTCGTGGCCGGCGTCGCCGCCCAGTACGAGTCCGAGGTCGTCTACCACCAGATCCGTGAGGACCTGGAGGAGCAGGGCGTCGTGTTCCTCGACACCGACACCGCGCTCAAGGAGCACCCGGAGATCTTCGAGGAGTACTTCGGCACCGTGATCCCGGTCGGCGACAACAAGTTCGCCTCCCTGAACACGGCCGTGTGGTCCGGCGGCTCCTTCGTGTACGTGCCCAAGGGCGTGCACGTGGAGATCCCGCTGCAGGCCTACTTCCGCATCAACACGGAGAACATGGGCCAGTTCGAGCGGACGCTGATCATCGCGGACGAGGACTCGTACGTGCACTACATCGAGGGCTGCACCGCCCCGATCTACCAGTCCGACTCGCTGCACTCGGCCGTCGTCGAGATCGTGGTGAAGAAGAACGCGCGCGTGCGCTACACCACCATCCAGAACTGGTCCACGAACGTGTACAACCTCGTGACCAAGCGCGCCGTGGTCGAGGCCGGCGGCACCATGGAGTGGATCGACGGCAACATCGGCTCCAAGGTGACCATGAAGTACCCGGCCGTGTACCTGACCGGCGAGCACGCCACCGGCGAGACCCTCTCCGTCGCGTTCGCGGGCAAGGACCAGCACCAGGACACCGGCTCCAAGATGGTGCACATGGCCCCGCACACGAACTCCTCGATCGTGTCCAAGTCCGTGGCCCGCAGCGGCGGCCGCGCCGCCTATCGCGGCCTGGTGCAGATCGCCGAGGGCGCGAACGGCTCCGCCAACTCGGTGGTGTGCGACGCCCTGCTCGTGGACACGGTCTCCCGCTCCGACACCTACCCGTACATCGACATCCGCGAGGACGACGTGACCCTCGGCCACGAGGCGACCGTCTCGAAGGTGTCCGAGGAGCAGCTCTTCTACCTCATGAGCCGCGGCATGTCCGAGGACGAGGCCATGGCCATGATCGTGCGCGGCTTCATCGAGCCGATCGCCCGCGAGCTGCCCATGGAGTACGCGCTCGAGCTCAACAAGCTGATCGAACTGCAGATGGAAGGATCGGTGGGCTGACATGACCGACACCGTTGAGAACACCCAGCGGACCATGATCCCGGGCATGGGCGAGGAGGGCGAGAAGCTCACCGCCGCGCAGAACCCGGCCGCCCGGGCCGGGGGCCGGGAGCGCAACGCCGCGGGCTCGCGCGCCGATCGCCTCAGCTCCTTCGAGCTGTCCGACTTCCCCGTGCTCACGGGGCGCGAGGAGGACTGGCGCTTCACCCCGCTCAAGCGCCTGGGCGGGCTGCACCTGCCCGAGGGCGACGACGCGCGCCTGACCGGTGCCGCCCCCGCCGTGACCGTGGCCGAGCAGGCCGGCGTCACGGTGGAGACCGTGGCCCGCGACGACGCCCGCGTCGGCTCCGTCCTGACCCCGGACGACCGCGTGTCCGCCGCGGCCTGGAACTCGGTCTCCGAGGCCACCGTCGTGACGATCTCCGGTGAGGTCGCCGAGCCGGTGCGCATCGACGTCGTCGGCTCCTCCGCCGACCCGGCCGCGATGCACCTGACCGTGCTCGTGGAGGAGAACGCGCAGGCCGACGTCGTGATCGCCCACCGCGGCACCGCCGTGCTGGCCCAGAACGTCGAGTTCGACGTGCGCCGCGACGCCCGCCTGAACGTGGTCGCACTGCAAGCCTGGGAGGGCGATGCCGTGCACGTCTCGGCCCAGCAGGCCTCGGTCGCCACGAACGCGCACTTCAAGCACGTGGCCGTGTCCTACGGCGGCGGCGTGGTGCGGCTGACCCCGACCGCGCGGTTCGCCGCGGAGCGCGGCGAGGCCGAGATGTACGGCCTGTACTTCGCCGACGCCGGTCAGCACCTCGAGAACCGCCTGTTCGTGGACCACAACCAGCCGGACTGCGTCTCGAACGTGCTCTACAAGGGCGCCCTGCAGGGCACGGACGCGCGCACCGTGTGGGTGGGCGACGTGCTGATCCGCAAGGAGGCCGAGGGCACGGACACGTACGAGAAGAACCAGAACCTGCTGCTCTCCGACGGGGCGCGCGCGGACTCGGTGCCGAACCTGGAGATCGAGACCGGCGTGATCGAGGGGGCGGGCCACGCGTCCGCGACCGGCCGCTTCGACGAGACCCAGCTGTTCTACCTGATGGCCCGCGGCATCTCCGAGACCGAGGCCCGCCGCCTGATCGTGCGCGGCTTCCTCAACGAGATCATCCAGAAGATCGGCATCGGCGACGTCGAGGACGAGCTGACCGCCGTCATGGAGGACGAGCTCCGCATCGCGCAGCTCTGACCGACGCCCCGCAGACCCCACCGCCTTCCACCCGAGGAGAACCACCATGGCAACCCTGCAGATCACCGACCTGCACGTGCAGATCGCGACCGAGAACGGCCCCAAGGAGATCCTGAAGGGCCTCTCCCTGACCATCGAGACGGGCGAGACCCACGCGATCATGGGCCCGAACGGCTCCGGCAAGTCCACCCTGGCCTCGACCATCGCCGGCCACCCGCGCTACGAGGTCACCTCCGGCTCCATCACCCTCGACGGCGAGGACGTGCTGGAGATGGGCGTCGACGAGCGCGCCCAGGCCGGCCTCTTCCTGGCCATGCAGTACCCCGTGGAGATCCCGGGCGTCACCATGACCAACTTCCTGCGCACCGCCAAGACCGCGCTTGACGGCGAGGCCCCCTCGCTGCGCACCTGGACCAAGGACGTCAAGGGCGCCTTCGAGGCCCTGCAGATCGACCCGGCGTTCATGAACCGCAACGTCAACGAGGGCTTCTCCGGCGGCGAGAAGAAGCGCGCCGAGATCCTCCAGCTCGAGCTGTTCAAGCCCAAGTTCGCGATCCTCGACGAGACCGACTCCGGCCTCGACGTCGACGCGCTGCGCATCGTCTCCGAGGGCGTCAACCGCGCCCAGGCGCAGAACGAGATGGGCACCCTGCTGATCACCCACTACACGCGGATCCTCAACTACATCAAGCCGGACCACGTGCACGTGCTGGTGGACGGCCGCGTCGCCGAGTCCGGCGGCCCGGAGCTCGCCGAGCAGCTCGAGGCCGAGGGCTACGCCCGCTTCGAGAAGGCCGCGGCGGGGGCCTGAGATGACGGAGACCGCGAACCAGGTGCCCACGGAGGACATCCGTGAGGCCCTCAAGGACGTGATCGACCCGGAGCTGGGCGTCAACGTCGTGGACCTGGGTCTGCTCTACGGGCTGCACTACGCCGACGACGGCGCGCTGCTCGTGGACATGACCCTGACCACCGCGGCCTGCCCGCTCACGGACGAGATCGAGGACCAGGTCTCCCGCGCGATCGGCACCATGGTGGACGAGTGGCGGCTGAACTGGGTCTGGATGCCCCCGTGGGGCCCCGAGCGGATCACCGAGGACGGGCGCGACCAGATGCGCGCCCTTGGCTTCAACATCTGATCCGGTCCGGACGACGACGGCGGCCCCTCACCTTCGCCCAGGAGGTGAGGGGCCGCCGTCGTCGTGGGGGAGTGCGGACGGACCCGCAGGCGCGGTGCTCTCGGCTCAGATGTCCAGGGAGGGGGCCCGGAACGTGTCGCACTGGCGGATGTCGGGCTCCTGCTGGGCGCTCTGGTAGCCGCGCATGAACCAGGCCATGCGCTGCTCGGAGGTGCCGTGCGTGAACGCCTCGGGGTCCACCCGCCCGGTGTGGGTGGACTGGATGCGGTCATCGCCCACGGCGGAGGCCGCGTCGATGGCCTGGCGCAGCTGGTCCTGCGAGATCGGCTTCAGGAACGGCTCACCGGACTCGGGGTCCACGGTGGAGGTGGCATGCCCGGCCCACATGCCGGCGAAGCAGTCGGCCTGCAGCTCTGCGCGCACGGCGCCGGAGGTGGGGCCGGTGGTCCCGTCCTTCGAGTGCTGCAGGTAGCCGGTCACCTGCTGAACGTGGTGGCCGTACTCGTGCGCCACGATGTACTCCTCCGCCAGCGGTCCGCCCTCGGCGCCGAAATCGGTCTGCAGCGTCTCGAAGAACGCGGTGTCGAAGTACATGGACTCGTCCGCCGGGCAGTAGAACGGGCCCGTGGCCGAGGAGGCGCTGCCGCAGCCGGTGCTCACGCCGCCCTGGAACAGGGTCAGCTGCGGCTGGCGCCACTGGATGTCCGAGAACTGGGCGAGGTACTCGCCCCAGAACTCGTCCGCGGCCTCGGTGGTCGCGACGACGCGGCAGTCCGTGTTCTGGTTGGCGTCCGCACCGCTGGCGCACTCCTCGTCCGAGAGGGGCTGGCTCTGGCCGCCCGAGCCCGTCTGCTGCTGGTACTGACTCTGGCCGACGGACCCGCCGCCCGTGTCGATCCCGAGCTGCTCGGCCAGCCCGGGGGCGAAGATCGCGAGCAGCAACGCGAGCAGGCCGCCGCCACCGCCGATGGCGATGCCCCGGCCCCCCAGCCC
>NZ_LR732370.1:942665-1043614 GCF_902506395.1 Micrococcus sp. 116
GCTCATGGGCGCGGGGGCTCCTGCGGGGTCTCGGGCGTGTCGACCTCGGGCGCCTGCGTGGCGGCCGGATCGAGCGGGCGGGAGCGCCGCAGGAAGCCGCGGGCGCTCAGGAAGTCGTCCAGGAAGGGCCGATGGTCCGTGCAGGCCAGCCAGGTCTTCACGCGGTCCGGGGCGTGGACGCGCGGGTTGTTCCACTCCAGGGCCCAGGCGGCCTCCGCGGTGCAGCCACGACGCGAGCAGACCGGCCGCTCGGGCCCGTCCACGGCGGCGTGCGGGGATCGGGCAGTGGAGGCACCGGCGGCGGGGTCAAGGCGGCCGGACGCGAGGGCGCCCAGCAGGTCCATGCCCGGCTCACCCGGGACCGCGCCGATCACGCGCCGCCCCGTCCGGGCAGGCCGGGACTGCCGGCGGACGAGGACCCTCGGCCCAGCGCCCGGGGCGCACGGTCGCGCGGGTCGTCCACGAGGTCGCCGGTGAGCACGACCGGCTCGGGCGCCGCCGTGTCGTCGGGGCGGGGGGCCAGGGCCGGTCCCTGGGTGGGCACGGCGCGCAGGGTGCCGGCCTGCTGCGGGCCGGTGTTGTTCACGCGCACGACGGCGACGTAGGGCAGCACGACCGCGCCGAGGATGAACCCGAGCTGCCACCAGCCGTGGGTGAAGAGCGCGGCGACGAAGCAGGCGGTGCGGAGCAGCATCTGGACCAGGTAGACCTTCATGCGCGCCTCCCGGTCCGCGCTGCGGCCGGCGGCGGCGGTGGTGACCCCCTGGACCTCCGGTGTCGTCCCGCGCCCGGCGCGGGCGGGACGGCCGGCTCGGGAGCTGGCGGCGGAGCTGGTCATGGCGCATCCTCCTGGCACGTCGCGCCCTGCGGAGGGCCCCCGCGCGGCCGCGGACGTAGAGTGGTGGTTCACATGCCGGCGCGCCCGCCCTCGGCGGCGCCCCGCAGGACGGCGTCGACGGCGCCGCGCCGGTGCTTCAGTCTAGTCCCGTCCCGTCCGGAAGGTGTTCCCATGGCCGATCAGACCACCACGCCCGCAGCGGACGCGCAGGCCGCCGGCCGCAGCGTCCTCGTCACGGGGGGCAATCGCGGCATCGGCCTGGCCATCGCCCGGGCGTTCGCCGCGAACGGCGACCGGGTGGCCATCACCTCCCGCTCGGGGGAGGGGCCGGAGGGGGTCCTCGCGGTCCGGGCCGACGTGACGGACGCGGCCTCCGTGGACGCGGCCTTCCGCGAGGTCGAGGAGGCCCACGGCCCGGTCGAGGTGCTCGTGGCCAACGCCGGGATCACCCACGACCAGCTGCTGCTGCGCATGTCCGAGGACGACTTCACCTCGGTGATCGACACGAACCTCACCGGCGCCTTCCGCGTGGTGCAGCGCGCCACCAAGGGCATGATGCGCCTGAAGCGCGGCCGCATCGTCCTGATCTCCTCCGTGGTGGGCCTGCTCGGCTCGCCCGGCCAGGTCAACTACGCCGCCTCCAAGTCCGGCCTCGTCGGGATGGCCCGCTCGATCACGCGCGAGCTCGGCGCGCGCGGCGTGACCGCGAACGTCGTGGCCCCCGGCTACATCGACACCGAGATGACGCAGTCCCTCGACGACGAGCTCAAGGCCCAGTACAAGACGTCCATCCCGGCCGGCCGCTTCGCCGCCCCGGAGGAGGTGGCCGGCGTCGTGCGCTGGCTGGCCTCGGACGAGGCCGCGTACATCTCCGGGGCCGTGATCCCCGTGGACGGCGGCCTGGGCATGGGCCACTGACGACCACCGACCGCTGAGCAGACAGGAAGCACAGAACATGACCGAGCAGGACCTGGCCGGACGCGGCGTCGTCGTCACCGGCTCCTCCCGCGGCATCGGAGCCGCCACCGCCGAGCTGCTGGCCGCCCGCGGCGCGGGCGTCGTGGTGAACTACCGCCAGAAGGCGCCGCGCGCGAACAAGGTGGTGCAGAAGATCGAGGACGCCGGCGGCCGCGCCGTGGCCGTGGGCGGCGACGTGACCGTCGCCGAGGATCGGGCCGCGCTGCTGGACGCCGCCGTGGAGCACTTCGGCTCACTCGACGTGCTCGTGCTCAACGCCTCGGGCGGCATGGAGTCCCAGTTCGGCGAGGACTACGCCCTGAAGCTCAACCGTGACGCCCAGGCCGCGCTGGCCGACGCCGCGCTCGAGCGCATGGGTGCCGGCGGGCAGATCGTGTTCGTGACCTCCCACCAGGCGCACTTCATCGACGAGGTCGCCACGATGGACTCCTACGAGCCCGTGGCCCGCTCCAAGCGCGCCGGCGAGGACGCCCTGCGCGAGCGCATCCCCGCGTTCACCGAGAAGGGCGTGGGCTTCGTGGTGGTCTCCGGCGACATGATCGAGGGCACCATCACCGCCACCCTGCTCGACCGCGCCGAGCCCGGTGCCATCGAGGCCCGCCGCGAGGCCGCCGGCAAGCTCTACTCCGTGGAGGAGTTCGCCGCCGAGATCGCCTCCCTCGTGGGCCGCGAGGACCTCGAGGTCGGCCACACCGAGCTCGTGGGCGGCGCCGAGGACTTCCTCGGGCAGGACTGAACCGCACCACACCCCTGACGACGAGGGCCGGATCCGTGGGATCCGGCCCTCGTGACCTCCGGGAGCGGACGCCTCAGAGACCGAGGAGCCACCGCAGGGGGGTGAAGGAGGGCACGTCGACGACGACGTCCGCGTGCTCCCGGAGGATCGGCTTCGCGCACAGCGCCACGCCGCAGCCGGCCGCCTCGAGCAGATCGATGTCGTTGGCGCCGTCGCCCACGCCGACGGCCTGCTCGGGGGTGAGCCCCGCGTCCTCGGCCCAGGCGCGCAGCATGGCGGCCTTCGCCGCGCGGTCCACGACGTCGCCGAGCACCTTCCCCGTCAGGTGCCCGTCCCGCACCTCGAGCTCGTTGGCGCAGTAGGCGTGCACGCCCCACGCCTCGGCCAGCGGGGCGAGCACCTGGGTGAAGCCGCCGGAGACCGCGCACACCCGGCCGCCGGCCGCGGTGATGGCCTCGATCAGCGCGAGGGCTCCGTCGGTGGGCCGGATGGCCCGCACCACGTCCGCCACGACGCCCACGGGCAGCCCCGCGAGCGCCTCGACGCGCGCGTGCAGCGAGGCGGCGAAGTCGAGCTCACCGCGCATCGCCCGCTCCGTCACCTCGGCGACCTCGGCCTCGCGGCCGGCGTGGGCGGCGAGCAGCTCGATGACCTCCTGCCGGATCAGCGTGGAGTCCACGTCCGTCACCACGAGGGGCGCCGGCGCGGCGGCGACCGTCGCCGGCACCGTGAGCACGTCCCACCCGGAGCCCGGCTCCGGGGCCGCCGCCCACTCGTCCGCGGCGAAGCGCCAGCCCAGCAGGCCGTCGTCGGTGAGCCGCTCGGCGTCGTCGGGCACGCCGGCCGGGGGCGCGTCCGTGACGAGGAGGGCGGGGTCGGCGGTGACGACGAGGCGGCGCAGGGTGCTCATGCGCGGCATCCTAGGCGGGGGTGCGGGCGCGGCCGGGCGTGCGTCGCATCGGCGACGCGCCGGCCGGCCGGACTAGGCTGGCCCCCATGACCACCCCCGCGCCTCCCGACGACTGGTTCCTCCCGGATGAGGACGCCGTGCTGCAGATGCGCCGCGTGCGCGTGCGCCGCGGCACCACCGACATCCTCGGCCCCCTGGACTGGACGGTCCGCGCGGGGCAGCGGTGGATCGTGATGGGCCCGAACGGCGCCGGCAAGTCCACGCTGCTTCAGCTGGCCGCGGCCCGCCTGCACCCGACCGCCGGCGACGTCGGCGTGCTGGACGAGGTGCTCGGCGCCGTCGACGTGTTCGAGCTGCGCCCGCGCATCGGCCTGTCCTCCGCCCAGCTCGCCGCCCAGGTGCCCGCGAACGAGACCGTGCAGGACGCCGTCGTCACCGCCGCCTACGGGATCACCGGCACGTGGCGCGAGCGGTACGAGACGGAGGATCGCGCCCGCGCGCTCGGCCTCGTGGCGACCTGGGGGCTCTCCCGCCTCGCGCACCGCGCGTTCGGCACCCTCTCCGACGGTGAGCGCAAGCGCGTGCTCATCGCCCGTGCCCTGATGACCGATCCCGAGCTGCTCCTGCTGGACGAGCCCGCCGCGGGCCTGGACCTCGCCGGGCGGGAGGACCTCGTGCGCCAGCTGACGGCGCTCGCCACGGACGAGGACGCGCCCGCGCTGGTCCTCGTCACGCACCACCTCGAGGAGGTGCCCCCGGGCTTCACGCATGCCCTGCTGCTGCGGGACGGCGGCGTCGTGGCGGCCGGGCCCATCGAGTCGACGCTCACCGAGGAGCACCTCTCCGCGGCGTTCGGCACGGACCTGAAGGTGACCCGCACCGGCGGTCGGTACACCGCCGTGGCCCGGTGACGGGGCTGCTGACCGCGCAGCTGCTGGGCATGGACCTGTGGCAGGTCCTGCTCGTGCTGCTCGCGGGGTTCTGGGCCGGCACGATCAACTCGGTGATCGGCTCGGGCACGCTCGTCACCTTCCCGACGCTCGTGGCGGTCGGGTTCCCGCCCGTGACGGCCCAGGTCTCCAACGCGATGGGCCTGGTGGCCTCGGGCTTCTCCGGCACGTACGGGTACCGCCGCGAGCTGGCCCAGTCCCGGGCGCTCCTGCCGAAGCTGACCGTCGCGTCCCTGCTCGGCGGGGTCATCGGCGCCGCCCTGCTCACCACGCTGCCCCCGGCCGTGTTCGGCTACGTCGCGCCGGTGCTGCTCGTGGTGGCCCTGACGGTCGTCGTGCTGCAGCCGCGCATCCAGCGGTGGGTCCGGCGTCGGGCGGAGGACCAGGGGCCGACCCCCGGCGCGGACTCTCCCGTGCCGGTGGGCCCCGTGACCCCGACGCTGTGGACGCTCGTGTTCCTGACCGGCATCTACGGCGGCTACTTCGTGGCCGCCCAGGGCGTCATGCTCATGGCGATCTTCGGCGTGCTGCTGGTGGGCGGCACCCTCGTGCACGCCAACGCGGTGAAGACGTGGCTGTCGCTGGTGGTCAACCTCACCGCCGCCGCGTTCTACCTGGTCTTCGCCTTCGACCGCATCGACTGGCGGGCCGTCCTGTTGATCGCGCTCTCCTCGCTCGTGGGCGGGCTCGTGGGCGCGCGGATCGGCCGGCGCATCTCGCCGACGGCGCTGCGCGTCACCATCGTGATCGTGGGCCTGGCCGGGCTGGTGGTCATGGTGATGCGGCAGGTCTCGGGTGGGTGAGGGCGGGACCCGCGAGGTGCGCCTGGAGCGGATCGAGGACCTCGCCGACCCCCGCCTGGCCCCCTACACGACCATGACGGACGCGGCCCTGCGCCGTCGCGTCGACGCGGAGCACGGCGTCTTCCTCGCCGAGTCCTCCCAGGTGGTCCGCCGCGCGCTGGACGCCGGACACACCCCGCGCTCCTTCCTGCTGGGGGACCGCTACCGCGGTTCCTTCGCGGACGTGCTCGCCGCCCATCCGGACGTCCCGGTCTTCACCGGACCCGACGATGTGCTCGAGGCCCTCACCGGCTTCCACCTGCACCGCGGCGCCCTGGCCGCGATGGACCGCCCCGCACCCCGGCCGCTCGCCGACGTCCTCGCGGGCGCCCGGCGCGTGCTCATCGCCGAGGACCTCGTGGACCACACGAACCTGGGCGCCGTGGTGCGCTCCGCCGTCGCCCTCGGCTGGGACGCGCTGCTGCTCACCCCGCAGGCCGCCGACCCGCTGTACCGGCGCGCCATCCGCGTCTCGATGGGCACGGTGTTCCGCCTGCCGTGGGCGCGCCTGCCCGGCCCGGTCGCCGAGTCGCTGCCCGCGCTGCGGGCGGCCGGGTTCGCGGTGGCCGCCCTCGAGGTGACGGACCGCGCCGTGGGCCTGGACTCGCCGGAGATCGAGCCGCTGCGGACCGCCGAGCGCCTGGCCCTCGTCCTCGGCCAGGAGGGGCCGGGGGTCCGGCCCGACACCCTCGCCCAGACCGACGCCGACGTCGTCATCCCCATGCCCGCCGGCGTCGACTCGCTGAACGTGGCCGCGGCCGCGGCGGTCGCGCTGTGGGAGCTGCGCGCGCGCTGACCGGCCCGGGTGCGGTAGAGTGGGCGGCTGGCCCGCCGTCCGGCGGACCCCCTGACCACACCTCTCGCGCCCCTGGTCCCAATCAGGCGGCTGAAACGAAGGATGCACCATGAAGTCTGAGATCCACCCGGATTACCGCTACGTCATCTTCAACGACCTCGCCTCCGGTGAGAAGATCCTCACCCGCAGCACCGCGAACTCCGAGAAGACCGCGGAGTGGACCGATGGCAACACCTACCCGGTGATCGACGTCGAGATCTCGGCCGCCTCGCACCCGTTCTACACGGGCAAGCAGCGCATCATGGACACCGCCGGCCGCGTCGAGCGCTTCAACGCCCGCTTCAAGGGCTTCGGCGGCAAGAAGTGACCGCGGCGGCCTGAGCCGCGCGCCCACCACGACGACGGGCCCCGCGCCCCCGGAGCGATCCGGGCGGTGCGGGGCCCGTCGCGTCGCCCGTAGGCTGACGGGCATGACGACTCTCCACGGTGAATACAAGGTGATCGGCGGCAAGCTGGTCGCGGCGGACCTGACCCTCGCGGACGGCCGGATCGCGACCGCCAGCATCAACGGCGACTTCTTCCTCGAGCCGGACGAGGCGCTCGAGGACCTCAACGCGGCGGTCACCGGGCTGTCCGCGGACGCCGAGCACCGGGTCATCCGGGAGGCCGTCGAGCGGGGGCTGCGCTCCGAGGCCGAGCTGTTCGGCGTGGACGCCTTCGCGGTCGCCTCGGCCGTGCGTCGGGCCCTCGGCAAGGCGACCACGTGGGGGGACCACGAGTGGGAGGTCATCGGGCCGGAGCCGATGCCGATCGCGCTGACCGTGGCCCTGGACGAGGTGCTCACCCGGCAGGTGGCCGAGGGACGTCGCAAGCCGACCATGCGCCTGTGGCAGTGGAACGAGCCGGCCGTGGTGATCGGCGCCTTCCAGTCGCTCGCCAACGAGGTGGACCCCGAGGGGGCGCGGCGGCACGGCATCAACGTGGTGCGGCGGATCTCCGGCGGCGGCGCGATGTTCATGGAGGCGGACAACTGCGTCACGTACTCGATGCACGTGCCGTCGTCGCTGGTCGACGGGCTGGAGACGGCGGAGACCTACCCGTTCCTGGACGAGTGGACCATGGACGCGCTTTCCCGACTCGGCGTGCACGCGTTCTACCAACCGCTCAACGACATCGCCACGGACCAGGGGAAGATCGGCGGCGCCGCGCAGAAGCGGGTGGGCACGGCCGGGCTCCTGCACCACGTGACGATGAGCTACGACATCGACGCGGACAAGATGCTCGAGGTGCTGCGCATCGGCCGGGAGAAGCTGCGCGGCAAGGGCGTGACCTCGGCGAAGAAGCGCGTGGACCCGCTCCGGCGCCAGACCGGCGTCTCCCGCGCCGAGATCTGGGAGACCATGATGACCACCTTCGAGGAGCGCTACGGCGCCCGCCGCGTCGAGCTGGACGAGGCCACCCGTGAGGAGGCCGAGCAGCTGGCCCGCACCAAGTTCACGACCCCCGAGTGGACCGCGCGGGTGCCCTGAGCCGCCTGACGGCGTCCCGGCACCGTCCGGCACGCTTCCGTCCGGGGGCGGTTTGCGGTGGTATTCGACGTGAGTACCGCCCGAAACCGCCCCCGACGCGTCGAGGTGTGGCGGGGCGGCTCTGTCAGGATCGGACCATGACCCCCGACGACGACGCCCCCGTCCGCCTGATCGCCCGCTCCGACGCCCCGGGGCGCCCACGGTCGACCGTGGACGTCCACTGCGCCCTCGAGCTGGAGCTGGCCTCCGGCCGCCGCGTGCCTCTGCTCACGGACCGCGGCTGGACGAGCCGGGCGGCGGCCGCACGCCTGCCCAGGAGGAGACGCGACACTGGGACGCGCTGGCAGCGGTCGCGGCCGAGGCCGGGGTGCCGGTGGGGGCCGCAACGTTGCGCGAGCTGCCGCTCGTGGGGGAGACCTCGCCCGAGCTGGCCGCCCTCGTGGACCGGGCGCACCGCGAGGCCCGCGCCCTGAACCGGCTGCTCGGCGTCCACCCGCTGGCCCTCGGCACGGTCGCGCCGGCCGACGTGCTGGGCGCCGACGCGACCGCCGCGCTGCGGACCGGGCTGGCCGCGGGACTCGGCGTCGCGCCGACGGCGTGGGAGGACCCGGGCGTCGTGCTCGCGCCCGCCGCGGACGCCGACCCGGAGCTGCTGCACGTGGTCCTGCTGCACACGACCGCGGTGGTCGCCGGGCCACCCGCACTCGTGGCCCGCCTCGCGGACGCCGACGTCTCCGACCTGCTCGACGACGCCTCCCTCGGCGCGCACCTGCGCCGCCCGGTGGAGGACGTGTCGGCGGCCTGGCTCCACGCGGCCGACCGGCAGGCGCTGTCCCTCGACCCGGACGGCGGGGCCGCGCACGTGGCGCGCCACGCCGAACTGACGGCCGTGCTGGAGACGCGGCCCGTCGTCGTCGAGCGGGTGGGGATGCGCGACCGGGACGCCCAGCGCGCCGCCGACGCCGTGGGCCTGCGCCGGGTGGGCCGGGAACGCGTGCTCCGCGTCGCCGCGCCCTGAGCTGGAATGGTCACGACACGCCGCCTCGCCCGAGGGGAGGCGGCGTGTCGTGAACACTCTGCGCGGGAGGGCTTACCGCTCAGCCCGCCGGCTGCACCGCCTGCACGCGCAGGGACCGCCGCAGGGCGTCCGTGTGCTCCACGACCAGGCGCCGCAGGGCCCCCGGGGCGTCGCGGTGCTCGTCCAGCCAGCGCTGGGCCGCGGCCAGCGTCGGGTGCGACTCCTGCGCGTCGACGCCGCCGGCCACCGCATCCTGGCGGCCCGGGAACAGCCCGCCGATCGCGCGCGAGGCCAGCCCGTTGGACCGCGAGGCCCACACCGAGGTCAGGCGCGGCCAGAAGCCGGACTCGTAGGGGGCGAGGAGCTCGACCTCGCCCGCCGCGAAGCCGGCCGCCGTGGCCGAGAGCAGGTCGTTGGACAGCTCCGTGCCGGTGGCCGTGCGGCCGGACATGACCGCCTCCCACGCCGCGGCCTTGACCTCGGCCTCGGGGCGGGCGGCCGCGGCGAGGCGGTGCCACGTGACCGTCTGGGCGGTGCGGCCGGCCTCGAGCTCCGCGTCCAGGCGGTCCTGGCCGGCCCGGCCGGTCGCGGCGAGGGCCTGGAGCACGAGCCAGCGCAGCTCCGCGTCGATCGCCAGGCCCGGCGCCGACGTCGCCGCGTCCTCGCCGAGCAGGGCGGCCTCGAGGGCCGCGGCCATCCCGACGTCGGCGCGCGCCAGCGTCGCCCACGTGCGGGCCGCGGTGCGCTGGCGGTCGGAGCCGGCCTCGAGCGTGCGGGTCTGCTCGGCCAGGACCTCGCCCAGCCGGGCCCGCAGCGCGTCCCGGTCCTCGGCGCGGGCGTACTGGCCCACGGCCGCGGCGGCCTGCGTCAGCACCTGCGCGTGCACGCCCACGGTCGCGATCCGCGCGGACAGCGTCGCCACCGCGTCCAGGAACCGGGCGACCGGCAGCTCGCCGTCGCGGGTCATCGACCACAGGGCGGCCCACACGGTGGCCTCCGCGAGCGGGTCCGCGATGGGGTGCGTCAGGGCCGCGCGCAGCGAGCCCGCGTCGAGCGCGACGGCGGCGTAGGTGAGGTCCTCGTCGTTGGGCAGCACGAGGCGGACGCCCCCGGGGACCTCGAGGTCCGGCAGGGGCACGGCCGCGCCCTCCGCCCCGCCCGGCACGTCGGCGGTGACCTGGGCGGTGCGGCGCAGGACGCCGTCCTGCCCGGGCGTGAAGAGGCCGACCTTCAGCACGTGCGGGCGGAGGATCGGCCCGCCCGTGACCGGGTCCGTGCCCTCCTGGCGCAGCACCGGGGCGTCGCCGTCGACGTCGACCCGCAGCCGGGGCACGCCGGAGGTGTGCAGCCACGCGTCCGCCCACGCGCGCATGTCCCGCCCCGAGGCGGCCTCGAGCGCGGCCATGAAGTCGGCGAGGGAGGCGTTGCCCCACGCGTGGGCGGCGAAGTAGCGGTGCGCGGCGTCGAGGAACGCGTCCCGGCCCACGTAGGCGGCCAGCTGCTTGAGCACGGAGGCGCCCTTGGCGTAGGTGATGCCGTCGAAGTTCTGACGGGCGGCCTCGAGGTCGACGATGTCCGCGACGATGGGGTGCGTCGTCGGCATCTGGTCCTGCACGTACGCCCAGGCCTTGCGGCGGGACGCGAAGGTCACCCACGCGGTCCGGAAGTCGGTGGCCTCGTCCACGCCGAGGGCGCCCATGTAGTCCGCGAACGACTCCTTGAGCCACAGGTCGTCCCACCAGTGCATCGTCACGAGGTCGCCGAACCACATGTGCGCCATCTCGTGCAGGATCACGTTGGCCCGGCCCTCGTACTGGACCGCGGTGGCCCGCGAGGTGAACACGAAGTCCTCGGTGAAGGTCACGAGGCCCGGGTTCTCCATGGCGCCGAGGTTGTACTCGGGCACGAACGCCTGGTCGTACTTGCCCCACGGGTACGCGACGCCGAAGAGGTCGTGGAAGAACGTCAGCCCCCGCTTCGTCACGTCGAACACGGCCTCGGGGTCGAACGCGTCGGCCATCGTGCGCCGGGTGAACAGCCGCAGCGGCACGGCCTGCGCACCGCTGGCCGGGTGACCGTCCCAGGCGTCCTCCCACTGCGCATAGGGGCCGGCGAGCAGCGTCGTGATGTAGGTGGACTGGGGGAGCGTCGGGGCGAACTCCGCCCGGACGACGCCGTCCCCGGCCCGCGTCCGGGACACCTCGGGCCGGTTCGAGGCCAGCACCCAGTCCTCGGGTCCGGTGAGGGAGAAGGTGAAGGCGGCCTTGAGGTCCGGCTGCTCGAAGTCCGGGAACACGCGGCGCGCGTCGGCGGGCTCGTACTGGGTGTAGAGGTAGACCTCGCCGTCGGCGGGGTCCGTGAAGCGGTGCAGGCCCTCGCCCGACCGGGAGTACACGGACCGGCCGACCAGCTCGACCACGTTCTGCGCCGCCAGATCGGGCAGCAGCACCCGGGCCCCGCCCACGACCTCGGCCACGTCCAGCGCCGTGCCGTTGAGGGTCACCGACTCCACGCCCCCGTGGATCCAGTCCAGGTGGGTCTGCGCGCCCGGCTCGGCGCACGCGAAGCGGATCACGGTGCGGACCGGATAGGTGTCGGTCGCGGCGTCCCGGGCGTCGGAGAGGTCCACGTCCACGGCGTAGTCCTGCACCGTGAGCAGGCGGGAGCGTTCCGCGGCCTCAGCGCGGGTGACGTTGGTGGCGTCGAGGTCGGGGGTGGTGTCGGTCAAGGCGAGCCTCCGGTCGGGGATCCAGCGGGGACGGCGACGCGCGGACACACCGGGGCGTGCCCGCGCGTCGGCGGTGGTCCGGGACCGGCGGCCCGGGGCCGCGTCAGTGCGGCTTCGGGACGGGCTGGCCCTTGGAGAGCACCGTCAGGCCGGATTCTGTCACGGTGTAGCCGTTCGCCTCGTCCTCCGCCCGGTCGAAGCCGATGCGCGCGCCCGGGGGCACGACCACGTTCTTGTCCAGGATCGCGTTGCGCACGTGGGCCCCCTCGCCGATCACGACGGAGTCCAGCAGCACCGACTGCTCCACCCACGCCTCGTTGTGCACGCGCACGTCCGTGGAGAGCACGGACTGGGCCACGGTGCCGCCGGAGATGACCACGCCCTGGGAGAGGATCGAGTCGTTCGCCGAGCCGGGGCGGCGGGTGGACGAGCGCACGAGCTTGGCGGGCGGGGAGACGGACTGGCGGGTGTAGAGCGGCCACTCGCGGTTGTAGAGGTTGAACTCCGGCCACGGCTGCACCAGGTCCATGTGCGCGTCGTAGTAGGAGTCCAGGGTGCCGACGTCCCGCCAGTAGTGCTTGCCGGCCGTGCCGCCGGGCACCTCGTTGGAGGTGAAGTCGTACACCCCGGCCTCGCCGCGCTCCACGAACAGCGGGATGATGTCCCCGCCCATGTCGTTGTTCGACTCGGGGTTCTCCTCGTCCTGGTTCAGCGCCGCCACGAGGGCGTCCGTGTCGAACACGTAGTTGCCCATCGAGGCCAGGAACTGCGTGGGGTCGTCCGGCAGGCCGGGGGTCGTCTTCGGCTTCTCCACGAACGCCGAGATCCGCGTCCTGTCCTGCGGGTCCGTCTCGATCACCCCGAACGAGGAGGCCAGCTCGAGGGGCTGGCGCACCGCGGCCACGGTCGCCTTGGCGCCCGAGGCGATGTGCTGGTCCACCATCTGCTGGAAGTCCATGTGGTAGACGTGGTCCGCGCCGATGACGACGACGATGTCCGGCCGTGCGTCGTGGATCAGGTTCATGGACTGGTAGATGGCGTTCGCGCTGCCCGTGAACCAGTCCTTGCCCCGGCGCTGCTGCGCCGGCACGGAGGCCACGTAGTTGTTCAGCAGCGTGGACATCCGCCACGTCTCGGAGATGTGGCGGTCCAGCGAGTGCGACTTGTACTGCGTCAGCACGACGATCTCGCGGTACCGGCTGTTGACCAGGTTGGACAGCGCGAAGTCGATGAGGCGGTACGTGCCGCCGAACGGGACGGCCGGCTTGGCACGGTCGGCCGTCAGCGGCATCAGACGCTTGCCCTCACCGCCCGCCAGCACGACCGAGAGGACCTTCTTCTGCACCATCTGCGTCACTCCTCATGAGCCGGGTCGTCGCGACCCGCACGCGTGCTCTGGGCGTGCGGGGCATCCGTGCCGCCAGACTATCGACCCCCGCCGGGCTGAACTAGGTTGGGGGCGTGCGCATCGACATCGTGAGCAAAGAGTTCCCCCCGTCCATCTACGGCGGTGCCGGCGTCCACGTCGCCGAGCTGACCCGCGTCCTCGCCTCCCGCGTCGACGTCCGCGTCCATGCCTTCGGCGAGCCGCGCGACCCGGACTACCACGGGGCCCGCGTCCTGACGTACCCGAACCCGCCCGGGTTCGACGCCGCCAACGGGGCCGTGCAGACCCTGGCCACCGACCTCACGATCCTCGGGGACCTCGAGGGCGCCGACGTCATCCACTCCCACACCTGGTACGCCAACCTGGCCGGCCACCTCGGCAAGCTCCTGCACGAGGCCCCCCACGTCCTCTCCGCGCACTCCCTCGAGCCGCTGCGCCCCTGGAAGGCGGAGCAGCTCGGCGGCGGCTACGCCCTGTCCAGCTGGGCCGAGCGCACGGCCTACCTCGGGGCGGACGCGGTCATCGCGGTCTCGGACGGCATGCGTCGGGACATCCTGGCCTGCTACCCGGACGTGGACCCGGCAAAGGTGCACACGGTCCACAACGGCATCGACACACAGGTCTGGACCCCGCAGACCGGCACCGCCGCACTGGAGAAGTACGGAATCGACCCGGACAAGCCCTCCGTCGCGTTCGTCGGCCGCATCACGCGCCAGAAGGGCGTGCCCCACCTGCTCCGTGCGGCCCTGCGGCTGCCGGAGGACGTCCAGCTCGTGCTGTGCGTGGGCGCCCCGGACACCGCGGAGCTGGCGCACGAGGTGAACGGGTTGATCGCCGAGCTGCGGCGCACCCGCCAGGGCGTCGTCGTGATCGAGGGGATGATCCCGCGCCACGAGGTGATGGAGATCCTCACGGCCGCCACCGTGTTCGCCTGCCCCTCGGTCTACGAGCCGCTGGGCATCGTCAACCTCGAGGCGATGGCGTGCGGCACCGCCGTCGTCGCCTCCGCCGTGGGCGGCATCCCGGAGGTCGTGCAGGACGGCGAGACCGGCCTGCTCGTCCCCTTCGAGCAGGTCGACGACGGCACGGGGGCGCCCGTGGACGAGGAGGGGTTCGCCGCCGACTTCGCGGCCGCGCTCACCCGCGTCGTGGAGGACCCGGAGCGCGCCCGCGCGATGGGTGAGGCCGGCCGGGCCCGCGCGATCGAGCACTTCTCGTGGGAGACCATCGCGGAGCGCACGATCGAGGTCTACGAGGCCGTGCTGCGCTGAGCCCGCCCGGCCGACCACGCAGACGGGCCCCCGCCACCGCGAGGTGACGGGGGCCCGGTGCGTCCGGGGACGGACGCGGTCAGCCGCGGCGACCCCGCGCCGCCTTCTCGCGGGCGCGCACGGCCTTCTCGTCCTCCGGCTCCTCGCCGGCGGCCCGGCGGGCCGTGAACCAGGCGTGGGCCTCCTCCTGGCGCTGGGTCTCGGCGTCCGTGGCCACCGCCATGCGCAGGTGCTCGGGCTCGAGGCCGAACGCCTCGACGAGCTCGAGGGCGAAGGGGCGCAGCCGCTCGGCCAGCCGGTTGACGTAGCCGCGCAGGGCCCGGGCGCGCTGGCTCGAGACGCGGCCGTGGGCCACGAACCAGCCGAGGTCGTCCTCGATGAGGCGCAGCGCGAAGAGGTCGCGCAACCACGTCAGGACGGTCTTCGTGGTCTCATCCGTGATGCCCTCCAGGGCGCGGGTGAAGGCCTCCCACTGCAGCAGCTCGCCGTGGTTGCGGGCGGCCTCGATGAGCTCGTGCTGGCGCGTGTTGAACGCCTCCGCCTGCGCCGCCTGGCCCTTGCCCCGGGCCCCCGAGAGGGTGCCGGCGACGTCGGCGGTCTTGGCGCGGACGCGCTCGGTGAGCAGCTCATGCTGCACGGCGGGGTCCTTGAACCAGTTCGCGGAGCGGCGCTCGGACCCGCCGTCGGCCACGGACTGGACGGCCTTGTGCAGGCCCGCACGGTGGAGGGCGTCCGAGGCCTGATGGACCACGTAGCGGGAGACGGCGCCCACACTGAGACGTCCGAACTCCTTCGAGTAGTCGGTCAGCAGACGCTTGCCCACCAGCTGCAGGAGCACCGTGTTGTCGCCCTCGAACGTGACGTACACGTCCAGGTCGGCACGCATCTGGGCCACCCGGTTCTCGGCGAGGAATCCGGCGCCGCCGCACGCCTCGCGGGCCTCCTGCAGGGTGTCCAGGGCGTGCCACGTGGTCAGCGGCTTGACGGCCGCGGCGAGCGTCTCGAGCTCCTGCCGGTCCACGTCCGTGTCGGAGCGGCCGGAGAAGACGTCGTCGAACTTCTCGACGAGCTCGTTCGAGGCGAAGGCGTCCGCGTAGGCGCGGGCCAGGCGGTCGATGAGGCGGCGCTGGTGGTTCTGGTAGTCCAGCAGCACCTCCTCCCGCTGCGGGTCGGAGGCGTTGAACTGGCGGCGCTGCTCCGCGTAGGCCAGCGCACCGTGCAGGCCGAGGAAGGAGGCCGTGGTGGCGGCGAGGGACAGGGAGACGCGGCCCTGGACGAGCGTGCCGAGCATCGTGAAGAAGCGACGCCCGGGGGAGGCGATGGGCGAGGAGTAGGTACCGTCCTCGGCCACGTCGCCGTAGCGGTTGAGGAGGTTGGTGCGCGGGATGCGGACCTGGGTGAAGTGCAGACGGCCGTTGTCGATGCCGTTCAGTCCGCCCTTGAGGCCGTCGTCCTCGCCACCCACGCCGGGCAGGAAGGCACCCTCCTCGTCCCGGATGGGGACGTAGAAGCAGTGCACGCCGTGGTTGACGCCCCGGGTGATCAGCTGCGCGAAGACCGTGGCCGCCCTGCCGTGCAGCGCGGCGTTGCCGAGGTAGTCCTTCCAGGCGCCCTTGAACGGGGTGTGGATGACGAACTCCTGGGTCGCCTCGTCGTACGTGGCGGTCGTGGCGATCGAGGCGACGTCCGAGCCGTGCCCGATCTCGGTCATGGCGAAGGCGCCCGGGACGCTCAGGTCCATCGCGCCCGGCAGCCACCGACGGTGGTGCTCCGCGGTGCCCAGGTGCAGGATCGCCGAGCTGAACAGGCCCCACTGCACACCGGCCTTGATCTGCAGGGAGGGGTCGGCGAGCACGAGGTCACCGAAGGCGGCGAGGTTGCCGCCGTGGTTGTCCTCGCCGCCGAACTCGCGCGGGAAGGCGCGGTGGACCGCGTTGCGCTCCACGAGGACGCCCAGCTGCCGCAGGACGCGGGCGCGGTGCTCGTCCATGCCGAGCAGCGGGTCGCGCCACAGGGCGGGGTCCTTGGCGAGTTCGCGGGATTCGCGGCGCTCCGCGGCCCAACGGCCGAGGAGGGCCTCCTCGAGGGCCGCGGCGTCGAGGGAGCCGGGCGTCGGCCGCTCGGGCGCGATCTCGGCGACGTCGGAGGGAACCTCGGTGCTGGGCGTCGAGGACTGGGGGGCGAGCTTCTCGTGGACGGTCATGACGATGCTCCTGTTCGTGAGTGGGGGCGGGCGCGGTCGGCGTCCGCCGCCGCGGGTTCGAGGGAGGCGCCGGGCGCGGCGCCGATGAGGCCGGTGAGCAGCCAGTCGGCGATGGCGCGGGCCATCGCCTCGACCGGGATGCGACCGGCGGCCGGGGTCCGCAGCCAGGTCTCGGCGGCGGCCCGGACGAGGCCGACGGCGGCGCGCGGCCACAGGGCGAGCGGGTCCGCCGGCGCCGGGGCGTGGCCCCGCGCGGCCATCCCGCGCGCCAGGCCCGACTCGAGCACGGCGTAGACGCGCTCGAGGAACGGGCCCAGCACAGGGGCCTCGGCCGCGGCGGGGGGCGGGGCGACGGCGAACGCGTACACCTCGGGCGACGTCGCCGCGACCGTGAGGTACACCTCGACCATGCGACGCAGCGCCTCGGGTTCGGAGACCGGTTCGTCCGCGACCTCGAGCAGGCGGCGCTCCATGTGGGCGGTGACCCGCTCGGACACCGCCAGGCGCAGGCCCTCGCGGTCGCCGAAATAGCGGTAGTAGACGGTCTTGGAGGTGCCCGCGTGGGACGCGATCTCCTCCATCGAGGCGTGTGCGCCCAGGGCGTGCACGGCCGACCGGGCGGCCCGGACCAGTTCCAGACGGCGCTCGGCGCGGTGCCGGTCCCAGCGGACGCTGCGACCGTCCCGGGCGGTGGACGTAACGGGGTTCACGAAACCGAGCGTATCAGGTACTGTGGGTCACAGTCACCCACCCCGCCGATGTCCGTATCGTCCGGGGTGGAAACGCCCCCGCCGCGTCGGCGGTGGGCCCGCCGTCGAGAGGACCGTCATGACCCACCACGAGACCCCCGCGTCCGAGACCGCCTCCCGCCCCGCCGTCGCCGGTGGAGCGCTGCGCCCCGCCGTCATCCTGGGCGGCAACCGCATCCCCTTCGCCCGTGCCAACACCGCCTACGCCGAGGCCGGGAACCAGGAGATGCTCACGGCCACGCTCGACGGCCTCGTCGCGCGGTTCGGGCTCCAGGGCGAGCGCATCGGCCAGGTCACCGCCGGCGCCGTCCTCAAGCACCCGCGCAACTTCAACCTCACCCGCGAGGCCGTCCTGGGCTCCGCGCTCTCCGCCGCCACCCCGGCCGCCGACGTCCAGGTGGCCTGCGCCACCGGCATGGAGGCCCTGGGCACCCTCGCCAACAAGATCCGGCTCGGCCAGCTCGACTCCGCCATCGGCGGCGGCGTGGACTCGATCTCGGACGCGCCCGTCTCGCTCTCGGACGGCGCGCGCCGCGTGCTGCTGCAGCTCAACACCGCCAAGACCACGAAGGACCGCCTGCGCGCCCTCGCCCAGCTGCGCCCCGGGCAGCTCGTGCCCGAGCCGGCCGGCGCGGGCGAGCCGCGCACCGGCATGTCCATGGGCGAGCACCAGGCCCTGACCACCCACAAGTGGGGCATCACCCGTCAGGCCCAGGACGAGCTCGCCGCGGCCTCCCACCGGAACCTCGGCGCCGCCTACGCCGCCGGGTACATGGACGATCTGGTGACCCCGTTCCACGGCCTGGCCCGCGACAACAACCTCCGCCCCGACTCCACGCCGGAGAAGCTGGCCGGCCTGAAGCCCGCGTTCGGCCGCCAGCTGGGGGACGAGGCGACCATGACGGCCGGCAACTCCACCCCGCTCACCGACGGCGCCTCCGCGGTGCTGCTCTCCTCCGAGGAGTGGGCCGCCGAGCGCGGACTGCCCGTGCTCGCCGAGTTCGTGGACATGGAGAACGCCGCCGTGGACTTCGTCGACGGACACGAGGGCCTGCTCATGGCCCCCGCCTACGCCGTCCCGCGCCTGCTGGCCCGGCACGGGCTCACCCTCGACGACCTCGACTTCGTGGAGATCCACGAGGCGTTCGCCGGCACCGTCCTGTCCACGCTCGCCGCCTGGGAGGACGAGGAGTACTGCCGCGAGCGCCTCGGGCTGCCGGGTGCGCTGGGCTCGGTGGACCGCGCCCGGCTCAACGTGCACGGCTCCTCGTTGGCGGCCGGTCACCCCTTCGCCGCCACCGGCGGCCGCATCGTCGCCCTGCTGGCCAAGATGCTGCATGAGAAGGGGGAGGGCTCCCTCGGCCTCATCTCCGTCTGTGCCGCCGGCGGCCAGGGCATCGTCGCCCTGCTCCGCGGCCGCTGAGCCCCGACCGACCCGACCCGAGAGGACCGACCATGACCGACCGTTACGGCACCTTCGTCGCCTCGCCCCTGGGCCGCCGCCTCACCGGCGCCCTGGGCCTGCCTCAGCCCGTCGAGCTGCGCCGGCACACCCCCGGCGACCCCGTGCTGCCCGGCTCCGTGCTCGTCTTGGGCGCGACCCCCGCAGCCGCGGACGCCCGCACCCTCTTGGCCTCGTGGGGCCTCGAGGTCGCCGACGCCCCCCGGGAGGGCGCCCGCCACGCGGCGATCGTCGCGTGCTTCGACGGGGTCGCCACGCCCGCGGACCTCGGCGCGGTGGCGCTGGAGATCGGCGGCGCGCTGCGCTCGCTGGGCTCCTCCTCGCGCGTGGTGACGGTGTTCGAGGACCCCGAGGCCGCCACGGACCCGACCCTGCGCGCCGCCCGCCAGGGCGTGACGGGCCTGACCCGCTCCATCGCGCACGAGATGCGCCGCGGCGGCACGGCCAACGGCCTGGTCCTGGGCGAGGGCGTGCCGCTCACCGCCCCCGGTGCGGCCGGCGCGCTCGCGTTCCTGCTCTCCGGCCGCGCGGCGTACGTCTCCGGCCAGTTCGTGCCCGTCGCCACCGCCGACGGCGCTGTCCCCGCCGACGCGGCGCGCCCGCTGGCCGGCAAGGTCGCCGTGGTCACCGGTGCCGCCCGCGGCATCGGCGCCGCCATCGTGCGGACGCTCGCCCGCGACGGGGCCGTGGTCGTCGGCGTGGACGTCCCGGCGGCGGGCGAGGCGCTGGCCGAGGTCGTGAACGAGGTCGGCGGCACGGCGCTCGCCCTGGACATCACGGCGCCGGACGCGGGCGCTCGCATCCTCGAGCACTGCCGCACCCGGCACGGCCGGATGGACGTGGTGGTGCACAACGCCGGGATCACCCGGGACCGGATGCTGGCCAACATGGACGCCGCGCGCTGGGACTCCGTCCTCGCCGTGAACACCACGGCCCAGCTGGCCATGAACGAGGCGTTCCTCGCCGAGGACGCCCGGGACGTGGCGGGTCAGGGGCTGCGCATCGTGGGCCTGGCCTCCATCTCCGGCATCGCGGGCAACCGCGGCCAGACGAACTACGCGGCCTCGAAGGCCGGGGTCATCGGCCTGACGGCGGCGTCCGCCCCGGTCCTCGCGGCCCGCGGGGGCACGATCAACGCGGTGGCCCCGGGCTTCATCGAGACCGAGATGACCGCGAAGATCCCGCTCGCCACGCGCGAGGTGGGCCGGCGGCTCAACGCGCTGCAGCAGGGCGGTCTGCCGCAGGACGTGGCCGAGACGGTGGCCTGGCTCGCCTCGGACGCCGCCGGAGGCACCAACGGGGCCACGCTGCGGGTCTGCGGCCAGTCGAAGCTGGGGGCGTGAGGATGCAGACCACGCAGCTGTCCGCCCCGCCCTCCCTCGGCCGGCTCTACGTCCGCGCCGCGGGGCGGGCCGCCACGGACGCCGTCGTCCGTCGGCGCCGTCCCCGCGAGCTCCCGGACCGTCAGGTGGTCGTGACCGGCCACCGCATCCCGGCCGAGGCCGTGACCGCGTGGCGCGGGGCCGTCGGGTCCGCGGATCCGGCGGACCTGCCCTCGGTCCTGGTGCACACCCAGGTGTTCGGCGCGGCGATGGAGCTGATGGCCGACCCCGAGTTCCCGCTGCCCCTGCCCGGGCTGGTGCACCTGAGCAACACCGTCCTGCACCACCGGCCCGTCCCGGCTGAGACCGCCCTGCGCGTCACCGCGCGTGCGGTGGGTCTCGTCCCGCACCACGCGGGTACCGCCGTGGACGTCGTCGTGACCGTCGAGGGGCCCGGCGACGACGGCGGGGAGGCACTGCTGTGGGAGGGCGTCTCCCGGTACCTCGCCAAGGGCGTCCACCTCTCCGGCCTGCGTCCCGAGCGGCCCGCCCGCCCGGACTTCGTGCCCCCGACGCCGACCGCCCAGTGGCGCTTCGGGACGGGGGCCGGACGCCGGTACGCGGGCGTCTCCGGGGACTGGAACCCGATCCACCTGACGGGCGTCTCGGCTCGACTGTTCGGCATGAAGGGCGCGATCGCCCACGGGATGTTCCTGGCCGCCCGGATGCTCGAGGGCCGTGAGCCGGCCGGCGCCGGGTTCCGCTGGCACATCGACTTCGAGGCGCCCGTCGTGCTGCCGACCACCGTGGCCGTCCGCTACGAGCCCGGGCCTGACGGCGGCACGCGCGTGTACGGCTGGGATGCGCGGCGCCGGCGCCCGCACTTCTCCGGGGAGATCACTCCGCTCGAGTCCTGACGGCCCCCGGGCCCGCGCACCGGCCCGCCGAGACTCGCTGTCTCGGCGGGCCGGTGCGTTCGGGCGGTCAGGCGTCCAGCCCGGGCGACCGCCGCGGCACGGCGGCGACGGCCTCGAGCAGCCCGTCCGCGTAGGCCTCCCACGAGTGACCGGCGGCGTGGCGCACGGCGCCGGTCCCCAGTGCCGCCCAGGCATCACGATCCGCCAGGATCTCGGCCAGGGCCTCGGCCCACGCCTCGGGGGTGCCCGCCGTCACGTGGCGGCCGGACACGCCGTCGAGGACCGCGTAGACCAGTCCGCCGACCCGGTGCGCCAGCACGGGCGTGCCGCAGGCCTGTGCCTCGAGGGCGACCAGGCCGTAGGTCTCGGACGCGCTCGGCATCGCCACGACGTCCGCCGCCCGGAACTGGGCGGCCAGGGCAGGCGCGGGCACCGGCCCGGAGAACGTCACCAGGTCGGCGACCCCCTCCCGCGCGGCCAGTCCCGCCAGGTCCAGTCCGTTGTCCCCCGAGGCGGCCCCGTTCACATGCAGGCGCACGCCCGGGTCGACGCCCGCGCCACCGGCCCGCTCGCGCAGCACCCCGAGGGCGGACACGAGCAGGTGCGGGCCCTTGTGACGCTGCACGCGACCGGCGAACAGGACGCGCAGGGCCCCGTCGTCCTCCGGCGCGCCCGGCCACTGCGCGGCGCCGTCCGGCGTGAACGTCTCGAGGTCGGCCCCGGGGGGCAGCACCCGGGTGCGGGCGCGGGGCACGTCCAGCAGCTCGCGCAGGTCGGCGACCTCGGCGGCGGAGTTGACCACGAGCAGGTCGGCCCGCTCGACGATTCCGCGTTCGGCCTCGACCCGGGCGTCCGGCTCGCGCAGCTCGGGGTCCTCGAGCATCTTCGCCGCCGCCGTGGTGTGCATGGTCTGCAGGTACGGGGCGTGGGCCGCCCGCGCCAGCGCCGCGGCGGTGGACCCGGAGAGCCAGTAGTGGCCGTGCACGAACGCGACGGGCGGGGCGTCCGCGCCACCGAGGACGGGGCCGCCCGGCACGGCGTCCGAGGCGAGCCAGTCCAGGGCCGCGCGGGTGAACTCGGCGCCGAGTCCCGCCAGCTCCTCCTTGGGCACGGGAGCGGACGGCCCGGCGGCGAGGTCCACGACCGTGACCGGCGGGGCCTGCCCGCCGGCGTCCACCATCCGGACCCGTGCGCCGTCCGCTCCCACCGGCTCCTCCGCCCGGGTCAGCAGGATCATCCGCACGCCCCGGCGGGCCAGGGCGACGGCGGCCTGCCGCACGTAGACGTTCATGCCGCCGGCGTCGCCGCGGCCGGGCTGGGCCAGGGGGGAGGTGTGCAGGCTGACCCCGATCCCCACCGGCACGGACGACCGCAGTTCGGCGTCCACGGCGTCGAACAGTCGGGCCGCCGACGCCGAGTCCGCCAGGTCCTCGACGGAGACCATCCGTCCGGCGCCGTCGCCGAGCGGCACGGTCCAGTTCGGGTACTGGTCCTGGAGGGTGCCGGGCTGGTTCTGGATGCGCCGCTCGCCCACGGCGTCCACGAGCGCCACGCTGTGCAGGGCCGAGGGCGCCTGCGCGAGCAGGCGGTGCAGGGCCACGATCTGGCGTTCGCGCACCTCGGGGCCGGCGTCGGGGACGTCCACGTCCGCCTCGGCGAGCAGCCCGCGCCGGGCCGCGGCGGCGAGGAACGCGCGCACCTCCTCCGCCGACCGGCGGCGTTCCTGGGCGACGTCCACGGTGTAGAGGCCCAGCCGTTCGCGCAGGTCCACCTGGACGCCCTCGAGGTAGCCGGCCGTGGGCGGCAGGTCGTGCGTGTTCACCGCCGCCATGGCCAGCCGCCGGTAGCGCTCCGGCGGGGTGGGCTCGCCGTCCTCCTGCTCGAACCAGAGGATCGACGTGCCGAGCACGCCGGCCTCGGCCAGGCGGCGCTGCACCCACGGCTCGAACGTGCCGAGGTCCTCGCCCACCACGACGACGCCGGCCCGCTCGGCCTCGAGCGTGAGCACGGCGAGCATCGCCTCGTGGTCGTACTCGACGTACGCGCCCTGGGTGGCACCGGCGCCCTCCGGGATCCACCACAGGCGGAACAGCCCCAGGACGTGGTCCATGCGGATGCCGCCCGCGCCGCGCAGCACCGTGCGCAGCATGTCCCGGAACGCGGCGTAGCCGGTCTCGGCCAGGCGGCGCGGATGCCAGGGGTGCTGTGACCAGTCCTGGCCCAGCTGGTTGAACAGCTCGGGCGGCGCGCCGACGGACATGGTCGGCACCAGCACGTCCCCGAGCATCCACGCGTCCGCGGTCTCGCCGGTCGCCCCGACCGCCAGGTCCACCATGACGCCCATGCGCATGCCGGCCGCCCGGGCCCGCTGGTGCACGCCGGCGAGCTGCTCGGCGGCGATCCACTGCACCCAGCGGTGCAGGTCGACGTCGGTCGCGCGTTCGACGCGGACCCGCTCGGCCTCGACCCCGCCCGGCGCCCAGGCCGGGTCGGCGAGATCGGGCCCGGTGCCGTCGCCGTCCAGGCGCAGGACGGACCAGAGGGCGAAGTCGTCCAGGCCCGGGCCGGCCTCGGCGCGGAACCGCGCGTAGGCGGCCTCGCGCTCGGGGGAGCGGGGCACCTCGTGCACGCGGCGCAGCGCGGGCCACAGGACGGCGGCGACGGCGGCCCGATCGATCCGGCCGGTGCGCTCCAGCTCCGCCTGGACGCGGGCGCCGGCCGACCGCAGCTCCGCCTGCTCCGCGGCGGGCAGGTCGGCGAACTCGGGGATCGAGGGCACGTGCACGATCAGCGCCGAGAGGAACCGACGGGAGACGGGGGAGTAGGGGGAGTCCGCCGGATGGGGGCCGGGCTCGACCGCGTGCAGGGGGTGCAGCAGCAGGAAGTCGGCGCCGTGCCGGGCGACGATCTCGGCCAGGGACGCCATGTCCGCCGCGTCGCCGATGCCCCACGAGTCCGCCGAGGTCACCGAGTAGCCCTGCGCGGCCGCGCCCCAGCCGCGGCGCTCGAGGAAGGGACGCGCCGTGCTCAGCCGGGACGGGGCGCAGACCAGGACCGCGGAGGCGGTGGAGCCGGAGCCGCTGGTCACCTCCAGCCGGTGCCAGCCCGGGGCGAGGTCGGCGGGGATCTGCACGTGGACGCGCTCGCGCTCGACGCCGTCCACGAGGCGGACCTCGGACACCGGCTCGCTCACGCTCACCTCGAGGGTCCGCCCGTCCTCCGTGCGCACGCGGGCCACGACCGGCTCGCCCGCGGCCACGTGGCACGGCACGGACAGGCGGTGGCCGGACCGGGCGGCCACGGTGGGCGGGAGCACGTCCCGCCAGGGGGCCGTCTCCGCCTCCTCCAGCGCCTCGGCCAGAGCGGCGACCCCGTCCGGACGGACCGACACCCCGAGAGCGGCGAGCACCTTCACGAGGGCCTCGTCCGGCACGGTCTGGGCCGAGCCGTCCTGCCCGACGTACTCGGGCTGCACCCCGTGGGCTCGCGCGAGCCGATGCAGCAGTGCGGGGGCTTCCAGGGCCATCGGGTCCTCCATGCCGTCGTGCGGTTCCACCGACGGCGCCTGCCGTCGCACGGACACCACTCTAGAGGGGACGCCGGGCCGGGGAACACGCAGGGCCCCGGTCGTGACGACCGGGGCCCTGCTGCTCGACGAGCGGTGCGCGAGGGGGGACTTGAACCCCCACGTCCTTGCGGACACAGCGACCTCAACGCTGCGCGTCTACCAATTCCGCCACTCGCGCTCATCGGTGGAGCCCTGGGAGAGGCTCCGTCGCCCACCGCACTCCGGTCCTGTCCGGTCCGTCCCGCTCCAGGCAACTCGAGAAAGATAGCACGGGTTCGGGCTAGGCTCAAAACCATGGTCGAGAACATCGAGAACCCCGCCCGCTCGCGCCCCGAGGACCGCGTCGTGGAGATCTGCCGCGACCTCATCCGGATCGACACGACCAACCGCGGGGGCAACGTCTCCGTCGGTGAGCCCGAGGCCGCGGAGTACTGCGCCCGGCTCATGACCGAGGCGGGGATGACCCCCCGCTTCTTCGAGTCGGCGCCGGGCCGGGTCTCCGTCGTCGGACACCTGCCGGGCTGGGATCCGGAGGCGCCGGGGCTCGTCATCCACGGGCACACGGACGTGGTCCCCGCCGAGGCGGACGAGTGGAGCGTGGACCCGTTCGGCGCCGAGCTCAAGGACGGCATGATCTGGGGGCGCGGCGCCGTGGACATGAAGGGCATGGACGCCATGGTGCTCGCGGTGCTGCTGCACCTGGCCCGCACGGGCCGCCGGCCGCGGCGACCCCTGACGGTCGCGTTCTTCGCCGACGAGGAGGCCGGCGGCGTCTACGGCGCACGCTGGGTCGTGGATCACCACCCCGAGGTGTTCGACGGGTGCACCGAGGCGATCTCGGAGGTGGGGGGCTTCTCCACCGAGGTGCACGGCTCGCGCGCCTACCTCGTGCAGACCGCGGAGAAGGGGCTCGCCTGGCTCAACCTCACCGCGGAGGGCGCCCCCGGGCACGGCTCGGCCCCGCACCCGGACAACGCGGTCACCCGGCTGGCCGGCGCCATGACCCGCATCGGCGGGCACGAGTGGCCGCTCGTGTACACCAAGACCACGCGCGCGCTGCTCGAACAGGTGGCCGAGATCATGGGCGTGGACTTCGATGAGACGGACCCGACGCCCCAGCTCGACGCGCTCGGGCAGGCCCGTTCCTGGGTGGCCGGCACCCTGCGCACCTCGTCCAACCCGACGGGGCTGACCGCCGGCTACAAGCACAACGTCATCCCGTCCTCGGCCACCGGCACCGTGGACGTCCGCCTGATCCCCGGGGAGGAGGAGTCCGCCCTCGCCACGATCGCCGAGCTCGCCGGCCCCGAGGTGACCATCGCACCCGAGCACCGGGACGTCGCCCTGGAGACCCCCTTCTCCGGAGACCTGGTGGAGCTGATGATCGCCGCGCTACAGGCGGAGGACCCCGAGGCCCAGGTGCTGCCGTTCATGCTCGGCGGGGGCACGGACAACAAGTCCCTCTCCCGGCTGGGCATCACCGGCTACGGCTTCGCGCCCATGCGCCTGCCTGCCGACCTGGCCTTCACGTCCCTGTTCCACGGCATCGACGAGCGGGTGCCCGTGGACGCGCTCGAGTTCGGCTGCCGGGTGCTCGAGCGGATGCTGGAGCCGCGCTGATCCGGGCAGCGGGCGGCGACGACGGCCGGGGCGCCGTCGTCGCGCCCGCGCCTCAGAGGGTCTGCAGGGTCGAGGCCACGCGCATCACCCGGCGGCGCATCCAGTAGCGGCGCGCCCCGTCACGGTAGTGCACGGAGCGCTGCAGCTCCCATTGGCCGTACTCCGCGTGCTCCACGAGGCGCCGCCGGGCGTCGGCGAGGGACTCGTGGGCGGCGACCGTCATCACCAGGTACTCCCACTTCTGTCCGCGGGAGATCGCGTCGAGGGTCGAGGACATCAGCTGTTCACGCACCCGCCCATCCTGGCAGACGGCGTCGGGTCCGGCGGCCGGTCCCGCACGGCCCACCCCTGGCCGCGTCACCGGCCACCGGGTTACCGTTCACCCATGAGCTCTGACGCCCGCATGGCCCTCGAGGCCCTCACCACCGCCCTGAACGAACACCTCGTGGCCGCGCAGAACAAGCGGGGCGAGGACGACCCCGCCGTCGAAGCCGCCTTCTTCGCCGTGGCCGACGCCTTCGAGGCCTACGAGGACGCCCTGTACGCGGACACCGAGGAGGTCACCCCGCTCGACCTCTTCGACGACGAGGACGACGACGACTGACCGTCCCGCTCGTGACGGACCGCACGGCCCCGGGTTCCCACCCGGGGCCGTGGCGTACAGTGACCCTCCGTGACGTGGATCGAAGCCATCATCCTGGGCCTGGTGCAGGGCCTCACGGAGTTCCTGCCCATCTCCTCCTCCGCCCACATCCGCATCGTGGGCGAGTTCCTGCCCTCCGCGACCGACCCGGGGGCGGCCTTCACGGCCATCACGCAGCTCGGCACGGAGCTGGCGGTCCTCATCTACTTCTGGCGCGACATCACCCGCATCATCGGCCGGTGGTGCGCCGCGGTCACGGGGCGGATCCCGCACTCGGACCCCGATGCGCGCATGGGCTGGCTGATCATCGTGGGCTCGATCCCGATCGCGGTCCTGGGCCTGCTGCTGGAGGACTGGATCGACACGGAGTTCCGGTCGCTGTGGATCACGGCGACCATGCTCATCGTGTTCGGCGTCCTGCTCGCCCTGGCGGACCGGCTCGGCCGTCAGACCAAGCCGCTCGAGAAGCTCACCGTGCGGGACGGCGTCCTCTACGGCCTGGCCCAGGCCCTCGCGCTGATCCCGGGCGTCTCGCGCTCCGGCGGCACCATCGCGGCCGGCCTGGCCATGGGCTACACCCGGCCCGCCGCCACCCGCTACGCGTTCCTGCTGGCGGTGCCCGCCGTGTTCGCCTCCGGCCTGTACAAGCTGTACACCTCGCTCACCGATCCCGGCACGCAGGGCCCGTACGGCATGGGGGAGACGCTGGTCGCGACCGCGATCGCCTTCGTGGTGGCCTACGCGGTCATCGCCTGGCTCATGCGCTTCATCAGCACCAACTCGTTCCTGCCGTTCGTCTGGTACCGCATCCTCCTGGGCGGCGTCCTGTTCGCCCTGCTGGGTGCGGGCGTCATCAACGCCTGAGCCCGCTCCCGCCGCCGGGCATGACGGCCCGGCACCGCCGAACCACCCCGATGTGAGGAGTCCCGTGAAGTCCTGGAGCACCCCCGCCCCGCCCGCCGTGCCGAGCCGCCCCGACCGGCTGCGGCTGCACGACACCGCCACGGGACGGACCCGGCATCCGGGCAACGACGCCCAGCGCGCCTCGCTGTACGTCTGCGGGATCACCCCGTACGACGCGACGCACCTCGGCCACGCGAGCACCTACGTGGCCTTCGACCTGCTGCACCGCTACTGGCGCGCGGCCGGTCTCGAGGTCGCCTACGTCCAGAACGTGACCGACGTGGACGACCCCCTGCTCGAGCGGGCCGAGGCGACCGGCGTCGACTGGCGCGCGCTCGCCGAGGAGCAGACCGACCTGTTCCGTGCGGACATGGCCGCCCTCGAGGTGCTCGCCCCGGACCACTACGTCGGCGCGACCGAGGCGGTGGGCCTGGTGGTGGACGCCGTCGAGACGATGCTGGCGGCGGGCCGGGCCTACCGCGTGCCGGGCGGCGACGGCGAGCCCGACGGGGACGTCTATTTCGACGTCCGCGCGGCCCAGTCCGCGACCGACTGGCGTCTCGGGCAGGTCTCCGCGATGGGCCTGGACGAGATGGCCGCGGTGTTCCCGGAGCGGGGAGGCGATCCCGACCGCCCCGGCAAGCGCGACCCGCTGGACCCGCTGCTGTGGCGTGTGCACCGCGAGGGCGAGCCGGCCTGGGACGGGCGGTCGCTCGGCTCCGGCCGGCCCGGCTGGCACATCGAGTGCTCCGTGATCTCCCGGGCCCACCTGCCGGCTCCGTTCACGGTGCAGGGCGGCGGCTCCGACCTGCGGTTCCCGCACCACGAGTTCTCCGCCGCGCACGCCACCGCCGTCGACGGCCTGCCGCTCGCGCACACCTACGCGCACACCGGCATGGTGGCCCTGGACGGCGAGAAGATGTCCAAGTCCCTCGGCAACCTCGAACTCGTCTCCCGCCTGCGGGCGCGGGGCGTCGAGCCGGTGGCCGTCCGCGCGGCGATCCTCGCGCACCACTACCGGTCGGACTGGGAGTGGTCCGAGCAGGTGCTGGCCGACGCCCAGGCGCGGGTGGCCCGTTGGCGCGCCGCCCTGGACGGACCGCATGCCGCCGCCGGCGTCGCCGTGCTGGACGCGGTGCACGCGGCGCTCTCGGACGACCTCGACGCCCCCCGCGCGCTGGAGGCCCTCGACGCATGGGCGGCCGGCACCCTGCCGGGCCTGGCCGAGGCCGCCGCCGACCCGGTGTCGGTGGTCGACGTCGTGGCGGCGCTGCTGGGTCTGCGCCTGCGCTGACCCCGCCGGGCGCGGCCGGGCGTCAGCGTCCGCCGCGCCCGCGCAGATAGCGCTCGAACTCCCGCGCGATCGACTCGCCCGAGGCCTCCGGCAGCTGCTGGGTGTCCTGGGCCTCCTCGAGCTGCCGGACGTAGGCGGCGACGTCGGGGTCCTCGGCGGCCAGCTCGTCCACGCCGCGCTGCCAGGCCCTCGCGTCGTCCTCGAGCCCGCGCGTGGACACGCTCACGTGCAGCAGGTCCTCGACCGCCTCGACCAGCCCGAGCAGCGTCTTGGGGGAGGGCGCCTGGGCCACGTAGTGGGGCACCGTCCCCCACAGCGAGAGGCTCGGCAGGCCGCGGCGCGCGGCCTCGTCCGCGATGACGCCGATGATCCCGGTGGGCCCCTCGTAGACCGGACGGTCCGCGCCGACGGCCACCCGCACGTCCACGAGCGGCGAGGTCGGGCGGGCGCGCAGGGGCCGGGTGTGGGGCACGTCCGCCAGCAGCGCGCCCAGCGTCACGACGGCGTCCACGTCACGCGCGTCGGCCGCCGTGAACAGCTCCTCGAGGAACGCGCGCCACCGCACGTTCGGCTCCACGCCGACGGCGAGGAGCACACGCACCCCGTCCGGCGGGGCGGCCTCGCCCGCGACGGGCCGACCCTCACGGTCCAGGAGCGCCTCGTGCAGGGTGACCGCCGGCCAGTCCAGCGTCCCCAGCCCGTCGGCGTCGCGCCGGACCAGGGGTCGAGTGACCTGGTAGTCGTAGAACTCGCCGTCGCACACCCGTCCCGCGTCCGCCGCGTCCCACTGCTCCCGCAGCGCGCCCAGGGCCCCGGTCGCGGCCTCCCCGGCGTCGTTCCACCCCTCGAAGGCCAGCAACAGGACCGTGGGGGCCCGCCGCCCGGCCTCGAGCTCGTCCACGGTCGCCGTCAGGTGGGTCCGCAGCGGGCCCAGGACGTCGTCCGGCTGGTCCTCGGAGGTAGCGTCGGTCATGGCGGCCAGCCTAGACACGGCCCGACGACGGGGCCACGGCCCGCGACCCGCCCGGCACACCCCGGCGGCGGCGCTCGATAGGATGCACTCCATGCCCCGCCACCCCGCGCCCGCCCCGGACGACCGTGCCCGCCGCCTGCCACGCGCCGTCCTGTGGGACATGGACGGCACCCTCGTGGACACGGAGCCCCTGTGGAACGCCGTCCAGCGCCGCCTGGTGGTCGAGCACGGCGGCACCTGGTCGGATGACCTGGCCGCCTCCCTCGTGGGACGCCCCCTCGACGAGGGAGCGCGCCGCCTGCAGGAGGCCGGGCTGGACCTGCCCGTGCAGCGGATCATCGACCTGACGATGGACGAGGTCGTCCAGGGGGTCGTCCGTGGGGTGCCATGGCGGCCGGGTGCCCGGGAGCTGCTCGTCGCGCTCGCCGAGGCCGGCGTGCCGGGCGCCCTCGTGACGATGTCCCATGCCCCACTGGCCCGCGCACTGGCCGAGCGGGCGCCGGCGGGCACGCTGGACGTCGTCGTCTCGGGGGACATGGTCTCCCGGGGCAAGCCCGACCCGGAGGCGTACCAGCTGGGCCTGCAGCTGCTGGCCGAGCGGACACCGGGGCTGACGGCCGCCGACTGTGTGGCGGTCGAGGACTCCCCGGTGGGCGTCGGCGCGGCCGTGGCCGCGGGCCTGCCGACGGTCGGCGTGCCCAGCGTGCTGCCGCTGCCGGCGGGGCTCGCGACCGTCGAGTGGACGACGCTCGCCGGCCGCACGCCGGCCGACCTCGCCGCGGTCCGCCGGATCGCCGCCGCGCGCGGGCCCGGGGCGGACGGGGCCGGATGAGCGGGCCCGCCTCCGTCCGGCTGGGCACGATCGCCGGCGCGCCGGTGCGCCTGTCCTGGTCCTGGCTCCTGATCGCCGCGGTCATCACCCTCGCGTTCGGCCCGCAGATCCAGCGCGCGCTGCCCGCGATCGGCGGCGGCGCCTACGCGGTCGCCCTGGGGTACGCCGTGCTCCTGGCCCTCTCCGTCCTGGTCCACGAGGCCGCCCACGCCCTCACCGGCCGCGCCTTCGGCCAGCGCACCGAGGAGATCGCGCTCACCCTGTGGGGCGGGCACACCCAGTTCCGCAGCCCGTCCGCTCGACCGCTGGACACGGTCCTCACCGCGATGGCCGGCCCCGCCGCGAACCTCGTGCTCGCGGGCCTCGCCCATCTGGCGGCCCGCGCCGTGCCCGGCCCGTCCGTTCCCGCCCTGCTGCTCGAGGTCACGGTGTGGGCCAACCTCCTCCTGGCCGCGTTCAACGCGCTGCCGGGCACCCCGCTCGACGGCGGCCGCATGGTCGAGTCCGCCGTCTGGGCCGCCACCGGCTCCCGGGCCCGTGGCGTCGAGGCGGCCGGCTGGGCCGGGCGCGTCGTCGCGGTGGGCGTCCTCGCGGCGGTGCTCGGCCCCCCGACCCTCGCGGGCCGCGCGCCGGACCTGTTCGTCGTCGTCCTGGCGGCCTGGGTCGCCCTCACGCTGTGGCGGGGCGCCGACGACGCCGTGCGCCACGGGCGCTGGAGCCGCCGGCTGGAGACCCTGCGGCTCGAGCAGGTCGAGGCGCCCGCCATCGCCCTGCCCGAGCACCTCAGCGTCGCCGAGGCCCTGGCCCAGGCGGACGGCGGCCGCCGCGCCGTCGTGGCCGTGGACGGGGCCGGTCGGCCCCGCGGCGTGCTGGACCTCACGGCCGCGGCGGGCCTGACCCCGGCGCGCCGCACGACCACCGCCCTGGCCGCGGTCGCCGTCGCCCTGGCTCCGGAGGCCGTCCTCGTCCGCGACGACGTCCCCGCCGCCGGTCCCGACCTGGCCGCCCGCCTGGCCGACCCCCAGACCCCCGTGTGGGTGCTGACCGACGCGCACGGCCTCGTGCGCTCCGTGGTGCCCCGCGAGACGATCCTCGCCGCCGTCGACGCGACGCGGCGTCCCTGAACCGAAGGAGCCCCCCATGACCGAACCCACCGGCGTGAGCGCGCGCCGCGGCCCCCTGCGGGCCGGCCAGCGCGTGCAGATCAAGGACGCGAAGGGCCGCCTCAACACGATCACCCTGCTGCCCGGCGGGGAGTTCCACAGCTACCAGGGCGTGCTGCGGCACGACGACCTGATCGGCGGCTTCGAGGGCGTCGTGGTCGAGAACTCGGCCGGCCAGCCGTACCAGGTGCTGCGCCCCCTGCTGAACGACTTCGTCCTGTCCATGCCCCGCGGCGCCACGGTGGTCTACCCGAAGGACGCGGCGCAGATCGTGCAGCAGGCGGACATCTTCCCGGGCGCCGTCGTGGTCGAGGCCGGCGTGGGCTCCGGCGCCCTGTCCATGTCCCTGCTGCGCGCCGTGGGCGACCACGGTCGCCTGCACTCCTACGAGCGCCGCCCGGAGTTCGCGGACGTCGCCCGGGCCAATGTGGAGGCCTTCTTCGGCGCCGAGCACCCCGCCTGGTCGGTGCACCTCGGCGACGCGCAGGAGGAGATGCCCAAGGTCCACGAGCCGGGCTCCGTGGACCGGGTGGTCCTGGACATGCTGGCCCCCTGGGAATGCCTCGACGCCGTCGCCGAGGTCCTGGCCCCCGGCGGTGTGTGGCTGAACTACGTGGCCACCGCCACCCAGCTCTCCCGCGTGGCCGAGGCCATCCGGGACTCGGGCCGCTTCACGCAGGTCGAGGCCAACGAGACCCTCGTGCGCGGCTGGCACCTGGACGGGCTCGCCGTGCGCCCCGACCACCGCATGGTCGCGCACACCGGCTTCCTCCTCACGGCCCGCCGCCTGGCCTCGGGCGAGGAGGCGCTGCGCCTGAAGAAGCGCTCCAAGGTCTCCGAGTTCAGGGCCGAGGACGTCGAGGCCTGGCAGCCGGCCGACGAGGCCCGGTGGACGCCCGAGGCCCTCGGCGAACGGCCGGTCACGGACAAGAAGGCGCGCAAGGCGGCGAAGGAGGCCCGCCTCATGGCCGCGCGGTCACGCGCCGCCGAGCAGGGCGTGGACGCGTACGGTGGGAGGACCCCGACCGGGGAGCAGGACTGAGTGGACGGAGCACCGGTGGACCACCACGCGCAATCAGGCACGGAGCACGCCGAGCAGCGCCTCGCCGAGGCACGGGAGCTGCTGCGGCAGTCCCAGGCCGAGGCCGAACGGCTGCGGCACCAGCTGCAGTCCGCCCAGCGGCACGCCGCCGGCCTGAGCGAACGCCGTCGGGCCGCCGAGGCCCAGACGCAGACGGCCGCCCGCAACAACCGGCGCATGGTCGAGCTGCTCGAGGCCACGCGCGCCGAGATCACGACGCTCAAGGAGAACCTGGACGCCGTCACGCATCCGCCGTTCACCTTCGCCACCCTCGAGGCCGTCCACGCCCCGCGCGAGCCCGAGGAGGGCGTGGAGACCGGCGCCGTGGTGCGCGGGGGAGCGGACGTCGTGCAGAACGGCCGGCGGCTGCGCGTGACGGTCTCCCCGCTGCTCGACGCCGCCCGCCTCACCCCCGGCGCCCAGGTGCTGCTGGATGAGTCCAGCTCGATCGTCGGCGTCGCCCCGGGCACGGGGTCGGGTCAGCTGCTGCGCGTCAAGGAGGCGCTGCCCGACGGCGGCCTCGTCCTGGCCGGCACGGCGGACGAGGAGCGCGTGGTGCGACGCGCGCCCGCGCTGGAGGGTGTCGAGCTGCGCCACGGGGACGCCGTCACCGTGGACGCCCGCGTCGAATGGGCGCTGCGGCGGGTCGAGCTGTCCGAGGTGGACGAGGTGCTGCTGGAAGAGGTCCCGGACGTCACATTCGAGGACATCGGCGGCCTCGGCCCGCAGATCGACCGGATCCGCGAGGCCGTCGAGATCCCGTTCCTGCACCCCGAGGTCTACCGCGAGCACGGCCTGCGCGCCCCCAAGGGGATCATGCTGTACGGCCCGCCCGGCACCGGCAAGACCATGCTCGCCAAGGCCGTGGCCAACGCCCTCTCGGCCCGCAGCGCGGACGGCGAGCGCTCGTTCTTCCTCAACGTCAAGGGACCCGAGCTGCTGAACAAGTACGTGGGCGAGACCGAGCGGCAGATCCGCGTCATCTTCGACCGGGCCCGCGAGAAGGCCGACGCCGGCTTCCCCGTGGTCATCTTCTTCGACGAGATGGAGTCGCTGTTCCGCACGCGCGGCTCCGGCGTCTCCTCGGACGTGGAGACCACGATCGTCCCGCAGCTGCTCACCGAGATCGACGGCGTCGAGGCCCTCGAGAACGTGATCGTCATCGGCGCCTCCAACCGCGAGGACATGATCGACCCGGCCGTGCTCCGCCCCGGCCGACTGGACGTGAAGATCCGCGTGGACCGTCCCGACGCCGACGGCGCCGCGGAGATCATGGCCAAGCACCTCACCGTAGACGTGCCCCTGCACGCCGACGACGTCGTCGCGGCCGGCTCCGCGGACGCGGCCCGCGCGACGCTCATCGCCCGGACGGTCGCCGCCCTCTACGACCGCGGCGCGGACACCGCGCTGGCGGAGCTGACGGACGTGTCCGGCACGACCCACGCCCTGCACCTGGCCGACCTCGTCTCGGGCGCCGTGGTGGCCGACGTCGTGGACCGCGCCAAGCGGCACGCGGTGCGCGACTACCTGGCCGCCGGCCAGGCCCCGGCCGCGCTCGGCGTCCGCGAGGGCCACCTGCGCGAGGCCGTGGCCGCGGTGCTGGAGGACCAGACGGACCTGCTGGCCACGGTCGCGCCCGCCGAGTGGGCGCGCACCTCCGGCTGGCGCGGTCCTCGGCTGCGCTCGCTGCGCATGGTCCGGGGGGTCGGGGCATGAGCGCGTTCGGCCGCGGGGCCGCGGACGGCTTCACCCGGGCCGTCGCCGTCGACGTCGGCCCGACCCCCGCCTTCGAGGGCCAGCGCCGGCTGTTCCACGGCGCGGCCGTGCCCCCGAACGGGCGGGACGCCGCCGGCTGGGGCGTGCACCGGGTGATGGGCACGGAGACCGAGTTCGGCATCCACGCGCCGGCCAACCCGGGGGCGCACCACAGCGTGCTCTCGGTCGAGCTCGTGAACGCGTACGCGGACCTGGTGACCCGGTCCGGCTCGACGGTGGCCGGCACGGAGTGGGACTACACGGGGGAGTCGCCGCTCGTGGACGCGCGCGGCTGGCGGCTGCCGCGTTCGGCGGCGCATCCCTCGCAGCTGACCGACGAGGCGCTCGTGGGCCCGGACGGGGAGCCCGTGCACCTGCTGCTGTCCACCGTGCTGGCCAACGGCGCGCGCTGGTACGTGGACCACGCCCACCCGGAGTACTCGTCGCCGGAGACGACCACCCCGCGGGATGCCATGGTCTGGGACGCCGCCGGGGACCTGGTCGCCCAGGCGGCGGCCGAGCACATCGGCCAGGCCGACGGCGCCCCGGAGGTGCTGGTCTACAAGAACAACGTGGACGGCAAGGGCCAGTCCTACGGCGCGCACGAGAACTACCTCGTGGCCCGGTCCCTCGACTTCGAGGAGCTCACCGCCGTCCTGCTGCCGTTCTTCGCGGCACGGCAGGTGCTCGTGGGCGCGGGCCGCGTGGGACTCGGCCCGGCGGGGGAGCGGCCGGGCTTCCAGCTGTCCCAGCGGGCCGACTACTTCGAGGAGCCCGTGGGGCTGGAGACCACGATCCACCGGCCGATCGTCAACACGCGGGATGAGCCGCACGCCCGTCCCGAGGCCTACCGCCGGCTCCACGTGATCATCGGCGACGCGACGCTGAGCCAGCACGCCACGTGGCTGCGGATGGGCATGACCGCGCTCGTCCTCGCGATGGCCGAGGCCGGGACCGCGCCCCGGCTCACCCTGGACGACCCGGTGGCCGCGTTGCAGACGATCAGCCACGACCCGGGCCTGCGGGCCACGGTGCCGCTGCTCGAACGCACCGCGGACGGCCCCGTGCGCCGGCACTGGACCGGGCTGCAGATCCTGCGGTCCTACCTGGACGCGGCCCGCGCCCACTGCGCCGCCTTCGGGGTGACGGATCCGCAGACGCGCGAGGTGCTGGAGGCCTGGGCCATCGACCTCGACGACGCCACCGCGGATCCGCTGTCCCTGAGCGACCGCGCCGACTGGGCGGCCAAGCTGCGCGTCCTCGAGGGCCTGCGGGCCCGCACGGGCGCGGACTGGACCGACCCCCGCCTCGCGATGGTGGACCTGCAGTACGCCGACCTGCGCCCGGCCCGCTCCCTGCACCGCCGCCTCGTGGCCGCCGGCGCCCTCCGGACGCTCGCCGACGAGGCGGAGATCCGTGCCGCCGTCGCCACGCCGCCGCGGGCCACCCGCGCGTGGACCCGCGGCAACCTCGTGGGCCGCCACGGTGACCGCGTGGCCGGCGCCGCGTGGGAGACGCTGCTGCTGCGCGGGGCGGGGGAGCGGGTGCACCGGCTGCACCTGGCCGAGCCGCTGGTCGGCGCCGCCGTGGACCTGCCCGGCTGGTGGGAGGACGCCGCCGCGCCCCGGCCCGACGACGAGGCGCTCGTGGCCACGCTGCCGCCGCTGTTCGGCGCGCGGGCCTGAGGCGAGGGCGGGCGCTCAGCCCGCGACGGCCGCGCGCACGCGGCCCAGCAGGGCGTCCGCCCGCGCGACGAGACGGCCCGCCCGGTCGACGTCGGTGCGCAGGACGCCCTCCAGGCCCTCGTCGCGGAGGGGGCCCAGGTTGGTCTCGAGGGTGACCGCGGCGGCGGTGAGGCCGCCCCGGACGCAGCCGAGCGCCGCACCGACGTCGGAGAGCACGTTCGGGTTCGCCGCGTCCAGCACACGCTCGGCCAGGTCCAGCGCACGCTCGGCGACGTCGACGATCCCGCGGGGCGGCCGGACGGCCTCGGCCAGGGCGGCCTGGATCGCGGCCGAGCGCCGGGCCCGGTCCTCCGGGGTGTCGCGGGGCAGCCCGAACGCCTCGGCCACGGCGCCGAAGCCCCGCTCGTCGCCGTCGGCGAGGCCGAGGCACGCCGCGATCAGGCCCTCCGATGCCCGAGCGTCCTCCTCGGCCGCGCTGAACCGGGCCGCCATGGCCAGCAGTCCGGCGCCCTCGGCGACCGCGAGCGCGCCCGTCGCGCCGCCGCCGGGGGTGGGCTCGCCGGAGGCGAGGCGCCCCAGATAGCTCTCGATGCTCTCGTCGCGGATCATGCGCCCACCGTGCCAGACCGGGCCCGACCGCGGCCCGCCCTCAGGCGCGCTCCCAGGAGGCGACCGGCCCCGGGACGATCGTGAACAGCGGGTGCACGTCGGGGACGGGCGTGTCCGACCACCGTTCGAGCCAGGCGGGGCTGCGCGCGGCCAGCTTGGCGCACAGGTGACGCCACTCCAGGTCGCGCTGGCCCGTGGTGGCCGGGATCGGTGCGAGACCGGCGGGCGGGATGCGCACCGCGCCGTCGGGGGCGGGGCACGGCCGGTCGATCCGGGAGTGGTCGAAGCGATAGCCGCGCGCCGTGGCCTCGGCCTCGAGGCCGGAGAGGAACGCGCCGATCGCGCCGGACGGGTCCGGGTGCTCCCGGAACCTCAGCAGCTGCGGGTGGTCCCGATACCCGCGCGTGCGGCCGGCCAGGACGGCCTGCGCGAGCAGGGCCTCGCGCCAGGCGCCCGTCAGGCCCTGACGGTCGAGGTGGCGGGGGTGAAGGGTCCACAGACGCATGCCCCCATCCTGCCAGCGCGGGGCAACCCGGGGACGTGGGGCTGAAACGTGGCCCGCGCGTGGGGCAGGATGGGTGGACGCGGACGGAGCACACCGACCCGCGTCGACGCACGAGGAGGCCACCATGTCCCGGGAGCAGATCCGCCCACGCCCGTCCGGCGGCGACGACGAGACCGGCGCCGCGGCGGGCCAGGCGCACGTGAAGCCCGCGGCCCAGGACCAGGGCCTGGACAGCCTGCTGGACGAGATCGACTCGGTGCTGGAGTCCAACGCCGAGGAGTTCGTCAAGGGCTTCGTCCAGAAGGGCGGCCAGTGACCGACGCGGACCGCGCCCGCCGGATCTTCGGGCTGGAGACGGAGTACGGCGTCCAGCATTGGAACCCGCAGGGGCGCCCGCTCAGCCCCGAAGAGGTCGTCCGCTACCTCTTCCGGCCCGTGGTCGAGTGGGGGCGGTCCTCGAACGTGTTCGTGTCCAACGGCTCCCGGCTCTATCTCGACGTCGGGTCCCACCCCGAGTACGCGACCGCCGAGTGCTCGACGCTCGACGAGCTCATCGCCTCGGACGGGGCGGGGGACCTGCTGCTGCACGACCTCGTGGTCCAGGCCGAGGAGCGCATGGCCGCGGACGGGGTCGGCGGCCGGATCCACCTCTACCGCAACAACGCCGACTCCTCGGGCAGCTCCTACGGCTCCCACGAGAACTACCTGCTGCGCCGGCGCACCGAGTACCGGCGGCTCACCGAGGCGCTCGTCCCGTTCCTCGTCTCCCGGCAGATCCTCGTGGGCGCGGGCCGCGTCGTGCCCGCCGGCACGTGGCCCGAGGGCGAGGGCCCGGCCCACTTCGCGTTCTCCCAGCGCGCCGACTTCGTGCAGGACGGCGTGTCCTCCTCCACCACGCGGTCCCGGCCGATCATCAACACGCGGGACGAGCCGCACGCGGACGCCTCCGAGTACCGGCGCCTCCACGTGATCGTGGGGGACACGAACCTCTCCGAGCACACCCACCTGCTGCGCTTCGGCACCACCGACCTGCTGCTGCGGATGATCGAGGCGGGCTTCCCGCTCGGGGACCGCGTCGTCGCCCACCCCACCCGTGCGGTGCGGCAGATCTCCCACGACCTCACCGGCACGGCCCGCATCGCGCTCCGGGAGGGGGAGGCCTCCGCCCTCGAGCTGCAGGAGCACTACCTCGAGCGGGCCCGCGCCTTCGTCGCCGCGGAGGGTGCCCACCACGACCGGGTGGGGGAGATCCTCACCCTGTGGGGCGAGGTGCTCGACGCCGTCCGCACCGGTGACCGGTCCCGCATCGAGGACCGCATCGACTGGGCGATCAAGCTGCGCCTGCTGGAGGACTACCGGGCCCACCACGACCTGGGCTGGGACGCGCCCCGCCTCGCCCAGCTGGACCTGGCCTTCCACGACATCGACCCCGACCGGGGGCTGTTCCGCATGCTGCTGCGGCGCGGCGCCGTCGCGCGCCTGCTGCCCGAGGACGCCGCCCGGTCCGCCGTGGAGACCGCCCCGCCCACCACCCGGGCCCGCGTGCGCGCGGACTTCGTGGCCCGCGCCCGGGAGCGCGGCCTGGACTACGCCGTCGACTGGACGACCCTGAAGCTCACCGACCATCCGCTGCACGCGATCGTGACGAAGGACCCGTTCGACACGTCGTCGGCCGCCGTCGACCGGCTGTTCGGGCGAATCGCCTGACAGCGCACGCCCAGGACGCGCCGTTAGGGTGACCCGCATGAGTTCGTTCCAGACCCCCCAGCCCCCGACGGCCCGCCGCCGTCGCCGCCTGCTGCCGCTGCTGTCCCTCGGCGCCGCGGGCCTGATGCTGGCCACCGCCTGCGCCACCGGCGACGACGGCGCGGACCAGCCCCACAGCGACACCGCGTCGGCCTCCACGTCGGCCGCCCCCGAGCGGGCGGCCGTCGGCGAGGGCCAGGGGGAGCCGGACGCCCTGACGGGTGTCACCTTCACGGAGGGCGACAGCGGGGCGCCGACGGTCGAGATCGACGGGGAGATCGACACCGACCAGCCCACCACGCGCGTGCTGACCGCCGGCGAGGGGGAGCAGGTGCAGGAGGGCGACGTCCTGAAGATGTCGATCGCCGTCGTCGATCCGGCCAGCGGCGAGGTGGTCGCCGAGAACTTCAGCGGCGAACCGGAGGCCGTGCCCGTGGACGACCAGCTCAAGTCCATGAACCCGGAGATCCACGAGATGCTGGTGGGCAACGGCGCCGGCACGATCGTCGCCGCGTACAGCCCCGAGTACGACGTCCCCGTCCCGCAGACCGAGAGCGCGTCGCCGAGCGCCTCCCCCCCCACCCAGACGCAGCCCGCCCAGCTGTTCGTCTACAAGATCGACGCCATCCTGCCGAAGCAGGCCGAGGGCGAGGAGGTGACCGAGCGGGACGAGCGCCTGCCCGACGTCACCGTGGACGAGCAGAGCGGCCGGCCGAGCATCGCGAAGCCCGACGGCGAGGCGCCCCAGGAGCTGGTGGTCCAGCCCCTGATCGAGGGCGAGGGCCGCGAGGTCGGCGCGGACGACACCGTGACCGTGCAGTACGAGGGCGTGACGTGGTCCGACGGCGAGGTCTTCGACTCGTCCTGGGAGACGGGCCAGGCCATCACGTTCTCCCTCAACCAGGTCATCGAGGGCTGGAAGGAGGGTCTGGCCGGCCAGAAGGTGGGCTCGCGCGTCCTCCTGTCGATCCCGGCCGAGAAGGCCTACGGTGAGCAGGGCAGCCCGCCGGCCATCGGCGAGAACGAGCCCCTGCTGTTCGTCGTGGACATCCTGGACGCCCAGGTGTCCGCCACCCCGTCGGCGAACTGACCCCGTCCACGAGAACCCAAGAGGAGAGCACCGTGTCCTTCGGACAGCGCGACTACGACCGCACCAAGCCCGAGATCGACTTCCCGGGCGAGACCCCGCCCACCGAGCTCGTGGTGGAGGACCTGATCGAGGGCTCCGGCCCGGCCGTCGAGGCCGGCTCCCGCGTGCAGGTCCACTACGTGGGCGTGGCCTGGTCCACCGGCGAGGAGTTCGACGCCTCGTGGAACCGCGGCACCCCGCTGCCCCTGACCGTCGGCGTCGGCCAGGTCATCGCCGGCTGGGACCAGGGCCTGCTCGGCATGAAGGTCGGCGGCCGCCGCCGCCTCGAGATCCCGCCGCACCTGGGCTACGGCGCCCGCGGCGCCGGCTCCGCGATCGGGCCGAACGAGACGCTCATCTTCGTCTGCGACCTCGTCTCGGTCGACTGACCCCGGGCCCCGTGACCCCACCCGCCCCGCGGCGCGCCGGCGACGAGGCCGCCGAGCGCATCATCTCGCTGCTGTGGCTGCTGCTCTCGGCACCGCACGGCCTCGAGCGTGACCGGATCCGACGGCAGGTCGTCGGCTACGAGGGGCTCACGGACGCCGCCTTCGAGAAGCTCTTCCAGCGGGACCGCCGCGTGCTGCGCGCCGTGGGGGTCCCGCTGGAGACCCTCGAACCCGCCGGCTTCGACGAGGACGAGGCGGGGGTGCGGCACCGCGTCGTCCGCGATGCGCTGCTGCTGCGCGACCTCGACCTGACCGTGGACGAGCGCCGCGCCCTCGTGCGGGCGCGGCGCCTGTGGGGCGACTCGCCGCTGCGCGCCGACGTCGTCCGCGCCGTGGGCCTGCTGTTCCAGCCGGCCACCGACCTCACGGGCGACGACGAGCTGGCCGGGTACCACACCCTCATGCCCCGGGCCGACCCCCGGCTCGAGGCCCTCACCCAGGCCGTGGCCGACGAGGCCGTGCTGCGCTTCCCCTACCGCGACGCGCGGGGGCGGGCCACCCGGCGCACCGTGCGGGCCTGGTTCCTCACCCTCGTGCGCGGCCGCTGGTACCTCACCGGCTGGGACCTCGACCGCGGCGCCGAGCGCAGCTTCCGGCTCACCCGGATGGAGGGGGAGCCGCGCCGCCTCGAGCGGGCGACGGACGCCCCCGGCCGTCCCGAGGACCACGACCACGCCGGCCTCGTGGCGCGCCTGGCCGGGCAGGCCGACGCCGAGCGGGTCCGGGTGTGGCTCGCGCCCGGCCGGGGTCAGGGCGTCCGCGCGGTCGGTGAGCCCGCCGAGCCCCGCGCCGAGGACGGCGCCGCACCGGGACCCGGCTGGGAGCTCTGGGAGGCCCCGGCCGGACCGCGCGAGGACGGCCTCGCCGCGGAGATCGGCGGCCTGCTGGGCCTCGCCGTGCCCTCGGCCGCGCACCCGGACCTGACGGACCGCGTCCGCGCGGGCCTGGCCGCCGCGGTGGCCGCCCACGCCGGCCCCGCCGACCCGGCCCTGCTCGAGGTGGCGCTCGCCGCGCCCGTCCGACGTCGCGCCCGCGACTCGAGCGAGGACCTCGTGGGCCGCCTGCTGGACATCGTGGGGCTGGCCAACCGGGCCGGCGGGGTGGACCGGGCGGAGCTGCGCGCGCGTCTCGGGATCACCGACGAACGCCTCGACGCCGACCTCGAGACGCTGCGCTACTGCGGCATGCCCGAGCGCGACTTCCCCGGCTTCCAGTTCGAGGTGGCGGAGGTGGCCGGCCGCGTCCACGTGGAGCGCGCCGCCGACCTGGCCGGTCCCGTGCGGCTGACGCGCCCCGAGGCGCACAGCCTCGTCGCCGCCCTGCAGACGGTCGCGGACCTGCCGGTGCTGGACGAGGCCGACCGCGAGGCCGCCCGCTCCGCTCAGCGCCGGATCCGCGCCGCGGTCCTGGACGCGGGGGCCCCGGACGCGGACGACGCGGACGACGCGGACGACGCCGCGCTCCGGGAGGCCGAGGCGCACACCGCCGGCGAGCCCCCGGTCGCCGTCGCCGCCCACTGGGACGTGGCCGTGGACCCCGCGACGGTGCGCACCCTGCTGGCCGCCGTGGCGGAGCGGACCGTCGTCCACCTGACCTACCGCTCCGTGCATGCCGACGCCCTCACCGAGCGGGACGTGGAGCCGCTGGCCCTGGTGCAGGACGGGGCGCGCCTCTACCTGCAGGCGTGGTGTCGTCGCGCCGAGGACCACCGGGTGTTCCGGGTGGACCGGATCAGCGCGCCCGCACCCACGGGGGAGACGTTCGCGCCCCGGGCCCGGCCCGCACGCTGGCGGGTCCACCCCGACGACGCCGCGGGGGTGCCCGTGCTGCTGCGCTGGGCCCATCCCGTCCGCGACGCGGCCGCCGGCTACCGCCCGGACGCCCAGGCCGACCTGCCCGACGGCGACCGGCTCACCCGGGTGCATCTGACCGACGCCGGCGTGGCCGCCGCGCTGGTCGGACGCCACGGCGGAGCCGTCCAGGTGCTGGCCCCCGCCGACCTCCGGACGTCCGTGGCGGACGCGCTGGGCGATGCCCTCGCGGCCCTGCCGGCGCGGTAGCCTTGACCCCGGAACCCCATCGAAAGGACCCCTCATCATGGCTGGACTCCAGGGCTGGCAGCTCGTCATCATCATCCTGCTCGCGATCCTGCTCTTCGCGGCGCCGAAGCTGCCCGCGATGGCCCGCAACCTCGGCCAGTCGATGCGCATCTTCTCCTCCGAGGTGAAGCAGATGCGCACCGAGGGCAAGGGCACCACGGACGAGCGCTCCGGCGCCGGCTCCACCGCCGCGGACGAGCCGGTCGAGGGCCGCGTCGTCGAGCGTGACGAGACCGACCCGCGCGACCCGCGCTGAGCCGGAAGGACCCCCACCCGATGACCGAGGTCGACGAGGTCGCCCGCCGCACCCGGCGCCGCCGGAAGCGGCGGGACAACCCCACCGGCGAGATGCCGCTGCGCGAACACCTCACGGAGCTGCGCAACCGACTGCTGAAGTCGGGACTCGCCGTCGCGGTCGGCATGGTGGTCGGCTTCCTCGTCTACCAGCCGGTCATGGCGGAGCTGTTCCGCCCGGTCAAGGAGATCGCCAGCCAGGGACACACGGCGGCCGTCGCCTATGACACGGTGGCCTCGCCGTTCGACCTCATGCTCAAGGTCAGCCTGTTCATCGGGCTCATCCTGTCCAGCCCGGTCTGGCTCTACCAGATCTGGGCATTCATCGTGCCGGGTCTGAAGAAGGCCGAGAAGAAGTACGCCCTGGGCTTCATCGCCGCGGCCGTGCCCCTGTTCATCTTCGGCATCGCGCTGGGGTGGCTCGTGATGCCGCAGGCCGTCCAGTTCTTCGTGGGCTTCACTCCCGAGGGCGGCGCGAACCTCCCGACGGCGTCGGTGTACATCAGCTTCGTCACGCGTCTCTACCTCGCGTTCGGCGTGGCCATGGTGCTGCCGGTGCTGCTGGTGGGACTGAACATGCTCGGCATCCTGCCGGGCCGCACGATCGTCCACCACTGGCGCATCACCGTCTTCGTGATCATGCTGATCGCCGCGATCGCCGCCCCCGGTGCGGACGCCATCTCCATGTTCTACATGGCGATCCCGCTCGTCGTCCTCTTCGGCGTGGCCATCGTCCTGTGCCTGTGGGGCGACCGGCGTCGCGACCGTCGGCAGGGCCAGCGCGAGATGGACGTCGAGGCGGAGCTCGCCGCAGGCCCGAAGCCGCTCGATCAGATCTGAGCGGCGCCCGCCGCAGCCCTCGCGCCCGGACGCACGAGCACGACGGTGTCCGGACCCGCCAGTAGGGTGGGGCCATGGCCCACCATCCCGCGTCCGCGACCCCGCACGACGAGCCCGAGCTGAGCCCGGCGGAGCGCTACGCCCGTGCCCGGGCGGCCCGGCACCACGCCGGCTCCGAGCTCGGCCGGTTCGCCGCACGCGTGGGCTTCCCCCTCGACGACTTCCAACGCCGCGCGTGCGCCGAGGTCGAGGACGGCCACGGCGTCCTCGTCGCGGCGCCCACCGGCGCCGGAAAGACAGTGGTCGGCGAGTTCGCCGTCCATCTGGCCCTGGCCCGCGGCACGAAGGCGTTCTACACCACCCCCATCAAGGCCCTCAGCAACCAGAAGCACGCGGACCTCGCCCGCGTGCACGGCGCGGAGAACGTCGGCCTGCTCACGGGGGACACCTCCATCAATCCGGACGCGCCCGTCGTCGTGATGACCACCGAGGTGCTGCGCAACATGCTGTACGCGCAGTCGGACACCCTCATCGACCTCGGCTTCGTCGTCATGGACGAGGTCCACTACCTCGCCGACCGGTTCCGGGGCCCGGTGTGGGAGGAGGTCATCATCCACCTGCCCGAGCACGTGCAGCTGATCTCCCTGTCCGCCACGGTGTCCAACGCCGAGGAGTTCGGCGCCTGGCTCGACACGGTCCGGGGCGCCACCACCGTGATCGTCTCCGAACACCGGCCGGTGCCGCTGTGGCAGCACGTCATGGCCGGGGGCCGGCTCTACGACCTGTTCGCCGAGGACATCGCCTTCGAGGACACCGCGGACCGGGACGGGGAGGCCCTGCTCAACCCCGAGCTCAAGCGCCTGGGGGAGGAGGCCGAGCGCCGGTTCCAGCGCGCCGACTGGGGGCGCCCCGGGCGGCAGCAGCACCGCGACGGGCGCGGGGGCGTCCCGAAGGGGCGGGCCAGGGGCGGTCGGCGCACGGGTCGCGACGGCGGCCGAGGCCGGACCGGCTCCTCCGCGCTGGACCGGGAGCGGCCGGTCTCCGGTCGGCCGGGCGGTCACGACGGCGGCCAGCGGCGCGGACCGCGGCTGTCCACGTCGCGCCCGGAGATGATCCGGGCCCTCGACCGCGACGGGCTGCTGCCGTGCATCACCTTCATCTTCTCCCGGACCGGCTGCGACGCCGCCGTGGAACAGTGCCTCCGGGCCGGGCTCGACCTCACCACGGCGCGGGAGAAGGCGCTCGTGGCCGAGCGGGTCGAGGAGGCGGCGCGTCTGCTGCCCGTCGAGGACCTGGAGATCCTCGGGTTCTGGGCGTGGCGGGACGGCCTGTCCCGGGGCTTCGCGGCCCACCACGCCGGCATGCTGCCCCCGTTCAAGGAGGCCGTCGAGGACCTGTTCGCCGCCGGCGCGCTCAAGGCCGTGTTCGCCACGGAGACCCTCGCCCTCGGCATCAACATGCCGGCCCGCTCCGTCGTGATCGAGAAGCTGGTCAAGTTCAACGGCGAGAACCACGTCGACATCACGCCGGGGGAGTACACCCAGCTGACGGGCCGGGCGGGCCGCCGCGGCATCGACGTCGAGGGCCACGCCGTGGTGATGTGGCGTCCCGGGCTGGACCCGGCCGCCGTCGCGGGCCTGGCCTCGCGCCGCACCTACCCGCTGCACTCCTCGTTCCGGCCCACCTACAACATGTCCGCGAACCTGCTGGCGCAGGTCGGCGCGGAGCGGGCGCGGGGCATCCTCGAGTCCTCGTTCGCCCAGTTCCAGGCGGACCGCTCCGTGGTGGGGCTGGCCCGCGAAGTCCGCTCGAAGCAGGCCAGCCTCGAGAAGTACGAGGAGGCCATGCAGTGTCACCTCGGCGACTTCGCCGAATACCTCACCCTGCGCAAGGAGCTCGCTGCCGCGGAGAAGTCCGGCTCGCAGGGACGCCGTCGAGCCCACCTGGCAGCCGTGAAGGACTCGCTCGCGAACCTCGCGGTCGGGGACGTCGTCGAGCTCGACGCCGGCCGCTCGCTCGGACGGGCCGTCGTCGTGTTCCCCGCCGGCAACCCCCAGAACCCGCGCGTCGGCGTCGTCACGGACAAGGCGCAGCTGCGCCGCATCACGGTGGACGACGTCGCCGGGCCGGTCGAGCCGGTGGCGGGCGCCGCCCTGCCCCAGGTGGTGCAGGTGAAGACGCCCGCGCAGCGCAAGGACGTCGCCGCGCTCATGCGCGAGGCCGTGCGCACGGGCCGCCCGCCCGCCGGAGGCCGCCGCACGGCGGGCTTCCGCCTCCGGGAGGACCCGGCCGCGCCCCGGGTCGAGGAGCTGCGCCGGGCGCTGCGCCGCCACCCGTGCCACGGCTGCCAGGACCGCGAGGAGCACGCCCGCTGGGGCGACCGCTGGTGGGCCATGCGGCGGGAGGTCTCCGTCCTGCGGGAGCGCATCGCGGGCCGCACCAACACCATCGCCCGCACGTTCGACCGCGTGGTCGCTCTGCTGCGCGCCTACGGCTACGTCCAGGAGGACGCGTCCTCGCCCCGTGCGGCGCTCACGGAGCGCGGCGAGGCCCTGCGCCGGATCTACGGCGAGCGGGACCTGTTCACCTCGCTGGTGCTGCAGGATCCGGCCACGGACGGCCTGACGCCGGAGGAGTGGGCCGCCGTCGCCGCGCTGCTCGTGTACCAGGGCAAGGGGGAGACCGAGCCCGGACTGGTCCCGATGCCGACCCCCCGGCTCGGACGGGTCGCGGAGGCCGCCGAGCGCATCGAGGAGCGCCTGCGCACGGACGAGGCCCAGGCACGGCTCGAGCCCACGCCCCGGACGGACCCCGGCCTGGTGGCGCCCATGCATCGCTGGGTGCGGGGGGCCACCCTGCGCCGCACCCTCGAGGGCGCGGACCTCGCCGCGGGCGACTTCGTCCGCTGGGCGCGGCAGGTCATCGACGTGCTGGACCAGCTGGCCAACGTCCCCGGGGACGCCCGTCGCAGCCGGGCCTGCCGCCGGGCCGCGGACCTCGTCTCCCGCGGCGTCGTGGCCACCTCGCTGCCGGCGGCCTCGGCGCCCCGCACGGACGAGGACTGACACGGGCTAGGGTGGGCGGGTGAGCGCACACCTGTTGACCCGCGGCATCATCCACTCGACGACGGACCCGTACGCACAGGCGCTGCTGGTCCGGGACGGGATGATCGCCTGGCTCGGCGCGGACGACTCCGCGGACCGCGTGGCCGATCCGGGTGACGAACGGCGGGACCTCGACGGCGCCGTCGTCGTGCCCGTGTTCGTCGAGCCGCTGGCGCGGCCCGCGGACGCGCGTGACGCGCTGAGCCGCGGCACCGCCGTCGTGACGGTCCTGGCCGGGCCCGAGGACACGGGCGCCGCGCCCGCCGACGAGGACGTCCAGACGGTCGTCTACCGGCACGCCGACCGCGTGGACGCCGAGGCGGCCGGGGTGTGGCTGCCCGTCGGGGCCGACACCGACCCCGCCACGCTCGCCGGTCTCCTGACGGCCTCGACCCAGGCGGGGGAGCAGGCCTACCTCGTCCCCGACGGCGGTGCGGACGCCGGGCCTGCCGCCCAGGACGTGGCCCTGACCGCCCTGCGCTCGGTCGCGGAGGAACTCGGCACCGCCGCCCTGGGCCGCGTGCGCCATCGGCTCGTGGTCACCCACTCCGTCACCGCCGTGGACCGCGCCTTCCTGGCCGCCGCCGGGGTCAGCGCCACCGTCGTCCCCGACGCGGACGGCGTGCTGCACGCCCCGGTGGCGAGCCTGCTGGCCGACGCCGTCTCCGTGTGCCTGGGCGCCGGCCCGGCCGGGGACCCGTGGGCCGCCGTCCGGTCGGCGCTGTCCCACCCCGACCCGGACGAGCGCATCTCCGCCCGCTCCGCCTTCGCCGCCGCGACCCGCACCCCGCTGCGCGCGCTGCCCGACGCTCCGGCGGCAGGCCTGTCCGTCGCCCCGCGCCTGAGCGTGTCGGCCCCGGCCGTGTTCGGCGTCTGGGACGCGGACGCGGTGGCCGTGCAGTCGCCGGACGGCCGGGTGGCGGCGTGGAGCACGGACACCCGGGCCGGCACGCCGCTGCTGCCGGCCCTCGACGCCGAGACCGCCCTGCCCCGCTGGCGGGCCACCTGGGTGGACGGCCGGATCGCCGCGGAGGACGTGGCCCGCGACGCGCGCGATGGCGCGACGCCGGCCTGAGACCTCCGCTTCCTATACTCGAACGGATGCGATGGCCCGTCCGACCGGCGGGCCGCCCCAACGACCCCGGCCGGAAGGCGAGAACCGCACATGCGCGTGCTGACCATCATCCCCACGTACAACGAGATCGAGTCGCTGCCGCTGACCCTCGGCCGGCTCCGTGACTCCGTCCCGGAGTCCGACGTTCTCGTGGTGGACGACGCCTCCCCGGACGGCACCGGCGACTGGGCCGACGCCCGCGCCGCCGAGGACCCCTCCGTGCACGTGCTGCACCGCACCACCAAGGACGGCCTGGGCGGCGCCTACATCGCCGGGTTCCGCTGGGGCCTGGAGCGCGGCTACGACGTCCTGGTCGAGATGGACGCGGACGGCTCGCACCAGCCCGAGCAGCTGCCGCGCCTGCTGGAGGCCGTCCGCACCGCGGACCTGGTGATCGGCTCGCGCCGCGTGCCGGGCGGCAAGATGGTGAACTGGCCGACCTCCCGCAAGATGATCTCGTGGGCCGGGTCCCTGTACCCGCAGATCATGCTCGGCCTCGACCTGACGGACATCACGGCGGGCTACCGCGCCTACCGGGCCGACACGCTCCGTGCGATCGACCTGGACGCGATCGAGTCCAAGGGCTACGGGTTCCAGGTGGACATGACCTTCCGCACGGCCCGCCTCGGCAAGCGGATCGTCGAGGTCCCGATCACGTTCGTGGAGCGTGAGCTCGGCGAGTCCAAGATGAGCGGCGGCATCATCGGCGAGGCCGTGGTCAACGTGACCCGGTGGGGCCTGGCCGCGCGCTGGGAGGGCCTGCGCGCCCGCCTCGGCCTCTGAGGCGCACAGCCCCCGAACGACGACGGGGCCGGATCCATGGCGGATCCGGCCCCGTCATGCATGGGGGAGCGGCGGGTCAGGCGTCGACGTCCTCGCCGCGGCTGGCGCGCAGCTTGTTGAGCTGGATCTTGTAGGTCTCCTCCAGCTCCTCGAGGCTGCGGCGCTCGCGCAGCATGTCCCAGTGGGTGCGCACGGGCTTGCCCTCGGTCTCAGCCGGCTTCTCGCCGCTGACGAGGAACGCCTCCTTGCCGGTCTTCGAGGTCCAGGTGGCCGGCACGTCCGCCTCCACGGAGAAGGTCACGAACACCTGCTCGCCGTCCTCCGTGCGGTACTCCACCCGCTGCCGGGCGGCGGGCTCGACGCCGGCCTCGGACTCCAGGGACTGCGCGCCCAGGCGCATGCCCCGCAGGCTGCGATCGCTCACGTTTCCTCCTCGTCAGGCCGCGCCGAGGCCCGCGCGGGGGCGCGGGCCGATCGAGGCGCGGCGGGTCGTCCTCACTGATGGAACCATTCAGTGTCCCACAGCATTCCCGTCGGCCTCGCCGGCCGGGCGGGTGCCGGGGGTGCGGCCGGCCGACGGGTCGGGCTCAATCTCCTGCGGCGTGGCCAGGGCCTCGTCGAGCGAGGTCTGCGGCATGTCCTCCGCCGTCACCGCGCCGGCGGTCATCGCGTCCATGACGCCGCTGGCGCGCAGGGCGTCCGCGGTGGTGGGGCGGGACCCACGCGGCCGACGCGCGCGCTCCGGGGTGACGCCGACGTGCTCGGCGCCCGGCTCGCCCGCGCGGTCCCCGGAGTCCCGACGCCGGGGTGCGCGCTCCGGGGTGGGGCGGTCGCCGTCGCCGGGGGCGAACGCCTCACCGAGGCCCTGCAGGGCGCGGGTGAGCTCGGCGGGGACCACGAACATGGTGGTGGCCTGGCCGTCGGCGATCTTGGGCAGGGACTGCAGGTACTGGTAGGCCAGGACCTCGGAGTCGGCGCCGCCGGAGTGGATGGCGTCGAAGACCACCTCGATCGCCTCGGCCTCGGCGTTGGCGCGCAGCACGCGTGCCTGAGCCTCGCCCTCGGCGGAGAGGATCTGGGACTGGCGCTCGCCCTCGGCCGTGAGGATGGCGGCCTGCTTCGTGCCCTCGGCGGTGAGGATGGCGGCGCGGCGGTCGCGCTCGGCGCGCATCTGCTTCTCCATCGAGTCCTGGATGGACATGGGCGGGTCGATGGCCTTGAGCTCCACCCGCGAGACCCGCAGGCCCCAGCGCGTGGTGGCGTCGTCCAGCACGCCGCGCAGCTGGGAGTTGATGGAGTCGCGAGAGGTCAGCGCCTCCTCGAGGTTCATGCCGCCCACGACGTTGCGCAGGGTGGTGGTGGTGAGCTGCTCCACCGCGTGGATGTAGTTGGCGATCTCATAGGTCGCGGCCTTGGCGTCCGTGACCTGGAAGTAGACGACCGTGTCGATGGAGACGACGAGGTTGTCCTCGGTGATCACCGGCTGGGGCGGGAAGGAGACGACCTGCTCGCGCATGTCCACCATCGGGAGCATGCGGTCCACGAACGGGATGATCAGGGTCAGCCCGGCGCCGGCCGTGCGGTTGTACTTGCCGAGGCGTTCGATGTTGGCCGTCCGCGCCTGCGGGATGATCTTGACCGAGGAGGCCACGATCACCGCCGCGAGGACGGCGAGGACGACGAGGACGATGAGGGTTTCCATCGGGGTCCCTTCTTCTGGGGTCGGTGCTGTCGGTGCGGTCGGTGCGGTCGGAACAAGGACGTGGGGCGGTTCAGGCGCCGTCCGCCTCCCAGTCGATGCGGGGGAGCGGGCGGACCACCAGGGTGGCCCCGTCGATGCGCAGGACGGTCACCTCGTCGCCGGGGGCGACGTCGGGCGCCCCGGGCTCGACGCGGGCGGACCAGGTGTCGCCGTCGACGGCGAGCGTGCCGGCGTCGCCGGTGATCGCGCCCTGGGCCGCGACGCGGCGCCCCGGGAGCGTGTCCAGGTAGGAGGCGCCGGCGCCGGTGTCCTTGCGCAGGTGGCGCAGGGCGACGGGGCGCACGGCGGCGAGCATCAGCAGGGCGACGGCGGCGAACGCCGCGAGCTGGAGCGCCAGCGGGCCGCCCACGAGCGCGACCACTCCCGCCGCGCCGGCCCCGGCGGCGATCATCAGGAAGACGAGGTCGAGGGTCAGCAGCTCGACGCCGGCCAGGCCGGCGGCCAGCACCAGCCACAGCCAGCCCGCGTTCGCCTCGATCCACTCCATGCGTGCGCTCCCCTCCGTGTCGGGTGCGCGGACGGGTCTGCCGCGCGTCGACATGTGATCCCCATCCTGCCCTACGCAGTGGCGTTGGACACAGCGTGTCCCCAGGCGGTCCTGGAAGGAGGGGGCTACCGCCCGGTAATGTGAGCTGCATGACATCTTCACCCGTCGCGGTCTCGCCCCTGCTCCAGCCGATCACTCTGGGCCCCCTCCGGCTGCCCAACCGGGTGGTCATGGCCTCGATGCACATGGGACTGGAGGATCGGCACGACGACCTGCCGCAGCTGGCGGCGTTCTACGCGGAGCGGGCACGCGGCGGCGTCGGGCTCATCGTCACCGGCGGCCTGGGTGTGGTCCCGGAGGGCACGGTGACGCTGGGCGGGGGGATGCTCGCCAGCGAGGAGGACGCGCGCGCCCATCGCGTCGTCACGGACGCCGTCCACGCCGCCGGGGGCAGGATCCTCGCCCAGCTGCTGCACGCGGGACGCTACGCCCCCAGCCCCGACCTGGTCTCGGCCTCCGCGGTGCGAGCGCCGATCTCGCGGCACACGCCCCGGGAGATGACGGCCGCGGACATCGAGCGGACCGTGAACGCGTTCGCACGCGCGGCCACGTTGGCCCTGGAGGCCGGATACGACGGCGTGGAGATCATGGCCTCGGAGGGCTACCTCCTCAACCAGTTCCTCGCCCCGGCGACGAACCGACGCGCGGACGAGTACGGGGGTGACGCCGAGCGCCGACGCCGGTTCCCGGTGGCGGTGGTCGCGGCCGTGCGCGAGGCGCTGGGGGAGCGCGGCGTGCTCTCGGTGCGCACCTCGGCAGCGGACCTGGTCCCCGACGGGCAGACGCGCGCGGAGATCGCGGACACCGCCCGGGCCTTCGAGGCCGCCGGAGCGGACGTCCTGATGACCGGCATCGGGTGGCACGAGTCGCGTGTGCCGACCATCGTGACCTCCGTGCCGCGCGCCGCGTTCCTCGCCGCCTCGGCTGACCTGACCGCCGCCGTCGACATCCCCGTGATCGCCTCCAACCGGCTGACCACCCCCGCCGAGGCGGAGGAGGCGCTGACGTCCGGGGCCGCCGCGCTCGTCGGGCTGGCCCGGCCCCTGCTGGCGGACCCCGAGTGGATGGCCGCGATCAGCGACCCGCGCGCTCGGACCCTGACCCCGTGCATCGCCTGCAACCAGGCCTGCCTCGACCACGTGTTCACCGGGGCCAAGGTCTCGTGCCTGATGAACCCCCGCGCCGGGCGGGAGACGGAGCCGGAGTACGCCGCGCCCGTCCCGGTGGCCCTGGGCCGCCGGCGCCGGATCGCCGTGGTCGGTGCCGGGCCGGCGGGCCTCACGGCCGCGGAGCGTGCGGCCCGGTTCGGGCACGAGGTCACCCTGTTCGACCGGCACGCCGAGCCCGGCGGGCAGTTCCGGCTCGCCCGGCGCATCCCCGGCAAGGAGGAGTTCGGTCCCGCGCTGGAGCACCTGGCGGCCCGCGCGGCGGCATCCGGGGTGACGCTCGTGACCGGGGAGGAGGTGTCCGCACAGACACTCCTCACGGACGATGGGCGGCCGGGCTACGACGAGGTGCTCCTCACCACCGGCGTGCGGCCGCGGCCCGTCGCTCTGCCCGGGGCGGGGGAGCCGGGCGCGCCCGCCGTCCACGCGTACGACGACGTGGTCCTGGGACATGTCGACGTCGGCCCGCGCGTCGCGGTGATCGGCGCCGGCGGCGTGGGCGTGGATGTCGCCGAGGCCCTGGCGGCCGGCACGGAACGGCCGGACGGGACACCCGAGACACAGGAGCACTGGCGGGCCCGCTGGGGCGTGGCCCTGACCTCGGAGACGCCGGGCCAGCTGGCGAAGCCAGCCGCGGCCCACCCGGGACGCGAGGTCCACCTGCTCCAGCGCAGCCCCGGACCGATCGGCGCCCGACTGCGCCCCACCACCGGCTGGGTGCACCGCGCCGAGCTGCGGCAGCACGGGGTCCAGCTGCACTCCGGTGTGACCTACGAGGGCGTCGGCCCCGACGGTCTGCGCGTGACCGCGCCGTCGCCGGAGGACCCCGAGGCCCGCGTGGCGCTGACCCTGGACGTGACGGACGTCGTCGTGTGCGCCGGGCAGGTGTCCGAGACGGATCTCGTCGAGGACCTCGTGGCCGCGGGCTACGCGCCGGAGGCGGTGCGCCTGATCGGCGGGGCGGCCGAAGCCCGCGAGCTCGACGCCTACCGGGCCATGGACCACGCCGTGCGGGCCGTGCAGGGCTGAGCCGCGCCGCCGGCCGGCGGGCCCTCCCGGGCGGACGACGTCGGGGCTACGGTCGGGGCATGGCTCTCATCTACACCGCACGCCTGGACCCGGACAAGCCCGAATGGATCCGCCGCCGCCTCGTGGCGCACGGACTGCCCGAGGACGTGACCGCCGAGAAGGTCGGCTCGTACCGGTTCGACGATCCCACCGGCGAGATCGGCGTCGAGTCGATGCTCGTGCGCGTGGGGGACCGGCTCTACCAGACTGCGTTCGCCTACCGAGGCGACGCACCCGCCGAGGGGGACGTCGTGGCCGAGGTGGAGCACTCCGTCCTGGGACACCGCTGGGTCGTGGACGCCGCCACCGACCCGGACGCGCGCCGTATCCTCGCGGCCGCCGTGCGCGGCGAGATCCCGCAGGCCCGGCTCGAGATGCATGACGAGTCCGGGACCTACCTCGAGACGCGCGCCCCGGATCTCACCCTCCGCGTGATCGGCGCCGATGCGACGGGGGAGCTCGAGGTGCCGGTCGAGCTGTCGGAGACGGGCGAGGCGGACGTCGACGGCCCGCGGTGCCTCATCGCCGAGGGAGACGGTGTGCGGGCCGTCGTCGCGCGTCTTACCTGAGGGGCGGTCCGCGCGGTCAGAGGCCGCGCGGACCCCAGGACCGCAGCCGGCGATGGCTGGTGAGCGACATGTACAGCGCGATGCACCAGCCGAGGACGGTCCACCCGGTGAGCAGGTTCACCCAGAACACCGCCCACACGTTGGAACGGCCACGGACGGCGGCGACGGCCCATGGAGCCAGGTAGCCCGCCGTGGCGATGGCCAGGACGACGGCGATCGTCGCGTGCAGGGGGCGGTCGCGCTGGTCGGTCATGATCGTCATGGGTCCAGGCTACGCGCGAGACCCGCCGCGGAGGGCGCCCTGTCCACCGTTCCGCAGTGCGCCGATAATGTACATTATGTCAACTAGCCCGTTCTTCGCCTCCCCTTCGGAGGCCGCCTGCACGGCACGCGCCACATCGGGACCTGGCCCAGGAGGTCGCGCCGGCTGACGCCGGCGCCGCGTGCCGGGGATTCACTCCCCCGGGTCTGTGGACAGCCGGTCCAGCAACGGCAGGACGGCCGCCACCGCCGTCCGGCTCTCGTGCCAGAGCCCGTGTCGCAACCGGGAATGGACGGCCTGCTGACTGATCCCGAGCTCGGCCGCCGCCTCTCGCTGACTGGCGCCGGCTTCGACCAGCCGTCCCGCCGCGTGCTGATCAGCGGACCGGCGCCGTTCCACCGTGGCGACCAGCTGCAGGGTGGCCTCCGCACAGCGTAGATCGGCCTCTCGGCCGGCATCCGAGGCGCGGTCCGCGCGACCTCCGCCCGGCAGCACGAGTCGGCCCGGTGCCCGCCGGGCCCGCCGCCGCTCGGCTGTTGTCAGGTACGACAATAATGAGTCCTTGTCGAGGGCATCCTCGGGATCCAACAGCACCGCCCAGGACCCGGTCCGCACAGCCCACAACGCCAGGCCCACCGCAGCCGCCATGCTTTCGACGACGACGGCCAGCTCGCCGTCGTGCGACGCCGCATCGGCGACCGGGCCGGATTCGTCGAGAAGCCACGCCGCCGCGATCACAGCCGCGTCCGGGTGAGGATCATCGAGCAGCACCGCTGCCAGACGTCGGGCGTCGTCGGCCGTGGCAGCGGTCGGTCGGATGGGCACCAGATGCACGAACACCATACAGAGAGCCTACCTCTGACAACATTGGCATCTTGTCATAGGCCCCGTCCACCGAGTCACCTGTGGCTGGACGCGCCGCCTCGACCTTGCGGTGGGCCAGACTGGATGCATGACGTCCTCCCCCACCGCCCGTCGTGCCGTGCCCGCCGAGCACCGTGACCCGCGCGGCGCCCAGCCGGCACTTGCCGTCGACCTCCTCCTCACCCTCCTCTTCGTGGCTCTGGGCCAGGGGCAGCACGCGACAGAGCGCGGGCCGCTGGGGCTGCTGGTCACGGCGGCGCCGTTCCTGGCGGGCCTCCTCCTCATGACCGGGCTGACCGCCGGACACCGGACCTGGGCCCGCGTGTGGCCCCACGGCGTGATCGTGTGGCTGGGGACCGTCGCCGTCGGGATGGTCCTACGCGTGGCCTTCGGCCTCGGTGGCGCACCCGTGTCCTTCGTGCTCGTGGCGCTCGGGGTGCTGGGCGTCCTGCTCCTGGGCCGCCGGGCCGTGACCGCCTGGCTGGTGCGCCGCACCCGGAGGTGAGGGCCCGGCGCGCAGCTAGGATCATCCCGGACACCGGACCCACAGCATCGAGGAAATGAGGACCGCCCGTGGTCACCGCCATCGTCTTGATCAAGACCGACAAATCCAGCATCCCGGAGACCGCCGAGACCCTCGCCGCGCTCGAGGGGGTCGGGTCGGTCTACTCCGTGACCGGCGCGTGGGACCTGGTGGCGATGGTCAAGGTGCGCCGCTACGAGGACCTCGCCGACGTGATCGCCGACCACCTCTCCAAGGTCGACGGGATCCAGGACACCGAGACCATGCTGGCCTTCCGGACCTACTCGTCCGAGGACCTCGGCGAGGGATGGGCGCTCGGCTTCGACTCCTGAGCGTCCTCCCCACGACGGGCCCCACCTCGCTGGCGAGGGCCCGTCGTCGCACCATCAGGACCGGGAGAAGGCGACCCAGCGGTCCAGGACGTCACGCGCGGCGCCGGAGTCGATCGACTCGGCGGCCCGCGCCACGTTGGCCGCCAGCCGCTCCATCAGCGGCGCGTCCGCGTCACGGTCCCAGGCCGTCAGGCCCGCGGCCGCGTTGAGGAGGACGGCGTCGCGGATCGGACCCTTCTCCCCCGCCAGCAGAGCGCGGACGAGGGTCGCATTGTAGGCACCGTCCCGCCCGGCCAGGGCCTGAACGGGGGCCAGGTCGATGCCCAGCTCCCGGGGATCGAGCTCGTGGGTGCGCACACCGTCCCGGACCTCCATGACGGTCGACGGCCCCGACGTCGTGATCTTGTCCCGGCCGTCCGCCCCGCGGAAGACGAAGCCGCGCACCCCCCGGTCCGCGAGCACCTGCGCGAGCAGCGGGACCATGGCCTCACTCGAGCAGCCCAGGGCCTGGGCGGTGACCTGGGCCGGATTGCTCAGGGGGCCGAGGAAGTTGAACACGGTGGGCACGCCGAGCTGCTTGCGCACCGGGGCCACATACTTCATGGACGGGTGGTAGTTCTGGGCGAACAGGAACGTGATGCCCACGGCCTCGGCGCACTCCTCGGCCTTCCGGGTCGGCATGGACAAGTCCACGCCGAGGGCCTCGATCACGTCGGCCGCGCCGGCGGTGGACGAGGCGCCGCGGTTCCCGTGCTTGACGATCCGCGCGCCCGCACCGGCGGCCACGAGCGAGGACATCGTGGAGAGGTTCACGGTGCCCAGGCGGTCGCCACCCGTGCCCACGACGTCGAGGGTCTCCCCCGGCACGTGCACCGGGTTCGCCGCCTGGACCATCGCCTCGGTCAGGCCGCGCAGCTCCGGCACCGTCACCCCCTTGGCGGCCAGGGCGAGGAGGAATCCGCCCACCTGCCCCTCGGTGGCATCGCCGGCCATCATCTCCCCCATGGCCCACGCGGCGACGTCGTCGCTGAGGTCCTCACCGACGGTGAGGGCGCGGAAGACCTCCGGCCAGGAGGTCCCAAGGACTGCTGCGGTGTTCTCGGGGGTGCTCACGCACTGAGCCTAGCGGCCCGGCCGCACCCGGCACCGCGTCGTGTCATGCGCCGCCCGCCGTGAACCTGGACATCCCCTGGACGCCAGCCCCCGACTGACACTGAAACCCCCCGACGGTGCTGACGACCTGTCCTGCGACACGGTAGGTTCGATTTACCGCCCGGGCGGTGTTTGGGGCCATAATGGCTGGGTGACCACAGCTAACCCCACTCTCCATCAGCCCACCACGGGGCTCCCGAGCCGGCCGAACATGGTGCAGGTCGGGACCATGGTGTGGCTTGCCAGCGAGCTCATGTTCTTCGGTGGGCTCTTCGCCATGTACTTCACCCTTCGCTCCACGTCTCCGGAGCTCTGGGCCGAGCACACCGCGATCCTCAACGTCCCGCTCGCCGCGGTGAACACGACGATCCTGGTGCTCTCCTCCGTCACCGCCCAGTTCGGCGTCCTCGCCGCCGAGCGCCTTCAGCCCCGCCGCACCGGCGGCTTCCTGCAGTTCGGGAAGTGGGGCATGGTCGAGTGGTTCATCCTGACCTTCATCATGGGCTCGATCTTCGTGGCGGTGCAGTCCTACGAGTACGCGGTCCTCGTCTCCGAGGGTGTGACCGTCGCGGCGAACGCGTACGGCTCGGCGTTCTACATCACCACCGGCTTCCACGCCATCCACGTGACCGGTGGCCTGATCGCGTTCCTCTTCATCATCGGCCGCGCCTACATGGCCCGCCGCTTCGGCCACCACGAGGCCACGTCGGCGATCGTCGTGTCCTACTACTGGCACTTCGTGGACGTCGTCTGGATCGCCCTGTTCTTCATCGTCTACTTCCTGAAGTAAGACGACCCTCACTCACCGCACCGACGTCAGGTACGGGCCGGGGGCACGCAGCGGTCCGGCCCGTAAGAGAACGATAGGAAACCCCCGTGAAGGCACTTTCGCAGAACCGACGCCATCCCCTGATGGGGCTGGCGCTCCTCCTGCTGGGACTCCTGGTGACCGGCGGACTGTACTCCGTCGCGAGCACCGTGAACCAGGCACAGGCGGCCACGCAGGTCACCGCGGCCGCCTCGGCTGATGACATCACCGAGGGCGAGAAGCTCTTCAACGCCAACTGCGCCTCCTGCCACGGCATGGGCGCCGCGGGGGGCCCCTCCGGCCCGTCCCTGATCGGCGTCGGCGCCGCGTCCGTCGACTTCCAGGTCGGCACCGGCCGCATGCCCATGCAGATGAACGGCCCGCAGGCCCCGGCCAAGCCGAACCAGTTCAACGAGGAGCAGACCGCTCAGCTCGCCGCCTACGTCGCCTCCCTCGGCGCCGGCCCGGCCATCCCCGAGGACGAGTACCTGGATGTGAACCACGAGGACGTGGACATCACCCGCGGCGGCGACCTGTTCCGCATCAACTGCGCCATGTGCCACAACGCGGCTGCGGCCGGCGGTGCGCTCACCCGCGGCAAGTACGCCCCGTCTCTGCAGGGCGTGGAGGAGAAGCACATCTACGAGGCCATGGAGACCGGCCCGCAGAACATGCCGGTGTTCTCCGACTCGAACATCAAGCCCGAGGACAAGCGCGACATCATCGCCTACCTGAAGACCATCGAGAACCAGGGCTCCCCCGGCGGCCTCGCCCTCGGCTCGCTCGGCCCCGTCTCCGAGGGCCTGTTCATCTGGACCGCTGGCCTGGCGCTGATCATCGGCTTCATGGTCTGGCTCACCAGCCGGTCCTCCTGATCCCGTCGGCGCAGGCGCGCCGACCACCCGTCATCGACATTCATCACTCGAGTAAAGGAAACAGGACATATGGGCGAGAAAGGCTTTGAAGGGACCGAGCATCGCTCGGGTTCCCTCGAGCACGCCGGCGAGGACGCGCCCCGGTACGCGATCGACAACCCGGGCCTGCCTCCGCACCGTCCGCGTCTGGCCGATGAGGATCCGAAGGCTGCGAAGCGCGCCGAGCGTCAGGTCTCGGTCATGTTCCTCATCTCCATCGTGGGCACGGTGCTCTTCTTCATCGGCTACTTCGGTGTGGGGCAGATCGGCAACGGTGAGGCGTTCAGCAAGATCTACCTGCAGAACCTGCTGCTCGGCCTGGGCACCGCCCTCGCCATGTTCGGCATCGGCATCGGCGTGGTGCACTGGGCCAAGACCCTGATGCCCGACCACGAGACCGTGGAGGACCGTCACGAGATCCGCTCGGAGGCCGACCGCGTGGCCGCCACCGGGATGATCTCCGAGATCCTGGACGAGTCGCAGATCAAGCGCCGCCCCCTGCTGCGCAACACCCTGATCGGCGCCGCCCTGCTGGCCCCCCTGCCGTTCATCGCCGTGTTCCGCGATCTGGACGACTCGGACAATTTCTCGGACCAGGAGGCTCACAACTTCGGCCCTGAGCGTCTGCGCCACACCATGTGGGCCGAGGGCGTGCGCCTCGTGCGCGACCCCACCGGCTCCCCCATCAAGGCCTCGGACGTCACGCTCGGCTCGGCCGTGCACGTCATCCCCGACGGCCTGAACGATCTGGGCCCCGACAAGCTCAACCAGAAGGCCAAGGCCGTCGTCCTGCTCATGCGCCTGGACCCCGCCAAGGTGAGGATCACCCCGGGTCGCGAGGACTGGAACGTGGACGGCATCTTCGCCTACTCCAAGGTCTGCACGCACGTGGGCTGCCCGATCGCCCTGTACGAGCAGCACACCCACCACCTGCTCTGCCCCTGCCACCAGTCGACCTTCGACCTGACGCAGGAGTGCAAGGTCATCTTCGGCCCGGCCAGCCACGCGCTGCCGCAGCTGCCGATCACCGTGGACGACGAGGGCTTCCTCGTGGCCCAGAGCGATTTCCATGAGCCCGTCGGGCCTGTCTACTGGGAGCGTGGCTGACACCTATGAGCACCACCGTGAATGAGTTCCAGCCGGCGACCTCGACCGGCCGCATCGCGAACTTCGTCGACACCCGCACGGGGATGTCGCCGATCGTGAAGTTCTTCGCCCGCAAGATCTTCCCGGACCACTGGACGTTCATGTTCGGCGAGGTCGCCCTGTACAGCTTCGTCATCCTGCTGCTGTCCGGCGCGTTCCTCACCCTCTTCTTCGACCCCTCCATGTCGGAGGTCGTCTACAACGGGGCCTATGCCCCGCTGCGCGGCATCGAGATGTCCGCGGCCTACGCTTCGACCCTCGACATCTCGTTCGACGTGCGCGGCGGTCTGTTCATGCGGCAGCTGCACCACTGGGCGGCGCTGATGTTCGTGGCGGCCATGTCCGTCCACATGCTGCGCGTGTTCTTCACCGGCGCGTTCCGTCGCCCGCGTGAGCTGAACTGGGTGGTCGGATGCTTCCTGCTGATGGCCGGCTGGGCCGCCGGCTTCACCGGCTACTCCCTGCCCGACGAGGTGCTCTCCGGCAACGGCCTGCGCATCATCGACGGCATCCTGAAGTCGCTGCCGATCGTGGGCACCTACCTCTCCGCCTTCTTCTTCGGCGGCGAGTTCCCCGGCCACTCGATCATCGGCCGCCTGTACGCCCTGCACATCATGGTCGTGCCGGCCGCCATCCTGCTGCTGATCGGCATCCACCTGTTCATGGTGGTCGTGCACAAGCACACTCAGTACCCGGGCCCGGGCCGCACCGAGAACAACGTGGTCGGCTACCCGGTCGGCCCGGTGTACGCGGCCAAGGCCGGCGGCTTCTTCTTCATCGTGTTCGGTGTGCTCGCGCTCATCGCCTCCACGGTGACGATCAACGCCAACTGGAACTACGGTCCGTACGATCCCTCCCCCGTGCAGGCCGGCACTCAGCCCGACTGGTACATCGGCGTGTTCGACGGCGCCCTGCGGCTCATGCCGGGCATGATCGGCGACTACTCCTTCCTGTGGAACGTCCCGATGCCGTGGGGTTCCTCGGTGTCGCTGCCCATGGGTGTGCTGGTGCCGCTGATCCCGGTCGGCGTCTTGCTCATCGGCATGGTCACCTGGCCCTGGATCGAGCGGTGGATCACCAAGGACGACACCGAGCACCACCTGCTCGACCGTCCGCGCAACGCTCCGGCGCGCACGGGGATCGGCGTGGCCGCCGTCGTCTGGTACTGCGTCATGTGGGCGGCCGCGTCCTCGGACCTCATCGCCACCCACTTCCGCCTCTCCCTGAACGACGTGCTGTACGTGCTGCGCGCGCTGTTCTTCCTCGGCCCGGTGATCGCCTTCATCGTCACCCGCCGCATCTGCCTCTCCCTGCAGCGCAAGGACCGTGAGCTCGTGCTCCACGGCCACGAGGCCGGTGTCATCGAGATGTCCCCCGAGGGCGGCTTCCACGAGCGGCACCGTCAGCTGACCGACTACGAGCTGTACCGCCTGGTGTCCTTCGAGGACCGCCGTCCGGTGGCTGCCATCCCCAGCCGCAACGGCAAGGTGGGCATGATCGAGAAGGCTCGTGCCGGCCTGAACCGCATGTTCTACCAGGACCGCGTCGCCCCGGTCTCCCGCGAGGAGCTGGTGGAGGCCCGCACCCACGGCCAGCACGGCCACGAGGAGCACCACGTCGAGCTTGGACACGGCTCGGACGCCCCTCATCTGGAGCGCTGACCCCGGTCGGCTGATCCCCTGACGAAGGGCCCCGCGCACCACGGTGCGCGGGGCTCTTCGGCGTCCCGGGGCGGGCCGCCGCGGGAGGGCCCGCCCAAGGCCGCAGCGAACGCCATGAGGGGGTCCAGCCCCCGCCCCCCGACGTGCCGAGTCGGCGGCCTGCGTCGCGGGGGTCCTCGTTCGGCGGCCCCCTCGGGTGGGCCGGAGCAATGGTGCGCCTCGCTCGTCGCGGCCGGCCGGTTCTGGCTCGGACAGGCGTGCGTCCGGCCCGCGACGACGGATGCGGGGCGGATGCAGGTGGCGTTCCTCGGGGGCATCCCGAGAGACGGCCGGAGACGGGCACCGTCGATGCTCTGGGTCCTCAAACGGCTTTCCTCCCACGCGCGCTCAGAGTGGATGAGGTGGCGCCCCACCACGGGTGGGTGCTGCGACATCCGCTCATCCTCGGAGAGAAGTCCGCGCATGGGCCTCGCCCTCGCACTCCACCGACCCCTGGACCGTCTGTCAAGGGCCATTGAGTTCTGCCCATAGGCGGCCAGTGTTTCTTCCCGCTGGTGGCCATCAGAACTGCCCACTGGTGGCCAGCTGGTTTGCCCGTTTGGGTGGTGGTGCTGGCCACCGTGATGGGAGTGGGGGCCATGCCCGCCGACCGGCCCGCCGCCACCGCCCGATCGGGCCCGGCCGGCGTCGATCTGCACGTTCTCGTTGAAGCTCATGGGGCCAGAGTGTAGACGGACTAGACTGGCCCGGCACCGCGCTGGCCCCCGCCCGTCGAGATCGGCCGGACCCCGCCGGTGCACCCCTGTTCTTCCCTCGACCCCTGGAGTCTGACACCCCCATGCTGACCGTCACCGATGTCGAACTGCGCGTGGGCGCCCGTCTCCTCATGGACGAGGTGAACTTCCGCGTGGACAAGGGGGACAAGGTCGGCCTCGTGGGGCGCAACGGCGCCGGCAAGACGACGCTGACCAAGGTCCTGGCCGGCGGCGGGCAGCCCACGGCGGGCACCGTGACCCGGACCGGGCGCATCGGCTACCTGCCCCAGGACCCCAAGGTCGAGGACATGGACCAGTCCGGCCGCGACCGCATCCTCTCCGCCCGCGACCTGGACCAGACGATCCGCCGCATGCGGGAGGCCGAGGCCGGCATGGCCGCCGTCGACGACGCCGAGCGGGAGCGGGCGATGAACCGCTACTCCCGCCTGGAGGCGGAGTTCGAGGCCCGCGGCGGCTACGCGGCCGAGTCCGAGGCCGCCCGGATCACGTCCAACCTCGGCCTGCCGGACCGCGTCCTGGACCAGCCGCTGCACACCCTCTCCGGCGGCCAGCGCCGCCGCGTGGAGCTCGCCCGCATCCTCTTCTCCGACGCGGACATCCTGCTGCTGGACGAGCCCACCAACCACCTCGACCACGACTCGATCGTGTGGCTGCGCGACTACCTGAAGACCTACTCCGGCGGCCTCCTGATGATCTCGCACGACGTCGAGCTCATGGAGATGACCGTGAACAAGGTCCTCTACCTGGACGCGAACCGGCAGACCATGGACGTCTACAACATGACGTGGAAGAACTACCTCGCCCAGCGCCAGCAGGACGAGGCGCGCCGCCGGCGGGAGTTCGCCAACGCGGAGAAGAAGGCCTCGGCCCTCATGGCCCAGGCCGAGAAGATGCGTGCCAAGGCGACCAAGGCCACCGCCGCGCAGAACATGATCAAGCGCGCCGAGCGGCTCATGCGCGGCGTCGAGGGCGAGCGCGCGGTCGACCGCGTGGCCGCGATCCGCTTCCCCACCCCGCAGGCCTCCGGCAAGACGCCGCTGCGCGCCGAGAACCTCTCCAAGTCCTACGGCTCGCTCGAGATCTTCACGGGAGTGGACCTGGCGATCGACCGCGGCTCGCGCGTGGTGATCCTGGGCTACAACGGCGCCGGCAAGACGACGCTGCTGCGCATGCTCGCCGGGGAGGAGACCCCGGACACCGGGGAGGTGCAGGCGGGCCACGGGCTCAAGCTGGGTTACTTCGCCCAGGAGCACGACACCCTGGACCAGGACGCGTCGGTCCTGGACAACATGCGCCACGCCGCCCCGCAGCTCGGCGACACCCAGGCGCGCACGCTGCTCGGATCGTTCCTCTTCCAGGGCGACGACGTCGACAAGCCCGCCCGCGTCCTCTCCGGCGGCGAGAAGACCCGCCTGGCGCTGGCCACGCTCGTGGCCTCGAGTGCGAACGTGCTGCTGCTGGACGAGCCCACGAACAACCTCGACCCCGCCAGCCGTGAGGAGATCCTCCACGCACTGCGCCAGTACGAGGGCGCCGTGGTGCTCGTGACCCACGACGAGGGCGCCGTCGAGGCGCTCGACCCCGAGCGCGTGGTGCTGCTGCCGGACGGGGTCGAGGACCTCTGGAACGACGACTACAGGGACCTCATCACCCTCGCCTGAGTCCGCGGGCCGCCGAGGCGGAGGGCCGGCTCAGTCGAAGAGCGCATCCTCGGCCTCCTCGTCCGTGAGCCGCCCGTCGCGCCGCCGCCGGGCCGGCTTGGCGCGGGGGACCCGGTGCGCGGAGAGCAGCCCGTCGTCCGCGGCGTCGTCGAGGGCGTCGGCCCGGTCGTTGCGCGCGCGCATCCACGCGGAGTACCCCCACACCCCGAAGCCCATGGCCGCGAACAGGTACCACTGGATCGCGTAGGACAGGTGCGGGCCCTCGTCGAGGGTGGGCTCGACGAGCTTCTGCGGCATCGGCTCCACCGCCGGGTCCTCCGTGACCATGATCCCGTAGGCCGTCCCGGCCACGGGCCCGCCCACGGTGTCGGCGATCTCGGCGAGGTCGATCGAGGGCACCTGACCGTCCGGGGCGTCGCGGTCCAGGGCCGGCTCCCCGGGCTTGACCCGCACCACGACCTCGGCGTGGCCGGCGGGCGGGGCCGGCACGGCGTCCGGCTGACCCGGACTGTTGCCCACCGGGAGCCAGCCGCGGTCCACCACGACGACGGGGCCCTCGTCCGTCCGGAACGGCACGAGCACCTCGTAGCCGGGCTGGCCGGCCCGGGGGCGGTTGCGGACGATGAGCGTCTCGTCGACGAGGTACTCGCCGGTCAGTGTCACGGGCGTCCACTCGTCGTCGGTCTGGAACGCGGTGAACAGCCGGGAGGCCTCGGCGAACGGAACCGGGTCGTCGTCGTAGTTCTCCAGGACGCGGTTGACGCGGTGCTGGACCTCCACGCGGCGGTCCCACTGCCACTGCGCGAGCGCATGGCACAGGAACGCGAAGAGGACGCACACCACGAAGCCGAGGATCCACGGGCCGGTGGCGAGGAAGCCGAAGCGCAGGGCAGGAAGGCGTTCGGCGTCGCGGGCGGTCGGGTCCGTCATGGGGGCGGGGATGCTCATGGGNGCGGCATCCTTCATTCAGGGCCTCTTCCTCGCTGGATTCGATTCGACACCGATATCCAACCCGGGGAGGAGGCCCCCGCCGGCTCACGACGCGGCGGGCAACGAGCAACGCGGGCAAACCAGATGGCCAGCACCGGGCAGTTCCCGTGGCCATCACTGGGCAGTCCTCATGGCCGTCAGCGGGTCATTCCCTGGCCACCTATGGGCAGCTTTTCATGGCCGCTTACAACCGTCCGCTGCGCCCGCCCACCACCAGCTGCGCCCGAGCACGGTCGGACGTGCCGGCACCGGGCCGGAATCCTCCGCCTGCGAACTCAGAACGGCGGGAGGAGACCGCCGCCAGCCGCTTCAACGGGTCACCGCCGCAGGCCGAGACGCACGGTACACCTGCTGCAGTTGAAGGACACAGGCCGTCGTGCCCCTGACGGTGGCGCGCGGAGCTCTGACGGCCTCACGGTGAAGCCGGACCTGTCGTCGCGTGTGAGAGCGGGGCCGGGTGGGGTGCACCGACCTGCGACTCAGCGACCGCCCGGCACACCCCCCTGTCCCGGACCGAGGCGCGGGAGGACGAACCGGCCTGCCACCGCGACGGTGGTGGTCTCGATCGGGCGAGCATCTGCGAGGCCCAGCGACGCGAGGTGTCGGCGATGGGGGGGCGGGACACGACGACCACCGTCGGCCCCCTACCCCGGTGGTGACGCTCCCCGGGCCTGGCCGGCCCCATGGCTGTCAGCGGCCTCATGCCCTCCTGCCACACGACGCGGCGGTCTCCGCTCGCCCGGAGCGGCGGGTGAGCGCCGCGCGGTCGCCGACACCGGCACGGGCAGTCGTGCGGCCCACTCCCCGGCCGTGCAGGGGTCAGGGCATCGCCGCCCGACCCCTCTGGGCGGCTGCCGACGCCCGCGCCGACGTCGGGTGGCCTGCCCAGCGCCGCTGCGCGGCACGCGCGCTCATGGTGCACGGCTCCCGCTTCCCCCGACGCGGCGAGACAGGTCGTGGAGTTCCGTCGCCGCGGTGTACGTCGAGCGGAAGGCCGGCTGCTACAACGGCGGGCTGGCCGTACTCAGCTCCCAGGGAAACGCCGCAGGCCGGACCCCCGAGGGGATCCGGCCTGCGGCGTGGGAACGACGGCCGGGTCAGTGGGCGTACTTGCCCCGAGAGAACTCGTAGACCCACCCGAAGGTGAAGTAGGCGGCGGCGACGATGCCGATGATGAAGACCCACCAGCCGACGGCCAGGCCGGTCACGATGATCGCGCAGCCCAGGCCGAGGCCCAGGGGCCACCAGCTCCAGGGAGCGAAGGTGCCGTAGGTGCCGGCGTACTCGACGATCTGACCGTCCTCGTCATCTGCAGGGCCGACGCCGTATTTGTGCTCGGCGGCCCGCAGGTACCAGGCGATCATCCAGGACATCCCGCCCACGGCGTAGATGGCCGGGATGCCTGCCCACTCGGTCCACTCGACCCAGAACCCGTAGAGGGTGGCGGCTGCGATGAAGAACAGGCCGATGATCCAGAAGATGTTGGCTGCGACCTTCACTGGGCGACCTTCTCTCCGAAGGCCTCAGACGTGTTCTGAGGCGAGTGCGGGAAGAGCTCCGGGTGGTGCAGATCCAGCGCCGGACGCTCGGAGCGGATGCGCGGCAGGGAGTGGAAGTTGTGCCGCGGCGGCGGGCACGAAGTGGTCCACTCGAGCGAGGCGCCGAAGCCCCACGGGTCGTCCACGGTGACCTTCTTGCCATAGCGCGAGGTGATGTAGACGTTCCAGAAGAACGGGATCAGCGACGCGCCGAGAACGAAGGAGAACACCGAGGAGAACGCGTTCATCGCCTGGAAGCTGTCCTCCACCATGTAGTCCGCGTAGCGACGGGGCATGCCGATGACACCGAGCCAGTGCTGGATCAGGAACGTGCCGTGGAAGCCCACGAACAGCATCCAGAACTGGATCTTGCCGAGACGCTCGTTCAGCATCTTGCCGGTGAACTTCGGCCACCAGAAGAAGAAGCCGGCGAACATCGCGAACACCACGGTGCCGAAGACGACGTAGTGGAAGTGCGCCACGACGAAGTACGTGTCGGACACCTGGAAGTCCAGGGGCGGCGACGCCAGGATGACGCCGGTCAGGCCACCGAACAGGAAGGTGACCATGAAGCCGAGCGTCCACAGCATCGGGGTCTCGAAGGTGATCGAACCGCGCCACATGGTGCCGATCCAGTTCACGAACTTCACGCCGGTCGGGACCGCGATGAGCATGGTCATCACGGAGAAGAACGGCAGGAGCACGGCGCCGGTCACGTACATGTGGTGCGCCCACACCGTCACGGAGAGCGCGGCGATCGCCGTCGTCGCGAACACGATGGACTTGTAGCCGAAGATCGGCTTGCGGGAGAACACCGGGATGATCTCCGACACGACGCCGAAGAACGGCAGGGCGATGATGTACACCTCGGGGTGGCCGAAGAACCAGAAGAGGTGCTGCCACAGGATGGCGCCGCCGTTCTCCGGGTTGAAGATGTGGCCGCCGAAGCGACGGTCCAGGCCCAGCGCGAAGAGCGCGGAGGCGAACGGCGGGAACGCCACCATGATCAGGATGCCGGTGATGAGCGTGTTCCAGGTGAAGATCGGCATGCGCCACATCGTCATGCCAGGAGCACGCATCGTCAGGATCGTGGTGATGAAGTTGACGCCGCCCATGATCGTGCCGAAGCCCTGGAGGACCAGACCGAACACCCAGAGGTCACCGCCGACGCCCGGCGAGTACGTGGTGTTGGAGAGCGGGGCGTAGGCGAACCAGCCGAACGAGGCCGCACCCTGCGGGGTGAGGAAGCCGGCGGTCGCGATGAGCGAGCCGAACAGGAAGAACCAGAACGCCAAGGCGTTCAGACGCGGGAAGGACACGTCCGGAGCACCGATCTGCAGCGGCACCAGCACGTTGGCGAAGCCCGTGAAGAGCGGGGTCGCGAACATGAGCAGCATGAGCGTGCCGTGCATGGTGAACAGCTGGTTGTACTGCTCCTTCGTCTGCAGGATCTGCATGCCGGGCTCGAAGAGCTCCGCGCGGATCATGAGGGCCATGACGCCGCCGATGCAGAAGAAGACGAAGGACGTGATCAGGTACATGTACCCGAGCACCTTGTGGTCGGTCGTCGTCAGCCAGCTGACGACGATCTTGCCCAGCGAACGGGGCACCACACGAGGCTGCGCCTGTGAGCGCACCTCATCCGTTGCGTACTCGTAAGTGGTCATCAGTGGCTACCTCCACCGCGGGGGGTCTGGAGATCGCGCTCCATCGTCCCGGCGCCGTCAGGGTTGTTGTTGGGATTGCGGCTGTACTCGTCGCCCACCTGACCCGGCTCCATCTCCTCGAGGCGCTGGACGAACTCCGCCTCGTCGACGACCTCCACGTTGAAGAGCATCTCGGAGTGGGACTCGCCGCACAGCTCGGCGCACTTGCCGTCGTAGCTGCCCAGCTCCTGGGGGGTCAGGTACAGGTGGTTGGTCTTGCCGGGCACCATGTCACGCTTCTGGAGGAACTGCGGGATCCAGAAGGAGTGGGCCACGTCACGGGACTTCAGCTCGAAGTGCACCGGCACGTCATTCGGCAGGTACAGGACCGGAAGGGTGTCACGCACGCCCTCGGTGCCGTCCAGCTGGGCCTGGATGCCGGAGTAGTAGGCCTCGATGACCTCGCCGTTCTCCTGCTCGTAGGAGTAGTTGAAGTCCCAGGACCACTGCTTGCCGTACACGGTGACGGTCAGCGGCGAGTCGTCCACGGGGCGGTCGACCTCGGTCTGGACGCGGTCGGTGAAGCCCCAGAAAGTGAAGACCATCAGGATCGGGATGGCCGTGAACATGGTCTCGAGCGGCACATTGTAGGCCGTCTGCTTCGGGAAGCCCTGGTCGTTCTTGCGGCGGCGGTACGCCACCATGCACCAGATCATGGCGCCCCAGGCCAGCAGACCGACGACCATGGCCGCGATCCAGGAGTTCACCCACAGGTCGGTGAGCTGGGCGTTGTAGTTGGTGGTGTCCCGGGTGCCGGGGTACCAGCCGCGCTGGACCTCTGCCGAACAGCCGGTCAGCACCAGGAGCGCCGTGGTGCCCACGGCACCGGCGGTCCAGCGGCGGCGGGTCCGACGTCCGGCGTCATTCTGTGCTCTCACAGACGGCCTTCCTCTTCATCTCGTGTGCGAGGGGCGTCCCCGCTCCCCCGGCGATTCGGCGGCTTCTCGCAGCGTCCTCGCAGGGAGCACGGGTATGCCCTGATGATTCAGAGCCAGTCTAAGCCGAAACACGCGGATTCTCCGCACCGTGACACGTGCCGATCGTGTCTGGGAGTCGGGTCCGAGCATCCTGGGCGCGGTGCCCGAGCACGACGACGGCGGGCCGGCCGAGGCCGACCCGCCGGTTCGCGGTCCGAGGCGCTCCGGGCGCCCGCAGATCAGTGGAAGGAGTCGCCGCAGGCGCACGAGCCGCCTGCGTTGGGGTTGTCGATCGTGAAGCCCTGCTTCGAGATGGTGTCCTCGAAGTCGATGGTCGCGCCCATGAGGTAGGGCACGCTCATCTTGTCGACGATCACCTCGACCCCGTCGTAGTCACGGACGGTGTCGCCGTCGAGGACGCGCTCGTCGAAGTAGAGCTGGTAGATCAGGCCCGAGCAGCCGCCCGGCTGCACGGCGACGCGCAGCCGCAGGTCCGTGCGGCCCTCCTGCTCGAGCAGCGAGCGCACCTTGCCGGCCGCCACGTCGGTCAGCTCGACCTCGTGCGGGGGCAGGCCCTCGGCGTCCTGGGTCGCGCCGATCTCGACGCCGGTCTCCTCTGCGGACAGAGCCATCGTGACCTCCTCAGATCATGGGGCGCGGACGGGGCCGTCACGCGCGTGTGGTCTCCCGGACAACACTAGCCGCCCACGGAGCATTCCCGGCCCGCCGCACCGACGGGCCGGGCGGCACTCACGCGGACAGCCGCGCGAGCCAGAGCGCCTCGGCCACGACGGCCCGCTTGAAGTCGTCGATGTGCAGCGACTCGTTGGCCGAGTGCGCCCGCGTGTCCGGGTCCTCCACGCCCGTGATGAGGAGGGTGGCCTCCGGGAAGACCTCGGCGAGGTCCGCGGTGAACGGGATGGAGCCGCCCATGCCGATCGCCCGGGGCTCGACGCCCCAGGCGTCCTCCAGGGCGGCCATCATCGCGGCCGTGGCGGGGGCCGAGGTGTCCGTCGTGAACGGCTGGCCGAACTCCCCCGCGGTGACCGTGATCTCCGCGCCGAGCACCGCCGCGGACTGCGCCTCCAGGTGGGTGCGCAGCGCCTCGAAGGCCTCCGCGGGGTCCATGCCGGGGCCCAGGCGCAGCGAGAACTTCGCGCGCGCGGCGGGCTGGATCGTGTTCGAGGACTCCGCGACCGAGGGCGCGTCGATCCCGATGATGCTCAGCGCGGGAGCGTTCCACAGCCGGTCCGCGACCGGGCCGCGGCCGGCCAGGGTCACCCCGTCCAGCACGCCCGCGTCCGCACGGAAGACGTCCTCGGGGTAGTCCAGGCCCGCGGTCTGCCGCGGCTCGAGGCCGGGCACGGCGACCGCGCCGTCCGCGTCGTGGAGCGTGGCGATCAGCCGCGAGAGCAGGACGACGGCGTCCAGGACCGGCCCGCCGAACATGCCGGAGTGCACGGCGTGGTCGAGCACCCGGACGGTCACCGTGCCGTCCACCAGCCCACGCAGGGAGGTGGTCAGCGCTGGCTCCCCCACGGCCCAGTTGGACGAGTCCGCGACCACGATCGCGTCGGCGTCGAGGCGCGCCCGGTGCTTCTCCAGGAAGGTGCGGAAGGTGGGCGAGCCGGCCTCCTCCTCGCCCTCGATGAAGACGCGGACGCCGACGCCGGCGTCGGGCAGGACGTCCCGCAGGGCGGCGAGGGCGGCGAGGTGGACCATGATGCCGGCCTTGTCGTCGGCGGCGCCGCGGCCGTACAGCCGCCCGCCGCGCTCGGTGGCCACGAGCGGCGGGGTGTCCCAGAGGTCCTCGTCCCCGATCGGCTGCACGTCGTGATGGGCATACAACAAGACGGTGGGCTTGTCAGAGGCGCCGGGCTTCTCGCCGATCACCGCCGGCCCACCGGGCCGGTCGTCGTCGCGGGTCTCGGTCACGATCTCCACCTCCTGCAGGCCCGCCTCGCGCAGCAGGCCCGCGACGGCCTCGGCGGACCGCTCGAGCTGGGTGCGGTCCGCGGAGTCCCAGGCGATGCCCGGGATCGCCACGAGGTCGGTGAGGGTCTGGAGGGTCGTCGGGAAACGGGCCTCGACGGCCTCACGGACGGCGGAGACGAGGGCCGCGTCCTGCGGCGCACGGGAGGTGATGTCAGTCATGACGGCCAGCGTAGACGGCGGCCGAGCCGAGGGCCGCGCCTCCGGGCGGGCCGGACGCGCCCCACCACTAGACTGGAGGGGTGTTCAAGCGAGACAAGACCCCCGAGACCGCGCCCGCCCCCTCGACTCACGGCTCCTCGGCCGCTCCCGCCGAGGGCGCCGCCGTGGCCGAGGCCGGGCCGCGCGACCGCTCGCAGGGCAAGAAGGGCCCGACTCCGCGGCGCCGCGACCAGGAGGCCGCGCGCCGTCGCACCCTGGTCCCCGAGGATCGCAAGGCGGCCCGCAAGGCCGAGCGTCAGGCGATGGCCCAGGAGCGGATGCGCCAGCGCGCCGCGCTGGAGACCGGGGACGAGCGCGGCCTCCCGGCGCGCGACAAGGGACCGCAGAAGCGCTGGGTCCGTGACTACGTGGACGCACGCACCGGCATCGGCGAGTGGCTCATGCCCGTCGTCTTCGCCTACGTCCTGCTCATGTTCATCCCCGGCCGCGAGGCGCAGCTGATCCTGATGATCAGCCTGTACGTCCTCGTGGCGCTCGTGCTCATCGAGAGCTTCCTGGTCAGCCGGCACATCAAGAAGGGCCTCACGGAGCGCTTCGGCACGCCGGAGCCCGGGACCGGCTTCTACGGCATCATGCGGGCCCTGCAGTTCCGCCGCCTGCGTCTGCCCAAGCCCCAGGTCAAGCGGGGCGAGTACCCCGCCTGACACGACACCGCGCCACGGCCCGGACCCCGGTGGGCACGGGCCGTCGCGGCACCGGCGAGCAGACCGTCAGCCCCGCAGGGACCGGGCCAGCCCGGCGGTGATCCGGCCGGCCCAGAACGGCCCCTCGTAGAGGAACGCGGTGTAGCCCTGGGCGAGGTCCGCGCCCGCGTCGAGCCGGGCCTGGACGTCGTCGGCGTCCGTCACGCCGCCCACGCTGACGACGGCGGTGCCCGTCGGCAGCGCCGCCCGCAGGACCTGCAGCACCCGCATCGACCGCTCCTGCAGCGGGGCCCCGGACAGGCCGCCCGCGCCCAGGGCGTCCACGTCGGCACGCGGGGTGCGCAGGCCCTCCCGGGAGACGGTCGTGTTGGTCGCGATGACGCCGTCGAGCCCAAGGCGCTCGGCGAGCGCCCCGACGGCGCGCACGTCGTCGTCCGCCAGGTCCGGGGCGATCTTCACGGTCAGCGGCACGCGACGGTCCGGGACCGCACGGTCGGCCTCCTCGCGCACCGCCGTGAGGATCGGCTCCAGCGCGTCGATCTCCTGCAGCTGGCGCAGCCCCGGCGTGTTCGGCGAGGACACGTTGACCGTCAGGTAGTCGGCGTGGGGCGCGAGCAGGCGGGTCGAGGCCCGGTAGTCGTCCGCCGCGTCCTCGAGGGGGACCACCTTGGTCTTGCCGATGTTCACGCCCAGGACCGGCCGGGCCGGGCCGAAGCGGCGCTCCAGTGTCTGCCGGGTCCGCGCCAGGCGGGGGGCGACGGCCGCCGCGCCGTCGTTGTTGAAGCCCATGCGGTTGACCAGCGCCCGGTCGTCCACGAGACGGAACAGTCGCGGCTGCGGGTTGCCGGGCTGCGGCTGCGCCGTGATCGTGCCGACCTCGATGTGGCCGAACCCGAGGTCGGCCAGAGCGGCGGTCCCCCGGCCGTCCTTGTCGAACCCCGCGGCCAGGCCGAAGGGCGTCGGGAACCGCAGGCCCATGACCGTGCGCGCGAGCATCGGGTCCGGGCGGAAGGCGGCGCGCAGGGCGGCGGACGCCCCGGTGCGCTCGACCAGCCGGATCGCGTCGAAGCCCCGATGGTGCGCCTGCTCCGCGTCCATGCCGCCGAACACGGCACGGAAGAAGGGCGGGTACAGGCGAGGCGCACGGGAGGTCAGGAGGCCGTCGACGGCGGACTTGGGATCAGGCAGCTGCATGCCCCCATCCTCGCACGGGCCTCCCGCCCGTCCGGGGTCCTCCTAGAGTGGTCGGATGGCCCGTGACCCGATCCAGCCGACGCCCCCGGACCCCTCCGCCCCGCACGGCGCACCCGCCGGCGGACCGACGGAGGAGGACACCCGCCCGTTCCTCGACGATCCGCCGGGCCTGGGCTGGGTCCCGGACGGGCTGCCGGGCTTCGAACGATGCACGCTCGGCCTCGACACCGATGAACAAGGACAGAACCTTGTCACAGTGGTGCGTCCGCGCACCGACGCCGCCCGTGACCCGGCCCGGCGGCCCATCCTCTCGGTGCACGGCTGGAGCGACTACTTCTACAACGCCCCGCTCGCCCACGCGTTCGAGGCCGCCGGCTATGCCTTCCACGCCGTCGACCTCCGCCACTACGGCCGCTCGCTGCGCACGGGACAGACGCCCGGCTGGACGGACGACCTGGCCCGCTACGACGCGGACCTCGAGGCCGCGTTCGAGACCATCGCCCAGGACCACCCGTTGCCGCCCATCCTCATGGGACACTCCACCGGCGGGCTGATCGCCGCGCTGTGGGCGGACCGGAATCCCGGCCGCCTCGCCGCGCTCGTGCTCAACAGCCCGTGGCTGGAGATGCAGGGCAGCGCGGGGGTGCGCCTGCTGGCGAAGTCCATCGTGGGGCCCGTCTCCGCCATGAAGCCCTACGCCATGCTCACACTGCCGCGCATCGACCACTACTGGCGCACCCTCTCGGACCAGGCCGAGGGCGAATGGGACCTGCACCCGCTCTGGCGTCCCCCGCACGCGTTCGAGGTGCCGGCCGCCTGGCTGAGTGCGGTCCTCTCGGGGCACCGGGCCGTGGCCGGGCGGCTCGACGTCACCGTGCCGATCCTCGTGCTCGTCTCCGCGCGCGGGCATCGGGGCACGTCCTACGCCGAGGCGATGCTGACCTCGGACATCGTCCTGGACCCCGACGCCATGGCCCGCCGCTCCCTGCGGCTCGGCGACCGGGTGACCGTCCACCGGCTCCCCGACGCGCTGCACGACGTGTTCGCCTCCCCCGCGTCGGTGCGCGAGGCGGCCGGTGCCGCGACGCTCACGTGGCTGGGGGCCTACGCGCCGCCGTCGGCGTCCGAGGCCGAGTCCGGCGCGCCGGACGACGGCGCCGGCTGAGGGGTGTCCACGGCGCCGCCGTAGCGGCGGTCCCGGCGGGCGTAGGTCTCGACGGCGGCCCACAGGGTCCGCCGGTCGACGTCCGGCCACAGCACGTCCAGGAACAGCAGCTCCGCGTAGGCGGACTGCCACAGCAGATAGTTGGACAGGCGCTGCTCCCCCGAGGTCCGCAGGAACAGGTCCACGTCCGGGACGACGTCGACGTCCTGACCCGTGCGGAAACCGCGGTCGAGGTAGCGGGTGATGACGTCCTCGCTGATCTCCCCCGGCCGCATCCGGCCGGCCCGGACCTCTTCGGCGATCGCCTGGACGCCGTCCAGGATCTCGGCCCGGCTGCCGTAGTTCACGCACATGTGCAGGGTGGTGCCGGTGTTGTGGCGCGTGAGCTCCTCGGCCTCCTGCAGCTCCCGGATCACGGGGGTCCAGAGGCGCGGGGCCCGCCCGTTCCACCGGATCCGCACGTTCCACGAGTGCAGGGTGTCCCGCTGCCGGCGCAGCACGTCCCGGGAGAAGCCCATGAGGAAGCGCACCTCCTCCGCCGAGCGCCGCCAGTTCTCCGTGGAGAACGCATACGCGGACACGTGGCCGATCCCCAGCTCCACCGCCCCGGCGACGACGTCCAGCAGCGCCGCCTCGCCGGCCCGATGGCCCTCGGTGCGCGGCAGGCCGCGCTGGTTGGCCCACCGTCCGTTGCCGTCCATCACGATCGCCACATGCCGGGGCACGCAACGCGGGTCGATCCGCGGGGCGACCGCACCCGAGGGGTGCGGCGGCGGGGACTGCGGGGCTCGGTCGGCGCTCATGGTCTCCTCTCGACGCGCGGGGCGGGGAGGCCGAGGTCCTGGTCCAGGACGGACAGGGACACCAGGCGCCGCTCGGCGTGGAACTGCAGGTACGCGGCCACGATACCGGCCGCCTCGCGGCGGGCGGGGGCCCCGGAGGCGTCCGCGGTGGCCCAGTCCCCCGCCGCGAGGGCCGAGAGCAGGTCGAAGGTCTCCGGGGCTGGGTGCGCGGCACCGGGTGGCCTGCATTCGAGACAGACGGCCCCGCCGAGGCCCACGTGCAGCGCCGTGTGCGGGCCGGGGGCGCCGCAGCGGGCGCACCGGTCGAAGGTGGGGGCCCAGCCGGCCTGGGCGAGCGCGCGCAGCAGGAACGAGTGCAGGATCAGGCGTGGGTCGTGCGCACCGCGGGCCAGCGCGGCCAGCGCGCCGTGGAAGAGGCGGTACTGGGCGCGCCGACCGTCGTCGTCCACCGCGGGGACCCGCTCGACGGCCTCGGCGAGGGCGCCGGCGACGGTGTAGGCGTCGTAGTCGGCGGCCAGCATGGTCGCGTACGGGTGCAGCAGCTGCGCCTGGCTCACGGTGTGCAGCTCGCCCCGGCCGCGCGCGAGCTGGAGCGTGGAGTGCATGAACGGCTCCACCACCGAGCCCAGCCGGGAGGACGTCTTGCGCACCCCCTTGGCCACGGCCCGGACCAGGCCGTGCTCGGGGGTGAGCGCCTCGACGATGCGATCGGCCTCCCCCAGACGGTGGGTGCGCAGCACGATGGCCTCGGTGCGGAACGAGTTCGCCGCGTAGCCGCCGTGCCGCGCACCCCGCCAAGAGGAGCCGGAGCCGCTCACGCGCGCAGGGCGCGGTTCACCGCGGACACCACGGCCTTCAGCGAGGCGGTGGTGGTGTTGTGGTCCAGGCCAACGCCCCAGAGGACACGGTCGCCCACGGCCGCCTCCACGTAGGCGGCGGCCATGGCCGCGCCGCCCTCGGACAGTGCGTGCTCGGAGTAGTCGAGCACGCGGACGTCCACGCCCTCCTCGCCGAGGATGCGCAGGAACGCGTCGATCGGGCCGTTGCCCTGCGCCGCGCGGGTCTGCGTGACGCCGTCGACCTCGAGCTCGGCCTCCATCCGGAACGCGCCGTCCTCGCCGGAGGCCGAGGAGACCGAGCGGAGCCGGTAGTGGCCCCACTGCGCCTCCGCCGCGTCGGCGGGCAGGTACTCGTCCTGGAACACGCGCCACAGGTCGGCGCCGGAGACCTCGCCGCCCTGGGCGTCGGCCAGATCCTGGATGACGTGGGAGAACTCGATCTGCGCGCGGCGCGGCAGGTCCAGGTTGTGCTCGGACTTGAGCAGGTAGGCGACGCCGCCCTTGCCGGACTGCGAGTTCACGCGGATGACGGCCTCGTAGGAGCGGCCGATGTCCTTCGGGTCGATGGGCAGATAGGGCACGGCCCACGGGATGCCGTCCACGTCGGTGCCGGCCGCCTTGGCGTCGACCTCCATGGCCTCGAAGCCCTTCTTGATGGCGTCCTGGTGGGAGCCGGAGAAGGCCGTGAAGACGAGGTCGCCGCCCCAGGGCGAGCGCTCGGGCACGGCCAGCTGGCTGCAGTACTCGACCGTGCGCTTGACGTGGTCCATGTCGGAGAAGTCGATCATGGGGTCGACGCCCTGCGAGTACAGGTTCATGCCCAGCGTCACCAGGTCGACGTTGCCGGTGCGCTCGCCGTTGCCGAACAGGCATCCCTCGATGCGGTCCGCCCCGGCCAGGTAGCCCAGCTCGGCGGCGGCCACGCCCGTGCCGCGGTCGTTGTGCGGGTGCAGGGAGAGGATGAGCGAGTCGCGGTGCTCCAGGTTGCGGTGCATCCACTCGATCGAGTCGGCGTACACGTTCGGGGTGGACATCTCCACCGTCGCCGGCAGGTTCAGGATCATCTTGCGGTCGGTGGAGGCCTCCAGGACCGTGGCCACCTCGTCCGAGATGCGCCGGGCGAACTCGAGCTCGGTGCCCGTGTAGGACTCGGGCGAGTACTCGTAGGTGATCTGCGTGCCCTTGAGCTGCTCCTCGAACTTCTTCACCAGGCGCGCGCCGGAGGTCGCGATGTCCACGATCCCGTCCTCGTCCTGCCGGAACACCACGCGGCGCTGCAGCACCGACGTCGAGTTGTACAGGTGCACGATGGCCCGGTCGGCGCCCTCGAGCGCCTCGAAGGTGCGCTCGATCAGGTGCTCACGGGACTGGGTGAGGACCTGGATGGTGACGTCGTCCGGGATGTGGTCGCCCTCGATGAGCTGGCGGACGAAGTCGTAGTCGGTCTGCGAGGCGGAGGGGAAGCCGACCTCGATCTCCTTGAAGCCCATGCCGACGAGCAGCTGGAACATGCGCAACTTGCGCTCGGGGCCCATGGGGTCGATCAGGGCCTGGTTGCCGTCGCGCAGGTCCACGGCGCACCACAGCGGCGCCTTCTCGATGACCTTGTCCGGCCAGGTGCGGTCCGGCAGGGCGACCTCGATCTGGTCCTGGAACGGGACGTACTTGTGGAACTTCATCCCCGACGACTTCTGCAGGTGGGCGCTCATGCGTGTTCTCCCTCGACGTGCGCGCGGCGGGCGCGCGAAAGGTGGGTGGTCGGTGGCCGGACCGGGAGGTCAGGGGCTCCGCACGGGGTGTCCGGTCCGGTGGGAGGCGTCCTGCCTCCGCATGCGCTCAGGCGGCGTGGATCACGGCCTGGCACGGGGACCCCGTGCGGCCGGGAAGTAGCAGGCGGGCCGTGGCCGGCGCTGTCGTCGCGAGGCGGAGGGACATGCCCCCGACCCTAGCACCGAGGTGGGCCGGGCCACAGGAGGCCGTCCCCGTGTGACGCACGACGACGGCGGCCCGCTCCGGCGCGTGCGCGCCCGGGCCGGGGCCTCGGGCTCAGAAGCCGAGTCGGCCGAGCTGTTTGGGGTCGCGCTGCCACTCCTTGGCGACCTTGACCCGCAGGTCCAGGTGCACCTTGGTGCCGAGCATGCGCTCGATGCCCGCCCGCGCCTGCGCGCCGATCTCACGCAGCCGGGAGCCGCCCTTGCCGATGATGATGCCCTTCTGGCTGTCCCGTTCGACGAAGACGTTCGCCCACACGTCCATGAGGGGCCGATCCGCGGGGCGGTCCTCGCGCAGGGACATCTCCTCGACCATCACGGCCACCGAGTGCGGCAGCTCGTCGCGCACGCCCTCCAGGGCCGCCTCCCGGATGAGCTCGGCGACCATGACCGCCTCCGGCTCGTCCGTGAGCTCGCCGTCGGGGTACAGGGGCGGCCCGGCCGGCAGCAGGCCCGCGAAGACGCCCAGGACGTCGTCGACCTGGCGGCCGGCCACCGCCGAGACCGGCACGACGGCCGCGAAGCCCTCCCCGCCGTTCTCCGGCCCGAGGACCTCGTCGCCCAGCGCGGTCACGGCCACGAGCTGCGCCATGAGCTGCTCCGGGCCCACCTTGTCCGTCTTCGTCACCACGGCGACCACCGGGGTGCGGTGCAGGTAGGAGAGCTGCTGGGCGATGAACCGGTCGCCGGGACCGATCGCCTCGTCGGCCGGCAGGCACATGCCCACGGCGTCGACCTCGTTGAGCGTCTCCGCCACGAGGTCGTTGAGGCGCTCGCCGAGCAGGGTGCGGGGCCGGTGCAGGCCCGGGGTGTCCACGAGCACGAGCTGGAAGTCCTCGCGGTGGACGATCCCGCGGATGGTGTGGCGCGTGGTCTGCGGCTTGGAGGAGGTGATCGCCACCTTCTCCCCCACCAGCGCGTTGGTGAGCGTGGACTTGCCGGCGTTCGGCCGGCCCACGAGCGAGACGAAGCCGGAACGGAAGCCGTCCGCGGCGCGGGCCGGATCGACGAGATCGGTCATGGGGTCATCCTTGTCAGGCGGGGCGTGGGGTGGGGCGGCCGGCTCAGGCCACGGGGTCGGCGGGCGTGGCGCCGTGGGCCTGCTCCTCGCGCCGGCGCAGCCGCACCGGGCGGTCGGGGGTCTCGGAGACGCGCAGGCGCGCGACCCGGTTGCGGCGGGGCTCGAGGGTGTCCGCGACGAGCTCGATCCCCTGGACCACGACGCGCGAGCCCTGGATCGGGACGCGGCCGAGCTCCTTGGCCAGGAGGCCGCCGACCGTGTCGACGTCGTCGTCCTCGTCCTCCTCCGGCAGCTCGAACTCCTCCCGGAAGTCGTGGATGCCCATGCGCGCGTCGACGGAGTAGACGCCGGGCGCGACGAACTCCACCTCGGGGCGGTCCGGGTGGTCGTCCTCGTCGTAGATCTCGCCGACGATCTCCTCGATGAGGTCCTCGAGCGTCACGAGCCCCGCCGTGCCGCCGTACTCGTCCACCACCACGGCCACGTGGGTGGACTCGCGCTGCAGCTCCTGCAGGAGGGTGGCCACGGACTTCGACTCGGGGACGAAGCGGACGTCGCGCATGACCTCGGTGACGGGGGTGTCGGTCGCAGCGCCGTCGTGGTGCAGGGCGCGGGTGACGTCCTTGAGGTGCAGCATGCCCCGGATGTCGTCGGCGTCCTCGCCGATCACCGGGATGCGGGAGTTACCGGAGCGCAGGAACAGGGCCATGGCCTGGCCGAGCGTGTGGTCGGCGTCGATCGTGACGACGTCGGTGCGCGGCACCATGACGGAGCGGACGATGGTGTCGTTCATGGAGAACACCGACTGGATCAGCTCCGCCTCGGAGTCGGCGAGCACGTCCGCGTCGTGGGCGCGGGCGACGAACTCGCGCAGGTGGCGCTCCTGGAAGTCGTCCTCGTCCTCCGGCTCGACCTCGCGACGGCGCCGGTCCCGGTCCAGGCGGGCGGCGAGCGGGCCCAGGGCCCGGCGGAGCACCCACACGAGCCCGCCGAGGCGGCGGGCGACGGCGGCCTCGTTGCGGGAGCCGATCGGCCGCGGGCTCCAGACGCCCAGCAGGGCGGCCACGCCCACGAGCACGACCGCGGCGATCGCCACGGCGAGCCACGTGTCGTCCACCACCGCGTCGGCGGCCGCGGTCAGGCAGACGGCCGACAGGGCCTCGGCGACGAAGCGCCAGACCCGCAGGGCCCCGAGGTGGCTCTCCCGCTCGCGGGCGATCTCCAGGACCTTGGAGCCGGGCCGCTCGCGGACGATGTCCTCCGCGTCCCGCCGGGAGAGGTAGGAGAACGCGGACTCGGCCAGGGACAGCGTCCAGGTCAGGCCGAGGAAGACCAGGAAGAGGGCGAAGAGGACGGCGGGTGTCAGCATGGGCGGTGCCGTCAATCCTCGACGGTGGGGGCCGGGGCGGGCCGGCCGAGGACCTCGGAGACGAGCCGATCCTGGAGCGTGAACATCTCCTCGCGCTCGGCGTCCTCGACGTGGTCGTACCCGAGCAGGTGGAGCATGCCGTGGGTGAGCAGCAGGAGCAGCTCATCGTCACGGGAGTGCCCGCCGCGCGCCGCCTGCTCGGCGGCGACCTCGGGGCAGAGCACGACGTCGCCCAGCACGCCCTCGGCCGGCGCCTCGGGCGAGCCGGGGGTCAGCTCGTCCATGGGCAGGCTCATCACGTCGGTGGGCCCGGGCAGGTCCATCCACTCCTCGTGCAGCTCGGCCATGCGTGCGGCGTCCACGACGGTCACGGCCGTCTCGGCGCGCTCGTGGACGTGCAGGCGCGCGTACACGTGCCGGGCCATGCGCAGCAGCGCGTCCTCGGGGACCTCGATCCCCGACTCGTTCAGGATCTCAACGGCCACGGCGGGCCCCTCCTCGCTTCTGGGACCGCTCCGCGGGGCCGCGGGCGGCGTCGTAGGCGTCCACGATGGCGCTCACCAGCGAGTGCCGGACCACGTCCGAGGAGTCGAAGCGGACCATCTCCAGGCCCTCGATCCCCTCGAGCACCTCGACGGCTTGGGCCAGGCCGGACTGGGTGCCGCGCGGCAGGTCCACCTGCGAGGTGTCGCCCGTGACGACCATGCGCGCACCGAAGCCGAGGCGGGTCAGGAACATCTTCATCTGCTCGCCGGTGGTGTTCTGGGCCTCGTCGAGGATCACGAACGCGTCGTTCAGGGTGCGGCCGCGCATGTACGCCAGCGGGGCGACCTCGATGGTCCCGGCCTCCATCAGCCGCGGGATCGACTCGGGCTCGATCATGTCGTGCAGCGCGTCGTACAGGGGGCGCAGGTACGGGTCGATCTTCTCGGAGAGCCCGCCGGGCAGGAAGCCGAGCCGTTCGCCGGCCTCGACGGCCGGGCGGGTGAGGATGATCCGGTTGACCTCCTTGGCCTGCAGCGCCTGCACCGCCTTGGCCATCGCCAGGTAGGTCTTGCCGGTGCCGGCCGGGCCGATGCCGAAGACGACGGTGGAGCGGTCGATCGCCTCCACGTAGTCCTGCTGGTGCAGGGTCTTCGCGCGGATGCGGCGGCCCCGGCCCGAGAGGATCGAGTCCAGGTGCAGCTGACCCGCGCCGCGCCCGGTGGCGGCGTCGCGGACGTGGTGGACCACCTGGCCCATCACCTCGGGGGTGACGGCCTGGTCGCGGCGGGCGATCGAGCGCAGGTCCTCGACGACGCGCCGCACCGTGGCCACCTCGGCCACCGGCCCGGCCAGGTCCAGCCGCTGGTCGCGGACCGTGACGTCCACGGTGGGGAACACGCCGCCGAGGATCCGCAGCAGGGCGTCCTGCGGTCCGAGCGTGCGGACCATGAGGTCGGCGGACTCGAACGCCACCCCCTCGTGCGCGGTGGCGGGCGGGGTCGGGGTCGTGGGTCACGATGGGGCGGATCACCTCGGGGTCGCGGGGGCGGGACATCCCGACCAGTCTAGGCGTCGGCGCGCCGTCCTGCCGGGGCTCACCAGCGGCCGAGCCGGTGCTGGAGCACGGCGAGGGCGGCGGGGCCGGCCGTGGAGGCGCGCAGCACGTGCGGGCCGAGCCGCACCGGCACGGCCCCCGCGGCCACGCAGGCCTCGAGCTCGGCCGGGCCGATCCCGCCCTCGGGGCCCACGACGACGGCGATCTCGACGGCCGCGGAGAGTCGCTCCGCCGGCACCGCGGACACCCCGTGCTCCGCGTCCTCGTGCAGTACGAGGACGAGCCGGCCGCCGTCGTCGTCCCAGGCCAGCCCGGCGACCGCCGTCCCGGAGACGTGGTCCCGGACCGCGGGCACCCGGGCGCGACGCGCCTGCTTGGCGGCCGCGCGGGCCGTGTCCGCCCACTTCTGGCGGGCCTTGGCGGCCTTGGGGCCCTTCCAGCGGACGATCGAGCGCTCCGCCTCCCAGGGCACCACGGCGTCCACGCCGAGCTCGACGGCGGCCTGGACCGCCATGAGGTCCCGGTCGCCCTTGGCGAGGGCCTGGACGAGCACGAGCGCCGGGGTGGGCGCCGGCTCCTCCGCCACCGCGTCCAGCCGCACGGACACCGCGTCCGGGGCGGCCGCGAGCACGGTGCCGTGGCCGAGCGTGCCCGACCCGTCGGCCAGGAGCACGGCCTCCCCGGGGGCCAGGCGCATGGCCGCGGCGGCGTGCCGGGCCTCGGCGCCGTCGAAGACGACCTCCGCGCCCGCGCTCGCGCCGGCCAGGGCGCCCGGCTCGAGGTGGAACAGGGGGGCGGTCACAGGTTCCTCAGGTTCTCCCGCAGCCGGGCGAACATGCCCTTGGCCTGGGGTGCGCCGTGCACGACCTCCTCGCCGCGCACCTCGGCCAGGCGCTCCAGGAGCTGGCGCTGCTCGTCGTCCAGGTCGGTGGGCGTGGTGACCACCACGTCCACCTTGAGGTCGCCACGGCCCTGCCCGCGCAGGCGACCGACGCCCAGGCCGTGGAGGACCTCGACGTGGCCGGACTGCACGCCCGGGTCCAGGCTGAGGGACTGCTTGCCGTCCAGGGTGTCCAGCGTGACGGTGGTGCCCAGGGCCGCGGCGGCCATGGGGACGGTCACGGTGGTGGCCAGGTGGTCGCCCTCGCGGCGGAAGGTCTCGTCCGGGCGGACCGCGATCTCCACGTAGAGGTCGCCGTTCGGGCCGCCGCCCGGGCCGGCCTCGCCGCGGCCGGCGAGGTGGATGCGGGTGCCGTCGTCCACGCCCGCGGGGATGCGCAGGGTCAGCGGCGTCCGGGTGCGGACGCGGCCCTGCCCGTCGCACTCGTGGCAGGGCGTCGGGATGACGGTGCCGAACCCCTGGCAGGCGGGGCAGGCCTCGGTGGCCATGACGGTGCCCAGCAGCGACCGCACGGGGCGCTGGATCATGCCGTGGCCATGGCAGGTCTGGCAGGTCTCCGGCTGGGTGCCGGGCTCGCAGCACGAGCCCTCGCACCGATCGCAGCGCACGGCCGTGTCCAGCTCGATCGTCTGCTCGCCGCCGAAGACGGCGTCGCGCAGGTCGATCCGCGCGGTCACCAGGGCGTCCTGGCCGCGGCGGGCGCGGCTGGCGGGGCCGCCGCGGCCGCCCTGGCCGGCGGCGTTCATGAAGGTCTCGAAGATGTCGGCGAAGCCCCCGAAGCCGCCCGCCCCGCCGAAGCCGCCCGGGAAGCCGGCCTGGCCGTTCTCGTTGCCCGTCGTGTCGTAGGCCCGGCGCCGGCCCTCGTCCGAGAGCACCTCGTAGGCGTGGGAGATGCGCTTGAACTGCTCGGCCGCCTCCGGGTCGGGGTTGACGTCCGGGTGGTGGGTGCGCGCGAGCTTGCGGTAGGCGCGGCGGATCTCCTCGGTGCTGGCGTCACGGCTGACGCCGAGCGTCTCGTAGTGGTCGGTCACGGTGGGGATTCCTCTCGGGGAGAGCGGGACGTGGGGCGATGCGGGACGGGGCCCGCCAGGACGCGTGGAGGCGCGTCAGGTGGTCAGGATGCGGGAGAGATAGCGGGCGATCGCCCGGACGGCGGCCATGGTGCCCGGGTAGTCCATCCGGGTCGGACCGATGACGCCGACCTTCGCCACGGCGCCGGGGCCGTAGGCGGCCGCGACCACCGAGGTGTCCGCGAGCGATCCGGCGTTCTCGGACCCGATCCGCACGGACACCCCGTGGGCGTCCTGCTCCATCTCCGTGAGCAGGCGCAGCAGCACCACCTGCTCCTCGAGCGCCTCCAGGATCGGCCCGATGGACGCGCCGAAGTCCCCCGGGGAGCGGGCCAGGTTGGCGGTGCCGGCCAGCACGATGCGGTCCTGCCGGCCGGCCTCGAGCAGGTCGTGGACGGCCGCGGCCACGAGGGCGGCGGACTGCCGGTGCTCCGGGCGGACCCGGGTGACGACGTCGTCCACCACGGTGGCCGCCTGCACCGGACCGAGCCCCAGCAGGGCGTCCAGCAGGAGGCCGCGGAGCACGGACAGCTCCGCCTCGTCGACCGGACGGTCCAGCACGGCGTGCCGCTGGTCCACCCGCCCCGTGGACAGGATGAGGACCACGAGCACGCGCGTGGGCGCGAGGGAGACCAGTTCGAGGTGGCGGATCGTGGAGCCGTCCTCGTGGGGGAACTGCGCGACGGCGACCTGCTGGGTCAGCTGGGCCAGGAGGCGCACCGTGGACTCCATCATGTGCTCGGTGTCCGTCTCCGGGTCCAGCAGGGTCCGCACGGCCCGGCGCTCGGCCGGGGACAGCGGCTTCACCTCGGAGAGGCGGTCGACGAACACGCGGTAGCCCTTGTCCGTGGGGACGCGCCCGGCGGAGGTGTGCGGGGCCACGATGAGGCCCTCCTCCTCGAGCGCAGCCATGTCGTTGCGCACGGTCGCGGAGGACACGCCCAGGGCGTGCCGTTCCACGAGCGCCTTGGAGCCCACGGGCTCGCGCAGCGCCACGTAGTCCTCCACGATCGCCTGGAGCACCTGCAGGCGGCGGGGCTGCTCCGACATCTCGGTCCTCCTCTGGTCCGTCGGGATCCGGGGCGACCCCGGAGGTGCCCCTGGCTGGCACTCCGGCGGGTCAAGTGCCAATGCTACCGTCCGACCCGGGGGACGACCCGACCGGCCCGCACGGCTTCGCTCACGGTGATCGCCCGCCCCCGTTGCTACCGTGCTCTCCCATGGACTGGAGCAGCTGGGGCCCCGCGGGCCACGACGACCTGACGCGCCGCCCCGCCCGGACCGTCCCCGATGTGCCCGCCACCCCCGGCACGGTGGTCGAGGACGTGGCCTCCGGGTTCACCGGGGCCGTGATCGGCATCGAGCGCTCCGGCGGCGTGCACGTGGTGGTCCTGGAGGACCGCCGCGGCGTGCGCCGCGGCTTCCCCCTCGGCGGCGGCTTCTGGATCGACGGCGAGCCCGTGACCCTGGTCCCCCCGACCGCCGCGGCCCCGGCGGCGCCGGCCCGCACCGCCTCCGGCTCGCGACGGGTCGAGGGGGCGCGGGCCCGCACCGCCCGCGCCTCTCGCATCTGGGTGGAGGGCGTGCACGACGCCGAGCTGGTGGAGAAGGTGTGGGGCGAGGACCTGCGCCTCGAGGGCATCGTCGTGGAGCCCCTGCACGGCGTGGACGACCTCGCCGGGGCGATCCGTGCGTTCGCCCCCGGTCCGCGGCGCCGGCTCGGGATCCTCGTGGACCATCTCGTCACCGGGTCCAAGGAGGAGCGCCTCGCGGCCGAGGCCATGCGCGTGCCGGGGGCCGCGGGCAACGTGCTCATCCTCGGTCACCCCTACGTGGACGTCTGGCAGGTCATCAAGCCCTCCGTCCTCGGCATCCCCGCGTGGCCCGTCGTGCCGAAGGGGCAGGACTGGAAGACGGGGATCCTGCGGGGACTGGGCTGGCCGCACGGGAGCAAGGAGGCCACGGGGCTGGGGTGGAAGCGGCTGCTCTCCCACGTCACCACGTACGCGGACCTCGAGCCGTCCCTGCTGGGCCGCGTGGAGGAGCTCATCGACTTCCTCACCGCCGCACCCGAGCACTGATCTCGGCGCGGCCCCCGCCCGCCCGCGCTATGCTGGCCCATGCCCTGCGCCCGGTCCCCGGCGCGCGGGTCCCGCGATCCAGGAGGAGCCCCTCGTGAACACCCGCGCGCAGCCCGACGCCGGCCGCACCGGCCACGGCCCGCCCGCCTGGCTCGTCTCGGCCGGCGGCCGCGGCGCCCCGCTCACGGCGAAGCAGGACCGTGACCGCGCGGCGCTGGCCCACCTCAGTCTGGCGTTCGGCGTGCTCGGCCCGCTGGTCGTGTGGCTGCTCTACCGCGACCGCGGCCCGTTCACCTCGCAGGAGTCGCGCGAGGCCCTGAACTTCTCCGGGCCGCCCACGCTCATCACGCTCCTGTTCTTCTTCCTGTCCCTGCTGCCGGTGGTCGGCCCGATCTTCGCGATCCTCGGCGCGCTCACGTGGGCCGCCATGGCGGTCTACGGCGTGATGGGCGCCTCGCACGTGTCCAAGGGCCGTCCGTTCCGGTACCCGTTCAACCTGCGCATCCTGCGCTGACCCGGGGCCGGCCGGTCAGAAGCCGGCCAGCGCCCGGACGATCGCGTCGTTGCGCAGCCGCCCCTCGAGCGTGGGGACGATGCGCCCGTCGACGGCGGCGCGCCCGTCCAGCAGGCCCGCGGCGATGAGTTCGGCGATCGCCCCACGGATCCGCGCGGCCTCCCCCGGCGTCTCCGAGACGAGCTCCGCGGTCGGAAGCCCGCCCACCGTGCGCACCGCGAGCATGATGCGCTCGAGGCGCCGCGCGTCGGCGTCGGGCCGCTCGCGGCCGACGGCGGGGGTGACCCCTGTGGCCAGCCGCTGCGCGTAGGCGGCGGGGTGCTTGGCGTTCCAGAACCGGACCCCGGCGAGGTGCGAGTGCGCACCCGGGCCGATCCCCCACCAGTCCTGGTCCTCCCAGTACGCCACGTTGTGCCGCGCACGGTGGACGCCGGAGCCCTGCGGGTCGCGCGCCCAGTTGGACACCTCGTACCAGCGGTAGCCGGCGGCGCTGAGCAGCTCGTCGGCGAGCAGGTACTTGTCCGCCTGGTCGTCGGGGTCCACGTCCGCCACCTCGCCGCGGGCCACCTGGGCCCCGAGCTTGGTGCCCTCCTCCACGATCAGCGAGTACGCGCTCACGTGGTCCGGGCCCAGGGCGACGGCGGCCTCGAGCGTGGTCCGCCAGTCGGCGAGGGACTCCCCCGCGGTCCCGTAGATCAGGTCCAGGGACACCTCCAGGCCGGCCTCGCGGGCCGCGGCGACGGCGGCGGGGACGGACTCGGGCCGATGGGTGCGCTCGAGCGTGGCGAGCACGTGCGGCATCGCGGACTGCATGCCCAGGGAGAGACGGGTGAAGCCGCCGGCCGCGAGCTGGCGGGCGTACTCCGGGGTGATCGTGTCCGGGTTGGCCTCGGTGGTCACCTCCGCGCCGGGCGCGATCCCGAACCGGTCCACCGCCGCCTGGAGGATGCGCACGAGGTCCGCGGCCGGCAGGAGCGTGGGCGTGCCGCCGCCGAAGAACACCGTGTGCAGCGGGCGGGCGGGCACGTCCGAGGACGCGAGCACGTCCGCGGCGAAGTCCAGCTCCGCGACCGCCGACTCCCAGTAGTCGCCGCGACCCGCGCCGGGGCCGAGGTCGACGGCCGTGTACGTGTTGAAGTCGCAGTAGCCGCAGCGCACCGTGCAGAACGGCACGTGGACGTACAGGCTGAAGGTGCGCGCCGCGCCGTCGCGGGCGGCCGCGCGCACCCGCTGCCCGACGTCGGCCGGCAGCCGGCCGTCGTCGGGGACGGGCTCGCCGAGGGGCAGGGCGGGCACTTACTTCTTCGCCGCCTGGTCGGCGCCGGCGCCGTCCGAGGACAGGGCGGCGATGAAGGCCTCCTGCGGGACCTCCACCCGGCCGACCATCTTCATGCGCTTCTTGCCCTCCTTCTGCTTCTCGAGCAGCTTGCGCTTGCGGGAGATGTCGCCGCCGTAGCACTTGGAGAGCACGTCCTTGCGGATCGCGCGGATGTTCTCGCGGGCGATGATGCGCGAGCCGATGGCGGCCTGGATCGGCACCTCGTACTGCTGGCGCGGGATCAGCTCCTTGAGCTTGCCCGTCATCATCACGCCGTACGCGTAGGCGTTGTCCCTGTGGGTGATCGAGGAGAACGCGTCCACCTGTTCGCCCTGGAGCAGGATGTCCACCTTGACGAGGTCGGCGACCTGGTCGCCGTCGGCCTTCCAGTCCAGCGAGGCGTACCCCTTGGTGCGGGACTTGAGCTGGTCGAAGAAGTCGAACACGATCTCGGCCAGCGGGATCCAGTAGCGGATCTCCACGCGTTCCTCGGAGAGGTAGTCCATGCCCTTGAGATTGCCGCGCTTGGCCTGGCACAGCTCCATGACGGCGCCGATGAACTCCGCCGGCACGATGATCGTGGCCGAGGCCATGGGCTCGCGCACCTCGAGGATCTTGCCCTCGGGGAACTCGGAGGGGTTGGTCACGGTGACGACCTCACGGTCCTCCCGGGTGACCTCGTAGACCACGTTGGGCGCGGTGGAGATGAGATCGAGGTCGAACTCGCGCTCGAGGCGCTCGCGCACGATCTCCAGATGCAGCAGACCGAGGAAGCCGACGCGGAAGCCGAAGCCCAGCGCGACCGAGGTCTCCGGCTCGTAGACGAGCGCGGCGTCGTTGAGCTTGAGCTTGTCCAGGGCGTCACGCAGCACGGGATAGTCCGAGCCGTCGATGGGATACAGGCCCGAGAACACCATGGGCTTGGGGTCCTCGTAGCCACCCAGGGACTGCTCCGCCGGGTGGGCGTGGTTGGTGACCGTGTCGCCCACCTTGGACTGACGCACGTCCTTCACGCCGGTGATGAGGTAGCCCACCTCGCCCGCGGCCAGACCGTTCGTGGGCACGGGCTCCGGGGAGGAGACGCCGATCTCGAGGAGCTCGTAGGTGGTGCCCGTGGACATCATGCGGACCTTCTCCCGCGGGGAGAGCCGGCCGTCCACGACGCGCACGTACGTGACGACGCCCCGGTAGGTGTCGTACACGGAGTCGAAGATCATCGCGCGGGCCGGGGCGTCCGCGTCCCCCTCCGGGCCGGGGATGGCGCGGACCACGCGGTCCAGCAGGTCCTCGACGCCGACGCCCGTCTTGCCGGAGACGCGCAGCACGTCCTCGGGCTCGCAGCCGATCAGGGAGGCCAGCTCGGCCGCGTAGCGGTCCGGATCCGCGGCGGGCAGGTCGATCTTGTTGAGCACGGGGATGATCTCCAGCTCGTGCTCCATGGCGAGGTAGAGGTTCGCCAGGGTCTGGGCCTCGATGCCCTGGGCGGCGTCCACCAGCAGGATCGCGCCCTCGCATGCGGCCAGCGAGCGGGAGACCTCATAGGTGAAGTCCACGTGCCCGGGGGTGTCGATCATGTTCAGGGCGTAGTCCACCCCGTCCACGGACCAGGGCATGCGCACGGCCTGGGACTTGATGGTGATGCCGCGCTCACGCTCGATGTCCATGCGGTCCAGGTACTGGGCCTTCATGTCGCGAGGCTGCACGACGCCGGTGGCCTGCAGCATGCGGTCCGCCAGCGTGGACTTGCCGTGGTCGATGTGGGCGATGATGCAGAAGTTGCGGATCACCGAGGGGTCGGTGGCAGCGGGCACCGGGGGGTTCGACGCCAGGGGCGACACGGGCACTTCCTCTACGGGTGACGGGGACGGGACTCTGACCGCCTAGTCTCTCATGTCCCGCCGCCGACCCGACCCGGACGCCGGGCCCGCGCGTCCACTAGATTCACGCCCATGGCCTTCGACCTGCATCGCGCCCTGTCCCTCGGCCGCCGGACGGCACGCCTGATCGGCGCCCTCCGCGACGACGCCCGGCCGCGTCGAGCCGCCTCTGAGGCCGGTCGACGGGCCGGCGAACGGAGCGGCCCGTCGCCCTTCCCGGGCCCGCCCGGGCCTCCCGGGCCCGCGTGGGACCCCACGGAGCCCACCGACTCGTGGCCGATGCCCGGGCCCGGGCAGGAGCGCCGGCCCCGGCGACAGGACACCGACCGCCACGTGTCCCTGCCGGACTTCACCGGGACCGTCCGCGTCGAATACGCGCCCGCGCCCGGGCCGACGGCCGGGCCGGGCGAGGTCGTGTGGACCTGGGTGCCGTACGAGGAGATGGACGGCCGGGGCAAGGACCGCCCCGTGCTCCTGATCGGCCGGGACGGGGCGCTCCTGCTCGGGCTCATGCTGACCAGCCGGGACCGGAACAACGCGCTGACCCGCGACGAGGACTACGTGGACGTGGGCGCAGGCGCCTGGGACCGGTCCGGCCGCGCCTCGGAGGTGAAGCTGGACCGGGTGGTCCGCGTGGATCCGGCCGCGGTGCGCCGGGAGGGCGGCGTCCTGGACCGGGCGGCCTTCGACCGGGTCACGGCCGCGCTGGCCCGCGCCCGGAGGCGGGTGCGCTGAGTCGGCCGCGCGGATCGCGGGGTCTGGGTGGTAGGATCGTCCGCATTGTGTCCGCCGGTCGACGGGCACCCCCGGAACGGGTCATCATCGGTGTTCCCCACGCCGCTCAGTCCACGGATCCGGGCACCCTCCACGACCCCCTGTTCATGCGGCGCCCGGACCCTCGTCCGCGCCGCCGACGACGAAGGACCCGATTTGGCTAACATCAAGTCCCAGAAGAAGCGCATCCTCACCAACGAGAAGGCGCGCCAGCGCAACGTCGCGGTGAAGTCCGAGCTGAAGACCGCCATCCGCGCCGTGGACAAGGCCGTCGCCGCCGGCGAGGCCGAGGCCGCCGCCGCCGCCCTGCGCACCGCCTCCCGCAAGCTGGACAAGGCCGCCTCGAAGGGCGTCATCCACAAGAACCAGGCCGCGAACCGCAAGTCCGGCATCGCCGCCCGCGTGAAGGCCCTCCTCGGCTAATCCACGCCCCCGGCTGTGACCGCGGCCCCCGCCCCGAGCGATCGGTGCGGGGGCCGTTTCGTGTCCGGGCTGCCCCCGTGGGGTGCCGTCCGGCGGCGCCGTCAGCGGCTGACGGCGGTGGCCACGCGGATGACCGCGCGCTCGACGGCGAACTCCGGGTTGCGGGAGGCGCCCTTGGCCTCGGCGTCGGCCTGGGCGATCCACTCCACGGCCTGCGCGATGCCGGCCGCCGTCCAGTGCCGCGCCGCCTGCTGGATGTAGCGCACCTGGAACGGGGCCACCCCGAGCAGGGACGGCAGCTCGGCGGCGGGCCGGCGGGCGTCGATCATCCGCGCCACCTGCCGCGCCTTGAGCGCGAGCGCCGCGGTGATCATCACCGGGTGGACGCCGGTGGCCATCGCGTGCCGCACGAGGGACACGGCCCTCGCCGCCTGCCCCTCGAGCGCCGCATCGGCCACCGCGAAGCTCGTGGCCTCCACGCGGCCGCTGTAGTAGGTGTCCACGGTCTCGACGGTGACGACGCCCTCGGTGTCGTCGACGAGCTGGGCGCACGCGGCCGCGAGCTCCGTGAGCGAGGCGCCGGTGGCGCGGATGAGCGCGCGGGCCGCCTCCTCGTCGATGCGCCGACGCCGGTCGCGGAACTCGGCCTGCACGAAGGCCAGCCGCTCCTCGTCCTTCTTCAGCGGCACGCACTCGACCACCGTGCCGGCCTGGGCGACGGCGTCCAGCAGCTTCTTGCCGCGGTTGCCGCCGGTGTGGCGCAGCACGAGCGTGACGTCGTCCGCGCCGGGGCCCTGCTGGACGAGGCGCAGGGCGTCCTCGAGGAACGCGTCGTTCATGGCCTCGAGGCCCTCGACCGTGATGAGGGTGGGCTCGGCGAAGAGGGACGGGCTGGCCGCGGTGGCCAGCTGGCCGGGCTGGTACTCCCCCGCGCGGAGCCGGTGGATCTCCAGCTGGCCGTGGCGCTCGCGCAGAGCCTGGGTCACGCGGTCCGTCACCCAGCGGGCGGCATGGTCCTCGGGTCCCTTGAGGAGCATGAGCGGGGCGGGCTCGGCTCGCCGCCAGGCCAGCGGGTCGGTGCGGCCGGCTCGGCCGGAACGGGGGCTGCGGGCGGCGGACATGCGTCCCATCCTAGGGTCCGGTGCGGACGCTCGAGGGCGGGCGGACGGTGTGAGCCGTGATCTCGGGCGCGCCGTCGGGGTCGGGGCCGTCCGCGGCCGTGAGGGCCAGCGTGCCGTGCAGGTCGGTGCGGGCCACCGGCCCGAGGCGGCCGAGCGCGTCCACCGTGGCCCGGTGGGGGTGTCCGTACGGGTTGTCGGCGCCCACGGAGACCATGTGCAGGCGGGCGCCGACCGCGCGCGGCACGGCCGTCCCACCGTTGCGGGCCCCGTGGTGGGCGACCTTGAGCACGTCCACGCGCGGCGGAGCGGCGGCATCGGACCGGTGCCCCGCGACCCATGCCGCGGAGGCGTCCTCCTCCATGTCGCCGGTGATCAGCGTCGTGACCGGACCGGCCTCGCTCTCGACGGTGACCAGCACCTGGGCGGAGGCGTCGTTCTCCTCGGGGGCCCGCGCGTCGGCGAGCAGCACGTGCCACCGCACCGGCCCGGCCGTGCCCGTCGCGCCGGTGCGGAGCCGTGCCGCGTCGGCGGGCCGGTCGACGCCGTCCGCCTCGCCGCCGCGCCCTCCCCTGCCCTGCGCCGGCGCGTCCCGGGTCGCGTAGTGCACCGCCCCGCGGGAGGCGCGGTCGACCACGCCGGGCAGTCCCCCGGTGTGGTCGGCGTGCAGGTGGGTGAGCAGCACGGCGTCCACCCGGTCGACGTCGAGGTCGTCGAGGCAGCGACGAGCGAGCCCAGGCTCGGGCCCGACATCGACGACGACCCCCGCGCGCGGGCCGGACCGGAACACGGCCATGTCTCCCTGGCCGACGTCGCAGAACGCCACCGCCCAGTCCGGCGGGGCCGCGCCCGAGGCCCGCGGCACGAGGACCGCCCCGACCGCACCCGTGGTGGCCGCGGCCAGCGCGGCGGCGAGCACGACCAGGGCGGGGAGGCGCTCGCGGGTCCGCGGCGCGCTGCGGCCGACACGCCGCACCGGGGCGGCCCGGCGTCGTTCGAGCAGGAGCACGGCGGCGAATCCGAGGAGCGTCGCGGCCACCAGCAGGACGCCCAGCCCGGCGCCGAGGGCTCCGGCCGGCCACGGACGCAGCGCCCCGGGCAGGGAGGCGCTGGTGTGGGCGACCCACCCGATCCAGGCCGCGGGCCACTGGATCACGGCGACGAGGGCGGCGGCGATCCCCGGCGCGGGCAGGGCGAGGGCCGCGGCGAGGGTGCCCAGGACGGTCACGGGCGGCACGGCCGGGGCGGCCAGCAGATTGGCCGGCACCGCGTAGGCCGACACCTCACCGGTCATGGCCAGGATGATCGGCTGGCAGGCCAGGTGGGCGGCCACGGTCACCGCGAGCGACGCCGAGAGCCACCGCGCCACGACGTCGGGCAGCACCCGGCCGAGCCCGGCGTGCAGCGCACGGTCGAGGGGCGCGCCGCCCAGGACGATGCCCGCGGTCGCCGCCAGGGAGAGGTGGAAGGCCGGTTCCACGGCGAGGGCCGGCACCGCGACGAGCAGGGCCGTGCCGCCCACCGTCAGGAGTCCGAACGCCTGCCGCGCGCGGCCGAAGAACACCGCGAGGGCGCCGAGAGCGCCCATCACGGCCGCCCGGAGGACCGACGGCTCCGGCCCCACGACGACCACGAACACCCCGAGGACCGCCAGCCCGGCGCTGAGGACCACCGCCCGGTGCACCCGCGCGCTGCGCAGGGTGATCGCGACCGCGCCGAGGATCATGGCCACGTTGGCCCCGGACACGGCAGACAGGTGCGACAGGCCCGAGGCCTTCATGGCGTCGTCGAGGGCGGCCCCCTGGGCGGAGCGGTCGCCCAGCACCAGCCCCGGGATGAGCTCCGGCGCCGTGCCGACCGTGCCCTCCGCGGACTGACGGAACGCGGCGCGCAGCGCCTCCCGCCGCGGCGGGCCCGGGCCGCCGTCGGTGGCCCCGCCTGCCGGCTCCGCCCCGCCGGGGCAGGGTCCCGGCTGCGGGGCGGCCGCGGCGGCCAGGAACACGGTGGAGCCGGACCTCGACGGCCGGGCCACCACGCACACCCGCGATCCCGGCCCGCCGCCGGGGGCCGCCGTCCCGTCCAACGGCGCGGCGATCGTCGCGGGCGGTGCGCCCCCGCCCGTGAGTCGGGCCGTCACGGCCGCCTCGGGGGCCCGCGGCGGATGACCGAACGTCTCGACCCGCACGGGCACGCTCCAGCGTGGGCCGAAGGTCGCCTCGCTCCGGGTGGCGGGCCCGTCCAGGGTCAGCTCGAGCCGCAGCGGTGAGCCGGCGTGCACCGCGCCGGTCCAGCCGCTGGCGCTGGCCGCGGCGGCGGGCCCGGCCGAGTGCTGCAGCATCAGGGCCGCGGCCACGCCGGCCAGCGTCGTCGCGGTGGCCACGCCCCGTATCCGACCGGTCGAGCGGGCGGCGCCCAGGACAGTGGTCGCGGCGACGGCCAGCCCGGTGAGGGCCGCCGCCGAGCGGGCCGGGGCGTCCCAGGCGACGCCGAGGATCCCGAGGGTCAGGCAGACGAGCAGGGCGGGCACCCACCGGGCCTCGAGCGGGCCGGGCACCTCGCGGTGGCGGGCGCGGCGGTCCACGGGATCGCTGGGCGGGCCCGGGGCCGGGCTCACCACGAGACGTGGTCACGCAGCCGGTCGAGCGTGGCCGGGCCGATGCCGGGCACCGCGTCCAGGTCCTGCAGGCCGGTGAACGGGCCGACCGTCTCGCGGTGGGCGATGATCTTCTCCGCCGTGGCGGGGCCGACGCCGGGCAGGGTCTGCAGCTCCGTGGCGTCGGCGGTGTTCAGGTCCACGGTGTCGCCGGACTCGGCGCCGCCCGGCTCGCCTCCGCCACCGGCCCTGCCCGTGGTCGGCGTGGGCTGCGCCTGCGCGGCCCCGGCCACCCGGTCCAGGGCGTCCTGCGGTGTGCGGGCGGAGGGGACGAGGACCTGTTGGCCGTCGTCCAACGGGGCCGCGAGGTTGATGCGCTCCGCCCGGGCGTGCCGGGTCGGGCCGCCGGCGGCGCCCACGGCGTCGGCCACCCGGGAGCCCGGCGCGAGGCTGACCACACCCGGCCGGGCGACCTCGCCCACCACGTGCACCCGCAGCGGGCCGGACCCGGCGGGGCCGGACGCCTCCCCCGACGGCCCCGCCTCGGACGTCCGCGCGTCGGTGCCCGCCGCCGACGGGGCGGTGGAGGGCGCGTCGGTCTGCGGGATGCCTGCACCGGCCGCGGCCGCCGGGATGGCCGCGGGCGGCGCCGGGGTGGTCAACCAGGCCACCGCCCACCAGGCCGTGGCGGCGACGAGCAGCACGGTGACGGCCAGCAGGGCCGGCCGCCACCGCAGCACCGGGCCCCGAGGTGGGGTGCGCTCCCACCGGGACGCGGCGTGCGGGCCGGCTGTGTCGACGTCGGGGGCGGCCGCGGGCGCGGGGTCCGGGGCGAAGGCGGGCGGATCGTCGCAGAGGCGGTGGCTGGGGCTCATGCGGGCAGTCTGCGGCCCCGTCGCCGAGTCGGGCGCGTCCCGCACCCGACCTGGGGATGACCTCCGCGGTCCAGGGTGGTGTGCAGGAACGGACGCGCCCGTCTCCTCGGCGCTCCCGCACGGGCGGCCTCAGTCCCCCGAGCCCCCCGTGGGCGATTCCAGCGGGCAGATCACCACACCCAGGGCGCCCAGGCCCAGGTGCGCGGCGAGCACGGCGGGCAGCTCGACGACGGGCACGGGGGTGGTGGAGACCGGCTGGAGCCGCTCCGCGAGCTGCACGGCCGTCTCGGGGTCGCCGTACTCGTGCACGGCGATCCGCACCGGGTCCTCGCCGGCCCGCTCGGTCGCGAGCTCCACGAGCCGGTCGACGGCCCGGGCCGCGGACCGCGGGCGGTCGACCAGGCCGATCGCGCCGTCGTCGACGGCCATGACGGGGCGCACCTGCAGCAGCGTGCCCAGCAGCGAGGCCAGCCCGCTGATCCGCCCGCCCCGGCGCAGCTGCTCGAGGCTGGGCACCGTGAACAGCACGTGGCTGGAGTCCACGGTGGCCTCGAGCCGCTCGCGGATGCGGGCCACGGGCATGCCCACCCCCGCGTCCACGGCGGCGTCCACCACGGCCATGCCCAGCGCGAAGCCCACGGTGCGCGAGTCCACCACGGTCACCGGGCGCTCGGCCTCCGCGGCGGCCAGGCGCGCGGCCTCCACGGTGCCGGAGAGCTCGCCGGACAGGTGGACGGAGAGGATGCGTGCGTAGCCGGCGCGGGCCAGCTCGGCGTAGGCCGTCCGGAACGCGCCCGGCGAGGGCCGTGAGGTGCGCACCGGGGTGCCGGCGGCCAGGGCCAGCGGCAGCTCCAGCGCGAGCTCGTCCGTGCCCTCCGTGTGGATCTGCTCGCCCACCATGACGGGCAGCGCCACCTGGCGGATCCCCGCGGCCAGACCGTGTCCGAGGACGGCGCCGGGCAGGGCCGCGGCCGAGTCCGTGACGACGGCCGTGCGGTCCCGGCGGGGCGGGCGCAGCCCGTAGCGTGCCCGCCCGGCCAGCTGGGAGCGGCGGGAGCGCAGGCGGACGAGCGCATCGTCGCGCCACTGCTCGATGCTCGCCACGGCCTGCCTCCTCTCCCCCGGCCCGGTCGGGGACGGTCTCACGCGGTCAGCGGATCACCAGGTTCACGAGCTTGGGCTCGCGCACGATCACCTTGACGATCTCGGCGTCCCCGATGAAGTTCCGCACCTTCTGCGACGCGCGGGCGCGCGCCTCGAGATCCTCGGCGGTGATGTCCGCGGGCACCTCGAGGGTGTCGCGGACCTTGCCCTTGACCTGGACGACCGCCGTGACGGTGTCCTCGACCAGCAGCGCCTCGTCCACCGCGGGCCAGCCGGCGCGGACCACGGAGGGCTCGTGGCCGAGCAGCACCCACATGTCCTCGGCCGTGTACGGCGCCACGAGCGAGAGCAGCACGGCCACGGCCTCGGCGGCCTCGCGGACGGCGGGGTCGGCCGCGCCGGCGCCGGCGTCGATCTCCTTGCGGGCCGCGTTGACCAGCTCCATCGTCTTGGCGACGACCACGTTGAACTTGCCGTCGTCCAGCAGCTGCTGGGCCTCGTGCACGGTCCGGTGGGTCACCCGGCGCAGGGTCACGGCCCCGCCCGCCGGGTCCGTGCCGGCCGGGGCGCCCGTCGCGCGGACGTCGCGGGCCAGGCGCCACGCGCGGGCCAGGAACTTGCCGGCGGCGCCCGGGGCGACGTCGGCCCAGTCCACGTCGTCCTCGGGCGGCGAGGCGAACACCATGGTCAGGCGCACGGCGTCGACGCCGAACTCGTCCAGCTGGTCGCCCAGGTCCACGCCGTTGCCCAGCGACTTGGACATGGCCTTGCCGCCGTTGAGCACCTGGCCCTGGTTGAGCAGGGCGCGGAACGGCTCGGTGAAGGGCACCAGGCCGAGGTCGTGCAGGGCCTTGGTGAAGAAGCGGGCGTACAGCAGGTGCAGGATCGCGTGCTCCACGCCGCCCACGTACTGGTCCACGGGCAGCCAGCGGCGCAGGGCGTCGGGGTCGAAAACGCGGGCGTCGTCGTTCGGGGACGCGTAGCGGAGCATGTACCAGGACGAGTCCACGAACGTGTCCATGGTGTCGGTGTCCCGTCGCGCGGGGCCGCCGCACTGCGGGCAGTCCACCTCGACCCACGACGTCGCCGCGGCCAGGGGCGACTGGCCCTTGGGGGCGAGCTGCTCGCCCTTGAGGTCGGTCGGCAGGGTGACCGGCAGCTGGTCCTCCGGCACGAGCACCTCGCCGCAGTCCGGGCAGTGGACCACGGGGATCGGGGTGCCCCAGAAGCGCTGACGGGAGAGCAGCCAGTCGCGCAGGCGGTACGTGGTGGTGCCCCGGCCGGTGCCGCGCTCCTGCACGATCTCGATGGCCCGCGCGATGGCGGCGGTCTTGTCCAGGCCGTCGAGCTCCCCGGAGTTCACCAGGATGCCCTCGCCGGTCGTCGCGACGCCGGAGACCGCCGGGTCCTCCTCGCCGGTGTCCAGCACGGTGCGCACGGGCAGGCCCATGGCGCGGGCGAAGTCGAGGTCGCGCTGGTCGTGGGCCGGCACGGCCATGATGGCGCCCGTGCCGTAGTCGGCCAGCACGTAGTCCGAGGCCCAGATCGGCAGACGCTCACCGGTCAGCGGGTTCACCGCGTGGCGGCCCAGGAACACGCCGCTCTTGGGACGGTCCGTGGCCTGGCGGTCGATGTCCGAGACCTTCTTCAGGTCCTCGCGGTACGCCTCGAGTTCGGCCCGCACGTCGTCGCCGGCGAGCTCGGCGGCCAGCGGGGCGTCGGCGGCGACCACCATGAAGGTCGCGCCGTGCAGCGTGTCCGGCCGGGTGGTGAAGACCGTGACGACGGGGCCGTCCTCGACCTGGAAGTCGACGTGGGCGCCCTCGGAGCGGCCGATCCAGTTGCGCTGCATGGCGAGCACGCGCTCGGGCCAGTGGCCGGTGAGCTGGTCCATGTCGTCCAGCAGCGCGTCCGCGTACTCGGTGATGCGGAAGTACCACTGGTTCAGGGTCCGCTTGGTGACCTCGGTGCCGCAGCGCTCGCAGCGGCCGTCCACGACCTGCTCGTTGGCGAGCACCGTCTGGTCCTGGGGGCACCAGTTGACCGGGGAGTCCTTCCGGTACGCCAGGCCCCTGCGGTACAGCTGCTGGAACAGCCACTGGGTCCACCGGTAGTACTCGGGGTCCGAGGTGTGCAGCTCACGGGACCAGTCCACGGCGATGCCGTACCGCTGGAAGGAGCGCTTCTGCGTCTCGATGTTCGCGTAGGTCCACTCGGCCGGGTGGGCGTCGCGCTTGATGGCGGCGTTCTCGGCCGGCAGGCCGAAGGAGTCCCAGCCGATGGGATGCAGCACGTCGAAGCCGCGCTGCATCCAGTGGCGCGCGACGACGTCGCCCATCGCGAACGCCTCGGCGTGCCCCATGTGCAGGTCGCCCGACGGGTACGGGAACATGTCGACCACGGTGCGGGTCTCGGAGCCGTCCTCGCGCGGGGCGAACGTCCCGGCCTGCTCCCAGTACCCGGCCCAGCGGGCCTCCACGTCACGGAACGAGTACTCCGCGTCGGCGGGGATGCTGGGGGTGGCCGGCACGGCGCTGTCGGGGGTCTGGCTCACGGCGGTTCGAGTCCTCACGCAGTCGGGATGGGGCGCCGGCCCTCGGGCGGCGCGGACGGGGCCGGCGGCACGGCCGGCCACCCCATCCTACGGCGACGGCGCCCCGGCTCGGCCACAGGGCCGCTCCGAGACGCCGTGCCCGGCCGGGCAGGCGCGTTCAGGCGGAGTGGCTGCCGCCTGCCGGACGCTCGGGCCCGGCGTCGGGACCGGGATGCACCTCGTCGGGGGTGACCGCGTCGTCCTCCTCCAGCACCTGGGCGACCTCGTCCTCGAGGGCCTCCGTCACCGCGCCTGGGGCCGCCACGGAGTCCCCGACCGCCTCCTGCAGCTGCACGGCGTGCTGGGCCGTGAAGGTCTTCTCCGGATGCTCACGCAGGCGGAGCAGCGCGAGCAGGCGCAGACGCAGCCCCGACTCGGCGGAGATCTGCCGGCGGTGGGTGAGCCACCAGACGAGGAGCACGAGCGCGAGCACGATCCCCAGGTGGCCCAGCGCCGGGTAGACGACGTTCATCAGGTCGCCGAAGCCGACGAAGCTCACCGCGAAGGCCAGCAGCGTGACGCCGGCGAACACGGGGCGGTAGCGGCCCGGATGGTCGGCCGTGAGGCGGCGTCCCAGCGCGTAGAACATGCCGATCGCGGTGTTGTAGATCATCAGGTAGATCACCACGACCATTGCCCAGCCCAGCCAGGGCGCGATCGAGGCGAACAGCCGCAGCATGGGGACGTCGGCGCGGCCGATCTCGGCGTAGCCGAGGTAGAGCAGCGTGGAGGCCATCAGGAGCAGGACGGTGTACATCAGGCCGCCGGTGAGGCCGCCGAGGAACGCCTCACGGGGGTGGGTGATGGACCCGCCGATCACGAGGCACATGGACACGGCCATCACGACGACGAGGCCGAAGTAGTTGACCGAGGACAGCCACCACGGGTCCACCGGCGTGGTGGCCTGGACGGCGAGGGACTCGTGGGCGGTGAAGCCGCCGTCGCGGGTGACCAGGACGTGGACGAACCCGGCCACGACCGCGACGACCACCAGGGGCGTGATCAGGGAGATGATCGCGGAGACCTTCTCCACGTCCAGCATGCCCGTCACGAGCACGAGCAGGGTCATCAGGGTGGAGCCCGCCCACGTCGGCCAGCCGAACTGCTGGGCGAGCGTCGAGCCCGCCCCGGCGAGCATGACGACGCCGATCGCGAAGAGCGTCACCGTCACCACCACGTCCAGGATGCGGGCCATCACCGGGTGCGAGACGCTGCGGAAGACGACCTTGTGGTCGGCCGCCAAGAACACGCTGCCCAGCTGGAGGATGACGGCGCCGCCGGCGGTGACGAGCAGGCCGGCCAGTCCCGCGCCCACGATGCCGATCCAGCCGAAGCCGACGAAGTACTGGATGACTTCGGCGCCGGTGGCGAAGCCGGCGCCGACGAGCAGACCGACGAAGGCGAGGGCGATCTTCAGGGATCTGAGGGCGACGGGGTGCTGCACGCATGGGCCTTTCGTGGGAGACGGGGTGCGCCCGTCCGGGCCCCGGGACCGAGGACGGGCTGGAGTACGGTAGGCACGCGTGCGCCATCGTGGCCAGGACCAGACGTCGCCGGGTTCCGGGCAGCGTGGCCTCAGGCCCACCCCAGGGCCGCCCTCCCGCCGGTACGCCCGCGGCCGTGATCAGGCCGAGCACCTCGGCGGACCCCGTCCCCGCGCCCAGGTCCATCTGCAGCGTGCGGGAGGCGTGGGTGACGTCGGTGAGGTTCCAGGCCGGCCTGGCTAGGGTGGGGACGTGCC
>NZ_LR732370.1:1043714-1099053 GCF_902506395.1 Micrococcus sp. 116
CGCCTGCGCGATCTGCTGCGCCCGCCCGCGGCGCCCGCCGATCCCCGCGTGCTCACGGGCCACCCGGCCCGGACGCCCCGCCGGCGTACCCTGGCGGTCCCGGACCCCGTCCGCAGGACCCCGTCGTCCGTGGCCGTGTGGGAGTATGCCCCCGTTCCGGTGGCCGCGCCGGGATCGCCCGGCGCACTCGAGGGGGACGCGGCCGCTGCCCCGCTCGTGTTCGTGCACGGCTTCCGCGGGGACCACCACGGCCTCGCCCTGCTGGCCGACGCGCTCCCGGAGCATCCGATCCACTCGATCGAGCTGCCCGGCTTCGGGGCCTCGGAGCCCTTCCCCCGCGCCGAGCACACCGTGGCCCATCACGCGGACGCGGTGGCCGCCGCCGTCGTCGCCCTGGGGCTGCCGGCCGCCCCCGTGCTGGTCGCACACTCCTACGGGACGACGGTGGCGGCCGAGCTGGTCGCCCGGGAGCCGTCCCGGTGGGGACGGCTGGTCCTGCTCAACCCCATCGCCGAACCCGCGCTGGAGGCGTCGGCGTCCGTGTCGAGTCGGGTGCTGGCGGCCGTCGCCGAGGGGTACTACGAGGTCGCCGCCCGCCTGCCCGAGCGCCCGGCGCGGCTGCTGCTGGGCGCGCCGCCGGTCGTGTGGGTGACCACGCTCGCCATGACCCGCACCAGGGACAGGGATGTCCTCGCGTACACCCATGACCAGCACCGGCGCCACTTCTCGGACTTCGCCTCCGCGCGCATGCTCTCCGAGGCGTACCGCGCCTCGAGCACGGGCTCCGTGGCCGACGTCGCCGCCCGCCTCAGCCTGCCGGTGCTGCTGGTCGCGGGGCGGGAGGATCCGCTGGGCTCGGTGCCGGCACAGGAGGCGCTCGCCGCGGCGATCGACGACGCGGGCGGCACGGCGGAGCTGCACGTCCTCGACGGCGTCGGGCATCTGCTGCACTACGAGCGGCCGGCCGCCTGTGCGGCGTTGATCCGCGACTGGCTCCGCCGCGCCGGCCGCTGACGCCGTCATCGCCCCGGCGTCGCCGCGCTCCGGCCCCTCGGGCTGCGGGTCGGTCCGGCCGCCCCCTCAGAGCACCCCGGCCGGGTCGAGCCGCACCCGCACCGGGGCGGTCTCCCGCCGAGCGCTCGCTGCGGACCGGGCGGCGCGCAGGGCGCCGACGGTGGCCTCGGCCGCCGCGTAGGGGAAGATCAGCAGGGCGCGGGAGCGGGTCTCGTCGGCGGGGTCCGGCACCGGCCCAATCCAGGGCAGCCGCGCCGGGCCGCCATCGAGCGGGGCTGAGTGCGGATCCTCGTGGACGTCCTCGTCCGGCCGTTCCCGGCGGGCGGCCTCCACGAGCTCGAGGTACTCCGCGACGGCGGCGGCCTCCCCCGTGACCTCTGCGAGGCGGCCGGCGGGAGGCAGGTGCAGCTCGCGCCGCTCGGCGACCTGGCGCGCGGCGAAGCCGTCGGGGTCCCGTCGGACGAGCGCGTTCACCGCCTCCCCCGCGTCCGCGGTGACCACCACGACGCCCCCGTCGGAGGCGGGGCGGACCAGGCAGGCGGCCGCGAGCCAGCGGGCGAGCACGCGGCCCGGCACGTCGAGGCCCTCGCGCTGGAGCTGGCTGTCCCCGTCGAGCAGCAGGGCGGCCGCGTAGCCGTCGGGCGTCGCCGGCTCGGCCCCCACGGTCGCCACCACCAGGGAGGGCCCGGGCGGCACCGAGCCGAGCATGTGCTGCGCCGAAGAGGCGTGCACGGGCACGCGCGGGAACGCCCGGCCCAGCTCCTCGGCCGTGCGGTCCACGCCGCGGGCGCCGGCCCGCAGCGTCGTGCCGCCGCACTCGGTGCACCGGAAGCCGCGCTCCCGGGTGCCGCACCACCGGCAGGCCACCTCCCCGTGCCGGGCGGCCCGCGCGTCGCGGAAGCCCAGCGGCCCCGCGCAGACGCGGCAGCGGGCGGGCGTGCGGCACCGTTCGCACACGAGGGCGGGGATGAAGCCGGCCCGGGCCACCTGCACGAGCACCGGGCCCGGCCGTGGCCCGAGCAGCGCGGCGCGGGCGGCGGCCCAGGCGGCCTGCGGCAGCCGCGCCCGCTGCGCGAACGGGTCGCGCGCCGTCTCCCAGGCGTCGGCGGTGGAGACGACCCGTGGCCCGAGCTCGCGCTGGGTCGCGCGGGAGGGGCCCAGGTGCAGCAGCCAGCCCGACTCGACGAGCCGTTGCACCGGGACGGACCGGGAGGGCCCGGCGAAGAGCAGCGCCGCGCCGGTCGCGCGGGCCCGCTCCAGCACGACCTCTCGGGCGTGGAAGTAGGGCGCGCGGGGTTCTGCCCACGCGTCGTCGCCGTCGTCCCAGAGCACCACCAGCCTCAGGTCGCGCACGGGCGACCACACGGCGGCCCGGGTGCCGGCCACGATGCGCCGGGTGCCGCGCAGCGCGGCCAGGTGGGCGCGGTACCGGGGCGTGTTGCCGTCCTCGGAGCCGATCCGCGCGTAGGCGTCCTCCCCCACGTGCTCGTCGAGGGCGGCGCAGAGCCGGTCGAGGTCGCGGTGGTCGGGCACCAGCAGCAGGACGCCGCCGTCCGAGGCGGCCACCGTGCGCGCCAGAGCGGCCAGCGCGCCCGCCTCGTCCCATTCGAACAGGCGCGAGGGCACGACGGCGGCCGCCCGCGCGGCGTCCCCGGCCAGCACGGCGGACACGAACGCGGTGCCCCCCTCGAGGGACTCCCACACCGTGGGCACGAGGCCCTCCTCCGCCGCGGGAGGCTCCGGGCGCTCGGCGTCCGTGCCGGTCAGCGTCACAGGGTGGTCCGCGGCGGTTTCCGCGTCCTCCGCCAGGGCGGCCTTCTCGACCTGCGCAACGCGCGGGGGCACCGCGGCCCGCAGCACGTCCGTGACGACGCCGGCCTGGCGGCGGGCCACCGCGCGAGCCGTCGCCAGGACCTCCTCCGTCAGCGGCGGGATGGCGGTGAGCACGCCGGTGAGCTCGGTGAGCTGGGCGCCGGTGGCCGGCTCCTGCTCCCGCGAGACGAGCCAGCCCGTCATGGCCCGTCCGCCGAAGCGGACGGACACGCGGGAGCCGGGGACCGCCCGGTCGTCCAGGGCCACGGGCACGAGATAGTCGAACTCGCGGTCCAGGTGCGGCACGGGCGAGTCCAGCAGGACGCGGGCGATCGGCCGCTCCGGCCACCCCTCGGCCCGCTCCGGCAGTCGGGGCGCGTCCTCCGGCTCCGGGAGGGCGAACAGCGTGTCCGTGATGCCCGCCTCCGGATCAGAGGCCGGCGGCAGCGCGCAGCTGCTCGACGCGGTCCGTGCGCTCCCACGTGAAGTCGGCGTCGTCCCGGCCGAAGTGGCCGTTCGCGGCGGTCCGTCGGTAGATGGGCCGCAGGAGGTTCAGCTCCTTCACGATGGCGGCCGGACGCAGGTCGAACACCGCGTTCACGGCCTCGATGATCTTCTCCTCCGGCACCGTGGCCGTCCCGAAGGTGTCCACGTACAGGCCCACGGGCCGGGCCGAACCGATCGCGTAGGCCACCTGGAACTCGGCGCGCGAGGCGAGGCCGGCGGCCACCACGTTCTTCGCGACCCAGCGGAGCATGTAGGCGGCGGAGCGGTCCACCTTGGACGGGTCCTTGCCGGAGAAGGCGCCGCCGCCGTGCCGGGCCATGCCGCCGTAGGTGTCCACGATGATCTTGCGACCGGTGAGGCCGGCGTCGCCCACGGGGCCGCCGATGACGAACTTGCCGCCCGGGTTGATGATGATCCGCATGCCGGAGGTGTCGAGGCCGGAGCGCTCGATGACGGGCCGGATCACGTGCTCCTCCACGTCCGCCCGCAGCTGCTCCTGCGTGACCCACTCGTGGTGCTGCGTGGAGACCACCACGGCCTCGACCGTGGTGGGCACGTGGCCGGGCGCGTAGCCGATGGTGACCTGCGTCTTGCCGTCCGGCAGCAGGTACGGCATGGGCGTGTTCTCCGCCCGGCGCACCGCGGTGAGCCGCTCGGAGAGCCGGTGCGCGAGGTAGATGGGCATGGGCATGTACGCCGGGGTCTCGTCCGTGGCGTAGCCGAACATGATGCCCTGGTCCCCCGCGCCCTGCTCGTCCACCTCGTCCGCCGAGCCGTACTCGCGGGCCTCGAGGGACCGGGAGACGCCGGCGAAGATGTCCGAGGACTGCTGGCCGATGGAGATGTTCACGCCGCACTGGGCGCCGTCGAAGCCGTTGGCCGAGGAGTCGTAGCCGATGTCCAGGATGGTCTCGCGCACGATCCTGGGGATCTCCACGTACGCTGAGGTGTTCACCTCGCCGGCCACCTGCACCAGGCCGGTGGTGGTCAGGGTCTCCACGGCCACCTTCGCCGACGGGTCGGCGGCGAGGATCGCGTCCAGGATGGCGTCGGAGATCTGGTCGCAGATCTTGTCGGGGTGGCCCGCCGTGACGGACTCGGAGGTGAAGAGGCGGAGCTCTCCGCCGCCCACCCCCGAATACGGGTCGGCGTGGCGGGCGGGGCTCAGCGAGGCGGCATCGGTCATGCCGCACAGTCTAGGTCAGCGGCCCGACGCGCCGACGGGGTCGCGACCGGCGAGGTCATCCACGATCGCCTGCACGACGGCGGCCGCGGCCTCGTCCTTGGAGCCTGCGGCCTCCACGGCGGGGCGGCCGTCGGCGAACAGGATGGTCACGGCGGTCTCGTCCCGGCCGAACACCTTGTCCGTGCCGACCTCGTTGACCACGAGCATCTCGCAGCCCTTGCGCGCCAGTTTGGCCCGGCCGTACTCGAGCACGGAGGACGTCGCGTCGCCGGTCTCCGCGGCGAAGCCGACGATGAGCGGGGCCATGGGCCCGCCCTCGGAGCGGGTGCGCACGGCCGTGGCGAGCACGTCCGGGGTGCGCTCGAGCACGATGACGGGCGCGCCGCCGTCGTCGCCCTTCTTCATCTTGGCGTCCGAGACCTCGGCCGGCCGGAAGTCCGCGACGGCCGCCGCCATCACGAGGACGTCGGCGTCGGCGGCCTCCGCCTGCACGGCGTCCAACAGGTCCTGCGTGGACTCCACGGGCACGACGCGCTCGACGCCCTCGGGCGTCGGGACGGACATGGACCCGGCGACGAACCGCACGGTGGCGCCGGCGTCGAGGGCGGCGCGCGCCAGGGCGGCCCCCTGCTTGCCGGAGGAGCGGTTCCCCAGGTAGCGGACCGGGTCCAGGGCCTCGCGGGTGCCCCCGGCCGTGATCACCACGGTGCGACCGGCCAGCGGGCCGGGCGTCGGCTCGGCGTCGGACCCGGAGGCCCGGGGACGGCGCGGGGCGCCCGCGGCGGCGGCGGCCTGCGCACGCTCCCAGATCTCGGCGGGCTCGGGCAGACGTCCGGCGCCGGAGTCGGCCCCGGTGAGGCGGCCCACGGCGGGATCCACGACCGTGACGCCGCGCTCGCGCAGGAGGGCGACGTTGGCCACCGTGGCGGGGTGGTGCCACATCTCGGTGTGCATGGCGGGGGCCAGGACGACGGGGCACGTGGCGGTGAGCAGCACGTTGCCCAGCAGGTCGGGCGCCATCCCCGCGGCGGTGCGCGCGAGCAGGTCGGCCGTGGCCGGCGCGACCACCACGAGGTCCGCACGCCGGCCGAGCCGGACGTGGTTCACCTCGTCGACCGCCTCGAACGTGTCCGTGCGGACCGGGCGACCGGAGAGGGCCTCCCACGTCGCCGCGCCCACGAACTCGAGGGCGTTGGCGGTGGGCACCACGGTCACGCCGTGGCCGGCCTCGGTCATCAAGCGCAGCAGCAGCGCCGCCTTGTAGGCCGCGATGCCGCCGCCGACCCCGAGGACGATCTCCATGACGGGCTCAGGCCTCCGTGGCGTCCTCGGAGGTGCCCTCCTCGGCGCGCACCGTCTCGGCGGCCTCCTCGATGGCGGCGGGATCGCCCATCGGCTGGTGGGCGTCGGACGACTCGAGGGTGGCGAACGGGTCGTCCTCGCCCGGCAGGGAGAAGTCGCCGAAGTCCTCGGCGGCCAGGTCGGCCTCCGGGGTGGCCTCGACGGCCTCGTGGGACTCGAGCAGGTCGGCCTCGATCTCGCGCAGGGCGATGGACAGCGGCTTCTCGTTCAGCTGGGTGTCCACGAGCGGGCCGACGTACTCGAACAGCCCCTCGTGCAGCTGCGAGTAGTAGGCGTTGATCTGCCGGGCCCGCTTGGCGGCGAAGAGCACCAGGGCGTACTTCGAGTCGACCCGCTCCAGCAGGGAGTCGATGGGCGGGTTGACGATGCCTTCGTACTGTTCGGTCACGGGGTCTCCAAAGTCTTCATCTCACTGTCACGTCGGCGCCGGGTGCGGCGTCGGTGCGGCCGGTCCTCAGGCCTCGGTCGGACGGCGCTCGGGGTCCAGCCCCATGAGTCTCACCAGTTCCTCGGCGGCCCGCTCCACGCGGTCGTTCACGACGACGGCGTCGAACTCGGGTTCCGCTGCGAGTTCCAGTCTAGCCGTTTCGAGCCGACGCCGCTGTTCCTCCGGGCTCTCGGTGCCGCGGCCGAGCAGCCGGGACACGAGTTCCTCCCAGCTCGGCGGCGCCAGGAACACGAAGGTGGCCTCCGGCAGCGCACGGCGGACCTGGCGCGCGCCCTGCAGGTCGATCTCCAGCAGGACGTGGCGCCCCTGCGCCACGGCCTCCATCACACGGTCGCGCCGCGTGCCGTAGCGGTGGACGCCGTGGACGACGGCCCATTCCAGCATCTCGTCCGCCTCGACGAGGGAGTCGAACTCCTCCGGCGTCGTGAAGTAGTAGTGCACCCCGTCCTCCTCACCCGGGCGCGCCGGGCGGGTGGTGGCGGAGACGGACAGCCAGGCCTCGGGATAGTGCTCGCGGACATAGGCCGAGACGGTGCCCTTGCCGACGGCGGTGGGTCCTGCCAGGACGGTGACGCCCGGGCCCGGGGGGCGTTCCTGGACGGCGGTGCGGGCCACCGGGACGGCGGGGGCGGGTCCGGGGTCGAACGTGTCGGTCACGCATCCTCCTGGTGGGACGGGCCTCGCAGGCCCTTCACCCGGGCCGGCGCCGACCCGCCGGGGTGTGGGGGTCACCGGCCAATATAGGCGATCAACGCCTCGCGCTGACGACGGCCCAGGCCGCCCAGCCGACGCCGCGGCGAGATGCCGCACCCCGCCATCGTCTCCCGGGCCCGGACCTCGCCCACGCCCGGCAGGGCCAGCAGCAGGTCCACGGTCCGCAGGCGGGCGACGGCGTCCTCGGTGTCCGCGCGCGCGAACACGTCGGCCAGGCCGACCGCACCGGCGGCGAAGGCCGCCTTGAGCTCCGCCCGCGCCTGGCGGGCCTGGAGGGCCTTCCTCCGGGCCTCCGCCCGCTCCTGCACACTGAGCTGCCGCAACGCCATGGTCTGACCTCGATGCCTCTCATTCCTCACCGGCCCCGTCGAGACCCTTCCACCGTCAAGGACGACGAGCACAGCCGATCGAAAGGGAAGATACCATCCCGTCCACACGGCACGGGCGCGCCGGGAGGACGCGGGCGTCACCGCAGGGCGGCGCGATTCTCCTCGATCGTGTCCACCAGCGAGGCCACCGACGGGCCCGCGCTCAGGATGCCGCGGGACGAGGTCGCCAAGACCTGCGGCCAGGCCGTCCCGAAGTCGGCCCGCATGCCCCGGGCCGTGGCGCCCTGGGCACCGAACCCGGGCGCCAGCAGGGGCCCGCCGAGGGCCGGCAGGTCCAGGCCGAGGCGGTCCGCCTCGGCGGCCACCGTGGCGCCCAAGACGAGTCCCACCGGCCCCCACGCGTCGTCGCCGCGCAGGGCCGCGTTCTCGGCGGCCGCCGCCGCGGCGATGCGCCGGGCGACCGATCCCTCGGCCGACCCCTCGCCCACGTGCTGGACCTCGCGGCCCTCCGGATTGGAGGTCAGCGCGAGGACGAACACGCCGCGGCCGGCCTCGTGGGCGGCGCGGATGGTCGGCACGAGGGTGCCGAAACCCAGGTACGGGCTGAGCGTCACCGCATCCGCGGCCAGGGGCGAGGCATCGGCGATCCACGCGGCGGCGTAGCCGTCCATGGTGGAGCCGATGTCACCGCGCTTGGCGTCCGCGATCGTGAGCACCCCGGCGTCTCGGGCGGCCGCGAGCAGCCGCTCCAGGGCCGCCAGGCCGGCCGATCCGTGGCGCTCGTACAGCGCCACCTGGGGCTTGATCGCCGCCACGCGGGGCCCCTCGGGACCCACCGCCGCCTCGAGGGCGGTCAGGGAGAACGCCTCGAGGCCCGCCGGGGTGTCGCTCAGGCCCCACTGCCGCAGCAGGCCCGGATGGGGGTCCACGCCGAGGCACAGCGGACCGGCCGTCTCCATGGCCTGGGCCAGCCGCCGCCCGAAGGGGGCGCGGGGCCCCGCGCCGCCCGTCGCCGTCGTGGTCACGCCGCGGCCTCCGGACCGGCGACAGCCTGCTGCAGGCGCGCGTCGTGCTCCTGCAGTGAGGTGACGGACCACTCGTAGGACCGCATGGCCTCGATGGCCTGCAGGCACGCCCCGAACTCGGCCGTGGTCGTGATCACCGGCACGCCGAGCGACGTCGCGGCCGCGCGGATCTCGTAGCCGTCCGTGCGGGCGTCGCCGCCGGAGGGCGTGTTCAGCACGAGATCGACGGTGCCGGCGTGCAGCTGCTCCAGCACGGTGCCCGCGCCGTCCTCGTGCCCGGCGTCGGCGATCTTCGCCACGACCTCCGCGGGGATGCCGTTGCGCCGCAGCACCTCGGCGGTGCCGCCGGTGGAGACCACCTGGAAGCCGAGGTCGACGAGGCGCTTGGCCTGGCCCACGAGGGTGCGCTTGTCCCGGTTCGCGACCGACACGAACACGCGCCCCGAGGTGGGCAGCGGGCCGCCGGCGGCGGACTGGGACTTGGCGAACGCGGTGTCGAAGTGCTTGTCGATGCCCATGACCTCGCCCGTCGAGCGCATCTCCGGGCCCAGCAGCGAGTCGACCACGCGGCCCTCCGCGGTGCGGAAGCGGGTGAACGGCAGCACCGCCTCCTTGACCGCCACGGGCGCGCCGATCGGCAGGGTGCCGCCGTCGTACGCCGTGGGCAGCATGCCCGCCGCGCGCAGGTCGGCGATGCTCTCGCCGACGCCGATCCGCGCGGCCGCCTTGGCCAGCTGGACGCCCGTGGCCTTCGAGACGAACGGCACGGTCCGCGAGGCGCGCGGGTTCGCCTCGATCACGTACAGCACGTCCGAGGCGAGCGCGAACTGGATGTTGATCAGGCCGCGCACGCCGACGCCGGCCGCGATCCGCTCGGTGGCGCGGTGCACGCGCTCGAGCACGTCCGGGCCCAGGGTGACGGGGGGCAGCACGCACGCGGAGTCACCCGAGTGGATGCCCGCCTCCTCGATGTGCTCCATGACGCCGCCGAGGTACAGCTCGGTGCCGTCGTAGAGGGCGTCGACGTCGATCTCGATCGCGTCCTCGAGGAAGCGGTCCACGAGCATCGGCTGGTCGGGGGTGATCTCCGTGGCGTGCTCCACGTAGTGGGCCAGCGCCTCCTCGGAGTACACGATCTCCATGCCGCGACCGCCGAGCACGTAGGAGGGGCGCACGAGCACGGGGTAGCCGATCTCGTCCGCCACGCGCTTGGCGTCGTCGAAGGAGACCGCCGTGCCGTTCTTCGGCGCCACCAGGCCCGCGCGCTCGAGCACGAGCGCGAACTCGCCGCGGTGCTCGGCCAGGTCGATGGCCGCGGGCGAGGTGCCCAGGATCGGCACGCCGGCGTCGGCGAGCTGCTGGGCCAGCTTGAGCGGGGTCTGACCGCCGAGCTGCACGAAGACGCCGCGCACGCCGCCGGAGGCCTCCTCGGCCGCGATGACCTCCAGGACGTCCTCGAGCGTGAGCGGCTCGAAGTAGAGGCGGTCGGAGATGTCGTAGTCCGTGGACACGGTCTCCGGGTTGCAGTTGACCATCACGGTCTCGTAGCCGGCCTCGCGCAGCGCCATGGTGGCGTGCACGCACGAGTAGTCGAACTCGATGCCCTGGCCGATCCGGTTCGGGCCCGAGCCGAGGATGATCACCGACTCGCCCTCGTGCGGGGCGACCTCGGTCTCGAGGTCGTAGCTGGAGTACCGGTACGGGGTGAAGGCCTCGAACTCGGCGGCACAGGTGTCCACGGTCTTGTAGACGGGGCGCACGCCTAGGGCGTGACGCACGCCGCGCACGACTGCCGCGTCCATGTGCCGCAGCGAGCCGACCTGGGCGTCGGAGAACCCGTGCCGCTTGGCGCGGCGCAGCAGGGCCTCGTCGAGGACCTCGGCGTCGCGGATCTCGTCCGCGACCTCGTTGATGAGCACGAACTGGTCCAGGAACCACGGGTCGATCGCGGTGGCCTCGAAGGCCTCCTCGATCGTGGCGCCGGCGTAGAGCGCCTGCTGGGTCTGGGAGAGCCGGTCGGTGGTGGCCGTGCTCGCCGCCGCGAGCAGGGCCTGCGGGTCGGCGTCCTGGGGGAACGCGAGCTCCGAGCCCTTCTGCTCGAGCGAGCGCAGGGCCTTCTGCAGGGCCTCCGTGAAGTTGCGGCCGATGGCCATGGCCTCGCCGACCGACTTCATGGTGGTGGTCAGCGTGGGGTCCGCCGCCGGGAACTTCTCGAACGCGAAGCGCGGGACCTTCACGACCACGTAGTCCAGGACCGGCTCGAAGGACGCCGGGGTCTTCTGGGTGATGTCGTTGGGGATCTCGTCCATCGTGTAGCCCAGGGCCAGCTTGGTGGCGATCTTGGCGATCGCGAAGCCGGTGGCCTTCGAGGCCAGCGCCGAGGAGCGGGAGACGCGCGGGTTCATCTCGATGACGACGACGCGGCCGTCCACGGGGTTCACCGCGAACTGGATGTTGCAGCCGCCGGTGTCGACGCCGACCTCGCGGATGACGTTGATCGAGATGTCCCGCAGCTTCTGGTACTCGCGGTCCGTCAGCGTCATGGCCGGGGCCACGGTGATGGAGTCGCCGGTGTGCACGCCCACGGGGTCCACGTTCTCGATGGAGCAGACGACGACGACGTTGTCGTTCTTGTCCCGCATCATCTCCAGCTCGTACTCCTTCCAGCCGAGGATGGACTCCTCGAGCAGGACCTCGGAGGTCGGGCTGTACTGCAGGCCGGCGCCGCAGATGCGGTACAGGTCGGCCTCGTCGTAGGCCATGCCGGAGCCGAGGCCGCCCATCGTGAACGAGGGGCGCACCACCACGGGGTACTTCAGGTCCTCGACGGCGGCCAGGGCCTCCTCCATCGTGTGCACGATGTGGGACCGGGCGGATTCGCCGCCGGCACGCTCCACGACGCCCTTGAACAGCTCGCGGTTCTCGCCGAGCTCGATGGCCTCGATGTTCGCGCCGATCAGCTCGACGCCGAAGCGCTCGAGCACCCCGTCCTTGTCGAGGGCGATGGCGGTGTTCAGCGCCGTCTGGCCGCCCAGGGTGGGCAGCAGGGCGTCCGGGCGCTCCTTCTCGATGATCTTGGCGACCACGGCCGGGGTGATGGGCTCGACGTAGGTGGCGTCGGCCAGCTCCGGGTCGGTCATGATCGTGGCCGGGTTGGAGTTGACGAGGACGACGCGGACGCCCTCCTCCTTGAGGACGCGGATGGCCTGGGTGCCGGAGTAGTCGAACTCGGCGGCCTGGCCGATCACGATGGGGCCGGAGCCGATGACCAGGACGGACTTCAGGTCGGTGCGCTTGGGCATGGATCAGGCTCCTTCGGTGGCGGGGGTGGTGGCGGTGCGGTGCTCGGTGAGCAGCTGCACGAAGCGGTCGAACAGGTCGAGGGTGTCGTTGGGGCCGGCCGCGGACTCCGGGTGGAACTGCACGGAGAAGGCGGGCCGGTCGAGCAGGCGCAGGCCCTCGACGACCTGGTCGTTCAGGGACCAGTGGGAGACCTCGACGCGGCCGAAGCGCGACTCCGGCGCCTCGATCGGCTCGCCGAGGGGGGCGTCCACGGCGAAGCCGTGGTTCTGGGAGGTGATGGCCACGCGGCCCGTGGCCTTGTCCAGCACCGGCTGGTTCGGGCCGCGGTGGCCGAACTTCAGCTTGTAGGTGTCGAAGCCGAGCGCGCGGCCGAAGATCTGGTTGCCGAAGCAGATGCCGAAGAACGGCAGGCCGGCGTCGAGGACCTCGCGCAGCAGCTCCACCTGGGCGTCTGCCGTGGCCGGGTCGCCGGGGCCGTTGGACAGGAAGACGCCGTCCGGGTCCACGGCGCGGATGCCGGCCAGGTCCGTGGCCGCGGGCAGCACGTGCACGCGGATGCCGCGGGAGGCCAGGTGCCGCGGCGTGGCGGCCTTGATGCCGAGGTCGAGGGCGGCGATCTCGGCGATGGGCTCACCCTCCCAGCCGTGCTCGGCCGGCTCGATGACGTACGGCTCCTCCGTGGTGACGGACTCCGCGAGGCGGGCGCCGGCCATCGACGGCTGGGCGCGCACCTCCGCCAGCAGCTCGGCCTCGGGGCGGGCGGCGTGCTCGCCGGAGAACACGCCGGCGCGCATCGAGCCCTCGGTGCGCAGGCGGCGGGTGATGGCCCGGGTGTCGACCTCGCGGATCCCGACGACGCCGAACGCCTCGAGCTCCTCGTCGAGGCTGCGCTCGGCGCGCCAGTTGGACGGACGCCGGGCGGCGTCGCGGACCACATAGCCGGCGGCGAAGATCGCCCGCGACTCGCGGTCGGCGTCGTTGACCCCGGTGTTGCCGATGTGCGGGGAGGTCTGCACGATGATCTGCCCCGCGTAGGACGGGTCGGTGAGGGTCTCCTGGTAGCCGGTCATGCCCGTGGTGAACACGGCCTCGCCCAGGGTGCGGCCGCGGGCGCCGTAGGCCCGGCCGCGGTGGACGGTGCCGTCCTCGAGGACGAGCAGGGCCAGGTCGTCGGTGGGGGTGCTCATCGGGGGTCTCCTTCTCCTGCGCGGCCGGCCGGGTCGGCCGGGGCGGGGTCGATGATGGTCTGCAGGGCGGCGAGGAGCCGGTCGCGGTCCTCGGGGCGGTCGGGGCGGAAGGCGGAGGTGAGTTCGACGTCGCCGAGGCGCCAGCCCCAGGCGACGAGCCCGCCCGGCTCGACGAACTTGCCGGCGATCCCCGCGGACAGGCCGGCCTCGACGAGGTCGTCCGCGGGGATGAACAGGTTGGCGGCCCCGGGGCGGAGCACGAGCAGGCCGCGGTGGGCGCCGGCGTCGTGGACCTCGAGGACGGCGCGCGAGCGCAGGCCCAGGCCGTGCACCGCCACGCGGTCCAGTCGGTCCTCGCCGCGCACCGTGCCCACGTGCATGCCCTCCGCGGACAGCGTCGGCTCGGCGTCGTAGAGGGCCGTCGGCACGGGGGCCGGGGCCGGGATCCCGGCCTGCGCCCGGCGGCGGGCCCGCCACCCGAGGGCCAGCAGGCCGAGCAGCACGAGGACGACGGCCAGGGTGCCCAGGGTCACCGGCAGCCACACGTCCGCGTAGTCCTTCGTCGGGGTCCGCGGCGGGACGGGCCGGGCCGCCAGGGCGGCGGCCAGGGGGGTGATGCTCACGCGCGCTCCCCCGTCTCCGTCAGGGCCGGGTGGCGGTACGGCCGGGCGGGGGCGCCGTCGGCGACGACGCGGGCGCCGCGGTAGACCGTGTGGCGCACCGCGCCCGGCAGCTCCATGCCCCGGTACGGGCTGTTGCGGGACTTGGTCAGGTGCTGCTCGGGGTCCACGGTGCGGCGGGCCTGCGGGTCCACGAGCACGAGGTTGGCCACCGCGCCGACGCGCGGGACGCCGCGCTCGTCGGCCTGGCCCTGGTCGGTCAGGCCGGCGATCCGGGCCGGCGCCGTGGACATCACGCGGGCGACGCCGGCCCAGTCCATCAGGCCGGTGTCCACCATCGCCTGCTGCACCACGGACAGGGCGGTCTCGAGGCCCGTCATGCCCATCGCCGCGACCGTCCACTCGCACTGCTTGGTCTCGGCGGTGTGTGGGGCGTGGTCGGTGCCCACGGTGTCGATGGTGCCGTCGGCCAGCCCGGCGCGCAGGGCCATCACGTCGGACTCGCGGCGCAGCGGCGGGTTGACCTTGAACACGGGGTCGTAGGAGCGGACGAGCTCCTCGGTGAGCAGCAGGTGGTGTGGGGTGACCTCGGCGGTCACGGCCACGCCCTGGGCCTTGGCCCAGCGGATCAGCTCGACGGAGCCGGCCGTGGAGACGTGGCACACGTGCAGGCGGGAGTCCACGTGCTGGGCCAGCAGCACGTCACGGGCGATGACGGCCTCCTCCGCCACGGCGGGCCAGCCGGCCAGGCCGAGGACGCCGGAGAGCTCGGACTCGTTCATCTGGGCGCCGGCGGTGAGGTTCGGCTCCTGCGCGTGCTGGGCCACGAAGCCGCCGAAGGACTTCACGTACTCCAGCGCCCGGCGCATCAGCACGGCGTCGTGGACGCACATGCCGTCGTCGGAGAACATCCGCACGCGGGCCTGCGAGTCGGCCATCGCGCCGAGGTCGGCCAGGGCCTCGCCGGCCAGGCCCACGGTCACCGCGCCCACGGGGTGCACATCGCACCAGCCCGCGTCCCTGCCCAGCCGCCACACCTGCTCCACCACGCCGGCGGTGTCGGCCGTCGGCGTCGAGTTGGCCATCGCGTGGACCGAGGTGAAGCCGCCCATCGCGGCGGCGCGGGTGCCGGTCTCGACCGTCTCCGCGTCCTCCTTGCCGGGCTGGCGCAGATGGGTGTGCAGGTCGACGAGCCCGGGCAGCAGCACCAGGCCGGCGCAGTCGACCTCCTCGGGGGCCGGGTCGAGGCCGGCGGCGTGGGTCGCGGCGTCCGGGCCGAGGGCGGCGATCCGGCCCTCGGCGACGAGCACGTCGGCGGTCTCGCCCGTGGTCAGGCGCGCGCTGCGCAGCAGCAGGGGGGCGGGGCTGGGGGCGCTCACGGGCGGACCTCCTGGTCGTGGTTGAGGACGAGGTGCAGGACCGCCATGCGGACGGACACGCCGTTGGCGACCTGCTCGAGGGCGGTGTTGCGGGGCGAGTCCGCCGCCGCCGGGCTGATCTCCAGGCCGCGGTTCATCGGGCCGGGGTGCATGACCACGGGCTCGTCGAGCAGGGCGCCGCGGCCGGCGGTGAGGCGGGCGAAGCGGTCGTCGGTCAGCCCCCAGGTCCGGGTGTACTCCCCCGCGGACGGGAAGAAGGCGCCGCCCATCCGCTCGGCCTGGACGCGGAGCATCATGACGGCGTCGGGGCCGGCGTCGAGGGCCTCGTCCAGCGAGTAGGTGACCTGGCACGGCCACGCGGCCACGCCCACGGGCAGCAGGGTGGGCGGGGCGGCCAGGGTGACCTGGGCGCCCAGCGTGCTGAGCAGCCACACGTTGGACCGGGCCACGCGCGAGTGCAGGATGTCCCCCACGATCACCACGCGCATGCCGGTCAGGTCCTGGCCGACCAGGTCCTCTCCCGTCGCCGCGGCGAGGCGCCGGCGCAGGGTGAAGGCGTCCAGGAGGGCCTGGGTGGGGTGCTCGTGGGTGCCGTCGCCGGCGTTCACGACGGCGGAGCGCACCCAGCCGGAGTCGGCCAGCTGGCGGGCCGCGCCCGAGGACCAGTGGCGCATCACGATGGCGTCCGCGCCGATGGCCTCGAGCGTCTGGACGGTGTCCTTGAGCGACTCCCCCTTGGAGACGGACGATCCCTTCGCGGAGAAGTTGATCACGTCCGCGGAGAGCCGCTTGGCGGCGGCCTCGAAGGAGATGCGGGTGCGGGTGGAGTCCTCGAGGAAGAGGTTCACCACGGTGCGGCCGCGCAGGGCGGGCAGCTTCTTGACCTCGCGCTGGTTGACGGCGGCCATCTCCTCGGCGGTGTCGAGGACGGCGAGGGCGTCGGCGCGGGAGAGGTCGGCGGTGGACAGCAGGTGGCGCACGGCTCAGCCCTCCCGGGTCGCGACGCGGTCGACGATGCTCACGGCGTCCTCGGTGACCTCGCCGGTGCCCTCGGGGCCGTCGACCTCCATGAGCCGGACCTGAACGCGCTCGGCGGTGGAGGTCGGCAGGTTCTTGCCCACGAAGTCGGCCCGGACGGGCAGCTCGCGGTGCCCGCGGTCCACGAGGACGGCCAGGCGCACGGCGGCGGGGCGGCCCAGGTCGGCGATCGCGTCGAGGGCGGCCCGGACGGTGCGGCCGGAGAAGAGGACGTCGTCCACGAGCACGACGACGGCGCCGTCGAGGGGGACCTCGGGCAGGCGGGTGGGCATCGGGGTGCGGGCCGTGCCGCGGCGGAGGTCGTCGCGGTAGAGCGTCACGTCCACCTCGCCGACGGCGGCGGTGGGGTCGAAGGCCGGCTCGATGCGGGCCAGCAGGGCGCCGAGCCGCCGGGCCAGGGGCGCCCCGCGGCGCGGGATCCCCATCAGGACGAGACCCTCGGCACCCTTGTTGGACTCGAGGATCTCGTGGGCGATCCGGGTCAGCGCCCGGTCGATCTCGGACGCGGACAGCACGGTCCGGGCAGCACGAGGTGCGGCGGGATCAGTTCCCATGCCGGCGCCTCCTTCCCCGCCTCACAGGACGGCTCTTAAAGGATGCGTGGTTCGTCCCCGGGCGCCGGTGGGCCCCCGTGCGGGACGTCGCCGACTCTACCAGCGAGGCCCGCCCCACGGCGCGGATGACGCGGTGCGGGACGGGCCTCGTGACGGAGCTCTCGGCGGCTCAGGCGAGCAGTGTCGACTTGACCTGCTGCAGGCGGCCGAGCAGACCGTTGACGAACTCGGGCGAGTCGTCCGTGGACAGCTGGGCGGCCAGGGCGACGGCCTCGGAGATGGCGACGGCGTCCGGCACGTCGTCCTGGAACAGCAGCTCCCAGGCCCCCACGCGCAGGATCGCCCGGTCGACGGCGGGCATGCGGTCCAGGGACCAGCCGCGGGAGTAGGAGCTCAGGGCCTCGTCGAGCCGCTCCTGGTCCGCGATGACGCCCTCCACGAGCCGCTGGGTGTAGGCGTTCACCTGCAGGTCGGTGCTCTCGCGTCGGGTGCGGATGCCCTCCAGCGCGGTGGAGCCGCGCTGCTCGGCCTCGAACAGGATCTCCACCGCACGCTGCCGGGAGCGGCTGCGCGCCGTGGTCCCCCGCTTGGCAGCGGAGCCGGCGGAGGCCCGCTCAGTCATTGACGCGGCCGAGGTAGTCGCCGGTGCGGGTGTCGACCTTGACGCGGGTGCCCTGCTCCACGAAGAGCGGCACCTGGATCTCGGCGCCGGTCTCCACGGTGGCGGGCTTGGTGCCGGCGGACGAGCGGTCCCCCTGCAGGCCCGGCTCGGTGTAGGTGATCTCCAGGACCACGGACGCCGGCATCTCGAGGTACAGCGGCGTGCCCTCGTGCAGGGCGATGACGACCTGGGTGTTCTCGAGCATGTACTTCGCGGCGTCGCCGACCACGGCCCCGGGCACGGTGATCTGGTCGTAGTCCTTGACGTCCATGAACACGTAGTCCGCGCCGTCCTGGTAGAGGTACTGGTAGTCGGAGCGGTCGACGGTGGCGAACTCGACCTTGGCGCCGGCGTTGAAGGTCTTGTCCACGACCTTGCCCGTGGTGATGTTCTTCATCTTGGTGCGGACGAACGCGCCGCCCTTGCCCGGCTTGACGTGCTGGAACTCGGTGACGTTCCAGAGCTGGCCCTCCAGCTTCAGGACGGCGCCGTTCTTGATGTCGTTGCTCGTTGCCACGTGTGTGCTCCCGATCGGTCTCGCGGACCGTCACGGGTCCGCCTGCAGTGGGTGGGGTCTTGGATGTGCGCGGGCCAGTCTACGGGAGGCCCCGCGCGGGGCCGGGGTCAGCGGCGGCTCACTCCGCGATCTCCTGGTACGCCGCGAAGAGCAGGGACGCGTCCGGGATGTCCACGGTGGTGGGCTGCGCGAGCCCGTCCAGCAGGACGAAGCGCAGCTGGTCGCCGCGGTTCTTCTTGTCCCGGCGGATGCCCTCGAGCAGGGTCTGCCACCGGTCCCCGCGGTAGGAGACGGGCAGGCCCAGGGCTGTCAGCACCGACCAGTGCCGGTCCGCGGTGGCGTCGTCGAGCCGGCCGAGGGATCGGGCCAGCTCGGCCGCGAAGACCAGGCCCACGGACACCGCGGCTCCGTGGCGCCACTGGTAGCGCTCGGCGAGCTCGATCGCGTGCGCCATCGTGTGGCCGTAGTTCAGGGCCTCGCGGGCGCCCGACTCGCGGGGGTCGCGGGAGACGATGTCCGCCTTGACCCGGATCGAGCGCTCGATCAGCTCGCGCAGCCGCGCGGAGTGCGGGTTCTGGGCCTGGGCCGGGTCCTCCTCGATCAGGTCGAGGATCGCGGGGTCGGCGATGAAGCCGCACTTCACGACCTCGGCCAGGCCGGAGATCAGCTCGTTGGCCGGCAGGGTGAGCAGCGTGTCCAGGTCGGCCAGCACGCCGGCCGGATTGTGGAACGCCCCCACCAGGTTCTTGCCCTCGGCGGTGTTGATGCCGGTCTTGCCGCCCACCGCCGCGTCCACCATGCCCAGCAGGGTGGTGGGCATGTGCACGACGCGGATGCCGCGCAGCCACGTGGCCGCCACGAAGCCGGCCAGGTCGGACACGGCGCCGCCGCCCACGGAGACGATCGCGTCCGACCGGGTGAAGTCGTTCTGGCCGAGCACCTGCCAGCAGAACCCGGCCACCTGCAGGTGCTTGCCCTCCTCGGCGTCCGGGATCTCGGCGGTCAGTGCGGTCAGGCCCACGGCCTCGAGGTCGTTCTTGACGACGTCGCCGGTGGCCCGGAGGGCGCGCGGATGGATGACCAGCACGCGTCGGACGGTCGGGCCGAGCATGTCCGGCAGGCGCGCGAGCAGGCCCCGGCCCACCACCACGTCGTAGCCGCCGTGCACGGCCGCCTCGTGGCCACCGGCCACGGGGATGACCGTCACGTCCTCGGGTGCGGCCGGAGCGGCCACGGGCGCCGCCCCCGGGGTCTCCTGCTCGGTGCTGTCCGGCTGACGGTCCGTCATGGGTGTGACTCACTCCTTCGGGGGCGGTGGGCGTCCCCCACGATACGCCAGGCCGCCTCGGCGGCCGTCAGGCCTGTGGTGTCGAGCACGAGGTCGGCGACCTGGCGGTACAGCCCCTCGCGTTCGGCGAGGATACGCCGCCAGGTCCCGGCGGGGTCTCCGGCCAGGACGGGGCGGCCCGCGCCGCCGCCCACGCGGCGCAGCGCCTCGGCCTCTCCGACCGCGAGGTAGACGACGTCGGAGTCCGGCCCGGCCAGCGCGCGGCGGGTGCCCGGATGCAGGACGGCGCCGCCGCCGCACGAGAGGACGCATGGGGCGGGTCGGCCGAGCACATGGCCGATGACGCGGGCCTCCTCCGCCCGGAACGCGGCCTCGCCGTGCTCGGCGAAGAACTCCGGGATCGGGCCGTGGACCTGGGCGAACAGCTCGTCGGAGTCCACGAAGGGCAGCCCGGTCAGGGCGGCCAGGGCCCGGCCGACCGTCGTCTTGCCGGCCCCCATCGGGCCGACGAGGACGACCCGGCGGGCCGGGCGCGCGTCCGGGTCCTCGTCGGACGCGGCGGCCACCGTGGCCGCGGCCGTCAGGCGCGCCTCGAGGGCACCGGTCATGCCCTCCCACGGGCACACGGTGACGGGCCCGGGGACGGGACGCGTGCTCGGGTCCGGTCCCGGGGCCGGCGCGGTCCCGGGGGTGTCGGTCACGGCAGGGGGTCGCCCATCGGGCCGTCCGCCACGACGTCGGCGCCCGGCTCCGGCAGGGCGGGGACCGCGGCCTGGAACGCCTCGAGGTTGCGGCGCGTCTCGGCCACGGAGTCGCCGCCGAACTTCTCGAGCATCGCGTCGGCCAGGACGAGGGCGACCATGGCCTCGGCGACGATGCCCGCGGCGGGCACGGCCGCCACGTCGGAGCGCTGATGGTGGGCCGTGGTCTCCGCGCCCGTGGCGACGTCGACCGTGGGCAGCGCGCGCGGCACCGTGGCGATCGGCTTCATCGCGGCGCTCACGCGCAGCAGCTCGCCCGTCGACATGCCGGCCTCGATGCCGCCGGCCCGGTCGCTCGTGCGCCGGGGGCGACCGTCCGCGCCGCGGGCGATCCCGTCGTGGGCGGCGGAGCCGCGTCGGGCGGCCATGGCGAACCCGTCGCCGACCTGCACGCCCTTGATCGCCTGGATGCCCATGAGCGCCCCCGCCAGCCGCGCATCGAGGCGGCGGTCCCAGTGCACGTGGGAGCCCAGGCCGATCGGCACGCCGTACGCCAGCACCTCCACGACGCCGCCGAGGGTCTCCCCGGCGTGGTGGGCGTCGTCGACCTCGGCGACCATCGCCGCCGAGGTCTGCGGGTCGAGGCAGCGGACCGGGTCGGCGTCGAGGCGGGCCTCGTCCTCGGGGACGGGGAACGGGTGGCCCTCCGGCAGGGCGGCCTCCCCGAAGGCCACGGTGTGGGAGACGATCCGCACGCCGAGCTCGCCGAGGAAGGCGCGGGCGACGGTGCCCAGGGCCACACGGGCGGCGGTCTCACGGGCGGAGGCGCGCTCGAGGAGGGGGCGGGCCTCGTCGAAGCCGTACTTCTGCATGCCGGTCAGGTCGGCGTGGCCGGGCCGCGGGCGGGTGAGCGCCGCGTTGCGGGCCAGACCGTCGAGCTCCTCCGCGGGGACGGGATCGGCGGCCATCACCTTCTCCCACTTGGGCCATTCCGTGTTGCCCACCTGGATCGCCACGGGCGAGCCGAGGGTGCGGCCGTGGCGGACGCCGCCGAGGATCGTCACCGCGTCCTGCTCGAACTTCATGCGCGCGCCGCGCCCGTACCCCAGGCGGCGGCGCGCGAGCGCGTCCTGCACGTCCTGCGTCGTGACCGGGATCCCGGCCGGCAGTCCCTCAACGATTCCTGTGAGCGCGGGGCCGTGAGACTCCCCCGCTGTCAACCAGCGCACCATGGCGTGCAGTCTCTCACGCACGGGGCACCGCGCCGCCACGTGTGACCGGACGGGACGCACCGGATCCGGCGTTCGACGCTCAGCCGGCGGCCGGTCCCAGGGCGTCCGCCGCGGCGCGCGTCACCGCCGCCCAGTCCGGCTCGGGCATCCCGGCCGCGGCGCGGGGCCGGGCCGTGAACAGCCGGACCTGCTCGATGCCCTGGTGCAGCAGCATGGACAGCCCGGACGCCACCGGACCGCCCTCCCGGGACCAGGCGGACGCCAGCACGGAGGGCCACGGGTCGTAGGCCGCGTCCAGCAGGGGCGGCAGGGCGGCGCCGGCCGGCACGTGTGCGGCCAGGGCGTCCGCGGCGCGCGGCGGCAGGGTGGCGACGACGGCACGCAGCCCCGGCGCCCGCCGGAGCAGGTCCGCCTGGGCGAAGGTCGCCCAGCGCAGCCCGAGCGCGTCGGCCAGGGCCGTCACCTCGGCGGCGCGGGCGGGGTCGCGGACGCCGAAGAGCACCGCGTCCGCGCCGAGCGTGGCGGCGGCGAGGACGGCCGCCGTCGCGGTCCCCCCGTTCCCGAGGACGCCGACGGTCCCGCCCCGGGCGGCACGGTCGAGGCCGGCCGCGGCGAGGGCGCCGAGGATGCCGTCCACGTCCGTGTTCTCGGCGTGGACGACCCCGGGGGCGGAGGGGTGGTCGCGCACGAGGGTGTTCGCGGTGCCCAGGAGGCGGACGCGGTCGCTGACGTGCCCGGCGGCGGCGACGACCGCCCGCTTCAGCGGCATGGTGACGGAGCAGCCGAGCCAGTCCTGCCCGCGGGCCGCGGCCGCGCCGCCGTCGGCCGTGCCCGGGGCGCCGAGGTGCTCGGCCGCGAAGGCCAGCGCCTCGTCCTCGCCCAGGTCTCGGCGGCCGTAGTCGACGTCGAGGCCCAGGACCCGGTAGGCGGCCGCGTGCAGCACCGGGGAGAGCGAGTGGGCGATCGGCCGGCCCAGGACCGCCGCGCGCAGCACGGGGCGCATCAGCACACCCCCGGATTGGACGCGCAGTAGCGCTGCAGGGTGCGCACGTGCTGCTGGTGCTCCTCATAGGTGCGGGAGAACTCGGTGTGGCCGGTGCCGATGTCCGTGGTCACCCAGTAGTAGGCGTCCGTCTCGGCCGGGTCGAGGGCGGCCTCGACGGCCGCGTCGGAGGGCATGCCGATCGGACCCGGCGGCAGGCCCGGGTGCACGTACGTGTTGTAGGGGTTCGAGGCGTCCTGGCGCTGGCCCGAGGTGAAGCTGAGGCTGCGCACGCCGAGGCCGTACGTGACGGTGGCGTCGATCTGCAGGAGCCCGTGCGTCTCGGTGTTGTCCGAGGCGAGGCGGTTCTCGATGGCGCCGGCGACCTGCCGGTAGTCCTGGGGCAGGGCCTCCGCCTCGAGGATGGAGGCGATCGTGAGCACACGCTGCTGCTCGGCCGGGTCGCGGATGTCGAGGGCGTCGAGCTCGGCGAGGGTGGGCCGGATCAGGGCGTCGAGCACCTGCTCGGCGGTGGCGTCGACGGGGAGGCGGTACTCCCCCGCGTCGAGCCAGCCCTCGAGCGTGCCCGCCTCCCCGGGGACGCCGTAGCGGGTCGGGTCCTGGGCGGCGGCCTCGAGCTCCTCACGGGGCAGCCCCGTGGCCTCGGCGACGGCGTCCAGCACCTCGGTGAGTCGCCGGCCGCGCTCCACGAGCACGTAGTGCACGGCCCCGTCCGTGGCGCCCTGGAGCACCGCGAGGGCGTCGGCCGCGGGCATCCGCTCGCGCAGCACGAAGTCCCCCGAACGCACGAGACCGCTGTCCGTGTCCCGGGCAGCGCGCTCGAACGCACGGGCGGAGGCCACGATGCCGACCCGGTCCAGGCGGGCCGCCACGGAGCCCAGGTCCTCGCCCGGCTCCACCGAGAACGTCACCTCGTCGCCCTCGACGGCCGTGTGGTCGGGGCCGCTCAGGAAGCCGCGCACGATCAGCCCGACCACGACGGCGAACGCCACGAGCACCGTGCCCAGCACGAGCGCGGTCCGCCGCCGGCCGGCACCGCGGTCGACCCGCGGGGCCGGGTGGGACCCGGTGCCCCGGCGACGCAGGAACGTGCGAGGCCGGCGTGGGCCGGCCGCGTCGACCGGCTGGGACGGGGCGCCGAGATCGGCCTCGTCCGCCTCGTCGTGGACGAAGCCGAACACGTCGAGGTCGTTGTGGACGTCGGCCTCGTCGCCGAGCAGATCGTCCCAGTGGTCCTCACGCCGCGCGTGCTGGTGGTCGCCGGTCACCGGATCGGCTCCCGGTCCTGGCCGGCCCAGCGGCCGGTGCGGCGCTGCTCGTCCACGGCGGCCTGCAGGATCGCGACGGCGGCCGCCTGGTCGATCACGCCGCGGCTGTCCTTGACGGACCGGCCCGCGGCCCGCAGTCCGGCCTGCGCGGAGACCGTGCTGAGCCGCTCGTCGACGAGCCGGACCGGCACGGGGTGGCCCGCCTCGACCAGGGCGGCGGCGACGGCGTCCGCGTAGTCGAGGGCGTCCTGCGTGGACGGCGTGTGCTCGCCCCGCAGATTCACCGGCAGACCGACGTACACGGCGACGACGTCGAGCTCGCGTGCGTGGGCGACGAGCTCGTCCACGTCACGACGTCGACGCGCATCCCGCCGCAGGGTGGCCACGGGGGTGGCGATCAGGCCGTCGGGGTCGGCCGACGCGACGCCCACGCGGGCACGGCCGACGTCGACGCCGAGGGTGCGCCCCCGGCGCACGGCGTCGCTCGCCACGGCGGCCCCGTCCTGACCTGCGCTCACGTCCGCCTCAGGCCGCGCGCACCGCGGCGACGACGGCCTCGAGCGCGTCCCCGACGCGCGTGACGTCCTGGCCGCCGCCCTGGGCGACGTCGTCCTTGCCTCCGCCCCCGCCGCCGAGCACGCCGGTGGCGGTCTTGACCATGGCGCCCGCCTTGAGGCCGGCCGCGCGGGCGGCCTCGTTGGTCGCCACGACCACGAGGGGCCGGCCCTTCGCCTCGGCCGTGAGGGCCACGAGCACGGGGGTGCCCGCCGCGTTGCCGCCGGCCGACTCGATCCGGGCGCGCAGGTCCAGCGCGAGGGAACGCAGCTGGTCCCCGGCCACGTCGCCGGCGTGGTGCGCCAGCACCCGCACCGCCGTCCCGGCGGACGTCGTGACGTCCTGGGCCTGCCCGGCGAGCTGTCCGGCCTGGGCCTGCAGCGCCTGGGCCCGCAGCTCCGCGACCTGCTTCTCGGCCGCCTTGAGCCGGTCCAGGGTGGCGCCGATGCGGTCCTTGAGCTCCTCGGCCGGGGCCTTGAACATCTCCGAGAGCTCGGAGACGAGGGTGCGCTCCGCGGCGAGGTGGCGGAACGAGTCCAGGCCGACGAGCGCCTCGACGCGGCGGTTGCCCGAGCCCACGGACTGCTCGCCGAGCAGGGTCAGCGAGCCGATCTGGGCGGTGCGGCCCACGTGGGTGCCGCCGCACAGCTCGCGGGACCAGGCGCCGTCGATCTCCACGACGCGCACCCGGTCGCCGTACTTCTCGCCGAACAGGCTCATCGCGCCGAGTGCGCGCGCCTCCTCGAGGCTCATCTCCTGGGTGAGCACGGCGTGGTCGTCGCGGATGGCGATGTTCACCACGTCCTCGACCTCGGAGCGGACCCCGGCCGAGAGCGCCTCGGCCCAGCGGAAGTCGAAGCGCAGGTAGCCCTCCTTGTTGAAGGAGCCGGACTGGGTGGCCTCGGGGCCGAGGATCTGGTGCAGTGCGGCGTGCACCAGGTGGGTGCCGGAGTGGGCCTTCTCGCCGTCGAGGCGGCGCTGCAGGTCGATCGCGCCGAGGGCCTGCGCGCCGGCGGCGACCTCGCCGTCGAGGACCTTGACCCTGTGCACGGACAGCCCCTTCACGGGGGCCTGCACGTCGAGCACCTCGAGGCGGAAGCCGTCGCCGGTGATCAGGCCGGTGTCCGCGGCCTGGCCGCCGGACTCCGCGTAGAACGGCGTGGCGTCCAGGACGAGCTCGAGCTCCGTGCCGGCGCCGGCGGACGCGACCTCCTCGCCGTTCTGCAGCAGGCCGCGCACCACGGACTCGGTGGTGTGCTCGGTGTAGCCGGTGAAGTGGGTCTGGCCCTCGGCGCGCAGGCGCTGGTACACGGCGGTGTCCGTGTGGCCGGCCTTCTTGGCCTTGGCGTCCGCGCGGGCGCGGTCGCGCTGCTCGGCCATGAGGGCGCGGAACCCGGCCTCGTCCACGGCGACGCCGGCCTCCTCCGCGATCTCCAGCGTCAGCTCGATCGGGAAGCCGTAGGTGTCGTGCAGCTCGAACGCGTCCGGGCCCGCGATGCCGCCGCCCGCCGAGCGGGCCTGGCCCACCGCGGCGTCGAGGCGGGCCGTGCCCGCGGCGATGGTCCGCAGGAACGCCTTCTCCTCGGCGTAGGCGATCCGGGAGATGCGCTCGAACTCGTCCGCGACCACCGGGTAGGTGCCCTTCATCGCGTCCCGGGAGACCGGCAGCAGCTCAGGGAAAACGGGCTCGGTGACGCCCATCAGGCGCAGGGCGCGGACGACGCGGCGGATGAGGCGGCGCAGCACGTAGCCGCGGCCCTCGTTGCCGGGGCGCACGCCGTCGCTGATCAGCATCAGGGCCGAGCGCACGTGGTCGGCCACCATGCGCAGGCGGACGTCGTCGTCGTAGTGCGGGTCGGCCGGGTCCTCGGTGGAGGTGTAGGAGCGGCCGGCCAGCTGCGCGGCGCGGTCGAGCACGGGGCGGACCTGGTCCGTCTCGTACATGTTCTCCACACCCTGGAGGATCATGGCGAGCCGCTCGAGGCCGAGACCGGTGTCGATGTTCTTGTGCTCGAGCTCGCCGGCGATGTCGAAGTCGTCCTTCGAGCGCACCGCGGAGAGGCGGTACTGCATGAACACGAGGTTCCAGATCTCGATGTAGCGGGTGTCGTCCGCGGCCGGGCCGCCGTCGACGCCGTACGCGGGGCCGCGGTCGTAGAAGATCTCCGAGCAGGGGCCGCCCGGGCCGGGCTGGCCGGTGTTCCAGTAGTTGTCGTCCTTGCCCATGCGCTGGATGCGCTCGGGACGGACGCCCACGTCCTCGCGCCAGATGCGCTCGGCCTCGTCGTCCTCGCGGTACACGGTGACCCAGAGGCGCTCGGGGTCCAGGCCGAAGCCGCCGTCCTCGACCGAGGACGTCAGCAGCTCCCAGGCCATCGGGATGGCCGTCTCCTTGAAGTAGTCGCCGAAGGAGAAGTTGCCGCACATCTGGAAGAAGGTGCCGTGGCGGACGGTCTTGCCGACCTCCTCGATGTCCGCGGTGCGGATGCACTTCTGCACCGAGACGGCGCGCGGGCTCGGCGGGGTCTGCTCCCCCAGGAAGTACGGGATGAACGGGACCATGCCGGCCACCGTGAACAGCAGCGACGGATCCGGCGAGACGAGCGACGCCGACGGCACCACGCGGTGCCCCCTGGACTCGAAGAAGGCGGTCCAGCGGCGGGCGATCTCCTGGGACTTCATGCGGGGGTGTCCTTCTGCGTGGTGGTGGTCTGGGGGCGGGCGGCGCCGTGCGACGGCGGCTCCACGGTCTCCCCGGAGATGATCGGCCCCGTGTGGGGCAGGTAGGGCGCGGCCCAGGGGGCCTCGGCGCGGACGCGCTCGGCCAGGCGCCGGGCACCGTCCTGCAGGGCGGCCGCCGCGGCGTCGGCGGCGGCCTCACCGGCCTGGCGGGCCAGACGCTCCGGGTCCAGGCGGGCGGAGAACCCCGCGCGCCCCCCCGCGGAGCCAGGGTCAGACGTCGGCGCGTCGGTCGCGTCGGTGGCCGGGTGGGCACGGTCGCCGAGGGCGCGGTGTGCGAACCAGCCGGATGCGGCGCCGGCGCCGACGAGCAGCAGCGAGCGGAGCATGGCGGGGGCCTCCTTCGGACGGCAGGGATTCCGGCCCCACCTTACCGGGCGCGGCGCCGATCCCCGGCGGCGGGCCCGGGGGACGCCGCAGGCCCGGTCACCTCCGAGAGGTGACCGGGCCTGCGGGACGCGCGGGGCGCCGTCGTCCGGGACGGACCCGGCCGCGGCGGATCAGCGCGCGTAGTACTCGACCACGAGCTGCTCCTCGCAGGTCACGGGGACCTCGGAGCGCTTCGGGCGACGGGTGAGGGTGGCGCGCAGCTTGTCGATCTCCACGGTCAGGTAGCCCGGGGTGGCGGGCAGGACCTGCTGGTGGGCGCCGGCGGCGGCCAGCTGGAAGGGGACCATCTTCTCCGAGCGCTCGTGCACGTGGATCATCTGGCCCTCCTTCACGCGGAACGAGGGGACGTCCACGCGCTTGCCGTCCACCATGATGTGGCGGTGCACGACGAGCTGACGGGCCTGCTGGATGGTGCGGGCGAAGCCGGCGCGCAGCACGAGGGCGTCGAGGCGCTGCTCGAGGAGCTCGACCAGGTTCTCACCGGTCAGGCCGGCGGTGCGCTTGGCCTCCTCGAAGTAGCGGCGCATCTGGGCCTCGCGGATGTTGTACTGGGCGCGCAGACGCTGCTTCTCCTTGAGGCGCACCGCGTAGTCCGAGTCCTGCTTGCGGCGGGCGCGGCCGTGCTGGCCGGGGCCGTACGGACGACGCTCCATGTACTTCTCGGCCTTGGGGGTCAGCGCGATGCCCAGGGCGCGGGAGTGCCGCACGGTGCGGCGGGTGCGAAGGTTGCCACTCATGGTGGACCTGCCTTTCCTTGACGTGCGGCACGGTTCGGGTTTGTCTCGAGGTCTCGTCCGCGCGCCGGGGCACACGGGTCAAGGGGACTCGAACCTGGCCTCCCCGCGATCCTGAGGAGAGCTGAGGGGCGTGCCGCCGCCCGTCATCCACTGATGCGCTGCGCGTCCCTCGACCGGGCACGCGGGTGTCCCGTGGACCGTTCGAGGGGGATGCGTCCGGGGCGCAGCGCCTGCCAGACCGGTCCACCTTACCAGAGCGACGACGACGGGGCGGGCCGGGGCTCAGGCGCGCGGCGTGGCCGCGGTGCCGGGGTCCGCGCCGAGGAGCTGACCGGCCTGGTCCAGGTGGGAGGCCTCGACCAGCACGTCGTACGACTCGGCCTCCATGGTCTGCAGGGACGTGAAGTCGCGCCTGCCGCCGGTGGCCGCGTGGCCGATCGCCCCGAAGACCGCCCCCCACAGGGCGCCCAGGCCCAGGGAGATCAGCAGGATCCAGAGGAACCCGAAGCCGGGGGCGAAGATCGAGAAGAGCAGGCCGAGCAGGAGGCCGAACCACAGGCCCTGCAGCCCGCCGCGGACGGCGGCCTTGCCGGTGGTCATCCGGCCCAGGACCTGCTCCACGGAGCGCAGCCCGGTGCCCACGATGCGCACGCGCTCCACGGGGAACCCGGCGTCGGAGAGCTGGTCCACGAGGGCCTGGGCCTCGGCGTAGGCCGGGACGGAGCGCAGGATGCGGTAGTCGGCCTGCGGGAGGGCGGGGCCGCCGGCGCCGGGGCGGCCGTACGGGGCCGGCTGCTGCGCGGCGGTGTGCTGGGGGGTGGACTGCTGCGGAGTGGACTGGGTCATGGGGGCGGCTCCTTCTGTTCCTTCTGTGCGTCGGTGGTGCATGGGGGCGCGAGCGGGCGAGGAGTCGGCGGGCCGACGTCGACCGCCCCGCTCATCCCTGGACAACCGGTGATCCGGGCGTCTTTATTCCGCGCGGCCGCCCGAGGCGTCCGCCCTCGGGCCCGGCGCGCGCTCAGTCGCCGCGGATGATCCGGCGCAGCGCGGCCACCTGCTCGGTGAGCCGCTTCTCGTGTCCGATGGGCTTGGGCCGGTAATAGTCCCTCCCGACCAGGGGGTCCGGCGCGTACTGCTGACGGGCGACGGCGTGCGGCTCGTCGTGGCTGTAGACGTAGCCCTGGCCGTGGCCGAGGGCCGCCGCGCCGGGGTAGTGCGCGTCCCGCAGGTGCGCCGGCACCGCGCCCGTGTGGCCGGCCCGCACGTCCGCGATCGCCTCGTTCACGGCGGTGTAGCTCGCGTTGGACTTCGGCGCGGTGGCCAGATGCGTCACGGCCTGCGCCAGGATGATGCGTCCCTCCGGCATGCCGATCAGCTGCACGGCCTGGGCGGCGGCCACGGCGGTCTGCAGCGCGGTCGGGTCGGCCATGCCCACGTCCTCGGACGCGGAGATGATCAGCCGCCGGGCGATGAACCGGGGGTCCTCCCCCGCCTCCAGCATCCGGGCGAGGTAGTGCATCGACGCGTCCACGTCCGAGCCGCGGATGGACTTGATGAAGGCACTGATCACGTCGTAGTGCTGGTCGCCGTCCTTGTCGTAGCGCTGGACGTGGTGGTCCATCGCCTGCGCGGCGTCCTCCTCCGTGACCGCGACGGCGCCCTCCCCCGCCCGGCCGGCCTCGCGCGCCTTGTCCAGGGCGACGCCGGCCGCGGCCTCCAGCACCGTGAGCGCCCGCCTCGCGTCGCCGCCGGCCATCCGCACCAGGTAGTCCCGCGCGTCGTCCTGGAGCACCACGGCGCCGTTGAGCCCGCGCTCCTGGGTCACGGCACGGTCCAGCAGCCCGACGATGTCGTCGTCCGTGAGGGGACGCAGCGTGAGCAGCAGCGACCGGGAGAGCAGGGGTGCGATCACGGAGAAGGACGGGTTCTCCGTGGTCGCGGCCACCAGCACGACCCAGCGGTTCTCGACGCCCGGCAGCAGCGCGTCCTGCTGCGCCTTGGAGAAGCGGTGGATCTCATCGAGGAACAGGACGGTGGTGCGCCCGTAGAGGTCCCGTTCGCGCTGGGCCTGCTCCATCACCTGCCGCACGTCCTTCACACCGGCCGTGATCGCGGACAGCTCCGTGAACGTGCGCCCGGGGGCGCGGGCGATCACGTGGGCCAGCGTCGTCTTGCCGATGCCCGGAGGCCCGTAGAGGATGACCGAGCTCGGTCCCGCGGCGGAGTCCGGATCGGGCTCAGCGAGCTTGCGCAGCGGGGAGCCCGGCCGCATGAGGTGCCGCTGGCCCAGCACGTCATCCAGCGTGCGCGGGCGCATGCGCACGGCCAGCGGTGCGCCGGGGTGCGGGGCGGCCACGGTGCCGGCCGGGCCGTCGTCGTCGGCCCCGTTGTGCGCGGCGCTGAAGAGGTCGTCCATCGGGTCCAGGGTAGTCCTCGGCCCGCGGGCGCGTGGGTGGCATCCTGGCCGCATGAGCCCCGCCGCCCCGCGCGCCGACCACACCCATGTCCTGCTGCTGCGCGGGATCAACGTGGGCCGGAGCAACCGTGTCGGGAAGGACACGCTGATCCGCTGGGCCCAGGCCGCCGGCGGGGAGGCGGTCACCACCCACCTGGCCAGCGGCAACGTCCTGTTCCGGGCGTCCTCCGACGCGGCCGCGGAGGGCGTGCGGCAGGGGTTCGCGCGACGGGCGCGTGAGGAGGGCGGCCTCGACGTCCCCGTGGTCGTCGTGGACGTGGGCACGCTCCGGCGCGCCCTGGAGCTGCACGACGCGCTCCCCTGGGCCGGCGGCGAGCCGAAACGCACGCAGCTCACCGTGCTCGAGGACGACCCCGCACCCGAGGCGGCCGCCGCCCTGGCCGCGCTCGACCACGGGGACGACCGACCCGCGGGGCCGGATCGCACGGCCCTGGAGGGACGGCTGCTGTGGATGCGCTGCGCCGCGGGGGTCGCCGACTCCCCGCTCACTCCGGCCCGCCTCGACCGGGCGCTCGGGGTGCGCGGCACGGCCCGGAACCTCACGACGGTGCGGGTGCTCGCGGGGCTGCCGAGCGAGGACTGACCTCGGCGGACGGCACGCGGGGCGTCCGGGGCGTCGACACCCGCGGGACACCGCGCGCTGGCCGGGACGTCACGGACCGTTCACATCCGTGCGATGGGGTGACCCCGTCCTCCGCCTCCCTGCCCTGACTGGAGCATCCATGCCTCGCCTCGCACGCCTCGCCACGGCCGTCACCGCCGCGACCCTGTCCACGGCCTTCCTCGCCCCGGCCTCCCTCAGCGCGCCCGCCCCGCACTCGGCCACGGCCCAGCGCGCCGCCATCGCCGCCAACCCGTCCGGCAAGAGCATCGAGCTCACCCGCGCCGGCACCCACGAGACCGGCGTGTTCGGCGAGTCCGCCGCCGAGATCCCGGCCTTCGACGCGGTCTCCGGCCGCCTGTTCGTGGTGAATGCGCAGCGCGGCGCCGTCGACGTCATGCGCCTGGGCGCCGACGCCGCCCCCGTGGCCGAGCGGACCCTCTCCGCCGAGGGCCTGCGCACCGCGGACGGCTCCGTCACGGACAAGGGCGCCACGGTGAACTCCGTCGCTGTCTCCGGCGGTGTGATGGCCGTCGCCGTCGAGGCCGCCGAGAAGACCGACCACGGCTGGGTCGTGTTCTTCGACACCACCACCCTGCGCTACCTCGGCGGCGTGCGGGTGGGTGCCCTGCCGGACTCGCTGGCCTTCTCCCCGAACGGGGCGTACGTGGTGGTCGCCAACGAGGGCGAACCGGCCGACGACTTCTCCGTCGACCCGGAGGGCACGATCTCCGTGGTCTCCGTACCGAAGAACGCCCGGCAGTTCTCCCGCCTGACCCAGGACGCGGTGCGCACCGTGGACTTCCGCGCCTACGACGCCGGCACCGCCCTGCCCGCCGGCGTGCGCGTCTCCGGCCCCGATATGGCGGTGCCCGCCGGTCACGAGCCCGCCGGTCGGGTGGCTCGCAACCTCGAGCCGGAGTACGTCACCGTCGACCCGACCGGACGCACCGCCTACGTGTCCGTGCAGGAGGCCAACGCCGTCGCCGTCGTGGACCTGAAGTCCGCCACGCTGGAGGACCTCTGGGCGCTGACGCCCACCGATTGGTCCACCGAGGGCGTGCTGGACGCCTCGGACAAGGACGGCGGCATCGAGCTGGGCCACTGGCCGGTCGACGGCCTGCCCATGCCCGACGGCATCGACACGTACCGCTGGCGCGGTCAGAACCTGGTCGTCACCGCCAACGAGGGTGACGGGCGGGAGTGGGGCGACTTCAACGACTCCGAGCGCGTCAGCGACCTGGACCTGTGCGCCGCCGAGTTCCCGGGGGCCAAGGCCCTGCAGAAGAAGGATGCCCTGGGCCGCCTGAAGGTGCTCACCGACCTCGGCTACGACTCTGAGCGCGAGTGCCACTCCTCCCTGACCACACTGGGCGGCCGGTCCTTCTCCATCTACACCGCGGACGGCACCCGCCTGTTCGACTCCGCCGGCATGATCGAGGAGCAGATCGCCCGGCTCGTGGCCGCCGGCGAGCTGCCGGAGCACGCGTTCAACGCGAACAACGACGAGACCCCGTCCGGGGACTCCCGTTCGGATGACAAGGGCCCCGAGCCCGAGTCCGTGGTGGTGGGCACGATCCAGGGCCGCACCTACGCGTTCGTGGGCCTCGAGCGCATCGGCGGCGTGGTGGTCTTCGACATCACCGACCCGCGGAACGCCACCTACGTGGACTACGTCAACGACCGTGACTGGGATGCCGCGGGCGACGACGCCACGGCCGGCCTGGGTGACATGGGCGCCGAGGGCCTGACCTTCGTGCCGGCCGACGAGTCCCCCTCCGGCACCGCCCTGCTGATCGTCGCCAACGAGGTCTCCGGCTCGACCACCGTGTACGAGGTGAATCCGACCCGTCGTCAGTGATCCGCTGACGCGGACCGGTTCCGGGCGCGTTGCAGAATGGCTGCATGAGAGCCGTTCTGCAACGCGCCCGTTCCGCGTCCGTGACCGTCGACGGCAAAGTCGTCGGCTCCTTCGAGGGCGAGGGGCTGGTGATCCTGCTCGGCGTGACCGTCGACGACACCGAGGCCGAGGCCGTCCAGGTGGCCCGCAAGGTGGCCGGGCTCCGCATGCTCGACGGCGAGCGGTCCCTCACCGACGCCGGTGCCCCGGCGCTCGTCGTCAGCCAGTTCACGCTGTACGGCGACGTGCGGAAGGGCCGGCGGCCGTCCTGGACGCGCGCGGCGAAGGGCAACCAGGCCGAGCCGCTCTACGAGCGGTTCACGGCCGAGCTCGAGGCCGCCGGCGTGCGCGTGGAGCGCGGGGTGTTCGGCGCGAAGATGGACGTCTCCCTCACCAACTCCGGGCCGTTCACGCTGATCGTGGACTCGGACGAGCTGGCCGGTCCGCGGCGCGGCTGAGGCGGGCCCGCCGCGGACCCGGATCAGGCCTCCGGCTCGGCCTCGGCCTGCTTCGGCTCCGGCTGCGCGTCGACGCCGGCCTCCTTGCGCTGCTGGGCGGTGATGGGCGCCGGTGCGGCCGTCAGCGGGTCGAAGCCGCCGCCGGTCTTCGGGAACGCGATGACCTCGCGGATCGAGTCGGTGCCGGCCAGCAGGGCGACCACGCGGTCCCAGCCGAACGCGATGCCGCCGTGCGGCGGGGCGCCGTACTTGAAGCCCTCGAGCAGGAAGCCGAACTTCTCGTTCGCCTCCTCCGGGGACAAGCCCATGACCTCGAACACGCGCTCCTGCACGTCCCGACGGTGGATGCGGATGGAACCGCCGCCGATCTCGTTGCCGTTGCACACGATGTCGTACGCATACGCCAGGGCCGCGCCCGGGTCGGTGTCGAAGGTGTCCGCGAACTCCGGCTTGGGCGAGGTGAACGCGTGGTGCACGGCGGTCCAGGCGCCCGCACCCACGGCGACGTCGCCCGAGGCCACGGCGTCGGCCGCCGGCTCGAACATCGGCGCGTCCACGACCCACACGAACGCCCAGTCGGCGTCCTTCGCGGCCACGCCGTCACCGGCATCGGTGAACAGCCCGCAGCGACGGCCGATCTCCACGCGGGCCGCACCCAGCAGCGCGCGGGACTCCTTCGGCTTCCCGGCGGCGAAGAACACGCAGTCGCCCGGGTTCGCGCCCACGGCGGCGGCCAGCCCGGCCTTCTCCTCCTCGGAGATGTTCTTGGACACCGGGCCGGTCAGCTCGCCGTCCTCCTGGATGAGCACGTAGGCCAGGCCCTTGGCGCCGCGCTGCTTGGCCCACTCCTGCCACGCGTCGAGGGTGCGGCGGGCCTGGGAGGCGCCGCCCGGCATCACGACGGCGCCCACGTACTCGTTCTGGAACACGCGGAACGGGGTGTCCTTGAAGTACTCGGTCAGGTCCGTCAGCTCGAGGCCGAAGCGCAGGTCCGGCTTGTCCGAGCCGTACTTCTCCATCGCCTCGGCGTAGGTCATGCGGCGGATCGGCGTCGGCACGTCCACGCCCACGAGGGCCCACAGGGCCTTGACGATCTTCTCGCCGAGGGCGATCACGTCATCCTGCTCCACGAAGGAGGCCTCGATGTCCAGCTGGGTGAACTCGGGCTGACGGTCCGCGCGGAAGTCCTCGTCGCGGTAGCAGCGGGCGATCTGGTAGTACTTCTCGATCCCGCCCACCTGCAGCAGCTGCTTGAACAGCTGCGGCGACTGCGGCAGGGCGTACCAGGAGCCGGGAGCCAGGCGGGCCGGGACGAGGAAGTCGCGGGCGCCCTCCGGCGTCGAGCGCGTGAGAGTCGGGGTCTCGACCTCCACGAAGCCCTCGCCGTGCAGCAGCTCGCGCGCCGTCCGGTTGACCTCGGAGCGCAGGCGCATGATGCGCGAGGGCTGCGGGCGGCGCAGGTCCAGGTAGCGGTGGCGCAGCCGGGCCTCCTCGCCGACCTCCACGTGCTCGTCCACCTGGAACGGCAGCGCGGCGGCGGTGTTGAGCACCGTCACGGTCTCCGCGATCAGCTCGATCTCGCCGGAGGGCAGGTTCGGGTTCTCGTTGCCCTCGGGGCGGCGCTCGACCGTGCCGGTGACCTGCAGAACCCACTCGTTGCGCAGCGGGTCGAAGTCCGCCTCGTCCCGCACCACAACCTGGGCGAAGCCCGAGGCGTCGCGCAGGTCCACGAAGGCCACGCCGCCGTGGTCTCGCCGCCGCGCCACCCAGCCGGTGACGGTGACGGTCTGGCCGATGAGCGAGGCGTTGAGCTCGCCGAGGGAGTGGGTGCGCAGCACGAGGATCCTCTCCGTCCGGTCGCCGGACGATGTGCGGGGTTCATGTGATGGTCGACGCCGTGTGATACGCCTGCGGGGCGGGCGCGCGCCGTTCCCGTCAGTCTAGTGCCCCGTCCACACTGCCCCAGCCCAGGAGGACCCCGTCATGACCGCCGCCCTGCAGCGCCGCCTGACCCTGCTCCACGCCGTCGCGATCGGCCTCGGCTCGATGATCGGCGCGGGCGTGTTCACCGCGATCGGCCTGGCGGCCGCGCTCACCGGCGGCCACCCCGGCCTGCTGTACGGGGCCCTGGCGGTCGCGGCCGTCGCGGCCCTGTGCAACGCCCTGTCCACGGCGCAGCTGGCCACCGTCCACCCCGAGTCCGGCGGCGCCTACGTCTACGGCCGGCGGCAGCTGCACCCGTGGGCCGGCTTCGTCGCCGGCTGGGGCTTCGTCACGGGCAAGACCGCGTCGGTGGCCGCGATGGCGGCCACCCTCGGCCTGTACCTCTTCCCCGACGACGCCGCCGCGGCCCGGTGGACGGGCGTGGCCGCCGTCGTCGTGCTCACCGGGGTGGCGATGGCGGGCGTGACGCGGACCGCGCAGGCGACGTTGGCGATCCTCGTGCCCGTGCTCGCCGTGCTCGTGTTGGCCATCGGCGCAGGCCTGGCGCGCGAGGCCCCCGGGGGCTCGGCCGCGGCGCTCGGCGTCGACTCCCCCGTGCAGGGCGTGCTCATGGGCGCGGGCGTCCTGTTCTTCGCGTTCGCCGGCTACGCGCGCGTGGCCACCATGGGTGAGGAGGTCATCGACCCCGCACGCACGATCCCGCGCGCCATCCTGATCGCCCTCGCCGTGACCGTGGCGCTGTACCTGCTGCTCGCCACGGCGCTGATCTCGGGCCTCGGGACCTCCGGGCTGGCCCGGTCCCCGGCGCCCGTGCGCGACCTGCTCGAGACCGCCCTGGGCTCCGGCTGGGGCTGGGTGGCGGTGGCCGGCGCCGCCCTCGCCGCGGCCGGGGCCATGCTCAACCTGCTGACGGGCATCTCCCGCACCGCCCTGGCCATGGCCCGCGAGTCCGACCTGCCCCGCCCCCTGGCACGGGTCCATGCGGGGACCGGCACGCCGTGGACGGCTCAGCTGACGGTGGCCGCGGCCGTGATCCTGCTCCTGCTCACCACGGACATCCTCACCGTGGTGGGCTTCAGCTCGTTCGGCGTGCTCGTCTACTACGCGGTGGCGAACCTGTCCGCCCTGACCCTGCGCGGGGACGACGACGGCCGCCGCCCGGCCCGGCCGCGCCCGCTGCGCCCGCTGCGCGTGCCCCGCGCCGTCAACGTCCTCGGCCTGGCCCTGTGCCTGCTGCTCGCCCTCAGCCTGCCGCCGATGTCCGTGGCCGCGATGGCGGGCGTGTTCCTGATCGGGGTGGGCGGGCGCGCGTTCGTGCGGGCCGGGCGCCGGGGCCGGTGAACCGACGCGCGGACGGGTGTCGGCGTCGCGCGCCGGGGCCGGCGCAGCGGTCCGCCCGCTCAGTCCTGCGCGCGGGCGACCTGCGGCAGCAGGTCCTCGGCCGGCGGGGTCCAGTCGGCCGGGTCCGCGGCGTGCTGCTCGCCGGAGCGGATGTCCTTGACCTCGTGGACCCGCGCGCCGGCATCGTCCCGGCCCATGAACCAGACGAACGGGATGCCGCGGCGATCCGCGTACTTGATCTGCTTGCCGAACTTCTCCGCGGACACCGCGACCTCCGCGGGGATGCCGCGCTGTCGCAGCAGGGCCGCGACGTCCTGGGCCTCGGACCAGTCCTCGTCCGCCGTCAGCGCCACGTACACCGCGGTCGGCACGGAGCGGGAGGCCACGGCCATCTGCTGGGACAGCATGCGCATCACCAGCCGCGTCACGCCGATGGACAGCCCGACACCGGGGAACACGCGGTTCCCCTTGGACGCGAGCGCGTCGTAGCGGCCGCCCGAGCAGATCGAGCCGAGCTGCTCGTGGCCCACCAGGACGGTCTCGTAGACGGTGCCCGTGTAGTAGTCCAGGCCGCGCGCGATGGACAGGTCCGCCACGGCGCGCCCGGGGGCGCGGCGGTGCAGGGTGGCGACGACGTCGGCCAGCTCGGTCAGCCCCTCCTCGAGCAGCTCGTGGGTCACCCCCAGGGCGCGGACCCGCTCGACGAACGAGGCGTCCGACGTGCGGATGTCCGCCAGGGCCAGCGCCTGCGCAGCCTGCTCGGGGCTCGCGCCGACCTCCTCCTGGAGCAGCCGCGCGACCTCCTCCGGGCCGACCTTCTCCAGCTTGTCGATGCTGCGCAGCACGCCGGCGGTGTCCTCCAGGCCGATGCCCCGGTAGAAGCCCTCGGCGAGCTTGCGGTTGTTCACGCGGATGAGGAAGTCGCCGATCGGCAGGGCGCCGAGCGCCTCGGCCATCACGAGTGCGACGTCGGCGTCGTACCGGGGCGAGAGGGCGCCGTCGCCGACGACGTCGATGTCCGCCTGGGTGAACTCGCGGGCGCGGCCCTCCTGAGGGCGCTCCCCGCGCCAGACCTTCTGCATCTGGTAGCGACGGAAGGGGAAGGCGAGGTGGCCGGCGTTCTCCACGACGTAGCGGGCGAACGGCACGGTGAGGTCGAAGTGCAGGGCCAGGCGCTTGGGGTCGGCCGGGTCCTTGGGATCGCGCCGGCCCGCGGCGACCTCCTCGTCCTCGGCCAGGCGGGAGACCGCGTAGACCTCCTTGTCCACCTCGCCCTTGCGCAGCAGCTGGCCCAGGGTCTCCACGGCACGGGTCTCGATGCCGGCGAACCCGTGCAGCTCGAAGGTCCGCCGCAGCGTGTCGAGCACGTGCTGCTCCACGAGCCGCTCGGCGGGCAGCCACTCGTGGAAACCGGACAGGGAGGCCTTGCGGGACATGGCGATCCTTCGAGACGACGACGGCGGGGACGCGCGACGGTCCCCCGCCGGCGCACCGGCCCATTCTAGGCGCGGGCGCTGTCCGGCCCGGTACGCTGGCCCTGTTCGTGTCCATCCCGACCGGCCGCATCCCTCGACGACTGCGTGCCGGCGCAGTCAGGGAGAGTTCCAGCGGTGACCAATCACATGCAGCCCGACGACCAGCAGTCCCCCGCCACCGAGGCCGCCCCCGCGTCGGCCGAGGCCGCCGAGCCGACCGTGCCCGCCGAGGCCCGGCCCGTCCCCGAGGTCGTCCCCGACGCGCCGGCGCACGGTGATTCGTCGTGGCCCCGACCGTGCCGCCCACCCCGGTGGAGGAGGCCGCCAGGTTCGCCCGGGTGAGCGAGGACGGCCACGTCACGCTGCTGGACGGGCAGGAGGAGCACGCGGTCGGCCAGGTGCCGGACGCGAGCACCGAGGACGCGCTGGCGTACTTCGTGCGCAAGTACGACGACGTGCGCGCCCAGATGGCCCTGTTCGAGCAGCGCATCGCCGCCGGCGCCCCCTCGAGTGAGCTGGGCCGGGCGCTGGGTCAGATGACGACCGCGGTGAACGAGCGCCACATGGTCGGCGACATGGACGCCCTCCGCACCCGCCTGGCGGCCCTGGAGACCCTCCTGGGCGACTACCGCGCCGCGGAACAGGAGGCCCGGCAGGCCGCCCAGGCCGAGCAGCTGGCCACCCGCGAGGCCATCGTCGCCGAGGCCGAGACCTTCGCCCAGACCCCGGCCGAGCGGATGCCCTGGAAGACCGCGTCCAAGCGCATGACGGAGCTGTTCGAGGAGTGGAAGGCCGCCCAGAAGGCCGGTCCGCGTCTGGCCAAGTCGGTCGAGGACGACCTGTGGAAGCGCTTCCGCGGCGCCCGCACCGCGTTCGACAAGACCCGCCGCGCCCACTTCTCCCGGCTGGACGCCGCCTCGGCCGAGGCCAAGCAGGTCAAGGAGCGTCTCATCGCCCGTGCCGAGGAGCTGTCCACCTCCACCGACTGGGGCGTGACCGCCGGCAAGTACCGCGACCTGATGGACGAGTGGAAGCGCGCCCCCCGGGCCTCCCGCAAGGAGGACGACGCCCTCTGGGCCCGCTTCCGCGCCGCCCAGGACGTCTTCTTCGCCGCCCGCAAGGCCGCGAACCAGGAGATCGACCGCGAGTACGGGGCCAACCTGAAGGTGAAGGAGCAGATCCTCGCCGACGGCCAGAAGCTGCTCCCGTTCACGGACGTCAAGGCCGGACGGCGCGCGCTCAACGAGCTGCGCGGGCGGTGGGAGGATGCCGGCCGCGTGCCCCGCGGGGACGTCCGCCGGATGGAGGAGGGCTTCCGCAAGCTCGAGGACGCCCTCAAGCAGGCGGAGAACGAGCACTGGCGCCGCACCGACCCGGAGACCAAGGCCCGCACGAACTCCGCCCTCACGCAGCTCGAGGAGACCATCGCGGGGCTCGAGGCGGATCTCGCCCGGGCCCAGGCCCGGGGCGACCAGCGCGCCGTCAAGAAGGCCCAGGAGGCGCTCGACGCGCGCCTGCAGTGGAAGCAGGCCCTCGAGGCCTCGGCCTCCGAGCTCCGCTGAGCCCCACCCGTCTCGAGCACGCCCCCGCGGCCCGCCTGTCCACAGGCGGCCGCGGGGGCGTCCCCGTCTCTGGCAGGATCCGGGCATGACGACCGTGACGATCGAGGAGACCGCCCCGACCGGGGCACTCGTGCTGGCGGGCGACCCCTTCACGGAGCCGGAGCTGCAGGCGCTCGGCGCGCGGGGCGCCGTGCGGCCGCTGCTGCCCGGGGTGTGGGCGCGGCCGGACGCCGCGGACGATCCCGCGGTCCGGGCCGCTGCCCTGTGGACCCTCGGCGGCCCGCTCCTGGCCGCCGGCTGGACCGCGATCGGCCCGTCGGCGGCCTGGATCCTGGCCGGCGGCGCGGCGCCCGGGCGGCTGCACGCGGCCGTGCCGCACTTCCACCGGCGCCCCGCCGGCGGGGGCCTGCTGCCCTGGACGCTCACGCAGTCGGACGTCGCGGCCGATGCCACGGGCGTCGCCCCCGCCGAGCACGACGTGCTCCGCTTCGGCCCCGTGCGGGTCACGACGCCCGCCCGGACAGTCGAAGACCTGCTGCTCAGCGCCGACCCGGATGCGGCGCGGCGCGCGGCCGCCGTGATCGGCGCCCACGGCGCCGCCGGGCTGCGGGAGCGGCTGGCCCGCCGGACCCGCCGTGCCGGCGTCGTGGCGGCCCGGCGCCGGCTGGGCGCGCTGCTGGCGGCGCTGGACGTCCCCGACTGAGGCCGGGAGGCTCAGGTGCGGTGCACGTCGAAGACGCCGTCGATGCGGCGCACCGCGTCGATCACGTGGCCGAGGAACCGGGGGTCGCCCATCTCGAAGACGAACCGGCTCATCGCCACGCGGTCGCGGGTGGTGTTCACGGAGGCCGAGAGGATGTACACGTGGTTCTCGGAGAGGACCCGTGTGACGTCGGAGAGCAGCGACTTGCGGTCCAGCGCCTCGATCTGGATCTCCACCAGGTAGACGGTGTCCCGCGACGGCGCCCAGCTGACCGGGGTGCGGCGCTCCGGCTCCTGCGCGAGCAGGGTCGCCAGGTTGGGACAGTCGACCCGGTGCACGGAGACCCCGGAGCCGCGGGTGACGAACCCGTCGATGGCGTCCGGCGGCACCGGGTTGCAGCACCGTGCCAGCTTGGCCATGACGCCGCCGTCGCCGTCCACGAGCACGCCGGCGTCGTTGGTGGCCCGCGCGGGGGCGCGCCGCGACTGGGCCGGGACCAGCTCCTGCAGGTGCACCTCGCCGACGGTCAGCTCGCCCTCCGGCTCGGCCTGCGTCGGCGTCGGCGGAGCGAGGCGCTCCGCGACGCGTTCCTGCACGGACTGGGCGGACACGTGGCCGTCGCCGAGGGCCACGAACAGCCCGTCGAGGTCCGCGTAGCCGAGATCCGTGGCCACCTGCACCAGCTCCTCGCCGCCGAGCACCTGCTGCACGGCCATGCCGGCCTTGCGCAGCTGACGGGTCAGCGACTCGCGTCCCCGGTCGGCCTGCTCGTCGCGGCGCTGCGTGGCGAAGTGGTGACGGATCTTGGACCGGGCCCGCGGCGAGACCACGAAGCCCAGCCAGTCCCGGCTCGGGCCCGCGTCCTCGGCGCGCGAGGTGAAGACCTCCACGGTGTCACCGTGGCTCAGCGGCGTGGACAGCGGGACGAGCTTGCCGTTGACCCGGGCACCGATGGTGCGGTGGCCGACGTCGGTGTGGATGGCGTAGGCGAAGTCCACGGGCGTGGAGCCGGCCGGCAGGGTGCGGATCTCCCCCTTCGGCGTGAAGACGTACACCTCGTCCGCCCCGATCTGGGTGCGCAGCGAGGCGAGGAACTCGTCCGGGTCCCGGGTGTCCGCCTGCCAGTCCATCACCGAGCGCAGCCAGGCCGGCGTGGCCTGCACCGGCGCCTGGCCGGCGGCCTGGGCCTTGTACCGCCAGTGCGCGGCGACGCCGTACTCGGCCTGGCGGTGCATCTCCTGCGTGCGGATCTGGATCTCCACCGGCTTGCCGCCCGGCACCATCACCGTGGTGTGCAGGGAGCGGTACATGTTCAGCTTCGGGACCGCGATGTAGTCCTTGAACCGACCCGGGACCGGGTTCCAGCGGGCGTGGATCGCGCCGAGCACGGCGTAGCAGTCACGCACGGAGTCCACGAGCACCCGGATGCCCGTCAGGTCGTGGATGTCGTCGAAGTCCTTCCCGCGCGTCACCATCTTCTGGTAGATCGAGTAGTAGTGCTTCGGCCGTCCGGTGACGGTCGCCCGGATCCGGTGCTCGCGCAGATGATCCTCGATCACGGTGCGCAGCGCCGCGATGTGCTTCTCCCGCTCCGGGTTCCGCTCCCCCACGAGGCGCACGATCTCCGCGTACATCTTGGGCTTGAGGGCGGCGAAGGAGAGGTCCTCGAGCTCCCACTTGACGGTGTTCATGCCGAGCCGGTGGGCCAGCGGGGCGTAGATGTCCAGGGTCTCCTGGGCCTTGCGCGCGCTGGACTCCGGGGAGACGTACCGCCACGTCCGCGCGTTGTGCAGCCGGTCGGCGAGCTTGATGAGCAGGACGTTCACGTCCTGGGCCATCGCGATGACCATCTTGCGCACGGTCTCGGCCTGCGCCGCGGCGCCGTAGGTCACCTTGTCCAGCTTGGTCACGCCGTCCACGAGGAGGGCGACGTCGGAGCCGAAGTCGGCGCGCAGGCGCTCCAGGGAGTAGTCCGTGTCCTCGACGGTGTCGTGCAGCAGGGCCGCCAGGAGGGTCGGGCCGGTCACGCCGATCTCGGCGAGGATCGTGGCGACCGCGACGGGGTGGGTGATGTACGGGTCCCCGGAGCGCCGCATCTGCCCCTCGTGTGCCGCGCGGGCGACCTCGAAGGCGCGGACGATGTCGGCCAGCTCGGTCTTGGTGGCTCGCTGCCGCACCGTGCGCATCAGCGGCTCGAGCAGGGGCGAGTACTCGGTGGCGTGCCGGCCGGTCAGGCGTGCGATCCGGCCGCGGGGCCGGACCGGGACGGGACGGGCCGGGGCGGGAGTGGGGTCCTGCTCGCTCATGGGCCACGCCTCCTGACTCGTGCGGCCCCGACCGCTCCGGCCGGGATGATCGGCGAGTCTACCCGCGCCCGTCCCACCCCGCCCCAGGAAGACCACCGGGGCCGCAGCGGCTCCGTCAGAGCCGTGCGCCGTCGTCCCAGGGGGCGACGTCGGGATCGGTGACCGCCTCTGAGGCACGCTCCCGGGCGGCGCGGGCCGCGGCCCGGGCGTCGTGGTCGCGCACGTCCGGGTCGTTGCGGCGCAGCAGGGCGTACAGCGGCGCCTGGAGGAACAGGGTGGACAGGGTGCCCACGATGATGCCCACGAACAGCGCGAGCGCGATGTCCCGCAGCGTGCCGGCACCGAGCAGCCCCGCGCCGATGAACAGGATCGAGCCGACCGGCAGGATGCCGACGACGGAGGTCGTGATGGACCGGACGAGCGTCTGGTTCACCGCGAGGTTCACGTTCTCGACGAAGGAGCGCTCCGGGTCCTCCTCGGCCCCGATCGTGTTCTCGCGGATCTTGTCGAAGACCACCACGGTGTCGTAGAGCGCGTACGACAGGATCGTGAGGAAGCCGATGATGGCCGACGGCGTGATCTCGAAGCCGGTGGCGCCGTAGATGCCGGCGGTCAGCGCGACCACGTAGAGCATGCCGAGCACGGCGGCCAGGGACATCTTCCAGGTGCGGAAGTACACGGCCATGAACAGGGTCACGAGCACCACGAAGATCACCAGGCCGATCAGGGCCTGCTGCGACACCGCGGCGCCCCAGGTCGGCCCCACGAAGGTCGAGGTCACCTGGTCCTGGCCGACGCCGTAGGCCTCCTGCAGGTTCGCGGCCACGGCTCGGGTCTGGGCGTCGTCGAGCTGCTCGGTCTGGACGCGCACGGTGCCCGGGGCGACGTTCGTGACGGTGGCGTGGCCGTCGGCCAGCACGTCGGTCACGGCGCGCTCGCCCGCGGCCACGTCGGTGGAGGCCGTCTGCGAGACGGTGAACTCGGAGCCGCCCCGGAACTCGATGCCGAGGTTGAAGCCGCCGCGCAGGGCGGTCAGGCCGCCGGCGAGGACGAGCAGCAGGGCGGCGAGGGCGAACCACCACCGCCAGCGCTGGATGAACGGGTAGGAGATGCGGCCCGAGTAGAGGGCGTTGCCCCAGTCGGCGAAGCGGTTCACTGGTCCTCCTCCTGGCGGCGGCGCTCGGCGCGGCGTCGCTCGGCGATCGTCATGGGCGGCGCGGTGCGCGAGCGGCGGCCGCCCCGGGCGGACGTGCCCGCGCGGGGGGCGCCCGTCGCGGCGAGCGGGCGCGGGGCGTCGGCGGCCGCCGCGTCGTCGGCGTCGGCCGGCTCGTCGGAGGCCTCCGCCGGGAGCCCGGTGCGGGGGGCAGTGGCGGGCTCGCGGAAGCGCCCGGCGCCCTGGTACAGGGACGGCCCGCCCAACAGCGACGGGTCCAGTCCGGACATCGGGTGTCCCTCGCCCACGAAGCGGGTCTGGGCCAACAGCACCATGAGCGGGTGGGTGAACATGAACACCACGATCAGGTCGGCGATCGCGGTGAGGCCGAGGGTGAACGCGAAGCCGCGCACGTTGCCGACGGCCACGAAGTACAGCACGACGGCGGCCAGCAGGTTCACGGCCTTGGACGCGGTGATCGTCCGCCGGGCGCGCTTCCAGCCCTCGTGCACGGCGACGGGCACGGTGTGGCCCGCGCGCAGCTCGTCCTTGATGCGTTCGAAGTAGACGATGAACGAGTCCGCCGTCAGACCGATCGCCACGATGAGCCCGGCGATGCCCGCGAGGGACAGGCGGTAGTTGTCCGTCCAGCCCAGGATCGCGATGGTCAGCCACGTCAGCACGCCCGCCACGATGATCGAGGCGAAGGTCAGCAGGCCCAGGGCCCGATACTGGAAGAACTGGTACACGGCCACGAGGCCGAGGCCGATCAGGCCGGCGATCAGGCCCCAGAAGAGCTGGTCCCGGCCGAGCGTGGCGGAGATCTGCTGCTCGGACTCGATCGAGAAGGAGATCGGCAGGGAGCCGTAGTTGAGCTGCTCGGCCAACTGCGCCGTCGTCTGCTCGTTCAGGGTGGGGCCGCTGATCTGCGCGCTGCCGTTGGTGATGACCACGTTGGACTGCGGCGCGGAGATCACGTCCCCGTCCAGCAGGATCGCGAACTGCTTGCGCGGGTCGCCCTCGGGGTACGGGGTGAGCTTCTGGGTGACCTCCGTGAAGGCCTTGGTGCCCTCCTCGTCGAACTCGATGTTGACGACCCACTGGTTGGTGGAGACGCCGCCCTGGGCCTGGGCCATGCCGTTGGACGCGCCCTTGATCTGGGTGCCCGGGATGACCACGGGGCCCAGGATGTACTTCTGGGCCGGCGTGACGGCGCCGTCGGCGAGCTCCTCGGAGGGCTGGCAGGCGACGATCGCCCGGTCGGACGGCGGCGGGGGCGCGGCCGGGTCCCGCGGGGCGGTGCAGTCCGTGGCCTGGAACTCGGCCAGCAGGGCCGGGGTGACCCAGTTCGGGTCGTAGGCGTCCGCCGGCTCCCCGTCGGGCTTCGGCAGCTGGTCTTCTGGCAGGCGCTGGTCCTCGGGGGTGGCCTCCCCTGGGCCGGACTGCAGCACGGGGCGGAACTGCATGTCCGCGGACGCCTGGATCAGGCGGCGGGTCTCCTCGTCCGGGACCCCGGGCAGGGAGACGACCACGTTCTGGGAGCCCTGCGTGGCGACCTCCGCCTCGGCCACGCCGGAGCCGTCCACACGCTGGCGGATGATCTCCACGGCCTGGTCCAGCTGCTCGGGGGTGACGGACTCGCCCGTCGAGGTCTGGGGGGCCAGCACCATCTGCGTGCCGCCCTCGAGGTCGAGGGCGAGCTTGGGAGCCCAGGAGGCCGCGCCGGAGGCCACGCCCCCGCCGAGGATCGCGGCCAGGACCACGAGGAGGGCGGCCAGCCAGGCCAGGGTGCGCCCGGCGGAGCCGGTGGGTGTTCTCTTCGCCATTGCTCAGGTGCTTCCGTCACATTCGAGCGGCCCCGCCAGGCGGGGCCGCGTGTGCAGGGGTGGGTGGGCCTCAGGCCAGGTCGTCGCGGCGCGGACGCGGGTCGGCGTCGTCGGCGCGGTACTCGGTGCCGGGGGCGTCATCCCGACGCGACGGGTCCGTGGTGGGCGCGGCGGCCGTCTCCGGCTCCACGACGGTGGTGACGCCCTGCAGGTGCACGTCCATGCGGGTGCCCGGGGCGGTCTCCAGCGTCACCCGCTGGCCCTCGGTGTCCACGGCCACGACGGTGCCGAAGATGCCGGCGCCCGTCATGACCTCGACGCCTGGGGCGAGGGTGCTGCGCATCTGCGCCTGCTGCTGCTGCATCTTCTTGCCCTTGCGGAAGGAGAGGAAGAGCATCACCGCGAGCAGGGCGAAGGCGATGAGCATGAGCAGGCTGCCGCCACCCCCCTGGGCCTGCTGGGCGATCACGGGCAGGGTCGCGGCGGTGGCGACGGGCATGGGGGACTCCTGATGCTCGGGGTGGGCGGGCCTGTCCAGTGTAGGGGCCCGCCCTGGGCGTCACGGCCCCGGCGTGGCCTCCGGAGCGGCGAGGCCCAGGTGCTCCCAGGCCCCCGGCAGCGCGACGCGGCCACGGGGGGTCCGCGCCACCATGCCCTCGCGGATGAGGAAGGGCTCGGCCACGGTCTCCACGGTCTCGGCCTCCTCCCCCACGGCGGTGGCCAGCGTGCTGAGCCCCACGGGCCCGCCGCCGAACGTGGTGCACAGGGCCGTGAGCACGGACCGGTCGAGCCGGTCCAGGCCGCGCCCGTCGACCTCGTACATGTCCAGGGCGGCGGCGGCGTCGTGCGCGCCGACCTCGGCCAGCCCCTTCACGAGCGCCCAGTCCCGCACGCGGCGCAGCAAGCGGTTGGCGATGCGCGGGGTGCCGCGCGAGCGCCGGGCGATCTGCCGGTACCCCTCCGTGGCCAGCCGCATGTCCAGCAGCAGGGCGGAGCGGCGCAGGACGCGCTCGAGCTCCACCTCGGTGTAGAAGTCCAGATGGCCCGTGAAGCCGAAGCGGTCGCGCAGCGGCCCCGGCAGGAGGCCGGCCCGCGTGGTGGCGCCGACGAGCGTGAAGGGCGGCAGCTCGAGCGGGATCGAGGTGGCGCCGGCGCCCTTGCCCACCACGATGTCCACCCGGAAGTCCTCCATGGCCATGTAGAGCATCTCCTCGGCCGGGCGGGACATCCGGTGGATCTCGTCGAGGAAGAGCACCTCGCCCTCGGTGAGCGAGGACAGGATGGCCGCGAGGTCGCCCGCATGCTGGATCGCGGGGCCGGAGGACAGCCGCAGGGGGGCGTTCATCTCCGCGGCCACGATCATCGCCAGCGTGGTCTTGCCGAGCCCGGGCGGACCGGAGAGCAGGACGTGGTCCGCGGCGCGGTCGCGCAGCCGGGCGGAGGCGAGCATGAGGTCCAGCTGCTCGCGCACGCGCATCTGGCCCACGAACTCGTCCAGGTGCTTGGGGCGCAGCGCGGCCTCGAGCCGACGCTCCTCCGGGTCGACGGCCGCCGCGGACAGCGGCGAGGACTCCGCGCTCATCGCCCGCCTCGCACAGAGCCGGCCATGCCGACGTCGCGCAGGGTGGCACGCAGCAGCGCGGCGACGTCGCGGCCCTCGTCCAGCTCCGGGCGGGCCGCCACGGTGGCCTCGACGGCCTTGAGCGCCTCCTTCTCGGACCAGCCCAGGCCGGCCATCGCCTGCACGACGTCGGCGTGCCAGAGCGCCTCGACGGTCGGCTCGGCGCTCGCCTCGGCCTCCGCCTCGGGCACCGGCTCCCCGGTGGGCGCGAGGCGGCCGGAGAGCTCGACGATGATCTTGCGCGCCATCTTCGGCCCGATGCCGGGCACGCGGGTGAGGGTCTTCTCGTCCTCCTCGGTGACCGCCCGGCGCACGGTCTCGGGGTGGTGGACGGAGAGGATCGCCAGGGCGAGGCGGGGACCCACGCCGTTGGCCGTGATGAGCACCTCGAACACCTCGCGCTCGTCGCGGTCCGCGAAGCCGTAGAGGGTCAGGGCGTCCTCCTTGACCACGAGGTGGGTCTGCACCGCCCCCGGCCGGCCCTCGTGCAGGGTGGCCAGCGTCTGCGGGGTGGCGGAGAACTGCACACCCAGGCCGCCGACGGCGATGACCGCCCGGTCGAGGGCCACGTGCTCGACGGTGCCGCTGAGCGAGGCGATCATGAGGGGCCCTCCTGTCGGGACGGACGGACGCCGGTCGGCGCGGATTCGAACATATCATCGAACGCCGGCCCGGCAGCGGCCTACCGGCGTCGCCCGCCGCCCGCCGAGCGCTCGGCGTCGAGCCAGGCCCGCTGCGCGGCGGTGAGCTGGCCCCGCGGGCGGGCGCGCGCGGGCGCCTTGGCGGCGAACTGCGAGCGCCCCGCCCGGGAGGCGAGGTCCGCGGTGTCGAGGCCGGTCTGGCCGGCGGCCGCGCCGAGGGCGGTGCCGCGCCAGCCGTGGGCGATGGCCAAGGCGAGGGCGTCGGCCGCGTCGGCCGGGCGCGGCGGGGCGTCGAGGCGGAGGATCCGGGTGACCATCGTGGTGACCTGCTCCTTGCCCGCATCGCCGTGTCCGGTGACGGCGGCCTTGACCTCGGAGGGGGTGTGCAGGCCCACGGGGACGCCGGCGCGCGCGGCCGCGGCGATCGCCACGCCCGCGGCCTGGGCCGTGCCCAGCACGGTCGGCGTGTTCGTGTTCGCGAACATGCGCTCGACGGCGGCGCGATCGGGCCGGTGCGCGGCGAGGACCGCGGAGACGGCCTCGTCGATGCGCAGGAGGCGCTGGTCCAGGGGGGCGGTGGGCGGGGTGCCCGTGACCTCGACGTGGACGAGCGCGGCCCGCCGTCGCGCGTCCACGTCCACCACGGCGATCCCGCAGCGGGTGAGCCCCGGGTCCACCCCGAGGATCCGGACGACGTCGGCGGGCCGGCGCGCGCTCAGCGCGATCAGTCCTCGTCGAGCTCGGCGAGGACCTCGGGGGCGATGTCCACGTTCGAGAAGACGTTCTGGACGTCGTCGAGGTCCTCGAGGGCATCGGCCAGCTTGAGGAAGGTGCGGGCGCCCGACGCGTCCAGGTCCACCTTCATGGTGGGGACGAACTCAAGCTCGTCGGACTCGTACTCCACGCCCGCCTCGTCGAGGGCCTTGGCCACGGACTGCAGGTCGGAGGGGTCCGAGAGGATCTCGAAGGAGTCGCCGGAGACGACGACCTCCTCGGCGTCGGCGCCGCCCTCGAGCACGGCCTCGAGCAGGCCGTCCTCGGTGTTGCCCTCGGCGGGCAGGCGCACGAGGCCCTTGCGCTCGAAGAGGAAGGAGACGGAGCCGGAGTCGGCCATGGTGCCGCCGTTGCGGGTGACGGCCGCGCGCACGTCCGCGGCGGCGCGGTTCTTGTTGTCGGTCAGGCACTCGACCAGCAGCGCCGAGCCCTGGGGGCCGCGGACCTCGTACATGATCTCGGCGTAGTCGATGACCTCGCCGGTGAGGCCGGCGCCGCGCTTGACGGCGCGGTCGATGTTGTCGTTGGGCACCGAGGCCTTCTTGGCCTTGGACACGGCCAGGTCGAGGGCGGGGTTGCCGGCGACGTCGGGTCCGCCGGCACGTGCCGCGACCTCGATGTTCTTGATGTACTTCGCGAACGCCTTGGCGCGCCGCGCGTCGATGACGGCCTTCTTGTGCTTGGTGGTCGCCCACTTGGAATGTCCTGCCATCACGCCTCCTCAGGTCTGGATCTCGTCTGCTGGCTCGACCGCCCAGTCTAGCGACGCCCGGTGGGGTGGCGCGGATCACGGCTGACTACACTCGCGCCCATGACCCACACCTCCGCGCCCTCCGTCCTGCCCGCCGACCACCCGCTGGCGACCCCCTCCGACCTGCCCTACGGGCTGCCCGACTTCTCCGCCGTCTCCGACGCGCAGCTGGCCGAGGCCGTGCGCGCGGGGATGGCGGCCCAGCGCGCCGAGGTCGACCAGATCCTCGGGGCGGCCACGGCGCCGACCTTCGAGAACACCGTCCGTGCGCTCGAGCTGTCCGGCCAGCTGCTGCGCCGCTCCGCCGCGATGTTCTTCACGCTCGTCGGCTCGGACGGCACGGATGCGCGGCAGGCCCTGGCCGAGGAGCTCTCCCCCGAGCTCGCGGCCCACGAGGACGCGATCCTGCTGGACCCGCGGCTGGCGGCGCGCGCCGCTTCGATCGACGACGGCGGCCTCACGGGCGAGGACGCCCGCCTGCTGGAGACGCTGCGCCTGCGCCTCTCCCTGGCGGGGGCGGACCTGGACGAGGCCGCGCGCGAGGAGCTGCGCGGGATCAACACGGAGCTGGCGTCCCTCTCGGCCGCCTACACGCGCCGCCTCGTCGCGGACACCGCCGCCCGCGCCGTGCTCGTCACGGACCGCGAGCGCCTGGCCGGTCTGAGCGAGGACGACCTGGCCGCGGCGGCGGGGGCGGCCGCGGCCAGGTCGTCCTCGCTCAGACCGGCCAGGCGCCCGCGCCGTGCTCGTCACGGACCGCGAGCGCCTGGCCGGTCTGAGCGAGGACGACCTGGCCGCGGCGGCGGGGGCGGCCGCCGAGGNGGCGGCCGCCCCCGCCGCCGCGGCCAGGTCGTCCTCGCTCAGACCGGCCAGGCGCTCGCGGTCCGTGACGAGCACGGCGCGGGCGCCTGGCCGGTCTGAGCGAGGACGACCTGGCCGCGGCGGCGGGCCCGTGGCTGCTGACGCTGTCCCTGTTCACGTCGCAGCCGTGGCTGGCGTCCCTGCAGGACGAGGGGATGCGGCGCGAGGTGTTCGAGGCGTCGACGGGCCGGGGCGGGTCCGGGGAGCACGAGACGCTGACGACGGCGATGGCGATGGTGCGGCTGCGGCTGCGCAAGGCGCGGCTGCTGGGGGCGCAGAGCTGGGCCGAGCAGGCGCTGAAGGACCGGGCGGCGCCGTCGACGGCGGCCGTGGAGGAGCTGCTGGCCGCGATGGCGCCGCGGGCGATGGCCAACGCGCGGGCGGACGCGGCGACGGCGGCGGCGCACGCGGGCCGGACGGACGCCGAGGTGGCCCCATGGGACTGGCCGGCGCTGTCCGCGGCGTACGCGCGGGAGGAGTTCGCGGTGGACGCGGACGCCCTGCGCCCGTACTTCGAGCTGGACCGGGTGCTGACCGAGGGCGTGTTCGCGGCGGCGACGGCGCTGTACGGGCTCACGTTCGCCGAGCGCCCGGAGCTGGCGCGGCACCTGTACCGCCCCGGGATCCGGGTGTTCGAGGTGACGGGTGAGGACGGTGCCGGGGTGGGTCTGTTCGTCGCGGACCTGTTCGCGCGGCCGACCAAGTCCGGCGGTGCCTGGATGCACACGGTGCGGGACATGGCGGACGCCCTGGGCGAGCGCCCGGTGGTGTTCACCACGATGAATGTGCCGGCCCCGGCGGCGGGGCGTCCGGCCCTGCTGACGCTGGATGAGGCCACGACGCTGTTCCACGAGTTCGGCCACGCCCTGCACGGGCTGCTGGCCCGGGGCGAGTACGCCTCGCTCACCGGGACGAACGTGCCGCGCGACGTCGTCGAGTTCCCGTCGCAGGTCAACGAGGTGTGGCTGCGCGAGCCGTCCCTGCTGGCCGCGTACGCGCGGCACGTGGAGTCGGGCGAGCCGCTGCCGGCGGGGACGCTGGAGCGGCTCGAGGCGGCGGACCTGTGGGGCGAGGGGCACCGCACGGTCGAGTATTTGGGCGCGGCGCTCGTGGACTGGGCCTGGCACTCGCTGACGGAGGAGACGGTGGACGCCGCCACGGCCGACCCGGCCGCGTTCGAGCGCCGGGTGCTGATCGAGGCGGGCATCGACCCGGACCTGGTGCCTCCGCGCTACGGCACCGGCTACTTCAAGCACATCTTCGGCGGCGGCTATGCGGCCGGGTACTACTCCTATGTGTGGGCCGAGGTGCTGGACGCGGACGCCGTGGAGTGGTTCCGCGAGCACGGCGGGATGACGCGGGAGAACGGCCGCCGGTTCGCGGACGAGCTGCTCTCGCGGGGCGATACGCGTGACCTGCTGGAGTCCTACCGCGCGTTCCGTGGCCGGGACGCCGAGCTCGAGCCGCTGCTGCGCCGTCGGGGGCTGGCGGACGCCGCGGCCTGAGCGCGGTCAGCGCCCCCGGCCGCCGGGGCGGGGGGCGCTGAGCACGGCGCGCAGCCAGCCGCGCACGGTGGTGTCCCACTTGCGCGGGTCCACGTTCTGCTCGCGGGTGTGGCGGGCCTGGTGGAAGCGGACGAACCGCACGAGGTCCGGGTTGCGCTCGGCCAGGTCCTGCGAGGGGCCGACGGGCACGTACTCGTCGTCCTCGGAGTGCAGGATCAGCGTGGGCACACGCACGTGGTCGGCGCGGGTCACCCAGTCCAGGGCCTTGAGGTCCACGGGGGCGGCCAGGCCCGTGATGAACCGGCCGGCCCGGTTGGCCAGCAGCCACTGGCCGAGCAGGCCCACGGCTTCGGGGATCCGGTTGAGCCGGGCCTGGTGGCGCAGCACGTCCACCCAGTCGATGACGGGGCCCGTCAGGACCACGCCGCGCACGTGCGGGGCCAGCGGGGAGCGGTCCACGGTCTGCAGCACCACGGCCCCGCCCATGGACCAGCCGAAGAGGACGACGTCCCGGGCGCCGTGGTCGAGGGCGTAGCGGATGGCCGCCTCGACGTCCTCCCATTCGGTGGTGCCGAGCCCGTAGCGGGCGTCGGCGGCGTCCGGGGCGTCGCCGTCGTTGCGGTAGGAGATCAGCAGCGACGTCATGCCCAGGCGGCGGGCGGTCGGCACGGCGCGGATGCCCTCGTTGCGGCGCGCGCCGCGGCCGTGGACCATCACCGCCCACAGCCCCTCCGCGGGACGGGGTTCGCCGTCCTCGCTGGGGTCCGGCTCGATGCGCCATGCGCGGGCGTGGCCGCCGGGCACCGGCACCTGCACGTCCTCGGCGTCGAGCCCGGCGTCGGCGGGGGTCGGGTAGACGAAGCCGGTGAACCGGCCCCGGGTCGCCGTCGTCAGATCGCCGGAGAAGACCTCCTCGACCGCGCGCTGCACCGTGCCGTCCCGGGGGTCGAAGGAGGTGATCTCCCCGATGCGGGCGCATCCGGCGCCGTCGTCGAACGTGAGGGAGTACTGGCCGGGCACGGTGGTGTACTCGTCGGCCTGCAGGATCACGTCCTGCCCGGCGGGCGTGTCGACGACGGCGAGGATCGGCGTGGACTCGGCGTGGCGGCGCACGGGGGTCACCACGGTGCGGGCGAACACGCCTGCGAGCGCCGAGCTCGCCCCGGCCAGCACGAAGGCGGAGGCCGCGGCGACGCTGAGCACGGGCGGGGCCCAGCGGGCCACCGGGGAGGCCACGGCCACGCCGCCGCGCACCGATCCGGTGACTCCGCGGCGGACCAGGCGGCCCGCTCGGCGGACGCGGGAGTCGCGACCCCCGGCCCGCCGGGCTGCCACGGTGACGGCGGCGGCCAGGGCGGGCGGCAGGTCGGCGGGGTGGGGACCCCCATGACGGCCCCACCCCCGACCCCGCGCGGGACGTCCCCGCTCCCGAGCAGACCCTGGCCGCCCCGGGCGGCGCCCGCCTGACGGACGAGGAGTGGGCCCGACGGCTCACGCCCGAGGAGTTCCAGGTGCTGCGCCGGGCCGGCACGGAACGGCCCTTCACGGGCGAGTACTGGGACTCGCACGTGAAGGGCGTGTACGCGTGCCGGGCGTGCGGATCCGAGCTGTTCCGCTCGGACGAGAAGTTCGACGCGCACTGCGGCTGGCCCTCGTTCTTCGCACCGCTCGCGGAGGACCGGGTGGAGTACCTGAAGGACACCACCCTGGGCATGGAGCGGATCGAGGTGCGGTGCGCGGCGTGCGGCTCCCACATGGGTCACGTCTTCGCGGGCGAGGGCTATGACACCCCCACGGACCTGCGCTACTGCATCAACTCGATCTCGCTGCGCCTGGCCCCCGCCGACGACGCGGCGGCCCCGGACGGGGCGCGCTGATCCGGTGCGGGAGCGCCGTGGCGTCCACGGCGCGCCCCCGCGGCCCGCTGGGCCCCGCGGCCTAGGCTGACGGGCATGAGCGTGATCGGGCCCCGTCGCCTCTCCGCCGCCCCCGGGGCGGTCGAGGCGCCCGTGCCGCCGGGGGTGTTCCGGCGTGCCCTGGCGGACCTGCGCGATGCGCGGCCACGGACCGAGGTGCGGCTGCGGGAGATCCCGGCGCCCGAGGGGCAGGCGCCGTTCGCCGTCGCCCTCGCCGCCGACGTGTGCGACGGGCCGGGCGCGACCGGCGGCGTGCTGGCCACGGGGCGGTTCGTCCTCCTGCACGACCCGGCCCCGGACGCCCGGTGGCCGGGAGGCTTCCGGGCGGTGACATGGATCCGTGCGAGCCTGGAACCGGACGTCGCACTGGACCAGCTGGCCGGCGCCGTCGCGTGGACGTGGCTCGTGGAGGCGCTCGAGCGCCGCCACGCCGAGCACTCCCACGCCGGCGGCACCGCGACGCGCAGCATCGCGGAGGGCTTCGGGACGCTCAGTGCGGCCCCGGACACCACCGACATCGAGCTGCGCGCCTCGTGGACCCCGGCCCCGCGGGACCTCGGCTCGCATCTCGAGGCGTGGTCGGACATGATCTGCGCGTTCGCCGGTCTGCCGCCGGAGCACGCCGCGGACGTCTCCACGGCCGGCCCCTGACCGCGCGCCCGCGCCTCCGGCGCACCGGGCCCCGGCCCGTCCCCGCCCCGACCTCCCCGAACAGGAGCAGCATGACCGACCACGCCTCGAGATGCGAGCCGAGGTCCCGCGGGGCCGGGGTCCACGAGGCGCGCAGCTCGATGTCGGTGGTGTCCGGGGCCGCACTGAGCGTCCCGAANGGAGCAGCATGACCGACGCCCCCGAGACGGCCGCCCCGGACGCGCCCCCGCGGCTGATCGCGACACCGGCCGGTGGAGTCCCCCGGCTCACCGACACCCGCGCGGGTCTGGAGGCCTGCGCCGCGGCGCTCGCCGCGGGGACCGGGCCGGTCGCCGTCGACGCGGAGCGCGCCTCCGGGATCCGGTACGGCCAGCGGGCTATGCTCGTCCAGCTCAAGCGCGAGGGCGCCGGCATCTGGCTCGTCGATCCCGAGGCCCTCGACGGGCTGGCCCCGCTGCAGGAGGCCCTCGCGGGCGTCGAGTGGATCCTGCACGCGGCCAGCCAGGACCTGCCCTGCCTGGCCGAGCAGGGGCTGCGCCCCGATCGGCTGTTCGACACCGAGCTCGCGGCCCGGGTGTCCGGCCTGCCGCGCGTCGGCCTGGCCGCGGTCCTGGAGGAGCTGCTGGGGGTCACCCTCGCCAAGGAGCATTCGGCCGCCGACTGGTCGGTGCGTCCGCTGCCCGAGGCGATGCTCACCTACGCGGCGCTCGACGTCGAGCTGCTCGTCCCGCTGCGCGAGGCCCTGATCGCGCGCCTCGAGGCCGACGGCAAGCTCGCGTGGGCCGAGCAGGAGTTCGAGCACGTGCGCACGGCCCCGCCGCCCACGCCGAAGAAGGACCCCTGGCGCGGCACCTCGGGCTCCCAGACGCTGCGCCGCCCCGTGCAGCGCGCGGTCCTCAAGCGCCTGTGGGAGGCCCGCGAGGACCTCGCCCGCCACCGCGACGTCGCCCCCGGCCGGCTCATCCCGGACCGGTCGATCGTCGCCGCCGCGGCCGCCCAGCCGCGCACCGTCCCCGCCCTGCGCCAGACCTCCGGCTTCCACGGCCGCGCCGCGAGCCGCGAGGCCCCGCGCTGGATCGCCGCGATCCGGGCCGGCGTCGAGGACGCCGAGCGGGACGACGCCCCCGCGGCGCAGATCCGCACCGGGGACGGCCCGCCCCCACCCCGGGCCTGGAAGGACCGGGACCCGGTGGCGGACCGCCGCCTGCGCACGGCCAAGGCCCGCGTCGCCCGACGGGCCGAGCAGCTGGGGATGCCCACCGAGAACCTCCTCACCCCGGACACCCTTCGGCGGATCTGCTGGAC
>NZ_LR732370.1:1099153-1133899 GCF_902506395.1 Micrococcus sp. 116
CCTGCCACGGGCGCGCGCCCCGCCCCGATCACCCCCGAGACCGTCGACGCGTTCCTGACGGAGCGGGGCGCGCGCCCGTGGCAGGTGGAGAACGTCGGCGCGATCGTCACGGTCGCGCTCCTCGACCCCGATCCCGCCGGCGCCTGAGCCCCCGACGCGGCCGGCCGGATCGGTCCGTCGCGTCGCGTCGACGCCGAGGCTACTCGCCGGTAGTGTGACCCGCATGACATCCGTTTCTCTTGCTTCCTTCGACCACCTGCCCGCCCTGGCCCCGGATGAGGTCGTCACCACCGTCACCGTGACCGACCACGCCCTGCCCGAGGGTGCGGGCACGCTCGCGCTGCTCACGCTGGACAACGGGCAGGGACCCCGCCGGCCCGCCACCCTGGGCCCGGCCACGCTCCTCGGCCTCGGCCGGGTGCTCGACGAGCAGGCCGCCCGGGCCGCCGCGGGCGCGATCCAGGCCCTGGCCGTGACCGGTGTGGAGGGGACCTTCGCGGCCGGGGCGGACCTGTCCCTGATCGCGGGCCTCACCGACGACGTCGGCCGCGACCTGGCCCTGCTCGGCCACGCCGTCTACGACCGGCTCGCGGCCCTCGAGATCCCCACGGTCGCGCTCGTGAACGGCCTCGCCCTCGGCGGCGGCCTCGAGCTGGCCCTGGCCGCCGGACACCGCGTGGTGGCCGCCGATGCGAAGGGCTTCGGCCTGCCCGAGGTCCGGCTCGGCCTGATCCCCGGCTGGTCCGGCGTGTGGCGCGTGCCCCATCTGATCGGCCCGGAGGCCGCCGTCGACGTCGTGCTGAAGAACCCCCTCGACGACAACCGCATGCTCGACGCCCGCGCGGCGCACGGGCTCGGCCTGATGGACCGGATCGTGGAGGGGGACCTCCTCGACGCGGGCCTCGAGCTCGCCGCCGCCCTGGTCGCCGGGGACGAGTCCGTGGCGGCCGAACTGGCCGCCCACCGCGACCGCGACGTGTCCGACGCCGCCTGGGACCGCGCCCTGGCGGCGCTGGAGCGGCTGCAGGCCGCTCGCCCCGGACGCCACCTGCCGGCGCGCCGTCACCTGGAGGACCTGTTCACCGGCGCCCGCACGCGCACCCGCGCCGAGTCCGCCCAGGCCGAGGCGGACGCCCTCGGGACGCTGCTGCACTCCCCCGAGTTCCGGCGCACCGTGTACGCGTTCCTCGGCCTCGTCCAGGGCCGCGCCAAGCGCCCCGCCGGCGACCCGGGCCGCGAGCTCGCCCGCGAGGTCCGCAAGGTCGGCATCGTCGGTGCGGGCCTGATGGCCGGCCAGCTCGCCCTCGTCTTCGCCCGGCACCTGCGGGTGCCCGTCGTGATGACGGACGTCGACGCCGAGCGTGTCGAGCGCGGCCTGGCGGGCGTGCGCGCGCAGGTCGAGAAGATGGTCTCCCGTGGACGGCTCTCCGCCGAGGACGGCCAGGCCCTGGCCGGGTTGATCACCGCGGACACGGACAAGGCGGTGTACGCGGACGCCGACATCGTCATCGAGGCCGTCTTCGAGGAGCTCGAGGTCAAGCGCACCGTCTTCCGCGAGCTCGAGGGCATCGTGCGTGAGGACGCCATCCTGATGACCAACACCTCGAGCCTGTCCGTGGCCGCCATGGCCGAGGTCCTCGAGCATCCCGAGCGCCTCGTGGGCTTCCACTTCTTCAACCCGGTGGCGGTCATGCCGCTCGTGGAGATCGTGCGGACCGAGGCGACGACGGACGAGGTCGTGGCCACCGCGTTCGAACTGACCCGCCGGCTCCGCAAGACCGGCGTGCTCGTCCACGACGCCACCGCGTTCGTGGTCAACCGCGTCCTGCTGCGCATGATGGGCGAGGTGCAGAACTCCTTCGACGAGGGCACCGACGCGCACGAGGCCGACCACGCGCTGGACCCGCTGGCCCTGCCGATGACGCCGTTCACCCTCCTGGCCATGGTCGGCATCCCCGTGGCCCAGCACGTGTCCGAGTCCCTCTCCGCGTCCTTCGGCGCGGAGCGCTTCCCGGTCTCGGCGAACCTGCAGCGCCTGATCGACGCCGGCAAGACCGCGATCTGGGCCAAGGACGTCCGCCCCGACCGGCGCGACGAGGAGGCCGCCGGCGCGACCGGCGAGCAGATCCCGGAGGCGACCGCGGCCCTGCTGGAGCAGGGCTCGACCCCGCAGACCTCCGAGGAGCTGCTGCGCCGGGTCGAGGACGCGCTGGCCGAGGAGATCGGCCTGCTCCTGGACGAGCGCGTCGTCGCGGCCCCCGAGGACGTGGACCTGTGCATGATCCTCGGCGCCAACTGGCCCCTGCACCTGGGCGGCATCACGCCGTACCTGGACGACTGCGGGGCCGCCGAGCGGGTGAACGGGCGGCGCTTCCACCCGGCCGCGCAGGCCTGACCGGCCCCGGCCGGGCCGTCCGCGACGGCCCGGCCCACGGCTCAGGCGATCGGCAGCCCGGCGAACGTCACCACGTGCGCGTCGAGCCCGGCGGTCGCCGCGGCCTGGTCGGCCACGGGGGTCGAGGCGGTGCCCCCGCCCCAGTCGGAGGCGACCACGGCGCCCTCGCGCACGAGGTGCGCCCCCAGCTCCACGCCGTCCGCGACGACGGCCACCCGCACGTCCGACCCGCCCGCGTCCGCCGGGCGCAGCTCGGCGCGGGGCACGCGCAGCCCGCCCTGCAGGGGCGAGGCCTCCTCGAGCCGGTCCACGGCGAGCGGGCCCTCGGCGGCCACCCGCGCGAGGAGGAGGTACTCCGCGTACGAGGGCAGCACCGCGGCGTCGATGCCGGCCCGCTCACGGTCGATGCGCACCCGCTGGGCTCCGGCGGAGTCCTCGTGGGTCGTCCATGCCCAGCCGTCCCCGTCGGGCGTGAAGCCGACCTGCGTCTGGGCGAGGTAGCGCTCGGGCAGACCGTCGCGGGCGGCGCGCTGGGCGGGCGTGGGGGCGAAGCCCATGCGGGTGGTCAGCACGCCGTCCTCCAGCACCCGGTGCAGGAAGCCGACGTGCACGTCGTCGAGGGTCACGGCCTCCCACCGCTCGAAGGGGGTGAGGTCCTGGGGCTCGGGGGTCCGTCCCCTCGATCCTCGCACCCGTGGGGCCCGGTCGCATCCGCCCTCGCCGCGGGCGATAATGGGTCGATGACCACGCAGGACTCCCCCCTCACCCCGAACTCCTCCCGGTCCGCCTGCTGCGGCGGCCACGCCCGCCCGGACACCTCGCGCCGCACCGTCCTGGGCCGCGGCGCCGCCGTCGCCGCCGCGGGCGCCGGCGCACTCGCGCTGACCGGCTGCACGGACCAGCTGCGCGAGAAGGACACCGCGCAGGACCACTACACCGGCTCCGACGCCGTCGACGCGCTGCCCGCCGCCGAGCTGCCCGTGGGCGCGTCCCGCGAGGTCCAGGTGCAGGGCCGGACCCTGATGATGCACCGCGTGGACGAGACCACGGTGACCGCCTTCACCAACGTGTGCACGCACCAGGGCTGCCTGCTCCAGGTCGTGGACCGGCAGGAGGGCCCGGCCTACGCGTGCCCCTGCCACGGCTCGCACTTCGACGTCACCTCGGGCAAGCCGTTCGGCGGCCCGGCCCGCCAGGCCCTCATGGACTACGACGCGGCCGTCGTCGACGACCGCATCGTCGTCAAGCTCTGAGCCCGGCTCATTCCTCCGGCGCGCCGTAGCGCCGGCGCGGGGGCACCACGACGGCGGAGCGGTCGTTGGGGTCCCACGCCGGCTGCTCGCGCCGCCGCGCCGGGTAGTAGCGGTGCCGCCACCAGAACCAGATGAGCGCCCCCAGCACCGGTAGCAGCAGCATGAGGCCGACCCACGGCAGGCGCGCCCGGGCGTCCAGGGGGCTGCGGCCCAGCGAGACGAAGCCGGCCACCCACAGCGCACCGGCCACGACGGATACGGTCCAGCCCAGGGCGGCCTCCCCCGGCGTCGGCACGAGCGGGTTCGCGGCGGCCGCGCCGCTCAGCGCGCCGGCCATCAGAAGAGCGCGACCTTCTCCGGGCCCGGGAACAGGGCGTCCAGCTCGGCCAGGTCCTCCGCGGTGGCGAGCCAGTCGGCCGCCGCCGCGTTCTCCACGACCTGCGCGGGACGGGTGGCGCCGGCGATCACGGAGGACACCGGTCCCTGCGCCGCCAGCCACCCGATCGCGGCCTGGACCTCGGTGATCCCCCGCTCCCGGGCGAACCGGCCGAACGCGGCCAGCTGCTCCAGGTCGGCGTCGGCCACCATGTGCTGGCGCACGTGGGACAGGCGCGAGCCCTCGGGGGCGTCGCCCTGCGAGTACTTGCCCGTGAGCAGCCCGTTGGCCAGCGGGAAGTACGGCAGGACGCCGAGCCCGAACTCGGCCGCCGCCGGGACCACCTCGAGCTCGGCCCGGCGGTCCAGCAGGTTGTAGTGGTTCTGCGCGGACACGAAGCGCTCCACGCCCAGCTCGCGGGCCACGTACTCGGCCTGGGCGATCTGCCAGCCGGCCCGGTTCGAGTGGCCCACGTAGCGGACCTTGCCGGCGCGCACGAGGTCGTCGAGCGCGCGGAGGGTCTCCTCGATGGGCGTGGCCGGGTCCGGGGTGTGGAACTGGTAGAGGTCGATCCAGTCGGTGCCGAGGCGGCGCAGGGAGTCCTCGACGGCGCGCACGATGTACCGGCGGGAGCCCCGCGCGCCGCCGTCGTCGCCGGCGACACCGCCCATGTCCATGCCGAACTTGGTGCCGATCACCACCTCGTCGCGGCGGGCGCCCAGGGCGCGGCCGAGCCGCTCCTCGGACAGGCCGGGCTCGGCGCCGTAGACGTCGGCGACGTCGAAGAAGGTGATGCCGGCATCGAGCGCGGCGTGGACGACGGCGTCGGTGCCGGCCTGCTCCAGCGTGGCGGTGCCGGGGCGGCCGAGGTTGTTGCAGCCCAGGCCGACGACGGAGACGGTCAGCCCGGAGCGGCCGAGACGGGTGTGGCGCACGGGTCAGCCCTCCTGCTCTGCGGTGCGGACGTCCACCTTGTTCGGCTGCACGCCGTCGGCGCGCTTGGCGGCCGCCGGGATCTCGGCGGCGGCCTTGCGGGCGTGGGGGGTCCGGACGCGCAGCACGAGGGCACCGACCTCCTCGACGACGTCCTCGACCTCGCCGAGACCGCGCCAGGCCAGCTGGTGGGTCACCTCGACGCGCAGCCGCTCGACGGTGCGCCGCTCGATCGCCGTGGCCTCCCGGCCGCGGAGCCGGTAGGCCACCGGCAGCACGGCGAAGGTCGCGGGGTCCGCCTCGGCGAAGCCCTCCTCCGCGCCCTGCGCCACGAACGCGGCCAGCAGCTGATCACCCTCGGCCTGGTCGGCCAGGGGCTGCTCCCCGACGGTGCCGGGCTGGCCGACCCGACCGTGGTGGACCACGAACTCCCCGGCCTCCGCGTCGGCCCATGCCTCGCGGTACTCGAAGAGCCGGGCGCCGTCGTCGCCGACGCTCTCACGGTACAGCCGGACGATGCTCATGCCTGCTCCTGGTGGTGGGGGGCGGCCGCGTCCTCGGGGACGGGCCGGGCGTACGGGACCTTGGCGCCGAGGACCTGGGCGACGGTGTCCTGGGTGATGCGCTGCGCCGTGAGGCCCACGCGGGCCAGCACCTTCTCGCGGCTGCCGTGGGCGAGGAACTCGACCGGCAGGCCGACCTCGTTCAGGGCGGTGTCCACGCCGGCCGCGCGCATCTCCTGCCGGATCCGCGAGCCGACGCCGCCGGCCCGCACCCCGTCCTCGAGGCACACGACGATCCGGTGGCGGGCGGCCGTGTCGATCACGGACCGGGCCACGGGCAGGACCCACCGCGGGTCGATCACCGTGGCGCTGATGCCGTGCCGCTCGAGCCGTTCGGCGACGTCGAGGCCGAGCTCGGCCATCGCGCCCACCGCCACGATCAGCACGTCCCGCTCGGCGCCGTCGCGCCCGCCGGCCTCGCCCCGCCGGGCGAGCACGTCCGTGCCGTCCGACAGCCGCTCCAGGGCGCGCACCGGCTCGCCGACCGAGCCCTTCGCGAACCGCACCACGGTGGGCGCGTCCTCGACGGCGACGGCCTCGCGCAGCTCCTCCCGGAGCGTGTCCGCGTCGCGGGGCGCGGCGATCCGCAGCCCCGGCACCGACTGCAGCAGGGCCAGATCCCACATGCCGTGGTGGCTCGGGCCGTCCGGCCCGGTGACGCCCGCGCGGTCCAGCACGAACGTCACGCCCGCACGGTGCAGGCCCACGTCCATGAGCACCTGGTCGTAGGCGCGGTTGAGGAAGGTCGCGTAGACGGCCACCACGGGGTGCAGACCGCCGAAGGCCATGCCGGCGGCCGAGGTGACCGCGTGCTGCTCGGCGATGCCGACGTCGAACACCCGGTCCGGATGGGCCAGCGCCATCGGGGCCAGGCCCACGGGGTTCTGCATGGCGGCGGTGATGGCCACGACGTCCGGCCGCTCATTCGCGATCGCGACCATCTCCTCGCCGAACACGGAGGTCCAGGACTGGGCCGTCGACGAGGTGATGGGCTCGCCCGTGGAGGGGTCGATCACGCCGATCGCGTGGAACTGGTCCGCCTCGTGCGCGACCGCCGGCGGATAGCCGTGCCCCTTCTCGGTCATCGCGTGGACGATCACGGGCCCGCCGTACGCCCGCGCGTCCTCCAGGGCCTCCTCCATGGCGGTGAGGTCGTGACCGTCCACCGGGCCGATGTACTTCATGCCCAGGTCCTCGAACAGGCCCTGCGGCGCCCAGAGGTCCTTGAGGCCCTTCTTCGCCGCGTGCAGCGGCCGGTACACCAGCTCCCCCGCGAGCCCGGCCTCCTGGAGGCGGCGCTTGAGGTAGTCGAGGGTCTGCTCATAGCGGTGGTGGGTGCGCACCTTGTCCAGCACCCCGCGGCGCAGTCCGCCCAGGTGCTCGGCGACACCGCCCACGGTGGGCGCGTACGAGCGGCCGTTGTCGTTGACGACGATCACCACGCGACGGTCCCGGCCGGCGGCGATGTTGTTGACGGCCTCCCAGGCCATGCCCCCCGTGAGAGCACCGTCGCCGATCACGGCCACCACGGTGCGGTCCCCCTGCCCGGTCTGCGCCCAGGCCCGCGCGATGCCGTCCGCCCAGGAGAGCGAGCTGGAGGCGTGCGAGGACTCCACCACGTCGTGCTCGGACTCGGTGCGGTCGCCGTAGCCGGACAGACCCCCCTCCTGGCGGAGCGTCGTGAAGTCCTGGCGTCCGGTGAGCAGCTTGTGCACGTACGACTGGTGACCCGTGTCGAAGATGACCGCGTCCTTCGGCGACTCGAAGACGCGGTGCACGGCCAGCGTCAGCTCGACGACGCCCAGGTTCGGTCCGAGGTGGCCGCCCGTCTTGGAGACGTGGGCGATCAGGTAGGCGCGGATCTCCGCCGCCAGCGCGGTCAACTGGTCCTCCGTGAGGGCCGACAGGTCCGCCGGGCGGGCGATCTGCGGCAGCAGCGGGGCGCCGGGGCTCGTGGGGGGCAGATGTTCCATGGTGCGACCAGCCTACTCCGCGGCTCCGCACCCGGGCGGGACGCGGGCGGCGGCCCGCGCGGGCGGGCCCCGTGGATCAGGCCTTCGCGGCGATCTGACGGAGCACGTACTGAGACATGCTTCGCTCTGCCTGGCGATAGTTGCACAGCTTCCGTCGGCTCTCAGGATCCCTGTCTCGATGGGACGCCCGACGATGCAACCGTACAAGACCAATTTCTCTTGGGTGATCGGCGGTACTGGGATCGTCTTCTCACCACGGTGATGTTCACGAGACGACGCAGCCGATCCCGTCACGACGGCGAGCGAGGTGAGCCCGTCCGTTCGGGCCTCGATTCCATCTGCGACCAGAGCCGCCGAGCCGATGTTCTCCATCGCAGCCTCAGCGCTGCCACCCCGGGTCGATTGGATCTTGGCCGGGCGATTCCATGCCCGCCGATCGACATCGACTTGATACCCGGGAGGGGTATAGCGTTGACTGGACCAGAACGAACAGGAGACTTCATGCGCAAGCACCTCATGACCACCGTCGCCGCAGGAGTGCTCGGAGGAGCGCTCGTGTTCACCGGCTGCAGCACCGGCGGCGGCCAGGACCAAGGGACCCCCTCGACGACCAGCCAGCACGAGGGCCACGGCAGCAGCTCTGACAGCGGCGGGATGGAGCATCCGATGGACGGCGGCCCCGCCCCCGAGGGCATCGAGACGGCTGCGTCGCCCACATACCCGGTCGGCACCGAGGTCACGCTCACCGCCGACCACATGGAGGGCATGGACGGTGCGAACGCGACGATCGCCGGCGCGTACGACACGTACACCTATGCGGTGGACTTCACGCCGTCCGCAGGCGGGGAGCCGGTCAAGGATCACAAGTGGGTCGTCCAGCAGGAGATCAAGGACGCCGGAGATGAACGTCTGGCCGACGGCACCGAGGTCACTCTCGAGGCCGAACACATGGAAGGCATGAAGGGCGCGAAGGCGACCATCGCCTCCTCCACCGAGGAGACCGTCTACATGGTCGATTACGAGTCCGACGGCATGACGATGACCAACCACAAGTGGGTCGTCGAGAGCGAGCTCAAGCCGGCCTCCTGAGCCGATCGCCGCGGGCGCGCTGAAGGTCCGCGGCGAAATACGACCCGATCGAAGGAAAGATCGGGGAATGACGAGGGGAAGCGAAGAGCATGACGGACCCGACCACGCATCACCATGACCACGCCGGCGTCGCGACCACCGAGTCCGGCCACCGTGACGACTCGCGCGCCGAGAACGAAGACCACACCATGGAACACGGTGACCACGCCGGGCACGGTCATCACGGCGGTGGTCACGCGGGCCACGGCGACCACGTCGGCCAGTTCCGGCGGCTGTTCTGGATCAACCTGATCATCGCCATCCCGGTGGTCGCGTTCTCCCCCATGTTCGCCATGCTCCTGGGCTACTCGGTCCCCAGCTGGGCGGGCTGGGTCGCCGCAGTCCTCGGCTCCGTCATGTACGCCTGGGGCGGCACCCCGTTCCTCACCGGTGCTGTCAGCGAGCTGAAAAGCCGCCAGCCGGGGATGATGCTGCTCATCGCGCTCGGCATCACCGTAGCGTTCCTCGCCTCCTGGGCCGCCACTGTCGGTCTCGTCCACCCCGAGCTCGAGTTCTGGTGGGAGTTGGCGCTGCTGATCGTCATCATGCTGCTGGGCCACTGGATCGAGATGCGCTCACTGGCCCAGACCACCTCGGCGTTGGACTCCCTCGCCGCGCTGCTCCCTGACGAGGCTGAGCGTATAGAGGGAGACGACGTCGTCAAGGTCGACCCGGCAGAGCTGCGCGTCGGCGACGTCGTCATCGTCCGGCCTGGCGGCAGCGTCCCCGCCGACGGCACCATCGTCGACGGCCGCGCCGACATGGACGAGTCCATGATCACCGGCGAATCACACCCCGTCGCCCGCGGCGAGGGCGAGAACGTCACCGCCGGCACCGTGGCCACCGACTCCGGCCTGCGCGTAGAGATCACCGCCACCGGCGACGACACGGCTCTGGCGGGCATCAACAGGCTCGTCGCCGAGGCGCAGGGCTCATCCTCCCGTGCCCAGCGCATCGCCGACCGGGCTGCGGCCCTGCTGTTCTGGTTCGCCCTCGGAGCTGCGCTGATCACCGCCGTCGTCTGGACGCTCTTCGGGCTCCCCGACGACGCGGTCGTTCGCACCATCACTGTCCTCGTCATCGCCTGCCCCCATGCGCTGGGTCTGGCGATCCCTCTGGTCGTGTCCATCGCCACCGAGCGCGCCGCCCGCGGCGGCGTCCTGATCAAGGACCGCCTCGCCCTGGAGTCCATGCGCCAGGTCGACGCGGTGCTCTTCGACAAGACCGGCACCCTGACCAAGGGCGAGCCCACCGTCACCGGCGTGGAGCCGACCGGCGGCCTGAATGCCGAACAGCTCCTCGCCCTGGCCGCCTCCGCCGAGGCCGACAGTGAGCACCCCCTCGCCCGGTCCATCGTCACCGCCGCCAAGGAGAAGGGCCTCGCCGTCGAACCGGCCAGCGGGTTCACCTCCTCCCCGGCGGTCGGCGTCACCGCGACGGTGGCCGACCATGAGATCCGCGTCGGCGGACCCCGTCTGCTCGAGGAGACCGGCCAGGACGAGATCGGTGTCGCCGACGAATGGCGGGCAGAGGGTGCGATCATCCTGCACGTCCTCCGCGACGGCAAGGTCATCGGCGGTCTCAAGCTCGCCGACGAGGTTCGCCCAGAGTCCCGCGACGCCGTCGATGCGCTCCATCAGCTCGGCGTCGAGGTCGTCATGATCACCGGCGACGCGGAAGCCGTGGCGAACGAGGTGGGAAGAGAGCTCGGCATCGACCGGGTCTTCGCCGGCGTCCGCCCCGAGGACAAATCCGCCAAGGTCGACCAGCTGCAGAAGGAGGGCAAGAAGGTCGCCATGGTCGGCGACGGCGTCAACGACGCCCCTGCCCTGGCCCAGGCCGACGTCGGCATCGCCATCGGGGCCGGCACCGACGTCGCCATCGCCTCTGCAGGTGTCATCCTCGCCAGCTCCGACCCGCGTAGCGTGCTCTCGGTGATCCAGCTCTCCCGTGCCGCATACCGTAAAATGAGGCAAAACCTGTGGTGGGCTGCAGGGTACAACTTGCTCTCTGTGCCGCTCGCGGCTGGCGTGCTCGCACCCGTCGGCTTCGTCATGCCGATGTCAGTAGGTGCGATCCTGATGTCGATCTCCACCGTCATCGTCGCGCTCAACGCCCAGCTGCTGCGTCGCATCGACCTCGCCCCAGCTGCCAGCACCCGCTCCGTCCTGGAGCACCAGAAGTGAAGGACACACCCGTGACCACTGAAACTGCAGCCGATGAGACCGGTACCGACACCGGAGCCCACCGGTACGGCTACATCAGTGTCAAGGACCGCTACCGCAACCGCATGAAGCGTATCGAAGGCCAAGCCCGCGGCATCACGAAGATGATCGACGACGAAAAGTACTGCATCGACATCCTCACCCAGGTCTCGGCCCTCACCCGCGCCCTGCAAGGAGTGGCGACCGGTCTGCTCGATGACCACCTCAAGCACTGCGTGCTCGACGCCGCCAAGAAAGGCGATGAAGACGCGGCCATCGCCAAGATCCAGGAGGCCAGCGACGCCATCAATCGCCTCGTGCGCTCCTGACACCAGCCGATGTCTTCGACACAGGGTGCCTCGGACCGGTGGACCCCAGATCAGGACAAGGCTCTTGATGTCTCCGGGCAGGCGTGCTTTGCACCTCGTCGCGCCCTGGGCACCGGCGAACTCGGGATGCCTTCTGTCTAACCTGACGACATGAACACGTTCACCTGAGAAAAGAGTTGGGCATGCCACTTGCCATTGTTGCTCCGATCCAGTCCTCCAGGAGCCGCCTGAGGATCTGCGCGGCCTTGACCGGTCTGGCGACCAGCGCCGTCCTCCTGCTCAGCGGCTGTGCTGATGCGGGACCGTCCGCTGATGCAGGATCCGATCACTCACTGGTGGTCGAGCACAATCTAGACGGATTGAATGCTCGCGAGATCATCACGCGCCTCGACTCAACGAAGGTGACAGATCGCTCGTCTGAATTCATCGCGTCGATTGAACCCGACCAGCTTGTACTGACCGACGATCAGAACAATCAGACCACCGTGCCGATGCCAGAGGACGAGTTCTACGTCTCTATCGCCCCGTATCGCAGCCAGACTCACGAATGCTACTTCCACAGCCTCACGACCTGCACCGGCGAACTCGCCAATACTGACGTCCACGTCACCGTGGTCGAGGCGACGTCCGGGGAGACCCTCCTCGATGAAACGCTGACGACGTACGACAACGGATTCGTCGGGGTCTGGCTGCCGCGTGGAATTGACGCTACTCTCACTGTCTCAGCTGAAGGCCGCACCGCGAAAAAGGCCATCTCGACCCGCCCCGACGACCCCACCTGCTTGACCGGTCTTCAGCTGGTTTGAGGCCCAGGCCTCATGCTCCTCTGCAGCGGCGACAGATCAGGCCTCGAGACGTCCCATCCTTGGACTCCCACAGGGTCTCGGCGTCCCGATGTGAGGATTCGCCCGAGAGCCGGCTTCAGAGTCATCGCAGGGCATCACCACACCGGGCTGAAGCCTCGTCGACCAATATCAACCAGTGCCAACTGAAGAGCACTACATCGCTCACGCCGCTTCACGACGTGCATTCCGGGGGATCCTCTCTGTCCAGGTCCTCACGCTCATACCTGCCGGTGCTGAGCCTCGCCGAGCTTCTCGAGCACTTGACCTGGATCGTCGATCCGTTCGAACACGCCACTCGGGCGTGTCCGACAATGCCGTTGACCACGCGAGCACAGCATTCAGGACCACGGCAGCCCGGTCCACGATCGCGTACTTGTCGTACGTGCTCGCCAGGCCCGGCCATTGCTGCAGGTGCGCGTCCTGGCGCTCGATCACGTTCCGGCCCGTGTAAGCGTCCAAGTCCAGGCCCGCGGTTCGGCCGCCGGCCGAGCCGCGGCGTCTGCGGTGGCCCTGCTGGTCAGCCGGTTGGGGAGGACGGCCTCGATGCCACCGGCGCGCAGATGGGTGCCGATCGCCCGCGATGAGTACGCCCTCTCGCCCAGCACCGTCGACCAGCTGATGGGTCTTCGTGCTCAGCCCGCTCCGTGAGCGCCCGAGGCCGTGGTCGGCGGGCTCTTCACGCGGATTCCTTGTCGTTCGATCCAGCCCCCCGTGAGCCGGGTGGTGTTCCTCGCGTGCTGATGGGCGCGGGCGATCGTGGAGTCCACCGAGACCGACCAATCGATCACGATTTCGGCATCCGCTGCGGCGGTCAGTGTTGCCAGCACCGTGTCCCAGGTGCCCTCTTCGGCCATGCGGCCGTGCCAGGTCCACACGACTCAGCCAGGGCCCGTAGACCTCGGGCAGGTCCCGCCAGGGGATCGATGCACCTGTACCGGTGGATGATGGCGTCGACCATCGTGAGGGCATCGGCGAACGGCCGGCCCTGCCGGCCTGTGGGGGCGTGGGAGAGCATCTGGAACCGGGACCGTGTCTTCGAGGGTGCCGGCCTTCCCCCGGCTTCATTGTCAGACACGCCCGAGGACCGTCTGGCCCAAGGGTTGGACGGTCCCTGCACTGGGGGATGAAGAGCGTCCTGCACCGGCGTCGGCCCCGGCGCCCACGACGACGGCGGCCCGCCGCCCTCCGTGCGGAGGGCGGCGGGCCGCCGTCGTGATGCCCGCGCGCGGGCGGTGTCCCGTGGATCAGGCCTTCGAGGCGATCTGACGGAGCACGTACTGCAGGATGCCGCCGTTGCGGTAGTACTCGGCCTCACCGGGGGTGTCGATGCGGACGACCGCGTCGAACTCGGTGACCTTGCCGTCCTCGCCGGTGGCCGTGACCTTCACGGTCTTCGGCGTGGTGCCCTCGTTGAGGGCGGTGATGCCGGAGATGTCGAAGGTCTCGGTGCCGGTCAGGCCCAGCGAGTCGGCGTTCTCACCCTCGGGGAACTGCAGCGGCAGCACGCCCATGCCGATGAGGTTCGAGCGGTGGATGCGCTCGAAGGACTCGGTGATCACGGCCTTGACGCCCAGGAGCGCCGTGCCCTTGGCCGCCCAGTCACGGGAGGAGCCGGAGCCGTACTCCTTGCCGCCCAGGACCACCAGCGGGGTGCCCTGCTCGGCGTAGTTCTGCGCCGCGTCGTACACGTAGGCCTGCGGGGCGCCCTCCTGGGTGAAGTCGCGGGTGAAGCCGCCCTCCACGCCGTCGAGCAGCTGGTTCTTGATGCGGATGTTCGCGAACGTGCCGCGGATCATCACCTCGTGGTTGCCACGACGGGAGCCGTAGGAGTTGAAGTCCTTGCGCTGCACGCCGTTCTCCAGCAGGTAGCGGCCCGCCGGGGTGTCCGACTTGAAGGAGCCGGCCGGGGAGATGTGGTCCGTGGTCACGGAGTCGCCCAGCTTGAGCAGGACGCGGGCGCCGGAGATGTCGGACACCGGGTCCGGCTGCATGGTCATGCCCTCGAAGTACGGGGGCTTGCGCACGTAGGTGGACTTCTCGTCCCACTCGAAGGTGGAGCCCGAGGGGGTCTCCAGGGACTGCCAGCGCTCGTCGCCGTCGAAGATCGTGGCGTACTGCGAGGTGAACATCTCGGTGTCGATCGACGCGTCGATGATCTTCTGGACCTCGGTCGGGTCCGGCCAGATGTCCTTGAGGAAGACGTCGTTGCCCTCGGTGTCCTGGCCCAGGGCCTCGTTCTCGAAGTCGAAGTCCATGGTGCCGGCCAGGGCGTAGGCGACCACCAGCGGCGGGGAGGCCAGGTAGTTCATCTTCACGTCCGGGTTGATGCGGCCCTCGAAGTTGCGGTTGCCGGAGAGCACCGCGGTCACGGACAGGTCGTTCTCCTGGATGGCCTCGGAGATCTCGGACTCCAGCGGGCCGGAGTTGCCGATGCAGGTGGTGCAGCCGTAGCCGACCACGTTGAAGCCGAGGTCGTTGAGGGACTCGCGCAGCCCGGACTTCTCGTAGTAGTCGGTCACCACGCGGGAGCCCGGGGCCACGGAGGTCTTCACCCACGGCTTGGACTTCAGGCCCTTGGCGACCGCGTTGCGTGCCAGCACGCCGGCCGCCATCATCACGGACGGGTTGGACGTGTTGGTGCACGAGGTGATCGAGGCGATGGACACGGCGCCGTGGTCCAGCTGGAACTGGCGGCCGTCCGGCATGGCCACGTCCACGAGCTTGGACGGGCGGCCCTCGCCGGCCTCGTCCTGCGTGGCGTAGTTGTGCAGGTCCTTGCGGAACTGGTCCTTGGAGTCGGTGAGCTCGATGCGGTCCTGGGGACGCTTCGGGCCGGAGATGGAGGGCACCACGGTGGACAGGTCCAGCTCGAGGTACTCGGAGTAGGCGACCTCGGAGGACGGGTCGTGCCACATCCCCTGCTCCTTGGTGTACGCCTCCACGAGGGCGACCTGCTCCTCGGAGCGGCCGGTCAGGCGCAGGTAGTCGAGGGTGACCTCGTCGATCGGGAAGATCGCGGCGGTGGAGCCGAACTCGGGCGACATGTTGCCGATGGTGGCGCGGTTGGCCAGGGGCACGGAGCCGACGCCCTCGCCGTAGAACTCGACGAACTTGCCGACCACGCCGTGCTGGCGGAGCATCTCGGTGATGGTCAGCACCACGTCGGTCGCGGTGGCGCCGGACGGGATGCTGCCGGTCAGCTTGAAGCCCACGACCCGCGGGATCAGCATGGACACGGGCTGGCCGAGCATCGCGGCCTCGGCCTCGATGCCGCCGACGCCCCAGCCGAGCACGCCCAGGCCGTTGACCATGGTGGTGTGCGAGTCGGTGCCGACGCAGGAGTCCGGGTAGGCGCGCAGCACGCCGTCGACCTCGCGGGTCATCACGGTGCGGGCCAGGTTCTCGATGTTGACCTGGTGGACGATGCCCATGCCCGGGGGGACGACCTTGAAGTCGTCGAAGGCGGTCTGGCCCCAGCGCAGGAACTTGTAGCGCTCGCCGTTGCGCTCGTACTCGATCTCCATGTTCCGCTCGATGGCGGCGTCGTTGCCGAAGGAGTCGATCTGCACGGAGTGGTCGATCACGAGCTCGGCCGGGGAGAGCGGGTTCACGCGCTCCGGGTCGCCGCCCAGGTCCTGGATGGCCTCACGCATGGTGGCCAGGTCCACGACGCAGGGCACGCCGGTGAAGTCCTGCATGATCACGCGCGCCGGCGTGAACTGGATCTCGGTGTCCGGCTGGGCGTTCGGGTCCCAGGCGGCCAGGGCCTTGATCTGGTCGGCGGTCACGTTGGCGCCGTCCTCGGTGCGCAGCAGGTTCTCCAGCAGCACCTTCAGGGAGTAGGGCAGCTTCTGCGCCCCCTCGACCTTGTTCAGACGGAAAATCTCATACTCGGCTCCCTTGACGTCCAGGACGCCCTTGGAGCCGAAGCTGTCGACGGTGGTCACGAGAGGACTCCTCTTCCCGCCCGGTTTCCTCCGGGCGCTCGTCCAGTGGGGGGTGGTCACCCGCGGCCGCGGACCGCGCGCCGTCCGGGACGGGCGTCGTCTGCGTCACAGGTGCCGCACTGCGTCCCAGGGTACCGCGCCGGTCCCGTGTGACGCGGGCATGGCGCGCGGCGGCCCGCAGGCCGCCGCGCGGATGCCGGGTCAGATCTCGACGACGGCCGCGGCCGGGGCGCTCTGGGCGGCCGGCACCAGCACGGTCACCGACTCGAGGTGGTGCGTGTCCGGGTAGAGGTCGAACACGCGGGCGCGCTCCACCTCGTAGCCGCCGTCGCGCAGCCACGCCAGGTCGCGGGCGAACGAGGCGGGGTCGCACGAGACGTACACGATGCGGCCCGGCTCGAGCGCGAGGATGCGCTCGATCGCCCGCCGCCCCGCGCCCGCCCGCGGCGGGTCCAGGACGACGGTGTCCAGCGCGGCACCGCCGAGGCCGCCGTCCGCCACGGGACGCTCGGGGTACTTCAGCCAGCTGCCGAGCACCTTGTCCGTGGGGCCGTTGAGCACCGAGGCCTGCGGCTGGTCGTGCAGGTTGCGGCGGGCGTCCTTCGAGGCCTGGCGGGAGGCCTCCACCGAGTACACGCGGCCCTCGGGTCCCACGGCGTCCGCCAGGTACGCGCTGAACAGGCCGGCGCCGCCGTAGAGGTCGGCCACGACCTGGCCCGGCTCGACGCGCGCGTCCTCGAGCACCGCGTCCACGAGGGTGGCCGGGGCGTGCTGGTGGACCTGCCAGAAGCCGTCACCCGTGACGCGGAAGCGCTTGGTGCCGCCGCGCTCGGACTCCACGGTCTCCTCGACCCAGGTCTTGCCGGTGATGCGCTCGACCTTGACCGGCTGGAACTGCTTCGGGCCGGGCAGGGCCAGGCCGGTGGAGACGTCCACGCCGCACGCATTGGCCGCCTGGCGGATCCGGGTGCGCAGCCGGCCGAGCTTGACCTCGTCCGCCCGCGTCTGCGGGGTGGGCGTCACCAGCACGAGGGGGCGGGAGCCGGAGGCCGGCGTCGCGACGTCCACGCGGGCGGCTCCGGTGAAGTCCCAGTCCCACAGGGCGAGCGCATCGAGGGCCGGCACGCCGAGCGGCATGTTGCGCACGGGTAGGAGGGTCGCCGAACGGTAGGCGTGCATCGCGATGTGCCCCTGGGGGGTCACCGCGAACGCGTTCCGGGTCCGCCAGCGCTGGCCGGTGGGCTCGTCCTCGGAGCCGGCGAAGCACACCTCCGGCTCCACCGCGAGGTCGGCGATGCGGTGCACCGTGTCCCGGAAGACCTGGGCCTTGAGCCGGCGCTGGTGCGGGACCACGATGTGGCCGAACTCGGCGCCGCCCACGGGCGGGCGACCCGAGGCGTGGGCGCGCAGCATGTCCGCGAGCTTCCACTGGTGGATGCGGCGGAACTCGGAGGGCCGCAGCACCTCCACGACGTCGCCGCGCCAGAAGCGGGCCCCGTCCTCGGCCTCGGTCAGGGCCACCCGGACCTTCTCGCCGGGCACGGCGTGGCGCACGAAGACGACCCGCCCCTCGTGCCGGGCCACGCAGTGGCCGCCGTGGGCCATGGCCCCGACCTCCACCTCGATGGTCCTCCCGATCCCGGTGACGTCTGTGGACGTGTCGACGACTGCCATGTCTGGCTCCTCTCGCATCGCAGCGCGCTTCAGGTCTTGCCCTGAGCATCGACTGGTCAGATGATCATCATCCTTGCAGACCGATGCGGCTGTGTCGCCTCGATCGTGGGCGCGCCGTCGGACGGCGTCATCCGCCGCTCCCCGGGGGCGCCGGGGCGGTCAAGAGCCCTGGCCCTCGTGGACCTGCCACGGCACCGAGCCCACCATCACGCCCGGCTCCCGCTGCAGTCGCCGCGTCTGGCGGGTGGCGGTCCGGTTGTGCAGGAGCGTGCGCCAGCCCGGCCGGACCACGTACTCCGGGATGAACACCATGGTCAGGTCCCGCGGGGAGCGGCGTCGGTGCTCGCGCACATGCCGCACCAGGGGGGCCACCGTGTCGCGGTAGGGCGAGGCGATCACGGTGAGCGACATCGGCAGGCCGGCACGCTCCCAGGCGTCGATCACCTCCAGGGTGGCGGCGCGCTCGGCGTCCACGACGACGGCCTCGAGGGAGGACGGCCGCGACGCGCGGGCGTAGGCCAGCGCCCGCAGCGCCGGCCGGTCCAGCGTGGTCACGACGACCACCACGTGGACCCGCGAGGGCAGGGCCCGCGCGTCGTCCTGGGGGTCCGGTGCGAGCTCGCGGTCCACGTCCGCGTAGTGGCGGCGGATCCGCCCCATCACCAGCGAGCCGAGCACGATCGCCAGCAGCGCCACCCACGCGCCCTGCGTGAAGCGGGTGACCAGGACGACGACGCCCGCCAGCGCCGTGACCACCCAGGCCACCGCCGTGATGATCAGGCGCAGCCGGACGGCCGCGCGGGCCCGGGCGCCCGGTGTGTGCACGAGCCGGCGGCGCCACAGCCGCAGCATGCCGGCCTGCGCGAGCGTGAAGGCCAGCAGCACGCCGATGACGTAGAGCTGCACGAGCAGGGCGGTCCGGGCCTCGAAGAACAGCACGAGCGAGAGGGCCACGGCCCCCATCCCGAGGACGCTCCACGTGTGCACCAGCCGGTCGCTGCGGACCCTCAGCTGCCGGGGCAGGTAGCCGTCCTCGGCCACGCGCGCGGCCAGGGCGGGGAACGAGCGGAACGCCGACTTGGCCGCGAACAGCAGGAGCAGGGCGGTGGCCGCGATGGTGGCGACGGACAGGATGCTGCCCGGGCCGTACACGGTGTCCGCGAGCTGGGCGAGCACGGGGGCGGGGGCGCGGTCGGGCGTGACCTCGGCACCCGCGGCGTCCCGGAGGTTCTCCAGCTCCAGCCCGACGACGACGCCGGTGCGCTGAGCCAGGTGCATGACGCCCACGGTCAGCGCGCCGAGGGTGAGGGCCATCACGGTGAGCACCCACCGCACCGTGGGCACGGCCGGCCGGGCCATCAGGCGGGTGCTCGAGACCGGCACCTCGACGCCGGTGAGCAGCACCGATCCCGCGCTGAACGCGCGCAGGGCGAGCAGCGCCGTCGCCACGGTGCCGACGGTCCCGCCGACCCCGGCGCCCTCCTGCGTCCAGCCGGCCGTCGGCGCCGCGCCGAGCAGCCCACGGCCCTCCTGCCACAGGCCCGCCAGGACGAGCAGCGCGGTCAGGGCGACGAACACGCTCACGAGCACGGGCAGCACCCACCGGGACAGCCGCACCCCGCGGAGCGCGGCCAGCAGTACGCCCACGAGCGCGGCCGAGGCCACCAGCACGCGGCTGCCGACGGTGAGTCCGGGGGCCAGCGCCGCCACGAAGTGGGCGAAGGCGGCCACGGAGACCGCGGCGGTGAACACGAAGTCCAGCAGGAGTGCGGCCGAGGCGACGACGCCGGCCCTCGGGCCCAGCTTCGTGCCGGCCATGTGATAGATGCCGCCGTGCGGAACGGCGGCGACCGCGGCGCGGAAGGACACGACGATGAGCAGCATCACCGCGACGACGGCCCAGCCGACGGCGGGTCCGAGCGCGAGCGCGGACGTGCCGGCCGCGACCAGGGTGAGGATGACCTCGTCCGGGGCGTAGGCGAGGGAGGACAGGGCGTTCGACGACGTCACGGGCAGCGCCCGCCACCGGTTCATGCGGGGCTCGTCGGCGGCGTGCGACGTCACGGGGCGACCGAGGAGGCCGCGGCGCAGGAGGAAGGACAGCGTGGCCACCGCACCACGGTACCCCCGCCGGGCCCGGGCGCCGCGGCGACGCGGATGCTCCCGGACGTGCCCGCCGGATGCGAGGATGGAGCGCGCGTCGGCTCCCCGGCGCACGGAGCACCGCACGAGAGGCAGGGACGGGCATGGCCCACTACGTGATCGTCGGCGGCGGACGGGTGGGCACCCGGTTGGCGGCCGCACTGGACGCGGCCGGTCACGGCGTCGCCCTCGTGGACCGCGACCCGCGGACCGTGGAGGGGCTGGCCCCCGGCTTCTCCGGCGAGCTCGTGGCCGGCGTGGGCTTCGACCGCTCCGCGCTGCTCGCCGCCGGCATCGACCGCGCGCAGGGCCTGGCGGCCGTGACCGCGGACGACAACACGAACATCATCGCCGCCCGCGTGGCCCGCGAGACCTTCCACGTGGACCACGTGGTGGCGCGCATCTACGACGCCGACCGGGCCCGGCTGTACCAGCGCCTCGGCATCCCCACGGTCGCCTCCATCCAGTGGACGGCCGACCAGGTGCTGCACCGGCTGCTGCCGGCCGGCACCGCCGACGCGGAGCACCGCGACGCCTCCGGCCGGCTGCTCGTGACCGAGCTGGTCCCCCACTCTTCGTGGTGGGGCCGTCGGCTGACCGACGTCGAGTCCACGGTGGGGATGCGCATCGCCTACCTCACCCGGCTCGGCGACGGCCAGCTGCCCCGGCCGGGCGACCGCCTGCAGGAGGGCGACGTGCTGCACGCCGTCTACCCGGTGGACCGCCGGGACCAGGTGGAGGCCGCCCTGCAGGGCGAGGCACGCGTGCCGGACGGCACGGACGAGGACGAGGAGGGACGGGCATGAGGGCCGTCATCGCCGGAGCCGGCGCCGTGGGCGCCTCCATCGCGCGGGAGCTGCACGCGCACGGCCACGAGGTGGTCGTCGTCGAGGCGCGCACGGACGCGGCCCGCAAGGCCGACGTCGGCGGCGCACGCCTCGTCCTCGGGGATGCGTGCGACCTGACCGTGCTCGAGCAGTGCGGCGCCCTGGAGGCGGACGTGCTCGTCGCGGCGACCGGCGACGACCGGGTCAACCTCGTGTGCTCCCTGCTGAGCCGCTCGGAGTTCGGCGTCGGCCGCACCGTGGCTCGCGTCAACAACCCGCTCAACGACTGGCTCTTCGACGAGTCGTGGGGCGTGGACGTGGCCGTGTCCACCCCCTCGATCATGACGGCGCTCGTGGAGGAGGCCGTGGAGACCGGGGACCTCGTGCGCCTGCTCAGGCTGGAGGCCGGCGGCGCGGCGCTGTCCGAGTTCCGGGTCCCGGCAAAGCACTGGCTCGAGGGCCGGCGCATCGGCACCGTGTCCTGGCCGCAGGAGGCTCCGCTCGTGGCGGTCGTGCGCGACGGCGCCCCCCGGCAGGCGTCGGCGGACGAGGTCCTGGAGGTGGGCGACGAGCTCTTCTTCCTGGCCGCCGGCTCCGCCGAGCCGGCCCTGCGTCGCCTCCTCGTCGGCGAGGGCCGCGCTCAGGGACGCTCGGAGGCGGCGGAGTCCGCCGGCACGCCGTCGTCCTGACCGGGCGAGCTGACGGACCAGGCGAGCCAGAGCCCCAGGGCATAGAGCGGCAGGCCCATCACCAGGCGGGCCACCCCGAGCGCGGTGACGGCGTCCCCGAGGTAGAGGGGCACCTGCACCGCCAGGCGCAGTGCGAACACGGCCACGAGGATCCAGGTGGCCGCGGCGTAGGCGCGGCGCCGACGCCGGTGGGCCCGCCAGCGGGTGCCCTCGGCGCGCACGAGGCCGAGCACCAGGCCCGCCGCGGGCCAGCCCACGAGGACGGACACCGCGAACGCGAGGCCGTAGGCGGCGTTGGTGACGAAGCCCCACAGGTAGTAGTCGCGGGCCTGGCCGGTGGTCAGGGAGACCACGACGGACAGGACGACGACGGCGAGGCCGGCCAGCACCTGGACCGGCGACTGGCGCTGGACGAGGCGCGCGACGCCCAGCACGAGAGCGACCGCGACGGCGGCCACGCCGGAGGGCCACACCTGCTGGGTGGCGACGTAGCCGACCATGTAGACGAGGGTGGGCAGGGAGGCCTCGACGATGCCGCGCCAGCCACCGACGCTGCCCAGCGCGTCGAGGCGGCCGCGCTCGTCCAGGCGGGCTCGAGACGGCAGGGGGCCGGCCCCGTCCGGGGCGGCGGTGACGGGGCCACGCGGCTCGGTCATGGGCTCTCCTCTCGGGGCCGTGCTCAGAGCGTGGCCTCGGGCGCGTCGACCAGGTCGAACTCGGGGTTGTGCAGGGTGGGCACGCCGTCCATCTGGGTGACGCGGCCGCGGACCGTCAGCCACTCCCCCGGCATGACGCCGGGCACGCGGCGCCGCCCGTGCCAGACCAGCTGCAGCGTCTCGGCGGGCGCCATGCTCCCGGGTGCGGGCAGGCGGTCGGCCAGGGCCGCGCGGAAGACGGTCGCCTCGTCCGCGCCGGGCAGCGTGACGGAGGCGATGACGCCGCGGCGCTCGATGCGGCCTGCGGCGCCGGTCGGGCGGGCCGCGACGGCGGGGCTCACCGGATCTCCGTGATCTCCGGACCGCGCTCGGGCAGCGCGGTGGTCTCCGGTGCCGCGCCGTCCCCCGGGCCGGCGGCGGTGTCCGCGAGCACGTCCCGGCCCTCGTCCGGGGCCGGGCGGCGACGCTGCAGCGGGCGCGCGTTGGGCGGCGGACGCAGGGGCAGCAGCTCGCGCGGCGGGAGCGGCTCGTCGCCCCGCACCACGACCAGGTCGGAGAACACCTGTTCCAGCGGCTCGGCGGCCTCCGGCTGGAAGGCGGCCTCGCCGTGGAACACGCCGCGGACGAACCAGCGCGGTCCGTCCACGCCCACGAACCGGGCGACGTTCCACCCCGGCGAGCCGTCCGGCAGCGCCGCCGGCACGCGCGTGAGGATCTCGACGCCGAAACGGCCGGTCTGCTCCTGCACGGTCGCGTGGGCCGTGGTCGACAGGGAGTCGTGCAGCTCGGCGCGCAGGTCGTCCCACAGACCCGTGCGACGGGGGGCGCTGAACGCCTGGACCTGCAGGGCCGAGCGTCCGAGGCTGATGGTGGCGGCGACGATCCGCTTCGTCGCGTCCTCGACGTCGAGGCGCAGCTTCATGCCCTGGACGGCCCTCAGGCGCAGCGACCCCAGGTCGATCATGCCGGCGGGATCCGGGCGGGTGGCGACGTCGTGCGGACCGACGTCGGCGGTTGCCGGCGCGGCGGCGATCTCGAGGTCGCGCTCCTCCAGCAGCTCGTCCGGCAGGCTGACCTGCTCGTGGCGCACGGTGCGGTTGCGTCCGAAGATCACGACGTCCTCCCAGGGGTGGTGTCGGCGGTGAAGCCGCCGGTCGAGCCGAAGCCGCCGGCCCCGCGCTCGGAGTCGGGCAGCACGTCCACGGGCTCGAAGCGGGCGCGCACGACCGGCTGCAGCACGAGCTGGGCGATCCGGTCGCCGCGGCGCAGCACGATCGGCTCGGTCGGGTCCAGGTTGATCAGGGGCACCTTGATCTCGCCGCGGTAGCCGGCGTCGATGGTGCCCGGGGCGTTGACGATGGTCAGGCCGCGACGGACCGCGAGACCCGAGCGGGGGTGCACGAACCCCGCGTGGCCTTCCGGGATGGCCAACGCCACGCCGGTCGGCACCAGGGCGCGCTCGCCCGGGGCCAGGGTCACGTCGACGGCGGTGCGCAGGTCCGCGCCCGCGTCGCCCGGCTGCGCGTAGGCGGGCGGGGCCAGGCCCGGATCGAGGGCGTGCAGGGGCACGGGCAGCTCGGCGGAGTCGGTCACGAGGCCCGACCCTACACGAGCACCCGTCGGCCCGGGGCCGCGTCGAGGCGGTCGGGCGGGCGCCCTCGCCGGTGCCGCGCGGCGGGACCGGAGTCCGGATGTGGGAAGCTGGGACCCATGCGTGATCCCCAGCAGCACCCCGTCGCCGATGCCTCCCGCCGCGCCCCCGAGGGCGCTGCGGCGGGACCCGATCCGGTCCTGTTCGAGGAGCGGTTGACGCCCTCCCCGGGGGTCTGGGCCGTGGCGCTCATGCTGGCGGCGTTGACGATCCTCGTGTTCGCGCCGATCGACCTCGGGCTGGGCATCGCCGCCGCCGTCGTGTTCTTCGCCGTCGAGGCCCTGCTCCTGGTGGCCACCACCCCGCGCATCGTGGTGCGCGAACGCACCCTCCAGGTGGGCCGCGCCAGCATCGAACGGCACCACGTCGGTCAGGTCACGGGGTATCGCGGCGAGGACGCCCGGGCCCAGCGCGGCCCGCTGCTGCACGGGCTGGCCTTCGTGAACCTGCGCGGCTGGATCGGGCCCGTCGTGCGGATCCAGCTGACCGACGAGCGCGACCGCACGCCCTACTGGCTGACCAGCACCCGGCGTCCGGAGGAGCTGGTCGCGGCCCTCGGCGGGGCCATGGCCCGGCAGGAGGGGGCGGCCGAGGACCGCTGACCGCCCCGGCGGCGGGGGCTCAGCCCTCGCAGTCGCTGCAGTAGATCAGGCCGTTCTTCTCACGCGCGGCCTGCGAGCGATGGCGGACCAGGAAGCAGGAGGCGCAGGTGAACTCATCCGACTGGGCGGGCAGCACCCGCACCATCAGCTCTTCACCCGAGAGGTCGGCGCCAGGCAGCTCGAACCCCTCGGCGGCCTCCGCCTCGTCCTCGTCCACGACGGCGGACTGGGTGTCCGTGCGCCGTGCCTTCAGCTCCTCGATGGAGTTCTGGCTCAGCTCTTCCTCGTTCTTGCGAGGGGCGTCGTAGTCAGTGGCCATGGGGTTTCACGCTCCGCTGGTGGGGGACGGCACCGGGACCGGTGCCGGCACTGCGCGGACGGCGTCGTGGGCGGACCACGCGTCACCGGCCTGCGCCGTTGCGCGTAGATTGTGCACCATGGCCGAACCCGTGCCAAATGTTGACGGGCACGCTCGCCCAGGGCGGATTCCCGCGGCCGCTCGTCCCTCGCCCGGGCCGTGGTCTGCGGCACGGCGGCTAGGATCGGGGCATGCCCGGCCGGGCGTCCACATGCCCGGTGACCAGAACACGATGTGGGAGGGACCACCGCCATGGCAGAGCTGCGACTGACCGGACCCACCGAGGACGGCGACGCGCTGCGCCTGTCGGGGCCCGAGGGTGAGGAGCACACGCTCGCCCTCTCCCCCTATCTGCGCCGGCTGGTCATCGAGGGCGCTGCGCCCGAGGCCGTGCGACCGGCCGAGGGCGGCCCCGCGGCCTGGCACGACATGACGGAGACGGACGTCCCCGGGACGGGCGACGAGGACGCCGAGGGACCGGTGGACGCGACGACGCAGGCCGACGATGCCGCGGAGGAGGGCGAGCGGGCTCCCGACGTGCCCTCCGGCCCGACCCGTCCGGACGAGGACCTCGCGCTCACCCCCCGCATCGACCCGCAGCCCGCGGCCGACGATGAGACCGCAGACGGCCCGACCCCGGCGCCGCTGACCGACCAGGAGTCCATCAAGGCCGCCGCGACCCACGAGGCCGAGCCCCTCACCCCCCGGGAGATCCAGCAGCGCATCCGTGCGGGCGCCTCCGTGGAGCAGGTCGCCCGGGAGAGCGGGAACGCGTTCTCGCGCATCCGCACCTACGGTCACCCCGTCCTGGCCGAGCGCGACTGGATCGCCCGACAGGCCCGCGCCGTCGAGGTCTGGGTCGGCGGGCCCGACCTCTACGCGGACCTCGTCCAGGACGGCGGCCCCACGACGCTCGGCGAGCTCGCCGCGCACCGACTCGCCGAGCTGGGCGTGGACGAGGCGAGCCTCGAGTGGGACGCGTGGCGCGAGGACCAGGCCGGCTGGACCGTGGCCGCCCGGTTCGCCGTGGCCGGCGCGAGGAGTCTGCCCACCCGCGAGGAGCCGCCGGCGCTCTGGACGTTCCGCCCGGCCGGACGCCACCTCGAACCCGAGAACGCCTGGGCCCGCGCCCTGTCCGAGGCGGAGGCCTGGGACCTGGTCCCCCGCGCCCCCGCGGCCGAACCGGTGACGGACGACGTGGACGCCGAGGACGCCGTGACCCCCGCGGGTGCGCACTCCCCGGCCGCCGACCGCGACGCCGATCTGCTGGAGATCCTGCGGGTGCGCCGGGGTCAGCGTGTGGGCGCGGACCTGGAGTCGGACGACGCGCTCGCGCACCTGATCGCTCGCGAGCACCAGGACCGGAGTCGGCGCGAGGCCGCCCAGGCGCCCGAGCGGCTCGCCCCGGTCGACGCCGAGGGGGCCCTGACGACCGCCGACGACGCCCCGGTCGTCGACGCGCCGGAACCGGCCGCCGAGACCGACCGCGCCGAGGACACTGCCGCAGACGTCGCGGACGCGGGTGTCGAGGACGAGGGGGCGGAGCCCGCGCCTCGCGAGCGTGCCGCGCGCCCTGCCATGCCGACCGTCACGCCGCGCCCCCGGGCCCGCTCGGCCGCTCGCCGCGCGTCCGTGCCCAGCTGGGACGAGATCGTCTTCGGCCGCAAGGGCGACTGACCCCGGCCCGGCCCCGGCCGCGGGGCGGGCTCAGCGGTGCCAGGTGAGCAGCGGGACCTCCCGCTCGGCGCGCGTGGGCGCGCCGTGCTGGCCCACCATCTCGAAGGCGTGCGGGGGCACCCGCCGGCCGTCGTAGAGGGCAAGATCCCCGTGCACGGCGACGAGCAGATCCCCGATGCGGGCACGGACCCGGTCCTCGACGACGGCGCCGAACCAGCCGGCGTCGACGGCCTCGTCCCGCGTGAGCACCCACGCGTGCGCCCCGTAGCGCTCGGCCCAGGTGCGCCGCACCCTCTCGCGCACGTCCGGACCCGCGTCGGACCGGAAGTGCAGCTGCACGAGGCGGGGCTCCCCCGCGGTGTGCGCGATCCCCTCGAGCAGCGCGGGGTCGGCGAGCTCCCCGGCCTCGTCCAGGGCGGCGTAGTCCACGCGGCGCGACGGCGGCACGTCGACCATGCCGTGGTCGCCGGTGGCGAGCACCACCGTCCCGGCGGGCACGCGGTCCACCAGGCGCCGCACCGCCGCGTCGATCTCCTCGAGGGCGTGCAGCCACCGTTCCGAGCCCACGCCGTCCCGGTGGCCGGCCTTGTCCAGCTCGTTGACGTAGAAGTAGACAAGCGTGGGCACGCGCGCGTCCTTCATCACGCGTTCGGCGGCCTGGGCGCGGGCGATCAGGGTGCGACCGGCCACGAACCGGCCGCCACGCAGCCCCGCCCGTGTCAGGGCCGAACGCTCGAAGGCGGGCAGCGAGACCGTGACGGCGTCCACGCCGGCCGCGGCGGCGCGCTCGAACACGGTGGGCTTCGGCTGCCACCCCACCGGGTCGGTGGCCTCGTCCCAGCCGCCCAGCTGATTGATCACCACGTCCCGGTCCGGGTCGAGCACGTCGTAGCCGGCCACGCCGTGCTCCCCGACGTCCAGCCCGGTGCCCAGGCTCGTGAGGGAGGCGGCCGTCGTGGTGGGCACGGCCACCTCGAGGACGCGGCCGCCGTCGGCCATCGCCGAGCGCAGCGTGGGGGCGTGGCCGCCGAAGCGCTTCAGCAGGGACCGTCCAAGGCCGTCCACCAGGGCGACGACCACGCGGCGGCCCGCCGGGACCGCGAGCGCGTTCTCACAGCCCGGGACACCGAGGGCGGCCGCGGCGGAGGTCAGGACGGAGCGCAGGGCACGGTCGGCGGGGACCACGCCCGCGGGGAGGGCGGGCCCCGTCACGTGGTGGCCGCCAGGTGGGCGCGGCGCAGGGCCCGGGCGAAGGCCAGGGCGCCGTCGACGGCCCCCTGCCCGTCGGCGTCGGCGGCGACGCGGATCACGAGGTCCTCGCGGGTGGCGGTGCCGGTGTAGCCGTGGTCGAGGTCGCACTGGGGGTCGGCGCAGCCGGCGGGCTGCAGGTCCAGTCGCTGGCCTCCGGCCCACATCAGCCCGAGGGTCATCTCGGCCACGGGGTCGGACGGCCGGAAGCGGGCGGGGTCGGCGTGGCCGGTGGTCAGGACCACGGAGCCGAGGGCGCGGACCGGGACCATCTCGGTGGAGACCTGGGCGAGGACCGCCTGGCCGGCCGGGTCGGCGGCGTGGTCGTCGAGGTGGACGGCCAGCAGGGTGTCCCCGGCGAGCACGAGGGCCGTGATGTGCCGGTGGATCTCCTCGTAGTCGAAGTGCGTGTCCACGTGGACGAGGTGCGCGTCCGGGGTGCGGCCTTCGAGCTCGACGGCGATGGCGTGCGCCACGAGGTCCGGGTAGAAGCCGGCGCGGACGAGCGAGGCGTCGAGGCCGCCGCTGCCGTCCAGGGTGCGGGCCTCGCGCTGCCGGCCCTCGGCCTCGGGGGCGTCGGGGCGGTGGTCGGGACGGCCGGGCTCGTGACTCCTGCGGAACGGGCTCATGTCCCCCATGCTACGGGTCCGGTGCCGGGCCGTCCGGGCCCGCTGTGGACGGCCCGGTCAGCGGCCGCGCAGCGCGCGCCGGGCCGAGTCGGTGCGGCGGGCCGCGTTGGCGACGTGCACCTCGGCCTGCAGCACCGTCACGCCCTCGGGGGCGGCCAGCACGGGCGCGAAGCGCAGGCGGGCGACCTGCGGCAGGTCGTCCTTGAGGACGCTGACGCGGCCCACGAGGTCCTCCAGCGCGGCGAGGTCGACGGAGGGCACCCCGCCGGTGCCGCGCAGCTTCACGGCGGCGCGGGGGGCGCGGACCATGCGGGCCACGTCCCGGTCCGTGAGCGGGGGCACGCGGTGCACCCAGTCCCCCAGCAGGTCCGTGGCGTCGCCGGCGATGCCGAAGGAGACCACGGGGCCCAGCAGCGGGTCCTCGAGCGCCGTGAGCATGCAGGCCTGCCCGGCGGGGGCCATGGCCTGGACCTCGAGCTCGCGCACGCCGAACGGCGCGAGCAGACGGCGCATGTGCTCGACGTTGCGGCGCAGGGAGTCGGCGTCCACCACGTTCAGGCGGACGCCGCCCAGGTCGAGTCGGTGCCGCAGGTGGGGGTCCACGGCCTTGAGCGCCACGGGGAAGCCGAGCCGCTCGGCGGCCGCCACGGCCTCGTCGGCGGTCTCGAACCGGGCCGAGGGCAGCACGGTGATCCCGTAGTGGCCCAGCAGCGTCTCGGTCTCCTCGTCGGAGAGCCGGACGAGTTCGGTGCCCTCGGCACGCGCGGCGGCCGCCTCCACGAGCTCCTCGGCCTCGTGCGGGTGCAGGCCGGTCGGTTCGAGCGGCTCGCCGACCTCCTGGCGGCGCCAGTGGACGTAGTCCGCGAGCGCGCCGAGCACGGTCATGGCCTGCTGCGGCGACGGGTAGAAGGGCAGACCGGGCTGCAGGGAGCCGGGCTCGGCGTCGTCACCCACGGGCCCGGTGGCGCCGAGCGTGGCGCCGCGGTAGCGCGGGGAGACGACGTCGGTCAGGCAGCCGAGCACGGGGATGCGGGCGTCCCGGGTCGCGTCGGCGAGGGCGTGGGCCAGCCGCTCCGGCTCGTCGTCGGCCTGGTGCAGGCCGAGGCGGGCCAGCACCACGACGGCGTCGGCCTGCTCGTGGCAGACGGCGTCCCGGACGGCGGAGACCAGCGTGTCGGCGGGCGGGGCGATGCCCTGCTCGCTGCCGACGAGGCCGACGGTGGCCGTGACCTCGAGCCCGGCCTCGGCCGCGGCGTCGCGGCCCAGCCGGTCCAGGGCGAGCGAGTCGGCCACGAGGACGACGCGGTGGCCCGTGGGCAGCGGCTGGCTGGCCACGGCCATGAGGATGTCGAGCATGGCCTCGTGCGTGTGGGCCTCGAGCACGCCGGTCTGGTCGAGCATCGAGTCCACGGTGCCCTCGGGGGCCTGGGTGGTGCGGGTCTCGTGGCCCGGGGGCAGGAAGCGCCCGGTGACGTCGGAGCGGACCACCACGACGGGCTTGGTGCGGGAGAGCCGCCGGGCGATGCGGGAGAACTTGCGCGGGTTGCCGAACGACTCGAGGTACACGCCGACGGCGGCGGTGTGGGGGTCCGCCTCGAAGAACTGCATGGCGTCGTTGCCCGAGACGTCCGCACGGTTGCCGGCGCTGATCGAGGTGGAGATCCCCACCCCGCGGCGCTTGACGCCGGCGGAGACCATGGCGCCGACGGCGCCGGACTGGCTGAACAGGCCGACGGGGCCGCGCTGGGCCAGGCCCGGGGACGGGGAGGCATTGAGGCGGATCGCGGGGTCCGTGCGGACCAGACCGGTGGAGGCCGGGCCGATCACGCGCATGCCGTGGGCACGAGCGAGGGAGACCAGGCGGCGCTGGGCCTCGAGTCCCTCGGCGCCGGCGTCGGCGTAGCCCGAGGTGAGGACCACGAGCCCCTGGGCCCCGGCCGCGGCGGCCTCGGGGATGAGGGCCTCGACCTCGTCGGCGGGCACCGCGACGACGACGAGGTCGACCGGCTCGCCGATGTCGGCCAGGGAGCGGTGGGCGGTGAGGCCCTGAACGTCCTCGGCGGCGCGGTTCACGGCGTGGACGGTGCCCGTGAAGCCCGCCTCGAGGACGTGGCGCAGCACGAGCGAGCCGACGGCCTGCGGATCGCGGGAGGCGCCGACCACGGCCACGGAGGCGGGCTCGACCAGTTCGGCGACGCTGCGGGACTCGGCCCGGTGCTCGCGGGACTCGACGACGGCGCGCCACCGGGCGGTGGGATCGATGGGGAACTCGACGGCCACGACGCCGTCCTCGAACCGGCGGGTCACCTCGAAGCCGGACTCCTGGAACACCGAGAGCATCTTGCGGTTCTCGGGCAGGACCTCGGCGGTGAAGCGGCGGATGCCGTTCTCGCGGGCGGCCGCGGCCAGGTGCTCCATGAGGATGGAGCCCAGTCCGCGGCCCTGCGCGGCGTCGGAGATGTTGAAGGCGACCTCCGCGGCGTCGGAGTCCCCGTAGCGGTCGTAGCGGCCCACGCCGAGCAGGCGGCCGCCGCGGGTGATCACGAACGCCACCCGGTCCCGGTGGTCCACGTGGGTGAACCGGTCCAGGTCCTTGGCGCTCAGCTCGGACTTGTACGTGAAGTAGCGCAGGTAGATGGAGTTCTCGGACTGCCCGGCATGCATGCGCTGCAGCTCGGCGGCGTCCTCGGGCGAGATGGGCCGCAGGTGGGCCGTGGCGCCGTCACGGAGCACCACATCGGCCTCCCAATGGGAGGGATATCCGCGGTCGGCTTCAGTCTCACCCATAGGATCACTGTAGACAATCCCCGACGCCGTGAGGACTCCCCGACCACCATGATGGCCCGTTCATCCCGTTCCCGCCCCGCCGAGCAGGACGCCCCGCGCCCGCTGCCGCTGGAGCAGGAGAACATCGTCGACGTCGACGTCTCCGAGGAGATGGAGGCGTCCTTCCTCGAGTACGCCTACTCGGTGATCTACTCGCGCGCCCTGCCGGACGCCCGCGACGGCCTCAAGCCGGTGCAGCGGCGCATCCTCTACATGATGTCCCGCATGGGCCTGCGCCCGGACCGCGGCCACGTGAAGTCCGCCCGTGTGGTGGGCGAGGTGATGGGCAAGCTGCACCCCCACGGCGACGCCGCGATCTACGACGCGATGATCCGCCTCGCCCAGCCGTTCTCCCTGCGCCTGCCCGTGGTGGACGGGCACGGCAACTTCGGCTCGCTCGACGACGGCCCCGCGGCCCCGCGCTACACGGAGGCCCGCATGGCCCCGGCCGCCCTGGCGCTCACCGCGGACCTCGACGAGGGCACCGTGGACTTCGTCCCCAACTACGACAACCAGCTCCAGCAGCCGGCCGTGCTGCCCGCCGCCTACCCCAACCTGCTCGTCAACGGCACCACCGGCATCGCCGTCGGCATGGCCACGAACATGGCCCCGCACAACCTGCGCGAGGTCGTGGCGGGCGCGCGCCACCTGCTCGCGGACCCCGAGGCGGACCTCGAGGCGATCATGGCCCACATCCCCGGCCCCGACCTCCCCTCGGGCGGCCGGATCGTGGGGCTCGACGGCGTCCGCGACGCCTACGCGACCGGCCGCGGCACGTTCCGCATGCGGGCCGCCGTCGCCGTGGAGCAGGTCTCCGCGCGTCGCACCGGCCTGGTCGTCACCGAGCTGCCGTACGGCGTGGGCCCCGAGAAGGTCATCGAGCGGATCAAGGCCGGCGTCGACGCGAAGAAGCTCAGCGGCATCGCCGACGTCGTGGACCTGACGGACCGCAAGAACGGGCTGCGCCTGCAGATCGAGCTCAAGTCCGGGTTCAACCCCCAGGCCGTGCTGGCCGCCCTGTACCGTCACACCCCGCTCGAGGAGACGTTCGGGATCAACAACGTCGCGCTCGTCGACGGCCAGCCGCAGACCCTGGGCCTGCTGCCCCTGCTGCGGGTCTACGTGGACCACCGTCTGGACGTGGTGCGGCGCCGCACGGGGCACCGCCTCGGCAAGCACCGCGACCGCCTCCACCTCGTCGAGGGTCTGCTGCTGGCGCTCGTGGACATCGACGAGGTCATCGAGATCATCCGTTCCTCTGACGACACGGCGGCCGCGCGCACCCGCCTCATGGGCGTCTTCGACCTCACCCAGGTGCAGGCCGATCACATCCTGGAGCTGCGGCTGCGCCAGCTGACGAGATTCTCCCGCATCGAGCTGGAGGCCGAGCGCGACGAGCTGCAGGCCGCGATCGCCGAGCTCGAGGCGATCCTCGCCTCCGACGCGCGGCTGCGTGAGGTGGTCTCGGCCGAGCTGCAGGCCGTCGCCGACGAGCACGGCGACGACCGGCGCACGGTCCTGCTCGAGGCCGAGACCGCCGCGGCCCCCGCCGCCGGGCCCGCACCGTCCGGGCCGACCCCCGCCGGCGCCGCGGAGGCCGGGGCGGACCTGATGGTCCCGGACACGGCGTGCTGGGCCCTGCTCTCCACCTCCGGACGCCTGCTGCGCACCGCGGACCGCACGCCGATCGCCCCGCAGGGCCGGCGCCGCAAGCACGACGCCTTCGCCTCCGTGGTCCCGACGACGGCCCGCGGCGAGATCGGGGCCCTCACCTCCGCCGGCGCGCTGCACCGCCTCCAGGCGGTCGACCTGCCGGCGGCCGGCGAGCCGTCCGCGGCCCCCGCGATGACCGCGGCCCTCCCCGCCGCGGAGCTGGTGCCCCTGGCCAAGGGCGAGACGCTCGTGGCCCTGGTCCCCCTGGACGCCGTCCTGGCGCTGGGCACCGCCCACGGGGTCGTCAAGCGCGTCCGGCCGGAATGGCCCCTGAACCGCCAGGTCGTCGACGCCGTCGCCCTGAAGGACGGCGACGCGGTGGTCGGCGCCGCCCCCGCCCCGGACGAGGCCGACCAGCTCGTCTTCCTCACCCGCACCGGCCAGCTGCTGCGCTACGCCGCCTCCGCCGTGCGCCCCCAGGGCCCGGCCGGCGGCGGTGTCGCGGGCATCCGGCTGGCCGCCGGGGACACGGTGCTCGCGTTCGGGGTGGCCCCCGCCGCCTCCCTCACCGAGACCGGTGCGGACGCCGCGGCCCACCCGCGGCCCGCCGTCGTGGTGACCGTGACGGACGGCGAGGCGGACGTGCTCGGCTCCGCCCCGGGCTCCGTCAAGGTCACCCCGCTCGGGGAGTATCCGGCCAAGGGCCGCGGCACCGGCGGCGTGCGCGCCCACCGGCTGCTCAAGGGCGAGAGCGGCCTCGAGCTCGGCTGGATCGGCGCCGCGCCCGCGCTCGCGGCCTCCCGGGCCGGCGTGGCCCGCGCGCTGCCGATCGAGTACGGGCGCCGGGACGGCTCGGGCGTGCCCGTGGACCAGCGCATCGAGGCCGTCGGCGCCGGCGCCTCCCCCGAACTCGTCTCGGTCCCGCCCGCCGAGGACGACGCCGTGGCCGTGTCCGCGGACTGACCCCGGTCCGGGGCGAGCCTGTTCGCCTCGGGCCGATCGACGCCCCGGATGGGCGCCCCGCCCGACCCCTCCGATACAGTGGGCTGTCGTCTCACCGCAGGTGAGCGCCCCCCTCTCCCCCGACCCCCCGCAGATTGGTCCTGGTGACGAACGTGTCCGGCAACGCCAGCTACGAGTACTCCCGCGCCGCCCTCCTGGCGGTCACCGAGGTGGAGGCCCCCGTCGAAGTCACCTCGCGGGACCTCGACGACCAGCTGGCGGAGGTGCTCACCCGCCTGCGCCTGCCCGGCTCCCTCCTGGAGCGGGTGGCCGGTGTGCGCAGCCGTCGGAACTGGGACGAGACCGAGGACTTCCAGGAGGCCGCCGCCCGCGCCGGCGTCGCGGCCCTGGAGCAGGCCGGCGTCCCCCGGGAGCGGGTGGGCCTGCTCGTGAACACGTCGGTCACCCGGGCCACGCTCGAGCCCTCCGTGGCCGTGCGGATCCATCACCTCATGGGGCTGCCGACCTCGGCGACCAACTTCGACATCACGAACGCGTGCCTCGGGTTCGTCAACGGCCTCATGCTCGCCTCCACCCTCGTGGACGCCGGCCAGATCGACTACGCGGTCGTGGTCGCCGCCGAGGACGCCTCGAAGGTGCAGGCCGCCACCGTGGCCAACCTGCACGCCGAGACCACGCACCGCGGCAACTTCATGGAGCAGTTCGCGTCCCTGACGCTGGGCTCCGGGGCCGCCGCCGCCGTCGTCGGCCGCATCGAGGACCACCCGGACGCCCATCGGATCGTCCGCGGGATCACCCGCGCCGGCACCGACCACCACGGCCTGTGCGTGGGCGACCACCACGGCATGTACACCGACTCCACCGCCCTGCTCAAGGACGGTCTCGAGCTCGTGATGGACGCGTGGCACGACGTCCCGGCGGAGTGGGCGTGGCCGGAGGCCGACCGGTTCATCACCCACCAGGTCTCGCAGATGCACACCGACGCGATCGCGGAGTCCGCCCACCTGGACCCGGCGCGCATCCCGACGACGTTCCCCACGCTGGGCAACGTCGGCCCGGCGTCGCTGCCCATCACCCTCGTGCGGGAGATGGACTCCCTGGAGGACGGGGACACGGTGGTCTGCCTGGGCGTGGGCTCGGGCCTGAACACCGCGATGCTCGAGATCGAATGGTGAGCTGAAGGAGCCAGAGCCATGCCCCAGATC
>NZ_LR732370.1:1133999-1186640 GCF_902506395.1 Micrococcus sp. 116
CGCCGCCCCCGCCGCCCTGCCGCCGGCCGACCGACTGCCCGGCTGGGACCCGGCGTGGTCCCGCCTCGTGGAGATCCGCTCCGCCGCGGACCCGGAGGGGACCGTGCGGACGCTGCACGTGGCGGACACCGGTCCCGTGCTCGCCGCGGCCGGGGCCGAGATAGTCGGCACGATCGTGGCGGTGCACGGCAACCCGACGTGGTCCTGGCTGTGGCGGTCCCTGCTCGCGGAGACCGTGCGCCGGGCACGCCGGGGCATGGCCGCGTGGCGCGTCGTGGCGCCGGACCAGCTGGACATGGGCTTCTCCGAGCGCCTCGCGCACGCGGGCTCCCCGTCCGCCGCGTCGATGGGCCGTGCCGGCGACACCTACCGCACGCTGGGCGGCCGCATCGCCGACCTGGACGCCCTGCTGGCGGCCCTCGGGCTGCGCGACCTGGCAGCCACCGGCCACCCGCTGATCACGCTCGGCCACGACTGGGGCGGCGTCGTGTCCCTCGGCTGGGCGGCGCGTCATCCGGAGCTGGTGGCCGGCGTCGCGACCCTGAACACCGCGGTCCACCAGCCCGCGGGGGCGCCGATCCCCGCCCCGCTGCAGGCCGCCCTCGCCGGGCCCGTCCTGCCGGCCTCCACCGTCACCACGGACGCCTTCCTCTCCGTGACGACCTCCCTCGCCACCCCGGCCCTCGACCGCGAGACGCGGGCCGCCTACCACCTGCCCTACGACACGGCGGCCCGACGCGGCGGCGTCGGCGGCTTCGTCGCGGACATCCCGGCCGACCCCGGCCACGGCAGCCATCCCGAACTGCAGCGGGTGGGCGAGGACCTCGCCGCCCTGGGCCGCACCGACGTGCCCGCCCTCATCCTGTGGGGCGCCGACGACCCGGTCTTCCTGGACCGCTACCTCGACGACCTCCGCGACCGCCTGCCCCACGCGCGCGTGCACCGCTACGAGCAGGCGGGGCACCTGCTCGTGGACGACCGCGACATCACCGCGCCCCTGCTGCAGTGGGCCCAGCTGCTGCGCGGCGGCCAGCTCGCCGACCCCGCCTCGGGGCTGCCGGGCCCCGTCCCGCACGCCACCGCCGACGCGGCCGCCGACCCGGGCCTGGAGGTGGACCTCGGGGAGGAGCCCGGAGCCCGCGAGCCCGGCGTGGTCCGGCTCTGGGACCACCTGCGCGACTGGGGCGCCCCCGGCTCGGACCACCGCGAGTACACCGCGCTGGTGGACATGGCCGGGGCCCAGGCCGGCCGCTCGCTCGTGGGCACCGCCCGCCGACCCGTGGCCGTCACCTGGGGTGAGCTGCAGGAGATGGTCTCGGCCATCGCCACCGGGCTGTGGGCCGCGGGCATGCGGCCGGGCGACCGGGTCGCCATGCTCGTGCCGCCGGGCCGCGACCTGTCGGCGGCCCTGTACGCCGTGCTGCGCGTGGGTGCCGTCGCCGTGGTGGCGGACCAGGGCCTCGGGGTCAAGGGCATGACCCGGGCAATGAAGTCGGCCCGCCCCCGCTGGATCATCGGCCGCACCCCCGGGCTGACGCTGGCCCGCGCCCAGTCCTGGCCGGGCACCCGGATCTCCGTGACCGAGCCGGGCGCCGCCCAGCGCCGCCTGCTCGACGTCTCCGACTCGCTCTACGCGATGATCGACCGCCACCGCGACCCGGCCGCGGGCGACGCCGTCGACGAGCACGGCACCGTGCTGCCCGAGCCCGCCCTGGACGCGGACGCCGCGGTGCTGTTCACCTCCGGCTCCACGGGCCCGGCCAAGGGCGTCGTGTACACGCACGAGCGGCTGGGCCGCCTCGTGGCGCTGATCTCCCGCACCCTGGGCATCCGCCCGGGCGGCTCCCTGCTCGCCGGCTTCGCCCCGTTCGCGCTGCTCGGGCCCGCCCTCGGCGCCGCGTCCGTCTCCCCGGACATGGACGTCACCCAGCCGGCCACCCTCACCGCGCAGAAGCTGGCCGACGCCGCGATCGCCGGGCAGTCGAGCGTGCTGTTCGCCTCCCCCGCCGCCCTGGCGAACGTGGTCGCGACCGCCGACGGCCTCGACGCGCCCCGGCGCGAGGCCCTCGACGCCGTGCGCCTCGTGCTCTCGGCCGGCGCCCCCGTGCACCCACAGCTGATGCGTCAGGTCTCGGACCTGATGCCGAACGCCCGGGTCCACACGCCGTGGGGCATGACCGAGGGGCTGCTGCTCACGGACATCGACGGCGACGAGGTGCAGCGCCTGCGCACCGCCGACGACGAGGGCGTCTGCGTGGGCTCCGCGCTGCCCACGGTGTCCCTGGCCATCGCGCCGCTGCTCGAGGACGGCAGCGCCGACGACGTCATCCTCGACCCCGCGCGGGGCCACGGCGTCCTCGGCGAGATCGTGGTCAGCGCCCCCCACCTGAAGGACCGCTACGACGCGCTCTGGCACACCGACCAGCAGAGCAAGCGCGACGGGCTGTGGCGGCGGGACGGCCGGGTGTGGCACCGCACCGCCGACGTCGGCCACTTCGACGCCGAGGGCCGCGTCTGGCTCGAGGGTCGGCTCCAGCACGTGATCACCACGCCCGAGGGCCCGATCGGCCCGGGCGGGCCCGAGAAGACCGTCGACGCCCTCGGGCCGGTGCGGCGCAGCGCCGTCGTCGGCGTCGGGCCCCGGGGCACGCAGGCCGTGGTCGTCGTCGTGGAGGCGGCCGTGCCGGCCACGCGCCCGGCGCGGCGCCCGGGTCACCACCGGGACGGCCGGCCCAAGCAGGGCCTCGCCCCGACCGCGCTGGCCTCCGCCGTGCGCGCGGCCCTCGAGCCGCTGCCGGTGGCCGCGGTGCTCGTGGCCGATGAGATCCCCACGGACATCCGGCACAACTCCAAGATCGACCGCGCCCGGGTGGCCGACTGGGCGGAGGCCGTGCTCGCCGGCGGGAAGGTGGGTGCGCTGTGAGCGGCTTCGGCTACGACGTCGACCTCGACGCCGCCGGGATGCCCGACCTCGTCGAGCGCCTCGCGTCGCGCCGCGTCCTGGTGACCGGCGCCTCGGGGCTGCTGGGTGCGGGCGTCGCCCGGGTGCTCGCCGATGCCGGCAACGACGTGACCACCCTGCAGCGGCGTCCGTCGGGCGTGCCCGGTGCGCGGGACGTGCGCGGGTCCGTGACCGACCCGGCCGCCGTCGAGGAGGCCCTGACCGGCGCGGACACCGTGGTGCACGTGGCCGCGAAGGTGTCCGTGTCCGGCCCCGAGCACGAGTACGAGGCCGTGAACGTGGAGGGCACGCGCATCCTGTTGCACGCCGCACAGCGCCACGGCGTGCGACGCTTCGTCCACGTCTCCTCCCCCTCCGTGGCGCACGCCGGCGACTCCATCGTCGGCGAGGGCGCCGGAGCCGCCAGCCCCGAGCACGCGCGCGGACCCTACGCGCGCACGAAGGCGGCCGGCGAGCGACTGGCCCTGGCCGCCGACCGCGACGACTTCCGCGTCCTGGTGCTGCGCCCCCACCTGATGTGGGGGCCCGGGGACCTGCAGCTCACCGACCGGATCGTGCAGCGCGCGCGGGCCGGGCGAATGCCCGTGCTCGGCACGGGCGCTCCCCTGGTCGACACGCTGTACACGGCCAACGCCGTCGAGGCCGTGGTGGCGGCTGTGTCCGCGGCCGACGTGCACCACGGCGAGGCCCTCGTGGTCACCAACGGCGAGCCGCGACCGGTCGGCGAGCTGATCCGCCAGATCGCGCTGGCGGGCGGCGCCGCGGAGCCCGAGCGCCGCGTCCCGGCGGGCCTGGCCCGGCGCGCCGGTGCCCTGATCGAGCGGGCGTGGGAGCGGGATCTGTTCGGGCTGCGGTCCCGGGGCGTGGGCTCCGACGACGGCGAGCCGCCGCTGACCGAGTTCCTCGCCGAGCAGCTCTCGACCGCCCACTGGTTCGACCAGCGTCGCACCCGTGAGGTCCTCTCGTGGACGCCGACCGTGAGCATCGACGAGGGCCTGCACCGCGTCGCGGCGTACTACCGCGACCGCTGACGCCCGCCGCGGCCGGAACGAGCGCCCGTCCCGAGCTTTCGTTCGGGAAACGGCGCGGGTCACGCCGCTTTCGTTCGGGAAACGGCGGCGGCCGCGCCGCCGTTTCCCGAACGAAAGCGGAGGGTCAGGCGTCGATGCGCTCGCGGTCCAGCTCGTCGGCGTGGGAGACGATGAAGTCCTTGCGCGGGGCCACCGCGGAACCCATGAGCAGGTCGAAGACGCGCTCGACGGCCTCCACCTCGGCGATGTTCACGCGGCGGAGCATGCGGTGGCGCGGGTCCATGGTGGTCTCGGCCAGCTGGTCGGCGTCCATCTCGCCCAGACCCTTGTAGCGCTGGATCGGCTCGCGATACGAGCGGCCCTCCCGCTCCAGGCGGGCGAGCGTCGCGTGTAGCTCCTGCTCCGAGTACGTGTAGATGACCTCGCGTTCCTTGACGCCCCGGGTCACCGCCTCGATCCGGTGCAGCGGCGGGACGGCCGCGTACACGCGCCCGGCCTCGACCATGGGCCGCATGTAGCGGAAGAAGAGCGTCAGCAGGAGGGTGCGGATGTGGGCACCGTCCACGTCCGCGTCCGTCATCAGCACGACCTTGCCGTAGCGGGCCGCATCCAGGTCGAAGCTGCGCCCCGCACCACCTCCGACGACCTGGATCAGCGCCGCGCACTCGGCATTGGCCAGGATGTCCGAGACGGAGGCCTTCTGCACGTTCAGGATCTTGCCCCGGATCGGCAGCAGGGCCTGGAAGTCGGAGGACCGGGCCAGCTTGGCGGTGCCGAGCGCCGAGTCGCCCTCGACGATGAACAGCTCGGAGGAGGCGACGTCGTTGCTGCGGCAGTCCGCCAGCTTGGCCGGCATCGTCGAGGTCTCCAGGGCGTTCTTGCGCCGCTGGTTCTCCTTGTGGGTGCGCGCGGAGATGCGCGACTTCATCTCGGCGACGACCTTCTCCAGCAGCGTGTGCACCTGCTGCTTCTGGGCGCGGGCCGTGGAGGTGAGGCGGGCGGTCAGCTGCTTCTCCACCACTTGGGAGACGATCCGCCGCACCGCGGAGGTGCCGAGGATCTCCTTGGTCTGCCCCTCGAACTGCGGCTCGGCGAGCCGCACCGTCAGGACGGCGGTCATGCCGGCCAGCACGTCGTCCTTCTCCACCTTGTCCGACCCGGCCTTGAGCCGGCGCGCGTTGGCCTCCACCTGGGCCCGGAACACCTTCAGCAGTGCCGCCTCGAACCCGGACTGATGGGTGCCGCCCTTGGGCGTGGCGATGATGTTCACGAAGGACCGGAACACGGTGTCGTAGCCGACGTCCCAGCGCAGGGCGACGTCCACCTCGCACGTGCGCTGCACATCCTGCATGGAGGTGCGCCCGTCCTCGCCGAGCACCGGGACCCGCTCCTTGAAGGTGCCGGAGCCCTGGATCCGCCACACGTCCGTCACCGGGGTGGCGGGCGTGAGGTGCTCCACGAACTCGGAGATGCCGCCGTCGTACTGGAAGACCTCCTCGACCGGGCCGTCGGCGCCGGGCGTGCCGGGTCGGCGGCGCAGGTCCTTGACTGTGATCCGCAGGCCCGGGATCAGGTAGGCGGTCTGGCGCGCCCGCGCCTGGAGCTCCTCGGCGGAGAACGTCGCGTCCTTCACGAAGATCTGCTCGTCCGCCCAGTAGCGCACGCGCGTGCCGGTCTGCCCGCGCTTGGCCTTCCCGACGACGTCCAGCGGCGAGGCGTCCGTGGACGGCTCGAACGGGGCGTCTGGCGACGGGCGCGACCCGTCCTGGAAGCGGCCCGGCTCGCCGCGCCGGAACGACATCTGATGGACCTTGCCGCCGCGCAGCACCTGCACGTCCAGGCGCGAGGACAGGGCATTGACCACCGACGCGCCCACGCCGTGCAGGCCACCCGAGGCGGCGTAGGAACCGCCGCCGAACTTGCCGCCGGCGTGGAGCTTGGTGAACACCACCTCGACGCCGGACAGGCCGGTGCGCGGCTCCACGTCCACGGGGATGCCGCGCCCGTTGTCCTCGACCTCGACGGAGCCGTCCGGATGCAGGGTGATCTCGATCGACTGCCCGAAGCCGGCCAGAGCCTCGTCCACCGAGTTGTCGATGATCTCCCAGAGGCAGTGCATGAGGCCGCGGGAATCGGTGGAGCCGATGTACATGCCCGGCCGCTTGCGGACGGCCTCGAGCCCCTCCAGCACGGAGAGGTGGCGGGCGTTGTACTCGGTGTTCGCGGGCACGGGGCGGGCCTTTCGGTGGACGACGGCGGCCGGTCCAGCCTACTCCGCGGGCCGGACACGCCAGGGTTCGGGCCGGACGTCCCTGGGCAGCCCGGCCCGGCTGCCCGCGTACGCGGGTGGCGAAACGCGGGTGCGGGGCGGGCGCGCGGGGAAGTTCCCTGCCATCCTTGCTGTTCCATGGGACAAGAGGAGGACCGACCCGCCCCACCGGCGTCGTCGCCCTCCAGCCCCGAGAGACCCGAGGAGGACACCATGTCCATCACCGCCGTGGCCGAGCCGGCCGCCCTCACCCGTTCCGACCGCTGCGACCGCTGCGGCGCGCAGGCCTACGTCCGCGCCGTGCTGCACTCGGGCGGCGCCCTCCAGTTCTGCGCCCACCACGCCCGCGCCGTCGAGGACGCGCTGCGTCCCCAGGCCGCGCTGTGGCAGGACGAGACGGACCGCCTCACCGCCGGCGCCTGACGCGCCCGGCATGACGAAGGGCCGGACCCCCGCGGGGGTCCGGCCCTTCGTCATGCCGCTGCGACTCAGTCCAGGTAGTCCCGGAGCACCTGCGAGCGGGAGGGGTGACGCAGCTTGGACATGGTCTTCGACTCGATCTGGCGGATGCGCTCTCGTGTCACTCCGTAGACCTTGCCGATCTCGTCCAGCGTCTTGGGCTGGCCGTCGGTCAGGCCAAAGCGCATGGCGACGACACCGGCCTCGCGCTCGGAGAGCGTGTCCAGCACCGAGTGCAGCTGCTCCTGGAGCAGCGTGAAGGAGACGGCGTCCGCGGGCACGACGGCCTCGGAGTCCTCGATCAGGTCGCCGAACTCGGAGTCGCCGTCCTCGCCGAGCGGGGTGTGCAGGGAGATGGGCTCGCGGCCGTACTTCTGCACCTCCACGACCTTCTCCGGGGTCATGTCCAGCTCCTTGGCCAGCTCCTCCGGGGTGGGCTCGCGGCCGAGGTCCTGGAGCATCTGCCGTTGCACGCGGGCCAGCTTGTTGATGACCTCCACCATGTGCACCGGGATGCGGATGGTGCGGGCCTGGTCCGCCATGGCGCGGGTGATGGCCTGACGGATCCACCACGTGGCATACGTGGAGAACTTGAAGCCCTTGGTGTAGTCGAACTTCTCGACGGCGCGGATCAGGCCGAGGTTGCCCTCCTGGATGAGGTCCAGGAACAGCATGCCGCGACCGGTGTAGCGCTTGGCCAGGGAGACCACCAGACGCAGGTTGGCCTCGAGCAGGTGGTTCTTGGCCTTGCGCCCGTCCGCGATGATCAGCTGGATGTCCCGGCGCTCGCGGTAGTCGTCGGAGGCCTCGTGCTGCACGACGTGCTCGGCGTAGAGGCCGGCCTCGATGCGCATGGCCAGGTCCACCTCCTGCTCGGCGTTGAGCAGGGCGACCTTGCCGATCTGCTTCAGGTAGTCCTTCACCGGGTCCGCCGTGGCGCCCGCCACGACCACCTGCTGCACCGGGGCGTCGTCCTCGGAGTCGTCCATGACGAACGCGCCCTTGGACTGGGCCACCTTCTGGCCTGTGGCGGCCGTCGTGCCGGTCACGGCCTCCGCGTCCATCGCCGGACGCTCCGGAGCGTCCGAGCCGTCCGCGTCCTCATCATCAGAGTCTTCGGTGGCGGTCTCGTCCGCCACCACGTCCTCCTCGACGGCGTCCGCGGCCTCGGTGCGCTCGCGCGCCTGGACGAGCTCCTCGTCGTCCTCGGCCTGCTCGGCGGAGGCGGCGGACGCGGTGGCCTTCTTGCCCCCGGTCGTGGCGGTCTTCTTCGCGGCGGTGGTCTTGGCCGTGGCGGTGGTCTTGGCCGCGGTGGGCTTCCGGGTCGCCTTCTTCTTGGCCGTCGGCGTGGCAGCGGTCTTGGTCGCCGCCGACTTCGTCGCGGTCGTCCGCGTCGTGGCGCCCTTGGTCGTGGCGCTCTTCGTGGCTGCCGACTTCTTGGCTGCCGACTTCTTGGCTGCCGTGGAGCGGGTGCGCGTGGTCGTGGCCTCGGAGGCAGTGGTCTCCTTGCCGTCCTGCACACCGCTGGTCGTCGAAGTGGTCACTCGAGGCCTTTCCGTCTCGTCCGCGGCCACCCGCGGATCCTTGCAGTCCATAGACACGTGACCCTGTCAAGTCGCGGCCTCGGACGACCGACGTCGTCCGGGCCCGCCGACTGCAGGGTCCGTGAGTGCCAACGACGGCTGAGACCGATCTATTCCGAACCCGGGAAACGGGCTGCGGTCGGCCGTGCCGTCGTGAAGCCGCATCATTCTCTCATGGGCGGCCACCGTCGGGCCGCCACGCGGTGGCCGGGTCGGTCGCCCAGCCGGCGACGCACCCCGCGGCCACGATGCGTCGCAGGACGGAGACGAACGGGTCGCCGGGACTCAGCGCCGCCGCCGCGGTCAGGTGGGCGTCCGCGTCGGAGCCGTGGCCGCGGGCCCAGCCGACCCACCCGGCCAGTGCCAGGGCCTGAGCCGCCACGGCCGGCGTCGCGACGGGCACGAGCGCGCGCAGCCCCGCCCGCAGGGCGTCCAGCCGGTCCCAGGCCGGCGCCCGGCGCGAGGCCGCGGTGAGGATCCGTTCCTCGTCCCCCGGATCCCCCGTGGCCGCGCCGGACGGCGCGGCGGCATGGAGCAGCAGGCCGTCGCGCCAGGCCGGACGCGTCAGCGGCGAGCCCAGCACGGCGGGGGCGGGCGCACCGCGGCCACGCGCCGTGCCGGTCAGCACCGGCTCCCACTGCGCCAGCCACGCGCGGCGTGCCGGGGGCGCGTCCTGCTCGGGCGGCCGCCACCGCGCGTCGTCGGGCCGGGCCGCGGCGGGACCACGACGCGGGACCGGGTCGGACACCGCCGCGCGGTCCCAGACCGAACCGCGGGTCATCAGGTGCAGGGACAGCGGCGCGGCTCGGGGGTCGAGCGGGCCCTCCTCGGCGATGCTGCTCCCCCACCAGGGGCGCGCCCGTCCGTGCGCGCACGTCCAGGCCGCGGCCAGGGGGCGACCCGCGGACGCCAGGGCGTCGTCGAGCGCCGCGGCCCAGCCGGGACGGGTCAGCGTGGCTCGGGCGCCGTCCGGCAACGCGAGGCAGAGCGTCGCGTCCGCTGCCGCGTCCCGCCGGCACACCTCGGCCACGGCGCAGGCCCAAGCGTCGACGTCGACCTCCTCGGGAGGCAGATCGACCCGCACCACAGCGCGCAGGCGCCCGTCGTGCAGGGTGAGGAGGACGAGGCTGTCCTCGGGCAACCGCCCGAGGGCGTGGCCGACGTAGGCGAGCAGGTCCTCCGGGCCGCGGGCCGGCAGGACGGGGGCGTCGAGCGAGGTGGGGGCTTCCATGCCGCCACCCTCGCCGACCGGGCCCCCGCGGTGGAATCAGTCCCCGTCGTCGGTGGACGGACGGCCGGGTCCGTCCTCCTGTGCAGGAGCGGACCCGCCGCCGGCGTCCCGCGCGGCGAGGTACGCCTCGACGGCGGAGGCGAGTTCGTCCCCGTCGGGCAGGCCCTGCTCGGTCTCCAGCAGCGACCGCTCCTGGTCCTCGGCGTTCTGGTCGTAGTTGCGCTCCAGGCCGGCGATCATCTGCTGGATCTCCCCGGACCCGGAGACCTGGCGCTCCAGCTCGGCCTCGATGTCCCGCGAGGCGTCTCGCAGGTCGTCCGAGGGCAGCATGAGCCCCATGGCGGCCCCCGCGTACTCGAGCGCGGCCACGGCCGCCTGGGGGAAGGACGCCTCGGCCACGTAGTGCGGCACATGGACGGTGTAGCCCGCCGTCGGCAGGTCCGCCTCCTCGGCGCGCAGCTCCAGCATCTGCAGCAGCCCCGCGACGATGTCCGCCTGCGGGCTCCAGGTGGACAGCCCCTCGACGGCCTCGGCGCGGGACCCGTGGGTCGTGACCCCGAGCCGCCGCGTGTGCGGCACGGGCAGCGGGGCCGCGTCGAGGAACGTGAGCGAGTCCACCTCCCACTCCTGCGCGAGGCCGAGCACGGCCTCCGTCACCGCCTGCCACCGGAAGTCCGGCTCGGGGCCGGACAGCAGCAGGAAGGGGTGGCCGAGCAGGTCCTCGACCAGCTGCACCTCGAGCGCGGGCAGGCGCAGATCGCGGTAGCGGTCCCGGTCGAACCGGAGCCGGGGACGCCGGGCGCGGTAGTCGAACATCGAGTCGACGTCGAAGGAGACGACGGTCCGATGGGTCAGGTGCTCATGCAGGGCGGCCCGCACCTGCCGAGCGACCCGGCCCGCGTCCATGTGCCCGGTCAGGGCCACGAGCATGCCCAGGCCGGGGGGCACGGGCGCCCCCTCATGACGGGTGTACAGCGGCGCGGCGTCCTGCACGTCTCGTTCCCCTTCCGGTGGTCTGTCTGCGGGAGAGCCGTCCCCGCCGCCCGGATGGCGACGGACGCGGATCCCTCCCTATCCTCTGGCGTCAGTCAACCACGGCACGGCACCCTCCTATTCCGCGCCCGCGCGCCCTGGACGGGCGCGCGAGCCCTCTGGCTAGGATGACGCGGGACGGCCCCGTGCTCCTGACGGACGCGCTGCCGGCCGAGGCGGCCACCGCCCTCGAGGCCTCGTTCGAGCTGCTGGGCGTGCGGGGCGCCGAGGACGAGGTCCATCGCCTGCCGGGCCTGGGCGGCGTGCCGGTGCCGCTGCTGGTCCTGGCCGGCGTCGGCGGTCTGGACGACGACGGCGAGGCCGCGGACGAGTCCCTGCGCCGCGCCGCCGGGGCTGCCGTGCGCTCCCTGGCCGGCACCGACGCCGTGGCCCTGGCCCTGCCGGCCGACACCCCGGCCCGACTGGCCGCCGTCGCCGAGGGCGCCGTCCTGAGCGCGTACGCCTTCACCGCCCAGAAGTCCGAGCGCGCCCGCGCCGAGACGGACACGTCCCGTCCCGTCCGCGAGGTCGAGGTCGTCACCCCGCTCGCCGCCGCGGACGCCGACCCCGTGCTGCGCCGGGCCGCCGTCGTGGGCGACGCGGTCTGCGCCGTGCGCGACCTGGTGAACACGGCCCCCTCGCACCTCTACCCGGCCACGTTCGCGGACGCGGTCACGGAGGACCTCGCGGACTCGTCCGTGAGCGTGGACGTGTGGGACGAGGACCGCCTGCGCGCCGAGGGCTTCGGCGGCATCCTCGCGATCGGCCAGGGCTCCTCCCGCCCGCCGCGGCTCGTGCGCATCGAGCACGCGCCGGCCGACGCCGCCGCGCACATCGCGCTGGTGGGCAAGGGCATCACCTTCGACACGGGCGGCATCTCGCTGAAGCCCGCCGCCTCGATGATGACGATGAAGTCGGACATGGCCGGCGCCGCCACCGTCTTCGCCGTCGTGCGCGCCGCCGCGGCCCTGGACGTCCCTGTGAAGGTGACCGGCTGGCTGGCGCTGGCCGAGAACATGCCCTCGGGCACCGCCATCCGCCCGTCCGACGTCATCACGATGTACGGCGGCAAGACCGTGGAGGTCATGAACACGGACGCCGAGGGCCGCGTCGTCATGGCCGACGCCCTCGTGGCGGCCACCGACGAGCGCCCCGACGCGGTGCTCGACGTGGCCACCCTCACCGGCGCCCAGCTGGTCGCCCTCGGCGTGCGCCACACGGGCGTCATGGGTGACGACGCGCTGCGCGACGAGGTCGTCGCCGCGGCCGACGCCGCCGGGGAGCTCGCGTGGGGCATGCCCCTGCCGGAGCAGCTGCGCGCCTCGCTCAATTCGCGCGTCGCGGACATCTCCAACATGGGCGACCGCTTCGGCGGCATGATGACCGCCGCCACCTTCCTGCGAGAATTCGTCGACGCCGGACGGCCGGAGGGCGACGCCGCCGCGCGGACCCCCTGGGCCCACCTCGACATCGCCGGTCCCTCCTTCAACGAGTCGGCCGCGTACGGCTACACCCCGCAGGACGCCACCGGCGTGATGGTGCGGACCCTGTTGGGTCTCATCGAGGGGCGTGCCCGGTAAGGTTGGTCCCGATGTCCACCGCATCCCCGGCCGCGCGGCCCGCCGCCGACGGCCGGGGGTGGCGGTGACGCACCACCACCACGATCCACCGAACCCAGCACCAAGGAGCAACACCGTGGCCGACAAGGCAACCGCTCAGGAATTCGACGTCCTCGTCCTCGGCGGTGGCTCCGCCGGGTACGCCGCAGCCCTGCGTTCCGTGCAGTACGGCAAGTCCGTCGCCCTCGTGGAGAAGTCCAAGGTCGGCGGCACCTGCCTGCACTGGGGTTGCATCCCCACGAAGGCCTACCTGCACGCCGCCGAGGTGGCCGATGAGACCCGCAACGCCGCCAAGTTCGGCGTCAACGCGACCCTCGAGTCCGTGGACATGGCGAAGGTGCGCGACTACAAGGACGGCATCGTCGCCGGCAAGCACAAGGGCCTGGCCGGCCTGCTGAAGATGCGCAAGGTCCAGGTCATCGAGGGCGAGGGCAAGCTCGTCTCGAAGAACGAGGTCGAGGTCGACGGCACCCGTTACACGGCGGAGAACATCGTGCTGGCCTCCGGCTCCGTGGCCAAGACCATGGGCCTGCCCATCTCCAAGAAGATCATGACCTCCACGGAGGCCCTCGAGCTGGACTACACCCCGAAGTCGGCCATCGTGCTCGGCGGCGGTGTCATCGGCTCCGAGTTCGCGTCCCTGTGGAACTCCTTCGGCGTCGACGTCACCATCATCGAGGGCCTGAAGACCCTGGTCCCCAACGAGGACCCGGCGATCATCAAGGTCCTCGAGCGCGAATTCAAGAAGAAGGGCATCAAGACCAACCTGGGCACGTTCTTCGACAAGGTCGAGGAGACCGACTCGGGCGTCAAGGTGACCCTCGCGGACGGCAAGGAGTTCGAGGCCGAGGTCTGCCTCGTCGCCGTCGGCCGCGGCCCGAACACCGAGGGCCTCGGCTACGAGGAGCAGGGCGTCAAGATGGACCGCGGCTTCGTCCTCACCGACGAGCGTCTGCACACCGGCGTCGGCAACATCTACGCCGTGGGCGACATCGTCCCCGGTCTGCAGCTGGCGCACCGCGGCTTCCAGCAGGGCATCTTCGTGGCCGAGGAGATCGCCGGCAACAAGCCGATGGTCGTCGAGGACATCAACATCCCGAAGGTCACCTTCACCGAGCCGGAGATCATGTCCGTGGGCTACACCCAGCCCAAGGCGGAGGAGAAGTTCGGCAAGGACAACGTCGAGGTCGCCGAGTACAACCTGGCCGGCAACGGCAAGTCCTCGATCCTCGGCACCGGCGGCATCATCAAGATGATCCGCCAGAAGAACGGCCCGATCGTGGGCGTGCACGGCATCGGCAAGCGCATCGGCGAGCAGATCGGCGAGGCGCAGCTCATCGTGAACTGGGAGGCCTACCCCGAGGACGTCGCCCAGTTCGTGCACGCGCACCCCACGCAGAACGAGGCCCTGGGCGAGGCCGCCATGGCCCTGTTCGGCCACCCGCTGCACAGCTGACCCACCGCACTGACCATCCCGGGTCCGTGCGTCGGGCCCACCTCGCAACCCCGGGTGGGCGCCCCCGGCGCCCACCCCTCATGAGGAGCATCGGAACCATGTCTGAAACCGTGAACCTGCCCGCCCTGGGCGAATCCGTCACCGAGGGCACCGTGACCCGCTGGCTCAAGGCCGTCGGCGACGAGGTCGCCGTCGACGAGCCCCTGGTGGAGGTCTCCACCGACAAGGTCGACACCGAGATCCCGTCCCCCGTGGCCGGCGTGCTCGAGGAGATCCTGGTCGAGGAGGACGACACGGTCGAGGTCGGCGCCCCGCTGGCCACGATCGGCGACGGCTCCGGCGGCGGCTCCGCCGACGCGTCGGAGGACGACGCCGCGGCCGAGGAGCCCGCCGTCGAGGAGGCGCAGCAGGACGACGCCCAGCAGGAGCCCGCAGGCGAGCCGGCCCCGGAGGAGCGCGCCTCCACCGACCAGGGCTCGGACGAGGCCCCGTCGGCCGGCGGCGAGGCCTCCGAGGTCACCCTGCCCGCGCTGGGCGAGTCCGTGACCGAGGGCACCGTGACCCGCTGGCTGAAGTCCGTCGGCGACGAGGTCGAGGTCGACGAGCCGCTGCTCGAGGTCTCCACCGACAAGGTCGACACCGAGATCCCCTCCCCCGTGGCGGGCACCCTCCTGGAGATCCGTGCGGAGGAGGACGACACCGTCGAGGTGGGCGCCGTCCTCGCGCTCGTCGGCTCCGGCTCCGCCGGCGGCGGCTCCGCCCCGTCGGAGGGCTCCTCCGGCCAGGACGAGGCGTCCGCCGAGGAGATCGAGGACAAGGCGACCGAGGCCGAGGCCCCCGAGGAGACCGAGGAGGCCGCCGAGGCCGCCGGCGCCGAGAAGTCGGAGAAGACGCCCGAGGCGTCCCCGTCCGAGGAGGCCTCCCGGCGCGAGTCCGCTGAGCGCGACTCCGCGCAGGCCGAGTCCGCCGAGGCGCCCTCCGCCACCGAGCCCGGCCAGGGCTACGTGACCCCGCTGGTGCGCCGCCTGGCCCACCAGAACAACGTGGACCTGTCCACGGTCCGCGGCACGGGCGTCGGCGGCCGCATCCGCAAGCAGGACGTGCTCGCCGCCGCGCTGGCCTCGCAGGCCGCCGCGGGCGGGTCCGAGGCTCCGGCCGAGCAGGCCTCCGAGGCTGCCGCCCCGTCGTCGGCCCCGGCCGCTGCGTCCGCCCCGGCCGCGAGCTCCTCCGTGGACCCCTCGGTCCGCGGCGAGGTGGAGAAGGCGCCGCGCATCCGCCAGGTCATCGCCCAGCGCATGCGCGAGTCCCTCGACCTGTCCACCCAGCTCACCCAGGTGCACGAGGTGGACGTCACCCGCATCGTGCAGCTGCGCAAGAAGGCCAAGGCCTCCTTCCAGCAGCAGGCCGGCGTGAACCTGACGTACCTGCCGTTCATCACCAAGGCGGTCGCCGAGGCCCTCAAGCAGCACCCCAAGCTGAACGCGTCGTTCTCCGAGGACAACAAGGAGATCACCTACCACGCGTCCGAGGACATCGCGATCGCCGTGGACACGGAGAAGGGGCTGCTGGTTCCCGTCATCAAGGACGCCGGCTCCCTGAACCTGACGGGCCTCGCCCAGAAGATCGCCGACGTGGCCGAGCGCACCCGCACGAACAAGATCTCGCCGGACGAGCTCTCGGGCGGCACGTTCTCGATCACGAACATCGGCTCCGTGGGCGCGCTGTTCGACACGCCGATCATCAACCAGCCGCAGGTCGCGATCCTGGGCACCGGTGCGATCGTGAAGCGCCCCATGGTGGTGACCGACGCGGACGGCAACGACTCGATCGCCATCCGCCACATGATGTACCTGTCCCTGACCTACGACCACCGCCTGGTGGACGGGGCCGACGCGGGCCGCTTCCTGACGACGCTGCGTCAGCGTCTCGAGGGCGGCGAGTTCGCCAACGAGCTGGGTCTCTGACGGAAAGGGAGAAGGACTGTGGATATCCTGCACAGCATCCTGGTGGCCGTGCACATCGTGTCCGCCGCAGCGATCGTGGGCGGTTGGTTCGCGCACTTCCGCAACCCGACCGTCACCACCTCGCAGTGGTGGGGCTCCGTGGGCATGATCGTCTCCGGCGTGGTGCTTTTCGGCCTCGCCATGAGCGGGGAGCCGAACCACATGAAGCTGGGCGTCAAGTTCCTGATCGGCGTCATCGTCTTCGTGGCCGCCCTGATCGGCCGCCGCAAGTCCAACCGCGGGGAGGTCGTGCCCACGGGCCTGGCCCACGCGGTGGGCGGTCTGGGCCTGGTGAACATCCTGGTCGCCGTCCTCTGGCAGTGATCAGCCCAGGCGGCTGACGCCGCACCACGCCGCGGGCCCCGGGGAGCTTCTCCCCGGGGCCCGCGGCGTCCCCCCGTCTGGACCGCCGGCCTCCGGCGCTGGATCCGGGCCCGGGGTCAGCGCGGATCGACGGTCTCGACCCGCCACGTCCGACCCGCCGCGCCGCCGTCCCGCCCCTCGGGGCCCTCTCCGTGGCCGCTGCGCAGGACCAGCACGACCTCCTCGGCCGTCGCCTCCCGATGCGCCGCCACGCGTCCCGCGCGGTCCAGCACGGTGTGGGCCGACGTCCGGAGCACGGCGTCGACACGCAGCGCGTCGTCCCCGGCCCGCCGGGCGGGTCCGGCCTGCTCCACCGTCACCTCGAGGCCGGAGAAGGCGAACCCCTCGTCCGTCAGCCGGCGCAGCAGATCCCGGTCGTTCTCCCACGCCGGTCCCCCGGGCACGGCGTAGGCGTCCAGTCGCGCAGGCTCCGGGTCGATGAGCGCGGCAGTCCGGGCGTGGCCGACCGCGGCCAGCGCCTCGCCCACGTCGACGGCGTCCTCCCCGGCGGCGTCCTCCCCGGGGGCACCCGCGTCCGGCACCCTCGCCGGCGTCCCGCTCTCCGGCGTCCCGTCCGCCGGGCGCGCCGCGTCCACCGAGGTGCCGGCCGGCACCGCGCCCGCCGGCTCCGGCGCCCCCTCCGTCGCGTCGCCCAGGGACGCCGGCCACCACAGCCCGGCGGTGCCGCCGCCGACAGCCAGCGCGGTGGCCAGCCCGGCGGCCACGAGGACGCCCCGGCGTGGCGCCGCCCCCCGTCGGCGCGCGAGCGCGCGCCGTCTCGGAGCCGCGCGTCGTCCCCGGCGTCGCCGCGTGAACCCGGAGCCCGGCAGCACCGTGGGCAGCAGGTGCGCCACCTCGGCGGGGGCGGCCTCTCCCAGCGGGACCGGCTCGGGCCGGGCCGTCGCGTATACGGCTGCGGCGGCCTCCTCCGCGCTCGGCCGCGCCGCCGGGTCCGGGGAGAGCGCCGCATCGAGCAGCAGCGCGAGCTCGGGGGACGCTTCGGGGACCAGGACGGGCAGCGGCGCCCGATGCCCGGCGGCGCCCGGCGCCCGACCGGTGAGCGCGTACCAGCCCAGGGCGGCCCACGCATGGACGTCACTCGGCGCCCCCACCGCCGGAGACGCCCCCGGTTCCGCCCCCCCACCGCGGCGAGCGCCTCGGGGGCCGCGAAGCCCGGCGTCGCCCCGGCCCCCGACGCCCCGCCGACCACCCGGGCGACGCCGAGGTCGGCGAGGGCCGGGCTGCCGTCGACGCCGAACAGGACGTTCGCCGGGGACACGTCGCCGTGCACCACCCCCTCGCGGTGCAGGCACGCGAGAGCCTGGGCGATCGGGACGAGCACGGTGACGGCCTGCCCCGGGCTCAGGGGTCCGACCCGCTGCACCATGTCCTGCAGCGTGCCGGCCGCGCGGTGCTCGGTGAGGACCCCGAGGCCCCGGTCCGTCTCCACCACGCCGAGCACGCGCAGCAGATGGGGATGCGCGACCCGTCCGGCCTGCGCCTCCGCCGCCAGCGCATCCGGCGCCGCGCCGGCACGGGGCACCTTCAGGGCGGCCCGGACGCCCCGACCGTCCTCGACGAGCCAGACCTCCGCCTGGGCGCCCGCGCCGAGCAGCCGGACGGGTTCCCAGCCCGGGGCGCGCGGCGCAGCCGTGCCCGGCTCCGACGACCTCTCCGGTTCGGTCTCCGGCCCGCCGCCGACGCGTCCGGCCGCGCCGCCGTCCGCCTCGTCCCAGTCCCGCATCGGTCTCCCCTCTCCGCCGCGCCGTCCGTTCCAGCCCAGGGTGCCGCATGCCCCCGAGCGTCACGGCGGTTGTCCACAGGTCCGGGCCCGAGGACTACAGTGGACGTCATGCCCGAGACACCCCTGCCGCCCCTGCGCGTGCTCGGCCTGGCGCCCGACCTGGTGGACTACCACGCCGCCTGGGACGCCCAGCGCGCCCTGCACGCGGACGTCGTCGCCGGCCGCTCCGACGGCGAATTCCTCCTCCTGGAGCACGAAGCCGTCTACACGGCCGGTCGTCGCACCGAGGACGCCGAGCGCCCCACGGACGGCGCCCCCGTCGTGGACGTGGACCGCGGCGGCAAGATCACATGGCACGGGCCGGGCCAGCTGGTCGGCTACCCCGTGGTCCGGCTGCGCGACCGTGCCCACGTCAAGGACTACGTCTGGTTCCTCGAGGAGCTGCTGATCCGCACCGCCGCCGAGTTCGGCGTCACGGCCGTCCGCGTGGACGGGCGGGCAGGCATCTGGGTCCTCGCGGACCGGGACGACGACGGCACGGCCCGCCCGGACCGCAAGGTCGGCGCCATCGGCCTGTCCATCCACGACGGCGTCTCCATGCACGGCTTCGCGCTGAACTGCTCCAACTCCCTGGCCCCCTACGAGGGGATCATCGCGTGCGGCATCACGGACGCCGCCACCACCACCCTGTCGGTCGAGACGGGCCGGACCATCACGCCGGCCGACGTCGTCCCGGTGCTCACCCGTCATCTGGACGAGCTCGGGCCGGCGTACATCGCCGTCACCCCCACGGAAGGAATCCCCGCATGAGCCTCGCCCCCGAAGGCCGCCGCCTGCTGCGCGTGGAGGCGCGCAACGCCGAGGTGCCCGTCGAGCGCAAGCCCGAGTGGATCAAGGCCAAGGTCCACATGGGCCCCGAGTACATCGGCCTGAAGAACAAGGTCAAGTCCGCCGGCCTGCACACCGTGTGCGAGGAGGCCGGCTGCCCCAACATCTTCGAGTGCTGGGAGGACCGCGAGGCCACGTTCCTCATCGGCGGCGACATCTGCACCCGCCGGTGCGACTTCTGCGACATCACCTCCGGCAAGCCGCGTCCCCTGGACATGGAGGAGCCGCAGAAGGTCGCCGAGAACATCCGCGAGATGGACCTGCGGTACGCCACCGTCACGGGCGTGGCCCGTGACGACCAGAAGGACGGCGCGGCGTGGCTCTACGCGGAGACCATCCGCCGCATCCACGCGCTCAACCCGGGGACCGGCGTCGAGATCCTGCCGCCGGACTTCGGCGCGGTGCCGGAGCTCGTCCAGCAGGTGTTCGACGCGCGGCCCGAGGTGTTCGCGCACAACCTGGAGACGGTGCCGCGCATCTTCAAGCGCATCCGCCCGGCCTTCACGTACGAGAAGTCCCTCAAGGTGCTCACGATGGCCAAGGCCGACGGGCTCGTCACCAAGTCCAACCTCATCCTGGGCATGGGCGAGGAGGACCACGAGATCGACCAGGCCCTGGTGGACCTGCACGAGGCCGGCTGCGACATCATCACCATCACGCAGTACGTGCGGCCCTCGAAGCTGCACCACCCCATCGACCGCTGGGTGAAGCCGCAGGAGTTCGTCCAGTGGTCCCAGCGCGCCGAGGAGATCGGCTTCCAGGGCGTCATGGCGGGCCCGCTGGTGCGCTCGTCGTACCGCGCGGGCAAGCTCTACGCGCAGGCCATGCAGCGCCTCGGCCGGACCCTGCCGGAGAACCTGGCGCACCTGGCCGGGGAGAAGACCGCCCGCCAGGAGGCCTCCGCCGTCGTCGCCCAGATGTCCTGAGCCGCCCGACTAGACTGGACCCCGTCATGACGAAGAACAGCCAGCCCCCCGCGTCCTCCTCCGGCTCCACCTCCGCCACGCTCAAGGAGGTCAAGGCCATGCAGCGCGAGCGTCGCCTCCGCGAGAAGGAGCAGGCGAAGGCCCAGCGCCGGGACAAGCGCGCCACGAAGGGCCCGGGCGTGATCTCCCAGCTCAAGCAGGCCTACGCCATGACCAAGGCGCACGACCCCAAGGTCGGACTGTGGATGCTGCTGGCCTTCCTGGGCGCCCTGGTCGTCGGCCTCGTCATCGGCTTCCTCCTGGACAACTGGATCACGTGGCTGCTCATCGCGATCCCGTTCGGTGTGCTCGCCGCCGTCGTCATCCTGAACCGGAAGGCGCGCCGCGCCGGGTTCGCCCAGCTCGAGGGCCGCCCCGGCGCCGCCGGCGCCGCGCTCTCCACGCTGGGCCGCGGCTGGATCGTGTCCGAGCAGCCGGCCGCCGTGAACCCGAAGACCCAGGACCTCGTCTACCGCGCCGTGGGCCGGCCGGGCGTCGTGCTGGTGACGGAGGGCCCCTCCCCCCGCGTCGCCGCGCTGGTGGTCAAGGAGGAGAAGGCCATGCGCCGCTTCCTGCCCGGCGTGCCCGTCACCGTGGTGGAGTCCGGCAACGGCCAGGGCCAGGTCCCGCTGCACGAGCTGCCCGGCACGCTCAAGGGCATGAAGAAGGCCCTCACGGCGCAGGAGGTCCAGGCCGTGGACAAGCGTCTGACCGCGCTCAACACCAACCGGCTGCCCATCCCCAAGGGCGTCGACCCGAACAAGGTGCGCCCGAGCCGCCGCGCGATGCGCGGCCGCTGAACCGCCCGCAGACGACAGGGGCGCCCCGCCGACGCACGGCGGGGCGCCCCTGTCGTGTGCGGGCGGGACGGTCACATGCGGATCTCGACGGTGTCCGCGAGCTTGTCGTGCATGCCGCGCCCGTCCGGCCCGACGACGACGGCCGGCAGCACGAGGCACAGCAGGGCCGTGCGCAGCAGGATCCGGAGCAGGCCGGCCGGGCGGCCGCCGACGCGGACGACCTGGATGCGGCACACGGCCTTGCCCACCGTGGTGGCCAGCAGGGTGAGACCGATCACGTGCATCGCGGCGAACACGAGGAGGGTGGCGATCGCGTCGCCGTCGAAGGCCAGCCACGAGATGCCCAGGGCGATGAACCAGTCGAGGACGAGGGCGCCCATGCGGCGGGCCGCCGTCGCCATGGAGGCCGGACCGCGCTCCGGCAGGCCGAGCAGGTCCCCCGGCCAGCGGCCGCCGGCGCGCCCCCCGCCGGGACCGTCCACCCAGCCGGCCAGATCGCGGCGCGTGATCAGCGGCTCCGCTCGGCCGGTCGTCTCGGTGCGGTCCTGGGGGTCGGGTGCTCTGCGTGCCACCCCACCAGCGTAGTGCGCGACCACGGCACGCGCGCCGGTCTGGCGGGGCCACGCCGGGCGCGTAGTATAGAGGCGTCCGCCGTCGCAGGCGTCGCCGCCACACACAGGAAGGCCAGGAGCGAACCATGTTCACCTCCCCCCAGGAAGTCCTCACGTACATCAGGGAAGAGGGGGTCGAGTTCGTCGACGTCCGCTTCACCGACCTCCCCGGGCTGCAGCACCACTTCAACGTGCCCGCCTCGAGTGTCGACGAAGACTTCTTCGTCACCGGCCAGCTCTTCGACGGCTCCTCCATCCGGGGCTTCGCCGGCATCGCCGAGTCCGACATGCAGCTCATCCCGGACGTCGCGACGGCCTTCGTGGACCCCTTCCGGGTCCGCAAGACCCTCACGATGAACTTCTCCATCGTGAACCCCCGCACCGGCGAGCCCTACCTGCGCGACCCGCGCGGCGTGGCCCAGCGCGCGGAGGCCTACCTGAGCTCCTCCGGCATCGCCGACACGGCGTTCTTCGCCCCCGAGGCCGAGTTCTTCATCTTCGAGGACGTCCGCTACGAGTCCTCCCCCCGCGGCTCGTTCTACGCCGTGGACTCGGACGAGGCCTGGTGGAACGCCTCCCGCGAGGACGAGGGCGGCAACCTGAGCCACAAGACCGGCCTCAAGGGCGGCTACTTCCCCGTCTCCCCCACGGACAAGCAGGCCGACCTGCGCGACGAGATCTGCGCCGTCCTCGCCGAGGTCGGGCTCACCGTGGAGCGCTCGCACCACGAGGTGGGCGCGCCCGGCCAGGCCGAGATCAACTACCGCTTCAACACGCTGACCCACTCGGCGGACGACCTGCAGAAGTTCAAGTACGTCGTCAAGAACGTCGCCAACATGTTCGGCAAGTCCGCGACCTTCATGCCCAAGCCCGTCTTCGGCGACAACGGCTCCGGCATGCACTGCCACCAGTCCCTGTGGAACGGCGGCGAGCCGCTGTTCTTCGACGAGAAGGGCTACGCGAACCTCTCGGACACCGCCCGCTGGTACATCGGCGGCCTGCTGAAGCACGCCTCCGCGGTCCTGGCCTTCACCAACCCCACGGTGAACTCCTACCGCCGCCTGGTGCCGGGCTTCGAGGCCCCCGTGAACATGGTTTACTCGCAGGGCAACCGCTCGGCGGGCATCCGCATCCCGATCACCGGCTCCAACCCGAAGGCCAAGCGCATCGAGTTCCGCGCCCCGGACGCCTCGGGCAACCCGTACCTCGCGTTCGCCGCGCAGCTGATGGCCGGCCTGGACGGCATCCGCAACCGCATCGAGCCGGCCGAGCCGATCGACAAGGACCTCTACGAGCTGCCGGCGGAGGAGGCCGCCGACATCCAGAAGGCACCCGCCACCCTGGACGAGGCCCTGAACGCCCTCGAGGAGGACCACGAGTTCCTCCTGGCCGGCGACGTGTTCACCGAAGAGCTGATCGAGACCTGGATCGCGTACAAGCGCGAGATGGAGATCGCCCCGCTGGCCCTGCGCCCGAACCCCTACGAGTTCGAGCTGTACTACTCGGTCTGATCCGCCCGCCGCGGCCCCGACGACGGCCGTTCGTCTCCCACGCCGGAGGCGGGCGGCCGTCGTCGTGCCCGGCCGCGGAATAGTCCGGGGCCGGTGGGCGCTGGATCTGTGGAGACCTCCGCCCGGCCGGGCGGCCCGCAGACCAGGAGCACCATGACCGAGCACACCGCCCCCACCCCCCTGCCGCTGTCCCTGCTGGACCTCGCCCTCGTCCGCGACGGCGCCCCGATGGGCGAAGCCTTCGCCGAATCCGTGGAGCAGGCCCGCGTCGCCGAGGCCGCCGGCTTCCGGCGCGTCTGGTACGCGGAGCACCACAACATGCCCTCCATCGCCTCCTCCGCCACGGCCGTACTCATCGCGCACGTGGCCGCGCACACCGACTCGATCCGCCTCGGCTCCGGCGGCGTCATGCTGCCCAACCACTCGCCGCTGGTGATCGCCGAGCAGTTCGGCACCCTGGCCGAGCTGCACCCCGGCCGCATCGACCTGGGCCTGGGTCGCGCCCCCGGCACCGACCAGCGGACGCTGCAGGCGCTGCGCCGGGATCCGTCGGCGGCCGAGCGCTTCCCGCAGGACGTGCTCGAGCTGCAGGGCTACCTCACCGGCCAGAGCCTGATCCCCGGCATCGACGCCTACCCCGGCAAGGGCACCAACGTGCCGCTGTACATCCTCGGCTCCTCGGCGTTCGGCGCCCAGCTGGCCGCGCAGCTCGGCCTGGGCTACGCGTTCGCGAGCCACTTCGCACCGCAGATGCTCGAGCATGCGGCGCGCCTGTACCGGGAGCACTTCGAGCCCTCCGAGGCCCTCGCGGAGCCGCACTTCATCGCGGCGGCCAACGTGATCGCCGCGGACACCGAGGAGGTGGCCGAGCGGGAGTGGCAGGCCGCGCAGCGGGCGCGCATCCGGATGATGCTCGGCCGGGGCCGCACCCTCACCGACGACGAGGTCGAGATGCTGCTGCACTCCCCCGCCGGTCAGCAGGTGCTCGGGATGCTCGAGTGCACGGCCGTGGGCACCGGCCCGACGACGGCGGCGTGGCTGCACGACTTCGCGGCGCGGGTCCAGGCGGACGAGCTGATCGTGACCACGGCCGCGCAGGACCCCGCCGTGCGGCGCCGCACCCTGGAGCTGCTCGGGGAGCACGTCGTGCGCGCCTGAGCCGGCGCTCGCGACACCGGAGCACGGCCGGCCCGCCACCCCGTCGAGGTGGCGGGCCGGCGTCGTTCAGAGCCCGTAGAACCGGGTCTCGAACACCTGACGGGCCAGGCGGGTCACCCGCAGGTAGCGCTCCTCGAGCTCCCCGCCGGCCGTGCCCACCCCGCTGAGGCGGGCCACGGCCTCGAGGTCGCGCATGTTCGTGGGCAGCACGTCCGAGACCTTGCCCGTCCACAGCAGCAGGGCGGCGCGGATCCGGGTGGCCAGCAGCCACGCCTCCTCCAGCACGGCGACCTCGGCCTCGGGCAGCAGCCCGTGCCGGGCGATCGCCCGCAGGGCCGGCAGCGTGCCGGTGACCCGCAGGTCCTCGACCTCTCCCGCGTGGCGCAGCTGCAGGGACTGCACCAGCCACTCCACGTCCGAGAGCCCGCCGCGGCCGAGCTTGACGTGCCGGGAGGGGTCCGCGCCGCGGGGCAGGCGCTCGGCCTCCACACGGGCCTTGATGCGCCGGATCTCCCGCGCGTCCGCGGTGGTCAGGTCCCCGGCGTAGCGGACCCCGTCGGCCCACCGCCGGAAGTCGGTGGCGAGGTCGTCGTCGCCGGCCAGGGGCCGGGCGCGCAGCAGCGCCTGACGCTCCCACACCTCCGCCCAGCGCCCGTAGTACTCCCGGTACGAGTCCAGGGTGCGCACGAGCGGCCCCTGGCGCCCCTCGGGGCGCAGGTCGGCGTCCACCTCGAGCGGCCGCTCGCCGGGCAGCGGCGGGGTCGCGGGGCGGTGCAGCAGGGACATCAGCGTCCGCACGACCTCCTCGGCCTGCTCGCGCGCCCGCCCCTCGTCGACGCCGGGGCGTGGCCGGTGCACGAACAGGGCGTCGAGGTCCGAGCCGTAGGTGATCTCCCGGCCGCCCTGGCGGCCCATGGCCACCACGAGCACGTCGGTGAGCGGGTCGGCGTCCCCGACGACGGCGCGCGAGGCCACGCGCAGGGCGCCGACGACGGTGATCTGGTCGATGTCCGACAGGGCCCCGGTGACGGCCTCGAGGTCCAGCAGCCCCGAGATGTCCGCCAGGGCCACGCGCAGGGTCTCGCTGCGGCGCACCTGCCGCACGTGGCGGACGGCGGCCGGGGCCTCCTGCGCGGCCACGCGGCGGTCGAGCCGCGCGTCGACCTGGCGCCAGAGCTGTATGGCGCCCCGGGGGTCGAGCTCCCGGTCGTCCCCCACCCAGGCCACGGCCTCGGGCGAGTGCTCGAGCAGGTCCCCCACGAACCGGGAGCCGGACAGGACCAGGCACAGCCGCCGGGCGGCGTCCGAGGAGTCGCGGAGCATCCGCAGATACCAGGCCGTGCCGCCCAGCGACTCGGAGAGCCGGCGGAAGGCGAGCAGGCCGCCGTCGGGGTCGGCGCCCCGCGCGAACCACCCGAGCATGGCCGGCAGCAGCTGCCGCTGGACCGCGGCCCGGCGCGAGACGCCCTGCGTGAGGGCCTCGATGTGCCGCAGGGCGCCCTGCGGGTCGCGGTAGCCCAGCGCCGCCAGGCGGTCGCGGACGGCCTCCGCGGACAGCCGCACGTCCTCGGCGGACAGGGCGGCCGTCGTCGACAGCAGCGGCCGGTAGAACACGGTCTCGTGGAGACCGCGCACGGCGCGGCGCACGCGCGTGAACTCGGCCTGGAGGTCCTCGCCGGTGGCGGGGCCCCGGTCGGCGGCGCCGCGCATCGACCGGGCGACGACGCGGCGGGCCTCCTCCTTGACCGGCATCAGGTGGGTGCGCCGCAGGTGCACGAGCTGGATGCGGTGCTCGAGGGTGCGCAGCCACCGGTAGTGCTCGTCGAACGCCCGCGCGTCTCGCGTGGTGACGTAGGAGGCGGCGTGCAGCGCCCGCACCGCGTCGAGCGTGCCGCGCACCCGCAGCGACTCGTCCGCACGGCCGTGCACGAGCTGGAGCAGCTGGGCCGTGAACTCGACGTCGCGCAGACCGCCGGGCCCGAGCTTGATCTCCCGCTCGCGCTCCGCGGGGGCGAGGGTGTCCAGGACCCGGGCGCGCATGGCCCGGACGGACTCGACGAACCCGTCGCGCGCGGAGGACTCCCACACCCGGGGCCAGATTTCCGCGATGTAGCGCTCGCCGAGCTGTGGCGAGCCCGCGATCGGGCGGGCCTTGAGCAGGGCCTGGAACTCCCAGCCGTGGGCCCAGCGGCGGTAGTACTCGGCGTGGGACTCCACGGTGCGGCTCAGGGCGCCGTCCTTGCCCTCGGGACGCAGGTTGGCGTCGACTTCCCACAGTCCCGGCTCGGGGGCCGCACCCTGGATCACGCGGCCGATGCCCGCGGCCAGCTCGGCCGCGAGCGCGGCGGCGCGCGGCCCGTCCGGGACCTGGGCGTCGGGGTCCGCGCCGTCCGCGGCCTCGCGGACGGCGTGGGCGAACACGACGTCCACGTCCGAGACGTAGTTGAGCTCGCCGGCGCCGCACTTGCCCATGCCGATCACGGCGAGGTCCAGGCGGTCCACCACGGGGCCCTCCCGCTCGGTGAGGACGGCCCGTGAGACGGCGAGCGCCGCGTCCACGGCGGCGCCGGCCAGGTCCGCGAGCCAGCGGCCCACCGAGGGCATGGCCGCCGTGGGCTCGGCGGAGTCGAGGTCGCGCAGGGCGATCGCGGCCAGCTGGCGGCGGTAGGCGCGGCGCAGGGCGACGGCGGCGTCCTTGCCGGTGACGGCCGCGAGGGGGCGGTCGGCGTCCGGGTCGGCGCCCACCGAGTCCAGGAGCAGGCGGCGCAGGGCGGCGGACGCATCACCCCAGGGCTCGCCGGCGGTCGGGTCGGGCTGGGCGAGGGCGGGCGCGGTGGCGGCGGCCGCGTCCGGGTCGAGGACGAGGTCCAGGTGCTCGGGACGGCGGATGAGGAACTCGCCGAGGGCCTCGGAGGCGCCGAGCAGCCGCAGCAGGCGGGCCGTCGTCTCGGGGTCCCGGAGGGCGTGGTGGACGCGGGGCTCGCGCTCGGCCAGGCGCACCCACAGCAGCAGGGCCCGGTCGGGATCGGCGGCGTGGCCGAGGAGCTCGACGAGGGGACGCACGTCCACGCCCTCGAACTCGGGCGAGGTGAGCAGCGTCTGCACGCGGCCGGCGTCGGCGACGCCGGCGTGCGCGAGGGTGCGGCGGTCCGGGGCGTCGGCGGTCGCCGCGTCGGGCAGGGCGGACACGGCCGGCGCCTCAGAGGCCGGAGAGGTAGCGCCGCAGCTCGTACGGCGTGACCTCCACCCGGTAGTCGTCCCACTCCTGGCGCTTGTTGCGCAGCAGGGCGTCGAAGACGTGCTCGCCCAGCACGGACGCCACGAACTCGGACTCCTCGGCGGCGCGCAGGGCGTCGTGCAGGGTGCCGGGCAGGGGGACGTGGCCGAGCACGCGCCGCTCGTGGGTGGTGAGCGCGCTGACGTCCTCGGCGGCGGACTCGGGCAGCTCGTAGCCCTCCTCGATGCCCTTCAGGCCGGCGGCCAGCAGCAGCGCGTAGGCCAGGTACGGGTTGGCCGAGGCGTCGATGCCGCGGTACTCGATGCGGGCGGAGCCGGCCTTGTCCGGCTTGTACAGGGGCACGCGCACGAGCGCGGAACGGTTGTTGTGGCCCCAGGAGACGTACGAGGGCGCCTCGCCGCCGCCCCACAGGCGCTTGTAGGAGTTCACGAACTGGTGGGTGACGGCGCTGATCTCCACGGAGTGGCGCAGCAGGCCCGCGATGAACCGGCGGCCCGTCACGGAGAGCCGGAACTCGTCCGCGGGGTCGTAGAAGGCGTTGGAGTCGCCCTCGAAGAGGGAGATGTGGGTGTGCATGCCCGAGCCGGGGTGCTCGGAGAACGGCTTGGGCATGAACGTGGCGTACGTGCCCTGGGCGGCGGCGACCTCCTTGACGACGGTCCGGAACGTCATCACGTTGTCCGCCGTCGTGAGCGCGTCCGCCGCGCGCAGGTCGATCTCGATCTGGCCGGGGCCGTTCTCGTGGTGGCTGAACTCGACGGAGATGCCCATGCCCTCGAGGAGGCTGACGGCGTCGCGGCGGAAGTCGGCCGCGTCGGAGCCGGGCACGTTGTCGAAGTAGCCCGCGCGGTCCACGGGCACCGGCTCCCCGTCCGGGCCGGGCTGGTCCGACTGCAGGAGGTAGAACTCGATCTCCGGGTGGGTGAAGCACGTGAAGCCCTGGTCCGCGGCCCGGTCCAGCACGCGGCGCAGCACGTGCCGCGGGTCGGCGGGGGCGGGGCGGCCGTCCGGGGTGAGCACGTCGCAGAACATCCGGGAGCTCTGTCCCTGGTCGCCGCGCCAGGGCAGGATCTGGAAGGTCGAGGGATCGGGCTGCAGCAGCATGTCCGACTCCGAGATGCGGGTGTATCCGTCGATCGAGGAGCCGTCGAAGCCCAGGCCCTCCGTGAAGGCGTTCTCCACCTCGGCCGGAGACAGGGCCACCGACTTCAGCGTACCGATCACGTCCGTGAACCAGAGCCTGACGAACCTGACGTCCCGGTCCTCGATGGTGCGGAGCACGTAGTCCTGCTGTCGATCCATGCCGCCACTCTAGACGCGCCGCGTAGACTCCGGCCCATGTCTGCTCCCCAGTCCCCCCGGCAGCCTGACGACACCGCCCCCTACGGGCCGCCCGCCCCGTCCCGGTACCGGACGGTCCACCTGCAGCGGGCCAAGGACGAGGGCCGGCGCTTCGCGATGCTCACCACCTACGACGCGATGACGGCGGCCCTGTTCGACGAGGCCGGCGTCGAGGTGCTGCTCGTGGGCGACTCGGTGGGCAACACCGTGCTGGGCCATCCCACCACCCTGCCGGTCACCCTGGACCAGATGATCCTGTTCACCCAGGCCGTGGTACGCGGTGCCGAGCGTGCCCTCGTGGTCGCGGACCTGCCCTTCGGCTCGTACGAGGCCTCCCCGCGGCAGGCCGTCGAGTCGGCCGTGCGCCTCGTGAAGGAGTCCGGCGCGCACGCCGTCAAGGTGGAGGGCGACGAGCGCTTCGCCGAGCACGTGGCCGCGATGACGGCCGCCGGCGTCGCGGTCATGGCCCACATCGGCTTCACCCCCCAGTCCGAGCACGTGCTCGGCGGCTACCGGGTGCAGGGCCGCGGCGCGGGGGCGGCCGAGCGGATGACGGCGTCGGCCCGGGCCCTCGAGGCCGCAGGGGCGTTCGCCGTGCTGATGGAGATGGTCCCCTCGGACGTCGCCGCCGCCGTCGACGCCGCGCTGCGGGTGCCCACCGTGGGCATCGGCGCGGGCCCGGGCACCACGGGCCAGGTGCTCGTGTGGCAGGACATGCTCGGCCTGCGCGAGGAACGGGTGCCCCGGTTCGTCCGTCAGTACGCCCGCCTGCACGAGGTCGTGGGCGACGCGGTCCGGGCCTATCGCGCGGACGTGCTCGACGGCGCGTTCCCGGCCCCGGAGCACGGCTTCGAGGGCTGAACCCGCCCCGTGAGACGACCGGGCCCCCGTCCTGAGGGACGGGGGCCCGGTGTCGTTCGGCGCCGTGGTCAGGAGGCGTCGTCGACGGGGCGGCTGTCCCAGTCGTCGTCGCGCTCGTCCTCGGCGTCGGCGGCCTCGTTGTTCGCCCGCACGCGGTCCATCGCGGCCTGGGCCTCCTCACGGGTGCCGAACGGGCCCAGCAGCTGGGACCAGTCCGACTGGGCGCCCACCTCCACCTGATGCGTGTTGACGTTGTACCAGAACTCGCTCGTCTCGGTCATGGGGGCCACAGTAGCCGGGCCGATAGGCTGGAGGACATGTCCCAGCGTCAGAACCCCGCCGCCCCGTCCAGCCACAACGGGCCCCGCCCGTGCCGGCCGCGATCCCGCGCCCCGAGTACGTCGGCAAGGCCACCCCGGACGAGGGCAACGCCTCGGACGTCTACGACGCCGCCGGCGTCGAGCGGATCCGCGCCGCCGGCCGCCTGGCCGCGCAGGCCATGGAGCACACCGCCGCCCACATCCGCCCGGGCGTCACCACGGACGAGCTGGACCGGATCGCGCACGCCTTCCTCGTGGAGCGCGGCGCCTACCCGTCCTGCCTGGGCTACCGCGGCTTCCCGCGGTCCATCTGCACCTCGATCAACGAGGTCATCTGCCACGGCATCCCGGACGGCACCGTCCTGGAGGACGGGGACATCGTCAACCTGGACATCACCGCGTACCTGGACGGCGTCCACGGGGACCACAACCGCACCTACCTGGTCGGCGACGTGGACGAGGAGTCCCGGCTGCTCGTCGAGCGCACCGAGGAGGCCCTGCGCCGCGGCATCCGCGCCGTGAAGCCCGGCCGTCAGGTCAACGTGATCGGCCGCGCCATCGAGTCCTACGCCAAGCGCTTCGGCTACGGCGTGGTGCGCGACTTCATCGGCCACGGCGTGGGCGTGGACTTCCACTCCGGCCTCGTGATCCCCCACTACGACGCCGCCCCGGCCCACGACCGGCTGCTCGTGCCCGGCATGGTGTTCACCATCGAGCCGATGCTCACCCTCGGCACGATCGAGTGGGACCAGTGGGACGACGGCTGGACCGTGGTGACTCGCGACCGCCGCCGCACCGCGCAGTTCGAGCACACGATCGTGGTCACGGACGACGGCGCGGAGATTCTCACGCTGCCGTGACCCGGCACTAAGCTGGGGGCCGTGACGACGCACACCAGCACCGCCCAGCGCTCCTCCAAATACCCCACGACGATCGGCATCGACGTCGGCGGGACCGGCATGAAGGGCGGCCTGGTCCGCCTCGGGTCGGGGCCGAAGGCGGGCACCCTGCGCGGGGACCGCTTCCGCATCCCCACGCCGCAGCCGGCCATGCCCGAGCCCGTGGCGGCGACCCTGGCGGCCATCACCGCCGAGCTCGACGGGCGCGAGAAGGCGCCGCAGCCCTCCGCCCCGCTGGGCGTGTGCTTCCCCTCGATCGTCAAGGACGGGGTGTGCCTGTCCGCGAACAACATCGACCACTCGTGGATCGGCACGGACCTGCGCGGCACGTTCGAGGAGCACCTGCGCCGCCCCGTGACCGTGGTCAACGACGCCGACGCGGCCGGCCTCGCGGAGGCCCGCTACGGGGCCGGGCGGGGCGTGCGCGGCCTGGTGCACGTGATCACCCTCGGCACCGGCATCGGCGGCGCGATGATCCACGACGGCGTGCTCGTCCCGAACTTCGAGGTCGGCTCCCTGGAGCTCGACGGCGTGATGGCCGAGTCGCGGGCCTCCGCGAAGGCCCGGGAGCGCGATCAGCTCAGCTGGGCCGAGTACGCCGAGCGACTGCAGCGCTTCTTCTCCCACGTGGAGCGGATCTTCTCGCCCGACCTGTTCATCGTCGGCGGCGGCATCTCCAAGCGGCCGGACGACTACCTGCCGCTGCTGCGCCTGCGCACCCCGATCGTCCCGGCCCAGCTGCAGAACAACGCGGGCATCGTGGGCGCCGCCCTGGCCGCGCACGGCTCGCTCGCCGACGGCAACTGAGGGCGCAGACACCGAGGGCGGTTCCGGCTTCCCCTCCGGAACCGCCCTCGGCGGTCTTGCCGGGCCGACTGAGGTCGGCCCGGGGATCACTGTAGCGCCTGGAGGCCGTGCGCACCACTGCACCGTCGATCCCGGCGGCGCCGTCGCATCGGCCCGGGTCAGCGGGTGAACAGCCGCGGCTGCACGGCGGGACGGCCGCGGTCGTCCCCGTCACCGGCCCGGAGCTCCGCGATGGCCTCCTCGAAGTCGTCGAGGGACTCGAAGTCCCGGTAGACGGAGGCGAAGCGCAGGAAGGCCACCTGGTCGAGACGGCGCAGCGGATCGAGGATGGCCAGGCCGACGTCGTGGGCGTCCACCTCGGCGTTGCCCGTGGCACGGACCGTCTCCTCGACCTCCTGGGCGAGCATGGCCAGGTCGTCGCTCGTCACCGGCCGCCCCTGGCACGCCTTCCGGACGCCGTTGATCACCTTGGAGCGGTCGAACGGCTCCGCCACCCCGGAGCGCTTGACGACGGTCAGGGCGGTGGTCTCCATGGTGGTGAACCGCTTCCCGCAGGCCTGACACTGCCGACGCCGACGGATGGCGGAGCCGTCGTCGAGGGAGCGTGAATCCACCACGCGCGAGTCCTCATGACGGCAGAACGGGCAGTGCATCAGCTCTCTCCTCCTGGGCGGGGCACTCCCATGCTACGTCCGCTCAGCCGAGGCAGGCCGGACCCAGCAGGATCTTGAGGTCCCCGAACAGCGCCGGGTTCGGGCTCACCCGGAACTGCGGGCCCAGCTGGAACTCCTGCGTGGCACGCTGGCCCACCAGGGACAGCCGCACCTCCGAGGAGCCCTCGTGGGTGCGCAGCACGTCCGCCAGCTGGCCCATGACCTGCTCCGTGGCCTTGAACGCGGGCAGCGTGATCCGCACGGGGCCGCCGGGGCCGTCCGAGAGCTCCGGGATGGTCAGCTCCATCGCCGACAGGGACACCGACCCGTCGTCCCGGCGCTGCACCCTGCCCTTGACGGCGACGACGAGGTCCTCGGCCAGCATCATCGCGATGGGCGCATACACCTGGCCGAAGAACATGACGTCCATCGAGCCGCCGAGGTCCTCGATCTCGCAGCGCGCGTACGCGTTGCCCGAGGACTTGGCGATGCGGCGCTCGAGCGTGGTGATCAGGCCCGCGATGGTGACGATCGCGCCGTCGGCGGGCCCGTCGTCGTCGAGCACGCGGGTGATCTGGACGTCGGCGTGCTGGGCCAGGACGCCGTCGAGGCCCTGCAGCGGATGGTCGGACACGTACAGGCCCAGCATCTCGCGCTCGAACGCGAGCTTCTCCTTCTTCGCCCACTCCGGCAGGTCCGGGACGGCGACGCCGTCCGCGGCGTCGGAGTCGTCCTCGTCGCCGCCGCCGAGCGCGAACAGGTCGAAGGTGAACTCGCCGTGGTCCTCCTTGCGCTTCTGCGCCACGGTGGCGTCCACGGCCTCCTCGTGCACGGCCAGCAGGGCGCGGCGGGCGTAGCCGAGGGAGTCGAAGGCGCCGGCCTTGATCATGGACTCGATGGTGCGCTTGTTGCACACCACGAGCGGCGCCTTCGCCAGAAAGTCGCCGAAGCCCGTGTACGAACCCCCGTCCTCGCGCCCCTGGACCATGCCCTTGACCACGTTGGGGCCCACGTTGCGGACGGCGCCCATGCCGAAGCGGATGTCCCGGCCGACGGGGGTGAAGGTCAGGTGGGACTCGTTCACGTCCGGGGGCAGCACCGTGATGCCCATGTGGCGGCACTCGTTGAGGTACATGGCCAGCTTGTCCTTGTCGTCGCCCACCGAGGTGAGCAGCGCCGCCATGTACTCCGCCGGGTAGTGCGCCTTGAGGTAGGCCGTCCAGTAGGAGACCAGGCCGTAGGCGGCCGAGTGCGCCTTGTTGAACGCGTAGTCCGAGAAGGGCAGCAGGATGTCCCACAGGGCCTTCACCGCGGCCTCCGAGTAGCCGCGGTCCAGCATCCCCTGGTGGAACGCCTCGTACTGCTTGTCCAGCTCCGACTTCTTCTTCTTGCCCATCGCACGGCGCAGGATGTCGGCCTGGCCGAGCGAGTAGCCCGCCACCTTCTGGGCGATCGCCATGACCTGCTCCTGATACACGATCAGGCCGTAGGTGGTGTCCAGGATCTCCCGCAGCGGCTCCTCCAGCTCCGGGTGGATCGGGGTGATCTCCTGCTGCCCGTTCTTGCGCAGCGCGTAGTTGGTGTGCGAGTTCGCGCCCATGGGGCCGGGGCGGTACAGGGCGATGGTCGCCGAGATGTCCTCGAAGTTGTCCGGGCGCATCATCTTCAGCAGCGAGCGCATGGGCCCGCCGTCGAGCTGGAACACGCCGAGGGTGTCGCCGCGGGCCAGCAGCTCGTAGGCCGCCGGGTCGTCCACGTCGAGGGTCTCCAGGTCCAGGTCCACGCCCTGGTTCGCCTTCACGTTCTCGAGCGCGTCCGAGATGATCGTGAGGTTGCGCAGCCCCAGGAAGTCCATCTTGATCAGGCCCAGGGACTCCGCCATCGGGTAGTCGAACTGGGTGATGACCTGGCCGTCCTGGAGACGACGCATGATCGGGATGACGTCGATCACCGGCACCGAGGACATGATCACGCCGGCCGCGTGCACGCCCCACTGCCGCTTCAGACCCTCGAGACCCTTGGCGGTCTCGAAGACCTCCTTCGCCACCGGGTCCGTGGCGATCAGCTCGCGGAAGGGCGCGGCCTCCCCGTAGCGCGGGGCCGCGGGGTCCTCGATGTCCTTGAGCGGGATGTCCTTGGCCATCACCGCCGGCGGCAGCGCCTTGGTGAGGGACTCGCCCATCGAGAACGGCTGGTCCATCACGCGGGCCGAGTCCTTCAGGGCCTGCTTGGTCTTGATGGTGCCGTACGTGACGATCATGGTGACGCGCTCGTCGCCGTACTTGCGGGTGACGTAGTCGATCACCTCGGAGCGACGGCGGTCGTCGAAGTCGACGTCGAAGTCGGGCATGGACACGCGGTCCGGGTTGAGGAACCGCTCGAAGATCAGCCCGTGCTTGAGCGGGTCCAGGTCCGTGATGCGCAGCGCGTACGCCACCATCGATCCGGCGCCCGAGCCACGGCCCGGGCCCACCCGGATGCCGTTCTCCTTGGCCCAGTTGATGAAGTCGGCCACGACGAGGAAGTACCCGGGGAAGCCCATCGAGATGATGACGTCCAGCTCGTAGTCCGCCTGCTTGCGCACGTGGTCCGGCACGCCGTCCGGGTAGCGGTAGGCCAGACCGGAGGCGACCTCCTTGATGAGCCAGCTGGTCTCGTCCTCGCCCTCCGGCGTGGGGAAGACCGGCATGTAGTTGGCCTTCGTGTCGAACTCGACCTCGCACCGCTCGGCGATGAGCAGCGTGTTGTCGCAGGCCTCGGGCAGCTCCGCGAAGAGCTCGCGCATCTGCCGCGGGGACTTCAGGTAGTACTCGGTGCCGGAGAACGCGAAGCGGGAGCCGCCCTGGTCGTAGCTGGGCTCGTTGAGCTTCGAGCCCGACTGCAGGGCCAGCAGCGCCTCGTGCGCCTTGGCGTCGTGCTCGTGGGTGTAGTGCAGGTCGTTCGTGGCCACGAACGGCAGGCCCAGGTCCTTGGCGAGCCGGCGCAGGTCCGTCATCACCCGGCGCTCGATGTCGAGGCCGTGGTGCATGATCTCGCAGTAGTAGTTGTCCTTGCCGAAGATGTCCCGGAAGTCCGAGGCCGCCTGCATCGCCTCCCGGTACTGGCCCAGGCGCAGGCGCGTCTGCACCTCGCCGGAGGGGCAGCCCGTGGTGGCGATCAGGCCCTTCGAGTACTGGCTCAGCAGCTCCCGGTCCAGCCGCGGCCACTTGGCGTACACCGAGTCCAGCGAGGCGATCGAGCCCATCCGGAACAGGTTGTGCATCCCCTCGGTGGTCTCGCTCAGCAGCGTCATGTGCGTGTACGCACCGCCGCCGGACACGTCGTCCCCCCGCTGGTGGGGCTCGCCCCAGCGGGTCTTCTCCTTATCCGTGCGGTGCTGCTGCCCGGGGGCCACGTAGGCCTCGAGCCCGATGATCGGCTTGACGCCCGCCGCCTTCGCCTTGGACCAGAAGTCGTAGGCGCCGAAGAGGTAGCCGTGGTCCGTGATGGCCAGCGAGTCCATGCCCAGCCGCTGGGCCTCGGCGAACAGGTCGTCCAGCTTCGCGGCGCCGTCGAGCATGGAGTACTCGGTGTGCGTGTGCAGGTGGACGAAGCCGCCGTCCTTCACGGCGTCGGGGCGGGCGTCGGCGGACACGGTCATGCGGGGTGGGCCTTTCGACGGGGAGGACGGCAGGGCCGCACCAGCCTACTCGTGGTGCCCGGGCGGCGGGGCCGGACCGGGACGGGGGTCACATCGACGGTGCAGGCTCAGTCCTCGTCGCCGCGCAGCGCCGCCAGGGCGTGGGCGAGGTCGTCCGGATACGGGGAGGTGATCGTCACCGGCTCCCCCGTGACCGGGTGCGGGAACGCCAGGCGGTGGGCGTGCAGCCACTGGCGGGTCAGCCCGAGCTCGGCCGCCAGGCGCGGATCCGCCCCGTACGTGAGGTCGCCGACGCACGGGTGGCGCAGCGCCGAGGTGTGCACGCGGATCTGGTGGGTGCGCCCGGTCTCCAGGTGGACCTCGAGCAGGGTGGCCCGGCCGAACACCTCGAGCGTCTCGTAGTGGGTCACGGACGGCCGGCCGTCCTCGAGCACCGCGAACTTCCAGTGGTGGCCGGGATGCCGCCCGATGGGCGCGTCCACGGTGCCGCTCAGCGGGTCCGGGATGCCCTGGACCACGGCGTGGTAGACCTTCTCCGGCACGCGCTCGCGGAACTGGTCCTTCATGGCCGTGTAGGCGCGCTCGGTCTTGGCCACGACCATGACCCCGGTGGTGCCGACGTCGAGCCGGTGCACGATCCCCTGGCGCTCAGGGGCGCCCGAGGTGGTGATGTCGTAGCCGAGGGCGGCCAGGGCGCCCACCACGGTGGGCCCGACCCAGCCCGGCGAGGGGTGCGCGGCCACGCCGGTGGGCTTGTCCACGGCCACCAGGTCCTCGTCCTCGTACAGGATGCTCAGCGCGTCCACGCGCTCTGCCCTCACTTCCAGGGGGTCGGGGTCGTCGGGGACGTCGACGGCGAGGGTCTCCCCCGCCACGGCCTTCGCGGACTTGGCCAGGACACGGTCCCGGCGGCCGGAGCGCGACTCGGCCCGCACCAGGCCCCGGGAGAACCAGTCCGCCAGCAGCGAGCGGGAGACGCCGAACGCGTCGGCGAGCACCGCGTCGACCCTCCGGCCCGCCTCGGCCTCGGTGACCTCGAGCCGCTCGGTCAGTCCCGGTCTCATGCCCATGTCCTCACGCCTCCCGTGTGCCGTCCAGGCGGCGGCCGGTCATCACGAGCAGGGCGACGCCGATGACGGAGCAGACGATGAACGAGTCCGCCACGTTGAAGATCGCGAAGTGCGGCACGGAGATCATGTCGACCACGTGGCCGCGCCCGAACGCCGGGGGCCGGAACAGCCGGTCCGTGAGGTTGCCGAGCACGCCGCCGGCGAGCCCGCCCAGCGCCAGGGCCCACGGCGTCGAGCGCACGCGGGCGATCCCGACGAGGGCGGCGACCGCCACCACGGCTTGGATGATGGTGAACACCCAGGTGTGGTCCTCGCCGATGGAGAAGGCCGCGCCCGGGTTCAGGATGTAGTGCCAGCGCAGCACCCCGGGGATCACCGCGACGGAGTCCCCCAGCTGCATCGTGCTCTCGACCGCGTACTTGGTCAGCTGGTCGAGGGCGTAGGCCAGCACCGCCACGATGAGGGCGGTGAGCACGGCTCGCCGGCCCGCGCGAGGGGATCGCGGGGCCGGCGCGGCGTCGACGGCTCGGCTCACGCCGTGGGCGTGGGGGGCTCGACGCGCTTCTGGGCGCGGATCTCGCGCAGCTGGCCCTCGATGTAGGAGGTGAGGCGGCTGCGGTAGTCGGTCTCGAAGCTGCGCAGCTGTTCGACCTCGCCCTCCAGGCCGGCCTTCTCCTCGGCCAGGGCTTCGAGGGTGCGGGCCTTCTGCTCCTCGGCGTCGCTGACGAGCCGGGCCGCGGTGGCCTCGGCCTCGGCGACGAGCTCGGTGCTGCGCTGCTCGCCCGCGGCGACGTGCTCGTCGTGCAGCCGCTGGGCCATGGCCAGGACGCCGGCGGCGGAGGTCGCGGCCGCGTCGGCGGACTCGGGGGCGGCGGCCGGGGCCGACTCCTCGGCGGAGGCCGGGGTCGCGGCGGCCTCCGGGGTGTCCGCAGCGGGGCCGGCGGCCGGGGCGGCGCCGCCGGCGCGCAGCTCCGCGTTCTCGGACTCGAGCTGCTCGTTGAGGGCGATCAGGCGCTTGAACTCCGCCACGATCTCGTCGAGGAAGTCATCCACCTCGGTCTGGTCGTAGCCCTCGCGGAACTTCGTGGGCTGGAACTGCTTGTTGACCACGTCTTCCCAGGACAGCGCCATGGAACCGTCTCGCTCTCTGCTCGGTGCTCGGGGACGGCCGGGCGGCCCGGCGCGTCGGCGGTCGGCGCGCCGGTGAGGGGCGGCGCCGATCCTGCCGCGAAGACTACCACCGGGGCCGACAGCCGCCCCGGGCCGCGGGTCAGGCCACGCCGGCCAGGCTCAGCACCAGGACCCGCAGCAGGACGACGCCGAGGAACACGATGAGGAAGGCCACGTCCAGGCCGATGCCGCCCAGGTTCACCGGCGGCACGGCACGACGCACGGGGCGCAGCAACGGGTCGGTGGCCCCGTACACGCCGCTGGCCAGCACGAGGGCCGCCCCGGTGGGGCGCCAGTGGCGGGCGAACGACTGCGTGACGTCCAGGACGATCCGCACGGTCAGCGCCGCGAGCACCACCGTCAGGGCGAGGTAGGCGAGGGCGAGGAGCAGCTGCATGGGCGCCTCAGTCGCCGTCGAACGGGGAGTCGGCCGCGCCGGACTCGCCCTGCTCGGCGCCGACGACGTCCACGGTGGCCGGGGTCAGCAGGAACACCTTGCTGGTGATGCGGGAGATCGAGCCGTGCAGGCCGAAGACGAGGCCGGCCGCGAAGTCCACGAGGCGCTTGGCCTCGTTCTCACCGAGGTCGGTCACGTTCATGATCACGGGGACGCCGGAGCGGAAGGCCTCGCCGATCGCCTTCGCGTCGTTGTAGGAGCGGGGGTGGACGGTGGACAGGGTGTGCACGGAGGCTCCTTCGGCAGACGACGCTGCGGCTCGCTTGATGGGGGTCACCGGGGCCCGGTAGCCCGGGTCGGCCGGCTCGGGACGCGCCGGACGCCGGGGTTCGACGGGATCGGCCGCGGTGGAGCCGGACGGGGTCACGGGCTCCGGCCGATCGGCCGGCTCGGGATCGCGGACCGCAGCGGGGCGGACGGCCTCCATGTGGGGGTCGGTGTTCGGCTCCGCGGGGCGGCGCGCCTCGACGACCTCGTGTCGGGGCGCGGTCTCCCGCTCGGTGGCACGGGGCTGCTCGTCGTACTCGTCGCCGTCGGCCAGGCCGAGGTAGATCATCGTCTTCTTCAGGGCACCAGCCATGAGTCTTCCTTCACCACGTCCTCCGGCCCCGGGGGCCGCCGTCGTTCGTCGTCGGTGCGCGTGCGTCCGCACGGTCCTGTCGCGTCCCGCCGGGACGCGCGGGGTCAACGTTAGCCCACCGCGTCCCGGGCCCCCAGAACGTCGGAGCCGATGCGCACCTGTGTCGCCCCGGCGCGCACGGCCGCCTCGAGGTCCGCGCTCATCCCCATGGACAGGGCGGTGGCCTCCGGATGCGTCTGCCGCACGCGCGCGCCGAGAGCGGCGAGGCTGCGGAACGCGTGCTCCGGGTCCAGGCCGCGCGGTGCCACGCACATCAGCCCGCCCAGCCGCAGGCCCGGCAGGCCGGCGACGACGGCCGCGAGGGCGGGGACGTCCTCGGGGCGGGCGCCGCCGCGCGGGCCGATCCCCTCGGGACGGTCCTCGTCGGCGCGGTCGTCGACATCCACCTGCACGAGGCACTCCAGGTCGGGGATCGCGGCCTCGGGCTCGCGCTCGCGCCGCAGCACGAGCGCCCGCGAGAGCGCCTCGGCCAGTTCGGGTCGGTCCACCGACTCCACCACGGACGCGTAGCGCACCACGTACTTGGCCTTGTTGGTCTGCAGCTGGCCCACGAAGTGCCAGCGCGGGGCGTCCGCCCCCAGGGCCGCGGCGACGGCCTCGGCCTTGGGCCGGGCCTCCTGGTCGCGGTTCTCCCCCACGTCGGTCACGCCGAGCGCGGCGAGGCGCACGACGTCCTCGGCGGGGTGGGTCTTGGTCACGACGACGAGCGCGGGCTCCGCCTCGCGCCCGGCGTCCCGCGCGGCGTCGGCGATGCGGGAGTGCACCGCGGCGAGCGCGTCGGCGATCTCCCGGGCGCGGGGGTCCGTCGGGGTCGGCCCGGCGGTGGCGGGGGCGGTCATGCGTCTCCTCTCGGGGTGGTGGCGTCGGGGTCGGCGCGCCAGACGAGGCCGGCGAACCGGCCCTCACCGGGCGCCCGACGGTGTGAGAACAGGCGCTCGTCCTCCCGCGTGCACACGTCGATCGTCGCGGTGGCCACCCCGCGGGCACGGAGGACCTCCGCGGCGCCGGCGGGCAGGTCGAGGGCGGGGGTGCCCCAGGACGTGGTGGCGGCGGTCGCCGGGAGGCGGGCGGCGGCGTCGTCGCGCATGGCCGCGGGCACCTCGTAGCAGCGGCCGCACACGCCGGGGCCGATCCAGGCGCGCAGGCCGGGACCGGTCCGGTCGGCCTCCGGACGCAGGGAGAGCAGCCGATCGACGGTCGCCTCCAGGACGCCGTCCAGCAGCCCGCGTCGCCCGGCGTGGGCCACGGCGGTCGCGCCGGTCGTCTCGTCGACGAGGACCACGGGGAGGCAGTCGGCCACCATGACGGCCAGCGGCCGGGACCCGTCGCGGCTCACGGCGGCGTCGGCCACGGGGGCCGGGGCACCGCCGCGCCCGGGCCCGTCCGCCCACACGACGTCGGCCGAGTGCACCTGGTCCAGATAGAGCGTGGCGCCCTCGGGGACCCCCATCACGCGCTCCAGGGCGCGGCGGGCGGCGCTGACGCGGGCGAGCCCCTCGGCCTCGTCCGGCGGGACCACGTGCAGCGCGAGGTTGCCGGCGGCCACGGAGGTCCAGGCGACGTGCACGGCGCCCGTCGCGGTGCGGACGGTCTCGCGGTGCACGAAGGGGCCGGCGGGGACCCGTGTGGTCCCGGCCGGCCCCTCCGCGGCCGTCACTTGAGGAAGTCCGGGACGTCCAGGTCCGAGGACCCGGCGCCGAGGTCCGGCTCCACCACGGTGGGCAGGTCCTGCTGGCGGCGCGGCTGCTGCTCCTGCGGGGCCAGCGGCACGGTGCCGCGCACGGCGGGGCGCTCGGCCTGCTGCGGCTGGGCCGGGGCGGCGGGCTGAGGCTGGGCGGGGACGGGCTGTGGCTGCGCGGGGGCGGCTGTGGCTGCGCGGGGGCCGCGGCCCGCTGCGGGGCCGCCTGCTGCTGCGCGGCCTGCGGGGCGGCCGGGGCGGAGGTGACGTCCACCTTGTCGAAGCCCGCGGCGATCACGGTCACGCGCACCTCGTCGCCGAGGGCGTCGTCGATGACCGCGCCGAAGATGATGTTGGCCTCCGGGTGGGCGACCTCCTGGACCAGGCGCGCGGCCTCGTTGATCTCGAAGAGGCCGAGGTCGGAGCCGCCCTGGATGGAGAGCAGCACGCCGTACGCGCCGTCGATGGAGGCCTCGAGCAGCGGCGAGGCGATCGCCAGCTCGGCCGCCTTGACGGCGCGGTCCTCGCCCTGCGCGTGGCCGATGCCCATGAGCGCGGAGCCCGCGCCCTGCATCACGGACTTCACGTCCGCGAAGTCGAGGTTGATCAGGCCCGGGGTGGTGATCAGGTCGGTGATGCCCTGGACGCCGGAGAGGAGCACCTGGTCCGCCTGACGGAAGGCGTCCATGACCGAGACGTTGCGGTCCGAGATGGACAGCAGGCGGTCGTTCGGGATCACGATGAGGGTGTCGACCTCGTCCCGCAGGGCGTCGATGCCCGCCTCGGCGGAGCCGGCGCGACGGCGGCCCTCGAACGTGAACGGACGGGTCACGACGCCGATGGTCAGGGCGCCGAGCGAGCGCGCGATGCGGGCCACGACGGGCGCTCCGCCGGTGCCGGTGCCGCCGCCCTCGCCCGCGGTCACGAACACCATGTCCGCGCCCCGCAGGACCTCCTCGATCTCCTCCGCGTGGTCCTCGGCGGCCTGGCGGCCGACCTCGGGGTTCGCGCCCGCGCCGAGTCCACGGGTGAGCTCGCGGCCCACGTCCAGCTTCACGTCCGCGTCCGACATCAGCAGCGCCTGGGCGTCCGTGTTGATGGCGATGAACTCCACGCCGCGGAGCCCCACCTCGATCATGCGGTTCACGGCGTTCACGCCGCCGCCGCCGATGCCGACGACCTTGATGACGGCCAGGTAGTTCTGGGGTGCAGCCACGGTGTTGGTTCCCTTTGTTCGAGATCTCGAGAGGTCAGCGCGAGGCACATCGCCCCGGTGATCGGCGGCCACCCGGGGTGGACACCTTCAAGCACAGCGTGAAGCGAGCCTCGCGCGCGTTCGGGTCCACCGTACTGGGAGGCCCGCGTCACGTGCAAAAGAAAACGGCGTTTCCACGCGGAAAAGACGGCCTCAACATCAACTTTCACGTGAGACTCGAAGGACCAGCAGCCGCGGTGAGGACCCCCCGACTCGCACGAGGTCCCGCGCCCCGACCTTCACCTTCACGTTCTACTGGAGACTCCTGTGGCCCCGGTTCAGCGCGTGATCGGCCGCGTGGGCACGGAGACGTCGATCTCGGCGACGCCGCCCGCCGCGGATCCGTGCCGCTCGTCCGCCAGGAACGCCTCGGCCACGGACCCCTTGAGACCGGCGTCCTGCGCGTCGCCCCAGACCAGGGTCACCCCGCCCTCAAGCGCCAGACGGACCTGGCCCGGGCCCCGGGAGTCGGCCGTCTCGACACGATCCGCTACGGACTCCGGCAGGGCGGCCAGCACCTCGGCCACCTCGGCGCGCTCCTCCTGCGCCCGCTGCGGCAGCTCCTCCGAGAACGCGGGGAGGTCCTCGCCCTCGAGCCGTTCCTCCGGCACTCCCGTCAGGACGGTGCCGTCCGCGAGCAGCAGCTGCACGCCGTCGTCGCCGTCCCGCCGGGCCCGCGCCTCGTGCTCCCGGACCGCGACCTCCAGGCCGGTGGGCAGGCGGGGCACGGTCTGGACCTCGGCCACTCCGGGCAGACCACCGACCAGCTCGCCCACACGGCCGGCGCCGACGCGGGACAGCGGCACGCCGTACACGGGCTCCAGGCGCTCCTGGACGTCGGTGGCGGAGACATGGCGGGTGCCGGTGACCTCGACGCGGTCCACCGCGAGCACGGGCGAGAAGAACACGACCCAGCCCAGGACGGTCAGCACCGCGAGCACCGCGGCCGCCACACCCCAGCGCGTGGCGCGGCGCCGGCGCGCGGTGCGGCCCGGGAATCGGACCACGGTGGAGGCGTCGGCCCCGGCCGGAGCGACCGGCGGCGTCCCGCGGCCGAGCCTCACGGGTGGGCGACGCCGGGCGCCGCGTCCCGGCCGAGCTCGGCCAGCAGGTCCGGGCCCAGGGCGGTCACGTCCCCCGCGCCCATCGTCAGGACGACGTCGCCGGCCGTGGCGCCCGCCGCGAGCGAGCGCACCGCCTCGGCGCGGTCCTCGGCGACGACACGGTCCTCGGCGGCGCCCGTGGTGAGGCGGGACGCGATGAGGGACGAGTCGACGCCGTGCATCGGCTCCTCCCGAGCCGCGTACACGGGCAGCACGCGCACCGCGTCCGCCCCGGAGAGGGCGGCGGCGAACTCGGCGGCGAAGTCCCGGGTGCGGGAGAACAGGTGGGGCTGGAACAGGACGTGCACGCGGGCGTCGCCGGCCACGGCACGGCCGGCGGAGACCGCGGCGGCCACCTCCGTGGGATGGTGCGCGTAGTCGTCGAAGACCCGCACGCCGCGCGCGGCGCCGCGGAACTCGAAGCGGCGGGCCGTGCCCCGGAAGGCCTCCACGCCCCGCACGGCGGCCTCGAAGGCCATGCCCGCCCGGACGGCGGCCAGGACCACGGCGGCGGCGTTCAGCGCGTTGTGGCGGCCGGGCACCTGCAGGTGCAGGGTGCGCTCCGGGCCGTCCGCCATCCGGAACGTGGCGCGCTGGCCCACTCCGGTCTCGCCCGGCTCCACCGCGAGGTCGGTGACCAGCAGGTCCGGCGCCACGCCGTCACGGGGCGCCGAGCCGTAGGTCACGACGTCGGCGGCCGCGTGCTCCCGTGCCCACGCGGCCAGGTCCGCCGCGCCGGCGTCGTCGAGGCAGGCCACGAGGACCCCGCCCTGGGCGGCGGCCGGCAGCCCGCCCGCGAAGTCCCGGAAGACCTGGTGCACCGCCTCCTCGGTCCCGTAGTGGTCCAGGTGGTCGGCCTCCACGGTCGTGACGATCCCGACCGTGCTCGGGTAGTTCACCAGGGTGCCGTCGGACTCGTCGGCCTCCGCGATGAACCACTCGCCCTGGCCCGCCCGGGCGTTGGTGCCGAGCCCGGCGACGGCGGCGCCGACCGCGAACGTGGGGTCCCAGCCGGCGTCGGAGAAGGCCATGGCGGCCATGGAGGACGTGGTGGTCTTCCCGTGCGTGCCGGCGACGGCCAGCACCCGGTGGCCGCGCATGGCCAGGGCGAGGCCCTCGGAACGGTGCAGCACGCGCAGTCCGCGCGCCACGGCGGCGTCGTGCTCCGGGTTGCCCGGCCCGGCGATCGAGGAGGCGATCACCGTGGTGACGTCCCGGCCGAGGTGCGCGGCGTCGTAGCCGACCGTGATCCGGGCGCCGCCCGCGGCGAGCTCGCGCATCACGGGCAGGTCCTTCGCGTCGGAGCCGGACACCGCGACGCCCTGCTCCTGGAGGATGCGGGCGACCCCCGACACGCCGACGCCGCCGATCCCCAGCAGGTGGACGCGGCCCAGGTCGGCGAAGCGGCCCTCGGCCGCGGGACGGGTGCTCTCGTCTCGGCTCATCGCCGGGCTCCTTCCTGGGCGGCCGAGCGCACGAGGCCGGCCATGGTGACGTCCGCGTCCCGGACGCCGAAGCGGGCGGCCGCCTCCCCCATGCGCGCGAGACGCTCAGGGTCGGTCGCCAGCGGGATCAGCTGACGCTGCACCCACGCGCGCCCGAAGGCGTCGTCGCGGACGAGCAGCGCGCCCTCCGCCTCCACCACGGGGCGGGCGTTGAGCGCCTGCTCGCCGTTGCCGATGGGCAGGGGGACGTAGACGGCGGGCAGGCCGACCGCGGACACCTCGCAGACCGTGCCGGCGCCCGAGCGGGCGACGATCAGGTCGGCGGCGGCGTAGGCCTGCTCCATGCCCGCCAGGTACTCCCGCTGGACGTAGCCGTCCCGGACCAGCAGGCTGCCGTCGTCCTCGGTGAGGGCCTTGTCCCGACCGGTCAGGTGGAATACCTGCAGACCGGCGTCCAGGAGGTCGCCCAGCGCGGCGCGCACGGTGCGGTTCACGGCCAGCGCACCCGAGCTGCCGCCGGTCACCACGACGGTGGTCCGGTCCGGGTCGAGGCCGAGGGCCTCACGGGCGGCACGGCGGGCGGCCGCCCGGTCCAGGCCGGAGATCTCGGGGCGCATCGGCATGCCCACCCAGCGGGCGCCGCGGAGGCGGGTGTCCGGCAGGGCGGTGCCGACGTGCGCGGCCCGCAGGGCGCCGATGCGGTTGGCCAGGCCGGGGCGGGCGTTGGCCTCGTGGACCACCACGGGCACACCGGCCCGGAACGCCGCGAGGTACACGGGGGTCGCGACGTAGCCGCCCACACCCACGACGACGTCGGCGCGCCGGTCCCGCAGGATCCGGGCCGCCGTCGCGACCGCGGCGCGCATGCGGGCCGGGAAGCGGACGACGTCCATCGACGGGCGGCGCGGCATCGGGACCCGGTCGATCAGGTCGAGCTCGTAGCCCGCCTCGGGGACGAGACGCGTCTCCATGCCGGAGGCGGTGCCGACCATGGTGCACTCGACGGGACCGCCGCCGTCGCCCTCCAGGGCGCGGGCGATCGCGAGCATCGGGGAGATGTGGCCGGCGGTGCCGCCGCCGGCCAGCACCACCCGCAGGGGTCCGGAGGGATGAGAGGTCTGCGTCATCGGGGCTCCTGGAGGGCGGGGGTGGGATCACGGGGAGGGGGTCGGTGTCCGGCTCGTCCGCCTGCGGGCGGGCGTCCGGCTGGACGGCACGGCGGCGCTCGTGCCGGGCGAAGGCCAGCACGATGCCGACCGCGCTCAAGGACAGGGTGAGCGCGGAACCACCATAGGAGATGAAGGGCAGCGGGACGCCCACCACGGGGATGATCCCGGAGACCATCGCGATGTTGACGGCCGCCTGACCCACCAGCCAGGCCAGGATCCCCCACGTCGAGAGGCGGATGAACGTGGACGTGGTCCCGGCGGCGACGCGGTAGATGCCGATCGCCAGGCCGAGGTAGGCCAGCAGCACCACCAGCGTGCCCACGAGTCCGAGCTCCTCGCCGAGGATGGTGAAGATGAAGTCGTTCTCGGCCTCCGGGATGTAGCTCCACTTCTGGCGGGACTGGCCGAGGCCCGCGCCCCACCAGCCGCCGGAGGCCAGGGCGTACATCCCGTGCGCCGGCTGGAAGCAGGGGTCGGTGGCGTCGGAGCAGTCCCCCATCCAGGCCTGCACCCGGACCATGCGGTGCGGGGCGAGGAGGGTCAGGGCCAGGATGCCCAGCACGCTCAGCGCCAGGAAGGTGAGGAAGACCCCCCAGTGGGTGCCGGCCACGTACAGCACCGTGGCCAGCACGATCGCGAGGATGATCGCGGTCCCGAGGTCGCTGCCCGCCATCACCAGGCCCAGCAGCAGCAGGCCGCCGGGCAGCACCGGGATCAGCGCGTGCCGCACCTGGGTGACGAGGCGGTGCTTGCGCTCCAGGACCGCCGCCGCCCACAGGGCCAGGGCGAGCTTGGCGGCCTCGGAGGGCTGCATCCGGAACCCCCCGATGCCCAGCCAGTTGCGATTGCCGCCCACGGTGACGCCGAGCGGGGAGAACGCGACCAGCGCGAGCAGGATCACGGCCACGCCGAACGCCGGCCAGGCCATCGCCTTGAGGACGCGCACCGGCAGGCGCGAGAACACGAGCAGGGCCGCCACGCCCGCCACCGCCCAGGCGGTCTGGCGCAGGAACAGGGCGTACGAGCCGCCGCCGGTGCCGATCGCCTCGACGGAGGACGAGGAGAGCACCATCACGAGGCCCAGCACCGTGAGCAGGGCGGTGCAGCCGCTGATGAGCAGGACCGACAGGTCGAGGGCGCGGCGACCCTCGAGGACCCGCCACATCCGGCGCAGGAGCCGTTCCCGATGCTCGGGGGCGTCGTCGTCCGCGCCGGAGCGCACCGGGCGGAGCTCGATCGGGGACATGGCCCTCCTCACGGGGGAAGCGAGACGGTCGGGTGGGCGGCGGGTCAGTCGGCGTCGGGCGCGGCGTCGTCGTGCACGTCCCAGCCGTGCTCGCGCATCAGCCCGGCGACGGCCTCGATGAACGCCTCGCCGCGGGCCGCGTAGGAGCGGAACTGGTCCATCGACGCCGCGGCGGGCGCCATGAGCACGGTGTCGCCGGGGCGGGCCAGGCCGTCGGCCACGCGCACCGCCTCGGCCATCACGGCCGCACCGTCGGCGGGGCCGGTGCCGTCGGCCGCGGTGAGGGGGGCGTGGACGGGGACCTCGGGGGCGTGCGCGGCCAGGGCCGCGCGCAGGGCCGAGGTGTCCCTGCCCAGGAGCACCACCGCGCGGAGCCGGTCGGCGTGCGCGGCCACCAGCTCGTGATAGGTCACGCCCTTGGGTAGGCCGCCGGCCAGCCACACCACGGAGCTGAACGCCGCCAGCGACGCGTCCGCGGCGTGCGGGTTCGTCGCCTTGGAGTCGTTGACCCACATGACGTCGCGGGAGGTGGCCACGAGCTGGATGCGGTGCTCGCCGCGGTCGTAGGCGCGCAGGCCCTCGGCCACGGCCGCGGGGCTCACCCCGACGGCCCGGGTCAGCGCCGCCGCGGCGGCCGCGTTGGCCATGGTGTGGCGCGGCGCCACCGGGCCCAGGTCGGCGCGCTCGGCCAGGGCGATCGCCTCGTGACGCCGGTTGTCCAGGAACGCACGGTCCACGAGGATCCCGTCCACGACGCCGATGTCGGACAGGCCCGGGGTGTCCGTGGTGAAGCCGATCGCGCGGCAGCCCTCCTGGACGTCCGCGCGTTCCACGAGGGTGCGGGTCAGCGGGTCCTGCTCGTTGAACACGCAGGCCACCCGCGTGTTCGCATACACCTTGCCCTTGGCGGCGGCGTACTCGTCCATCGAGCCGTGCCAGTCCACGTGGTCCTCGGCGAGGTTCAGCACCGCGGACGAGGCCGGGGCCAGGCCGTGCGTCCAGTGCAGCTGGAAGCTGGAGAGCTCGAGGGCGAGCACGTCGAAACCCTCCGGGTCGCGGATCGCGTCGAGCACGGGGGTGCCGACGTTGCCGCAGGCCACCGCCCGACGGCCGTCCGCCCGCAGGATGGCCTCGACCATCGTCACGGTGGTCGTCTTGCCGTTCGTGCCCGTCAGGCACACCCAGTCGGCGGTCTTCCGCCCGGCGCGCTCGCGCAGCCGCCAGGCCAGTTCGACGTCGGACCAGATCGGCAGGCCCGCCGCGTGGGCGGCCATCAGCAGCGGCTGGTCCGGCCGCCAGCCCGGGGAGGTCACGACGAGGTCCGCGGCGGCGCCGTCGACCTCGGGCAGCGCCTGCGTGGCCGCCCGGTCGAGCAGGACCTCGCGGACCCCCACGATCCGCAGGGTCTCGGCGCGCGCCCGGTTCTCCGGGCCGCCGTCGCCGTCCACCACCACGACGGCGGCGCCCAGCTCGGCCAGGGTGTCGGCCACGGAGAAGCCGGTGACGCCCAGGCCCGTGACGACGACGCGCAGGCCGGCCCACCCCGGGGCGTCCCAGGACGTGAGGTCGGCGGTGCGGGCGGTGTCGGCGCGGGGCCGGCGCACCGGTGCGGGCGCGGCGTCGGACGCGGGGCCGGTCACGGGGTCACCCCCGCGAGGCCGCCCTGGCGGATGAGCCAGTCGCCGTAGAAGATCGCGAGCCCCACGGTGACGCACATCAGGGACAGCAGCCAGAAGCGGACCACGACGGTCACCTCGGCCCAGCCCTTGAGCTCGAAGTGGTGCTGCAGCGGCGCCATGAGGAACACGCGCTTGCCGCCGGAGACCTTGAACCAGCCCACCTGGATGATGACGGAGAGGGTGATCGCGACCATGAGGCCGGCCAGCACGGCCACCAGGATCTCGGTGCGCGTGAAGATCGCGAAGCCGGCCAGGGCGCCGCCCAGGCCCAGGGAGCCGGTGTCCCCCATGAAGATCTTGGCCGGGGAGGTGTTCCACCAGAGGAACCCCAGCAGGCTGCCCGTGAGGATCGCCGCGAGCAGGGCGAGGTCCATGGGGTCGCGGACCTCGTAGCAGCCGCGGGTGCCCTCGAGCGCACAGGACTGGCTCGCCTGGAAGAGCGACATCAGGACGTAGGCGCCCGTGATCATGGCGGTGGCGCCCGTGGCGAGCCCGTCGAGGCCGTCCGTGAGGTTCACGGCGTTCGTGGTGGCGGTGGTGATGAGGTTCGACCAGATCACGAACAGGATGACGCCGATCGCAGGTCCGGCGAAGGCCAGGTCGAGCCACGGGATGTCCCGGGCGAAGGAGATCGCCGTCGAGGCGGGGGTCAGGCCCCGCTCGTCCGGGAAGTTCAGGGCGAGGACGGCGAAGGCGGTGCCGATCAGGGCCTGGAGGATGATCTTGCCGCGCGGCGTCAGGCCGAGCGAGCGCTGCTTCGTGATCTTCGTGAAGTCGTCCACGAACCCGACGAAGGCCATGCCCACGGTGAGCAGCAGCAGGATGAGGCCGGAGGCCGTGGGCCCGCCGAAGTCGACGCCGAGCAGGGCGAGCAGCCCGTGGGTGATCAGGTACGCCAGCACGAGGGACCCGATGATGACCGCGCCGCCCATCGTGGGCGTGCCGCGCTTGGTCTTGTGGGTGGTCGGGCCGTCGTCGCGGACGAACTGGCCGTACCCGCGCTTGACGAGGAACCGGATGAACAGCGGGGTGCCGGCGGCCGAGAGGACCAGGCCGAGCACGCCGCCGATGAGCAGTCCGATCACGGTCGGGACTCCTTCGGGGAGGCGGAGGGGGCGGCGACGGCGTCGGCCGTGGCGAGGCGCTCGCCGAGGGCCGCGAGCCCGACGCCGTTGGAGGACTTGACGAGGACAAGGTCGCCGGGGCGCAGGTGCTCGGTGAGGAACGCCTCGGCCTGCGCGGCGTCGTCGACGAAGTGCGCCTCTTCGCCCCAGCTGCCCTCGTTGAGGGCGCCGATGTAGAGCGGCCGGGCTCCGGCGCCCACCACCAGCAGCTGGGCGATGTTCAGGCGCACCACGGACTCGCCCACGAGGGTGTGCTCACGGACGCGGGCATCGCCGAGTTCGAGCATCTCCCCCAGGACGGCCCAGGTGCGGCGGCCGCTGGAGCGGCCGAGGGTGGCCAGCGTCCGGAGCGCGGCGCGCATGGACTCGGGGTTGGCGTTGTACGCGTCGTTGATGACCGTGACGCCGTCCGCGCGGTCGGTGCGCTCCATTCGGAAGCGGCTGGCGGGTCCGAGCCCGTCGAGACCACGGGCGATCTCGGCCGGGTCCATGCCGGCGGCGTGGGCGGCCGCGGCGGCGGCCAGCACGTTGTGCACGTGGTGCAGGCCGGTCAGTCCGGAGGCGACCGGGTGCCGCAGGGCGGCCCCCTCCGTCCCGACCTGCAGGTCGAACACGGGGCGCTCCTGGTCGTCGGCGTGCACGTCCCGTGCGGCGACGAGGCCTGACGCGCGGCCGGCGGACACGTCCTCGGCCGCGCGGGCGACGCCCCGCTCGTCCGCGGTGAACCAGGTGATCGGGGCGGCGGTCCGCGCCGCCATGCCGGCGACACGCTCGTCGTCGAGGTTGAGGACGGCGACGCCGTCGGGGCCGAGGGCCTCCACGAGCTCGCCCTTGGTGCGTGCGATGTTCGCCACGCCGCCGAAGCTGCCCGCGTGGGCGGTGCCCACCATGAGCACGACGCCGATGTCCGGGCGCACGAGGTCGCAGAGGTACGCGATGTTGCCGACGTGGTCCGCGCCCATCTCGACCACGAGGAAGCGCGTGTCCAGCTCCGCCCGGAACACCGTGAGCGGCACGCCGACCTCGCCGTTGTACGAGCCGACCGGTGCGACGGTGGGGCCCTGGGTGGCCAGCAGGGCGGCGAGCAGGTCCTTCGTGGTGGTCTTGCCGGCCGAGCCGGTGATGCCGATGACGGTGGTCGGGGAGTGCTCCCGGACGCGGCGCACGACCTCCCGGGCGAGCGCGCCCATCGCGAGCACGGCGTCCTCCACGAGGATCGCCGGGTGCGCGGCGCCGTCGGGGGCGTGCGTGGCGCGCTCGGCGAGCACGGCGGCGGCGCCGGCGCCCAGCGCGGCGTCGATGAAGTCGTGGCCGTCGGCGCGCTCCCCCGGCTTCGCCACGTAGAGCGTGCCCTCGGCGGTGACCTCCCGCGAGTCGGGGGTGACGTGCACCAGCACGGTGGCGGGGTCGAGGGTGGCCGAGAGCGTGCCGGACACGGCCTCGGCGATCTGGGCTGCGGTGAGAGCGATCATGACTCGATGACCTTACCCTCGCGGGCGGGGCCGGAGCCCGAGGCGGAGGCCGCCGCGACACGGGCGGCCAGGGCCTCGCGGAGGGCCACCCGGTCGTCCAGCGGGACGAGCTCGCCGTCGTAGTCCATCGTGGTCTCGTGTCCGCGGCCGGCCAGGAGGATGCCGTCCTGCGGCCCCGCCAGCTCCACGGCGCGGCGGATGGCCGCGGCACGGTCGGCCACCTCCTCGATCACGACCGTGCGGCCCTCCTCCCGCGCGATGCGGTCGGCCTCGGCGCGGGCGCCGGCGAGGATGTGGGCACGGATCGGGGCCGGGTCCTCCGAGTGGGGGGTGTCGTCGGTGACGATCACCACATCCGCCGCCCGGGCCGCGATCGCGCCCATCACGGGCCGCTTGTCACGGTCACGGTCACCGGCGGAGCCGAACACGATCAGGGTGCGCCCGCGCGTCCCGGCCGCCGCCCGGGCGTCGGCGAGGGAGCGCAGTGCCTGGACCATGCCGTCCGGGTTGTGCGCGAAGTCGACGACGGCGTCCGGCTCGCGGCCCACGACCTCCATCCGTCCCGGGACGGCGGCGGCCAGAGGGCCCTCGCCCGCGGGCACGTCCAGGACGGCGGCGAGCGCGTCCAGGTGCTCCTCCCCCACGGCGTGCAGCACGAGCAGGACCGCCAGGGCCGCGTTGGCCACGTTGAAGCGGCCCGGCAGACCGACGGAGGCCCGCAGCTCCCGGCCCGTGGCCGCGTGGCGCAGCGTGAAGCGGTGGCCGAGGCCGTCCGGCGCGAGCTCGGCGACCTCCCAGTCCGCCCGGAGGCCCGGGTCGTGCTCGGCCAGGGCGCCCGGCGTCGGCGCGGCCGGCCCGAGGGCGAGCGTGGTGACGGGAGCGCCGGCGGCCCGGGCCATGGCGACGCCCCAGCGGGGCCCCTCGCCGCCGTCGAGCGTGATGACGGCGTGGTCGGTGCGGGCGGGGTCGAACAGACCGGCCTTGGCCGCGAAGTACTCCTGCATCGAGCCGTGCATGTCCAGGTGGTCCTGGGTCAGGTTGGTGAACCCGGCCACCGCGTAGCGCAGGCCGGCGATCCGCTGGTACGCCACGGCGTGGGAGGAGACCTCCATGACGGCGGTGTCCACCTCCTCCTCGCGCATGAGCGCCATGAGGGCGTGCAGCTGGGTGGCCTCGGGCGTGGTGAGCGTGGAGGGGACCTCCCGCTCCCCCGCGCGGATCAGGATCGTGCCCACGATGCCCGACCGGCGCCCCAGGGCCTCGAGCAGGGCGGCGGCGAGGAAGCTCGTGGTGGTCTTGCCGTTGGTGCCGGTCACGCCGAGCAGGCGCGGGCCGGCGTCGCCCCCGCCGCCGTAGACGCGGGCCGCCACGGTGCCGGCGGCGGTGCGCACGGCGTCGACCTCGAGCACCGGGACGTCGGCCAGGCCCTGCTCCGCCAGGAGCGCGCGGCCCGCCGCGTCCGTCAGGACGCCGACGGCGCCGGCCTCCAGCGCCGTGGCCGCGAACGCCGCGCCGTGGGCGCGCGCCCCCGGGACGGCGACGTAGAGGTCGCCCGGGCGCACGACACGCGAGTCGAGGCTGACCCCCGTGACGCCGTCGGCCGGGGCCGCGCCGTGGACGTGGGCCGCGATCCCCGCCCCGGCCAGCGCCTGTGCGAGGGCGGGCCAGGGCGTGGCGGGGGTGTGGGAG